>CAVTHT010000016.1:0-288143 GCA_963734575.1 uncultured beta proteobacterium | reverse complement strand
CAGGTGCCGAGATTCATGCGTCGGTTCGCCCATCGCCGGGCGAAGTCGTGTTCCAGAAGCACTTTCCCAATAGCTTCCGGGAAACGCCTCTTCTCGAACACCTGCGCGGATCCGGCATCACACAACTCGTCATCGCGGGAATGATGACCCACATGTGCATCGATACGACCACCCGCGCAGCCGCTGATCTTGGGTTCAAGTGTTTCCTGGCACACGATGCCTGCGCCACCCGAGCCCTGTCCTTCAACGGCAAGCAGGTTGCCGCCGAGAACGTTCAGACCGCATACATTGCGGCGCTCAATGGCTTGTTCGCCAAGGTGCTCGCCGCACATGAGGTGCGCGCGAACGTCTAACTTGAATCGCCGGAGGAGACATGAACAGGTCGAGCCCCGCCGCCGACGCGTCGGCAACTGAGCTCATCGACAAGAAGATCGCCGAGCTGGCGGACTGGCGCGGGAAGACCTTGAGCAGGATGCGCAAACTCATCAAAGAGGCCGACCCGGAAGTCGTGGAGGAATGGAAGTGGATGGGCACGCCTGTCTGGTCGCACGACGGAATCATCTGCACCGGCGAGTCTTACAAATCGATCGTGAAGCTGACCTTCGCCAAGGGGGCATCGTTGCAAGACCCGGCCAAGCTCTTCAACGCTAGCCTCGAAGGAAACGTACGGCGCGCGATCGACATCCATGAGGGAGAGGAAGTCGACGCGGCCGCGTTCAAGGCGCTCATCGGCGCCGCGGTCGCCCTCAATACCTCTGGGGCAAAGGCGAAGCCGAGGCGAGTGAAATAGGCTCCGGGATTCGCGCCCTACCGCGTCACGCAGCGACTTGAGTCTTAGCCTGGTCACCACGAGGTCGCTGCCCGGCATGGTGGTCAGCGCTCCTCCCGTCGAATCGGCGACGCCAACTTCTCCCACACCGCCATGCGTCGACATCCGCCTCACCGCGTAATCCTCGGATGGCTTCTGTGCCTCGTCGTCGCTTGCGCCGAAGCCATCGCACAATCCAGCGGCGAGACGCCGGTCACAGCATTGGAGCGCGCAGTCGCGGCGCAACCCGACGACGCCGTGCTCGCGTATTTTCTTGCAGTGTTCCGCGCGCGAGCCGGTGACCGCGACGGCGCCTTCGACGCCCTGGAACAAGCGTTGAAGCACGGGGATGGCCTGCTGCCCACGACCGCCCTGTTTCCGACGCTTGGCGATGATCCTCGCTTTGCGGTCATGCGTGCGCGCTTCGACAGGCGCCTGCCTCGCAACGTCAATGGGGAAGTGAAGTTCGAGTTGCGCGACCGCACGCTGATTCCGGAGGGAATCGCCTATGACGCGAAGACCAGGCGGTTTTACGTCGGCAGCATCGCTCGCCGGGCTATCTTCCGCGTCAATCCGACGGGGGACCTCACGCGCTTCTCGCGTCCGGAGGACGATGTCGACGCCGTCCTGGGGATCGCGATCGACGCCCACCGCCGGACCCTGTATGCGGTGTCGACAGGCGCGCTGACCGCGGGCGAAGGCGTCGCGGTGCGCAATGCGATCAAGGCATACGATCTGGAGAGCGGGAAGCTGATGCGCTCGGTCGCCGTTACGGACGCGCGTCAGCTGAACGACGTGGCCGTCGCGCCGGATGGCACCCTGCTCGTCACCGATTCGGCCGCCGGCGCGGTGTATGCGATCGATCCCTCGGCGGGCCACGTGCGCACCATCGTTCCTCCCGATGGAGCGCGGGGAGCGAACGGCATTGCGATTGCGCCGCAGGGCGACGTCGCGTACGTGGCCGCGTCCCGCCGGCCGCTGCGGATCGATCTTTCGAGCGGCGAGGTCACCCCGCTGACGCTGCCGCCCCGAGAGAATGCTGCAGCCATCGATGGGCTTTACTGGCACGAGGGTGCGTTGATCGGCATCCAAAACGTCACGACTTCGGCCCGTATCGTGCGCCTGACGCTCGCTGCCGATGGCCGATCGATCACCGCGGTGCGAACGCTGCAATCGCATCACCAGAGCGCGTTCGACGAGCCCACCACGGCTGCGATTGCTCCGGACGGCCTCTACGTCCTCGCCCGCACGCATGTTTCGCGATTCAACGCGAAGGGCACGATCGACCATCCCGAGACGATGGGGCGGCCGCTGATCCTGCGGATACCGTTGCCGGATCACTGAGATCCGACATTCGGATGGGCCCATCCACCATCACGGTCCGCGCTCACGATTCGGATCGGCTGGCGGGCCGCGAGCGCGCCAGGCTTGCGAGTGCGATGACGAGCGCCACGACGAGCAACGCCGCCGCGAAACCGAACGTGATCCGCATGCCGGTGGCGACGGCCTCGGCGTGTGCGGTCGTGAGGTCGCTCGCCCGCGATGCGAATGCGAACACCGCGCCCATGGCGGATGCACCCGTGATGAGGCCGAGATTCCTGGACAGGTTGAGCAGTCCGGAAACGACACCCCGCTGGTCCGGAGAGACATTCGTCATGACGGCCGTGTTGTTGGCCGCCTGAAACAGCGCATAGCTGGCGGTGATGATGCCCATGGGGACCACGTACCCCGCGACGCCGAGCGTGGCCGGCGCCATGGCGAGTGCCGCGCACCCGGCCACCATTCCAGCGAGCCCGCTCACGGTCATGCGTTGGGCGCCGAAGCGGTCCACCGCGCGCCCGGCAGGCACACCGGTGAGCGCGGCGATCACCGGTCCCACCGACATGACGATCCCGACCAGCGCCGCGCCGAGGCCAAGCGCACGCGCGAGATAGAACGGACCGACCACCAGCGTCGCCATCATTACCGTCGAGACGAGTGCACTCATGACCAGGCTCGCACTCAGCACCGGATCGCGAAACCGCGTCAGTCGGATCAACGGTGACGCTGCCCTCGCTTCCGCCAACACGAAGAGCCCGACGCCGAATGCCGTCGGCCGCGAGCAGTGCGACGTTGTTTAGCCCGAACCTGCCTCGCCCGATCGTCATCGCAAGCGCGTAAGCCGCAAGGGTCAGCGCCAGCAGCAGCGTTCCCATGTTGTCGAAGCCCGCCCGATCCACCCTCGACGCACGGCGGTCCGCGGGCAAGTAGCGCTGCGCGAGCACGAGAGCCACGACGCCCAGCGGTACGTTCACGAAGAAGATCGCCTGCCAGCCAAAGCCGGCGATCAGAACGCCGCCGAGCGAGGGACCGAGCGCGGTGCCCACTGCCGACATGGTCCCGAGCAGTCCCATGGCGCTGCCGATCCTCGACTTCGGAACGGCCTCGCCAGCAAACGCCATCGTGAGAGCCATCATGACGGCAGCACCGAGGCCCTGGGCTGCCCGGCCGGCAATCAGCAGCGCGAGCCCTGACGCGACGCCACACACGGCGGATGCCGCAGTGAACAGGAAGATGCCAGCCATCAGCAAGCGCCGGCGGCCGGTGACGTCACCGAGGCGTCCAACGCTGACGATCAGCGTCGTGGTGGCCAGCAGGTAGGCAAGCACGACCCACTGGACTTGCTGAAACGAGGCGCCCAGCGCCTCGGCCAATGTCGGCAACGCGACATTGGCGATGCTGGTGCCGAGGGAAGGCAGCAACATGCACAGCGCGAGGCTGGCCAGCACCCACCCGACGGACCGCGTCCCCTCCGCACTTCCAACCACTGCCGCGTCGTTCGCCGAAGCGCTCACAGGAACCCCTTCTGTCTCGACTCCGGGATGGAGCCGTCTCGAAGATAGGCGGTTCTGTGCTATAGCGGAAGGCGCATCATTTGCACTTCATTCATGCATGTGACGCCATGTCAGGACTACGCCTGGAACGACGAATGGCCCGACCCGATCTCAATCTGCTTTTCACCCTCGACGTGTTGCTCGCGGAAGGCAGCGTCGCACGCGCGGCCCGTCGACTGCGGCTCAGCCCGTCGGCGATGAGCCGGGCGCTGGCGCGACTGCGTGAGGCGACGGGCGATCCGCTGCTGGTGCGAGCCGGGCGCGGCCTGGTCCCCTCGCCCCGGGCGCTCGAGCTCCGCGAGCGCGTCAGTCGACTCGTACATGACGCAGAAGCCGCACTTCGCCCCGCCCACAAGCTCGACCTCGGACACCTCGATCGGACCTTCACAGTGCGGACCAGCGAAGGCTTCGTGGAAAACTTCGGCGCTGCGCTCCTGGCTCGTGTCTCCCAGGAGGCTCCCGGCGTTCGACTGCGTTTCCTGCCCAAGCTCGACAAGGACAGTGCGCCGTTGCGCGATGGCACCGTCGATCTGGAAACGGGGGTGGTGGGCAAGTCGACCGGTCCGGAAGTCCGCGCGCAGGCGTTGTTTCGGGACCGCTTCGTTGGCGTCGTGCGCAAGGGGCACCCGTTGAGCAGGGGCGAGATCACTTCCGCCCGCTATGCCGCCGCGAGGCACATCCTCGTCTCGCGGCGAGGCATCGACAAGGGGCCCATCGACGATGCCTTGGCAGCGTTGGGGATGGAGCGGGCCATCGTCACCACCGTCGGCGGTTTCTCGGCAGCGCTGGCCTTGGCGCGCGCCACCGATCTGGTCGCCAGCGTTCCCGAACGGCACACCGGCGATTTGCGCGCCGGAATGCATAGCTTCGCGCTTCCGCTGCCCATCCCGCAGATCACGGTTTCGCTGCTCTGGCATCCGCGCCTGGATGGCGATCCGGCGCATCGCTGGCTTCGCGGGTGCGTTCGAGATGCCTGCGCCCAGCCACTCGTCGATCCGCCGACACGCCGCGGGGCCGCCAAGGTTTGAGTGCGGCTTTTCTTCTGTCGCGAACGCTGGCACCCTTGCTCCCGGCGATCACACGGTCGTAACTCATCCCGACAACGTCAGCAGACGGCGCATGCGACTCGCACTGAAGGTCATTGCAGGACTTGCCGTCGTAGCGGTCGTCTTGCTGATCGCGGCGATCGCCGCCCTTTATCTCAACGCCGCAGAGCCCGCGCGTCCAGTCGGCTTCGCGACCGTGGCGGTGCGCGATCCGCAGGACAAGCCGCTGCAAGTCGCGATCTGGTATCCAACCAGCTCCACACCCTCACGCGGCCTCGTTGGACTCGCGGTGCAGACGGTGGCGAAGGACGGAACCGTCCTCGGTGGTCACCTGCCGCTGATCCTCATGTCCCACGGCAATGGCGGCATGTACTCGAGCCATTCCGACACTGCGCTTGCGCTTGCTTCCGAAGGATTCGTGGTCGCCGCGGTCACGCACACGGGCGACAACGCGCGGGACGACAGCTATGTCGGAACGCCACGCTGGCTCGTCGATCGTCCGCGCCACATCCACGCGGTGCTCGACTACTTGGTGAACGACTGGCCGTCGCATCAGCAGATCGACGCCTCTCGCGTCGGCATGTTCGGCTTCTCGGCCGGCGGATTCACTGCACTCGTATCCATCGGCGGGGTTCCCGACCTGGCGCAAATGGCGACGCACTGCCGGGCGCAGTCTGAATTCGCCTGCACGTTATGGAAACAGCTGCCCGCGACATCGATCCCGGCAACCGAATGGGTCCATGATCCTCGAATAAAAGCTGCAGTGGTCATCGCACCGGGCTATGGATTCGCCTTCGAACCCAATGGGCTGACGCAAGTGAGTGCCGCCGTGCAGCTCTGGAACGGGATGGATGACCGCAACGTGCCGTACGAAACGAACGGAGCCGTGGTGCGCCGGCTGCTGCCGACGCCGCCGGAGTATCACGCGGTGCCGGGTGCGGCGCATTTCTCCTTCCTGGCGCCGTGCCCGTCGTGGCTCTTTCCCATGATCTGCAAGGATGCGAAGGGCTTCGACCGCGACGCCTTCCATCGCGATCTCAACCGCTCGGTGGTCGCATTCTTCAAGGAGCAGCTCGCAGCGAGGTGACAGCACGGTTGCCGCGCGTACAGCGCACGTCGCGCGCGGGTGGTCGATCCCGATCTTCAACCTTCGCGAAAACACGCCTATGATCGATTCGGGAGGCGCAGGAATCGGTCCTGCACTCACCTCCTATCCAACAGCGAGGAAACACATGGCCAAGAAGAACACCGAAGCCGGCGTGTACCGGGTGACCGACATCATCGGAACGAGCACCGTTTCGTGGGAGGATGCAGCAACGCGCGCCGTCGAGACGGCAGCGAAGTCGCTGCGCGATCTGCGTGTCGCCGAGATCAGCAAGCTCGACATGAAAATCGAGGGTGGCAAGGTCGTTGCCTACCGCGCACGGGTTTCGCTGTCCTTCAAGTACGACGCTTAGCCGCGCCAGAGCAGGTGCATGGGCGACCGCCGCAGGACGGTCGCCCATGAAGAGGCGCAGGCAACCGGGGGTGCTACCGGTGCACATGAGTCATCTCCGCGGCTTGATGCGGTCGGTTAGCCAGGAACGCGAAAGCGGATCACACTGAAGTCGAACTCGATCTTTCATCCCTCGGAGGTCACGATGAGTCACGCGTCGATGCTGAAAGCCAGACGGCAGCACCAGAAGACCAGGAAGCTGCTCGATGTCGCAGCCAAGCAGGAAAAGAAACTGGCGAAGCTGGCAGCGGCCGGGCCGGCCGTGAAGAAGGAAAAGGTCAAGAAGGAGAGAGTGAAGAAAGAGAAGGTCAAGACGGAGAAAGTGAAGAAGGTCAAGCCGACCAAGGAAGAACTTGGAAGGCAGGACGCGACGAAGAAGAGCAGTGCGGGCGCCGGCAAGAAGGGCACGCCCTAGCCTTTCGATCCGACCGGAACGCGATCCCAGAGACGCTCGTCGGCGTGCGGCCGTATGCCGGCCCGCATCCGGTTGTTGACGCGTGTCAAGGCACCCGACGCCAGGCCGGGTAGCGTGACTCGGGTCGGTCCGTTGACGGGTGTGAGCGATCTGTCTCCGTAGCGCGTGCGCGCAACACCCGGGCGAGGGCACGACGCCACCCGCCTTTCCAAAGGATCAGAGGGGTACCGGATGTCATTCAAGACCGTGCTCGTTCACGTCGACGAAAGCCAGCATGCTGCGAGCTCGCGTCGCCGCCGCAGTTCGCATTGCGCGCGACGCCGGTGCGCGCCTCGTGGGTCTCTATCTGATGCCGCAACTGACGGCATTCGATGTCGCGCTGCCGGGCGACATGGCGAAGCAGCAGTTCCACGACAGGCGCGAAGCACAGGACGCCGCGGAGCAGGCGTTCCGTGCGGCCGCTGCAGCAGGCAAACTGGGTGCCATCGAATGGCGTGCACCGCGTGGCGATCCGCTCAAGGCCGCCGTCGCTCATGCGAGGTGCGCGGACCTTTTGGTGGCGGGACAGGAAGATCGGCGCGCCGCCGGCACGCAATTGGACGATCTCGTGGTGACGGTGCTCCTCGCGAGCGGCCGGCCCGTCCTCGTCGTCCCCTACATCGGCGCAGCCAAGACGTTCGGTCAGAACGTGCTGATCGCTTCCGATGGCGGCAGGGAAGCCGCGCGGGCCGTCGCGGACGCGATGCCGCTGCTCGAGCGTGCGCAAAAGGTCGACATGCTCGTCGGCGCGCGGGACGGCACCGCGGACGACCAGAACGAGATCGGCGATCGCCTGGCCGGCTGGCTGCGCGACCATGGCATCGAGCCGCGGATCGAGGTCTTCGCACCCGAGCCGGCGGCGGCCGGGTCGCTTCTCCTCTCGCGCGCCGCCGACCTCGGGAGCGATCTCATCGTGATGGGCGGGTACGCCCATGCCCGGCTGCACCAGATGGTGCTCGGCGGCATGACCCGAACGATGCTCGATACGATGACCATTCCCGTGCTCATGTCGCACTAGGGCGCGTCATTGGGCCGCGTCCGCGGTCCGGGCGACCTGCAGACAGTACGGCACGCCGGGGGGATCAGCGCACCCTGCTCGGCACCCCGGCGCTGCTACCGCAGTGTGCGCGTATCCGCGACAGTCACGGCCGTCATGTTGACGATGCGGCGCACCGTCGACGACTGGCGTCATGATGTGCGCCGACCTGGCCGCGCCAAGCAGCATGCCGCCGATGGTGATGCCACCGCCGGCCAGCGTACGCAGCGCGTTGTAGGTGATGTTCGCCGCATCGACGTTCGGCATGATCAGCAGGTTGGCATCGGTGGTCAGCCGCGAGTCCGAGAACTCGCTGTCACGCAGCGCCTTCGACAGCGCGAAATCGACGCGCATCTCGCCGTCGACCGCGAGATCCGGAGCCTTGCTCAGAACGATGTCGAGCGCCTCGCGCATCTTCACGGCCGAAGGTGCATCCGACGAACCGAACTGCGAGTGCGACACGAGCGCCACACTCGGCTTCAGACCGAAGCACTGCACCTGCTCGGCCGCGAGCAGCGTGATTTCGGCGACCTGCTCGGCCGTCGGGTCCACGTTGACCGCCGTGTCGCAGATGAAGAGCTGCCGGTCCGGCAGGATCAGCATCTGCAGCGCCGCGAACGTCTTCACGCCTTCGCGAGCGCCAATGACGTTGCGGATGTACCTGAGATGGTCCCGATAATCGCCCAACGTGCCGCACAACATGCAATCGGCGTCCCCCAGGTGGACCAGGATCGCCGCGACCAGCGTGGCACGGGTGCGCATGTCCTCGCGAGCCTGCGCCAACGAAACACCCTTACGCCGTGCGAGCTTGTAGTACTCGTTGGCAGCATGCCGGTAGCGCGGATCGTCGAGGATGTTCACGCCCTCGCAGTTCTCGCCGAGCTTCAGGCGCAGACCCAGCCGTTCGATGCGCCCATTGATGATGTCGGTGCGACCGATCAGGATCGGACGGGCGATCCCTTCGTCCACGGCCGCCTGCGCGGCGCGAAGCACCCGCTCGTCTTCGCCCTCGGCGTACGCGACCCGCTTGGGATCGCGCCGCGCGGCGGCGAACACGGGCTCCATGGACGGGCCCGAGCGGTAGACGAAACGCACGAGCTTGTCGTGATATTCCTTGAAGTCGGCGATGGGACGGGTCGCCACGCCGCTGTCCATCGCGGCCTTCGCGACGGCGGGCGGAATATTGGTGATGAGACGCGGGTCGAAGGCCCTCGGAATCAGATAGTCGGGGCCGAACGCCGGAGTGGGCTCACCGTAGGCCAGCGCAACGAGATCGGACGGCTCGGCCTGTGCGATAGCGGCCAGCGCGCGCACCGCCGCAAGTTTCATCGGCTCGTTGATCGTGGTGGCGCCGCAGTCGAGCGCGCCACGGAACATGAACGGGAAGCACAGCGAGTTGTTCACCTGGTTGGGGTAGTCGGAACGCCCCGTGCCGATGATTGCGTCCGGACGCACCTGCTTCGCCAGTTCGGGACGGATCTCCGGCTCGGGATTGGCCATCGCCAGGATGAGCGGTTTGTCGGCCATTCGCGCGACCATCTCGGGCTTGAGGACGCCAGCGGTCGACAGGCCGAGGAAGATATCGGCGCCGGGGATGGCGTCCGCCAGCGTTCGCGCGCCGGTGTCCCGGGCGTAGCGCGCCTTGTCGGCGCCAGTCTCGTCGCCGCGACCCTTGTAGACGATGCCCTTGCTGTCCGCGACGAGGATGTTGCGCGGGTCCATGCCAAGGCTCACCAGGAGGTCCAGACAGGCAATCGCGGCGGCACCGGCGCCGGAGGCCACCAGCTTCACGTTCGCGAGCTCCTTGCCGACGACGGTCAGACCATTCAGCACCGCCGCGGCAGTCACGATCGCCGTGCCGTGCTGATCGTCGTGGAAGACCGGAATCTTCATCCGCTCGCGAAGCTTGCGCTCGATGTAGAAGCATTCGGGCGCCTTGATGTCCTCGAGATTGATGCCGCCAAAAGTGGGCTCGAGCGCGGCCACCACCTCCACGACCTTGTCGGGATCCGTCGCAGCGATCTCGATGTCGAAGACGTCGATGCCTGCGAACTTCTTGAAGAGGCAGGCCTTGCCTTCCATGACCGGCTTGCCGGCCATGGCGCCGATGTTGCCGAGTCCGAGAACGGCGGTGCCGTTGGTCACCACGGCGACCAGGTTCGCACGGGCGGTGTACCGTGCAGCGGCGTTCGGGTCCTGCTGGATCGCCGTGCAGGCGTAGGCCACTCCCGGCGAATAGGCGAGCGCGAGGTCGCGCTGGTTCGCAAGGCCCTTGGTCGGCGCAATCGAGATCTTCCCGGGTACCGGAAACTCGTGGTACTGCAGCGCATCGATCTGCAATCGCTCTTCCGCGACCATGTCGCCTCCTCCACTTGCTGGTTTAGCCTGTGTTGCTCCGCTTCGCGCCTGGCAAGACGACCGATTGCTGCGTGGTGCAGTCATTATGCGCTCCGGCGCCCGTGCACCTCTCGCTGACGAGATTCGCGCAGCGACCAACCGGTGCGTCGTCCTGAACGCCAGCCAGAGCGGCGGATTGTCGCCTCCTTCGCCCGCACGTGGCCTCGCGGGCATCGGGCTACGCGCATCGGCGCATCGCCGCGCGCGTAAAATGTGCTCCCGGCTTTCGCGCTCACCAGACCACGAGGACAAGCTATGAATCCGCAGCAGTACGAAAAAGTCAAATCCGCCAAGGGCTTCATCGCCGCGCTCGACCAGAGCGGCGGCAGCACGCCGAAGGCACTGAGCCTCTACGGCATCAAGCAGGACGCCTATTCGGGCGATCAGCAGATGTTCGACCTGATCCACGCGATGCGCACGCGGATCATCACCAGCCCGTCATTCAACGGCGATCGAATCCTCGGTGCGATCCTGTTCGAACAGACCATGGACCGCGACATCGAGGGACGCGGCACCGCCGATTACCTCTGGTCCGTGAAGCAGGTGGTCCCCTTCCTGAAGATCGACAAGGGCCTGGCCGACGAGGCGAACGGCGCGCAGATGATGAAGCCGATGCCGACCCTGGACGCGTTGCTCGCGCGTGCCAGAGCAAGGGCGTATTCGGGACCAAGATGCGCTCGGTCGTGAAGCACGCCGACGCCAAAGGCATCGAAGACGTCGTCGCTCAGCAATTCACGATCGGCAAGCAGATCCTCGCAGCGGGCCTCGTGCCGATCATCGAGCCCGAGGTCGACATCCACGCCACCGACAAGCAAGGTGCCGAGCGGCTCCTCAAGACGGCGATTCTCAAGCATCTCGACACCTTGGGAGCGCAGCAGCAGATCATGCTCAAGCTCACGATTCCATCCGTCGACGATTTCTACGCCGATCTCATCAAGCATCCGAAGGTGCTGCGCGTGGTCGCGCTATCGGGTGGCTACTCGCGTGCCGACGCGAACACGCGCCTCGCGCGCAACCATGGCCTCATCGCGAGCTTTTCCCGCGCGTTGACCGAAGGCCTCACTGCCCAGCAGAGCGATCAGGAATTCAACAAGGCGCTGGACGCGTCGATCGGCAGCATCTACCAGGCGTCCGCGACCTGACCGGTGCAGCCCGCGCGGTTGCGAGTGACCGGAAACCTCGTACCGTTCCGACGATCATCCCCAATGTCATCGGGTCGACGCCCGCGCGGCGCGCGTTGCTCGACAACGACGCTCGTTGGCTGAGTGCGCCGCTTCACACCCGTGGGTCGCTGATGCGTCTATCGAGGTGACGGCGACAAACCAGGGCCCTTCCGAGCGGTGACGTTCGTCTTTGACGCACTTGATTGGCTTGTCGCTTGGTCGGGGTCTCAGGGCTTGGGAATTCGGAGACGGCTGATCATGAGCGAGCCGGACAGCGCAAATACGAGGACGAATGGATGGAGCGCGAATCCGGCCAGATGGACTTCGCCGAACCACAAGTTCTCGCGAACTGCACCCGACCACGCCGCCAACCCCAACAAGGCGACGATCAGGAACGACGTCGGTATCGGTGTTCCCTCGAAGTACTTGACCTTGTCCGATCCCTGCGACAGCGCGTCGGCAGTGACGTTGTAGCGCGCAAGCCGCGAAACTCCGCAGGCGACGAAATAGGCCAGAACGACGCGGTCGTATGCGCCCTGCATGCCGCAGCCGTACCCGATCATCGCTGGCGCCACGCCAAAGGAGATCACATCGGCGAGGGAATCGAGCTCTCGCCCCATCATCGACGTCTTCTGCCGCCACCTGGCGATGCGCCCATCCAGAACGTCGAAGACCAATGCAGCGAAGACGAGACCGCATGCAAAGTAGACGTTCCTGGCCTCGCTCGTCTCGAGGTAGGTCATGACCGAGAAGATCGCCCCGGTACCGCAGACGGCATTCGCGAGAGTGAACCAGTCCGCCAAGTGAAATTCGCGGATCATCGAGAAGGGCTTGCGTGGCGTCATGGTGTTCATCGGGACCGGATTGATCGGACACGGGCGGAGTTGGCCCGCCACGCAGCGCTCGTCTGCATACGATGTGGGCACGCGGGCGCAGCCACGTGCCGGCGGGGTTGCGGGTTGGGACGCGGTAAGGCGGGAGTGAGCGGCACCAAATCGCTCTCCAGATTACCTCACCCGGGAACGCCAGCTTACGGCCGCTTTTCGGCGCAGTCGCGCTGCGGGCAGGTCGGCGCGCGGTCCAGCGCGTCGAGAATCGTCCGACACTTGTCGCTGTCCCATCAGTACAGCCGGATCGCTGTGTCGAAGTGCCAGGTCCGGCGGACCATGATCACGTCGACCTCGCGCGCCAGGCCCGGCGGGAATGCCTGGTAAGGCCTCTGGCTGTCCACGACGCGTCGGATCGCTTCGTCGATGGCCGGCACGCCGCTGGATTGCACGAAGGTCACCGACTCCACCGAGCCATCGCTACGGATGCCCACCGTTACGAGCGGATCGGCGTGAGCCTGCTTCACCGCTTCGCGGACCATTTCGAACGTCATGTTCAGCTCGATCTTCCGGCTCCAGGCTTCCACGTACTGGATGAGTTCCGCGTTGGGATCCGTGCGACCGAAGAGCCAGTATCGCCGTGCGCTGCTCGCCGAGGGTAACAGTCGCTCCGAGGCCTTCGCTGCCTCACGCTGGTCGGCCTCCTCGTCCAGCTGTCGACCTATCGCCCGAAGCGCCGCTTCCCGTCGTGCGGCCGCCTGCTGCGCGGCTTCGACGCGTGCGGCTTCGACACGTGCGGCTTCGACCCGTGCGGCTTCGACCCGTGCGGCTTCGACCCGTGCGGCTTCGATCCGTGCGGCTTCGATCTGTGCGGCTTCGATCCGTGCGGCTTCGACCTTTGCGGCTTCGACCTTGGCGGCTTCGACCTTGGCCGCTTCGACCTTGGCGGCTTCGATCTTGGCGGCTTCGATCTTGGCGGCTTCGATCTTGGCGGCTTCGACCTTTGCGGCTTCGACCTTTGCGGCTTCGACCTTCGCGGCTTCGATCTTGGCGGCTTCGATCTTGGCGGCTTCGATCTTGGCGGCTTCGATCTTGGCGGCTTCGATCTTGGCGGCTTCGATCTTGGCGGCTTCGATCTTGGCGGCTTCGATCTTGGCGGCTTCGATCTTTGCGGCTTCGACCTTGGCGGCTTCGACCTTCGCGGCTTCGATCTTCGGCGGCTTCGACCTTGGCGGCTTCGACCTTTGCGGCTTCGACCTTGGCGGCCTCGACCTTTGCAGCCTCGACCTTGCGGCTTCGATCTTGGCGGCTTCGATCTTTGCAGCTTCGACCTTCGCGGCTTCGACCTTCGCGGCTTCGACCTTTGCGGCTTCGACCTTTGCGGCTTCGACCTTCGCGGCTTCGACCTTCGCGGCATCGAGTAGCGCGGCTTCCTGGCTCGCGGCAACTTGTCGCGCTGCCTCTTGCGAGTCTGCCACCCGAGCGGCCTCTGGACGTCCGGCCTCGAGCCGCGCGCTCCTGGCCCGCGCCGCTTCCTGACGGGCGGCGTCCTGCGCCGATTCGCGCTGCTTCGCCCGCCGTTGGACCTCCCGCTCGGAAGGACCGCGTTTGGCCAGTCCAACGGCTTCCTCCCGAGCCTCTTGATCGAATCGCGCCCGCGCTGCATCGCCCGCATCTTGAAGCGGCGGCACCGCGGCTTCCAGGCTGGAGACGCTTGGCGTTGCCGCGACGGCGGGTGTGGGCGGCGCTGGAGCTGGCACGACCCACGTGGCCTCGTCGGTCCGCTCCAAGGCGATCACGGCCGGCGCGGAAATTGGCGGGATTGGCGGGAACGCCCTTTCGCCGGGCCGATCGGAATGCAGAGGCATTTGCGCAGGAGCCGCACGAGTCGGGACGTTCATCCTTGGATTGGCCTTTGGGATGACCGGCTTTGCAGTCCGCTTGGGGATCCGGGCACGAGACACGGATGGCTTCGGCGCCGGCCGAGTGGCAACACGTTGCTCGATCGGTGCCTGCCTCACCGGCTCCGCGACCGGGGTGACCGCCGGCTCAGCGGCTGCGACTGGCGCCGGAACGACGACGACGCTCAAATAGGCTGTCTCAGTCCGTGGATCCTGCCACGGAAAGCGGAAGCTCAGAAGCCAAGTTCCTTCACCGAAGGTCAGGCTCAACAGCCACGTGTGGATCAGCAGCGAGAGCAGCAGCGCGTGCGTCAGGCGCCGGTGCTCAGGGCTCATGCGTTGGCTGTCGGTGCGTTGCTGGATCCTATGGAACACAAGCTCGCTCCGTCGTCGCGGTTCGTGCCTTGTTGCCTGCGTCGGACAGGATGGGGGCACCATGACGCTTGCCACAGCACCTCGGAGACGCTCGTGCACCGCATCCGGTCCATCGTCATCTCCACACCCGTCACACCTGGGCGTCGATTCTCACACGTCCGAACGAACCGTCGAAGCGGAAGAGGCACTGCGCACTGAATCCGCGCGTCGTCACTTGGTGGACCGAGTCTGACGAGCTCGAGCGTATGCTCCAGAACCCGCAGAACCACCCGGGAGCGCAATCAACTCCGACCGGTCCAGACTTCTCAATCCGCGCGGATGGCGGTATATTTTTTTGATCAGGGTGCGCCAATTGCGCGTCGCCGCAGCGGCGATTCCGGCGAGCGATCGGTGCGATTTGATGGGAGCGTGTTAATGGGCGCGTGACTGCGGACAAAGGAGGCGGTGCCATGAGCGAGCTTGCGATCCAGGGATTTCGCGGAAGGCTGATCGGTCCGGCGGACAAGGACTACGACGAGGCGCGCGCGCTGTACAACGGAATGATCGACAAGCGGCCCAAGGTGATCGCGCGCTGCACCGACGCCGCCGATGTCATGGCGGCCGTCAATTACGGGCGCGAGAACAAGCTGCTCGTTGCGATCCGCGGGGGCGGCCACAGCGGCCCGGGTTTTGGAAGCTGCGACGGCGGCCTCGTCATCGACCTGTCGCACATGCGCAGCGTGCGCGTGGATCCGTCGACTCGGCGCGTGCGGGTCGAGCCGGGCTGCACCGCGGCCGATCTCGACCACGCAACCCATGCCTTCGGCCTCGCGGTGCCGCTCGGTATCGTCGGCAGCACGGGCGTCGCGGGCCTGACCCTGGGCGGCGGAACCGGCTACCTCACGCGCAAACACGGTCTGACGATCGACAACTTGCTCGAAGTCGACATGGTGTTGGCCGACGGCTCGTTCATCACCGCCAGCAAAGACGAACATGCCGATCTATTTTGGGCGGTGCGCGGTGGGGGCGGCAACTTCGGCGTGATCACGAGTTTTTTGTTCCAGGCCCACCCCGCCCGGATGGTCTACGCGGGTCCGATCTTCTGGGACGCCAAGGACGCTAGGAAGGTCATGGCGGCCTACCGCGAGTTCATCGCCAAGGCTCCCGAGGAGCTTGGCCTGTTCGTCGGTCTCAAGACCGTGCCGCCGACCGATCCCTTCCCCAAGGAGCACTGGAACAAGCGCGCCTGTGCCCTCATCGGGGCGTTCAACGGACCCATTGCAGACGGCCAGAAGCTCATGGCATCGCTGCTCGACAAGCTGCCGCCCCCACTGTTCAACTGGATGGGCGAGATGCCTTGGCCTGCGATCAACAGCCTGTTCGATCCCTTCTTTCCCAAAGGCCTGCAGTGGTACTGGAAGGGCGACTTCGTCAAGGCGCTGTCCGATGAAGCGATCGACGTGCACATCGCGAATGCGCTCAAAGCGCCGACCCCATTCTGCCTCATGCACCTCTACCCGATCGATGGCGCCGTCCGGCGGGTCGCGAAGGACGCCACGCCGTGGGCGGCACGCGACGCGTCGTGGTCCATGGTGATCGCCGGCATCAGCCCCGATCCCAACGATGCGGGGGCGCTCAGGACCTGGGGACGTGGCTACTGGGAATCCATTCACCCGTACAACCTGGAAGCCGCATACGTCAACTTCCTGGATGCCGACGAGGGCGACAACCGGATCGAGCTCAGCTACGGCCACAATTACACGCGTCTCGGCACGATCAAGGCCAAGTACGATCCCGACAATTTGTTCCGGGTCAACCAGAACATCGCGCCCAAGGGGTGAACGCAGGTGCGCGAAGCGCTGGGAGAGAACGCACCCTCAGCGCTTTGCGCCCTACGCGGGCGTCACCGGCAGGTCGACCGAGGGATCGCCCTCGCTCGTGTCCGTGCTCATCCACCGAGGCCCCCAGACCGGCAGCGACACCAGGGACACCATCTGGTTCGGCCGCCCGCTGGCGGTGTCCAGCCCGAAAACGAACAGCACCTGCGGCTTCCACGCGTCGTCGCCGAGGATGCTGAGCACGATCCGTCCGCCCGCCTGCACCTCGCCGCGGGTGAACGGCACGGGCGCGTCCATGACGTACCAGTTCGACGTAGCCTTCTCGAGGTCGGACTGGGACGTGTCGTCGATCTCTTCACGCAGAACGAGGTTCTCGCCGGCGAACACCTCGAGCTGGATGGCGCTGTCGGTGCCGGTGTCTGTCCCGACGTGTCCGCCCCACTGCGTATGGACCAGCAACAGGACGCGTCGAATGACGGTGTTGGAGGTTCCCGGATCGACTCGCCACAGCGGGACGGTCAGCGGTCCCTCCGACGGGTCGGTGCTGAGGAAATCGGTCAATCCGGTCTCCATGCGAGCGGCACCGCCACGCCCGACTGGAACTCGGCCAGGGAATGGCCGAACACCAGGACGTCGCCGGGCGCCCAGGCGTCGTCATCGCGCACGCCGATGCGAACGGAAGAGTTCGTGAGCGCCGCAGAGTCGAACGGCGTGTCCAGCTGATTCCCGCCGTTCAGGTAGGCTTCGCCATCCCCGACATTCGGAGCCGAAGTCGCGATCGAGAACGTCCTCGCCGTCGACGTTGATCGTCAGGTTGATCGTGCTGTCGGAGCCGGCGTCCTCGCTGTTGCGATTGAGGTGGGCCAGCCAGAGAACGTCAATGGTCGACATCGTCGCAGTCCTCCGGGCTAGTTGCTGAGCGGAAGGGGGACTGAGGCAGCGCCCTCCGACGGGTCCGTGCTCAGCCAGCCGAGATCCCACTTGGGGACCGCGGACAAGGTCACGACCTCGCCCGGTCGCCCTTCTTCCGTGTCCAGCCCGAAGACGAAGACCGTCATCGGCAGCCAGGCGTCGGTTCCCAGGATGCTGAGGTGGATGGCGCCCTTGGAAACTATGTCCGCGCGGGTGAAGGGCCGCTCGACCTCGAGGAAATGCCAGTGCGCGCGAACCTGGTCGAAGTCGTGGGTGATCTTCTGGTCCAGCATCAGCTGACCGCTGGCGGCAATCTGCAGCTTGATGTCGCTCTCGGTGTCGACGTCGCTCCCGCGGTCGGTGTAGATCAGCAGCAGCACGCGACGGATGATCGTGGTGGAGGTTCCGGCGCCGACGCGGCGCACAGGCATCGTCAGCCGCCCCTCGTCGCGGTCGGCGCTCAGCCAGCGGTCGATGTCCGTTTCCATCGCGAGCGCAAGAACCCGGCCGGGCGTGAAATCGGGCTGCGCACGGCCGATGACCATGACGTGCTTCGGTGCCCACGCGTCGTCTCCGCGAAGTCCAAGGCGCACGGAGGAGTTGGTCAGCTGGTCGGAATCGAAGGGCGCCGGAGGCCTGGCCTCTTCCAGGCCGGCCTGCCCGTCGCGAAGCCCGGTGCCCCCTTGGCCCGGCAAATTCCAGCCGAGGAGGAAGTCGTAGCGGAAGACGTCGGTGCCGTCGACGTTGACCGTGAGGTTGAATCGGTTGCTGGATCCGGCGTCGTCCTCGTCCTTGGTGAGCGCCGCCAGCCAGACGTCGTCGATCGTCGCCATTGACCGCCTCCTCCGACGACACTCCGAATCGATTGCGGAGCCGCATCGTCGCCAAGAGATGCTACTTCGCTATGCCAGGTCCTGACAACACAGCGTCCACTTCACGCTGCACTGGAGCGGCAGCGCATACGCTTCCGAGCTTCGTCATGTCCGCCATCATTTCGGCACATGCAGCAGCGCAGCTCACCTGCTGAGAGTCCGAGTACTCGAACGGATGACGCGCGCAGTCTCGTGGGGGTGCGCGAAAGTCCTTCAGGAAGCGGTACTGGCCTGCCGCGAGAGCAGATGGGCGAGCACGCTACGGAGCCTGGATGGTGACACCGGTTTGTGCAGCAGCGGAAGTCCGCTGTGCTTGATACTGGCAAGCTCCTCGGGAGAGCTTTCACCCGATACCAGCACCGAAGGCAGATCGGCGTGCAGCGCCGCGTTGAGCCGCGCGAGGGCGGTCAAGCCGTCGACGCCCCCTCGCAGTCGGTAGTCCATCACGCAAGCATCCGGTGCGATGCCTCCGAGGCTCGCCAACGCGTCCTCTGCCGAACCGGCGGTGACGACGCTACAACCCCACGAGTTCAGAAGCTCTCGCATGCCTTCACGAATGGGCGCTTCGTCATCGACGACGAGAACGGTGCGCCCGGCCATCGGCCCCATGATCTGCACCGACTCCTCCACCGGCGCAGTGATGCTGTGGCGGTCGCCGCGCTCCAGGATCACTCGGAACATCGAACCTCGTCCGGGCCAGGATTGCACCTGGACCTCGTGTCCAAGCAGCGCCGCGAGCCGGCGCACGATCGCGAGGCCAAGTCCGAGTCCTCGTGTGCGATCGCGCTCTGGGTTGCCGATCTGATAGAACTCCTCGAAGATGCGATCGAGCTCGTGGGCGGGTATCCCGGGACCGCTGTCCCACACCTCGATAGCGATCTGCCCGCCACGCCATCGACAGCCCAGTATGACCCCTCCCTCCACCGTGTAACGGATCGCATTGGCGAGTAGGTTGCGAAGGATGCGCTCCAGCAGAACGGGGTCCGTCCGAGCCACACAGGACGTCCGCACCACGCCGAGCTTGAGGTTGCGCTCCAATGCCTCGGCGGCAAAGTCGTTCGCCACGCGCTCGAACATGCCATCGAGCTCGATGTGCCGCACATCGGGTTCTATCACCCCGGCGTCCAGCTTAGACACGTCTAGCAAGGCGGCAAACAGCGCATCGAGCGAGGCAACGGAGGTGTTGATTTGCTGCACGAGCGGCATGTTGGTCTGGTCGCGCACCTTGTCCGCTAGCGCGGCGCCGATCAAGCCAATCGCGTGCAATGGCTGGCGCAGGTCGTGACTCGCGGCAGCAAGGAAGCGCGACTTCGCACGGTTCGCCCGTTCTGCGGCATCGCGTGCCGTCCGCGTCTCCTCGAGCTGTGCCGCCAAGGCCGCACCCTTCGCCGCAACGCGCTCCTCGAGAGTGACATTGAGCTGCTCCGCCTCGTTGAGCGCACGTATGAATCGGTCGGTGAGGATCCACCCCACCAGCATTAGAAAGGCGAGCGCTGCGTAAGGCACGAGCCAGACGGGACGCAGTGCCAGCGGATCGCGGGACATCACCCAGTCGTGCACGGCGAAGCCGGTTGAGACGGCGCCGGTGATGAACAGCAGTAGGCTTTCCGTGTTGCGGACTCGCACTGCATATCGAGCCACCGCTGCAAGTGCGACGAACACCAGTGCAATCGCCCCGAGGCGAACGTATGCCGTCGCCTCGAACAGGGCATCGAATCGGTGAGCGACGTAGAGCACCGGAACCACGCTCGCACCGTAGGCGATCAGAGTCTTCTGATACTTTGGCCAGCGCACGCCGGCGAAGCGAAGGCAGAACGAGCAAAGCAGCACCACGAACAACAGGTAGATTGCATGCCACCAGACCGTCCAGTGCGGTTGTGGGAGGATGGGCTTCGGAAGGAGGGAAATGCCCGTGTGCAGCCCCCAAACGATCGCGCCTGCGCCGAACAGCGCGTACGCCGGTTCCGGACGGCGCAGCCACAAGGCCATGATGTAGATGCCCACCACGATCACGGCCACGGTGACGACGGCCGGACCGAGTGTGTGGCGAGCGAGGTCGACGAATGCGACTTTGCGTATGGCGCTGTCGCTGCCGACGAGAATCGGGCCTATCCCGGCGAACTGCGCGTCGGCGACGAAAACTCGAACCTCGAGAGTATTGTTGCCGGGGTGCAGCAGTTCTCCCTGAATGGCAAAAGCCTGCGATTGCTCCCAGGTGCGCGGCCGTTGCCCCAGAAGTGGTCCAGTTGCCCCCACGAGCGCACCGTTCAGATACAGTTGCGCCGGTACATTGATGGCCGTGAAGTACACCGACACTGGTTGGGACGCGTCATTGTCCGGCATCCAATCGAACTGGTACCACCCATAGCCCCGCGCATCCGGACGCCGCTCGCCCCAAACGTCCGGCAGAGTGATCGGCTCCCCTGCACCGGAATCGGGCGGCATGTCCTGACTCGACAGGAGCAGCCGACCCGACGCGATCTGCGTCACCAGGCCTGAAGACGCGGACGCGAGGTGCGGTGGGTAATAGATGGCGACGAGCCAAGCGAAAAGGCCGATTGCAGCGATGCAAGCGGCAACGAGGACACGGCGACGAGTCGCGGCGTGCGCGGCGGAGGACGCACTCGATGCCGTCACATTGCGCCTCGACAATCCTCTCGAAGGATCATGCTTGCGGCCGCGCCTCGCGATATGCTGGCGCGATTCATTCTGCCTATAATCCGCTGCAGCTTCAACGGACCAGCCTTCGATGACGGACGGCAATGGCGCCAACGGCCCGATCATCGGCATTGCCGATGATCACCCGATCGTGCGTGGCGCACTGGCGGCCGCGCTGTCGACCCTCGGCAATGGGGTACGCATACTCGAGGCAGCGGACGGGGCGGCGACACTGGAGTTGATCGAGACTTGTCCCGACCTCGACCTGCTGCTGATGGATTTGCACATGCCACAGGTCGATGGCATCGAAGGAGTGCGCAGTGTGCGCGCACGAGCGCCGACGCTGCCGGTCGTTGTAATCTCGGCCGACGAACATTGCGACGTGGTTGCGGCTCTGCTCGAGCTTGGCGTAAGCGGATATATTCCGAAATCGGACAACCCCGCGGTCATCATCAGCGCCGTACGACTCGTGCTCGCGGGCGGCATCTACGTGCCACCGCGGTTTGTTGGGCGTGGTTCAGACCAGCATGGCGGTATCGAGGTCCGTCC
This sequence comes from uncultured beta proteobacterium, assembly GCA_963734575.1. Taxonomy (GTDB): domain Bacteria; phylum Pseudomonadota; class Gammaproteobacteria; order Burkholderiales; family Casimicrobiaceae; genus CAIWHR01. The sequence continues at coordinate 266,960 of CAVTHT010000016.1, read as the reverse complement.
AGCCGGGGCGCAGACGATGGGACTCACGTCGCGCCAGCTGGACGTCCTGCGCCTTTTGGGCGAAGGCAAGTCCAACAAATTGATCGCGCGTGAGCTCGGGATCACGGAAGGCACGGTCAAAGTGCACTTGCTTGCCGTGTTTCGCGCGCTGAACGTGCGCAATCGCACTGCGGCGGTGCTCGCCGCCCAGCGACTCGTGCGACAGTGAAGCGTCGCGTCACGAACCGATGCCAGCCACCGCGGGCGCGGGCGCTGTCGGTGCCGCCAGCGCGTTATCGGCCTGCACCGAAATCAACGCAATCAATGCGAGCACGCTTGCAAGCGCACCGAGTTTAGCGGCGAGCGCGCAGCGCGCCAGATGGGAATCGCTCGCGCGGCACGACGTCATGGCTCACGGACTCCGGTAAGCATCATCACGTCGCCAGAAGGTCCCGCAGGGCGGAGCGCGTTCCCTTCGCCCTGCGGGTGGAGGAAACCGGGGTTGCGTGCTTCGACCCACATTGGATTTCCGTGCTCCTGGGTGTCCTACCGGCGCCATCAGAAGGTGGGCGCGGATGCCGCGTCAGCGTCCTCGACGCCGTTTTGCAACGCACTTGCGGCGGCAGGCAGCGAGGGATCGGTGGCGTCAGACACGCGCGACGTCATCGCAACGTCGCTCGTAAGCACGGTTCGCTGTGGATTCTCAACAATCGGCCCGAGCTCGACCCAGACAAGACCGACGAACGTGACAAGGAACAACGAGGCGCCAACCGATGCGACGGAGCGCTTCTGCGACGAGTGTTTGCGGGGTTCGTCGGGCGCAGTCGGCCTGGTCAACTCGCGAAGCAGGCGCGCGTTGCGAGCAGAGCTGGTGTGTTGCGATAGGTCGTTCATGGCGTCCTCCGATGCGGCAGCGCGGCCCTTGCGCTGACTCGTATCTTGCGAGGAGGGACCGTTGCCCACCATTCAACGGAAGCACCAGAGCGCATCTGCCAAAAGCAATGGCGCGCAATGCACGGACCTATGTCGAACGTGGTACGCGGCTAGCCGGCGGGAGTCGATACGCGATGTTCGAGCCCATGCCTGCGGCGCCGAACCGAATGCTCATGTTCGGCGCGGCGCGATGTTTCGTGCAAGCTCCTAGCGCTTCGCCGGCCGTGCCTCCTCGGCACGGGACCGCTCATCGAGGGCCTCGTCGGAAAACGGCTTGGTGAATTCGTCCGCGGTGAGCCTTCCCGCCTGGCCGATGAGCCTCGATCGTGAAGGTCCCGTGCGGAAACGATGCCGGAAGTGGCAACGTTGCCGAAAACTGGCCGGCCGCATCCGTGCGCACTCGCATTTCAAGACGTTCGAATTCGCGGCACCGTAACGTGAGGTCCTGACCTGGCGCAAAGCCGCGCCCCGCGATCGCCAGGCGTTCGGGTTCGGTATCGCGAACCGGTTCCTCCATGACGACGAAGAGCTTCGGCCGATCGTGCGCAGGGATGGCGCGTGGCGTCGGTGGGGGCGCATCGCGCGCAAGCGCGCCGACCTCGCTCCGCGCCCGGTGTTCACATCCGGCCGCACGTCCCAAGGAAAGTCGTACGTCTTGGGGCACCCCTTGGTCGCCTCGATCTGCCATAGCCCGTGACCGTAGCTTGCGACGTAGACCGATCCGCTCGGGTGAAAATGGAACCCGGTGATGTAGTTGATCTTGTCGGAGTCGTAGATCGTGCGCCACGTGCGTCCATCGTCCGCGGTGCAGATGATCCCGGCATCGCGCGTGCCGACGAGGATCCGTCCCGGGTTGTAGGGATCGAAGGCGATTTCGGTGACCTCCATGAAGTCTGCCTTGCCGCCCCACATCCGCAACGCACCGCCGCGCAGGACCTCGGCGGTCAGGGCGACGTTCGTGTGCCAGGTCTTGCCGCCGTCGCGCGTGACCTTCACGTCGTTGGCCACGATGTCCGGCGCGATCACGTAAGCCCAGTCCGTCGGGTGCACGCCGTAGATGGCGTGCTTGTCGAACTCCGTGAAGCGCTGCCCGAGGCTGCCGTTGCCGGGCAGCCGCACGACGTCGCTGTCGTCGTAAATTGGCGGCGGGATGCCCGGTGCGGTAGACGTGGAGAGCGGCACGAGGCCCACCTCGTTGTTCGGACCGCCGAGAAACACCGGCAGCCACGCGACCGTTCCTGCCGTGCGCACTTCACCGGCGAACTTGAAATTGGCGGTGGCGAACTTGCGCCAGTTATCGCCGCTGTTGTTCGAGAAGAAGACTTCGGTGATCGGCATGCTGGTGGGCACGCGCCGGCGCACCCAGTTGCTCGCATTCGTGCCGGGCTGTTGACCGACGAAATAGGGATTCTGAAAACCGTCCAGCGCGACGCCGTTTTCATCGAGCTTCGAAACGGGTCGCTTGTTCACCACGTTCGCATCGGCAAAGGTGTCCTGCTGTCCTCCGATCCCGACGAAGCCGATCTGCGCGCTCTCTCCGGTGGGCGCATCGGCACGGCCCTCGAGCCCGAAGCCTTCCCGTCCATCGCCCACTTTCCACGTCACTCCACCGTCGGGCGACGTGTAGAGCCGGTTGTCCTGGGTGCTGATGTAGAGCGTCGTCGTGATGCCGTTGGTCGTGTGCACATTGGTGCCGGCGAGATCGGAGATCTGCAGCGAGTTCATGCCGCTCCCCGGCTTCGCTGCACTCATCCACTTGTGCTGGCCACCGATCTCCCACCACTTCGGTTGCGAGCGCGGCTTGTAGATCCCGCCATCGCTGCTGAGGTACGCCGGCTTCGCGTCGCTATCGAGCCCGAGATCGCCCATGTCGGCGTGAATGCCCGCCTCGGCGATGAAGCTCACCCAGTCGTCGAATTCGGCGGTCGAGCGCAGCGCGCGTATCGAGGCGGCATCCTCGCGGATCACGTAGTAGCCGTCCCACCCCGTGCCCACCCAGAGCCGGATGTGGTTGCCGCCGAAGAGATCGTCCTTCGAGACGCGCACGAACGGACCGCGCGATCGACCCTGCGGAAGCGCGAGTGGGGTGGCCGTGTCGGTGTCGAGCTCGTAGAACCACAGCTTGCCAGACCCGTGCGGCGGCGCCTCGTGGAACTCCTTGAAGATGAAAGCCCATGGGTGAAGCGGCGAGCGATCCATCTTGTTGCCGCTGGGGGCGATGCCGGTCTTCATCGGCGCGAACTGCGAGAAATCGTCGGTGATCACCACGCGCCAGTTCGCGCCGCGGTCGTCGCTGCGCCAGACCCTGCCCGTGTCCATCGCGAGCACGATGCCACCGGGAAATGCGAGCACGGATTGAATCAGGCTTCCGGCGAAACTGGTGTGCGTCCACGTATTGCCGTCGTCACGACTGATCGCGACGCCGAAGTCCGTTCCTGCGTACCAGAGACCGCGCTCGTCGGGCGCGCGCGAAACCGCATAGGCGCTCGTCGCGACCGTGGTCCACGCGTTCGTCGGCACGATGCCAGTCGGCGGACGCGACCAGAAGTCGCCGTTGGTCCTGCTCACGTAGATGCCGCCACCGCCGCCCGCCTGCGTCTGGTTGTCCCGGAACACCGTGGCGACCACCGTGTTGCCATCCGCGCCGTACTCGACATCGGTGACGTAGAGGGCCGGCAAGGTGTAGATGCGGAACCAGGCCTGGCCGGCGTTGTAGGTCTTCCACATGCCGCCGAACTGCATGGCGATGATCGCGTTGTTGCGGTCCCACGGGTTCACGGCGATCGACTGCACGCGCCCGCCGTTGGCCGCGTCGGCCATGACGTCCTCGCCGGCCTCGGGCATCTTGGGTGGAATCTGACGAAGCGGAGTGGAGATGCAGCCCGCTACGAGGATGACTGCTGCCGCTGCGAACGCGCGTAACAGAGTTGTCATCATTCGATCTCCTCCTTGGAGAAGACGCCGCGCCGGCAGCGTGCCCGCCGGTGGGGCGGGCATCGGGGCGCGGATGCCACTGACGTTCGAACAGCCATCGTCAGGGGCCGGGACTATTCTATTCCTCCGCTTCGGACTCGGCCGAAGTTTGTGTTGCGGCAGTACCGCTGCGTTACACCGCCGTTTGCGCGCGCTCCTTGATGACGGCGATGACCTCCCGGCGGGCTCCGTTGCCACCAGTTGCGCTGGGAGAAGATCTCGACTTCGACGTAACCGTCGTAACCCGCCGCTTCGACGATACTGCGCATGCGAGCCAGGTCGATCACGCCGTCGCCCATCATGCCCCGATCGAGGCGCAGGTCCTGCGTGTCGGGCAACCAGTCGCTCACATGAAACGAGCAGATGCGCCGACCGGCTCGTGCGATCTCCGCGTCGAGATCGGGATCCCACCAGGTCGCATAGCTGTCCACCGCGATGCCGACGATGTCCTCCGCAGCAAGTGCGTCGCACCAGTCATTGGCCAGCTTCAACGTGGAGAGCACCGATCGTGTCGCGCAGATCATCGGGTGCAGCGGCTCGAGCGCGATCTTGACTCCGACGTCGCGCGCGTAGGGCACCAGTTCGGCAACGGCGTCCAGCGCGCGAGCCCGCGTCGCACGGATATCCTTTTCGGCAGCGTCGATCCCGCCCGCAACGAAGATGAGATTGGGGGCGCCCAGCTCGGCGGCCTCGTCGAGCGCGCGGCGGACATCGTCGCGCGCCTGCGCGGCCGCGGTCGGATCCGAGGGCGTCACGAGGCCGCCCCAGCAATAGCCGGAGAGCCGGATGCCGCTCTCCCGAACCAGCCGCGCCGTATTGCGCCACCCCGTATTCGCGCGTTCGGTCGCGCCACAGGCTCGTGCAGCCAACGGCGTTATCCGTCAACGCGCGCACGAACTGCGGTGTCGTGCACTGCGGCAGCAGCGTCACCTGATGGATGGAAAGTCGAGCAGGATCCAGCATGTGAATCTCCGTAGCGTTCGGGAAAGGCGCAATGCGCAGGCGCGCAGCGCGAGCCGATGATCCGCGCCCCACGGTGGCGAACGGCCGCGACGCGAGGCGAGCGCGCACACGCTCAGTACGTCGCCCGTCCTCCGGAAATGTCGAAGGTGAAGCCGGTCGTGAAGCTGCACTCGGGCCCTGCGATCCACGCCACCATGGCCGCGATCTCCTCGACGGTCAGGAAGCGGCCCAGCGGAATCTTGGCTCTGGCCGATGCGATGTGCTCCGCCGTCATCTCCCTGAACAGGTCGGTCTCGGTGATCGCCGGCGCGATCGCATTCACGAGCACCCCGCTCCCGACGAGCTCACGCGCGAGCGACTTGGTGAAGCCGATCACCCCGGCCTTGGCCGCGGCGTAGGCCGCGATCCCGGGTGCGCCCTCTTTACCCACGATCGACGAGACATTCACGATCCGCCCGTAGCCTGCGTCCCGCATGTGCGGAACGACGACCCGGCAGCAATGGAACACGCCATCGAGATCGACGGCGAGCACCCGGTTCCACGCGTCGAGCGGATACTCCCACGACGGCATGACCGGGCCGCTGACACCGGCGTTGTTGATCAGAATGTCGATCCGGTCGACGAGCCTCGTTGTTTCCTGAAATGCCCGTTCGACCGACGAAGGATCGGCAACGTCCACGAGCTGCCGCGTTGCCAGGGAGAATCCGGCGGCAGCGTCGTCGAAGCCGGAAAAGTCGCGATCCCACACCACGACCCGGCATCCCTCGCGAGCGAGCCGCGCCGCGATGCCGAGCCCGATGCCGCGCGCGCCACCGGTGACCACCGCCACTTGTCCCTGGAGGGCGTCAGGCATGCTTGCTTGCGGGATCTGAAAGGCGTTCGCAGGAGCGGAACAATCGGAGAACTTCGGGCTTGAAGTGCCCAAGAGACGCGCCCGACTTTATCATGTCGGCAACGAGCGCCTCGACAGCGGCTCGCATAAACAAAGGCAACCTCGAAGGAAGCGCATGTCGCAACTGAATCTTTCCATCGCCACCACGGACTACGATCATTTCCGCGACTTTCGGCTGGGCACGGTCAAGGCCGAAGGCATCGAACTCACCTGGCTGAACCTGGGGCATCACGAGTGCTTCGCGCGCTTCACGGCCAATCGCGAGTTCGACTTGTCCGAGCTGTCGTTCGCGAAATTCGCCACCCAGGTGACGCGCAAGAGACAGCGACATCATTGGTCTGCCCGTCGTCTGCTCGCGGCTGTTTCGCTTCAGCTCGTTCTACGTGAACAGGAAGAGCGGCATCAGGACCGTGCAGGACCTGAAGGGCAAGAAGGTCGGCTCGCCGGAATGGGCACATTCTGCCGCGGTGTACATGCGCGGCTGGATGCACAACGAAATGGGCGTGAAGCTCACCGACGTGCATTGGTATCAGGCGGGCGCCAATGCCCCGGGCCGCGAGGAAAAAGTCGAGCTCAACCTGCCCGAGGGGTTGAAGCTCACGCGCGTCGCCGACAAGTCGCTGAGCCGAGCTGCTCGCCTCGGGCGAGATCGACTGCGCGATCATCGCGCGCCCGCCGACGTGTTTCCTGGAAGGTCATCCGGACGTCGTGCGCCTCTTTCCGAACTACATCGAGATGGAAGAGGCGTATTACGAACAGACCAGGGTCTATCCGATCATGCACATCATCGCGATGCAACGGCGCATTCTCGACGAGCATCCGTGGGTGGCGCGCAATCTCTACAACGCGTTCCTGGAATCCAAGCGGCGCAGCATCGAGCGCCTGCTCGATCCCGCAGTGTCGCGCTATCCCCTGCCGTGGCTCGCCTCGTACGCGCGCAGGATGCGCGACATGTTCGGCGGCGATCCCTTTCCCTACGGCATCGAGGAAAACCGCGCGACGTGGGAACAGATGGCGCTCTACACCTGGCAGCAGGGCATCGCGCACCGGCAGTTCAAGCCCGAGGAAATCTTTCCCACCGGCATCATGACCAAGGTAGTGATCTGAGCTCCCAGACCACGTCCAGGGCAACCGATTCAAGACAGGAGAGACACCATGTCATCAACCCGGCCCGCTGAGCGACCGGATCAGGCCGCGGTGGAGGCAACGCTGAAACAGCAGCTGGTCGACTGCATCCGCATGCTGGAACAGAACGGCATCATGGATTACAACGGCCATGCGAGCATCCGCCTCGACGACAACCGCATTCTGATCAACAGCGGCCCGTGCCAACGCAGCCGCCTCACCGTCGACGACATCTGCACGATCGACCTCGACGCGAACCAGCTCGCGGGCAGGGACAATGCGCCGCTCGAGCGTCATCTGCACTGCGGGATCTACCGCGTGCGATCCGACGTCCATGCGATCGTGCACTGCCATCCGAAGTGGTCGACGTACCTGACGATGGTCGGCGAGCGCTACCAGCCGGTTTACGCGCAAGGATCGCTCGTGCATCCAGTACCGCTCCTGGGTTCACCGAACTCGATCAACAATCGGCAGATCGCCGACGAGCTGGCCGCGACCCTTGGTGACCGGCCGGCCGCGCTGCTGAAGTCGCACGGCGCCGTGACCGTCGGCAAGGACATCGTCGAGGCGTTCGTTCTGCTGAACTACATGGAGGAGAACGCCATGCGGCAATACATGGCGCTGCAGATCGGCAAGCCCTACGTGTTCAGCGACGAAGAGATGCGGCTGTGCCGCGAGAAGCTGTGGAACGCGGGGCTTTTCCAGCGTACGTGGGATCATTTTCGGGGCAAGCTCGGCTGAGCAGGAGCCGCAGTTGAATCCGTTCACTCTCGCGCATCTCACGCTGGGCGCGCCGCCGTCCGAGTCGATCGCCGCCGCCAGCGCGGCCGGCTTTGGCGCACTCGGCATCCGCATCGCACCACGACGCCCGGACGAGCAGTATCCCGTTCGCGTCATCGGCGAGGCGGAGACGATTCGCACCATCCGAGCCCACGCGCAGGATGCGGGAGTGCGCATCTCGAACGTGCAGGCGTACCAGTTCTTCCCCGATACGCGATGGGAGGACATGCAGGCCGTGATCGCCACCGCGCACGCTCTCGGCGCGCCCGTGATCCTCGCCTACAGCTTCGATCCGGACACAGCGCACTTTCTCGACATGTTCGTGCGCTACTGCGAGGAAGCGGACGCGGCCGGCATTCGCATCGCCGTGGAGTTCCTTCCCTACAGCCGCATACGCAACCTGGACGCAGCGCTCGACATCATCGCGCGCAGCGGGGCGGCGAATGCTGGCGTGGTGATCGACGCCCTGCATCTCGATCGCTCCGGCGGGCATGTGCGCGACGTTCGACGGATCGACCCACGACGAATCGCGCTGGCGCAGCTGTGCGATATCCGGCAGAGTCCGCGGCCCACGTCGGAGGCCGACCTGATGACCGAAGCCCGCACGGCGCGTCTGCCACCCGGCGAAGGCGACCTGCCGCTGTTCGAGTTGCTCGATGCCCTGCCGCAGGACATGGAAGTGGAGTACGAGGTCGCGCCGGCGAGCCGCGCGGCCGCATCTCCCCTGGAGAAGGCGCGGGCCGCGCGCGTCGATGCCGATCGTTTCCTGCGCGCCTATCGCGAGCACCGCGAGCGCCTGTCGCGTGATGCCGGATCCACGGCGGCATGAATCGCTCTAGGCCCACCATAGCGCCAGCGCCACGCTCGCGCCACCAGCCACGACAAGGCTCGCGCCCCACACCGCATCGAGGTTGAACCACGCGCGCCTGAGAAACTGCAGCCCGAGGTAGCGGTACACCAGCCACGCCATGCCAACGCCGGATACGAGCATGGCGAGCGTATGTACGGCAGTCACCCCGACGGCAGTGGCGATGCCCGATTGCATCAGCGTGCCAGGCCCGCCAAGGCTGGCCGGACCGGCCGGCGCCGCCGTGCACAAGCCGAGCGCCACCGGCACCAGCATCAGCCCTGCGCCGTGGGCGGTCGCCATGAGAAACGACCACCATGCCAGTTGCGTCGGCGGGATGCGCACCAAGAATCGGGGATGCCGCCGATCGGCGAGCTTGTACACGCCGAACAGCAACACCAGCACCCCTGCGCCGACGCGAATGGCCTCGCTGTGCTGCAGGTATTCGCTCAGCACCGCAAACGGCAGCACGGCAACGATCATCGCCAGCAGATGGCCCGCGCCCAAAGGTGCGAGCGTTGCGAACACCGCTGCGTCCCGCTTCGCCGCAAGTCCGTTGGCAACGGCGAGCGGCCAGCCCATGGCCGGGTTCAGGCCGTGGTATACGCCGAAAGCGATCACCGTGAACCACAGCGCCGCGCGACCGTCGGCAGTCATGTCGCGCCTCAACTAACCACGCGCTTCACGCCGACGGATAGCAGAACGAATCGGTCGAGCAGTCGCCGCCCTCGAGCCGGATCTGATGGGCGCCGAACTCCGGACCGAAGTCGACGCAGAAGTCGGGATCGAGCGTCATGCCACCCTTCGCACCGGCGCGACACATCACCTGCATGCCGGGCACACCGTCGGGATAGAACTGCGGATCCCAGGTGCTGTAGAGCGAGTTCGTGAAGTAGACGCGCTGCCCGTCGCGGCTGATCTCGGTCATTTGCGGGCCGCCACCGAACGGCTTGCCATTCGGGTGCCTGGCATGCTTCGCGATGCCGCCGATGCGCACGCTGCCGGTTTGCTTCGGCGCCATCGGATCGCTCACCTCGTATTGCTTCAACTCGCCCGTTCCCCAGCACGCAACGTAGAGGAATCGGTCATCGAGCGAGAGGTCGATGTCGCTGATCAACGGTGGCACGGCCCCGAAGCCCTTGAGCAACGGCGGCAGCACCGAGGCATCCGCCGGCTCCGGCGGGATCACTGCCGTCTTCTTCGCATGGAACTGCCCGCCCTCGCGATACCAGGTCCAGATCGATCCTTCGAGATTGGTGGTGTCGACCACGACGCCGAGGAAGCCGTACTCGCGCGTCGGGTCGTGCGCCGGGCGAATCTCGAGCGCCATCTGGTGGTTGGCGCCGAGGTCGATGGTCTGCGCGTGCTTGCGTGCGCGCAGGTCCCAGAAATGGATCGCATGACCATACCTGTTGGCCAGCAGATCTTCCGCGACGATGCCGTTCTCGAACTGTGGCGGCAGCCCCCATTCGCTGGAAACCATGTAATCGCGGGGCAGATTCCACCAGAAGTCGTAGTGCAGCTTCTGTGGACCGCGGTCGATCTCCCACTGCCCGCGGATCTCGAAGGTCTCGCAATCCATGATGAACACGCCCGGAGGTCCTTGCGTGCCGTCGGCACCGGCGCCACCCAGCGTGCTGATGTAGATGCCCTCGGGACCACAGTGGACCGTGTGGGGTCGCGAATAACCCGTCTTGCGGAATACCTCCTCGGGTTCGATCACCTTGACGATCGTCGGCCTGGCCGGGTCGGGCTGGGTGTCGACGACATAGATTCGCGACGAGCGGATGCCGGGGATGATGAGGTAGCGACGCTGCAGGAAGGCATGGCCGGACAACGGCGAGAGGGCCGAGGAGCACGCGTTCCAGCCGAAGTGATGGAACTCGTCGCCGCGGTTGGGCATGTCCAGGCGATACAGAACGGAGCCGTAGCTTTTCGACTTCGGATCGACATCGACCACGGCGAGCGCCTCGGGACGCGAGCCGTCGGGCGAAAGCAGCGCGGTGTAGGCAAGGCGTTCGGCCGGGGCTTCCATCGCCAGGCGCGGCGAGGGGTGGAAGGTCGGATCGGGATGGAACGTTTCCAGCATGATCAGCTCCTCTCCGGTGGTGCCGGCGTGGGGTGTGCCGGCGCGAACGAACAGACGCAGGCGAGCCGGGCGCTGTCGATCCAGCGGACACGCTGCCGCTGGACGCAGCCGGGCGCGGTGAACGCCGGCGCCGAGGTGCAGGCCCTCCTACCCCGAGGGGTCTCGCGCCTGGCGCGGCGCAGCCCCTATGATGCGCCGGTGACGGCGCGACGGTCTAATCCGACTCGGCAAATGTCTCGGGCTTCCCCCAGCGCGACCTCCCACGGCCTCCCGATCACTTCCAGCGTCCGCTTCGCTTCCTCGATCCGCCCACCGCAGTACGATGTCCGTGCCTCGTCGACGCGGCCGGAGCCTCCTTCACACTTCCGGCACCCATCGCCACGAAGCCAGCGCGCATCGACGGCAGGCAGCCTGACCGCACCGGTGACACGATCGGGCACGCACCTGCCGTGGGATGGCCGGAATGGCTCATTGATTTTCCTTAAGACGCAACCCGCGCATCGCGTATAGAAATGAAGACGGGCCCGGCGGTCGCCAGGTTGGTATTGTTCTCGGCGATTCGCACCCATGAATGAATGGACACCATGAGCCGCTTGCAGACGAGACTCGATTCCCTTCCACCCGCGGTCCTTACGCGTCTCCGCCGTGGGATCGAGAAGGAGAGCCTGCGGGTGCGGCCGGACGGGGCGCTGGCCATGACTCCACACCCGCGAGACCTCGGTTCGGCGCTGACTCATCCGCATATCACGACCGACTTCAGCGAGGCCCAGCTCGAGCTCATCACCGGTGTGCATTCAGCCGGCGCCAGCTGCCTCGACGAGCTCACGCAAATCCATCAATTCGTCTATCGCCACATCGGGGACGAGTTGCTCTGGGCCGGCAGCATGCCGTGCAGCCTGCCCGACGAGCACGCCATTCCGATCGCGCGCTTTGGCCCATCGAATACGGGTCGCGCAAAGGCGGTGTACCGCACGGGCCTCGCCCATCGCTATGGTCGGCGCATGCAATTGATCTCCGGACTGCACTACAACTTCTCTCTTCCCGAGGAGAGCTGGCCGTTTGCGGATTTCCGCGACGCCGACGATGGCTACTTCGCGCTCATTCGGAACTTTCGCAGGCACGCATGGTTGCTGCTGTATCTGTTCGGTGCGTCGCCCGCCGTGTGCGCGAGCTTCGTCGAAGGGCGTGCGCACGAGCTGCAGGAGCTGGCACCCGGGACTCTTTACCTGCCCCACGCCACTTCGCTGCGGATGGGCCGCCTGGGGTATCTGAGCGCAGCGCAGGACGCGCTGGCCGTCAGCTACAACGATCTGGCGAGCTACGTGGCCTCGCTCGAGGATGCCCTGACCAAGCCTTACCCGCCCTACCAGAAGATCGGCATCCACGAGGGCGGGGAATATCAGGCAGCTGGCCACGAGCCTGCTGCAGATCGAGAACGAGTTCTACAGCACGATCCGCCCGAAGCGGGTCGTGCGTCCCGGCGAAAGACCGCTGCGCGCGCTGCGCGAGCGTGGCGTGCAGTACATCGAAGTCCGCGCCATGGACCTCGATCCATTCTCCGCGATCGGCATCGCCGCGCAGACCGTGCGCTTCCTGGACATCTTCCTGTTGCATTGCCTGCTGAGCGACAGCCCACCTGACACGCCCCGGGAGATTGCCGCGATCGGACACAACAAGCAGCGCGTCGCGGCGCGCGGGCGCGAGCCCGGATTGCGCCTGGACCACGCCGACGGACAGCGGGATCTGCGGCAATGGGCCAGCGAATTGCTGGCGCAGTGCAGACCGGTCGCGGCAGCACTCGATGCCGCGCAGGGTGGCAACGGCCACCGCGAGGCGCTCGCGATGGCAATCGACATGATCGCGAATCCGGATTCCGTGCCCTCGGCGTGTGCGTTGGCCGAGATGCGTCGGCATCACGGCGGCTCGTATTTCCGCTTCGCCCTGGAACGTTCGCGCCGCCATCGGCTGGCGCTGTCAGCCGATCCGCTGCCGGCCGGCCTGGAGGCTCGGTTTCGCAACCTCGCTGAAGGGTCGCTAGAAGAGCAGCGGCAGCTCGAATCCGGGAATGACTTGCCGTTCGAAGCCTACCGTCAACGGTACGTGTCTGCCGATTCGCTTCGGGCAGGCTGACGTCGCCATCTCCTCGCGGGCCGGGCTTGCGCCCGCTTCACCGCACCACTCCGCATGCCGAAGGGGCTCAAGGTCGCGTGCTGAACGGCGGGTAACGATCCGTCGTAAGCAGAAAAGCATAGGCGGACACGCGCAGACCCCAGCGGAATACTCCGACCACGAAATCAAAAAGCGCGCGGGGATAGCGGCCGGTGAACAGTATGGCGAACCACGCGATGATCACGCAGACCACTACGCCGACCGCGAGCAGGCACAGGACGATGAGATGCGGGATCGCCAGTAGCCACTTGATCAAAGGCAACCAGCGGTTGAGCTCGACTGCAGCATCAGGGTACGTGACCGTCGACGTGCACCGCCTGCTCTTCATCCGTCGCTGGATACTCGTCGCGCAACAGGGCGAGATAAGCGACCACGCGATAGCCGAATTTCGTCAGAGCGACATTCCAGTCGAACCACCATCGCGGGTATTTGCGCCGGAATAGCAGCATCAGGACGGTCGCGAGGAACAGGATTCCGCCTGAACCCACGATGTATTCACCCCGAGCGCCCTGATGCAGGGTCGGGCCGGATATGAGCGCCAACACGATGGCGATCGGGACGATCGTGAACACGCGAAAGAAGGTGGTGAGTCGGTCGAGCTGTCGGTCGGGATATTCGACGTCGAGCGTCGCCGGAAACGCGCCAGCGGCTGCTGCCATTGCATCGCCTTCCAGGTGATCGGTGCCCGTCATGAGGTCGCCGCGCCCTGCACACGCGAGCGACCGGAGCGTGCATGCTAGTCGAGCGGCGGTCGCGCACACAAGCGGAACTCGCGCGGTGCCATTGCCGCACGGCGCGCGGCAGTTGCCGTCCCCGCGGCGCTGGCACGGCGCAACGTGCGCGTTTGTCGGGGTGCGCCCCGTGCACATCCGCGGCAGAGCGCGCGTCGCCAGGGCCTACACTCTCTTCCGCACAGCGGAAGCAAGGAGAACTCCGCATGACTGAGCATCGGCCCAGCATTGCCGCCAAGCGGCGCGCCTTTCTGCGGTTGCACGAGACCGGATGTTTCCTCATTCCGAATCCGTGGGACGTGGGGACTGCGCGCTATCTGCAGAGTCTCGGCTTCAAGGCGCTGGCCACCACCAGCTCGGGCTTCGGCTGGTCCAAGGGCCGACCCGATACGGCCAAGCCGCGCGACGTCGTGCTCGACCACCTGCATGAGATCGTCTCGGCGACCGACCTGCCGGTCAATGCCGACTTCGAGAGTGGCTTCGCGCATGATCCGGCCGGCGTCGCGGAGAGCGTCCGGCTGGCCGTCGAGACCGGCGTGGCCGGCTTGTCGATCGAAGACGCGACGGGCGACGCGGCCAGACCGCTCTACGATCTCGGCGCGGCAGTCGAGCGGATTCGCGCCGCACGCAAGGCCATCGACGCCTCACGCGGTGATGTCCTGCTGGTCGGCCGCGCTGAATGCTTCCTCGTGGGTCGTCCCGATCTCGACGAAACGATCGGACGGCTCAGAGCCTACTCACAGGCCGGTGCCGACTGCCTCTATGCCCCGGGAATCCGCACCCGCGAGCAGATTGCGGCGGTCGTCGCCAGCGTCGCACCGAAGCCGCTCAATCTGCTGATAGGCTGGCCGAGCGAGCTCACCATGCAGGACATTGCCGCGCTCGGGGTACGACGAGTCAGCGTCGGGGGTGCGCTCGCCCGCACCGCCTGGGGTGCATTCATGCGCTCTGCCAGGCTGCTCGCGGAGCGAGGCGAGTTCGATGGATTCGTCAACGCGGCGTCGGGCGATGAACTCGACGCGTTCTTTCGCGATGACCTTGTCCGGCGTGAAGCCCCATGAACGATGTTCTGGTTCGGGCGCGCAACGATGACGCCATTGGCCCCCCGCGCGCGGCGCAGGGGCCTGCGAACGCGCTGCTACGCCATCACCGCAAGCTCTGGCGAGCGCACTCGCAGCGTCCCTGTTCCGGCAGTACGATGCGTCATGCCTTCTTGAGGTGACGCGCAGCTTCATTCGCATATCACCACGTCGCGAGGGAGGCGACGACCATGCGGAAGAAAAGGATTTGCCTGGCGCTGCAGGGAGGCGGTGCGCACGGCGCATTCACCTGGGGCGTCCTCGATCGCCTGTTGCAGGAGGAATCCCTGGAGATCGAGGCGGTGAGCGGAACGAGTGCCGGCGCGATGAATGGCGCCATTCTGGTCGATGCGCTCAAGCGGGGTGGCCGTGAGCTCGCACGCACCAGGCTCGAACAATTCTGGAGTCGTATCTCGGAAGCCGGTGGTGGCGCGTTCAAGCCGGGCCGTACGTTGCCTGGCTTCGGGGCCGCTGCAGACTGGTCCCCCGTTGCAATATGGAGCGAGGCCCTGGCGCTGGTCTGGTCGCCCTATGACAATCCTTTCTACGAGAACGTGCTGGCCGATGTCATCCGCGCGGCGCTGCCGGATTTCGACGTGCTCAACGACAAGCGGATGCCTTACCTCTTCGTGTGCGCGACGAACGTGCGAACGAACGGCAGGAAGATCTTTGGTGCCGGCGAGCTCGGGGTCGAAGCGCTCACCGCCTCGGCCTGCCTGCCCACCCTGTTCCGCTCGGTCGAGGTCAGGAAAGACTTCTATTGGGACGGCGGGTATCTTGGCAACCCGGCGCTGTATCCGTTGCGAAGCCTGACGCTCGGCGCCGATCTGCTCATCGTGTGGGTCAACCCGCTCAACCAGCCCGAGGTCCCCACCAACGCCCGCGCCATTCAGGACCGGGTCAACGAGATCACGTTCAACGCAACTCTCGTGCAGGAGATCGATGCGATCGAAGCGATCAACGAGCTCAAGGCCAACGCCGACGGCGACACCTTGCCGTACAAGCGCATCCATCTGCACGCGATCAAGGACGACCCGAACATGGCGCGCCTCGGGTATGCCAGCAAGAGCGACACCGGTTGGGACTTCCTCCTGGCGCTGCGCGACTTCGGACGGGCTGCAGCGGAGCGGTGGCTGGCGACGAGCTACGCCGACGTTGGCAGGAAGACGACCGCCGATACGCGGGCGATGCTTCGATGCCTGGAGTCTTAGCAATTCTGCATCGCCCCGATCGCGCGCCCTCTCGGAGTTTGGCCTCGCGCAGCGTACGATGACCGACCATCGCCGGGGGTCGGACGATCCGATCGATTGCGCATCCCGGATGCACAGGAGGACGCCGTGCTCGTGTCTAACTTCTCGCTCGGTTTCAATGCCCCGTTCACGCCCATGGATGACCGGTGGACCTCCGCGTACGAGCTTCAGATCACCAATCTCGACTCAATACCGATCGAATTCGGCATCGAGGCGCGCGTCACGTATCACTACTTCGGCGGCTCACAGAGCGGCGAATCCGTCATCGCGATGCTGTATCAATTTCTCTCGCGCGAATTCCACAAGCGACAGCGACGGCTTCTACTGTTACGACCGGTGGCGGATCGAACCGAATCGTGCGGTGCGCTGGAACCTGGGCCCGTGGGCCTATCAAAGCCGTGCGTGGACCCCTTACGTGGATGGGTATGTGACGCTGCGCGTGCCTGTCGTTGCCGCTTCAGGATCGCCGTCCACCATGGTGCCGCAGTCCTCGGCAGCGGTGCCGGTGCTCCTCAGTACGCGCCATCAGGAACAATGGCGTCGGCAGCAACCGGGAAGCGGCCTCGCGATCTCCTCGGACAGCGCGCCGCAGCTCGCGACCGGCACCGCGTACAACGAGATCCCGCCGGACACGTCGGTCCTGCGGCGCCCCATAGGCATGGCCAAATACGCCACGCAGGTGGAACACATCGCCCATATGCATGCTGCAGGAGGCAACGCGTCAGGGACGACCTCCCACGCGCTGCAGCCCGTTGCGACCGATCAGGTGGCGCGGCTGCACGACTCCATTGAGCAATCCACCATCGCCCCGACCGAAGACCGGGCCGCGATGCTCATCGAGCTCTTGAGCGATCTCGGCGCGGACGAAGCAGAGATCGCCGCGCTGAATCGCATGCTGCGCGACCGGCGAGCCGGATTGGCGGTCAAGCGCGACGAAATCGCTCGATAGCAGGCGAATCACGGGACCTGCACACACAGGTCCCGACCCGTTCGTGTCGCGCTGATCGAGCGGAAGATCGATGAGATGTCCGCGGCGGCCGTGCATTGGACCCGCTTCGCCGCGGAGCTCGCTACCCCGATCAACCTGATTACGTCGATGCGGGACACGGCGAGCCCCCGACGTCGGGGGCCTCGTCGACGCGATGCGCGCCCGTCGTTCCGAGATGGGTCGGCCAGATCCACGTGGACGACCCCCACGTGAACGACTGCGGATCACCCAGGGTCGCCGCCGGCACCGTCAAGGTCACGAACGTCCCGTCGACGGCGAAATCGACCGGCGTCGTCGTCGACGTCCTGCGATCGATCACGACCGCGCCGAACGACGCCCCGTCCCAGGAGAGGTGCAGCCAGAAGTCGAGCAACCCCGCCACGCCACGACCGAGCGGCGAGCCCTGCGGCACGCCAGGCTCGGTGTTCATGCCCCACATCCACAGCAGGAGCCCATGCGGCGTCTTGAGTTCCGGCGCTGCCGGAATGGGCTCCGCAACTTCCATCGTGAAAACGAATGTCGCGCCAGTGCGCGCGACACCGGTCGCCACGATGTCCTGATACGCCGCTCCGTCGAAGCCACGGCCTGGCGCACCGTTGAGGTCCCCGACGACGTCCGTCACTTCGCACTCGAAATTACCGGCAATGGCGGTGGTCGAGCCAGCGCTCATCAACGCACTCACGATGAGGCCGAGCATTGCAAGCGAGCGTTTCATGGCATCCCCCTTCGGTTGGTTGTTCTGGTGCTGCGGAGAAAATCCTACGCCTGGCCGTACGAGCCGCTCAAAAGCTAACGCGTGAAGGGCTCGCGACGGATGGGCACCTGGCCTGCAAAGCCTCTCTACGACTGGGCGAGCGCGAATCCGCTCGCCGGAGCTCGCCGACACGAACCTCGCGCGCGGTGCCGTTGCGGCACTGCGCGCGAGGTGATTTGCCGGCGCGAGTCCCGCGCCCGTCAAGCGTCAGGCGGGTGGGCGGTACGACACCGTCTTGTGGCACGCCTTGTCCACCTCGTCGATCGTCATCAGCACGACCGTCTTGGTGGTTGCCCCGCCGCCATGATTGACAGCCAGCGCTGCAGCGGCGGCGGAGACGTTGTCGGGAAGCTCCGCGATGACGTAGACATCGACGTCCCCGAACGCATAGTAGAGATCGAGCAGTTCGCCACCGAGGCCGCGGAACATCTTCTCGATCGCGGCACGCCGGCCCGTACCGCCCTCGTGCAGCAGACCCTTCGTGCCTTCCGTCGTATATCTGGCTTCGAACAGGTATCTCGCCATGTTGGGTCACCCCTATCGCTTGCGGCACCCGGCTGAGCGGATGGCACGCCCGACGGAGTGCCGCGCCGGGAGGCCTCGGCGGAGTCTACGCCGGATCGGCGGCGGCGATCCGATCGCAACCTGCCGTCGCGGCCGCACGCGCTCCGGTCTGTGGCCGATCTCTGCAACCCTCGTTGTCACGATCGCGCAGGCGAGACAAGCTTCGCGCGCCGGTGTCCTGCGACTCAGCTCGTTGGGGCCTTCACCGACGTCAGAAGCTGCAACGAATGCGCCTTCACCACGGTTTCGGAACCCGAAGCGCGTACCGGGCCGGTGGGCTCGTCGCTTTCGTCACTCGTATCGATCAGCACCTGCCACTCTCCTCCGGGGGCGTCCTTCGGCAACTGGAACGACAGGTCGTTTTCCGCCGCGTTCATGAACAGCACGAACGTGTCGTCGGTCTCGCGGTTGCCGCGAGCCGTAAGGTGCATCAGGCCGGCCTCGCCGGAGATCCGCACACCCAGCGCCTTGGCGTGCGTCTCGGCCCAGTTCTCCTCGGTCATCTCCAGGCCGTCCGGCCGCAGCCAGACGATGTCCTTCACCTCGGTGCCGGGAATGACCTGGCCGCGGAAGAACCGGTTGCGATGAAACACGATGTGGTCCGTACGCAATGCGATCACGCGTCGCGTGAACTCGACCAGCGCCTTGCCTTCGTCATCGAGCTCCCAGTCCAGCCAGCTGATCTCGTTGTCCTGGCAGTACGCGTTGTTGTTGCCACCTTGCGTCCTGCCGAATTCGTCGCCGCCCAGCAACATGGGTGTCCCCTCCGAGAGCAACAGCGTCGCAAGGAAGTTGCGCATCTGCTGGCGGCGCAGACGCTGCACGGCCGCATCGTCGGTGGGACCCTCCGCGCCGCAGTTCCAGCTGTTGTTGTTGTCGGAACCGTCCCGGTTGTCTTCCTTGTTGGCCTCGTTGTGCTTGCCGTTGTACGAGACCAGGTCGCGCAGCGTGAAGCCATCGTGCGCGGTGATGAAATTCACGCCGGCCCACGCCTTGCGCCCGCGCGTGTTGTAGATGTCCGCCGAACCCGCGAGACGCGAGGCCAGAGCGGGAAGTTGTCCCTCGTCGCCCTTCCAGAACTTGCGCACGGTGTCGCGGTACTGATCGTTCCATTCCGCCCAGCCCGGGGGGAAGCGACCCACCTGGTAGCCATCCTTCCCGACGTCCCACGGTTCCGCGATGGTCTTGACGGTCGAGAGCAACGGATCCTGGGCGATCGCGTCGAGGAACCCGGCATGCTCCGTGTACTCGCCGTTGACGCGGGCGAGCGTGGTGGCGAGATCGAACCGGAATCCGTCCACGCCCATGTCCTGGACCCAGTAGCGCAGTGAATCCATCACCATGCGCAGGACGTCCCGATGCCTCAGCTCGAGCGTGTTCCCCGTGCCGGTCACGTCGTCGTAGTAGCGCTCGTTTCCCTGCACCAATGCATAGTAGGACTTGTTGTCGATGCCGCGGGCGGAGAGCGTCGGGCCCATCTGGTTGCCCTCCGCGGTGTGGTTGTAAACGACGTCCAGGATCACTTCGATGCACGCGTCGTGCATCTGCTGGACGAACGACTTGAAGTCGCCGAGTCCGCCCTTGCCGAGATAGTCCGGATGCGGCGCGAAGAACCCGAGAGTGTTGTATCCCCAGTAATTGCGCAGTCCGCGCTCGACGAGATGGCGATCGTGCACGAACGCGTGAACCGGCAGCAGCTCGACTGCCGTTACGCCCAGCTTCTGCAAATATTCGATGACGCCCGGGGCGCTCATGCCGGCGAAGGTGCCCCGTGCGGGTTCCGGCACGTCGGGACGACGCATGGTGAATCCGCGCACCGACGTTTCGTACACGATGGTCCGGTGCCAGTGCAGCGGCTCCGCTCGCCTCCCCCACGTGAACGCCGGGTCCACGACCTGGGACTTGTAGATGAAGGGCGCGCTGTCCCTCTCGTCGAACGACAGGTCGGCCAGCGGATCGTCGATGCGATACCCGAACAGCGCATCGTTCCATTCGATCGCACCGAACAATGCCTTCGCATACGGATCGATCAGCAGCTTGTGATGGTTGAAACGGTGGCCCGCTTCCGGCTGGTAGGGGCCGTACACGCGGTATCCGTACAACTGGCCCGGTCGCACATCGGGCAGGTAGCCATGCCAGACCTCGTTCGTATATTCGGGCAGCGCGATGCGCGCCAGCTCCGTCTTGCCGTCCGCATCGAAGAGGCAAAGCTCCACCTTCTCGCCGTGGGCAGAGAAGAGCGAAAAATTGGTGCCCGAACCGTCCCACGTTGCGCCGAGGGGATAAGGCTCGCCCGGCCACACGCGAAACTCCGATCCGTTCATTGCCAGCCTCCGAAGATGAGCCCGATGCTGCGTGCGATGCTATCGCGCGGGGAATGAGCGACGACGATCCGCGAGGCGGTGTAGCCTGATGCGGCTCCGCACGGACGACGCCCTCGTCTATCGATCGACGACATCGCGGCGGCCCGCTCGCGCGCGGGCCGCCGCCGAGCCGCTACTTCGTCACGACTTCCTGCATCGTCTTCTCGCCGACGATCTCCCGCATGTCGACACGCTTCGTCATCATCTGGATCTGTTTGTCTTCGGGGCCGACGATCTTCCGCTCGATCGCTTCGTACTTCGTGCTCAGGCCATCGAACGCTGCCCAGTTCTTGTACTCGTCCAGGAACATCAGGTCGAAGTCGTCCCTGCCTGACGAATTACCTGCCAGGATGTGCGAGGACAGCACCAGCCCCTGCTTCTTCGCCTCCTCACCGATCGCCTTTCGGACAGGGAGAATGTCGCGCATATACACGTCGAACATTCCCGGCTTCACACGAATCATGGTGACCGACCACACCGAGCCTTCGGTATAGGGCTTGTCCTGGGCGGTCACGCTCCACGACAACACCAGAAGCACGCTGGCCAGCGCGACCATTGAAGTGCGTCGCAATGCGTTGCAATTCTTCATCGGCGTTCTCCCTCCGGGTTACGTTGGCGCCGGCCACGGCGCCGCGCCCGACGCGCTTGCCGCCTGCGAGGGGGCGCGCACTAGTCTGGCAGAAAAGCCGATGGGTGGCCGGGTGCGCATCGGGCCCACCGGCGAATCTTGACTTCGACGTACCGGCGAGCGCTCAATGATGCGTCCATCGTCAGGGGAAGGCGCATGTCGATCCGATCGGTACGCTCGGTGGTTGCCGGCCAGGCGCCTATCACGGCCGCACGCACCGCAACGGTGCTCGAGGCGTCGGTTCGGATGAAGACCCAGGGCAAGGGTGCGCTCCTCGTGCTCGAGGAGGGTCACCTCGTCGGCATCGTGACCGAGCGCGACGTCGTCTTTCGCGTCGTCGCAGCGGGGCGCGACCCCAAGGACACGCGGCTGGGGACCGTGATGACCCCGCAGCCGCAGACCATTCATCCCGACAAGCCGTTCGTGCACGCGCTGCGGATGATGCACGAGGGTGGATTCCGGCATCTGCCCGTCGTCGAGAACGGCCGGCCGCTCGGAATCGTGTCCGCGCGCGACGCGCTGGACGATGACTTCTACGAGCTGCGCGCCGAGCTGGCCCAGCGCGGCGGCGAGGAATACTGATCCGGCGTCCGCGCCGGCGGACCGCTACTCCGCCAGTCGCACGATCCAGGCGCGTGTCTGCCCCTGCGGATCGATTCCGTAGCCTGCGATCGTGCGGGCATCCTCCGAGATTGCCGTGGCACGGCTCAGCACCCAGCCGCTGAAACGCGTGTCGTAATCGGCCGCGAGGGCGGCGTCGAGCGTGCGCATCCCGTGGTCCGCATCCCAGATCAGAGCGACGTCGCCGCTCGCAGCAGGCGCCCACCCGACCACGACGCGCCCGCTGCTCGAGACCGCGGCGCCGATGCTTGAGGGAAGGCCGTCGCCCGCGTTGCCGAGCGCGACCATTCCGGTTTGCGACGTCCAGCGAAATGCATGTGCCGTGCCTGCGGCATCGGTCGAGACGCCGACGATGACCGATCCGTCGGCCGCGACCGCCGTCGCAGTCCCGGTCGCGTCACCGGGCAATTTGCCGAGGATCGTCGCAGTGCCGCTGGCGCTCCACATCACCGCACCGGTCAGCACCGGATGGCCGGCGCCGGCGATGATGGACGCATCCCTTGCAATCGCGACGGCCGTGCTCTGCTGGTCGCTGCCGCCACCGAAACGCCCGAGCGATGTCGAGCCGGCATCGGCTGTCCAGCGAAACGCCGTATTGTTGAACTGGAGGCACGTGCCGACGACCACCGACCCGTCCCCGGATACGCCGCCTGCCGAGCAGAGATAGGAGCCGGGCAGCGCGTCGATGCGCTGCATGCCGTGTTCAGCAGTCCAGCGAAACGCTGCGGCCGGTGTCGGCGCGCCGCTGCTCGTCGCGTCGCCATTGCCGATCACGACGCCGCCATCGGCGGAGACTGCCGTCGCGATGCTCGAACCGCCATCGGGCAGGAATCCGAGACCGACCATTCCCCGTTGTGCGGTCCAGCGGAATGCCTGCCGATTACCCGCTGCGGTGGTCGCCGTTCCTACGACGACGGTGCCATCGGAGGACATCGCGCTCGCCTGGCTCGCTGCATAGCCCGCGAGGAAGCCAAGGTCGATCAACGTAGCCGGTTGACTCCGCGTTTCGTCTCCGCTGCCAAGGCATGCCGCCAGCGGCAAAGCGCCGCAGAAAATGCGGAGATGGCGCCAGAACACGGGCAGTGCGTTGCGGCAACGAGCGAGCGTTCGCATGAGTCTCTGGTGCTGAAGGTGCGACGGCAGCGGCAGTCGAAGTGCGACGCCAATGTTCGCCGCATCGGGATGCATGCAGCCGGCGTTACGCAGCGGCAATCCTGCTCCTGCTTTGCGCGCGCTGCTTTGCGCTATCGCAGAGATCCTGCATGACGAGTGTGGCGCCCGGCACGACGAGAGCGTGACGCATTCGTGCGTGGTCGGTGTCGTTGCCGCTCCCAGACCGCAACGAGCGAGACTGCGCCACGCCCACGACCATGGCGTGGAACACGCAGTGCGGTGCGAAAACGAAAACCCCGCCATGGCGGCGGGGTTGGCAAGGGTGTGGCTGCGTCTCAGTGGAGCAATCGCCGCGACCGCAGGAAGCCGGCGAGGCCGATGCCGAGCAGCGCAAGGGTCGTGGGCTCGGGCACTGCGGCGATCACGCCGAATAGGCCCTGCGACTCATCGGACGGGCCCGCGGAGAAGAAGATCCTCTGCGAACTGCCGGCACCGCCGTCGTTGCCCGTGATCAGGCCCCACAGTCCGTCGATCTTCAGCGGCGTGTTGGCGATGTCGAGCAGCTGACCGAAAAAGGTGCCGGCGAGCGGATCGAAGGCGCTGATCGTGCCATCACCAAAGTTGCCGACCAGGAGGTCGCCCGCGAACGATCCGAAGGAAGTAGGCGCGATCGCGAGGCCCCATGGCGAATTCAGCGAGCCACCCGTGGCGACGCGGCGCAGCCAGTTGCCCTCCAGATCGAATACGTTGACGAAACCATTGCCCGGTCCGGCCTCGTCATCGCCCGTCGGCCCCTGCTTTGCGTAAGTGACGTAGAGCTCGCCGGCGAGGTTGGCGATGCCGAACGGGGCGAACCCTGATGGCAGATTGGGATCGACGAAGTTTCCGGTCAGGTCGGGCGCGGCGGCGGCGCCTTTTAAGACATCGATCGTCCCACCCTTGAAGTCGGCGGAATACAGGTAGGCGAAGCCGCCGACGACCGCTTGCGCCGTGCCTTTGTAAGCGTTGTCGGCCGAGCCGATTTGGAGCACTTCCGCGTTCGTACCTAATGCACCGCGCCAACCGGAGATGGTGCCGTCTTCGCTGACGAAGAGGAATGCGTCGCCGTTGAAGCTTCCCGCAACGTTGCTGAACGCCTGCCCTGTCACGTTGCCGGCGCCCGGTATCTTGACCTCCAGCCCGACCTTGGTCGTCGCGTTCGTCGCCGGGTCGACGCGATAGAGCGTCGAGACTCCGGTACCGTTGTCGGAGACCCAGAACGGCGATGTGGGGCTGTGCGAGATGCCCCACGCGTTGACGAGACTCGCATCGGTGATCTGGCCCGGGTTGGCTGTCGGATCGTTGGTTACGAGGTTGGCCGTGCCGAAGAGCGTTGCCGCTGCCGGGTTTGCCAGGCCGACGAGCACCACGGCGAGAACCACCGGAAACCATCGGGCATGCCCGGCGCGCTTGGTTTGCAGGAGTACGGGGGATTGCGTTCCGTCGACCATGGTCAGCCCTCCAGGACGTTAGGGCGATAAAGCAGTAAGCCGCGGCGGCGACCATCGTGAGTTGCCGTACCGCCGGAGCGTCGCATGTGGAACGTACGTGCGCCGGCACGCGGACAACGCGCTAACAGCCCGTCTGGCCGCGCGATTCCATGGCCCGCGGTGCAATCGAGATTGCGCCGTCAGTACGGCATGGAACACTGCCGATGACTAAGCAATAACCGGGACACCTACGGTCGCCCTGCATTTTCAGGGCGTTGAGCGCTCCACGCAGGCAGGAGCGCTGGGAACGTCAAATTCTTCGACAGTGCGACCTTCCCCTTGTCAGGGATTAGCGGCGCCCCGCCCCCCAGTTCGGCGGCCACGCGCAGTAGGGCGACTCGCGCGACCGGCCCTGCGCGTAGATGCGATAAAGCAGCGCCGTCGCCGGGCCGCGCACGGCGTCACCGTAACTCGCGACCGCGCTCAGCGCAGCGCGGCACAGCCGATCGGCATCGTTGGACAGTGCCGCCGTCGCGAGGAAAGCGTTGCGCGCTTCAGCAGAGCGCCCGAGCAGCGCATTCGCCACGCCGAAGCTGGTCCAGTCTTCGACTCGCCCCGTCCTGTACCGGCCGGATGGCGTGGTCAGCGCGTGCAGCGCAGCGGCGCGCGCGAGGTCGGCTTGCGGGCGCGCCTGCTTGAGGTAATAGAACGCAAGGTTGCCGGCGATCTCGACGTCGTCGGGGTTGGCCTCGAACGCGCGGCGCTCGAGGTCCAGAGCCTCGGCCAGGTCCTGGCGCACCCAGTAGGCGCGGTTCGCCTCCTCGTTGAGGCGTCGCGCGCGCGCCGGATCGATGCTCGACGCACGATCTCGCCGTGCCTGCGCACGACGCACGTTCTCGGCGGCGTCGAGCACCGCGGGTGTCTGGCTCGCCCGTTCCGCTTGCGCGGCTGCAGCGAGCACGTCCGCGACGTTGCGCTGCGCTTCCGAGGAAACGGCCGGGAACGCACTCCTGGCAGGAGGCTCGGCCACGCTCTGCGCCATCTGACTTGATCGGCTCGGTGTCGGCGAAGCGGTCGACATGGACGGCGCCGGCGAGAGGGCCGCGATCTTCGGCGCAGGACGTTGCGGTCCCAATGCAGGAAATACCGGCGTCGTGGTTTCCGCCGGCCCATCCGGCTGTGTGTGTGCTTCCGACGCCTGCGGCACGGGCGGCGCGGCGGTGGCGATGCTGCTCGTCGGCGGCAACGTACCAAGGGCGCCGTTCTTGAGCGACGCAGCGTTACCGGGATGCCTTGCCTGTGCGGTGCGCGCCGCAACGGGCGCGGAGATATCGCTCGTCGCGGACCGGCCGTCGAGCACGCGCACCACGGCCACCGCGAGCGCGAGCCCGATCAGCGCCGAGAAGAGAATCATCGGCACCGCCACGGTTGGCTTATCGAGCTTGTCCAGGATGGACGGGCGCGCCGGGACATGCGGCAGCTCGCGATTCGAAAGATGGGTATCGTGCGGCATGAGGAATGAGCTTCGAACTGCGAACGTCGCGCGACGCGTTTCGCGAGCGAAAGGTCGATGATTATCGGATCTGCGGCGCTTGCGCGGTGTCGGGGCGACACCGACTTGCCCGTAGGACGGCGCAGGCACGCTCCATCTGCAACGTCCGGATCAGCACCCGCGTTGACGGGGCGTGTTCCGGCGGAGCGCGCAAATCAGTGCACGCTGCCCCGCGCCAGGATCGCCGACACGGCATCCGGGTCCACCGGCTTCACGAGATGGTGATCGAAGCCGGCATCCCGCGCGGCTTCGCGGTCGGAAGCCTGACCCCAGCCGGTCGTCGCGATCAGCACGGTCTCGCGGCCCCACGGCTGTTGCCTGATCCGTCGAGCCACGCCATACCCGTCGAGCTTCGGCAGGCCGATATCGAGCAGCACGAAGTCGGGCCGGTATTCCTCCGCGAGCGCAACGGCGGCTTCGCCGTCGTACACCACGCGCGTTTCATTGCCGAGCATGTGCAACAGCACGGCGAGGGTGTCCGCGGCGTCGCGATTGTCGTCGACGATCAGCAGGCGCAGCGAACGACCGGGCTGATCCTGATGCTGCGTGGTTGCGGCGATCGCCGGTGCCGGCCGTGCCGCGACCGGCAGTTCCACCGTGAACGTGCTGCCCTGGCCCCGGCCCGGGCTGGTCGCCGTCACTTTGCCGCCGTGCATCTCGACCAGCCGCTTCACCAGCGAGAGCCCGATGCCGAGTCCGCCGCGCGTGCGCGTCAGCGCCGCCTCCGCCTGGGCGAACATGTCGAACACGGTGGCGGCGGCATCGGACGAGAGACCGATGCCCGTGTCGCGCACGCTGATCACGACGTGCTCGCCTTGCAGCACGGCCCCGCAATGCGATCGTGCCGTCGGCGGGTGTGAACTTGGCGGCGTTGTTGAGCAGGTTCGACAGCACCTGGGCGATGCGTGCCGAATCCACATCCACGTACACGCACTCCGTCGCGAGGTCGACGCTGAACGCCTGACCACCCGCCGTGATCGCCGGCATGCTCGATTCGAGCGCGAGCTGCAGGATCGGCTGCAGCGGCACGATCTCCCGCCGCAGGTGCAGCTTGTTGCGGGTTATGCGCGACACGTCGAGCAGGTCGTCGACCAATCGCACCATCTGGCCCATCTGGCGGTCATCGATATCGAGCGCCGCCTTGCCTTCGGGCGAGTCGGTGCCGTCATGCGCATGACGTGCAGCGCGGTGCGTACCGGCGCGAGCGGATTGCGCAGCTCGTGCGCGAGCGTCGCGAGGAAGTCGTTCTTCGACCGGTCCGCGTGCTGGAGTGCGGCTTCGAAGCGCTTGCGCTCGGTGATGTCGACGAGCACGTTCACGGCGCCGATCACCCGCCCGTTCTTGTCGCGGATCGGATTTGCGTGCGCCAGTACCGTGAGGCGTGTGCCGCCGGGCTGCTCGACCACGATCTCCTCGCCGCTGTACTGCCTGCGATTGCGCAGCGCGAGCGCCATCCAGGACTCCTCGTGCTGGAGCGGCTTGCCGTCCCGGTCGAAGAGCCGGAAGGAACCGCAGAAACGATGCGCCGGATCGTTCAGGCGCGGGGCGCGCCCCCAGACGCGCACGGCCTGCTTGTTGAAGTACGTGATGAGCCCATCGGCGTTGCATGTGTACGCACCCGCGGGCAGCTTCTCGAGCAGCTCGTGGAACTCCGCCTCCGTGCAAGCGGGTGCGGTGCGGATGGCGCTGACGACGCGTCGGGTCTGGGCGAACTGGGCGGAGCGCATGGAGGGGTCCGGCAGGGATGGTTTCGGACCAACCTGAAAGGAATGCACGAGATATACGTGCCGCCGCAACATCCGTCTGTAGGACGCTGGCTACATTCGCGTTGTAATCCTTACCGAGTGGCGACGATCGCCGAGGATGCGCGTCGCCGCGCGCGACAACGCAGCGCGCACAGCATGGCGTGCGGCGGGATCAGTCAGCGTGGTAACCCTGCTCCAGCCGCAGCGTGAGAAGCCGCGCGAGGTTTTCCTGCGCAGCGCGCTCGTGGCGGACGCGGAAATACTCCGTGGCGAAGAACCGCCGCGCGCTGCTGAAGTCGCCTCAGGAAGGCGATCTGGCCGGCGTAGTACTGAACGTCGTCCTGGCTCTGGAACTCGGCGCGCAACGCGTCGCCCTGGCGCATGAACTCGTCCCACGGTGCGGCAAAACCTGCGAGGTCGATATCGACCGTGAAGCCGCGATCACGGCCCTGCACCCGGCCGGTATGACGCGTCGCGAGAATCAGCGCGCAGACGCGGCGTCCGAAGAGCCCGTCGATGCCTGTGGCGCGATCGGCGAAGAGCTTCGCACTGCGCCGCTCGTTGTCGGCCGCCCCCGGCACATAGATCGCGTCGTGGAACCATAGCGCCATTTCCACGGCGTCGCGATCGTGGAGCAGTGGCGCGACCTCGTCGTGCAAGGCGAGGCAGCCGTGGATGTGCCCCAGGTTGTGAAACCGGCGGAGCGGCTCCGAGTAGAGGCCTTCCAGCTCCGCATACACCGTCGATGCGACGGCGGCGCGCGCGCTCCCGACACAACGGCTCCAGAGTGCGTCGAAGCATTGCACTCTGTTGTCCTGCGTCTTCATTGCGCGCGGGTTCAGGGGATCACTTCGTCGCGTTCGGCAACACCGGTGCGCTGCTTTTGCTGCTTTTCGCCGAGAAGATTCACTCGTGCGGCGTCGATGGCGGCCAGGAGTTCCTTCGCTTCGAGCAGGCGCGGTGCGCTGATGTAGCTGGCTCCGTTGGCGTACAACGGCTCGATGTCCGACAGCTTTTCCGCATTGACCATGATCTTGGCGTTCGGATTGAGCTCCCGCAACTGCCGCAGCAGCTTCTGATTGCGTGGCGCCCTTCAGGATCGTGTCCGGCAGCGAGCAGATGATGATCTCGGCGTCGGCGAGGCCGGCGTGCAGGAGGGTGTCGCGTTGCGTGATGTCGCCGTAGATCACCTGCACGCCGCGCTTGCGCAGCCCCTCGATGACCATCGGGTTGAAGTCGACGACGCGTATCTCGGGCAGCAGGTCGGGCCGCTCGCGCCGGATCTCTTCGAGCAGCGAGCTCGCCGTCCAGAAGAATCCGAGCATGAAGATGCGCGCGATGCTTTTCGGCGACGAGCGTCTCGGGCGTCACTTCCGGCAGGTCCTTGAACCCGAGCCGCGCGAGCACCGGCGAGAACCAGCGCAGCAGCACGGTCGCTCTTTCCCACCGCGTAGGTCGTATCGATGGCAAGGAACGCAAAGGCGAAGGCGACCATGCTGAGCGAATTTTCCGACACGTCCCCGGCGGCCTTGCCGAGTGCGAGCAGCACGAGCGACAGCTCGCTGATCTGGCAGAGGTTGATCGCCGGCAGCAGGCTGACGCGGTGGCCAAGACGCTGCCAGTGCAGCACCGGGAACACGGTCACGAGGCGGCTCACGATCACGAACGCGCTGACGATCAGCATCCAGATCGCGTAGTTCCAGCTCGGCGTGGGAATGCTCATGCCGAGTCCCACGAAGAACAGCGTGACGAAAAAGTCGCGCAGCGTGGTGACTTTCGCGATGACGTCGAGCGTGTACGGGAAGGTGGACACATCACCCCGGCGATCAGCGCGCCCATCTCGCGGAGACAGCCCGAGGTAGCGCGCGAACCCGGCCAGCGCGAAGCACCACGCGAGCGCACCGACCAGCACGAGCTCCGGCTGGCGCGCGACGAACCGGAAGATCGACGGCAGCGCGAAGCGGCTGACCACGTAGCCCATGCCGACGAGCAGCGTGACCTTCACGACCGCGAGCCCGAACACCATGAACGACGGGTGCTTGAGGTCGGGCTGGATCGCGAGGAAGACGATCACGAACAAATCCTGCAGCACCAGCACACCGAGCGTGATGCGTCCCGCCAGCGTGTCGAGCTCGCGCTTGTCGTACAGGATCTTGACGATGATGACCGTGCTGCTGAGCGCCACCGCCACGCCCAGGTAGAGCGCCTCGAGCCAGCGGCCCGGCACCGCGACGAACCCGAAGAAGAGCCACCCGAGCGCAACGCAGCCGAAGATCTGCGCGACCGCCGTCAACGTGATGATCCGGCCCGCCTGATCATGCGCTTGCAGGTCGATCTCGAGGCCGATCATGAACAGCAGCAGGCTCAACCCGATCTCGGAGATGACCTGGATCGACTCGGGCGTTGGTGACGATCTTGAACCCGTGGGGCCCGACGGCGAAGCCCGCGAGCAGATACGCGAGCAGCAGTGGCTGGCGCGCGAACTGGCTCACCACGGCGACCAGCCACGCAGCGATGATGCACACGGCAATGTCGTTGACGAGGCTGTGTTCCACGCAGGACCTCAGGGTTTCTCTTGCGGGACGGCGCGCGATCCCCGGGGCGGCCGGAAGAGCGGCGCCGCAGAGGGTACAGGCATTCGCACCGTTCTCAAATAGCCATCATGAGCACCGTCACTTGCTGCGTCGCAACACAACGGTTGCGACCGAGATCGCGCCTTCAGCCGCGCGAGTCGGCAAGCTGGCGCACGATCTCGTTGGTCTCGCGCATGCGCAGCGAGAGCTGCCGGGCGAGATTCGTCATCATGCGGATGGCGATCGCCGGATGATCGGTCGCGATCGTCTTGAGGTTCTCGCGGGTCAGCTCGTACGCCACGGTGTCCTCCGCCGCCTGCGCGGTCGCCGACCGTGGCCGCCCGTCGAGGAGCGCCGCCTCACCGAGCAGCGAGCCCGAGGCCATGGTCACGATGCGCACGCGCTGCGCGTTCGCACCCGCGATCGACACTTCGACGGCACCGCGCGCGAGGAGGCACAGGCGATCCCCCGGATCGT
Source organism: uncultured beta proteobacterium (assembly GCA_963734575.1). GTDB lineage: Bacteria > Pseudomonadota > Gammaproteobacteria > Burkholderiales > Casimicrobiaceae > CAIWHR01. The sequence goes on along the minus strand of CAVTHT010000016.1, from coordinate 236,303 downwards.
TCTCCCGAAAGAGGACGTGCCCCGCCGCATAGGTCCGCCGCTCGAAGCTTGGCGCGACGTCGCGCAGCTCGGCAGGGGTGAGGCCCTCGAGCAGACTGAAGGATTCGAGCGGCAGCTCGCTGGCCGTCACGCGGCCCATGCGCTCGAGCGCGCGGTTCTCCGCCCACTCGACGGCCTGGTCCGCGTCACCGAACCAGAGATCGCGGCCGGAATCGCGAAAAGCACCGTGCGCCACGAGCGTACTGCCATGGCGACCTTCGGGCGTGATCGCGGCGAGCAGGACCTGCGTACCCTTGCGCGCCAGGCGGCGCACGAGACGCTCGAGCAGCAGCGCACCCGTGGCGTCGATCGCCGTCACGCGCTGGAAGTCGAGCACGACCGCATCGGCGATACCCGCGAGCGGCTCGACGTGCTCGGCAAGCCGCTCGGCGCTGCCGAAGAACAGCGCACCTTCGAGTTCGACCACGCGAATGCGCTCCCGCGCCTGCCGCACGCGCGCGGCGTTCTCGCCGCCCCAGATGCGTCGCGACGGACGAACCGTCGCGTCGACCACGCTGCGCACCAGCGAGCGGTTCATGCCGACGAAGAAGAGCAGCCCGGACAAGAGAAAGCCGACCACGATCGCGGCGACGAACCCGACGAAGATGGCGGTCAGCGCCACCAAGGCGACCGTGATCGCGCTCCACGCCAGCGCCTGATCGGGAACCATGCCGGCGACGCGCAGCCGCCGGACGAGACCGTGCGTCCACGTGTCGATGAGCCCGACCCCCATCGTGACCATGATGCCGCCGAGCACGGCGACGGGCACCAGCGCCAGCAGCGGCCCGCCGGCAACGTAGATCGCGGCGAGGAGCACCGCGGCGACGACGGCGGTCCAGCGGGTACGCCCGCCCGCCTCCCAGCTCGCCATCGCCCGCGCCTTCGACAGGAGCACCGGCACGCCACCGCAGAGCCCCGAGGCGATGTTGGCGACGCCGTGCGCGATCATCTCGCGGCGCGTGTCGTGACGGCCGTCGGTGGCGTGGTCGATCGCAACGGCGGCGAACAACGTGTCCAGCGTGCCGATGATGGCGATCACGCCCGCGCCCGACAGGATCTCGGCGATGTGTGCCTCGATGAGTTCAAAGGGCATGTCGACCAGGGGCAGCATCGCATCGGGCAGGGGGAGGCGTCCCGGCATGACGCCGACCACGGGGCCGAGCGCGGCCGCGGGCCAGGCGAGGTGGATCGCGTAGAACACGATCGTGCCGCCGAGCAGGCCGCCGAGCGACGCCGGCACGCGTTTCGTAATTGCTGCAACGCTCCAGATGAGGGCGGCGGTGAGGCACCCCACGAACAGGGTCGCCGGTTGCAGCGCGCGGAAAACTGCCGCCGGGCCCGCCATGAGATCCGCGCGCGTGACGCCGGTCAGCGGCGTGAGCTGGGCCACGATGACCAGCACGGCTGCGCCAAGCATGAAGCCCGCGACGAAGGGATAGGGCACGTAGCGCGCGAAGAGTCCTGCGCCAAGCGCGCCGAACACCACCTGCAGCACCCCGGCCAGCACCACGGTCAGCCCGGCCAGCGCGACGATGCGTTCGACGTGTCCGCCATCCGGTGCGAGCGCGGGATCCGCGATGAGCACGGCAACCACGCCAGCGAGCACGAGGCTCGCCGAGGCGCGCGGTCCGCTGCCGGGATGCGTCGAGCCTCCGACGAGCGCGGCGACGAGTTGTCCGTAGACGGCGGAGGCAAAGCCGGCAAGCACGCCGACGTAGGCGTACTGGTGTCCCAGCGGTGCGAAGGCGAGCAGACCGAGCGAAAGCGCCAGCGCGAGACTCGCCACCGCACCGGCGAGGCCGCCTAGCACCTCGTCCCGCACATTCAGTCCCGCACCGAGTGCGGTGCCTATCGGTCGATCGGACGCTTCCAGGGATCGTTCGCGTGCTAGACGCGCCGTGATGCACAGCGACAAATTGTCGCAACAGGCGCGGTTGCCGGAGGCACGACGCAGCCGGACGGAAAAATAACACGCGTCTCCGCGATGGTGCCTTCGCCGGGACCTGCAACCGGCGCGCAGCGCACTCGCGCAGCGCCTCTGTAGTGCACGAAAGCACGCCTGCCGAACAAATTTTCCAGCGCCTCGCAACGGCTTGACAGCCGCGGGCGGCTAGCGCGGAATACCGCTCCCCGAGGAACTAGAGGCCGTTCGTCGGGGCGGGTAAGCCTTCCGTCGTCCGATGGCGTGGCGTGGCCCGACATTCTTGGAGGCATTCGCGCGCAGATCAGCATCACCGAACAACAACTACCACATCCCACGTGCAGTCCAGGAATTCAGGAGAGCAAATGAACACGTTGCGAAGGCTTTTGGGCTTCTTCGTTGCATTGCTGTTGGTTGCGTTCGCCGGCACGGCTCTCGCGGCTCCGATCAAGAGCTACACGCTGAACATGACTCCCGGAACGCTCACGCCCGGGAGCACGCCGACGACGCAGACGATCACGGCGACGTTCAAGAACGTGTCGCCAACGGGAAATTCCAACACCAATTCGTTCACTCTCGGGCTGGGCGCCTCGGTCCTCCCTGGCCTGACGATCACCTCTGCCATCCTGCAGGGACCGGACACCGGTACCGTCGTGACGGCGGGCGATCACCGCTCCGTCGCGGTCACGAACATGAATCCGCAGAAGCCAGGCGACACATGGGTGCTGGTGCTCACCGTCAGCGTGCCCGCGGCCAACACCTGCACCGGCGTTTCCGGCTCGTGGAGTGCGACGGTGTGGACGGGCTCGTCGCTCGCGGGTGACACGTTCGCACTGACCCCGCCCTCCAGCACGACGACGAGCCTCACGGTGGGATGCACGCTGCGCTTCGTGCCGGGACGTGAGCCGCACGACGCGTTGGTCAGCGCGGCCATCACCAACACCAACAACAATGTTCCCGCAGGCGTTCCCGTGGAAGTGGAGGTGGTCGATTCGACGGGCGCGCGTGCGACGTGGGTCAGCGGGCCCGTATCCCTGTCGAAGACGAGCGGCTCCGCCGCTGGAACGCTGTCGGGCGCTTCTGCGACGCTTGCGTCCGGCTGGGCGAACTTCCCGTCTCTTGCGATCAATCAGTCCGGCGACTACCGGCTGTTCGGCGTGAACGGGAGTTTCACGAGCGCACCATCGGCAACGTTCTCGATCGGCGACGGCATCCTCAATTGCGGCGACAGCCTCCAGTTCACGAACCCCGGAAACAAGACCGTCGACGAATCCGGGTTCGCCGAAGGGAAGCGCTTCGCCCTCAACAAGGACGGTAGCGACTGCAAGCTCGTCAACTACACGTTCGAGAACACGATCCTCATCGACAACACGGTGCATCTCAAGTGGGCCGTCCAGACCCAGCCCAATGCCGGGTTCACCTACACCGCGACATGGATCGACGAGGCAGTGAGCACGACCACCGGCATGCCGGCGCATCGCACGAGGGTGGCTTGGGAGACGAACCCGAGCACGGGCTTGCCGCGCTACGTACCGGCGATCGCGTGCCTCAGCCAGAATCCGCCCGCTTCGCTCGGAACGCTGACGTCCGACATCGGGACCGTGGAGGTGTCCATTCCGATCACGTGGACCACAACGCCCACCGCATATCCGTTCCCTATCGTGATCAACACCGAGCGGATGACGGTCACCGGGCCGGATACCACGCAGTCGGGTTATTACCTCGTCGTCCGCGACTCGGATGGCATCCCTGGCACGCTCGCGTCCGGGCACCTGAACGGCGTGGCGGTAATGAGCACGCCGCTTCCGATCGATCCGAATCATTACCTGCAGGACGGTACGACGGTGAACCCGTACTGGAATCAGCAGGTCCGGATGTGCATCTGGGAAGAGAGCTGGCAGGCGGTCGGCGCCGGAAAGGTTCGCTTCACCACCTCGGTTTTCGACATCGGCGACGGCTGGATGATCGGGAACTGATGGTGGCCTGACCGGTACCAGGCAACGATGGAGCGGCCTCTCGGGGCCGCTCCGCACATCCGGACCTACTCTGCGGCAACGTCGAGAGGTACCTCGGGCACGAGGCGGATGCTCAGGCTGTGCATCAAGCAATGGCTCTCCGCCAGCATCGTCTCGTCGGGCTGCACGCGCTCGAGCCGATCGAGCGCGACGATCGATGACAGCGTCAGCATCGTCTCGAACACGTCGCGCCGCTCGCGCGCCACCGCGAGTGCGCGTGCCAGCTCCTGCCGCGCATGCACGCGATCGCCTTGCTGCGCCAGCGCACAGGCGCGCACGCGCCGCAGCAGCGGCACCACGCGCGCCACCCCGCTGGAGCTTGCGGCGCGCGGCAGCATTGCATCGACCAGCGTCAACGCGGCTGACGCATCGCGTTGCAGAACGCGGCACTCGGCGACACGGGCGTCGATCGCCGGCAGTTCCTCCTCTGCGCCGACGTGCGTGAAGTTGGCGCGCGCCTCGTCCAGCCGACGCAACGCGTCGTCGATGCGTCCACCCCGCACCGAGGCGCGACCGAGCAGCGACACGCAAGCGCCGAGGAAGTAGCGGTACTTCGCCGCCTTGAACAGCGGCAGCGTGTCCTGCAGCAGCTCCTCGGCCTCGTCCAGCGCGCCGCGATCGATCAGGATCTCGGCGATGTTGATGCGCGCGACCGCCGCGGGCAACGTATTGCCGATCTTCAGCAGCTCGTCGCGGCCGCGCTCGTAATACGCCAGGGCCTCGTCCCAGCGACCCTCCCACTGGCACACGACGCCGAGGTTCGACAGCAGGCCCGCCTGGCGGACGAGATTCCCTGATTGCTGGTACGCCTGGAGCGAGTGCTGCAGGTAGTCCTGAGCACCTTCGCGGCCGAGCGCACCGAAGGCCCATCCCATCACGTAGTAGGCTTCGCCGAGCGCCTCCTGGTCTTCGGCCGCTTCGGCGGCAACGACCGCGCGCCGCGCCCAGCGCAGCGCCTCGCGCGTGCGACCCTCGAGTTGCAGCACCGACGCGTACCAGGACGTCGACTGCGCCGCGTGGCGCGCCGCGTCCGCGCTCTCGAGCCCTTCCACGGCCTTGCGCGCACGGGTGGCCCAGCGCAGCGCACGCGGGTACTTGCCGAGCTTCTCCTCGACCCAGGAAAGCTTGAGCAGCAGGCGGCCCTCTGCCAGTGGATCTGCCGATCGCAGGCGCCTGGCCGCCGCGTAGCTTGCTGCGGCCTTGTGATATTCGGCCGCCCGATACCACGACTCCGCGAGCGCTTCGTGCAGCGTGGCCAGCGAAGGCGCGTCCGCACGTGCGAGGCGGCCGGCCTCGATCGCGCGCACGTAGAGCCGGGCGGCTTCCACGTACGCATACACACCCTGCGCGCGCTTGGCTGCAATGCCCGCGTATTGCCAGGCGACGGCATACTCGCCGGCCTGGAAATGATGCAGCGACAGGATGCCCGCTGCTTCCTCCGGGTAGTCCATCTCCTCGGCGAGATGCACAGCGACGATGCCGTGCATGCGCCGGCGCTGCTTGTACGGGAGTCCTTCGTAGGCTGCGTCCCGCAGCAGCGAGCGCCGGAAGCGCAGGTAGCCTTCGCCATCGTCCTCGAAGAAGTCCTGCAGCCTGCTCCACGCCGACAGGTCGGTCGCAGCAGCGCCGTCCTCTGCAGCGAGCCACGCCAGCATCCGCGGATGAAACGTCAGCCCGAACACCGCGGCGCGGCGCACGAGCGCACGATCATCGGGCGCGAGCGCATCGATGCGCGCCATCGCCGCGGCTTCCGCACTGTCCGGCAGCCCGCCGACCCCGCCGGTCTGCAGCGCCGCACGCAGCAGGTCGCGCAGGAACTGCGGATTGCCGCCGGAACGCTGGGCCACGACTTCGAGCGCATGCGGCGCCAGCGCGTGCTGCTCGCTGGCAAGGCGTGCCATGCGCAAGCTGTCCTTCGGTCCGAGCGGCTGCAGCTCGAGGCGCGTGAGCGTATCGCCGTCCTGGGCGGCGTACGCGCCCGCCACGTTGCGCCGCGCGACGGCGAACAACCACGGCCGCGCGCGCAGCGTGTCCGCAACGTACGCGAGCAGCTCGGCGGATGCGCCATCCATGTGATGCGCGTCCTCGATCTCGACCAGCGTCGGACCGGTCATCGCCGTTTCGAGAAACTGCACCGCGACCTCCTGCAGCTTCGCGCGGCGATTCTTTTCGGCCAGCATCTCGACTTCGGGCGTCGGCGGCAGCTCCACATCGAACGCGCCGGCGATCAGCGGCAGCCACGGCAGCAACTCCGGAACGCGCTCCTGCACCGTCTCGCGCAGCCGGTCGACGACCGCGGCGTCGGGCGCGTCGCGGGCGATCTGCATCAGCTCGCGCAACAGCTCGCGCCACAGCACGTAAGGCGTCGACGCGGTGTAGGCCTCGCAGGTGGCGTGCAGCCGGCGCATGCCGGCACTGTCCTCCCGCAACGCTTCGAGCAGGCGCGTCTTGCCGAGCCCGGGCTCGCCCACCACTTCGACGAGGCGCCCTTCTCCGTTGCGGGCGCCAGCGAGCACGCCGCGCAGCACGGCAAGCTCGGCATCCCGGCCGATCAGCCGCAACGATTGCAGCGCAACCTGGCGCGTGCGCGAGCCCGCGGCGCGGCCGACGTCCCACGCGCGCACCGGCTGTGTCTTGCCCTTCACGCTGAAGGGTGCGACGTCGGTCGTGTGGAACAGCGTGTTCGACCGTTCGAGCACGTCGGCAGTCGCGTAGATCCTTCCCGGCTCCGCCTTCGCCATGAGGCGCGCCGCGAGATTCACCGCATCGCCCATCACGGTGTACGTGCGCCGGTAGGCCGGCCCGATCTCGCCGGCGAAGACGGCACCGCGGTGCACGCCGATGCGCACCCGGAGCGGGAGCGGCGCCTCGATGATCCGGCGCAACGCCAGCAGCATGCGTTCCTCGTCGTCGCCGGTGACGCGCGGGGCGCCGGCGGTGAGGATCAGCTTGCCCCCGTCGGCATCCACGTCGGAGCCGAGGAAGCATACGTTCTGTGCCTCGCGTCGCAAGCTCGACGGCGCTCACCAGCCGATGCAACGCCTCGGCAGCCGCGCCCGGGCCGCTCTCCTCGATCAGCGCGTTCGTGCCCTCGTAGCGGATGAATGCGACGGTGACGGGGCGGTGCTCCGGCGAGGACGTCGCCGCTCAGCACGTGGGCGCGAATGGCCGGCGAAAGGCAGCGTGCGAGCGCCTCGACCGGAAGCACGGGCTGCGGCTCGCCGCCGATCTTGCCTCGCCAGCCGGATGGCTCGCGTCGCAGGAGCACGCCGGGACCCTGCGCATCCCCCAGGCAACGCCCGGGCAGCAACGTGCCAGTCTCCGGACTGATGACGATCTGGCTGGCGGTGGCGTTGTGCTCCATCGCGACGAGACGGCTCCATGCCGGCCCGGTCGGCAAGAGCTCCAGATGGGAGTTGCCCACGGCAAAGAAGTGGAACGCGCCCGAATGCACGGCCTGCGTCATGCGCAGCGTCACCTTCGCGCCAGGCACCACGATGCGGCCCACCTTGCGCAGGACGCGACGCATCAGGAACGTGGCGTGGCATGCGCGCGCGGCGTGACTGTCGCCCTCGAACCAGAGGAGCAGCGCGTCGCCGCCGAATTTGAGCAGCGTGCCGCCGCTCTCGCGTGCGACGGCGAGGATTGCGTCGAAGCTGCCGCCGATGGCGTCGGTGATCTGCTCGGCGCCTTCCTTGCCTTTGCGCGCCAGTCGCTCCGAGAGCCTGGTGAAGCCGGAGATGTCGATGAACGCGGCGCTGCCCTCGGCGCTCCAGCCGCGGCTCGCCGGGTCCTGCACCAGGTGCCGCTGCAACACCTTCGGCACGTACAGGCTCGCGCGACGCGCGTCCGCATCCAGGGCGTGCAACGCCGTCGCCTGCGCCGTGCTGTCCGCGAGCTTGCGCCGTCCCCATGGCGTGCGGACATGCTCCGCGGCGCAGGCTCGCACGTCCGCATGCTCGGCCGCCACGGCGAGCTCGACCAGCACGCCTTCGTCGCGGATCGTGGCGAGCGCGATGCGCCGCCGCTCGGCGTCGCGCGCGCGGCGCGCGACTTCACTGCGGATCGCGTCCGTGCAGTTATCTGCGTTGAGGATTTCGCCGGCGACCTTGTGGTCGTCGATGGCGGACAGCGCCGTGCCCAGCGCCGCTGCGAGGCGGTTGCGCGTCGCGGCATCCGCCGCACCCGTCCACGCGGTCACCAATGCGTCGACGTCGGCGGGATGGAACGACTGCGATGCGCCTTCACCCGTCATGCAATCCCCGCTCTCCAGAACCGGCCGGTGGCGCGCAGCAGGCGATGGCAGCGCGACATGCAGGCGATGACCGCGCCGATCCGATGCCTGCGCAGGGGTGGTCGTCGCGGGGGGCTCATCATACCCCGGCGGACGGGCCGACCGCCTGGCCTAGAATCCCATCTGCGCCGCGCGGCTTCCTCGTGCGCCGCCGTCCTTCATTTCTCCCCTGCCTCCGTCCTTGAAGCCCGATCCCGCTGCCGACCTGCACTACCGCATCGTTCCCATCGATCCCGACGCGCACCTGTTCGAGGTGCAATGCCGCGTCGCGTCCCCCGATCGGGAGGGCCAGCGCTTCCGGCTCCCGACGTGGATCCCGGGCAGCTATCTCATCCGCGAATTCGCGCGCCACGTCGTGCGCGCGACGGCGAAGGATGCCCACGGGCCCGTGAACATCACCAAGGAAGCCAAGGACACCTGGCGCGCGGCGCCCTGCACCGGCGCGCTGACGGTCACCATCGAGGTGTACGCGTTCGATCTGTCGGTGCGCACGGCCTACCTCGACCGCACGCGCGCGTTCTTCAACGGCACGTCGGTATTCCTCTGCCCGGACGACCACGCGGCCAAGCCGTGCACGGTCGAGATCTGTCCGCCCGCCGGCGCGCACTACGCGCGCTGGCGCGTGGCAACGGCACTGCCAAGGCGCGGCGCGGCGGAGTTCGGGTTCGGAACGTACGGTGCCGGGAGCTACGACGAACTCATCGACCACCCCGTCGAGATGAGCGACTTCGCCCTCGCCTCCTTCGAAGCAGGCGGGGCGACGCACCATGTCGCGATCAGCGGCCGTCAGCGCGCGGATCTCGAACGGCTGCGCAACGACCTGCAACGCGTGTGCGCGTGGCAGTGCCGGCTCTTCGATCCTGCCGGGGGCCGGGCCCCGTTCGAGCGCTACGTGTTCCTGGTGGCGAGCGTCGGCGAAGGTTACGGCGGCCTCGAACACCGCGCGAGCACGAGCCTGCTCTGCCGCCGCGACGAGCTCCCCTCCCCCGGCATGAAGGAAGTCACCGAGGACTACCGCACGTTCCTCGGCCTCGCGAGTCACGAGTATTTCCACAGCTGGAACGTGAAGCGCATCAAGCCGGCAGCATTCACCCCCTACGACCTCGCGCGCGAGTCCTATACGCGGCAGCTGTGGGCGTTCGAAGGCATCACGTCCTATTACGACGACCTCGCGCTCGTGCGCAGCGGCGTGCTGCCGGTCGGCGACTACCTCGAGCTCCTCGGGCGCACGATCACGGCCGTGCAGCGCACACCCGGGCGCCTCGTGCAGAGCATCGCCGAGTCGAGCTTCGACGCGTGGATCAAGTTCTACCGGCAGGACGAGAACACGCCCAACGCAGTAGTGAGCTATTACGCGAAGGGCTCGCTGGTCGCGCTCGCGCTCGATCTGACGCTGCGCCGCTACGGCTCTTCGCTCGATACGCTGATGCAACGCCTTTGGCGCGAGCACGGCGCCGGCGGAACCGGTGTTGCCGAGGACGCGATCGAACGGCTTGCCGGGGAGCTTGCCGGACAATCACTCGGCGACTTCTTCGGGCGCTACGTGAAGGGCACGGAGGATCCGCCGCTGCGCGAGTTGCTGCAGGAAGCCGGCGTCCTGCTCGAATGTCGGCCCCAGTCGGGCGCGACCGATCGCGGCGGCGGCCCCGCGAAGAATGGCGCCGCAGTGGAACGCGCGTGGCTGGGCACGAAACTCGCGAGCGGCGCGGAAGCGCGCGTGCAGCACGTCTATCGCGACAGTCCCGCCGAGCGCGCAGGACTCGCCGCGGGCGACGTGATCATCGCGATCGACGGTTTGCGGACGAGCCCCGATGCCATCGACAAGCTGCTCGCGCGCCGGCGTCCCGGCGAGAGCGTCGAAGTGCATGCCTTCCGCCGCGACGAGTTGATGACCCTGGCGTGCACGCTGGCTGCACCACCGCTCGACACCTGCTGGCTCACCCTCGACGAGAAGGCAGGGGCCGCCGCGCTCGCGCGCCGTCAGGACTGGCTGGGCAGCGGCGACGTCAAAGGCGAACCTCAGGGTTGAGGGTGTAGCGCCCCGTCACGGCCGCCTGCGCGAGGATGTGGCCGGCCATCGCCTTCCGTACGTCCGGGCCCGTGAACGTTCCGTGCACGTCCAGCCGCGGCACGTCGAGCGCGTACAGCGTGAAGACGTAGTGATGCGGCCGTGTGTCGTTCCACGGCGGGCAAGGTCCGTCGTACCCGAAATACTTGCCTGACATGTCCTTGTCGCCCGCGAACCAGCCGGTGTAGTCGTTCGTGCCTTGCCGTGCGCCCCGCGGCGCATGCGGGCCCGGCTTGCCGTGCGCCGTGATGCCGTCGGAGAATTCGCCGCGCTCGATGGCGGGTGCATCGGCCGGCAGGTCGATGAGCACCCAATGGAAGAATTCCACGCGCGGGAGGGTCGCGGGCACGGTGCGACCTTCCTGGTTCACGTCGTCACCCTTCGACGGCACGTCCGGGTCGTGGCAGATCACGGCCAGCGAGCGCGTGCCCGCCGGCAGGTCGCGCCAGTGCAGATCGGGGTTGCGGTTCTGCGCAAGCTTCACGTGCGTTGCGGCATCGATCGCGCAGAACGCGAACTCCGCCGGTATGACGCCCATCGGGGTGAAAGCGGTGGTCGTGAGCTCCATGGCGCTCTCCTTCAGCTCGCCTTCCAATGCGGCGGCACCGTGCTCTCGAAATACGGCAGCGCTTCGATACGTTGCATCCATTGCCGCAACGCCGGCGTGAGCAGCGCATCGAGGGAGAACCCCGCCAGCTTGCGCTCGCAGCGGCGGATCATCGCCAGCGCAGGGTAGAGCGCGAAGTCCGCCGCCGAGAGCCCGCCTGCCAGGAAGTCACCGCGCATCGCGGCCGTGAAGAGGGCGAACTCCTCGCGCAACTTGCGCTCGCCCGAGGCGATCGTCTCCGCATTGCGATCCGCCGCGTCCGTGCCGAAGGCCTGCGTCCAGATGGGATCGCTCGCCTTGTCGAGGTAGTTGTCGACCTCGAGGATCAGCCGGCGAGCGATCGCCCGGGCGCGAACGTCGGCTGGAAAAAGCGGCGCACCGCGCCCGGGGAATGCGTCCTCGAGGTACTCGACGATGGCGCCCGACTCGTAAAGCCCGAAGTCGTCGTGAACGAGCACCGGCACCTGATGGCGCGGATTGAGCGCGAGGAACTCGGGCTTGCGCGTATCGCCGGCCGAGAACGACAGCACCTTGCGCTCGTACGGCAACGCCTTGTGCTCGAGCGCGAGCTGCACGCGCCACGCATACGGCGATCCCGACCCGTAGTACAGCACCAGGCTCATTGCAACCCTCCGATCATCGTCATTTCTTTGCGCCAGCGGGCGCGGGCGCCGGATTCTGCGAACTGCGCAGCGCCTCGAGCGAGGCCTTCTGCAGCTCCATCGTCTTGATGCTCATCTGCATCAGGTTGAGGCTCATCTGCAGCCAGTTCTCGATCACCCTGAGTTCGCCGATCTTGCGCTCGATCTCGGCCGGATCGAGCGTCGCGAACATGGCTGCAGGCGTGGGAAAGGCCATGCCGGGCGCTTGTGGCATCGTTGCAGCGGCACCGGGCGCCGTGCCCGGCAAGGGGAAACCAGGGAGCGGAACCCCAAATGGATTCCACATCCGCTGCATGAACTGGAACGCCTCCTCGGGCGAGAAAGGGAAGTTGCTCCCGGAGGATGGCGCATCCGAACCGGACTGGGTCATGGGACGCTCCGCTGAGAAAATGCAGCCGAAAATACGGCTTGCCGTGCGACAGGGGTGGCTTTTCGCTATTATCCTCGTCCATGACGGATAGCGGCGCAATTCTGCGGACGCGGCTCGAAGCCGCTGTCGGTGCCGCGCATGTCCTCACTCTCCCGTCCGACACGGCGCCTTACCTCACGGACTGGCGCGGCCGCTTCCATGGCCGCGCACAGGCGGTGGTGCGGCCGGCGGACACTGCGCAGGTCGCGGCCGTGGTGCGCGAATGCGTCGCCGCCGGCGTGCCCATCGTGCCGCAAGGCGGCAACACGGGAATGTGCGGCGGAGCGACGCCCGACGAATCGGGTGCGGAGGTCGTGCTCGCGCTCGGGCGCCTCAATCGCATCCGCAGCATCGACGTGGACAATGCCACGATGACGGTCGAAGCCGGCGTGCCGCTCGCGCAAGTGCAGGAGTCGGCCGTCGGCGCGGGACTCTTCTTTCCGCTGTCGCTGGGGTCGCAGGGCAGTTGCACGATCGGCGGCAACCTCTCGACGAATGCGGGCGGTACCGCGGTGCTGCGCTTCGGCAACGCGCGCGAGCTCGTGCTCGGCCTGGAAGTGGTCCTGCCCGACGGGCGCGTCTGGGACGGATTGCGCGGCCTGCGCAAGGACAACACCGGCTACGATCTGAAGCAATTGTTCGTGGGCGCGGAAGGCACGCTCGGCATCATCACCGCCGCGGTGCTGAAGCTCTTCCCTCACCCTTCCGCCCAGGTGACCGCTCTCGCCGCGATCGCGGGCCCCGACGCTGCCGTTCGCCTGTTGCGCGCGCTCAAGAGCGCGCTTGGCGACCGGCTGGTGGCGTTCGAGCTGATCTCGGGCTTCGCGCTGCGGCTGTGCCGCAAGCACCATCCCGATCTGCCCGATCCCCTGCCCTCGCACGCCTGGTATGCGCTCGTACAGGCCGACGACACGAGCCCGAGCTCGCATCTCGCGGAAACAGTGGAGGCTGCACTGGCGAAGACGCTGGAGGACGGCATCGCCATCGACGTCGCGGTGGCGCACTCGCGCGATCAGGCGAACGCGCTATGGTCGTTGCGAGAGAACATCTCGGAGTCGCAGCGTCGCGAGGGACCCAACATCAAGCACGACATCTCCCTGCCGGTCTCCGCCATCCCGGAGTACCTGCAGCGGGCCGAGCAGGCTCTGCTGGCCGCGTTTCCCGGCGCACAGCTCGTGGTGTTCGGGCATCTGGGCGACGGCAACCTTCATTACAACGTGGCGGCTCCCGACGGCAGCGACGCCGATGCGTTCATGCGTCACGGCGCCGACGCCAACCGGATCGTGCACGATCTCGTGACCGAGCGCGGTGGCAGCATCAGCGCGGAGCACGGCATCGGCCAGCTGAAGCGCGACGAGCTGCGCCATTACAAGGCCGCGCTGGAGCTCGACCTGATGCGCACGATAAAGCGCGCGCTCGATCCCGCCGGACTGCTCAATCCCGGCAAGGTGCTGTAGACGATGGCCAAGATCATCCTCTGGATCGTCATCGTGTTCGTGGTGCTGTTCGCGCTGCGCATGCTCAATGCCGGCAAGGCGCAGCGGCGGCGCGACGAGGCGCGCAGCGCCCAGCGGACGCAGGAGATGATCCGCTGCGTGCACTGCGGCGTCTACGTGCCGCGGGCCGACGCGAAGCCAGGCCCCGCCGGACTGACGTGTGGAGATCCGGTGTGTCTGTCCCGGTGAGCGCCCGTCCGCTCGCGACCATGACCGAGCCCATGCAAGCGCCCCCTCGCCCAAGTCCCGCCGCGCCGCCGTTCGAGCCGCCGACGGCGCCGCTGTCGCTCAACGATTCCGGGCGCCGCATCCTGTGGATCGTCGGCCTCTATCGCGCGATCTGCGGTGCGGTGCTGCTCGGCACCGCGCTGCTGCTCGACCTCAAGGTGCTCGGCATCGCGGCGCCGAACACGTTCATCACGGCGGCCGGTCTGTATTTCATCTACGGTCTCGCCTCGTTCTGGTGGATCCAGCGCGAGCCCGTCGCACTGCCGGCGCCATCGCTCGTCTCGACGCTCCTCGCCGGGGACGTGATCTTCATCGCCACCGTGATGGTTGCAGGCGGCGGCACCGGAGGCTCGCTGCCGATCCTGCTGTTCCCGCAACTGGCAGCGAGCGGCTGGCTGCTGCGCACGCGCACGGCGTTCTTCCATGCAGCACTGGCGACGTTCGTGCTGCTCGGCATGGATGTCTACCGCCTGATCGAGGGACAGATCGGCGGCGCACAGCCCTTCCAGACCGGGCTGATCGGCTTCGGCTTCTTCGCGACGGTGGGCATCGCCGTGGCGCTCGGGCGCTATACCCAGGCCTCGGAAGACCTCGCCGCGCAACGCGGAATCGACGTCGCAAATCTTGAGCAGGTGAACCGTCTCATCATCCAGGACATGCAGGACGGCGTGCTGGTGGTGGATCTCAATGGCGTGGTGCGCGGGCACAACGCCCAGGTGACACGTCTGCTCGGGGGCTTCGGCCGCATGCGCGGCGGCATGCGCCTCGCCGAGTTCTCCTCGACCCTGCACGACTACTGGCGGCGCTGGCAGGAGGACTTCAACGAGCCGCTGCCGCCGTTCAAGGTCGAGCCGACGCAGCGGCTGCTGCGCGTGCGTCTCGTGCGGATCGGCTCCGGCCTCAACGGCGGCACGCTCATCTACCTCGAGGATCTCGGACGTGCGCAGACGGAAGCACAGCAGATGAAGCTCGCCGCGATGGGCCGGCTGACGGCATCCATCGCGCACGAGGTGCGCAATCCGTTGTCCGCCATCAACCAGGCCGCGCAGCTGCTCGACGAGGACCAGGCGGTGGCACCCGAAGGCCAGCGCCTCCTGTCCATGATCCGCAACAACGCGAAGCGCATCGATCGCATCGTCGGCGAGGTGCTGCAGCTCAACCGCCGCGACCGGCAGCAGCCGGAGGCCATCGTCGCCGCCGATTTCATGCGCGCGCTCGTCGACGAGATCGTGCAGGCCGAGAACATCCCGCAGGGCGCGATCATCATCCTCATCTCCGAGGACCTGCAGGTCATCTTCGACCGCGGCCATCTCAACCAGATCGTGTGGAACCTCGTGCGCAACGCCTGGCAGCACTGCCAGAAGAAGGAGCGCAGCATCCGCATCGCCGCACGCCCGGGATACATGGGCGACGCGATCATCTGCGAGATGAGCGATGATGGTCCCGGCGTTCCCGCTGAGCTGCGCAGCCAGATCTTCGAACCCTTCTTCACGACGCGGCCCGGCGGCACCGGGCTCGGTCTCTACATCGCACGCGAGCTCGCCGACGCCAATGGCGCCGCGCTCGAGCTGCTGCCCAAGACGCCCGGCGCGCACTTCCGCCTGACCCTCAAGCGGGCCGCAAAGCCCGGCCGCAGGCACTGACGTCGGGCCTGCATCGACCATCGGCACGTCACAGACCACCAAGGACGCCACCAACATGTCACGCAAGATCCGCGGCCAGCCCAAGGTCCTGCTCGTCGACGACGAGCCCGATCTGCTCGAGCTCCTCGAGCTCACGCTCACCCGCATGGGGCTCGACACCACCCGTGCCGAAACCGTTGCGCAGGCGAAGCGCCTGCTCGAGCAGGAGCCCTTCGACCTGTGCCTGACCGACTGGCGCCTGCCGGACGGCACGGGCCTCGAGGTCGTGCAGACCATCACCGACCGCGGACTGGACGTTCCCGCAGCCGTCATCACTGCGTACGGCAGCACGGAGAATGCCGTTGCGGCGCTCAAGGCCGGCGCGTTCGACTATCTCGCGAAGCCCGTTGCGCTCGAGCAGCTGCGCGCGCTCGTGAAGCAGGCGCTCAAGGTGCCCGAGAAGCCGCAACCCACCTCGAGCTATCAGCTGCTGGGCGACTCGCCTGCGATGCAGCAGGTGCGCACGATGATCGACCGTCTCGCCAAGAGCCAGGCGCCGGTCTTCATCAACGGCGAATCGGGCAGCGGCAAGGAGCTCGCCGCGCGCCTCATCCACGCGCTCGGTGCGCGCAGCGAGCTGCCGTTCGTGGCGGTGAACTGCGGCGCGATTCCCGAGAACCTGATGGAGAGCGAGTTCTTCGGCTACCGGCGCGGTGCGTTCACCGGCGCCGAGGCCGATCGCGACGGCTTCTTCCAGGCCGCCAACGGCGGCACGCTCTTCCTCGACGAGGTCGCCGACCTGCCGCTCGCGATGCAGGTGAAGCTCCTGCGCGCCATCCAGGAAAAGAAGGTGCGCAAGGTCGGCTCGACGCAGGAAGAGCCCGTCGATGTGCGCATCATCAGCGCGACGCACAAGAAGCTCGCCGGACTCGTGGAATCGGGGGACTTCCGCCAGGACCTCTACTACCGCCTGCACGTGATCGAGCTAGCGATGCCCAGCCTGCGCGAAATGCGCGAGGACATTCCGCCCATCGCCAACGCCATCCTGGCGCGGCTCACGCGCGGCGGCGTCGAAGCGCGCCTCGATGCCGAAGCGATCGCCGCGCTCGAGCGCTATCCGTTCCCGGGCAACGTGCGCGAGCTCGAGAACATCCTCGAGCGAGGACTGTCCCTCGCCGCGAATCCGGCGCGGGTGACCGCCGACGACCTGCATCTCACGCCGGTGCAGGACGAATCCGACGGCCCGATCACGGCCGGCGACAAGTGGCCGCTGCAGGACTATCTCGACCGCGTCGAGCGCGCTGCCATCAACGAGGCGCTCGAGAAGACGCGTTACAACCGCACGGCGGCGGCGAAGCTGCTGGGGATCACGTTCCGCGCCATGCGTTACCGGATGGAAAGGCTGGGCATCAAGTAGGCGCCATTCGAAACGCAACGCCGGGAGGCCCGGACACCCCGGATAAGATGCATCGTTCTGGTGGTATCTCGTCGCGCCGGCGAACACCTCGCGCCGCGCGAAGCCGGTGGTCGTTCCGTTCACGGACGGTGTCGGCGCGTGCCCGGGTTCATTCCGGACGCATGTTCGCGCGCTCGACGACCGGCTTCCACCGCGCGATCTCGCTGCTGATCAAGGCGCCGAAAGCGGCTGGGGAATCCGGCGCGGCCTCGGCGCCCTCGACTTCCAATCGCGCCTTGAGCGTCTCGGTGGCGAGGGCACGATTGATTTCGGCATTGAGGCGCTCGACGATCATCGATGGCGTCCCGGCCGGCACAACGATGCCGTACCACTGGATCGCCTCGAAATCGGGAACGGTTGCGGCGATCGTCGGCACGGACGGCATCGCGGCGACGGGTGAACGGCTCGAAACGCCGAGCGCCCGCAGCTTGCCCGACTTCACCTGTTGCTGGACGGCAGGAACGCCGGTCATGATCATCTCGACCTGTCCTCCGAGCACATCGGTGACGGCCGGCGCGGTGCCGCGGTACGGTACGTGAACGATGTCCACGCCCGCGCGCAGCTTGAAGTACTCCATGGCGAGATGTGCGGCGCTCCCGTTGCCGCCGGACGCGTAGCGAAGCTCGCCTGGACGCGCCTTCGCAAGCGCGATGAGCTCGCGAACGTCCTTTGCCGGCACCTGAGGATTGACCACCAGCACGTTGGGAACGCGCGCGATCATGGCGACCGGCGCGAAGCTCGTCAGGGGATCGTAGGGAAGCTTTGCATACAGCGACGGGTTGACCGCGAGCGTGCCGATGTGCCCCATGAGCAGGGTGTAGCCGTCCGGCGCCGCGCGCGCTGCTTCGGTGGAACCGATCGAGCCTCCCGCACCGGGCTTGTTGTCGATCACGACCGTCTGCCCGAGCGCTTCCTGCAGCTTGAGCCCGATCTCGCGCGCCAGAATGTCGGTCGAGCCGGCAGGTGGGAACGGGACCAGCAGGCGAATGGGCCGCGACGGCCAGCTTGCGGCGCCCAATGCCGCGCCTGGAAGCACCGCCACGCCGAGCGCGATGCGCGGCAAGGCGAAAGCGCCCTGCGCGGACGCTGCTGCCAGCGCGCGCAACGCCTGTCGCCGTGAAGCCAGGGGCCCGGTGCACTCACGCCCGGACGCATCCAGGTCACGCATTCGATTTTTCGAGTTCTTCATTCACAATGCGGCCCCTTATCCGATCGAGCGAAACACTCGCGACGGACTGAAGGCTGAGGCGTGGAAAGAAAATCAACGGTGCAGGCACGCAACCGCGCTGCCAGTTCGAGTATAAACCGCTGCCTTTGGATACGCGCCAAGCGCACGCAGTCGATCCACCGCAGATCGTCACGCGGGCGGCGCCGCGCGCTGGTCCGAGCTCGCTCGTGCGATGATTCACGCTGCCACTTCTCGACGCGATCCGCATCGCTGCAGTCGCGCGCTGGGAACTTATTCGATCGAGCTGCCCCACATCCGCCAGAGACCATCGCCATGCACAAACGCGAATTCGTAGCATCCCTGGCTGCCGCTGCTGCATGGCCGGTGGCGGCGCAGGCAAAACCCGCCGCTGGCGCCGCCGGGCCCCGTGGTCCTCACGGTCACGGGTGCAATCGCGAAATCGAATCGCGCACCATTCGATCCTGCATTCGACGTGCTCATGTCGAAGCACGGCGTCAAGTTCACGGCTGCGTACGTCATGGAATGGACGCGCCTCGCGGCGCTGCCAACCCGAACCATCGAGCCGACGCTCGAGTACGACGGCAAGCCTCACCGCCTGCGCGGCCCGCTGCTGACCGACGTGCTGCGCGCGGCCGGGGTACGTCCATCGGACTCCGCCGTGCTCGCGCTTCGTGCCGTGGATGGCTACGCGCCCACGATGACCTGGGCGCACGCGCTGAGGTACGCGTTCATCGTGGCGACGCATCGCGACGATCAACCCCTCGCGCTGGGCGGACTCGGTCCGCTCTGGGCGGTCTACGACGCGGACCGCTTTCCCGAGGCTGCGGCGAAGCCGTCGCGGCACGATTCGCGAACTGCCCATGGGGTCTGTACCACATCGACGTTCGCGCGAGTTAAGCCGTCACCGCCGCCATCGCCTCCGGATCGGCACTACGCGCCCGGACGGCGTGTTCAACGCAACACTGCGCCGTTGGCAATCCACCGACCCGCGGAGATGCGAACAAGGAACGCAATATCGGACTCGGCCGAGCACACGGCAGGCAACGGCCCGACGTTTCCGTTGAAGCGTGCATCGCCGCTTTCGTCCAGCGCGACCAGCGGAGTGTCCACCAGCACTGAATTGCCGCCACCGGCGCTCCCGTCCGTATCGCACACCAGCGTTCCCTTGACCTGTGTGATCGCCGCCGGTGTACCGATGCCGTTGCCGCCTGCAAGAACGAGTCCGCGCACTTCGAAATCCACGCGCCCGCTGCGCAGATCGATGCTGGCGTGACCACCGAGCGTCGACCATGGCTGGCCACCGCCAGCCACCTGTCCCGTGCCGCTGCCGACGAGATTGCCCGCCTGCATGATCCCGATCACCGTGGCCCAGCGCGCGGTGTCGCTCGAATCCGCGAGGGCTGCGTTGCTGAAGACGGCCGCGACTGCCGCGCCAATGGTCACTGCGAGCTTGCGATTCACGGTGTGCATGAGAGGTGCCTCCAACGTGCAGGAAGATGGACGCGCTCGAACACCCGCGTAGTGGCGACTCCGAGCGCAGCGGAACCGATCGACGAAGCGTGACTTCGTCGGCGGCGACGTCGGAGTGAACGGTTGGTGATGCGCGGTTATTCCGCGTGCGTGCGTCTACCCGCGCGCCGGGACGCTGCGACCGACGCCCTGCATGGCATCGGTTGCCGACTGCACCGCCTGGCGAAAGCGGATCGGATCGGAGATGAAGGCGATCGGGTCCATCGTCGAGCCGGTGCCGGTCACGATGATCGACCCATAGTTGAAGATGCGACCCATCACGGTCTGCTCGACGCGGATGCTTTCGACCTTGGCGAGATTGAGCTCGACGGTGCTGCGCCGTATGAACCCGAACTTGGCGATCACGCGCCGGTCCGTGACTGCAAGCTCGGTCGCATTGCGCCGGATGAGCGCCGCAGCGAGCCACAGCACGCCGAGGACCGACAAGGCGAGACCGACCGGTCCGGCAGTTACGGTCAGGCCCACGCCGACGATGATCATCACCACGCCGCCTGCGAGCGAAGGCAGGATGGCCATCATGCTGACACGTCCCGAATACAGCAGTCGTTCCTCGGGGCCCAGGATTTCGCTGACGTAACTCTTCATGAACACTCCGCCGATCGTCCGACGCGCATGATGCCGCATCGTGCCCGGGCCGCGCGCCGCACCGACGACGTGCGAACAGCGCGCAGGTAAGCGTCACGACTCGGGCGCATTGCCAATGCTATCCTCCTTCGCGCGCCGCAAAGATGACGCGAGACTCCGTGATGCAATTCCTGCGTAACGTTCCACTACCCTTCGGACGCGCGGCGTCGCTGCCGCCTCGCCGCTCCGCCGATGCCGCGCCTGACCATCGATGCCGTCGGTCGCGCGAACATTGCCCGGCAGGCCCCTTCACCCAATTGCGACGCGCGCCCCGATCCTGAAGACATCACGCTGCTGGTGGTGCACGGCATCTCGCTGCCCCCGGGTCGCTTCGGCGATTCGTCCATCGAGGCGCTGTTCACCAACCGTCTCGACCCGGCCGCACATCCGTACTTCGCCACCATCGCCAACCTGCGGGTGAGCGCGCATTTCCTGATCCGCCGCGATGGCGAGCTGGTGCAGTTCGTACCCTGCGCGATGCGTGCGTGGCATGCCGGCGCGTCGAGCTGGTGCGGACGGGAACGCTGCAACGATTTCTCGATCGGCATCGAGCTCGAGGGCGCCGACGACGTGCGCTACACCGGTGCGCAGTACCGCATGCTGGTCCGTCTCGCGCGCGCCCTCGCGAAGCGCTACCCCATCGCCGGCCTCACCGGTCACAGCGACATCGCGCCCGGGCGCAAGACCGATCCCGGTCCGACCTTCGATTGGAACGCGGTGCTCAGCAAAGTTGCGTTGCGTTCGCGCGCGGCGTCATCCACGCGGACCTGAGGTGCCGTACACGCCGGCAAATCCCGAGGACCCGCGGTGCACGCTCACGCTCACCGAAGCGGGACTTTACTGCCCGCCGGGTCGCTTCCATATCGACCCCTGGCGTCCGGTCGAGCGCGCGTTGATCACGCATGCGCATGGCGATCACGCGCGCGGCGGCAGTGCCGCGTATCTCGCTACCCGTGCGGGACTGCCGCTCCTCGCCAACCGGTTGCCACCCGACGCGACCATCGAGACGGTCGAGTACGCGGAGCGACGCCGCATCGGTGACGTGGAGGTGTCGTTCCATCCTGCGGGCCACGTGCTCGGTAGCGCGCAGATCCGCATCAGCGATGCGGGACGCGTGTGGGTGGTCACGGGTGATTACAAGCTCGCGCCCGACCCCACGTGCGCGCCGTTCGAGCCCGTGCGCTGCGACGTGCTGGTCACGGAGTCGACGTTCGGACTGCCGATCTACCGGTGGGACCC
Organism: uncultured beta proteobacterium; assembly: GCA_963734575.1. Classification (GTDB taxonomy): domain Bacteria; phylum Pseudomonadota; class Gammaproteobacteria; order Burkholderiales; family Casimicrobiaceae; genus CAIWHR01. The sequence continues at coordinate 214,904 of CAVTHT010000016.1, read as the reverse complement.
TCCCGGCGAGACGATTGCCGGCATCGCCGCCTGGTGGGAAGCCAATCGTGCGGAAGGCCAGGCGAGTGTGCTGTTCGCCTACGCGCTCGGCAAGGCACAACGTGTGCTCGTCGGTCTCGCGCACCATTACGCCGGCGTGCTGCCCGGGCCCATTTTCTGTCACGGTGCCGTCGAGCGCATGAATGCGGCGTATCGGCTCGCCGGCATCGACCTGCCGCCGACCCTGCCGGTGGGCGAAGCTCCGGCGGACACGCGATGGCACGAGGCGCTCGTGCTCGCCCCGCCTTCTGCCGGCGGCAGTCGCTGGATGCGGCGCTTCGTGCCTTTCAGCGCCGCTTTCGCCTCCGGCTGGATGGCCATTCGCGGCATGCGCCGCCGGGCCAACTACGACCGAGGCTTCGCGCTGTCGGATCACGCGGACTGGGACGGTCTGAACACCGCGATCGAGGCCGCGGCTCCGGAGGAGACATGGGTCACGCACGGGTACCGGGACGAGCTGGTGCGCTGGTTGATTGACCGCGGCCGCCGCGCGCGCGCCATCGCGACGCACTTCGAGGGCGAGGCCGGCGCCGAGCTTGCCGAGGCCTGAAAAGGAGGCGTCCGCCGGGGATGGCCCAGCTGATATAATCAACGGTTATGCAATTTCTGGCGGACTATTTCCCCCTCGTCCTCTTCTTCGTCGCGTTCAAGTGGCAGGGCATCTACGTGGCGACCGCGGTCGCCATCGCGGCGTCGGTGGGGCAGATCGCGTGGCTGCACTTCTCCGGCCGGCGCATCCAGCCAGTGCATTGGCTGTCGTTCGCCATCATCGCCATCTTCGGTGGTGCGACGCTGATCCTGCACGACGAGACCTTCATCAAGTGGAAGCCGACGGTGCTGTATGCGCTGTTCGGCGTGACCCTGCTGGTGGGTCGCGCCGTGTTCGGCAAGAACCTCCTTGCGGGCCTCATGAAGGGCATCGAGCTGCCTGATTCCGTGTGGGCCGGCCTCACGTGGGCGTGGGTCGCCTTCTTCGCCTTCATGGGCGTCGCCAACTGGTACGTCGCGTTTCATTACTCGACCGAAACCTGGGTGAATTTCAAGGTCTGGGGCGGCATCGGCCTCTTCCTGATCTTCGCCGTGGCTCAGGGAGCCGTGCTGGCGCGTTACGTGGTCGAAGAAGCCCGATGACCGACGTCGCAACCGTGCTGCGGGAGCGACTCGCAGGCCTTCAGCCCGCGGTGCTCGAGATCACCGACGACAGCGCGCGCCACGTCGGGCACGCCGGCGCGGCGAACGGGGCACGGCACTTTTCGGTGATGATCGTGTCAGAGGCCTTTTCCGGGCTTCCCCGAGTGAAGCGGCACGAACGCGTCTACCGCCAGGTGGGCGACCTGCTGCCGTATCCGATCCATGCGCTTTCCATCAAGGCGCTGGCTCCAGAAGAACTCCCGTCCTGACTCGAAGCTTTTCCGGCTTCATCCATAACCCAGAGGATCCATTCTCATGACCAAGCATTCCATCGTTCTCGCCGCGTTCGCTGCGGCACTCGCGCTGGGCGGCGCGACGCAGGCGGCCGCGCAAGGCCCCGCCCCGAAGGGCGCGCCCAAGGGCGGTGCCGCTCCCGCTGCGGCTGCCGCTGCACCGGCCGCGGCGCCCGCAGCTGCCCAGTCCGCACCGGGCTCCGGCAAGGACCTCTTCGCCAAGCCGCAATTCGACTTCCTGCTGAAGGAGCGTCTCGCCGCCGGACAGCCGGACACCCCCGAGCTGCGCAACGCGATCCGCGACGAACTCAACACCCGCGAGCTGCTCGCGCGCGAAGCGAAGAAGAAGGGCCTCGACAAGAACCCCGAGGTCAAGACGCAGATGGACCTCGCCGCGCAGACCGTGCTGGTGCGCGCGCAGGTTGCCGACTGGGCGAAGGCGAACCCCATCTCCGACGCCGCCCTGCGTAAGGAGTACGACACCATCAAGTCGCAGCTCGGCGACAAGGAATACAAGGTCCGTCACATCCTGGTCGACAAGGAAGACGAGGCGAAGGAGATCATCGCCTCGCTGCAGAAGGGCGAGAAGTTCGAGAAGCTCGCCGAGCGCTCCAAGGACCCGGGCTCGAAGGCCAACGGCGGCGACCTCGATTGGAACGCGCCGGCCAACTTCGTCAAGCCGTTCTCCGATGCCATGGTGAAGCTCGAGAAGGGCAAGTTCACGGCGCAGCCGGTGCAGACGCAATTCGGCTGGCACGTGATCAAGCTCGACGACGTGCGCGAAGCCAAGATCCCGACGTTCGATGAAGTGAAGCCGCAACTGACGCAACGCCTCCAGGGCCAGCACCTCGACGCGTACTTCCGCGAGCTGCGGTCGAAGAACGGCATGTAAGCGCGGCGCGACCCGCACGCCATGCAGGAGGGCAGACGACGCGTCTGCCCTCTTTTTTCGTGCGGCGTGCGCAACAGCGGAACGCAGGCTGCCGCACCTCGCATGCGGGCGGCCACCGCCCCGGGTTCTTCGGTTATGCTTACGCGCCATCCGAAGAGCGGACACGAGATCCGCACCCGCCAGCGCGAACAGCGCGGCACAGGCTGCAATCGGTGACTTCGTCGAGCGAGGAGATTTATGGCGACCATCCGCCACCCGAAGGACTTTGCGGCCGGACTCATGTTCATGGGTTTCGGCATATTCGACCTGGTGATAGCATCCGCCTATCCGCTGGGAACCGCGGCGCGCATGGGACCAGGGTATTTCCCCCGCATCCTGGGCATCCTGCTCATCCTCTTTGGTGCGATCCTCACCGCGCGCTCGTTCCGACTCACCGGTGAGCGCATTCGCATCGGCTCGCTTCTTCCGCCCGCGATCGTGCTGGGATCGGTCGTGCTGTTCGGCATCATCGTCCCCTATGCGGGCCTCGTCGTCTCGACGATCGTGCTGATCATGCTGTCGAGCTACGCCAGCATCGAGTTCCGCTGGAAGGAGGCGCTGATAAGCGGCATCGTGCTCGCGGCGCTCGCGGTGCTCGGGTTCGTTTGGGGTCTGGGCTTGCAGTTCTCGGTGTGGCCAACCTTCCTGGGGGCCAACTGATGGAGATGTTCAACAACCTGGCGACGGGCTTCGGCGTCGCGCTGTCGTTCATCAACATCTGGTACGCCCTCATCGGTTGCCTGCTTGGCACGCTGATCGGCGTGCTGCCCGGCATCGGGCCGGTGGCGACGATCGCCATGCTGCTGCCGATCACCTACGCGCTGCAGCCGGTGTCCGCCCTGATCATGCTGGCGGGCATCTACTACGGCGCGCAGTACGGAGGCTCGACCACCGCCATCCTCGTCAACCTGCCGGGGGAGGCGTCGTCGGCGATCACCTGCCTCGACGGCTACAAGATGGCGCGCAACGGCCGTGCCGGCGCTGCGCTCGCGATCGCGGCGTTCGCGTCGTTCTTCGCGGGTTGTGTCGGGACGCTGCTCGTCGCTGGTTTTGCCGCGCCGATGTCGGAGCTCGCCTTGAAGTTCGGGCCCGCCGAATACTTCTCGTTGATGGTGCTCGGCATGATCGGCGCGGTCGTGCTCGCGCACGGCTCGATCCTGAAGGCCATTGCGATGATCGTGCTTGGCCTGCTGCTCGGCATCGTCGGCACCGACGTCAATTCCGGCCTCGCGCGCTTTTCGTTCGGCATTCCGGAGCTGACCGACGGCGTCGGCACGGCCGTGGTAGCGATGGGACTGTTCGGTTTTGCCGAGATTCTGGTCAATCTGGAGCAGAAGACCGATCGCGACATCCTGCACCAGAAGATCAAGTCGCTCCTGTCCCAGTCGCGCCGAAATGAAGCGTGCCATTCCTGCCGCATTGCGAGGCACCACCATCGGCTCGGCGCTCGGCATCCTGCCGGGCGGCGGCGCCCTGCTCGCGTCCTTCGCGGCCTACGGCCTCGAGAAGAAGGTGTCGAAGACGCCCGAGAAGTTCGGCACGGGCATGGTCGAGGGCGTTGCAGGGCCGGAGGCAGCCAACAACGCCGCGGCGCAGACGTCGTTCATCCCGCTGCTGACCCTCGGCATCCCGCCCAACGCGGTGATGGCGCTGATGGTCGGCGCGATGACCATCCACAACATCCAGCCGGGCCCGCAGGTGATGACGTCCAACCCCGGCCTGTTCTGGGGACTGATCGCCAGCATGTGGATCGGCAACCTGATGCTGGTGGTGCTGAACCTCCCGATGATCGGCATGTGGATCAAGCTGCTGACGGTGCCGTATCGCATGCTCTATCCCGCGATCCTGCTGTTCTGCTGCATCGGCGTGTACAGCCTCAACAACTCGACGTTCGACGTCTACACCACGGCGTTCTTCGGGCTGATCGGCTACTTCTTCATCAAGCTGGAATGCGAGCCCGCGCCGATGATCCTCGGCTACGTGCTCGGCCCGCTGATGGAGGAGAATCTCCGCCGCGCCATGCTGCTTTCGCGCGGCGACCCGACCGTGTTCTTCACCCGTCCGATCTCGCTCACCGATGCTGGCGTTCGCGGGATTGCTGCTCGCTGACGTTCATCCTTCCGACGTTCCGCAAGAAGCGCGAGGAAGTGTTCGTCGAAGAAACGTAGCATCGCAATCGATGCGGACGACATGGCACAACCTGTGATGGAGACTCTCGAGCCATGACCCGGCGTTTCGATCCGGCGCTTCCCTACACGTCGCGACGGCAGCCGCTCTTCGCGCGCAACATGGTCGCGACCTCGCAGCCGCTCGCGGTGCAGGCCGGCGTGGCGATGCTGCAGCAGGGCGGCAACGCGGTCGATGCTGCGCTGGCCATGGCGATGACGCTCACCGTCGTCGAGCCGTGCAGCAACGGCATCGGCAGCGATCTCTTCGCGATCGTCTGGGATGGCCGCGAGCTCGCCGGCCTCAATGCTTCCGGCAGGGCGCCCGCCGCCGCGACGCCGGCGCGCTATGCGGGCCAGCGCGCGATTCCCGAGCGCAGCTGGGAGGCGGTCACCATTCCTGGCGCCGTCTCCGGATGGGCAGCGTTGTCGCAACGCTATGGGCGCATCCCCTTCGACGAGCTGTTCGAGCCGGCGATCCACTACGCGCGCGACGGCTATCACGTGTCGCCCACCGTGGCCGAGAAGTGGGCGGCGGCCGAGCCGATCATGCCGAAGCATCTCGGCTTCCCGGAGCATTTCCTGCCGCAGGGCCGCGCGCCGCGCGCCGGTGAGGTCTTCGCCTGCCCAGCCATGGCGCGCACGCTGGAGCGCATTGCCGAGACCGCCGGCAACGCGTTCTATCGCGGCGATCTCGCCGCGGCGATGGTCGCGCATGCGCGCCTGCATGGCGCGGCGCATACCCTCGACGATTTCGCAGAGCACACCGTCGACTGGGTGACGCCGCTCGGAGCCGACTATCGCGGCGCCACCGTCCACGAGATTCCGCCCAACGGCCAGGGCATCGCCGCGCTGATGGCGCTCGGCATCCTGCGTCGTTCGACCTTGCATCGCTGCCACCCGACTCGGTCGCGAGCCAGCACCTCCAGATCGAGGCGATGAAGCTCGCGTTCGCCGATGCGTACCGCTACGTGAGCGATCCGCGCACGATGGACGGTCACGCCGCGCAGCTGCTCGATCCCGGCGTACCTGGCGGCGCGCGCGCCGCCTCATCGACCCGCAGCGCGCGCAGGACTTCGGTCCCGGCGATCCGCCGCGCGGCGGCACCGTGTACCTGTGCGCCGCCGACGCGAACGGGATGATGGTGTCGCTGATCCAGTCGAACTACATGGGCTTCGGCTCCGGCGTCGTCGTGCCGGGCACCGGCATCAGCCTGCAGAACCGCGGGGCGGGCTTCTCGCTGGAGCCGGGACATCCGAACGAGATCGCCGGCGGCAAGCGCCCGTTCCACACCATCATCCCGGGCTTCCTGACCAGGACGGCGCGCCATTGGCGGCGTTCGGCGTGATGGGCGGCCCGATGCAGCCGCAGGGGCACGTCGCAGACGATGGTGCGCCTGCTCGACTACGGGCATGAATCCGCAGGCCGCGCTGGATGCGCCGCGATGGAAGGTCAACGGCCGGCTGTCGATCGACCTCGAGCCGTCGGCGAGCGCTGCATTGCGCGAAGGCCTGCTTGCGCTCGGCCACGAGATCAAGGCCGTGGAAGACTCGTACATGGATTTCGGCGCCGGGCAGTTCATCGTGCGCACTGCCGACGGCTACGTCGGCGCGTCCGATCCGCGGCGCGACGGCTACGCGGCCGGCTTTTAGGGCCCGCTCAGGTCCTGATCCGCGCTCATTCCTGCTCCGACCGGTAGCGGGCCTTGAGCTCCGAGAGCGGCAGGAGCTCGGGCAGCTCGATGCGCTTGCGATCCGGCTCCGGCGCGCTGAGCGGCGCAGTCAGCTCCATCGTCGCGAGACTGCGCACCGTGAGCTCCTGGTAACTGCGCGTCCCTTCGATCTTCCACGCCATCTCCTGCGGGGTGAGCTCGCGCACCACCCGCGCCGGCACGCCCGCGACAAGCATGCGCGGCGGAATCACCATGCCGGCCTTGACGAACGCCATCGCCGCGACGATGGCGGATTCGCCGACCACGGCGTTGTCGTTGACCACGGCATTCATCCCGACGAGCGCGTTGCGCCTGACCACGCAACCATGGAGCACCGCACCGTGGCCGACGTGGCCATTCTCCTCGATGACGGTATCGGTGCCCGGGAAGCCGTGCAGCACGCAGGCGTCCTGCACGTTCGAGCCCGTCGCGCAGCTCGAGGCGTCCGAAATCGCCGCGCAGGCTGGCGGTGGGGCCGACGTAGCAGCCGGGACCGATGATCACGTCACCGATCAATGCCGCGGTCGGATGCACGAATGCGGTCGGGTCGACGACCGGGATGACGCCGTTGATCGCGTAGACCTGCAGCTTCACGGTGTCCCCTCGGTGCGCGGCGACGCCGCATCGGAATGTTCATCGCCGGCGCGCGCCACGCGCTCGACCTGCGTCGCCGGTGGCGTGGGCTCCTGCGTCCGGTGTTGCGCGTCGCCGTGGGCATGTTGCGTTTCCGGACCTTTGCCCGGCAGCACCGCACGTGCCGTCGCGCTCGCACCGGACACTACCGCGCTACCGACCGTGGTGGCCGCGGAAACGGCAACGCTGCCCGCGGTGATGGCTGCGCTTCCGACCGCCATGGTGGCGGTGGCGACCATGCATCCCGAGAGCAACGCGCCGGAGGCAATGATCAGCGAGAGTCTGGCCAGCCTGGCCATCATCCGATCCAGCGCCGCGCGTTGTAGAACATCTGCATCCATGGCGAATCCTCCGGCCATTCACGCGGATGCCACGACATCTGCACGCTGCGGAAGACGCGCTCGGGATGCGGCATGAGGATGGAAAACCGGCCGTCGTCGGTGGTGAGCCCCGCCACACCGTCGGGCGAGCCATTCGGGTTGTAAGGATAGCGCTCGGTCGGCGCGCCGCGATGGTCCACGAAGCGCAACGCGACGCGCGACTGCGCGTCACGGCGTTGCGCCTCGTCGCGGAATTCGGCAAAGCCCTCGCCGTGGGCGGTGGCGACCGGAATGCGGCTGCCTGCCATGTCGCGGAAGAACAGCGACGCCGAAGGCAACACTTCGAGCATCACGACGCGCGCCTCGAACTGCTCGGAGCGGTTGCGCACGAAGTGCGGCCAATGACCGGTGCCGGGAATGATCTCGTGCAGGTTGCTCATCATCTGGCAGCCGTTGCAGATGCCGATGGCGAACGTGTCCGTGCGCGCGAAGAACGCCGCGAAGTCGTCGCGGGCACGCGCGTTGAACAGGATCGACTTCGCCCAGCCTTCGCCCGCGCCGAGCACATCGCCATACGAAAAGCCGCCCCCCGCAGCGAGACCCTGGAAACGATTCAGGCTATCGCGTCCCGCCAAGATGTCACTCATGTGCACGTCGAACGCGTCGAACCCGGCGCGCGTGAACGCGGCGGCGAGCTCGACCTGGCCATTGACGCCCTGCTCGCGCAGGATCGCCACCGCGGGTCGTCGCCCGCGGGTCACCGCGGGCGCCTGCACCGCGAAGGTGAGATGCGGCGCGAGACCCGGATCGGTCGTGTCGTCGATGCGCGCGTATTCCTCGTCGGCCGCCTGTGGATGATCCCGCAGACGCTGCATGGCGTGCGTGGTCGCCGACCAGGCGCGGTGCAAATCCGCGCGGCGCTCATCGAGCACGACCGCGTCCCCGCAGCGAATGCGCACGCGTTCCCCAGTATTCGGGGCGCCGATGCGCTGCGCGCCGAGTCCTGTCGTAACGAAACGGGCGATCACCGCATCGGCATCGCGATCGCGCACCTGCACGACGGCGCCTAGTTCCTCCGCGAAGAGCTGCGCCAAGGGCTCGGCGTGACCGGACAGCGCGACATCGAGTCCGCTGCGCGACGCGAACGCCATCTCTGCGAGCGTTGCGAAGAGCCCGCCATCGCCGATGTCGTGATAGGCGAGCAGGCGGTCGGCGGCGTGCAGTGCCTGCACGTGCTCGAAGAAGGCACGCAGCGCGCCCGCGTCGTCGACATCGGGTCCGCGGTCGCCGAGTTGCCCGTAGCTCTGGGCCAGGGCGCTCGCGCCCAAGCGATGCTGTCCGGGGAAGATGCTCACCCAGACGAGCGCCGTGGCACCCTCGTCACGGCGCAGCTCGGGCGTGAGCACACGCCGCGCATCGGGCACGGGCGCAAACGCGGAGACGATGAGCGAGATCGGGGCGGTGACGGCCTTGCCGAGTTCGCCCTCCCGCCACGTCGTGCGCATCGACATCGAATCCTTGCCGACGGGAATGCTGACACCCAGGGCAGGACAAAGCTCCATCGCCACGGCGCGTACCGTGTCGTAGAGCGCCGCGTCCTCGCCCGGATGACCCGCAGGCGCCATCCAGTTCGCCGACAGCTTGATGTCGGAAAGCTCGCGAATGCCCGCGGCAGCGATGTTGGTGATCGCCTCGCCCACCGCCATGCGACCCGCGGCCGGCGCGTCGATCAGAGCGAGCGGCGTGCGCTCTCCCATGGCCATCGCCTCGCCGGCGTAGCCTTCGAAATCCATCAGCGTCACCGCCACATCGGCGACCGGCACTTGCCACGGTCCTACCATCGGATCGCGCGAGCACAGGCCACCGACGGTGCGATCGCCGATGGTCACGAGGAAGGTCTTGTCCGCGACGGCAGGCACCTGCAGGACGCGGTAAGCCGCATCGCGCACGGCAACGCCCGTCAGCGCGAGGGTGCGTTGCGAACGCTGCACGTGCCGCACGTCGCGCGTCATGCGCGGCGGCTTGCCGAGCAGCACCTCGAGATCCATCGCCACCGGCGTGTTGTCGAAGTGCGTATCGTGCACGACGAGCCTGCCGTCGACGCTGGCTTCACCCGACGACCGCGAATGGACAACGCTCGCGCTCGGCAAGCTTGCGGAAGCGCTCGAGATCGTCGTGACGGATCGCCAGCACGTAGCGCTCCTGCGCCTCGTTGCACCAGATCTCGCGCGGTGCCATGCCGCTTTCCTCGGACGGAATCGCGCGCAGCTCGAAATGGCCGCCTGCACCGCCGCCGTGCACCAGCTCGGGCAGCGCATTCGACAGCCCACCCGCCCCCACGTCGTGGATCGACAGCACCGGATTGGCGTCGCCGAGCTGCCAGCAGCGATCGATCACCTCCTGCGCACGGCGCTGGATTTCCGCATTGCCCCGCTGCACCGAGTCGAAATCGAGATCGGCGGTGTTGGCGCCGGTGGTCATCGACGATGCTGCGCCGCCACCCATGCCGATGAGCATCCCTGGCCCCCCGAGCTGGATCAGCAAGGCGCCGGCCGGAATGGCGTGCTTGTGCGTATGCGCGGCGTCGATGTTGCCGACGCCGCCGGCGAGCATGATCGGCTTGTGATAGCCGCGGACTTCGCCGTCGACTTCCTGCTCGAAGGTGCGAAAGTAACCCAGAAGATTGGGCCGGCCGAACTCGTTGTTGAATGCGGCGCCGCCGATGGGGCCTTCCAGCATGATCGACAACGCCGACGCGATGCGCGCGGGCTTGCCGTAGTCGATCTCCCAGGGTTGCTCGAGACCGGGAATGCGCAGGTTCGACACCGTGAAGCCGGTGAGCCCCGCCTTGGGCTTGGCGCCGATGCCCGTGGCGCCTTCGTCGCGAATCTCGCCGCCCGATCCCGTGGCTGCGCCGGGATAGGGCGCAATGGCCGTCGGGTGGTTGTGCGTCTCCACCTTCATCAGGGTGTGCGTGAGCGCGTCACGCGCCGCGTAGCGCCCGTCCGGTCCGGGAAAAAAGCGCTTCGCGGTGGTTCCTTCCATCACCGCGGCATTGTCCGCGTAGGCGACGACCGTGCCGTCGGGATGCGTGGCATGCGTGTGGCGGATCATGCCGAAGAGGCTCTTTTCCTGCGCCACGCCATCGATGATCCAGCTCGCGTTGAAGATCTTGTGGCGACAGTGCTCCGAGTTCGCCTGCGCGAACATCATCAGCTCGACGTCCGTGGGGTCGCGCCCCATGCGGCGGAAGCTTGCCTCGAGATACTCGATCTCGTCGTTGGCGAGCGCGAGGCCGAGCTCCGCATTGGCGCGTGCGAGCGCGCTGCGGCCTTCCCGTAGCAACGGAACGGACGACAGCGGCCGCGGCGGGTAATGCATGAACAGCGCGCGGGCCGCATCGAGCTCGCCGGCCACGACCTCGGTCATGCGGTCGTGCAGCAGGGCGTGCAGTGGCTCGAGCTCCGCGGGCGTGAACGGGCGATCCGCACGGCTCGGCACGAGGCGGTAGCCCACGCCCCGCTCGATGCGCGACACCGCGTCGAGACCGCAGTTGCGCGCGATGTCGGTGGCCTTCGACGACCACGGCGAGATCGTCCCGGGCCGTGGAATGACCAGCCTCAGGGTACCTGCAGCATCGTGCGCTTCATCGCGCGGACCATAGTCGAGGAGACGCTCCAGCACCGCGTGTTCACGCTCGTCGAGACGGCGATGGACTTCGACGAAATGCCAGAACACCGCAGTCACGCGGCCGACATCGCGGCCGCCCGGATGCGCGCGCAGTGCCTGCAGGAGCTTGGTGATGCGAAACGGAGAAAGCGCGTGGCGCCCGCGCAGCGTCAGAAGGTCCGGCATGTCCGGCGCGGTGGAGGAAATGCGGATTATCCCACGAAAGCCGGGAACGCCCCGGCGCAGCAGGTCGCGCTACGGAGAGGCTGAATGGCGCGCGCGCCCCGACACGCCGCACGATGCGGCGCGTCCCTCAGGCGCGTAAGGATGGCGACGCCCTGCGGCGGCGGCTCATCATGATCACGTTGCCGCCACGCCCGATCCTAACCGCACAGTCCCAGTATCCGCTCCTGCTGCGAACACGACGCCGCGGGCTTCGGCTTCGGCGTTCCCTTCCTCGCGACACAGCTGCGAATGGCGCGAGCGGTCGGGCCGTAGTAGTTCCAGCCCGGACCGAGCTCGGGCAATCCCAGCTTCACTTCACGCCACTTCGGATGCCCACGCGTCTGCAGCGTCGCGAAGTTCTCGCAGAGGGCGCGGCCGAACCTGGACATGTGGTCGACGGTGTCCTGCAGGCTGTAGTCGTAGGTCACGAGATAGGCCCCGACGGCAACCGTGCGCACGTCCTCGGTCAGCACGTTCGGATAGCTGCTGGCATGCAACGTCGCGGCGACGTAGGTCTGCAGCACCGGCTTGCTGAGGGGATGGTTCTCGTCGAACTTGAGGAAGCGTATGAAGCCCTTGGCCTCGGGCTTCATGTTGGCGATGATCGGCGCCGGCTGTCCGGCGGCGACCGTGACCACGTCGATCGTCTTGTCCGAGATGAGCTTGACCAGCGCTTCCTCGTTCGACAGGAACGTTGCATTGGCTTCGGGGATCGGCCCGCCGAACATCATGCTGTACACCGTGCTCGTGATGAGCGCCGCGCCACTGCCCAGCAAACCACCGTTGATCTTCGCGTCCTTGATCTCGTGCAGATACTTGAGCGGTGAGTCCGCACGCACGATGAAATGGATCTCGGTATCGTAGAGCGGCATGATGACGCGCAGCGGCCGGACGAGCGCCGCGGACTCCGACTGTCCCTTGTCCGCGCGATCGATGAACGCCTGGAAGACGTCGGCCTGCACGATCGCGAACTTGACTCCGGGCTCGTAGCGCAGCAGCCGGACGTTGGCCGCCGATCCGGCCGTCGACAAGACTTCGAGATCGATGTCGGCGTCGGGTGCGACGAACCGCGCGAGATCACGACCGATCTCGTAATAGGTCCCACGCTCCGAGGCGGTGACGATCTTGAATGCAGCGACCGCCCACGCCGGGGTATACCGATGCAGGCGATGGCCGCGATCAGGGCTGCGATGACGATTCGTTGCATCGTTCTGCTCCCCGTGGGCTGCAGCGAGGCTGGCGCCTCCAGTCCCGCCCGCGCCGAAGCGAGTTGCGGATCCCGCCGGATTATGCGCGTCGCGGCCGCGGCTGGTATAGTGCAAAGCCCACCTGCCCTCCGCTCTCCGGAAGGGAATGCGAATGAACGTGCGCTCTTGGCCAGCTCCTTGCGCGTAGGTCTCATGCCCGCCCGTTTCTCGTCGTCGTCCCAGCCCCCCTACGTGTCCGGCATGCCGGTGCCCGGTGTCGACGTCCCGTCGCTCGACTGTCCCGTTTGCGATCACGCCAATCCAGCTGGTGCGCGGTACTGCAACAACTGCGGCGCGCCGGTGCACCTGATCGCGTGTCCGCGATGCGATGCAGTCAACGATCCCGAAAGCGGCTTCTGCTACAAGTGCCACGCATCGCTGGCCGGCCGAACCTCCGCCGAGCGGGAACCGCAACCCGTCGCGCCGGAGCCACTTCCACGCGATACCGCGGACGATGCGAACGATGGCGTGCTCATGGCCGAACCTGCCCGCCCCGAACTGGAAAGCGCAACGATCCTAGGGCCGGACGACGCGCACCCCGTGCTCGTGCAACGTACGAGCATCGTCGAACGCGCCGCCACCAGCGAAGTCACGCAGCCGTCGGGCATGCGTCACAGCGGGTGGGCGGTGGCATTGCTGCTGTTCGTGCTGGCCATCGCGGGCCTGGCGGCATTGGCTCATTACCGGCCCGAAGCGATCGATCGCGGAATCGCCGCCGCGCGCTCCACGTTGGGATTCTCCGCAAGCGCGCCCGGAACGGTGACACCGCATCGCAACGCGGCCGCGGAGATTGCTGGCACCATCGTGTCGCGCCCGCCGCCGTCGCCTGCAACGTCCACCGCGCCGGCGACGGTCGTTACCGGCGCAACCCGTCCGCCGGACACTTCCAGCCCACCGACCGCCCCGGCCGTGACGGCCGCGGAGGCTCCGGCAACACGACCGACGCGTGGCGCGCCGGAAAGCGCTCCCGTGCGATCGACGGCACGGGCGCCGTCCGATGCCGCGCCTGCGCCAGCGTCGACGGCAACACGAAGCGCCACCCCGCGATCCGGCGGCGTCCGGACATCGGCCGGGGCGGTGGCGTCGAATCCCATCTCCACGAGCGCATTGGACCGGGGTCGTGAACGCGAGGCAACGGACTCACGTCCCGCAACCTGCACCGAGGGCGTCATCGCACTCGGTCTTTGCACGACGGAGCCGCGCAGCACCCGCTAGCGAAGTCAGGCGTGGCGATGGACCGCTCGAGTCCGGACCAACGATCACGCGGACCGAAGCGACATCAGGTCCGGCGCGGACTCCGTCCGTCCGCCCAGGCGGAACGTCAACTCAGTGCTGCAGGATCTTGGCGAGGAACTGCTGCGCCCGCTCGGAACGCGGCTTGCCGAAGAAATCATCCTTGGTCGCGTCCTCGACGATGCGACCCTGATCCATGAAGATCACGCGGTGCGCCACCTTGCGCGCGAAGCCCATCTCGTGCGTGACCACCATCATCGTCATGCCTTCCTTGGCGAGTTGCACCATGACGTCGAGCACCTCGTTGATCATTTCCGGATCGAGCGCGGAAGTGGGCTCGTCGAAGAGCATGCAGATCGGGTCCATCGACAACGCCCGGGCGATGGCGACGCGCTGCTGCTGACCGCCGGAGAGCTGCCCGGGGAACTTGTCCTTCTGTGCGATCAGGCCAACACGGTCGAGCAGCTTGAGGCCGCGTTCGCGCGCCTCCTCCTTGCTGCGGTTCAGCACCTTGATCTGTGCCAGCGCGAGGTTCTGCGTGATGGTCAGATGGGGAAAGAGCTCGAAGTGCTGGAACACCATGCCCACGCGCGCCCGCAGCTTCGGCAGGTTGGTCTTCGGATCGCCGACCGGAATGCCGTCGACGACGATGGTCCCCTTCTGGAAGGGTTCCAGCGCGTTGACGCACTTGATGAGCGTCGACTTGCCCGAGCCCGAGGGGCCACACACGACGATCACCTCGCCCTTCTCCACCTTGGTGGTGCAGTCGGTGAGCACCTGGAACTGCCCATACCATTTGGAGACGTTGTCGATGGAGATCATGGGCATGACGGGGTTTCCTCGGTCAGCGGATGACGGCGATCTTCTTTTGCAGGCGCTTCACGAGCACCGACAGCGTGTAGCAGAGCACGAAGTACACGACGGCCACGAACAGATACATCTCTATGAGCCGGCCGTCGCGCTGCGCGATCTTCGACGCGGCGCCGGTGAAGTCGGTGGCGGAGATGACGTACACGAGCGAGGTGTCCTGGAACAGGATGATGGTCTGGGTCAGGAGCACGGGAATCATGTTGCGGAATGCCTGCGGCAGGATGACGAGGCGCATCGACTGGCCGTAGGTGAGCCCGAGCGCATAGGCCGAGTACACCTGACCTTTCGGGATCGACTGGATGCCCGCGCGCATGATCTCGCAGAAGTACGCGGCCTCGAACATGACGAAGGTGATGATCGCCGTCCGCTCGGCGCCGATCTGCGGCGGCCGCTCGGCGCCGGTGATCGCCTGCAGCACGTTCGGCATCAGGAAGAAGAACCAGAAGAGCACCAGCACGAGCGGAATCGAGCGCATCAGGTTGACGTAACCGGACGCGATCAGGAACAGCGGCTTCACGGACGACAGGCGGGCGAGCGCCAGCAGCGTGCCAAACACGATCCCGCCGAGCGTGGCGATGGCGGTGAGCTGCACCGTGTACAGCAGACCCTGCCAGAGGTAGGGCAGCGACCGCTGGATGACATCGAAGTCGAGATTCATCGCGCCGTCCTCACTTGCCGCCGCCGGCCATGTAGCCAGGCACGGCGACGCGGCGCTCGACCACCGCCATCACGCGATTGGCAGCCATGGCGATCACGATGTAGATGAGCGTGGCCGCGCTGAATGCCTCGAAGAAGCGGAACGTGTACTCGCCCATCTCGCGGGACCGGAACGTGAGCTCCGCGAGGCCGATCGTCAGCGCGATCGACGAATTCTTGATGAGGTTCATCGTCTCGCTGGTGAGCGGCGGCACGATGATCCGAAACGCCATCGGCAGCAGCACGAAGCGATACACATCCACGGTGTTGAGGCCGAGGGCCATGCCGGCGAGCCGCTGCCCCCGCGGCAGCGACTGGATGCCGGCGCGCACCTGCTCGGCGATCCGCGCGGAAGTGAAGAGACCGAGGCAAAGCACCGCGGACAGGAACTGCGCGTGCTCGGGCCGTGCCTGGATGATCCACGCCTTGAGCGGCGGGATGAATTCCGGAATGACGAAGTACCACAGGAACATCTGCACGAGCAGCGGGATGTTGCGGAACAGCTCCACCCAGCCGTTCGCCGCCCGTGCGAGCCAGCGCTGGTCGACCGTGCGCAGCGTGCCGACGATCGAGCCCACGATCAGGGCGATGATCCAGGCGCACGCCGAGACGGCGAGCGTCCAGTAGATGCCGCTGATGAGGAGATCGATGTAGCGTTCCCCACCGCCGGGGAGCTCCTGCAGGAATACGCTCCAGTCGAGCTTGTTCATCCCTCACGCCCCTTGAAGTTGCGGCGCCATGCGGGCCGCGGCAAGGTCATCGCCATCTGCGCGGCAGTATACGGTGGCTGCCGTGCTGCGAGCCAGCGCCGCCGGTCGCGGGCGGTCGCCGCGGGACGCAGAGCGCGCTCGCAGCTCGGTGCGCTCCCGCGCCAATGCCCGTCGTGCTCATCGGCACTGGCGAACAGCCAAAAAAATGGGGCCGGTGAAGGCCCCATTTTCCGGAAGCAGCAACGTCCGTCCTACTCGACGCCCTTGTCGTTGGGATTCTCGAACGCGGCCTTGATCGGGGCCGTCTCCGGGAAGTTGAGGTTCACGTTCTTCGGCGGGATCGGGCTGGTGAACCACTTCGCATAGATCTTGTGGATCTCTCCCGACTTCATGATCCCGCCGAGGGTGCGATCGACCAGCGCCTTGAACTGCGGATCGTCCTTGCGCAGCATGATCCCGTACGGCTCCTGGCGCAGCGACTCGGGCAGGATCATGTAGTCGCCGGGATTGGGCGAGTTGGCGATCAGGCCGGCGAGCAGGATGTCGTCCATCACGAACGCCACCGTGCGGCCCTGCGACATGAGCAGGAACGACTCCGCATGGTCCTTGGCATCGATGGACTTGATGTCGGCGTTCTTGGTGCGATCGTACTGGCGCAGCAGCGGCACCGACGTGGTTCCGGCGGTCGTCGAGATCGTCTTGCCGTTGAGGTCCGCGAGCTGCTTGATGCCCGAATTCTTCTTCACCGCCGCCGACACGTTGATCACGAAGTAGGTCGGTCCGAAGGACACCTGCTTCTGGCGCTCGACGCTGTTGGTGGTCGAGCCGCATTCGAGGTCGATGTTGCCGGCCTGCAGCTGCGGGATGCGGTTGCCGCTGGTCACCGGTTGCAGGTTGACCTTGAGGTTCGGCATCTTGAGCTCGGTCTTCACGGCATCGACGACGCGCAGGCAGAGGTCCATGGCGTAGCCGATGGGTTGCTGCTTGTCGTCGAGATACGAGAACGGGATCGACGATTCGCGGAAGCCAATGGTGATGGCTCCGGTGTCCTTGGCCTTCTTCAGCGTTCCGGTAAGTTCCTGCGCCTGCGCGGTCAATGCGAACGCGGCAGCGAGCAGGGTCAGGCCGGCCTTGGGGATGAACTTCATGCGCAAACCTCCTTGGAATGCTGCGGGGACGGGAAGACTGGTTCTGGTCTGGCGACGGCGGTCGCCGCGGCGGCTAGTGTAGCGGCGCACCGTTGCGTTTGTCCATGAAAGCCGTTGTTATTCAGGGGGTCGCAAACGCCGCGCGCTGCCGGAGTGCGCCCACCCGCGGCGTCCGACCGGCCATGGCATGCGACAGGATGCCAGCCGGCGGTCGTGCGTCGTCCACCTATAATCCGCAGATGCCCGCGTTGCCCGCCGCGCCTGCCCTGGCGCCCATTCTTCGTGTGCGCGAATTGCGCGAGATCGAGACCGAGGCGCGTGCGGCGCCGTTGATGGAGCGCGCTGGCCGTGCCGCTGCCGACGTGGCGCACGCCATGGCGACAGGCGACGGCCGGGTGCTGGTGCTCGCGGGTCCAGGCAACAACGGCGGTGATGCGTTCGTGGTGGCGCGCCACCTGCGCGCGTCGTTCTTCGACGTCACCGTCGTATTCGTCGGCAGCCGGGAGCGGTTGCCCGGCGATGCGGCGGCGGCGTACGACGCGTTCGCCGCGGCGGGCGGCGTGATCACCCGCGAATTGCCCACCGCATGGCGTGGCAGCCTCGTCATCGACGGGATGTTCGGCATCGGTCTCACACGCGGCATCGAGGCGCCGTACGCCGACTGGATCCATTGGGCCAACGACAGCGGCGTTCCGATCCTCGCCCTCGATATCCCGACGGGGCTCGACGGCGACACCGGCACCGCGCGGGGACCGGTGATCGCAGCGCAGGCTACGTCCACGTTCATCGCGCTGAAGCCGGGGCTGCTCACCGGCGACGGGCCGGATCAGTGCGGCGCGCTGCATGTGCATGCGCTCGATCTCGGGCCCGCGGTCGAAGCGCGCGCCCGAGGCAGACGCGTGCAGTGGGCAGCCATCGCCGGCGCCCTCCCCGAAGTGCTGCAACGCCGCCGCAACAACGTCCACAAGGGCACCTTTGGCACGCTGGGCATCATCGGCGGAGCGCCCGGCATGATCGGCGCGCCGCTCCTGGCCGGACGCGCGGCGCTGCGCGTCGGCGCCGGGCGCGTGCGCGTGGGCTATGCGGCGCGCAGCCATCCCACCGTGGACTTCGGCGCGCCGGAGCTCATGGCGGGCGACGCCAGCGCCGTGCTGAAAGCGGGTGCCGATGTGTTCGTGGTGGGTCCAGGGCTCGGCACGGACGGGCGCACCGCAGAATGGCTGCGCAAGGCGCTCGCGTTGCAGACGCCGCTCGTGCTCGACGCCGACGCGCTCAACCTCATCGCGCGCGATCCGCAGTTGCGCAAGGCAGTGACGGAGCGCCGCGAGCCGACACTGCTGACACCGCATCCGGCCGAGGCGGCACGCCTGCTCGGCACCGAGACGGCACAGGTGCAGGCGGACCGGGTGGCGGCAGGCCTCGAGATCGCGCGCACGTTGAATGCATACGTGGTGCTGAAGGGCTCGGGCAGCGTCCTTGCCGGGCCGGACGGTGCATGGGCGATCAACAGCAGCGGCAATCCCGGCCTGTCGGCGGCGGGCTCGGGTGACGTACTTGCCGGATTCGCCGGGGCGATGCTCGCCCAGCATCTCGCGCCCGACGAAGCATTGCGCCTCGCCGTATGTCTTCATGGCGCCGCAGCTGACGCGCTGGTCGCCGCAGGCCGCGGACCGCTCGGCCTTCTTGCTTCCGAGGTCGCCGATGCCGCGCGCGATCTCGTCAACGCTGCGGCGCGCGCGCTGGTCCCGCACCCACCGCACCGCTAGGGACTTCGCGGCGGAGCGATCAGGGCACGAGGATCGTCGCTCCGACCGTGCCGCGCGACTCCAGCACACGATGCGCTTCGCTCGCCTGCGCGAGCGGAAATTCCTGGCGCGGATCGCTGACGAGCTTGCCTTGCCGCACCAGCGCGAACATGTCCGCCGCCATCGCTTCGAGATCCGCACGCTTCGCCGCGTAGGTGAAGAGCGTCGGGCGGGTCGCGTACAGCGAGCCCTTCTGCGCGAGGAGGCCGATGTCGAAGGCCTGGATCGGTCCCGAGGCGCTCCCGAAACTGACGAAGAGACCGCGCGGTTGCAGGCAGTCGAGCGACGCGGGAAAGGTGTCCTTGCCGATCGAGTCGTACACGACCGGCACGCCCTTCCCGCCCGTGATCTCCTTCACCCGGTCGACGAAATTCTCCCGCGTGTACACGATGGTGTGGGCACAGCCCTGCTCCCGCGCGAGCTTAGCCTTCTCGTCGGAGCCCACCGTGCCGATCATCGTGACGCCGAGGGCGCGCGCCCACTGGCAGGCCACGAGCCCCACGCCACCGGCCGCCGCGTGAAACAGGATCGTGTCGCCTGCCTTGAGCTGATAGGTCTGGCGGAACAGGTACTGTACGGTGAGCCCCTTCAGCATCAGGGTGGCCGCGACGCGGTCGGTCACGCCTTCCGGAATGCGCACCAGTCGATCGGCCGGCATGACCCGGACTGCGCTGTACGCGCCGGGTGCACCGCCGCTGTACGCGACGCGGTCGCCCGGTTTGACCGAGTCCACATCGGCACCGACGGCCTCGACCACGCCCGCGGCCTCGACTCCGATCCCCGACGGCAGCGGCAATTTGTAGAGCCCGCTGCGGTGATACGTGTCGATGTAATTGAGCCCGATCGCGGTGTGCCGCACGCGCGCTTCGTTCGGGCCCGGATCGCCGACGGCGACTTCCTCGTAGCGAAGCACCTCGGGTCCCCCGACGGCGTGGATGCGAATTGCAGCAGGCATGGCTACCTCCGTGACGATCGGATGCGGATCACGCGAGCGCGCGATAGGTCGCGAGCCCGGCAACGGTGAGCAGGAGCGATCCCGCGATGTGCGCGAGCGCGAGCAGGATCCCAGGAATGTATTCGCCGCGCAGCAGCAACTGGGTCACTTCCGACGAGAACGTCGAGAAGGTCGTGAGGCCGCCGAGCGCCCCGGTGATCACGAACAGTCGAGCCTCGGGCGGAAGCTCCTGCCGCGCGGCGAAGAACGCGACGGCAAACCCGACGAGATAACCGCCCACGAGGTTGGCCGCCAGCGTGCCCAGCGGGAATTGCGGCACTTGCGGATTCAACACAACGGCGAGGCCCCAGCGCAGCCACGCGCCGATGGCTGCCCCGATGCCGACCGCAATGAAGCCGGCTAGCATGCCGGACGCGTACAAGCCATCGCTGGCGCGGTGCAGGCGCGCATCAGCGCACGAGCTGGTCCACGAACGCGCCGCCGAGGCCGACCCGTTCGTAATGGGCGCGGCACATCTCGATCTTGGTCCACACGTCCTCGTACCCGATGACGGCATCGGCGTTGTCGAGATAGATCATCGCGCCGCTGATGTTGAACAAGGTGATCATCTCCGGACAGTCCTCGGGCACCGTGAGCGTATGGATCTCGCCCGGCGGCTCGTAGACGAAACTCCCCGTCTCCGCGATCCAGTCGTGCTCGAGGTAGCGCCAGCGTCCCTTGATGACGTAGCCGGTAACGACCATCGGATGGCGGTGCCGCGAGAGCACGCCCGCACGGCGCACGCGCAGCAGGTTGCACCAGCCGCCGCTCACGGTATTCAGCAACAACGGACGGAACCAGACGTCCGGTGCCTGAGGCACCCAGACGCGCTCGTCGTCGGGCATCGCCGCGAATGCGAGCTCGGGCTGGATCGTACGGATGTCCGATGTGCTCACGTGGCCTGATTCGAGGATTGCGCAACCTCCGCCTTCAGGGCCGCGATCTCGGCGTTCGCGGTGTTCCCGTGCGGCAACGCGCGGTGCGCGCGCCGGTACCAGTAGCGCGCGTTCTCCAGATCACCCTCCACGAGGTGCACGATGCCGTGGGCCCAGAAGCACAGCGGCCCGGACTCCTTCTGCAGGAGCACGTGCGCGTCGTGCCACTCGCCGTGCTCCAGATGCTGCACCGCGCGTGCGATCGACGAGGTCTCCATGCGGTCTCCTCCGACGTGCCTGTTCTTCGTGCGCGCTGCGGTCTCAACTGACAAGATAGCCACCATCCACGGGGAGCACGACTCCGGTGACGAAGCTTGCGGCCGGCGAGCACAGGAACAGCGCGGCGCCGGCGACGTCCTCGGGCGATCCCCATCGACCGAGCGGCGTGCGGGCCAGGATGGCTTCGCTGCGCCGTGCGTCCTCCTGGAGCGGCTGGGTCAGCGCCGTCGCGATCCACCCCGGCGCCAGCGCATTCACCCGCACGCGATCCGGAGCATAAGCGATGGCGAGGGATTTCGTCAGCTGCGCGATCCCACCCTTGCTCGCACTGTAGCCCGGTACCAGACCGCCGCCAAAGAACGACAGCATCGACGCCGTGTTGACGATGCAGCCTGCCGTACGCGCAAGGAGCGGGCGCGCAGCGCTGCACAGCCGCATCGTGCCGTTGAGATTGACGTCGACGACGTCGGCGAACACGGCCGGATCATGTTCGGCGTTGCGGCGGATGACCCCCGCGCAGTTGACGAGGACATCGAGCCGCGCGAAGGTTTCGCACACGTTCGCGATGCGCGCGACATCCCGCACGTCGAGCTCCAGCGCCACGCACCCGCGCAAGTGCGGTATCTCCCCGGCCGACCGCACCTCGGCTGCGGTCGCACCCGTGATCGTGACCTTCGCGCCGGAGCGCAGAAATGCGGCCGCGATGCCTGCGCCGATGCCGCTCGTGCCGCCGGCGACGAGCACCTGCTGTCCCGCAAAGAGGTCGTCGCGGAATGTCGTGGCCATCATGCACGGCCTGCGAGCAATCGGCGCACCGCCGCGTCGTCCGGCAACGGCGCTACGGCACCGTAGCCGGTCGTCGCAAGCGCAGCGGCGGCATTGGCATACCGGGCCGCAGCGAACGGGTCATCGCCGGCGACCAGGCGTGCGCAGAACGCGCCGTCGAAGCAATCGCCCGCACCGGTCGCATCCTTGAGCTCGACCGGATGCGCGGCAATGCGCTCGGTTCGGGTGCCGTCGGACACGCATACGCCCGCGTCGCCGCACTTCAGCGCCACGAGCGGCGCGCCCTGCGCGTGGCACCACGCGAGTATGTGCGTCCCGATCGTCCAGGCCGCTCAACGTGCGCGTCTCGTCGATGCTCGGCAGGAAGACGTCGCATTGCGCGATCGTCGCGAGAATGATGGCGCGTGCCCGCGCGAGGGGCCACAGCTTGAGGCGAAGGTTGGGATCGAACGCGATGCGCGCGCCACCCTGCTTCGCCATGGCGATCGCCGCCAGCACCGAGTCGCATGCGGAGGTGCTGATCGCGAGACTGATGCCGGACACGTGCAGGAGGCGCGTACGGCGTACGACGTCGGGCAGGTCTGCCGGTTGCATGCGTGCCGCCGCCGATGCGGCGCGCAGGTAGGAAAACTCGTGGCCGTGCTCGCCATGGGTGACGAAGTACACCCCGGTCGGTGCCTGCGCATCGATGCCCACGCCACTCGCATCCACGCCCTCGTTGCGCCACAGGTCGAGCAGCAGGCGGCCGAAGCCATCGTCGCCGATGCGTGTGACGTAGGCGATGCGCAGGGGCGGCGCGAGATGCCGCGACAGTCGCGCCGCGGCGACGGCCATGTTCGAGGTGTCGCCCCCGAAGCCACGGAGAAAGGTGTCCGTCGAAGGACCGCGCGCCTGGTTGAATTCGACCATCGGCTCGCCGAGCGCAACGATGTCGAACCGCACGTCGGTGGCGGTGGCAGGCATGCGGCTCAGCGCTGCGGCAATGCGCGAAAGGACTGCGCGAAGCGCGTTGGCGACGGTGGCCACTTCCGCGGGCTTGGTTCCCGGCTTGTAAAGGTTCGAGCCCGTACCGAAGCCGTTCGCCCCCGCTTCCCACCACGGCGCGAGATTGTCGGGACGCATGCCGCCGACGGGAAAGACCAGCGCGCCTCGCGGCAGCACGGCCCGCCACGCCTTGAGCGCGGCAGGCGAAAGCTGCTCTGCCGGGAACATCTTGAGGCCGTCCGCACCCGCCTCCAGTGCCGCGAACGCCTCCGTCGGCGTGGCAACGCCCGGAACGCACACGAGGCCCTGGCGCTTCGCCTCGCGCACGATGCGCGTGTCGCCGTGCGGCATGACGATGAGCTTGCCGCCCGCTGCCGCCACGCGACCGACATCCTCGGTGGCGAGCACCGTGCCGGCGCCAACGAGGCACTGCTTGCCGAAGCGCTTCTCGAGACGCTCGATGGAGGCGAACGGCTCGGGCGAATTGAGCGGCACTTCGAGCATCCGGAAGCCCGCTTCGGTGAGCGCATCGCCGATGCCGTCGATCTCGGCAGGCGTGATGCCGCGCAGGACTGCGATGAACGGCAGTGGCGTGAGCCAGGTCGACAGTGGTGGCAGCATGTTCAGGCTCCTTGATGCAGCACGCCGGCGTGGCGCGCGATGCGCCAGAGGCCGCGGGCAGCGGCATCGGCGGGTGCCGGTGCGATCGTGCATGCCGCAATGCGTCATCGCGCGGCCATAGCGCTCGCACAGCTCGGGCGTGCCGGCGAGCCACACGTGCTCGCGCAGCGCGTCGTGCCGCAACGCCCATTGCCGGCCTGCAGCGATCTCCGCGCCGATCAGCATGCCGGAAAGATAGTCGGCGACGCCAGCAGGCTGCGCCTCGTCGAACAGCGCCAAGGTACGCGCACCGAAGATCCGGTGCAGCAGATCGCCCGGCTGGCCGGCGGCAGCGCCGCGCTCCACGCCGCGATCGAAGTGCGCGTGATCGAACGCGTTCACCGGTTCCATCAGGCGGCCGAGGATGCTGTGGCCGCGCAGCACCGAGAACACCTCGCCCGTCATGAACGTTGCGAACGCGGTGATGGCGGCACCGCTCTCGTGCTGCGCGAGGATGGTCCACTTGCTGTGCGTGCCGGGCTGGACCACGAGCGCGGACGCTTCGTTGCCGTCGACGAGACCGAGCACCTGCGTCTCCTCGCCGCGGATCACGTCCGGCACGCCGTTCTCGTCGCGGCAGGTGATTCCGGACACGATGGCGAGCTCACGGCCGGGGGTCGTGACCGTGCCTTTTGCGAGCGACGACAGGGCGACGGGGCACGGATGATATGGCGCCTCGATCCAGCCCTGCCGGCTGCCGATCATGCCGCACGCAAGACGCGGCACACGCAGCGCTTGCCAGTCGCCAAGGAGCGTCGCGAGGGCTTCGGCGAAGGCGCCGTTGCGGATGTTCTGAATGCCGAGCGCCGCGCTGCGCTCGTCGAGCACGCGGCCATCGCGACTCATCCGGTACGCGCGCGCCGACGTGGTGCCCCAGTCGAGCGCGATCAGGGCCGTATCGTCGTTCATTGCAACCGCAGCGCACGCGACGGCACGCGGCCGCCCGGCTCAACCCGGCTCGCGCGTGCCGGCACGCGAGTCCCAACGCTCGGCCGCGGTGTCGTCGCTCGAGCGGGCATCGACCCAGCGCGCGCCTTCGGGCGTCTGCTCCTTCTTCCAGAACGGCGCCCGCGTCTTGAGGTAATCCATGATGAACTCGCACGCTGCAAAGGCTTCGCCGCGATGCGCGCTGGTGACCGCCACCAGGACGATCTGGTCCGTCGGCTGCAATTCGCCGACCCGATGGATCACGAGCGCGTCGTAGATGTCCCAGCGGCCCTTCGCTTCGTCCACGATGGCCTGCAGCGCCTTCTCGGTCATGCCGGGATAGTGCTCGAGCGTCAGCGTGCTGACGTTGCGCGCGTCGTTCACGTCGCGCACCGTGCCGATGAACATCGCGACGGCCCCGACCCGCGCATCGCCGGCACGCAGCATCGTCACCTCGCGTCCGGCGTCGAAGTCCTCCTGCTGCACGCGCACGGCCATGCTAGCCCCCCGTCACCGGTGGGAACAGCGCGACTTCGTCACCCGCCGCGAGCGGAGTGTCGCGGCGCGCGAGCTCGTGATTGACGGCGATGCGCAGCGCCTTGCCGGGAGCGAGCTCGGTCGTCCAGGCGCCACCGCGCGATGCGAGCTCCGCCATAAGCGCGCCGACCGTGGGAGCACTGGCTGGGAGATCGAGCGTTTCGCCGCTGCGGCCGAACGCCTCCCGCAGTCGGGCGAGATAGACGAGTCGAACGGTGCGTGGGGAGTGCATCGGCAAGCGAATGCTGGCGCGCGACGCCAGCACGCAAGTGTACCGCGGGAGGTGGTCCGCCGCGGACGCGGCGGGCGCCGGTCAGAACCGGAACTGCAGGCCGAACGTGACCTGATCGGACTCGAGCGGCGTGCTGCCCACTTCGCCGGCGAAGCGGCCGAACCGGCCGTACTCGAGACGCAGCCCCAGCGCGGAGGTCATGTCGTACCGAACGCCCACGCCGTAGTTCATGCCGTCGCGAAGACGCCGTGTTTCCGCAGGCAGCGGACTGAAGTTGGCGAGCGTGGGCGCGGGGTCGATCTGGGCGTATCCGAGGCGGCCGTACAGCGCGAAACTCCGGAAGAAGCTCCAGCTGGTGTAGAGATCGACGTTCCACGCGCGCGCCTGCGCATCGGCAAGGCCGAGGCTGCCGGCTGCCGGCACGACGCCTACGCCGTGGCGAAATGGGGAGGACTCGGCGGGCTTGAGCGCGTACGGATCGGTGGTATTGAGCGACGCTTCCACCGAGACGTCGCTGCCCCATCGATAGCCGCCGTACATCAGAGCGCGCGAGACGGGCTCGTCGAGCGCGCTGGCACTGAAACGACTGAGGGCGTTCGCGGGGATGCCGAGACGCATGCCGCTCGTCTCGACGCCTTGCTCGCGGACCGTCACGCCACCATAGAAGCCGGACGGCGTGGCCGGCTGCGCGGCCTGCGCAGACGCGCAAGCTACCGCAACCAGAATCGAGATAGTACTCGCAAGCCGTTGAATCTTCATTTGGTCAGCTCGTCCGGTGGTACTCCGATGGCCACGCGTTTCAGGCGTTGCACGAGGCTTCGACGATGCCTTGGGCAAATTTACCGACCGATGGTTTCAAGTTACCTCCCGGCCCGCTCTGTCGTCAACGAGCGACGCCGAATCGACAGCCCTTTCCCGTACCAATGTTGCGATTCTGTCGTAGTCCTGCAAGCCCAGCACGGGCAGCCGCCGGACGGCTCCCTCCGGAAGGGCCTCGGGGCTGTCGGTGGCGATGGCGACGATGTGCGGATCACCGGGATGCAGCGGCGGCTTGCCAACCGCCGCGCGCCAGATCTCCAGCTTGGGGATGGCCGCAGCCTTGAAGCCTTCGATGAGCGCGAGATCGCAGGTCGACAGAAGCTCCAGCGACTGTGCCAGGGCCGGTTCGGGACGGCCGCGAAGCTCGTGCATGAGCGCCCAGCGCAGGCCCGAGGTGACGAGGACCTCGGTGCAGCCGGCCTGGCGATGCCGGTAGGAGTCCTTGCCCGGCTGGTCGACGTCGAAGTAGTGGTGGGCGTGCTTGATCAGTGACACCGTGATGCCGCCTGCGACCAGGCGCGGAATCACCTGCTCGATGAGGGTGGTCTTGCCGCTTCCCGACCAGCCCGCGAAACCGAACACGCGCATCGCGTCAGGGCGCCAGCAGGGCCACGGCAATGACCACGATGCCGAGCAACAGGTTGGTGGCCACGAGTTGCCGGATGGTCGTCGCGGCCGCGCCGGCCGCGGGCCACTGGGCATTCGACACGGCCGCCCGCATTGCGGGATAACTCCGAATGCGGATGAAGGCGAACACCACAACCATGACGAGACCGATGCCCAGCATGGCGTGCACCGCCAGCCGGGACCCTGCCGCACCTGGCGCGAGCATCATGTACGCGCCCGACGCGAGGATCACCAGAACGGCCAATGTGACGCCGCCGAGAAACCGTCGCAGGATCGCATCGAGGAGCTTCAGCCGCTGCGGCGGCTCAAGCGTTTCGGCGAGTGCGGGCCGCAAGGCTGTGTGCGCGAACGCCATGCCGCCGATCCAGAAAACGACGGCGAGCAGGTGCAGCAGGAGCGCGAGACGCATCGGGCACGATCGGGGATGAGGACTTCCGCATTCTACCGGCACGGTCAGGCTCGCTTCATGCGCCCTCCGGTCGAGTAGACTTGCCTGCACCGCGATCAGGATCCGCCATGCCCATCCCATCGTTGCCTCGCCGCGAGCAGCCTGCCGAGCCGGAAGGTGGCTCCGCACTGCTCGACGTCATCGAGGAGCTGATCTCGGCGGTCCCGGAGCCGAACACGGAGCGCGCAGGCGATCCTGCGGAGGACGCCGAGCGCGTGGCGCGGCAGGCGGCGCATCGCGCTGCGCTGCTTTCCGGCTCGCTGGCATTGCCGCCCGGACCACTCGGGCTCCTGACCGTGCTGCCGGACCTCTATCTCATCTGGAAGGTGCAGCGCCAGATGGTCGCCGACATCTTCGCCTTGCACGACCGCACGGCCGAGCTCGACGCGTCGCACATGGTGTACTGCCTCTTCCGGCATCTCGCAAGCCACGTCGTGCGCGACGTCGCCGTGCGCGCCGGGCAACGCGCGGTGTCGGGCGTTCTCACCGCCAACGTGCTGCAAACCACCGCCACCGCGATCGGCATGCACGTCACTCGCCGCGTGGCGGGTGTGACGGCCGGCCGCTGGGTTCCCATCGCCGGAGCGGCCGCCGTGGGTGCCTATGCCTACTGGGATACGCTGCAGGTGGCGAAAGCCGCGCGCCGGCTCCTCGGCACGCTCGGGCCCGAAGACGGCGATTTCGTGCCGACCGCAGCCGGTCACTGACATGTGCGGCCGCTATCAGCTGCACACGCACCCTGCGGCGATCGCCCTCGCCTTCGGACTTGCGCGTCCGCCCGATGTGCAGCCGCGTTACAACATCGCGCCCATGACGGACGTGCCGGTCGTGCGCGTGAACGCACACGGCGAGCGCGAGCTCGTGCACCTGCGCTGGGGGCTCGTTCCGCGTTGGGCACGCGACCCCTCGATCGGCAGCAAGATCATCAATGCGCGGGGCGAAACCGTCGCCACGCGGCAGTCGTTCAAGATGCCGTACAGGCGGCATCGCTGCCTGTTGCCTGCCGACGGCTTCTACGAATGGATGCCGATGCAAGGCGCCGACGGCGGCCGCAAGCAGCCGGTGCACATCACCATGAAAAGCGGCATGCCGTTCGGCCTGGCCGGCCTCTACGAGCGCTGGCTGAGTCCCGAGGGCGAGGTCCTCGACACGTGCACGATCGTGACCACGACGGCTAACACGCTGCTGCGGCCCGTGCACGACCGGATGCCGGTGATCATTGCACCGGAGGACTACGCGCGCTGGCTCGATCCGGCGAACGTGGCCGTGGGCGATCTCATCGCGCCCTACCCGGCCGACCGCATGACCTATCACGCCGTGTCGACGCGCGTGAACGCGGTGCGCAACGATGGGCCGGCACTGATCGCCCCGGAGGCCATGCCCACAGCGGCGGCCGAGGAGCCCGAGCCCCCGGCAGCCGAGCACGTCCCCGAGCAGGAATCACTGTTCTAGGCGGCGCCAGACGCCGCCCACGAGCCCCTCGATGGGTCGAAACGTCGCCTTGTAAGCCATCTTCCTGCTCTCGGCAATCCAGTAGCCGAGGTAGAGGTACGGCAGTCCGAGCATGCGGCAGCGCTCCATCTGCCACAGGATGCTGTAGGTGCCGTAGCTCGCACCGCGCACCGCGGGATCGTAGAACGTGTAGACCGACGACAAGCCGTCCGCGAGCCGATCCACGAGGCTCACCATCCGCAGCACCCCGGCGTCGCGAAACTCCACGAGGTCGGTCGCGACATTGCTGTGGAGCAGGAAGTGCTGGTACTGCTCGCGGCTGTCCTGGTCCATGCCGCCGCCCGGATGCCGATGCCGCTGGTAGGCGAGATAGAGGCGGTAGTGCTCGCTATCGAACGCGAGCTGCCGCCGGTAGACGTCCAAGGGGCGGTTGTCGCGCATGCAGCGCCGCTGCGTGCGGTTGGGCTGGAAGGTCGCGACCGGCACGCGCACCGGCACGCATGCGCGGCACGCATCGCAGTATGGCCGGTAGGTGAACGCGCCGCTGCGCCGAAAACCCAGCCGCACGAGCTCGCTGTAGACGCGGGCATCGATCAGGTGACTGGGGGTCGCGACCTGCGAGCGCGCTGCCCGGTCGGGCAGATAGCTGCAGGGATATGGCGCCGTCGCGTAGAACTGCAGCGACGCCAGCGGCATGTCGTTGAGCTTGGTCATGCGGGTACATCCGAGGCCGGCACGGCACGCCATGAACGTGACGGCGCAGGCGAGTTTACCAATGCCGCCAAGCGCTTCGCAAACTCGCGGCGCGGGATCGGACGCGCGCCAAAGCGGGCGAGATGCTGCGTTTCCTGCTGGCAATCGATGAGCGGCATCGCGTTCGACCGCAACACGGCGACGAGGTGCACCAGCGCCACCTTCGACGCATCGGGCACGTGGGCGAACATGGACTCGCCGTAGAACATGCGGCCGATGGTGACGCCATAGAGCCCGCCCACGAGGACGCCGTCCTGCCAGCTCTCCACGGAATGCGCGTAGCCGGCCTCTTGCAGAGTGGTGTACGCATCGATGACCTCAGGCGTGATCCACGTGCCGAGCTGTCCCGGACGGGGCGCCAGCGCGCACTCCTCCATCACACTGCGAAAGGCGCCATCGACGCGGACCTCGAACCGCCCGGACTTCAGCACCTTGCGCAGCGAGCGCGCGACGCGGAACTCGTCCACGAAAAGCACCATGCGCGGGTCGGGGCTCCACCACAGCACCGGTTGCCCCTCGGAATACCATGGGAATACGCCGTGGCGATAGGCGTCGAGCAGGCGCACCGGCGTCAGGTCGGCGCTCGCAGCGAGGAGACCATTCGGGTCCGAGAGCGCCTTGTCCAGCGGCGGGAATGGCGCGTGTGGCCGCAGCCAGGGAATCACGTGGGGATTGTGCCAGATGCGCCGGCGGCATCGGGTGCCGCTGGCGCTGCGCGGTGCCGGCGCGCGACGAATGCCTGCTCAGGTATAATGCGCGCCTTCCGCAAGCCGGTGTAGCTCAGTTGGTAGAGCAGCGCATTCGTAATGCGAAGGTCGGGGGTTCGACTCCCTCTACCGGCACCAATTTCTTCAGGTAGTTACCGCTTCGTTCACCTAGTGTATTCCGGTCACATAGGTGACGGTATACCGGAGACATGGGTAACACTTTCGCCCGGAACGGGTTCTCCGCCGGTTCCAGGCGGCATGTCTCATCATTAAGAATCCCAGATCGTACTGCATGAAGCTTACGATCCAGATGCCCTCGTCGACCTCCTTGATGCCCAAGCGCTGACCGGCCAGCACGTACGAGATGTTGATCTTCTTGCGATGCATGCAGATGCGTCCGCAAGCGGTGACCAGGACATCACGATCGTGTAAGGGGTAGGTTAGGTCGGCAAGCCACGATAGGGCCGCGGCGAGGGCGAGTAGGCCTCGGCCGGGGTTTTCATCGCTAGCCTCGTGCGGCCGCTCGGTGTTGAACTCGCTGACGAAGGCATCGAAGCGCGCCTGCTGCTGCAGGCTGTTCATGCCGGACGGCCGTGTCGCTTCCTTCTTCAGGGTGAGATGCATGCGTTCGTGGCGGCCATTCTGCTGCGGACGTCCTGGGCGGATGCGCTCGATCGCGATGCCCAGGCGCAACCACCACACGGAAAGCTTGGAGAGGTTGAACAAGGCGTTGGGGCTGGCGAAGGGCACGCCGTTGTCCGAGCGCATGGCGGCGGGAAGGCCACGCTCGAGGAAGAGCTGCTCGAACGCGGTGATGGCGGTGTCTTCGCGGGTCGAATCCAGCGCTTCGCATAGCAGCAGATAGCGCGAGGCGTGATCGGTGACGGTGAGCGGGTAACAGTACGCGCCGTTGCCGAGCTTGAATTCGCCCTTGAAGTCGGCGCACCACAGATCGTTGGGCGCGAGGCCAGGCGACAGTGGCGTGCCGTGGGCGCGATGACGCGGTCGGCGGATGCCTTTGACCAGGCCGTGGCGATGCAAGACGGCGTGGATGGTGCTCTTGGCCGGGATCCGGAGGTCGCCGTTTAATCGACGCACCAGCAGCTCGCGAATCTTGCGCGCACCCCAGTGCGGCTTCTCCTGCTTGAGCGTGACGATCTGAGGTCTCGATCTGCGGCGGCAACTGGTTGGCGTACCGCACCGGGCGCCGTGAGCGATCGCACAGCGCTTCAACTCCTTGATCCTTATAGCGAGCGAAGATCTTATAGCCGGTCTTGCGCGAGATTCCGAACTCCCGGCAGACGTCGCTCATCGCTTCGCCGTCCAGTAGCTTGGCCACAAACCGCAGGCGCTCGTCCATCACCGAACACTCCTTCCACGGCATAGACACCTCCCGCTCGAAGCGGGAAAGTGTTACCCATGTGTCCGGTACGTTCTGTTACTTATGTCTCGGGCCGCTCAAAGCAGTTGCAGTAGCGAGTTTCAGGATGGCCGCCGTCCTGCAATTTCTCTGCACTCCTCGTGATGCGT
Organism: uncultured beta proteobacterium; assembly: GCA_963734575.1. Lineage (GTDB taxonomy): Bacteria > Pseudomonadota > Gammaproteobacteria > Burkholderiales > Casimicrobiaceae > CAIWHR01. The sequence goes on along the minus strand of CAVTHT010000016.1, from coordinate 183,468 downwards.
GGCAGCAATCACCGATGAGGGCAGATATGGCAACTGTATCGAAGCGCCACCGCGTGAACGGTGGCCTCTCCTGGGACGCCACCGTTCGGGTGCGCGGCTACCCGACCCAGTGCAGGTCGTTTCGCACCCGCCTCGAAGCCGAGCAGTGGGCCGCGCGCACCGAAAGCGCTGCCCAGGGGCGGACCCTGGTGCTCGGCGCACAACTCCGGTTCAGCGATCTGCTCGATGCGGCGACACCGCGTTTGCGGACGGCCGGTCGCCGCGGCGTTGTGCTACTGGCGCACGCACTTGGGCACGCTGCGCCTGCGCGACATCACGCCGACGTTGATCGCGCGGCACCGCGACCTGCTGCTCGGCGCACCGACGCGTGCGCACGGTCATAAGCGCACCAAGCCGCGGTCCGGGTCGACCGTCCGAAGCTATCTCGCCTGTCTGTCCGCCGTATTCAAGATCGGCGTACGGGAACTCCGTTGGTGTGACGCGAACCCAGTGCGCGACATCGCTCAACCGCGGGCGAGCAGCGGCCGCACCCGCTTCTTGCTGACGCCGAGCGCAAGGCCCTGTTGGAGGCGTGCAGCGCCTCCGAAGCCCCCTCCGTGTACGCCCTCGTGCTGATGGCCCTGACCACCGGTGCCCGTCGCGGCGAGCTCTACAGCTTGCGCTGGAGCGATGTCGATCTCGCCCGCCGCTGGGCCATCTTCGCGAAGACGAAGAACGGTGACGCGCGCGGCGTACCGCTCGTAGCCCCAGTCGTGTGCGAGCTCGAAAAGCTGCACCGGCCCGAAACGCTTGCCGCTGAGCGGGTGTTTGTCGGCGACATGACACGGGAGGATGAGCGAAAGCTGTGGATGGCCTGTACGAGTGCTGAGTGCTGGAACGCTGTTGGAGGGAGCCATCACGGCGCGCCGCGGGTGAATCGATTGACATGGGAAGATACATGGGAGGGAGACCGGCGCGCGGCAGGCCAAGTGAGGCATTGTTTACGACGATAGTGACGGGTCAACGCGCCTACCCACGCGGTGCGCACAGACACATCCCGGGCTGAGCCATCGGCCGCGGCGAGCTGCGTCAAGCGCGTCGCGGCAGACGGCATCGCATCGGGGCGACGCTCTCCCGTGTATCGCCACCGCCAGCGCCAAATGGGCGAGCTCACATCGCCCGACCGCTACCTTTACGCGTGATATTGTTGACACACGCCGGGGGCTCGTTAACATGGCCGCGCATCGGTACCGGTGGTTCCCTGCAAGACGATCGTGATTCCAGTTTTGCGGAGCAGCGCGTGGACATCCAGCAGGACAACTTGATCGAGCGCCTCACCGCCGATCGCACTCCGCACTACGAACCCTTCGGCTGGCATCACTGGCCCGAGCATCCGTGGTTCGCGTACCAGTTCCGTCGCGGGCTCGGTGAGACGCAGGAAGGCGGCGGCGCGGTCAGCGAGGTGTTCAGGATCGCGTCGCGCATCGCGCCTGGCGATCGCGAGAGCTGGCATCGCGAATGGCTGGCCACGGGGGAGCGCAACTTACGGCGCGCCGCTGAGGAGGAAGAGGCCGGCCACGTGCGCACGTCGATCAACGGCTATCTTCGCGCGGCGGACTACTTCCGCCAGGCCGAGTTCTTCCTCGAGCCGGACGATCCGCGTCGGCTTGCGACGTTCACCAGGATGGAGCACGCCAGTCATGGCTTCCTGCGCCAGCTCGTCCCCGTGGGTGAGGTTCTGGAAATCCCGTACGAAGGCAAGTCGCTCTACGCCTATTTCGTCCGCGCGCCCTTTGCGGTCGATCGGCAGCCCGTGCTCATCTGCATGGGCGGACTCGATTCGATCAAGGACGAGATGTGGTTCATGCAGGCGCACGGCGCGCTGCAACGGGGGATCTCGGTGCTGATGATCGACGGCCCCGGCCAGGGCGGCACGCTGCGACGGCATGGGATCGTGAACCGCGCCGACACGGAAGTCCCGATCGGGATCTGCATCGACTATCTGGAGAGCCGCCAGGACGTCGACGCGTCGCGCATCGCGGTGTGCGGCTCGAGCCTCGGCGGATACTATGCGGCGCGCGCGGGATGTCACGAGCACCGCCTCGCCGCCTGCATCTCCCACGGGGCGATCTTCAGCGTGTTCCGAGCTCTGGGGCGAGGCACCCGAGGATCACGGGCTCGCCATGCACATCAAGTGGGTGTTCGGCGCCGATTCGATGCGCGCTGCGATGCAGAAGGCGCGTGCCTTCACGCTGGAAGGCCACCTGGAGCACATGCGCTGCCCCTATCTCGTCCTGCATGGCGGGCACGACGTGCTCACGGTGACGCAGGCACGCAAGGTCTACGACTACGGCAAGAAGCACGGCGTCGACGTCACCCTGCGCCTCGTTACCGAGGAGGAAACCGGCGCCGAGCACTGCCAGCACGACAATCCCACCATCGGGCAGGAACTCCTGGCCGACTGGCTCGCCGACCGGTTCGGCATCGACCAGCGCGCCCTGGCCAAGGTGGCCATCGCGCCCCTCGTCTGAAGACATCATGAATCTCGGCGTCGACACCGTTCGTGCGGCCGTGGTGGGCATCGATCTCCACCGGGGCCACCTCGATCCAGCCGTGGCCACCATGCCGCTCGAGGCTTCCGCGTCGGCGCGCGTGGTCGAGGCGAATCGCCAACTCTTCGATGCCTCCCGCGCTGCCGGCATTCCGATCGTGCATCTCGTGACGCGGTACCGCGACGCCGAGGAAATACGCTCCAATCCATTCTGGCGTACGCGCGCAGAGGACCCCAACAATCCCCGCCGCAACGTGCTGCGCCATAACCTCATGTCGCTGCCGGGTAGCAACGTCATGCCGGGCCTGCAGGACCCAAGCGACTGGGTCGTCGACACCAAGAAGCGCTACGACTGCTTCATCGGCACGGACCTCGACTTCATGCTGCGGGCCCATGGCGTGAACACGCTCGTCGTGACCGGGGTCAACACCAACAGTTGCGTCCTGTCGACGGTTGCGGCAGCGTGCTCGCGGGATTACGCCGTGATCGTGCCGCGCGACTGCGTCGACACCATGGACGGGCCGGCATTGCACGAGGCCGCGCTCGCCTGTATCCGCACCGCGTTCGGCACGGTGCTAACCTCGCAGGAAGTCGTCTCCATGCTCTCGACCACCGCGCCGGTCGCTCGCGTGACCGGCGCATGACGCGGCTGCGAGCGCTGCTCGACGCCGGCGAGCCGGTCGTCATGGTGAATCCGGGCGGCGCCGCGCCGGACGTGGTTGACATGCTCGGCCGCCTCGGGGCGAAGTGCCTGTTCATCGACTGTGAGCGCACGGCGGTGGGCATCGAAAGCGTAGGTCCACTTGCCCGCATCGCGCAACGCCACGGAATGGCGGCCGTGGTGCGCGCGGAGTCTGCGCGACCTGAGATCCTGGTGCGCTATCTGGATCGCGATATCGATGGCCTCGTGGTGCCGCACGTCGAGTCTGCGGCGGCGGCGGCGGAGATCGCCCAGGTGGTCCGGTACGTCACGCGCGGCGACATCGCCCGCGTGGTCACGATCGCGCAGATCGAGTCCCTGGCCGGGGTCGACGAGGCGCAGGCACTCGCGACCGCACCCGGTATCGACGGCGTGCTGATCGGTCCCAACGATCTCGCCCACAGCATGGGGTTCGCCGGCGACACGACGGCGCCCGCGGTCCAGAGCGCACTGGAGGCCGTCGGCGGAATCCTGACTTCACGCGCACGGCCATGGGGGCTTCCCGTGACGCCGGACACCTGCCGCACATGGGTCGCCCGCGGCGCACGATTGCTGTACGTGCCGCTCGAGGCGGTGCTGCGCACCGGCTGGAGCGCCTATCGATGGGACGCGCCGTGAGCGGCGCCACGTGCTGGAGCCGCCGAAATGCTCCGCCAGTGCCCGGAGGCGTTGGCGGCGCCGTCAGGATCCGATAAGTGTCTGCAAAGGAGGTTGCCATGTTGCCCCGCGAACGCGTCGATTTCAGCCCCATCGTCGAGCGCCCGCCGCTCAAGCTCCCGGGCGGCGCCCGCGTCGCGGTGTGGACAATCGTGAACCTCGAAGTGTGGGACATCGCGCGCGCCATGGCGCGGCAGGTGATCCCGGCGCCAACCGGACAGGTGCTCCTGCCCGACGTTCCGAACTGGAGCTGGCACGAGTACGGGATGCGCGTCGGATTCTGGCGCTTCAAGGCGCTTTACGACCGGCTCGGTCTGCGCCCGACGCTGTCGATCAACGCGCGGGTGTGTCTCGACTATCCCCAGGTGGCGGGCGCGTGTCGCGATGCCGGCTGGGAGTTCATGGGCCACGCCTTCGAGCAGATGCCCATCCACAAGGTGGACGACCAGCAGGCGATGATCGCCCGGTCGATGGACACGCTGGAGGAGTTCACGGGCAAGCGCCCCGTCGGCTGGCTGGGGCCCGGGCTCACCCAGACCTACGAAACACCGGAGCTGCTCACCGCCGCGGGGGTGAAGTACATCGGCGACTGGGTGTACGACGACGAGCCCACCACGATCCGCACCGCGAACGGCCCGCTCGTCACCCTGCCCTACACGGTCGAGCTGAACGACATCGCGATGATGATCGTGCAGCATCACGAGTCGCCGTATTTTCTCCAGCGATGCATCGATACCTTCGACCGGCTGCATGCCGAGGGTGCGCAGCGGGCGAAGGTGATGGCGATCGCGATCCACCCGTACATCAGCGGCCAGCCGCACCGGATCAAGTATCTCGAGTCGGTCTACGAGTACATCGCGCGGCACGAGGGCGTGCTGCACTGGAACGGCGAGGAGATCCTCGACTGGTACCTCAAGGCACGCGGCTAGCAGCGCCCGCGGCGCCGACAACGTCCGACGCCATGCTCGCATCGCAGATCCTCAACGGTCTCACGTTCTCGGCGCTGCTCTTCATCGTCGCGAGCGGCTTCACGCTGATCTTCGGGCTGATGCGCATCGTCAATCTCGCGCACGGCGCCCTGTATCTCCTCGGAGGATACGTGGGCCTCACGGTCGCCACGCGCAGTGGCAGCTTCCTGCTCGGCGCGCTCGCGGCGCTTGTGGCGGTGGCGATCGTCGGCTTCATTGTCGATCGGGGGCTGCTGCGTTTCGTGAGCGGCCACGAGCTACGCCAGGTGCTCCTGACGCTCGGCGTCGCGCTGGTGCTGAACGACGCCGCGCTCGTAATCTGGGGCGGCGACACGTACACCGTGCCAGCACCTCCCGCCCTCACCGGCGCCATCCAGAGCGGGACCTTCTTCTATCCCAAGTATCGCCTGTTCGTGCTCGGCGCCGGCATCGCCATCCTGATCGCCCTGTGGTATCTGCTCAACCGCACGCGCCTCGGGGCGCTCATTCGCGCGGGCGTCGACGATCTCGAAATGGTGTCCTCCCTCGGCATCAACATTCGCCGGCGTCTTCGTCGCGACCTTCATGCTCGGGGCCGCCCTGGCGGGGCTGGGCGGGGTGATCGGCGGCGCGTTCCTGTCGCTCTATCCGAGCGCGGACTCCGAGATCCTCGTGTTCTCGCTCGCGGTCGTCATCATCGGTGGCCGGGGCAGCCTGCTCGGCGCAGCCGTGGGGAGTCTTTTCGTCGGCATGCTCAACACCTTCGGGCAAGTGATGTTCCCCGAGCTCGCCTACTTCGTGATCTTCGGTCCGATGGCCGTGCTGCTCGCCTTCCGGCCGCTGGGACTGTTCGGGCGCGCGACGTGAGCGCCGCTCCATCCCCGTCCGGCCGCCGGGTCATCGCGTGGACGATCGTCGTGCTGGCGCTGCTCGCCTGCGTACCGGCGATCTTCGGCCAGTACCGCGTGGGACTCGCGACGGAGATCCTCATCTTCGCCGTGCTCGCCATGGCGATCGACATCCTCGCCGGGTTTGCGGGACGAACCTCGCTCGGACACGGCGCGATCTTCGGTGCTTCGACGTACGTGGCGCTGTACTTCGTGAACGTCGCGGGCGGCGCGCCGCACGTTGGCCTGCTCCTCGGCATCCTGGCAGCCACTCTCCTCGCCCTCGTCTTCGGGCTGCTGGCCATCCGCACGTCCGGGGTGTACTTCCTGCTCCTCACGCTGGCGCTCGGCATGATCGTGTGGGGCATCTGCCTGCGCTGGACGTCTGTCACGGGCGGCGAGAACGGCATCCGCGGCAACATCCGGCCGGAGTGGCTCCGCAACCATGTCACGTTCTACTATGTGGTGCTCGGCGTCACGGCCGTCCTCGCCTACGTGATGTGGCGCTTCGTCCGGTCGCCGTTCGGCGAGTCGCTAAAGGGCATCCGCGAGAGCGAGTCGCGCATGCGCAGTCTCGGCTACAACGTACCGCTGCACCTCTTGATCGGATTCGTGGTCTCCGGGGTGTTCGCCGGCGTCGCGGGCGGACTCTACGGGCTGTACAACAGCTTCGTGAGCCCGACGACGGTCTCGCTCGCCCAGAGCGTCTCCGCGCTCCTCATGGTCATCGTAGGTGGCGTGGGCACGCTGTTCGGGTCGCTGCATCGGCTCGGCGGTGATCACGTTGCTGCAAAACACCGTAAGCCAGTACACGGAGCGCTGGCAGATGGTGCTCGGCGTCCTGTTCATCGCAACGATGATCCTCGCCCCGGAGGGCATCATCGGCAAGATCGGGCGCATGCTGGGCAGGCGGCGGTAGTCCCGTCCTCAACTTTTCAGGAGCCAAGATGGATCGCAGAACTTTCCTCAGTACCACGGCGGCAGGCGTAGCGACGACGGCGTTGGGAGCCTGGTCGCAAGCATCGCAGGCGCAGGGCAACGCGATCCGCATCGGCCTCCTCTCGCCGTTGACGGGGGTGCTCGCGGCGGGCGGCAAAGAGCTCGTGGAAGGATTCAACTTCTGGTGGGACCAGAACGGGAAGACGGTCGCCGGACGACCCATCGAGGTCATCGTCGAGGACGACGCGAGCAATCCCGACACCGCGCTGCAGAAGGCGCGGCGCCTGGTGGAGCAGCGCAACGTGCACATGCTGATCGGCGACATCCTGGCCAACACGGGCCTCGCCGTCGCCGAGTACGTGAAGGGGAACGGGGTGCCCTACTTCATTCCCGTGATCGCCGCCGACGACCTCACGCAGCGCAAGCGCATTCCCAACGTGGTGCGGATCGCAGGCTACACGGCGAGCCAGAACTCGAGACCGTTCGCCGACTGGGCCTTGAAGAAGAACTACAAGCGCGTGGTCACGATCTCGCAGGACTACACGTTCGGACACGAGCAATGCGGCGGGTTCTGCCAGACCCTCACCGAGGGAGGTGGCCAGGTCCTGGGACAGTTCTGGCATCCGCTCAACACCGCCGATTTCGGCCCGTACATCGGGCAGATCGCCGGGCTCAATCCCGACGCCGTGTTCGCCATGGAAACGGGCGCGGACGCGAACCGGTTCCTGCAGCAGTGGGCCAACTTCGGCTTGAAGTCCAAGATCCCGCTCCTCGCCGCGCAGAACGCCACCGATCAATCGGTGATCCGCACGTTGGGCGACGAGGCGCTCGGCGTGTACTCGTGCGCACATTTCGCCGAAGGAGGCCCTGAGCCCGCGACCAAGAAGTTCGTTGCAGATTACGAGAAGGGATTCGGCAAGCTGCCATCGATCTACGGCTTCTCGCATTACTCCGGCGCGATGTGGATCACGGAGGGCATCAAGCGCGTGAACGGCAAGGTCGAGGACACCAAGGCGTTCCTCGACGCGATCCGCAAGGTCGAGCTCACGGCTTCCCCGCTCGGCAAGAAGGTCGTGCTCGATGCCTACGGCAACCCGATCTACGACGTGTACATCCGCGTCGTGCAGCGCCGCAGCGACGGCAAGCTCTGGAACGTGCCAATCGATACGTACAACAACGTCTCGCAATTCTGGAAGTACGACCCGGAGCAGTACATGAAGCAGCCGTCGTACTCCCGCGACTTCCAGGGCATCAAGAAGGCCTGACGCGCGGGTAGCCATCGATGGCGTTGCTGGAGCTCGAAAGCGTCGGCGTCCATTTCGGCGGCCTCAAGGCGGTCGACCGGGTGTCGCTCGCGATCGAGTCGGGAAGGCGGCGCGCCATCATCGGCCCGAACGGCGCGGGCAAGACCACGCTCTTCAACGCCATCACCGGCGAAGTGCGGTTGTCCACGGGGAGCGTGCGGCTGGCGGGCCACGACGTTTCGCGGCGCCGCCCCGACCAGCGCGCCGCGCTCGGATTGAGCCGCACGTTCCAGATCACCAATCTCTTCCCCGGCTTGTCGGTCGAGGAGAACGTGAAGCTCGCCGTGCGCGCCCTCTCGCCTCGCAAGTTCTCGCTCCTGGGTGGCGGGCGCGTGCGCGACGACGAGCGTGAGCGCGTCGATGCAGCCCTGGAACGAAGCGGACTCGGCGCCCGGCGCGATCACCTCGTGCGCAATCTCTCGTACGGCGAGCAGCGTCAGCTCGAGCTCGCGATGGCGCTCACCGGCGCGCCGAAGCTCCTTCTGCTCGACGAGCCGGCGGCGGGCCTCTCCCCGGCGGAGCGCGTGGCCATAGCGCGTCTTATCACGGCGCTGCCGAAGGACCTGACGCTGGTGCTGATCGAGCACGACATCGACCTGGCACTCGGCCTCGTCGATTACGTCACGTGCATGTGCGACGGGCAGGTGCTGGTCGAGGGCACGCCCGACGAGATCCGCGCGAACGAAACCGTGCAGGAAGTCTATCTCGGCAGGCCGCATGATGCTTGAGGTCGCCGACGTGCACGCCGCGTACGGTGATGCCCAGGTGTTGAGGGGCGTGTCGCTGCGGGTCGACGAGGGCCGCGTCGTCGCGCTGCTCGGTCGTAATGGAATGGGCAAGACGACCTTGATCCGCTCGATCATGGGCACCGCGCCTCCGCTCGTGCGCCAAGGCAGCATCCGCTTCCGGGGCAAGGAGCTGCGCGGACTCGCGCCGTACGAGATCGCGCGCCAGCGCATCGGCCTCGTGCCGCAGGGTCGGCGGCTCTTCCCGTCGCTTACCGTCACCGAGCACCTCACCATGCTCGGCCGTGCGGCGGCCGGTGCGGTCTGGAACGTCAAGCGGGTGTTCGAGCTCTTTCCACGCCTCGCAGAGCGCAAGCATCACCGCGGCAACCAGCTCTCCGGAGGAGAGCGCCAGATGCTCGCGATCGCTCGCGCACTCATCCTGAACCCCGAGCTCCTGCTGATGGACGAGCCCTCCGAAGGGTTGGCACCCGTGATGGTGCAGCACCTCGAGGGCATCGTGCGGGAGCTGAAGCAGCTCGGGCACGCGATCCTGCTGGTCGAGCAGAACCTCTATAGCGCCCTCGCCGTGGCAGACGAGGCCTACATTCTCGAGACCGGGCGCATCGTCCACCACGGCGGGATCGATGCGTTGCGGGACGACCGTGCGACCCTCCACCGATTCCTCGGCATATGACGACCCCCACCACGACCGTGCACGCCTCGGCTTCTTTGGAACCGCTCCTCGACGCGATCGCAGCGGAGCTGCAACAACTCCCGCCGGCCGCAGCACCTCGGCCAGGCGTGGCTGCCACCGTCGCAAACCTCAACGGCCAGGTCGCGACCGCGGCCGCGGCGCTACTCGCCATGGAAGATCATCCGGGCCGCTTCGACCCGTGGTGCCGCGTGTTCGCACAGGACGCGCCGGGCCGATGATGGATCTCTCGGGCCTGGACCTCGTCGCGACCGCGCAGGCGATCCGCGCCGGCGAGATCACGTCCGAGGACGCGACACGCTGGAGCCTCACACGCCTCCGGCAGATCGGCGGCGCACTCGATGCGGTGATGCACCTCGACGATGGCGCGCTCGAGACCGCACGACAGGCGGACCGCGTGCGCGCGGCGGGCCGTTCCCTCGGCCCCTTGCATGGCGTGCCGCTCGCCCACAAGGACCTCTTCTACCGCGTCGGACGCCGCTGCACCGGCGGCTCGCTGATCCGCAAGGATTTCGTTCCGGACACGACGGCCACCGTCCTGACGCGCCTTGACGAGGCCGGAGCGCTCGACCTCGGCACCCTGCACATGGCCGAGTTCGCGCTGAGTCCCACGGGGTTTAACGTGCATTACGGACACGCGCGCAATCCGTGGTCGCCTGCGCATGTGCCCGGGGGATCGTCGAGCGGCTCGGGGATTGCCGTAGCGGCCCGGCTGGTCACCGCCGCGCTCGGCACCGATACGGGCGGATCGATCCGTCATCCTGCCGCGATGTGCGGAGTCACGGGGCTGAAGCCAACCTTGCGCCGCGTGAGCATCGCCGGCGTGATGCCGCTCGCCTACTCGCTCGACTGCGTCGGACCGCTCGCGCAGTCGGCGCGGGACTGCGCACGACTGCTGAAGCTGATTGCCGGTGCCGACGCGCGCGATGGTTCCGCGGCGCAGGTGAGCGTGCCCGACTACGAGGCCGCGCTCGACGCCGGCATCGCGGGACTGCGCATCGCCGTGCCGCAGTCCTACTATCTCGATCCGGTCGCGCCCGACGTACGTGCTGCGCTCGACGAAAGCCTGCGTGTTTTGCGCGAGCTCGGCGCGATCATCGTCCCCACCGACGCGCCAGATATGGCGGTCGTCAACGCGATGATGCAGGTGGTCATGGCGTGCGAGGCCGCGGCGATCCACCGCCGCTGGCTTCGGGAGCGCCCGGGCGACTACGCGGAACAGGTGCGCTCGCGCATCGAGCCCGGGCTCTACTATCCTGCAACGCGCTACATCGAGGCCCTGAGTCTCCGGGCGCGGCTGACCGAGCAGTATCTAGCCGTCGCGATGCGCGACTGCGATGTGATCCACGTTCCGGCCATCCCGGTACCGGTCCCGACGATCGAAGCGACCACCAGCGGGTCGCCCGCCGAGGTCGCCTCAGCCATCGGCGCCGTGACACATTGCACACGGGGCATCAACTACCTCGGGCTGCCGGCGCTCTCAGCCCCCGCAGGATTCTCGGCGAGTGGCCTGCCGATAGGCTTCCAGCTGGTCGGTCGCCCGTTTGCAGAGGCGATGGTGCTGCGCGTCGGTCACGCGTACCAAAGCGCGACCGACTGGCATCGTCGCCTGCCACCCTAGGCGCGGGACCCGAAGCAATCCCGGCGGCTCAGCTGCAGGAGCCGGGCGGCGGCGGAACGCGGTCCGTCGCCGCGGGATGATAGGCCGCGCTGAACACTTCCTCGACCGCAGGCCGGGTCTTGAGATCGAATGCCTTGACGGTTTCGTCGATCGATCCCGCCATGCGCTTCGTGTCGACGCTGCTGATCCCGTTCTTCTTGAACTCGGGCGTCAATGTGAGGGTTTCGAGGCCCTCCACGAGCCGGACGCACTCCGTCTTCAGGTCGCGCAGCGCATCGCGCGAAGTGATCGACTAGACCGACTGGAGCGTCATGTTCAGGGCCAGCGGTCGGGTGGGGTCGGTCATGGCGTACTCGAAGAGCGCGCGGCTTCAGCCCGCAAGGGCAACGAGGGTCTCGGCGAGGACGCGCGCGCCGTCATGCAGGTCCTCCGGCTGCGCGGACTCCGCCTCGTTGTGACTGATGCCTTCCTTGCAGGGAACGAAAATCATGCCGGCGGGACAGATCCGATGCAGATAGCGCGCATCGTGTCCCGCAGCGGAAGCGAGCTCCATGCTGGGTAGTCCCAGGCGCCCAGCGGCAGCCGCGATCGCCCGCCGCATGGCAGGAGGGAAATCGAGGGGCATCGCCGCCGTGAGCTCGGCTACTTCGACCCTGCACGGTCCCGCTTGCTCCGCGCAGATCGCCCCGACGCGGTCGCCGAGGGCGCGCAAGGTGGCCTCATCGGGGTGCCGGAGGTCGATCGAAAAGACGGCCTTGCCGGGAACGACCGACGGCGCGTTCGGGCTCACCTCGAGCCGGCCAACGGTGAGCCTCACGACATCGGCCTCGTCGTGGATGACGCCGTAGAGCGCCTGGATCATGGCCGTTGACGCGAGCAACGCGTCGCGGCGATCGCGGCGTGGGGTCGTTCCCGCATGTGCCTCCCGGCCGGTGACCGTGACTCGGAACGTGCGCTTGCCCTGAATGCCGGTGACGACGCCAACGCTGAAGCCCTCGCGCTCGAGCAGCGGACCCTGCTCGATATGTGCCTCGACGTATGCAGCGACGGCTCGCTCGAGGGGGCGCACAGGTACGTCCGGGAACGCGTTGTTCAGTTGTGCGAGCGCCTGCCCGACCGTGACACCGTTGGCGTCGCGGACGTCGAGGATGTCCGAGAGCGTGGCTGCGCCCGTGAAAGCAGCCGAGCCCATCATGCCCGGCGCCCAGCGGGAACCCTCCTCGTTCATCCAGGCGACGACCTCGATCGATTGAGTCGGCACGTGTCCGCATTCGACCATGGCTTCTGCGACCTCGAGCGCTGCGAGCACGCCGTAGACGCCGTCGAACTTGCCGCCGGTGGGCTGGCTGTCCAGATGCGAGCCGCTCAGCACGGGCGCCGCATGGCGGTCGTGCCCTTCGAGACGCAAAAAGAGGTTTCCTGCCGGATCGGTGAATGCGGTGAGCCCGGCGGCATCGCCCCAGGCGATCAGTTCACGCCGCGCCGCGATCTCCGCGTCGGACAACGCCTGGCGGTTGACGCCGCCCGCTCCCGTAGCGCCGTGGCGCGCGATCTGCATGTGCCGATCCCACAGGCGGTCGCGATCGACGTGCGTTGCGACGGCAGTGGTCACGACGTCTTCATGATCTGCCCCGACACGGCGCGCGGATCGCGGGGTAACCAGCGGCCCGCTTCCACGAGGCCGATGAAGTCGCCGACGAACCGGTTGAAATGCTCCGGCTCCTCGAGGTTCACGGTGTGCCCGGTCTTGGGCAGGACGACCAGGCCGCATGCCGGAATCGTCTTCTTCATGAAGATGCCCGGCTGCAGGCAGTGATCGTCCTCGTCGCCGGCCACGACCAGTGTCGGCACCTGCATGGTCCGCAGACGATCCTCCAGGTCGTAGATCGATGGCCGGAGCATCTGCACGCCGCGCATGGTGTTGGCCGAGCCGACCGCCGAGTGCTCGCCGAGCTGCGTCGCAAACTCCTGCCAGCCGCGCGGATCCTTGTTCTGAAACTGCACGCGCGAGGCGCCGAGCGAGTACGTTTTGGCGAACGTGGCGCTGCCCTGGGTTTCGAACTGGCGGGCGACCTCGGCGGAAACGTCTCGAAAATACGTTTCGAACTCCTTCTCGGCGCCATAACCCGCCCCGGCCACCACGATGGACCATGCGCGCGCCGCGTGATCGAGGCCGAAGTGCAGCGCCGCGAACCCGCCCATCGACAGCCCGACGACGTGCGCACGGTCGATGCCCGCGGCGTCCATGACGGTGACGATGTCCTGCACGGCGCGCTCCTGCGAGTATGCGGTGACGGCTTCCGGCACGTCCGACGGCGGGTAGCCGCGTGCGCCGAACGTCACGCAGCGGTGTCGGCGCGAAAAATGCCGCAGCTGCGGTTCCCAGCTGCGATGGTCACCGCCGAACTCGTGGACGAATACGATTGGGGTGCCGCTTCCGGCTTCCTCGTAGTGCAGGCGCACACGGTCATCGGTCACTGCGAAGGTCACGGTGCTCTCCTCAGAATAGCGGTCCGGGTTGCTTGATGCCACGCGCCCGCTCCACCATGGCCGGCAGCTCGTCGCAGAACGCATCGGCCCAGCCTTCCGGTACCGTCGTCGACACCTTGACGAACCGGTGACCGAACCGTGGGGTGTGGTAGGTGCCCTGACGAATCATGATGCCGCGCGCGCAATAGGCCTCGCAAAGTGCTTCGGGCGTGACGCCGGCCGCGATGCACTCGATGACCAGGAAGTTCGCCTGCGACGGATACACCGCGATCTCGAGGCCATGGACTTTGGCCACGGCGTCGTGGATGTGCGCCTGGTTGCGCCGGTTGCGGCGATTCACGTCGGGCATCCACTCGTGCTTGACCTTCAAGCCGGCGATCGCGGCACGCTGCGACAGGACGCTGGAACCGAGATTGTTCGGCGGGGCCGCGGCGAGCCGCTCGACCACGTCCGGTGATGCCACCAGTGCGCCGACGCGCAGTCCAGCGAGACCCAGCCATTTCGAGAAGCTGTAAATCGTCAGCGAACGCTCCGGATCGATAGTCGCCGCCAGCGTGTGATGATCAGCAAAATCGCGGTACGTGCAGTCGTGCAAGAAGTAGGCGCCGGCAGACCTCGCGACCTCGCAGAATTCGCGGATTTCGTCGGGCGTGTAGCAGATGCCAAGCGGATTGTTCGGGTCGACTAGATAGATAATCCGCGTTTTCTGCATCGACGGCGTCGGCGAGCTGCTTAGCCGACAGCCGGTAGTTCTGCTTGGGCCCGTAAATCGGGATTTCCCGTATCTCGGCGCCCCTGTCGCGGGCGAATTGCAGCGGCCATTTCCAACCGGGATCAGTGGTCACGAAATTCGTTCCCGGCTCGCATAAGGTGTGACACACGGTCGCCAAGGCCGCGACGGCGCCATCGGTGACAAGCGCCGACGTCGTGTCCTTCGGCAGCCGCAGGTCGTCGAGGATCGCGTCGATCAGCGCGATGAAGCCACCCGGCGGCGCATAGGCGTGAAACTCCTCGGATTCAATCGAATCGAGCAGCGCCTGGCGCACGCGGGGGTGCATCGGCAAATGATTGGTGTTCTGGCCCAGCCAGAACAGATTCTTGGTCGCAAAGAGACGATCGAAGTGTGCGTTTCTCTGCTCGAACGTGCTCACTGCTTTTTCGGGCGTGGCTTGATGATCGAGCCATAGCCGGCGATGCCGCCGTCGATGGTGACGATGGTGCCGGTAATGTAACCCGCAAGCGGAGAGGCCAGAAAGGTCACCAGATCGGCGACTTCCTGGTCCGTCCCCATGCGGCCGCCGGGATAATCCTTCAGGTATTCCTGCCAGCGATTCTCGTCGCCGAGGTTTTCCCGCGCGCGCAACTTCATCATGCGTGTCATACGATTGGTCGCGATGGGCCCGGGATTTACACCGACGACGCGCACGCCGTAGTCGAGGCTGACGCCGCCGACTGCCTTGGTGAAGGACATGACTGCCGCGTTCCCGGTGCTACCGGCGACGTAGTTGTAGTCCCAGTTCTCGCCCGAGTTGCCGATGTCATTGATGATTACGCCGGAGCCGCGCTTCTTCATGCGCGTGTAGATTTCGCGGGTGAGAGTTGATGTAGCCGAATACCTTGAGGTCAAAGCCGCGCCGCCAGTCGGCATCGGTGAGCATCTCGATGGGGCCGCCCGGGATGTCGCCCGCGTTGTTAAACAGAATGTCGACGTCGTCGCAGTGCTTCCCGAGCGCCGTCACGTTCTCGGTGCGGCCGAGATCCATCGCGTACACGTTCACGGTAATGCCATGCGCGTGCATGAGCGCGTCGCGCTGCTGGGCAAGAATGTCGCCGGATCGGGCGGCGAGGTGAAGGTTGCAGCCTTCCGCCGCGAACGCCTCGGCGGCAGCGAGGCCGATGCCTTTCGATGCTCCCGTGATCAATACCGACTTGCCGCTCAGATGCAGATCCACGCGCGTTCCGTTTCCAGCGTTGTATACACGACTGATTGTGTCGCATACAATTTACTCATGTCAACGACGCTCGTTCGAGGCTACGGAATGCGTATCAGGAACGACACGCCGCAAGACGGCGCGACCGTCGCGAAGAAGCGCCCCGGCGCGCTCACGCGAACGGACCGCATCCGCCAGGCGGTCGAGCGCGCCATCGTCTCCGGGAAGCTGGTGCCAGGCACCAAGCTCGACGAGAGCGCTCTCGCGGCACGCCACGGCGCTTCACGCACGCCGGTGCGCGAAGCGCTTCAGCATCTCGCCTCGCAGGGGTTGATCGAGCTTCGCGCCCACGCTGGTGCGTTCGTCGCCACCCTCACCGTCGTCGAGCTCGCCGAAAGGTTCGAGGCCATGGCTTTCCTCGAAGCGGCCTGCGCAGCCCTCGCCGCGCGGCGGCACACGGCGGAGGATCGGCGCCTGCTCGCTTCCGCCCACGAGGCATGCGCCAAGGCGGCGCGCAAGAACGATCCCGAAGCGTTCTACGCCGCCAACGCCCGCTTCCACGCCTGCATCTATGAAGCCAGCCACAACGGCTACCTTTCGGCCCAGACGATCCAGCTCGGCAACAGGCTGGAAGCGTATCGCCGCGAAGCCACCTTTCATCCCGGGCTCATGTCGGTGACCATGGCCGAGCATGACCGCATCATGCATGCCATCCTCGCCATGGACGAGGCGGCGGCCGGACAGCAGATGCGCCGCCATCTCGATACGCTGCGCGACGACGTGGTGTCGATGGCGCGCGCGATGCAGAAGGCCAGTCCGCAATAGCATTGCCTACGCCTGGCGGCGGAAGTCGATGCCCGTCCTGCGTTGTGCAGCGCTGAGCAGCCGGAGCGCGGCCGCATTGGCGCCGTCGAGCGCATGCATCTCGTCCACGTCGACCATGTGACCGTCACGCACGCGGATGCGGCCGTTCACGATCGTCAGGGCGGCATAGGGATCGCTCCCGGCGAGGAGCAGTGCGCCGAGCGGATCGGCGACCGCGCCAGCGAGCGACAGCCGGCGCAACGGGAACGCCGCGATGTCGGCCATTTTGCCCGGCACGAGTTGACCGATGTCGTCGCGGCCGAGCGCGCGCGCACCGCCGCGCGTAGCCATCCACAGCACATCCTCGGGCGAGAGCCATCGGTCGGCCGCTTCGCTGTCCTCGTACCCGCCCACGCGGTGCAGTACCAGCGCGAGGCGCATCTCGTTCAGCATGTTGCTCATGTCGCTGCTGGCCGCACCATCGACGCCGATGCCGACATTGATCCCGTGCGCCCGCCAGTGACCGACCCGGGCGACCTTCTTGCCCAGCCGGACGATGCACCGCGGACAATGCGCGAGGCTCACGCCGGCGTCGGCAATCGCGTCCATGTCGTAGTCGTCGAGCAGCGTGGCGTGGGCGAGCCAGGTCCGCTCGCCCAGCCAGCCCGCGTGGCGCAGGAGGTCGATC
Source organism: uncultured beta proteobacterium (assembly GCA_963734575.1). Lineage (GTDB taxonomy): Bacteria > Pseudomonadota > Gammaproteobacteria > Burkholderiales > Casimicrobiaceae > CAIWHR01. The sequence continues at coordinate 166,530 of CAVTHT010000016.1, read as the reverse complement.
GGGCGGCCACCACCTGCCTGCATGCACGCGCGCTCGTCGGGGCGCGGGTCGAAATGCACGTGCAGCCCGCAATGGCTTGCCTGCGCCAGGGCGGCAAAGCGTCGCATGAACCCGGGTTGGCTGTAGGTCACGGTGGTCGGGCCGATCGCCACCTGCAACATGGCCCCTTCCGCGGTGTCATGGAAGCGGCGGATCGTCGCCTCGAGCTTGCCGAAGAGCGCGTCCTCGCGATCAAGCAGACGGTCGAGTCGCGATCCCATCAGGGGTCGCAGCCGAATCTCGAGATCGGCCTCCATCGTCAGCATCCCGCCGCGCACCAGGACGAAGCGCATGCCCGCGTCGCGCACCCCGCGGATCTCCTCGGCGGCCATCTCCCCGTCTATCTCCGGCATGAGGTAGGCGAAATCGGCGTTGGTAGTGCAGCCCGATGCGAGCAGCTCGCAGCTCGTCGCGAGCGCCGACCAGTAGAAGGCGTCGGCATCGATCTCGGCCCACACCGGATACAACGCGTACAGCCAGTCCAGGATACTGGCGCGCGATGCGCTTGCTACGGCGCGGGTCAGGCTCTGGTACAGGTGGTGATGGATGTTGACCAGACCCGGCGTCACCAGGCATCCCGCGACGGAGATCTCCTGGTCGACCGGCAACGACGGCGCCGGTTCCGGCCCGACGGCCGCCACACGATCGCCTTCGACCAGCACGAACCCGTCGCGAATCACCGTGCGGGCGTCGTCGCAGGTATGGATCTGGTCGGCGTGGCGGAGCAGGAGACGGGGCATGGCAGGAGGTGCGGAAGCGTTATACGATCCGCATGGTCTCGTATATCATGCCGCATCGCAATGGCCGATCGGGCCTTCTGGCAGTGGCCCGCAGCGGCGATGACGCGCAACGCTGGTGCACACGTTCCACGTGGTGCTGGCGGTGGACGACGTCGTTGACACCCCTCGCCGTTCTGGGACCTAATACAACGTCACACTGCCTCGCCAATCACTCACGGGGATCACCATGCAAGCGCTGAAACTCCTACTCGCAGCACTCTTCAGCTTCACGCTCGTGCCCCTTGCGGGCGCGCAGCAAACCGTTCGCATCGGTGTCGTGCAACCGCTCACCGGACCGGTCGCCTACGATGGCAACATCTACGTCGGTACCGTGAAGATGATCGTCGAGGACCTGAACGCCAAGGGGGGTGTTCTCGGCAAGCCGATCGAGCTCATCGTCGAGGACGGCGCGTGCAATCCCGCGCAGTCCGTCAACGCCGCGGAGAAGCTCGTCGTGCGCGACAAGGTGGTCGCGCTGCTCGGCGCATTCTGCAGCACATCCACGGCCGCGATGATGGAAGTGTCGAAGAAGTACAAGGTGCCCCACATCACGGGCATCTCGACGGCTGCCCAGCTCACCGAGCAGGGCAATCCGTATTTCTTCCGTGCCGTGGCGACTACTCCGATGCTTGGCAACGCGTTCGGCGCCGAGCTACCGGGAACGGTCAAGGCCAAGCGTTTCGCCTTCCTCGTCCTCAACGACGACTGGGGCCGGTCCATGGTGGCCTCCTACCCCAAGTCGATCGAGCGCTCGGGCGGCCAGATCGTCGGCACCGAGTTCTTCCAGCAGAGTGACCTGCAGTTCCTGTCGCAGATCACCAAGCTCAAGGGTTCCAACCCCGACGCGATCATTCTGGCGGCGAACACGCAGCAGGCGGCGGCACTGAGCAAGCAGATCCGCGAGCTCGGGGTCACCGTTCCGCTCATCGGCGAAGGCTCATGGACGAGCGACAGCTACCTGAAACTCGCCGGACCCGCCGCGGAGGGCGTCTACGGGCTGGTGGAGTACGTGTACACCATCCAGAACCCGATCAACGATGCCTTCGTGAAGCAGTTCCGCGCCAAGCTGAACGACAACCCGAGCAAGTTCGCCGGCGCGGCACACAACGCTATCAACATCGTGGTCGATGCGATTCGCCGTGCGGGCGCCGCCGATCCGGAGAAGATCCGCGCCGCGTTGCAGCAGACCGACTACAACGGCCTGGTCGGCAACATCAAGTTCGACGAGAAGAACCAGGCCTACGGCCAGACGGTTTACGCCGCGCAGGTCAGGAGCGGCGTCCCGCAGGTGGTGATGACTGCCAAGATCGCGAAGCCGTAATCCGGTGTCGGTTGCAATGGCCATCCTCGGCCAGCATCTGCTGAACGGGGTACTGATCGGCTGCGCCTACGCGTTGATCGCGATGGGCCTCACGATGATATTCGGCGTGATGAACATCGCGAACTTCGCCCATGGCGAGTTCTACATGCTGGGCGGCTTCCTGGCGTACTACCTCGTCAGCCTGATGGGGGTCAACTATTTCGTCGCCTTGCCGGTTGCCGTGATGCTGGTCGTCGCGCTGGCCGTGGTGCTGCAACACGCGATCTTCCGGCGCCTGCGCGACGCACCGACGATGACGACCACGCTGGTGACCATCGGGCTGTCGATCCTGCTCGAGAACGTCGCCCTGCTGCTGTGGGGGCCGCAGCCGCAGTCCATTCCGACGCCGTTTCCGTCCAAGCCGCTGAGCCTTTTCGGCATCTACACGACGCCTCTGTATCTGTTCTCGATGGCGGTGACGGCGGCACTCATCGTGCTTGGCCACGTCGTCATCCACCGTACCCGCATGGGCAAGGCCATGCGCGCGACCTTCCAGAACAAAGAAGCCTCCGCGCTGGTCGGCATCCGCATCGATCGTGTCTACATGTACACCTTCACCTTCGGTGCCGCGCTCGCGGCGGCGGCGGGCGCCGTGCTCGGCGGGTTCATTCCGGTGGAGCCCACGATGGGTGGCGTGGTGACGCTGAAGGCCTTCGTCGTGGTGATCCTCGGCGGCATGGGCAGCTTCTTCGGCGCCATCGTCGGCGGGTTGCTGCTCGGGCTCGCCGAGGCTCTCGGCGCCGGCTACATGTCGACGGGCTGGAAGGACGCCATCGGTTTCTTTGCCGTCATCCTGGTGCTGCTGTTCCGACCGGATGGCCTCTTCAAACGTGCGTGAGATGCTCCGCCCGTCGTTGCCGATAGCCGCCCTGGCGATCGCGTTGCTCGCCGTGCCGCTGGTCCTGACCGACCAGTATTACCTGCACCTGCTGATCGTCGCCGGCATCTTCGTGATCGTCGCCGTCAGTCTCGATCTCATGGTCGGCTACGTGGGCCAGCTATCACTCGCGCATGCTGCGTTCTTCGCGCTGGGCGCCTACACGTCGGCACTGCTGTTCGTGCACCTCAAATGGTCGATGTGGCTGGGATTGCCCGCGGCGGCGCTCATCACTGCAGGGACTGCGTTCGCGCTCGGCTGGGTGATCCTGCGCGTGCGCGGGCATCGCTTCATCATCATCACCGTGGCGTTCTCGGAGATCATGCGGCTTGCCGCAACCAACTGGGTGGATGTGACGCGCGGCTTCATGGGCCTGCCGGGCCTGGCGATTCCCAGGCTGTACCTGCCGGGCCTCGGCGCGGTCGACATCTCGTCCAAGGAACGCTTCTATTACGTGGTCCTCGTGGCCGCGGTGCTCGCTTACGTGGCGTGCCGCGCGATGGTGCGCTCATCGGTCGGCCGTGCCTTCGTCCTGGTGCGGGAGAACGAGGTGCTGGCGGAGTCGCTCGGCATCTCGGCCTTCCGCTACTGCATGATCGCCTTCGTCGCGGGCGCCGCCCTGGCCGGCACGGCGGGCAGCCTGTACGCCCATTACGTCGGCTTCGTCAGCCCCGACCTGTTCAACTTCTCCTACGTCACCATCATGCTCATCATGGTGATCCTCGGCGGCAAGGGGACGCTGACCGGTCCCGCGCTGGGTGCGGTGGTCTTCACGTTCCTGCCCGAGCTCCTGCGCGAGGCATCCCACTGGCGCATGATCATCTTCGCCACGATCCTCATCGTCGCCACGCTGTTCATGCCGCGCGGCATCATCTTCCCGCTGGTGGAGCATCTGCTGCCGCAGCGTTGGCGCACACGGCATGTCACCCCTTCTTGAATGTCGCGGCGTCACGGTCCGCTTCGGCGGCCTGACCGCGCTCAGCGAGCTGGACCTCGCGGTCGGCGCCGGTGAAGTCCTCAGCGTGATCGGGCCCAACGGAGCCGGCAAGACCACGCTGTTCAACGTCATGACCGGACGCGTGCGCCCGACGGCGGGCAGTGTGGTGTTCCGCGGGGAAGCGCTCACCCGGCTGCCCGCATTTCGCATCGCGCAGCTGGGGGTGGTACGCACGTTCCAGAAGACGGAAGTGTTCGGCACCCTGTCGCTGCTCGACGGTGTGGCCGCTGGCGCGCTGGCGCGTGGCGATGCCGATCCGACGGCCAGCGCCCGCGAAGCACTGACGACGGTCGGCCTGCTGGCCAAGGCCGAACTGCCGGCCCACCAGCTTTCCTACGGCGACCAGCGGCTGCTGGAAGTGGCGCAGGCACTCGCGGCGCACCCCACGGTGCTCCTGCTGGACGAGCCCGCATCCGGCATGAACCGGCAGGAGAGCGCACACATCATGCGCGTGATCCACGAGTTGCGTGCGCGCGGCCTTGCCATAGTGCTGGTCGAGCACAACATGCACGTCGTCATGAACCTCTCCGATCGCGTCATGGTCATCAATTACGGCAAGAAGATCGCCGAGGGCAAACCCGACGACGTACGCGTCAATCCACAGGTCATCGAGGCCTACCTCGGTGTCGAGCAGCCAGCCCATGCTCTCGCTCCATAACGTCACGCTGCACCGCGGCCTGACTCGCGTGCTCGACGACGTCTCGCTTGTCGTCAACGAGGGCGAGCTCGTGGCCCTCATCGGTGCGAATGGCGCGGGCAAGACGACCGTGCTCCGGACGATCTCGGGGCTGCTGTCGCCGGCCACCGGCACGATCCTGTTCCGCGGCGAGGCGATAGAGGGCGCCGATCCCGACCGGATCGTGCGTCTGGGCATTGCGCATTGTCCCGAGGAACGCAAGGTCTGGCCGCAAATGACGGTGCTCGAGCACCTCGAGCTCGGCGCCTTCGTGCTCTCCGACCGCGACGGCATGCGCCAAGACATGGCCCGCGTGTTCGAGACGTTTCCCGTGCTCGACGAGCGTCGCGAGCAACTCGCCGGAACCCTGTCCGGCGGTCAGCAGCAGATGGTTGCGATCGGCCGCGCGCTGATGTCGCGTCCGAAGCTGCTGCTGTTCGACGAACCGTCGATGGGGCTCGCGCCGATGATGGTGGAGACCATCGGCAAGATGATCGCGTACATTCGTGATCAAGGCACGACGGTGCTTTTGGTGGAGCAGAACGCATCGCTCGCGCTGCGCCTCGCCGATCGGGCGTACGTCCTGGAAACCGGCCGGGTGACGCTGTCCGGGCCGGCCAAGGAGCTGGTTGCCCATCCCGAAGTGCACCGCGCGTACCTCGGCGGTTGAACCGACATCGCGCGCGCGGCCGGTCCGACATCCCGCATGGATGTGTTGCCGGGCGATTCATCCCAACAGGCGCACAGGAGTCGCAATGAAGCGTGAAGTGATCACCACCCCCGGCGCGCCCACGCCGATGGCGCACTACTGCCAGGGCGTGCTCGCCGGCGATAGTGTGTACGCCGCGGGGCAGATCGCGTCCGACTACAGGACGGGCGTGGCGCCCGAGGCGCGACAGGACCCGGCGTTTCCCTACTACGGGTCCGACATCCAGAAGCAGACGCGCTATGTCCTGCAGAATCTGCGCCGCGTGTTCGAAGCCGCAGGCGCGTCGCTGAACGACGTCGTGAAGTCGCAGGTGTTCCTCACCGACCTCAACGACTTCTACTATTTCGACCAGGTGTGGAAGGAATTCTTCCACGCTCCGCCGCCCCGCACCACCGTCCAGATCAGCGGCCTCCTGGTGCCCGGATGCCGCGTCGAGATCGACCTCACGGGCGTGCTGCCGAGCGTCGAACGGCGCGTCGTCACCTCGACGTCGACGCCCACGCCCATGGCGCACTACTGCCAGGGGGTGCTCGCCGGCGACACGCTGTATGCGGCGGGGCAGATCGCGTCGGACTATCGAACCGGAGTTCCCGCGGAAGCGCGCCACGACCCTGCGTTCCCCTACTACGCGTCTGACATCCAGAGGCAGACGCGCTACGTCCTGCAAAACATCGAGGCCGTGTACCGCGCTGCGGGCTGCGAGCTCGCCGACACCGTCAAGGCGCAGGTGTTTCTCACCCAGCTCGACGACTTCGTCCACTTCGATCAAGTCTGGCGCGAGTTTTTTCCGTCGCCGCCGCCGCGGACCACGGTGCAGGTCGGCGCGCTGCTCGTCCCCGGCTGCCGCATCGAAATCGATCTCACCGCCGTGCACAAGCGCGTCACCCGTTCGGTCGTGGCCACTGCCGACGCACCGAGCCCCATGGCGCATTACTGCCAGGGCATGATGGTGGGCAACACCCTCTATGCCGCCGGCCAGCTGGCTTCGCGACACGACACCGGTGTGGCACCGGAAGCGCGGCAGGACCCGGCGTTCCCCTACTACGGCTCGGACATCCAGAAGCAGACGCGCTACGTGCTCGAGAACCTGCGCCGCGTGTTCGAGGCGGCCGGTGCGGGATTGCAGGACGTTGTGAAGTCGCAGGTGTTCCTGACCGACCTGAACGACTTCTATTATTTCGACCAGGTGTGGAAGGAGTTCTTTCCCGCTCCGCCGCCGCGGACCACAGTGCAGGTCAGCGGGCTGCTGGTGCCGGGCTGCCGCGTCGAGGTCGATCTCACGGCGGTCAAGGCGTGAACACGCGCCTGTCGCAGCTTGGCGCCCGCCGCGGGCGCATGCGCATGCATCCCGTACTGGCGCCGAGTGATTCCCGCTGCCACACGCGCCGATCCGTCTGACATGCGCATCGACATTCACAACCACGTGATCCCGGCGCGCATCGTGGAGCGATTTACGACCGCGCCCGCGGAGTTCGGCGCGCGCGTGCAGGGCGAGCCACATGCCCGCAGGGTGATTCACGACCAGGGCTACGTGTACCCGCTGTTCGACGAGTTCCACGACACGGAGGCGAAGCTCGCATCGATGGACCGCAAGGGCATCGACCTCGCCGTGATCTCACCGGCACCGCCGATGTTCTACTACTGGGCCGACCTCGACGTTGCGGTTACCGCGGCGCGACTCGTCAACGATGGCGTCGCAGACATGGTCGCCGCGAGCCCGGGTCGCCTGCGCGGCATGGCGACCATCCCGCTGCAGCATCCCGATGCGGCGATCGCGGAGATGGAGCGGGTCGTGCGCGAGCATGGCTTCCGGGCCATCGAGATCGGCACGTCGGTGGAAGGCGCGCAGCTCGCGGAGCCCCGGTTTCGTCCCATCCTGCGCCGCGCCGAGGAGCTCGACCTTTTCGTCTTTGCGCATCCCTACTATGTGGGTTCGAAGGCGGGCCTGGAAAGCTATTACCTGACCAATCTGATCGGCAATCCGCTCGATACGACGGTGATGCTCGCCAACCTGATGTACAGCGGCGCGCTCGACGAATTGCAGAAGCTGCGCATCTGTCTCGCCCACGGCGGCGGGTTCACGCCGTATCAGATCGGCCGTCTGGCACATGGTCAGAGGGTGCGCGCCGAAGCACGGCAGTTCACGACGACTTCGCCGAAAGAATTGCTGCGCCGGCTGTATTTCGACAGCCTGGTGTTCGACGCGCAGGCACTGCGTTATCTCATCGATCTCGTCGGTGCGGATCACGTGTGCATTGGCACCGATGCACCCTTCGACATGGGCGACGAGGATCCGGGAGCAACGATCGCGTCCGTGCCCCGACTCACAGCGAGCGAGCAAGAAGATCTTTGCTGCGGAACGGCGTTGCGCCTGCTCGGGGAAGGCAAGTCGCCGTTGTAGCACCGCACCCGTGGACTGCCGCCGCCACGGGTCGGTCGCCTGCGCCAGACCAGGACGATACGGTGAGTCGTCAAGGCGCCGGCTCGGCCTGACCTGGGTTAGCGTACTCACTGGGGTCAGATGGCCAACTGCGCTGTGCGGTCGATGCTCGTTGTAGTCCCGAGCCACGCTTCGATTCGAGCCTGGGCGTAGTCCATCGAAACGAACTCGTTGGCGTTCAGACGTTCGTCGCGTGGACGGCCGTTGAACGACTCGCAGAGCCCTCTCCATAGGGTGCCCGGGGGTGATGAAGGCTAGCTCCACACGACGTCGCCACGCCCATCGTGGAGCGCCCGGGAGGTGAACTCGGTGCCATGATCGACCCGTGATCGCCCCGGACAACGGCCGGAGCGCGGAGACGCTCGAGCGCAGCGGCAACGCTCTGCCGGTACCGCGCCGGAGCGAGTCGTACCGCACCGCCCGCCGTTCTGCAATTTCTCTGCACTCGTGCCAAATAGCCGATGCAAACAGGGAATTTGGTATGGATGCCTCTTCACGAGGGGCTAACGAACTGATTCGTAATGCGAAGGTCGGGGGTTCGACTCCCTCTACCGGCACCAATTTCTTCAGGTAGTTACCGCTTCGTTCACCTAGTGTATTCCGGTCACATAGGTGACGGTATACCGGAGACATGGGTAACACTTTCGCCCGGAACGGGTTCTCCGCCGGTTCCAGGCGGCATGTCTCATCATTAAGAATCCCAGATCGTACTGCATGACGCTTACGATCCGGATGCCCTCGTCGACCTCCTTGATGCCCAAGCGCTGACCGGCCAGCACGCACGAGATGTTGATCTTCTTGCGATGCATGCAGATGCGTCCGCAAGCGGTGACCAGGACATCACGATCGTGCAAGGGGTAGGTTAGGTCGGCAAGCCACGATAGGGCCGCGGCGAGGGCGAGTAGGCCTCGGCCGGGGTTTTCATCGCTAACGCCTCGTGCGGCCGCTCAGTGTTGAACTCGCTGATGAAGGCGTCGAAGCGCGCCTGCTGCTGCAGGCTGTTCATGCCGGACGGCCGTGTCGCTTCCTTCTTCAGGGTGAGATGCATGCGTTCGTGGCGGCCATTCTGCTGCGGACATCCTGGGCGGATGCGCTCGATCGCGATGCCCAGGCGCAACCACCACACGGAAAGCTTGGAGAGGTTGAACAAGGCGTTGGGGCTGGCGAAGGGCACGCCGTTGTCCGAGCGCATGGCGGCGGGAAGGCCACGCTCGAGGAAGAGCTGCTCGAACGCGGTGATGGCGGTGTCTTCGCGGGTCGAATCCAGCGCTTCGCATAGCAGCAGATAGCGCGAGGCGTGATCGGTAACGGTGAGCGGGTAACAGTACGCGCCGTTGCCGAGCTTGAATTCGCCCTTGAAGTCGGCGCACCACAGATCGTTGGGCGCGAGGCCAGGCGACAGTGGCGTGCCGTGGGCGCGATGACGCGGTCGGCGGATGCCTTTGACCAGGCCGTGGCGATGCAAGACGGCGTGGATGGTGCTTTTGGCCGGGATCCGGAGGTCGCCGTTTAATCGACGCACCAGCAGCTCGCGAATCTTGCGCGCACCCCAGTGCGGCTTCTCCTGCTTGAGCGTGACGATCTGATTGTCGACCTGTGGCGGCAGCAGGCGTGCAAGGCCTCCAGGTCCGCTGCCCGATGGTCATTAGTCTTCCAGCACTTACGACGCGCGCACGCCTGCGCCGCGCGAACGGCTCAGCAACCGATGGCGCCACTCATCCAGCCAAAGCTTTCCAGGGTGGTAGTGCGCGGGAAGTATTCGCAACCGACCCATCCCTGGTATTGGAGACGCTCGAGCTCGGCGAATACGGCCGGAAAGTTGATCTCGCCGGTACCGGGCTCGTGGCGTCCGGGAACGTCCGCAAACTGCACGTGACCCGAATACGGGAGACTCGCGCGCATGCGCTCGATCAGATTGCCTTCGCCGCGCTGCAGGTGATACAGATCGAGCATGATGCGCAGGTTGTCGCAACCGAGCGAGTCGATCAGCTCGATCGCCTCGGCCTGGCGCGACAGCAGGTAGGTCGGGCGGTCGATGGCATTCAGTGGCTCGACGAGCACCTGGCGCCCATGAAGTTTGGCGATCGCGCACGCGGCCGCGATGTTCTCGCAATACACTTTCCATGCGGCGGCGCGCGGGAGTCCCGCCGGAGGAGCACCGGCCATCACGTGCACGTTGGGACAGCCGATCGTATCGGCGTAGGTCATCGCGGCGTCGACGCTGCGGAGGAATGCCTCGCGCCGCGAGGGATCGGCGGCGAGACCCCAATCACCGCGTTGCGTATCGCCCGGCGGCGTGTTAATGCCGACACAGGTCACCCCGCTCGCGGTGAGTGCGTTGCGAAAGTCGCACGCCGGCACCTCGTATGGAAACCATACCTCGACCGCCTCGAAGCCGGCTCGAGCGGCCGCAGCCGGGCGCTCGATCAGCGGCAGCTCGCCAAAGAGCGTCGACAGGTTCGCGGAAAAGCGAAGCATCTAGTCGCTGCCGCGAGCGCTCGGGGGCGCGTGCACACCCCAGTCGCGCAGGACCTCGTCGGTATGAGCGCCGTACTGCGGCGCGGGATGGCGCACCTCGCACGGCGTGCCCGAGAGCTTCACGGGAAACCCGAGCATCCTCACCGCACCGTGTCCCGGGTGCTCGATCTCCACGACCGTCTCCTGTTGGATAGTCTGGGGGTCCGTCAGCGCCTGCGCGAGGTTCTGCACGATGCCGCAGGGCACGCCCGCGGCATTGAGCTTCTCGACCCAGTGTCTCTGCGTGTCGGCGCGCAATCGTGCGTCGATGAGGACGTTGAGCTCGGCTCGGTTGGCAACCCGCAGTGCGTTAGTGGCGAAGCGTGGCTCCGTGAGCAAATGGAGCAAACCTATGGTCGCCAGGAACTTCGCGAGAACCGCTTCGGTGCTGGGAGCGACGGCGATGTCGCCGTCGCTCGCGGTGAACAATCCATACGGCGAGGCGATTGGGTGGTCGTTGCCGGTACGGACGGGTAATTCGCCCGTCGCGAGGTGATCCGCCGCAAAGTACGCGAAGGTGCTCATGATCGCTGCCATCATGGAGGCCTCCACCCGCTGGCCGACGCCGGTGCGGTCGCGCACGCGCAGCGCATTGACGATACCGAAGGCGGCATATACGCCCGCGACAATGTCCGTAAGGGGCGGGCCGCTGCGCAGCGGTGGTCCGTCTCGTTCGCCGTTGAGGCTCATGAAGCCGCTCATCGCCTGGATCACGAAATCGAACGCGGGGCGTTGCGAATACGGGCCGCTCGACCCGTAGCCGTTCACGCTCGCGACGATCAGGCGCGGATTGAGCCGGCCAAGCATCGCCTCGTCGAAGCCCATTTTCGCGAGCACGCCCGGTCGGAAGTTCTCGACCAGCACGTCCGCGCGCTCGAGCAGCGCCCCTAGGGTCGCCCTGCCCTGCTCCGACCTCAGGTCCGCGACCAGGGACCTCTTGTTCCGGTTGAACGAAGCGAAATACCAGCTCAGGCCCTCGACACGCGCGCCGATGTTGCGGATCGGATCGCCGTCGCCGGGGCCCTCCACCTTCACGACGTCCGCCCCCATGTCGGCAAGCATCATGGTGCAGAACGGTCCCGACAGGATGCGCGTCAGGTCGACGACGCGGATGCCTGCGAGCGGCAGCTCCACGCCGTTCAGCCCGCTGCAGTGCGCACGTCGCCAGCGGCGTGCAGCTTGAGCCGCGGGCCCGCGCGCATCACCTGGCCGGTGAGCGCCTTGCCGAGCAGTTGCTCCATGCGCAGCGCGACGCCAATCGCCTTCTCCAGGTCCACCCCCGTTTCATAGCCGCTTTCCTCGAGCAGGAAGAGCAGGTCCTCGGTGCAGATGTTGCCCGTCGCGCCCGCGGCGAAGGGACAGCCGCCGAGGCCGCCGACCGACGAGTCGAAGCGCCGGATTCCCTCCTCGAGCCCGACGACGACATTGGCGAGGCCGATGCCGCGCGTGTTGTGCAGATGCAGTCCCAGCACCGTGTCCGGAAACTCGGCACGCACAGCGCGCACCACGCTGCGGATGTTGCGCGGCGTCGCCATGCCGGTCGTGTCGGACAGTGTGATGCACTGGACGCCCACCTTCACGTAGCCCTCCGCGATCCGTAGGACATCCGAGAGCGACACTTCGCCCTCGAACGGACAACCAAACGTCGTCGCGATCGCGCCGATCAGGCCGAGGTCCTTCTCGCGCACCTTGTCAGCAACCGCTGGGAAGCCGTTGATCGACTCGTCGATCGTGCGGTTGAGATTCTTCTGGTTGTGGGTATCGGAGGCCGAGCAGAGCAGCACCGCGGCATCGAGCGGGGTCCTGCACGCGCGCTCGGCGGCGCGAAGGTTCGGCACGAGGGCCGTGAGTGTGGTGTCGGGACGGCGCGCGATACCGGCGAGCACTTCTTCCGCATCTGCGAGCTGCGGCACGGCCTTGGGAGAGACGAACGAGGTGACCTCGATCGTCCGGATGCCCGCCTCGATCATCCGGTTCACGAGATCGACCTTCTGCGCCGGCGGGATCAGCTTGCGCTCGATCTGCAATCCGTCGCGGGTGCCCACTTCGATCACTTCGACCGCCCGGTCGCTCGCTGGGTGGAGAGATGCCTCGAATGCCTTGCGGCTCATGATGTGCTCCTTGCTGTCTTCACGGAACCTGCTCGCCGGACGTGACGCGCGGCGTTCCTTCGGCCGTATAGCCTCCATCGACGTAGAGCACCGCACCCGTGATATATCGGGCCGCATCCGACGCCAGGAAAGCAACGGCCCGCCCGATGTCCTCGGGCTCGCCAATGGCACCCCATGGGATCGCGCGCGAGCACGGCCTGGCGCAGCGCGATGTCGGCGGGCTCGGTACTCTTGTACAGCCTGGATGTTGATGTCGGTGCGTGATCGTGCCCGAGGCGACCACGTTGACGTTGATCTTGTGCGGGGCCAATTCGACGGCGAGTTGCTTGCTGAACATGTCGATCGCTGCCTTCGTCGAGCAGTACGGACCCATGTTCGCCTTCGCGACGCGACCGTGGATCGACGAGATGTTGACGATCTTGCCGCCCGCCGCCCCGCGCCACCATGTGTCGGCCTACGAGACGCGAGCAGTGGAAGCAACCGTAGAAGTTGGTGTGCACCACCCGGTCCCAGTCCTCCAGCGACATGTCGAGAATCGACTGGCGGCTCACGATCCCGGCGTTGTTCACCAGGATGTCGATGCGGCCGAACTCCTGTCAAGCGTCGCGCGACAAGCCGCTCCGCCTCGGCGTACACGCCGACATCGGCCGCCGATGGCCTCCGCGTCGCCGCCCTCGTTCCGGATCGCCGGACGACCACTTCTTCGGCTGCATCGGGATTGTTCACGTAGTTGACGGCGACTCGCGCGCCTTCCGCCGCGAGCGTGAGAGCGATGCCCCGGCCAATACCTCGCGCGCCGCCGGTCACCAGGGCCACCTTACCTTGCAGTTGCAGATCCATACGTGTCTCCTTGCCTCGGATCGTGTCTCAAGGCATGGCTACGCACGGCTGACAATACCCGTCGTCGCCGCGAGCACGGTGATCGCTCGGTCCCGACCGCTGCGCAACTCCTCGAACGAAACCAGCTCGCCGGCGATAGCGCTCGCAGCAACCGTCGGTGGACTCGCCAGCCAGATCTGGCCGGGCCCGCTGCGGCCGGGGAAGTTCCGGTTTTGCGCACTCACCGTCACCTGGTCGGCGGTCCGTCGAAGCGCCGGGGCCGAGATTGGCGCAGGCGCCGCACGCCGGCTGAAGCACAGTCGCGCCGACCTTTCGAACGACTCGACGTAACCTCGCGACGCAATAGTCGCGGACGGCGGTCGTGCCGAACTGAATGATACAGCCTCACGCGCTCTGGCACCGCTCGAGGCCCTGCTGCGCCGCCCACGCCAGCACCGCGTGATACGCATCGAAATCTGCACGCTTGCCGCCGGTGCACGAGCCAGCGAACGCGATATCGATCTGCGCCCGATTGCGCAAGGTGTTGAGTGGCACGGCATTGCCCGGATCGCCGGGCGCGGCAGACCATCGGCGACAGCGCGCGCAATCGACCGCGATGACGTCGGCGTACTTCGCGCCGCTGTCGCTCGCATCCACGGCTCGAGCTCGAAGTCGATGCCACGCCGCTCCTTCAGGAACCGCAGCGTCTCGGCGTCGGGCGCGACGATCCCGGTGAATCGCACCGAGTTCGGCCGCCATGTTGGTGAGGGTGGCGCGCTCGTCGACGGAAAGCGAATGGACCGCCGAGCCGGTGAATTCGAAGACCTTGCCCACTCCGAGCCGCCTTGATCTCGGGTGCGCCAGGAGATGAAGCACGATGTCCTTTCCGCTCACGCCCGGCAGGCACCGCTGCCGTCGAACTGCACGCGGATTGCTTGCGGAACGGTGAGCCGCACCGCGCCGGTCAGCATCGCATTGGCCATATCGGTCGTGCCGACCCCGAAACGCGAGGCAGCCGAGGGCCCCCGAATGCGGAGTATGGGAATCGGTCCCGACCACGACCTGCCCCGGCAAGGCATATCGCTCCGCCATCATCGGGATGACAAATGCCTTCGGAGCCTTCCATGCCGCTGCTGATAGCCGTGCGAGCGAATCCCGTGTCCGCGCGCGAATTGCTCGTGCTCCTCGTGAAGGATGCGAATCGCGGGCAGGAGACCGTCCTTTGATGTGGGCAGGACTCTTGTGCGTGTACGAGAAGTGCTCCGCAAACGCGATGATCGAGTCCGGATCTGCCAAGCTTGGAGATTCCCCGAACGCGGCCGGATCATGTTGGCGGCCATCCCGGTATAGACCTCGACGATGAAGCGCCAGTGGGCGCGTACGAATGCGCCCTCGCCCGGAACGAGGCTGGCAGCCGCTGTCGTCGGTCGTCACGAGATTGCGAGCGAGGATCTTCTCGGCAAGCGTCAGCGGCATCGTCGCCGCCACGCCGCTCGCCGAAGGTGCCCGCATGCGCAACGCGCCGTAGCGCAAGAGGCCGCCGGCACGAAGGATGGCGCCTGCAAGCTTCTCGCGCGATGACGAAGCTCCTCGACATCGATCGCCTCGCCCCGCTACGCGATGCGCTCGATCAGCCCAAAGTCGGTCGACGTGAACAAGCCAAGGTTGTCGGCGTTCTGCCGGTAAATGCGCTCGAAGCTTTCCGCGATGACGAGCCGAATGCCGGCGTGCAGTTCCGCCGCCGGGCTGTGCTCGCGCGAAGACCCCTTTCCGTAGCGCCTGCCCGCGACGACAACGAGAACCCCGCCGTCGCGAACCGCACCGCCGCAATCGGCGTCGCGTCGCCGGCCCTGAAGCCGGTGTAGACGTACTGGCCAAGCGCTCGTCGTGGAATGTGAGGGCGGTATTGGGCGTGATTTCGTCGGTCGAAACGTCGTGACGAAGCGTTCGCGCTCTCGTCCAAGCGCAGATCGTCGGCCGGCGAGTCTGCTCGACGCATCTGTCCCGGGTCGTCGCAGAGAAGCAACACGCGGCCCACGAGCGGAATCGTTCCTACCATTCCCAGTGCACCGGCGGAATGCCACGAACCGGCATGGCGATGAGCGGCAGACTGTCTGCAAGGAGCACTCCGAAGTACGCCATGTCGAGCCGCGGCCCGGCGAAGGCGATGCTGGAGATGTGCGCGAGCTTGGTCCACGACTTGCGATCCAGCAGCGCACGATCCAGTCGGCCTGCCTGGTACGCAGTTCCACTTCCTGGATGTGAGCTGGATCGCTGTCCTCGAGCAGCGTAACCGGGCATGCCTCCGCATCGATGCGGATCAGCCGGTTGGAAAGAATGCAGCTTACCCACAGCCCACCCTCGACATCGAAGGCCAAGCCGTCGGGAAAATCGCCGGGCCCGAACTCCTCGACAAGTTCCCGCTGTGTCGAACGACCCATCGGCAGCCAGGCGAAACCGCGTCAGCGCGGCGCGCATACGTCTCGTTGACGTACAACCAGTTCCCGGACGGATCGATCCGACATTCGTTGGCAAAGCCCAGTCCGTCGGCGACGATGCGCGCACCGCGGTCATCGATCAGCACGATGTAACCATCCGCTACACCCGGGCGAAAGGAATTGATACGCGGACACTGTCGCGTGGAGATCGTGACCCAGATCCTGCCTTGCGCATCGAGCAGAACGAAATTAGTGACATGGAGATCGACGCCGTCCACCTGGCGCAACACCGGGACCAATCGCGGCCGTCGCGGTAAAGCCGAAAAAGCCCGCCTTCGCCGTCCGACCAGGTGCGCGACCAGGAAGCTGCCGTCGCGATCGAGCGCGATACCGTTCGGATGAGCGGCCCCGACAGATCGAGCGTGGCGCCGGCGTACAGATGTGCCCCCCTCCGGGCCGATATGCGAAACCCCGCCGCGGCGGTCGGACGCGAACACGTCGCCCGCGCGCGTACACAAGACGCACTCGGGTCGAGCGAGCCTCGACCCGACGAAACTCACGTCGTCGAGCGACAACGGTGCAATGACGCGAGTGCTCATGCGGCAGGTGCGAGCGCGTCTCCGCGCGGCTCGATCTCCTTGAGCGCGTCGATCACCGCGCGCGCGAGATCGCTGGTGCTCGCCGTGCCACCGAATTCCCGCGGCAGCGATCGCCCGTCGCGATACACGTTCTCGACCGCTGCATCCAGCAACGACGCCGCGGTACGGCAGGCGGGCACGTCGTGCTGTTCGCCCAGCCAGTCGAGCATCATTGCAGCCGAAAGAAACATCGCGGTGGGGTTTGCGATGCCCTTGCCGGCGATGTCGGGCGCGGTGCCATGCGCGGGCTGGAAGAGGCCATGCTTCTCACCGATCTCGGCGCACGGCGCCATGCCCATGCCGCCAACCAGACCGCCGGAAAGATCGGAGATGATATCGGCGAACATGTTCTCCATGACCAGGACGTCGAAGTCCCACGGCCGCCGAACGAGATCGAGCGCCATCGCGTCGATGTAATGGTGACGAGCCGTCACATCCGGGAACCGCGTCGCCCGCTCGTCGAACACCTTGCGGAAGAAGGCCATGGAGACGAAGACGTTCGACTTGTCGACGCAGGTCACGACCCCGGGGCGGCCCGCCTTCTTGCGCAGTCGCGCGAGCTCGAACGTCTTGTCAAAGAGCTTTTCGCACGTCGCACGAGTGATCACCATCGTATCGCGGGCCTCGCGATCGTCAATGAGCACGCCTTTGCCGCGCGAGGCGAAGAGCCCTTCGGTCGATTCTCGGATCACCAGCAGATCGATGTTCGCGGCCCGTCGGATCCTTCAAAGGGCCCGGCGCGTTCGGAAAGCTCCGCACCGGCCGCAGACCGGCGAAAAGGCCGAACTCGAGACGCATGCGCAGATGCGGAGCGATCTCGGTGCCGTCCGGGAAGCGTACGTCCGGCAGACCCATGGCACCGAACAGGATGGCGTCGGCCCGCCGCGCCGCCTCGAACGCCTCGTCGGTGATGTCGGTCCCCGTCTCCCGGTAGAGTTCCGCCCCGCCATCGAGCTTGTGATACTCGAGTCGAAAGCCACCGACGCGGCGCTGCAGCGCCTCGAGCACGTGCAGGCACGCGGGCACGATCTCGTGGCCGATGCCGTCGCCTTCGAAAGTCGCTATCTCAAACGCACTGTTCTTCACCATCACCTCGTGTCGATCTGGAATCGTCAGGTCCCGGTCTCTTCCGTGTACCGCGAGAAAAAGAAGGTCTCCGCCTCGCTCTGCGCGTTGTAGATCGAGCTCATGTCGCGCTTCGGCAGCGGGATCCGTACTGGCACCTCGCGCATGCGCGGGACCGTCGTCGGCGCGCCGGTGATCATCAGGCCGTCGAAAGATCCGAGGTCCTGGAACCTGGTGGTGGTCCCGCAGAGCGGCCAGGCGTCCGCCGCCGCGACCTCGTAGAAGAGCACCCGACGCTGCCGTGGCGTCCGATTGAGATCCGAGCCATGCACGAGGCGCACGTGATGGACGGTCGCCGAGCCGGCGCAGCCAGTCAGCTTGACGGCCCGCGCAGGGTCGATGCCCGCCCGCTCGAGGCTCATCGCCCCGCAAAAGACGCCATTCGCATGATGGTCGTAGGTGGGGCCACGGTGGCTGCCCGGGATCACCAGGAGCGGCCCGTTCTCTTCGTCCACGTCGTCGAGCATGAGCCCGACGGCAAGCAAGTCGTCGTTCGTATGGGGATAGAAAGCCCAATCCTGATGCCATTCGACCGGCGCGCCGTACTCGCCGGACTTCAGGTTGAGCTTCGTGGTCTTGAGCCGCACGTCGGGCCCCAGCAGCGCCGTGAAGATCGCCACCAGGTTGGGATGCCGCGTGAGCTCCGCGTACACGCGACTCACCGCGTGCGGCTCCTTGATGCGCCGCACGCGCGGGCGGTCGGGGCGATGACTGTCCTCGAGATCAAAAACCTGGTCATGGGTCGTGAGACCGCTGGCACTCGCGACGATCCGGTCGGTCTCGCGCTGCAGCGCCGCGAGCTCGTGCGGGTCGATGACATCCTCCACCACGACGTAGCCGTCGGCGTGATACGTCTCGATCTGTCGTTTCGTGAGCATCGTCATGGCGGATCGATGCGGTTGTAGACATGCACGGTCTTGTTCTCCACCCACGCGGTGGTTCTGGCAGCGAACGCCTGGTAATGCTCGCTCGCGCCGTGGGCCTGGAATGCGCGCTCGTCCTCGTACGCCTCGTACAGGAAGACGACGCACGGATCGCCCGCGACAGAGCACACGTCGAACTGCCGGCACCCGGGCTCCGTCTCGCGCGAAGTGCGCGCATTGACGATCATCTCTCGCACGAAGGCTTCGACGTGCTCCGGCTTGACGACGAACGTGACGGTGACGACGTGCATGGATCAAATCTCTCGTACGTAAACAGGCGGGACGGTTTGCATCCTGGCATGCGCATCCGCTCAGGGTCGTCTCAGCGGAACATCCGGGGCAGGAACAGCACGATGTCAGGGAACAGCGTGACGAGAGCCAGCACCCCCAACTCGAGGGCGAGGAACGGCAGCACCGCCCGGCTCATCTGCTCGAGGCTCAGGCGGGCGACGCCACCCGCGACGTAAAGGGAGAGTCCCACCGGAGGGGTGATCGTGCCGATCATCAGGTTGATGGTCATCATGACTCCGAAGAACACCGGATCGATGCCCATCTTGACGATCAGTGGCATCAGCACCGGCGTGAAAATGATGATCGCCGAGCCACCGTCGATGAAGCAGCCGACCACGAGCAGCAGCACGTTGATGACCAGCAGAATGGCGAGCTGGCTCGCGAAGGCTCCGGCGAAGAACGTAGCGACGGCCTGCGGAATCTGATTCATCGCCAGGACGAACGAGACGAGGTTCGCGACGCCGACGATGATCAGCACCATGGCAGTCGTGACGCCGGACCGGAACAGGATGTCCGGGATCTCGCGCCACGCCAGCTCGCGATAGACGAACTTGCCCACGAGGAGCGAGTAGACCGCCGCCACGACGGCGGCCTCCGTCGCGGTGAACACGCCGCTCAGAATCCCGCCGACGATGATGAACGGCATGACGAGCGCGCCGGAGGCAGGCACGAAGGCCTTCCCGATCTCCACGAGGCTCGGCCTCACCTGCTCTCGGGGGAAGTTGCGTCGCTTGGCGATGAAGTACACCACCAGCATCAGGCCGAGGCCCATGACTACACCGGGCACGATGCCGCCCAGAAAGAGCGAACCGATCGACACGCCGGCGATGGTGCCGTACAGCACCATCGGAATCGAGGGCGGGATGATCGGGCCGATGACTCCCGCCGACGCGATGAGGCCCGCCGCGAATCCCGGGTCGTAGCCCCTGCGGCGCATCATCGGGATCATCGTGGTGCTGATCGCAGCCGTGTCCGCTACCGCCGAACCGGAGATGCCGGCGAAGAACATCGCAGCGACGACCGCTACGTGACCCAGCCCACCGGTGATCCAACCCACCAGGGCGCTCGAGAAACGCACGAGGCGCGTCGAAATCCCGCCGCTCTCCATCAGGGCACCGGCCAGCACGAAAAATGGAATGGCCATGATCGGGAACGAATCCATTCCCGCGAAAATGCGTTGCACGACCAGCTCCGGGACGAAGAAGCCGGTCATCCACAGCACCGCAAAGGCGCCGAGACTGAGAGCGAACGCGATCGGAATGCCAATGAGCAGCGTCGCGATAAAGACGCCGAAGAGGATCATCGTAACGGTCATGAGCGGAGCTCCGGATCGTCCGCGGCTTCGACCATGTCCGGGCCGGAGTGCCGGAACCCGCTGCCGATCTCCACGATCGCGCTCGCGAGGGTCCAGAGCAGCATCAGCGCCGCGGCAACTGGAATGACGCCGTACACGTAGCCCATGCCGAGCCCGGTCGCGGGCGACACCTGCGACCATTCGTTGCCCACGATGCCGATCCCGCCGAGCAGGAACACGCCGGTGCAGAGGAGCGCGCCCGCGTACTGAACGAAGCGCAGCACCGCCCGCGCGCGGCGCGGGACGTTAGCCTCGATCGCCGTGACGCGCAGGTGCTGCTGGCCGCGCACAAGATAGGCCGCACCGAGAAAACAGAGCCAGACGAAGGCGAAGCGCGAGAGCTCCTCCGACCACCCCAGCGGAACGTTCAGCGCATAGCGGAAGAGGACTTGCGCGAACACCACGATGGTCATGGTCGCCATCATGGCGATCATGGCCCAGCGCAGTGCCGTCGCGAGCACGGAATCGATAGCGACAAACAGCTTGAACACGGCGGCCGACCTTCGCGGAGTTGGAGCAGAAAGGGCGGCGCGCCGGGCGCCGTCCCTCGTAGTCACGCCTTCGTGTTCTCGATGAGGGTGAACCACTCCTTCGCCTTGGGACCGAACTCCTTCACCGCTTCCTCGCGCAGCGGCAGCACCGACTGCCGGAACGCATCGCGGTCGGTGTCGTTTACCTCCATGCCGTTCTTCTTTAACTCGGCGAGGAGGCGCGCGTCATCGTCACGCACGGCCTTGCGCTGCACGGGTTGTGCATCGAGCACCGCTTGCCGGACGAGCTTCTGGTGCGCGGGCGAGAGCTTCGACCACAGGCGTTCGCTGTACAGCACCATGTGGGTTAGGTGCAGGTGTCCGGTGAGCGACAGGTACTTGTTCACCTCGTAGAACTTCGCCGCATAGATATTCGAGAATGGATTTTCCTGGCCGTCGATGACCTTCTGCTGAAGCGCCGTGTAGACCTCCGGAAAGGCCATCGCGACCGGATTCGCGCCCATCAGCCGCAGCGTGTTCAGGTGGTACTTCGCCTGCGGAACGCGAATCTTCAGGCCTTTCATCTCGGTGGGGTTGTGCACCGGGCGGGCGCTATTGGTCAGGTGTCGCATCCCCGCCTCGAAATAACCGAGCAGCTTGACCCCGTTCTTCTCGACGCGCTCGCGGACCTCGTTGCCCAGCGGGCCGTCGAACACGGCATAGGAATGCGCGCTGTCGCGGAACAGATAGCCGCTCTCGATGATATTGAGCATCGGGTCATAGGAGCCGAAGAAACCCACGGTGACCCACGTGATCTCCTGCACACCATTGCGCAGGTTCTCCACCATCGTGCGCTGGTCGCCGATCTGCGCGTCCGTGAACACCTGGACGCTGAGCTCGCCGTTCGAGCGCGACTCGATCAGCTCCTTGAGCTTGCGTGCGCCGATGTTTTCCGGATGGTCGCCACTCACGACCGTGCCGATGCGGATCACCGTCGGCGCGGGTGCGCCGAGGGTCACGCCGGGCAATGCGAGCGCGCCCGCTGCGGCCGTTATGCCCGTCAGGAACGCCCGCCGGTTCAGTTTCGAATTGCTGTTGCTTTCCATATGTGCGGCCTCCGTGGTGGTCGAGGCTCGTGCCTCGTATCGAGCAGCGCGGCGGCGCTGCGACTATTCTGGCGTTACAGGGTGGAACTGTCCCGCAATGCGCTCGCGCAATGCCTCACGTGCCGCAGGCGTCGCCGCCTCACCTTCGGGCGCGCTCGGGTGGACTGCCGTTGGGTGGCCCCGGTTCACAAGCTTTGCAGCTGGTAGCGTTCGAGGATCGCGATCATCTCCCGGCTGCCACGCTCGCGATGCGTGCGATGAGCCTCGAAAGCGCCGCGCGCATCCCCGGCCCGGATCTTCTCGAGCACCCCCAGGTGCTCGCGCGTGGAGTGAATGGGCATCGGACGCATGCGCAGGGTTACCATGCGGGCCCGGTGGGCGCGGTCCCAGCAGTTCTGCACGGCATCGATCAGGAGTCGGTTTCCGGACAGCTCGATCAGATGGCGGTGGAAACGCTCGTCGGCGGCGGCCCAACCTTCCAGGTCACGATTTCTGAGCGCCTTCTTCATGTCGCGCGAGGCATCGACCAGCGGCTTCAGCTCGGCCGCGGAAGGCTGGCGCTGGACGACCAGCTCGGCGGCGAGCGACTCGAGCGCGGTGAGGACCGCGTAGATGTCGCGCATGTCCGCCACGGACACCGGCAGCACGCGCATACCGCGCCGTGGGTTGACGGCCACGAGCCCTTCCTTCGCAAGGCGGATGAGCGCCTCCCGCACGGGGGTACGGCTCATGCCCAGGTCGGCGGCAAGCTCCTGCTCGAAGGCCTGATGACCGGGCGGCCAAACGTTGTCGAGAATCCGCTGGCGAATCGTCGCGTAGGCGACATCGACGAGCGATTTCGCCGCATGCGCGCCGTTCGGACGCGTCCGGCCGACCCGCGCCGTTTTCCGGGCAGCGCCCGCACGCGCCGCGGGGGTCGCCTGCATTTCAGTATGCGGCCCTAGTGCATTTCACAATGTATACGTTAATCACGGGTGCGACTTTTGTCAACACGCCATCACGACCATTTGTGTGCGCGGCGATGGGCGCCCTCACCACGAGGTCCGTGTCATCCGGGGGAATCGCCCCTGCCCCGCCATAGTCGGCGCCCGCGGTGGTAAGGAGTGGCGGTAACGGCGAACCTAGCAGAATTGAAGCCGCTCTTGCCTATAAAAAGTGGGGCGGTTGATTCCGACCCCGCCTTTCGTACTCGTCCGTGCTCGCGATCCATACGTGCGCGATCGCCGCTGTGCTGGACAATGGATGCCCTACCCGGCGACGAAGGATCGAGTCCCGAACTCGCGAAACCGCTCCACGGCAGCAAGGGCCGGCGCCAGGGAACGAGCAGATCGCTAATACGTGGCGAAAAAGTAAGTGTCCGTGACGAACAGCTGTCGGAGCGGCAGAAGCTTGCTGAACTTCGTTGGAATCTTGCTCGGGAAGTAATTCATGATCAATTCGTTGCCCGGCTCCGTCGTGATCGGCTGCCAAATACGATATTCGTATCGAATCGGCGTGTAGTTCAACGTCTTCTTCGCCTTGTCGTAGTCGAACTGCCAATCCCACCCGTCCATGAACTCGTCCATTGTGTTGTAGCCGGCGCGTACGTAAGCGGGAAAGGGATGCTTTGGGTCGAACGGCTTGAATGTCTGATTCGGCAGTACGGGGTGCTTGAACGTGCCCTCCAGCACCTTGCGCACGGCCGCCTTCCAGTCTTCGACCTTGCCGGTGTTCTTGGCCAGTGGAATCGACTGTTTCTCCGGTCCGCCGGTCATCGCGTCGCGATAGTACGGAAACTTTTCGTTGATGAGGAAGCGCCGCCGTGCCTTTGCCTTGACCTTCAGCACCGGCAGCATTACCGGTGACTCCAGGACAGGCGGCTCCTTCTTCAGCTTCTTGCCGTTCGACGAATAGACGTACTTGACGTAATCGCGCGGCGTCCAGTCGGCCCAGGATTTCGGCGGAACGTGCTTGCCGCCTTTCAACGTAAAGCGCGGATCCTTGTTCTTCTCCGCCGCGGTGCTTCTCGCGTCGTAAAGCGCCAGCAACGTCTTGCGATCCTTGACCGCCGTGGGGCAGTGAAGGGTGAAGTCGTACCCGAAATACGCGACGGGCCCCGGCGGTTTTGGGATCGCGTCCGGCATCGCGAGAAAGTTGGGCGCGATCAGCGTGATCTTTCCACCGAGCGCTTCCTTGAATTTCTTCATGTATGGCACCTGCGCACCGACGGAGCAGCCGAGGAGCCTGAGCTGCCCCGCGCCGGCGTCCGCCGGTCGTGGTTCAAACAAATTCATATCGACCACCAGGTACTTCTTGGCCACGGCCTCTTCGAGGGTCTCGTAGCTCACAGCCGCTTCGACCTTGCTCGAGGCCGAGATCGTGATATGAAACGCACCGCTGATCGAGGCATGGCCGACCACGATGAGATAACGGATCGGAAACTTGACGTCATCGCTCGTCGCGATGCCTTTCAGAAAATCGTCGAGCGTCATCATCATCGGATCGGTGATCAGGACCGTCTGGGGCCGCGCCTTGATGTAGGCTTCCATCAAGTCGTCGAAGGTGGGTTTGTAGCCCCGCTTCTTTCTATTGGCCGCCGGAGTGGCGCCGGGCACGATCGCATAGTCCCGACAATTCGTGTTGGCCTCTTTCTGCAGCGCGTCGGCACAAGTTTTGGGCGGCGGCGTGACCACACGAACCGTATCGCCTGCACTCACGCGGGTTTTCAGACCGTCGAGCGCCAGCTCGCGCTTGGTACCGGATTGGAAAACGTTGACGCCGCCCTTGTCGATCAGGATCGGGATGCGCCACTGCATCACTCGATTCAAGCGCAGAAACCGCTCGAGGCGGGTATCGGACTGCACCACGAAATCGGGCATGGCGCGTTACGTGCGGCGGCGCACGCAAGGCGCCGCGCGACGGCGCCGGTTGCGTTCGCTCATCCCGTCAGATCGAACGTCACGCGCCCGGGCGCCAGCGCCGCCAACTCGACCAGCAACGTCGCGTCGAAGGCGGCGCACCGCTTGATCGTCAGCGCTCCGCCGCCGGCGGCCACCGCCGTGCACAGCGCGCGCAACTGCACGACGGTCATCATCGGGGCCTCGACGACCACCCCGCCGCCGGCGGCGAGGATCGCCTTCAGCTGCCCGTGCGTGAGGATCACGGGAGCTGCCTCAAGCGTGCTTGGTCGAAGCGCACGCGTCGTGGAGGCTCATGCGATCTCTGCGCTGGGCTGCGGCGGCACGACGTTCGGCGCATTCATCGTGATACCGATGTCCAGGGCGCCGGTCGGCGTGTACTCGAACCAGGTCGAGATCAGCGAGGCCTCCGCATTCGCCGAAATGTCGGCGTTCTTGTCGGTTCCGCCCGGCGCGCCGTCGGCGCCAAAGCAAATCAGGTCATAGTCACCCGTGTCGCCGGGGCACTTGTAGAAGTACGGATGCCCGAAGGACACATCGCTGGATGGCACGGCCGTATACGTCGGCAGCAGCGCCTCCTGCGGCGTGGTCGGGTCCAAAGCGAGTTGCTGATTGTTGGCTTGCGTGTTGTAGTCGTTGATGCCGTTGAACGTCGTCCCGTTGATCACCACCGGACCGTCCAGGAAAGGCGTCAGTGCAGCGGCCGGAACGTGGTTGCCCGGAAGCTGCGGTGGAAAGCTTCCCGTTGATGCTTTGCAGGCGTTGAGCAGCTGAACGACATACTGCATCTCGCGCCAGACACGGCGTTGCTCGAGATACAGCAGCGGTCGCGCGTTCTGCTCCGGATTGGCTGGCGGAAAGCCGGGATAGTTGGTGTTGGCGAAGTTCTGTATTTCCTGCGCGATGGTCACGTACGGGTGCGGCCCCGGCAGTGCGTTGAATGCCCCGGATTCGACCAGGCTCGTGAAGCTCGGCTCGAACCCGGGTCGGATGGTGAGCACGACACGCGCCGCGCCGGCGCGGAGAAACATGCGGTGCGTCGGATCAGGGTGATAGAGAAACTTCTTGAACTCCCAGAGCCTGTTGTCGTCCCAGAAGTAGGGATACGTGAAGTACAGCACGTTCTCCCACTCGACGGCGTTGTGCAGGTACTTGATGAACTCGCCGCGCTCCATCACCTCGATCCACTCGGCCTCGGTCAGCCGGTTCGGATCGAGCACATCGCCGACGCCCGGGTCACTCGAATCGCTGCCGAACAGCCCGGACAGGTTGAACGGCACCAGGTAGAACTGCGGCCCGAGCAGCCAGCGCAACACCCCTTTCATGATCTCCTCGCGCTCCATGCGACGCAAGGTGAGTGCATCGAAGTCTGCGATCTGCTGCGTGAGCTTCGCCTGCTCGTCCCGGTAGTTCTGCAGATTCTTGTTGTACTGCTCTTCGGCGGCCTGGCGGATCTGACCCCAGACCTGCAGCCGCCAATCGAGCAGCACCTGCACCTTCGGCCGGCAGACGAACGTGACGTTCATCGCGTAGTTGTATGCGTACTGATACATGAAGTCGATCGACAGATGCCCCGACATGCCGATCAGCTTGTTCAGCCCCTGACCGAGCGTCTCGCCGCCTAGCATCAGCAGGAAAGACCTGGTCTCGCCCTGTTTCGTCACGTAGTTCGATTCGAGCTGCACCGAGTAGACGTAGTAGCTCTCGTCGATGTCGAACTCGATCGAGTCGAAGTGCGGGGTGTCGTAGTCGTCGACCGGCTGCGTCTCCTTGTGCGCGTTGACCCATTTGCGCGCCTCCGGCGGCGCGGTCACCATCGCGTTGTATTCGGCGGCAAGCCGGTCGTAGTTCGAGATGAAATGCGGGTCGGTGGCGAGCGAGTTGTAGTAGATGGCCGTCAGCGGCAGCGCAAAGGTGAACGGCGCGCTGATCAGCGCTTCGAGCGCCTTGACGTCTTCGACCAGCTTCGCGATGCCGGCGCCGGGGTTCGGAATCACGATGTCGTACGTCATTCGCAGTCCGTAGCGCAGCAAATCGACCTTCCATTTCCGCGCGAGCTGGAAATAGTCGATCCGCATTGCGTCGGTGAGGCTCGGGTTCGAGATCACGCGAACGGATTGGTCTTCGCTGCCGACGACCGAGGTCACCTTGAACGTGATCTTGTGGTCCTTCTTCGTGCGGGCGGAGGCTTTCTTCGTGATCTCCATGCTGTGGTTGCGGCTGTCCTTCTTCGACTGTGCGTCGTTCGACGTCGCCGAGTAGCCGAAGCTCGTGTTCAGCGTCACGGTGCCATAGCTCGCCGACAGTGACGCGCCGACATTGAGCGCGGTGGCATGCTGGGTTTGCGTGTCCGTCGACATCGCGATGTCGTTCTTCTCGGCGACGCCCTGCTCGCTGTAGCCCTCGAAGTAATCCTGGACGATGTCCTCGAACTCGCGCTCGGTCACCGACCATTCCTTGTGGCTGATGTTGACCGTCTCGCCGGGCGCCAGCGGCACCGTATGCGCGAGCTCGCCGCGCTCGATCCCGGCGGGGTACATCTCGACGCGCTCCAGATGCAGATTGCCTACCGGCTCGACGGTCATGCGCGACTCAAAGCCGTTGGTCGTGCCCTCGATCTTGGACGGATCGAGCACCGATGCAAACGCGCCCTGCAGCGTGCCGAGCAGCGCATGCGACGCGCCCGCGACGGCGAGCTCATCCTGCGTCAATCCGGTGTACGGCTGGAGTTGCTGCGCCAGGCTCGAGAACAGCCGCGGGTGCGTCTTCTCCGCCCACGCGATCGCCGCCGCGTTCGACGGTTGATACGCTGCAATCGCATCGGAGGGCAGCGAGGAGGAGAAGGCTTCCGGCAACGGACGACTTTCGTCGATGGCCACCGACACGCTCTGCCCGTGCAGATCGACCTTGGTCCCGGCGGCCGACCTACGGGTCCCCGACGCAGCGGGTGCCTTGGTCGGCGCGAGCGGCGCGACAGTCGTAACGATCGGCAGACCGTTCGACGCGACCCCGCGTCGTATGGTCGTGCCTTTCGCGGCTTCGGTAGCACCGGCCGCGCTCGAGCCGACATTCTTTCCCGACGCTTGCGTCAGCGAAGCGCGATAGCCGGCAAGGATTTCCGCGACCGACCTGGTGATGGCTTGCCGCGTCTGCGCGCGATACGCCGCGAGTTGTTTCGCGAACGCGACCAGCGTCGCCGGCGCGATATCGCTGAACAGCGCCGCGTTGTTGAGCGTCGAAGTGCCGGTCCGATCAGCAATCAGTCGCTCGATCGCGTCATAGGCATCGGCTAGCGCTTCGCGCTCAGGCAATCCCTCGGTCGCCGCCGCCGACTGTCGGCGCAGCAGCGCCAACTCGGGCGCCACGACGCGCAGCGACTGTATGAAGGCGGTCTTTTCGACGGCGCGGCTGAGCCTTCTGATCGGTGAGTCGCGCGGGACGGGGGTCGTTTGCGGCGGACTGATCTGGCAATAGGTGGCTTTGTAGCTGATCCGCTGGGCGTGTTTGAGTGCCGCCATGATTGCGATCCTCCGAACGGCCGCTTGACCGCTCTCGACTACTGGTCGGTGCTGCTGTCCGACCTGCCGATCAAGGGAGCCACTGATCGAGAATTTCCATCGCGCAGTCGACGGTTGTCCAGTGTCACCTCAACCGGGCCACCATGCAAGTTCGCGCCCAGCCGCCGCACTGCCAGTAACCGGGCCATGGCAGCATCGCCGTACGCCAGCGCTGCAGGCGTTCTGCAATCCAAATGCAGGCGCGTGCGGCGCGCCGGGTTGCATTCCAAAGGCGCTATTTTGCCGTGCGCGCCTGGTCTCTTGCAGCGGGCGGGGCACCTCCCGCCTTGTCCACTTTGCCCGCCTTCAAAGCGCTCTGATAGACCTAGAACAACTCCGGCGGCCGGCCTTTATGATCCACGACGGACCTGACGAATCCTTCCCATTTTCCGATCATGCCCTTCCATTCTGCGGTCTCCAGGTAGTCATCGATTCGGCCCCCAAGATCGAACTCCGGCATATACAAGCCAACCACGCCGCGCTCCAAGATGCCGTCCGCGAGAACGCCGTTCTCGCGAAGGATAAGTACAGGCAGGCCGAGCTGATACGCCATGGCTGGTTCGATATCGGGCCCATGGAGTGGTGAGCCATTTGCCGTCGATGGGCTCCTCGCGAAGGGTTTCAATATCCGTCCGTAGACGCGCGGTTCCCTTTTCAACGTACGTCCGCCTGAACGCTATCGTGAGCAGGCCATTCGATTCGAGCATGAGTCGGCGTATGGCGGTCAAAGGCGCGTCCATGTCGTAATCGGTGACGCCAAGCGTACGAGGCGCGAAGCCACGGCCGGCCAGGTATTTGTAGATCGTCTCGACGAAGACCTTCTGTTGGCCAAAGCACGGCTTCGGATAGCTCAGGAACACTGAAATGCTCATCGCTTAGGTCCCCGCTCTGGATGATGATGCCGCTCGCACACGTTCAGTGGCCGCACGAATACGCCAGTTCACCGGCACTGCGACGACTCCGTCCGACAACTGGTTAGTTCGGCCCGGCAACCCTGGATACGACACCGCGCGGCGGCATATCAGCAGGATAGCTCCCTCATCGCGACCACGCAAAGGTACCTGATATGACCTCGCAGGACGCGACCGCGCCCGGGGTCGTGATCATCCGCGCAGTGCAAGACAATCCCGCAGCCGCCTCGAGGAGGGCGCGCATCGAGACCGTTGCGCGGAGCGTGCGCTCCCGCTCTGCATGCAGCCAGATGTTTGCTGATCTGCCGAGTGAGGCGACGCCGCAGCTACGCTGGTCGTCGCATGGCGCAGCGAACCTTTAGCGACGGAAGCGGCAAGGTGGTGGCGATCGGTTCTGGCACGTATCGCGGACCAAGAGCACTTGCCGGCGCCTCTTGGTCCGCACCGACTCTACTCGTCCGCGTTGGGGTTGAAGTAGAAGACGTAATCGGCCGTATACGGCACGAACGCCTGATTACCCAGGTCCGTTGGCGCGCCACAGCCCGCCGACGGTGCAAGCCCACCCGTGGTATTCACCCGCTGGATGAAGGTGGTCTTCGTCAGCGTGTCGGCCCCGTCGGGCCCGTCTACGGCTCCAACCACATCGAGCAGGAGCCAGGCAATCGCACCTTTGTCGACGGTGACCGCGCCGGCAGGTTGCTCGTGCAGCTTGGCCCAGACGGTGCTCGTGTCCCGCGAGTGCTGCCACGTTGCGCGAATCGCGCCATCGGCCACCACCGCCGGACTCGTGTTGGGGTCACGTGGGTTGGGGTTCGGACTGAAGAAGTGGGTGATGAGTTGACCTCCATCCTCGCTGAACAGGGTGGCCTCCGGCGTGAAGAGCGCGTAAGCGACGCCAGAGGCCGACGAGGCCGATGATTTGCAGACGTAGTTCTGGGTGCCGAGGGCGTGGCCCACGAGAAACGCCTTGTTCCCGGCTGGCACCTCGATTTCGGTCGGCACCGACGGCGGCGTGACCTGGCCGGCGAAAGCCGGCTGCGACAGCGATACCGTGAAAGCCACGGCGAGGGTCGTGGCGCATGCGGTGGGGATGATGCGACGCATGGCGTGCCCTGAAAGTCTGTTCCAGTTCTTCAAGAGTAATCTCCTGTCGCGCAACGTGTTGGGTCGTGGGGTTGACACTGAACTCTCCGTTAAGCCAGATTGCAGCCGAGTCTAGGTGGCAAGCGCGGCAGGCGACTTTCATTCCTGGTCCGTTTTCGTTTCGTTTGTTTCGCATGTAGTTACCGATGCCGACATTGATCGGCGCAGCTCAAGATGAGAGGCATCGGGATTGCGGACCATCGTCGCGTCGGCACGTTCGTCATAAGGGACGCGACTGCCCGGGTGCGCGACCATCCGCGCTCAACGCCACATCGCGGCGGACTACCAGTGCATTGGAGTGGTCTATTTTTCGGCCAGACTTCGGGAGACACGATCGTGCATACCCACCCGTCCGATACCGGGCTTCAGCTCCGGTCCCTGGTGAAAAGCAACGGCGAGCTCGAGCTCTCGCTCGTGAGCGTCCCGGTTCCCGTTCCCGAGCCGGACGAGGTCCTCGTCCGCGTCGAAGCGTCTCCCATCAATCCCTCCGACCTGGGGCTGCTGTTCGGCGCCGCCGACATGAGCACCGCGAGGCATCCGGCACGGCCGCCATCCCGGTGGTGACCGCGAAGATCCCCGCCGCGGATGAAGAGCATGGCGGGCCGCGTCGATCAGTCGATGCCGGTCGGCAACGAAGGCGCCGGCGTGGTCGTGGCCGCCGGAGCCTCCGCGAGGCGCAAGCGCTGCTGGGAAAGACCGTCGCCATGATCGGCGGCGCGATGTACTCGCAGTACCGGTGCATCAAGGCCGGCAATGCCTGGTGCTGCCGGAGGGCACCACGGCGGCCGAGGGCGCCGTCCTGCTTCGTCAACCCGCTCACCGCGCTCGGCATGGTCGAGACGATGCGCCGCGAAGGTCACAAGGCGCTCGTCCACACGGCGGCGGCGTCCAATCTGGGCCAGATGCTCAACCGCATCTGCATGCAGGACAGGATCGGCCTGGTGAACATCGTGCGCACGCAGGAGCAGGAGGACCTCCTCCGAGCCATGGGTGCCACGCACGTGTGCAACTCGAGCGCGCCGACGTTCATGGAGGATCTCACCGAGGCGCTCGTCGCCACCGGTGCGACCCTGGCGTTCGACGCGATCGGCGGTGGTACGCTCGCCGGGCAGATCCTGACCTGCATGGAGATCACCTTGAACCGGACGGCGACCGAGTACAGCCGCTACGGGTCGACGACCCACAAGCAGGTGTACATCTATGGCACGCTCGACGTCGGCCCGACGGTGCTCAACCGCAGTTTCGGCATTGCCTGGGGTGTCGGCGGCTGGCTCCTGTGGCCGTTCCTCCAGAAGATCGGACCTGAAGCCATCGCGAAGCTGCAGCAAGGATCGTCGCCGAGCTGAAGACGACGTTCGCCAGCCGCTACACCAAGGAGGTCTCGCTCGCGGAGGCGCTGCGGCCGGACGAGATCGCCGTGTACGGCAAGCGAGCCACGGGCGAGAAATACCTGATCAATCCCAGCAAGGCGGTCGCGATCTAGCTAGCCGGCATCCGTAGATACATGTCTCCACGCGGCTGTCGGCACGAAGCCGCTCCATCATGCACGCCAACCGTCGGCCGCGGTGTATCCGGCGGCTCGAAAAGGTCCGACATGTCACGCAACATTCTTGGCGACGCCAACATCCACCCGGCAATCCGGCAGAAAGTTGCGGATTACCATGCGGACATCGTCAAGGAGGTGCAAGCCGCCATTGCCGCGCACGACATCGTCGTCGTGGGCATGCGGCAGAACCCGTTTCCGAGGCGGGCGCGCAAGGCGCTGGACCGCGTCGGAGCGCCGTACAAGTATCTGGAGTACGGCAGCTATCTGGGCGGATGGAGGGCGCGCACGGCCCTGAAGATGTGGACGGGCTGGCCGACGTTTCCGATGATCTTCATCAAAGGCGTGCTCGTGGGCGGAGCAACCGACTTGACGCGGTTGATCGACAGCGGCGAGCTAACTGGTCTATTGCCGAAGTCCCGATAGATCGGAACACCAGCGTGCTCAGGTCCGCGGCTGGTTCTC
Source organism: uncultured beta proteobacterium (assembly GCA_963734575.1). Lineage (GTDB taxonomy): Bacteria > Pseudomonadota > Gammaproteobacteria > Burkholderiales > Casimicrobiaceae > CAIWHR01. The sequence goes on along the minus strand of CAVTHT010000016.1, from coordinate 134,345 downwards.
GACGTAGACGCCCTGCCCCATCGGCCTCGCAAGCTGCTTGCCGATCACCCGCATCGGCGCATGGGACGCACCGCCCGCCGAATAGGGAACGACGATGCGGATCCGCCGCGACAGATCGTCCTGCGCAACGGCGGGCACGGCGCCAATGGTTGGCCCACCTGCCCTGCTCCCTGGCGCAGGTACCTAGGCGAACCACGCGTTCAGCAGCGGCGCATACGCCTTGGCAACGACGCTGCGCAACGACGTCACGCCCAGGTGAATCTCGTCGTTCCAGTCGTTCGTCGGTCGGAGGTCCTGCAACCTCGCCTCGGCCACTAGCGGACGTAAATCACGTAATGCACGTTCCGTATGGCGGGATCGGCGAGACGAGTCCGGTAGAACTCGTTCAGCCGGTCGAGTACGCGGTCGGCCAGCGTCTTCTGCACGGCAGGGTCGCGTATGCCGAGCGCGTCGAGCCGTGCCTTGAGCCACGGACCACGTATCCCGCCCGTACCCGAGAACAAGCCGCGCGGGTGCCTCGCGCGGCGTGATGTGGGCGTACCCATGAATGATCACCGGTACGTCGGCGTTGTCGCCTGCGCGCAACGTCGCAGATCGTTCGGACGCTGGCCTCGATGTCGCGGAAGACTTCGATCACCTGCTCCTCGACCACTTCGATGAGCGCTGCGACCTCGCCGGTCCGCTACGCCGGGGCTCGTCATCCTGAGCGTACGGCCGATATGATCCCCGATGACCTGCTCCACCTTCTCGATGACATCGTTTCCGCCGGCGCTCAAAAGGATCGCGTCGAGCTTGATCGCGGGCTCGCCATTGATCACGTCGTCGGAGTTGCCGGTACTGGTCGCCGCTCGCCATCTCCGTGGCCTTGTCGCCGATGTGCGAGAGATCGATGATGGCCGTGCTTCGGTGGAGGTCGAGGGCGAGGAGGATCGTCGTCGGGAAGATGTCGTACGGTGTCGGAATGGCAAACCACGAATCGCCTTCCGCCAGGATCGTTCGTTCCCGGTGGGGCACCTTCTCGTCCAGCTTGGCGAGGATGCGTCCATTGGTGAGGCCGTTGCAATAAACGGAACGTGTGGTCATCGCTGGCTCCCGAAAAATGGCATCCGATGCGTTGGCGGCATGCGGCCGCCGCCGCGCAGCCCCCTCGAAAAGGCGATGACGCCTTCCGCGCGGGGCACAACGACACGAGTTCCACCCTTAGGCGGCGACTCCCGTCCTCGTCGCCGCCGCGACGCGCCCCGGTTTCCTCCCGCGCGCGGCCAGTGCATAGTATCCACCGCAGCTTCACCAACATGCGCGTCCGGCGATCGTCGTGATCGGCCGGCGGACCGGAGAACCCATGCAGAGCACGGAAACGCGGCTGCTCGAGGAGTGGAAGGCCAACAACGACCTGCTCAAGTTCTACGAGGACCTGAAGCAGAAGCGCTTCTCTCATTTCCTGTCGATCCAGACGGCCTTCCTCGCCGTGTTCGGCCTGCTTGCCAAGGATGCGATCGGCGCCCCCTCGATGGCAACGCTGACCGCATTCACGCTGATCGCCATTCCGCCGTTGTTCATCGCGCATTTCTTCGCGCGCGTCGATGCGCGCTCGCGCGCCTTCGTCGACACGTTCAACACGCGGCTGCTGCTGCTCGAGACGGAATGGAGGCGCTCCTTCCCGGACAACCATTTCTGGACCTACCAGGACGTTTTCGCGGTGCTCTCGCGCAAGGAGCCGGACCGCATCGCCACCTATGCCGCGGCCCGCAACCTGCCCGAAGATCCGTACCGCTCGCTCGTGCAATCGAAGTCCGCGCACATGAGCGAGCACGCAATCGTGCGGCTCTTCTGGTACCTGTGGATCATCCTGCTCGTGGTCGCCACCGTCGTGCATGCGGCCTGGCACCTGATCAACGGCAGCTGGGCACCCGTGTGATGCGGCGGCATGCCGGGCTTCCCGATGACGCCCGCGGCTGCGGCTCCGGTCGCGCCCGTCGCGCCCGTCGCGCCCGAACACCGTGACCGGCGCAGAGCAGCTTCCACCTCGTGAGGCTCGCGATGCCGATGCGCTCGTCCGCGAATCGATCGAACTGCGCCGTGCCGGCGACGTGGCGGCGTCGGCGCAGCGGCTCGAAGACGCCCTCGCGCTCGATCCCGCACATGCAGGCGCCCTCACCTCGTACGCGATGCTGCTGCTTGCCGCCGGTGATTTCGTGCGGGCGATCGCATTCGCGCGCCGCGCCGTGGCGGCGGAGCCGGCTCGCGCGTCGGCACAGCACGTGCTCGGCCAGTCCCTCTGCCGGGCAGGCGTCCTCGACGAGGGCATCGAACGCCTGCGGCATGCTGCGTTGCTGCGGCCCGACGATTTCGCCATCCACTTCCATCTGGGCGCGGCGCTCGGCGAGGCCGACGACCTCGATGCAGCCGAGCAGAGCCTGCGCCGTGCCGGCGAGCTCGCGCCCGACGTCGCCGCGGTGCACGTCAACCTCGGCAACATCCACCGGCGACGGCATCAACCGGGCGCAGCGGTCGCGTCGTACGAGCGGGCAATTGCACTCGAGCCCGAGCTCGCCACCGCGCACAACAATATCGGGACGGTGTATTCCGACGTCGGCGACCAGGAGCGGGCGATCGAAGCCTACCGCCGCGCCCTTGCGATCGATCCCGATCGTGCCGGTACGTGGAGCAACCTCCTGCTCGCGCTGCAGCGATCGGATCGCATCCCTGCCGAACAGATCGTCGAGCGGCACTTCGCGTTCGGACGTCATTTCGCCGATCGCGTGCAGCCGCTTCCGCCGGCACCGTTCAGGCCGCTCGAGCGGCGCCGCCTTGTCGTCGGATACGTATCCTCCGACTTCGTGAGTCATGCGGTCAGCGTGTTCCTGGAACCGTTGCTGCGCCATCACGACCGCAATCGATTCGAGATCCGCTGCTACCACACCGCGCGCTCGACCGACGACGTGACCGATCGCCTGCAGGCATCGGTGCAGCATTTCGCGCACGTCGCCGCGGACTCCGACGACGAGCTCGCCGCCCGGGTACGGGCGGACGGCGTGGACATCCTCGTGGATCTCAATGGTCACACGGCGGGCAATCGGCTGTTGGCCTTCATGCGGAAGCCCGCGCCCGTGCAGGTCACGTGGCTGGGCTATCTCGGCACCACCGGCACTTCGGCCATGGACTACCGCCTCACCGACGCCGTCGCGGATCCGCCGGGGCGCACGGAGTGGCAGCACACCGAAACGCTGTGGCGGCTACCGCACAGTCCGTGGTGCTACCAGGACTACGCGTTCGCGCCTCCCGTCGGCCCGCTGCCCTTGCTGCGCAATGGATCAGTGACGTTCGCAAGTCTCGCGAGTCCGGGCAAGGTGTCGACCGCTGCCGTGGACCTTTGGAGCCGCGTTCTCGCCGAGGTGCCCGGTTCACGCCTGCTGCTGACCGGCAATCCGCTGCCGGAACGCGCCGCGCTGCTCGACGGCACGTTCGCACGATTCGGAATCGATCCGGCACGCATCGTTCGGCACCCGATCCTGCCGACGACCGAATACCTCGCGCTCTACAACGAGGCGGACATCGCGCTCGACACGGCGCCGTATTCGGGGGGCACGACCACGTGCGACGCCCTGTGGATGGGCGTGCCGGTCATCACCTGTGCCGGCGAGCGGTCGGTGTCGCGCAGCGCGGCGAGCATCCTGCACGGATGCGGCCTGGCCGAGCTGATTGCCGACGATCCCGCCAGCTATGTGAAGCGCGCTGTAACGCTCGCTCGCGACACCGAACGACTCGACGCACTGCGGGGTTCGTTGCGCGAACGGTTCCGGAACTCTCCGGTGCACGATGCGCCCGGCTTCGCGCGCGCCGTCGAGGATGCCTACATGGCCATGGCCGCGCGCGCCGCGTTTCTCGCCTAGCGCGCAGGCGACTGCATCGAGCCGCGCACGCAGGCGGATCTCAACGGCGCGTCACGCGATGGCGTCGCACCAGGTGATCGGCGATAGCGGATGCAGCCTCGAGCGCCGTCCGCTCCACGGCGTGATGATCCGAGCCGTGCAGCGGAACCTCGCGCGTGCTGGACCACACACGCGCGCCGCCTTGCTCGACGATCATCGAGACACGACAGCGCTCGGCGGACATCGCGTCGACGTCGACGATGGCCCGCACTCCCTCGCGCTCGCGCATTTGCATGGGGCGACTCCCGGCGCTATGACAATGGCATTGTAGCCTCCCGTTGGAAGCTGACAAGACCCGAGCGACAATCTGTCGCACCGAGCGGACGGAAGGCGAGGCACCCCGGCGAGAGCGCGCCCGGTTACGGGCGCATTGCCGAGCCAGGAAGCGCGTGGCTAGTGCGCGGTCTGCGAAGGCGGCAGTGAAGCGAGGAGATCGGTGATGACCACGGGGTCGATCGGCTTCACCATGTGATAGTCGAAGCCGGCCGTCTTGGAGCGCTGCCGGTGATCTTCCTGGCCGTAGCCGGAGACGGCAACGAGCAGCGTCTTCGCATGCTGCGGTTGCGCGCGGATCTGCGCCGCCACCTCATAGCCGTTCATGCCGGGCAGGCCGATGTCGAGCAGCACCGCATCCGGCTGCATGGCGTTGAGCGACTGCAGCGCGACGACACCGTCGAAGGCGACGTGCACCTCGCAGCCGACCATGCGCAGCAGCATGGCGGTGCTCTCGGCGACGTCGTGGTTGTCATCGACGATGAGCACCTTCACGCCGGCGGAGTGCGTCATCGCCGTCGCAGCAACCGCACCCGACGTCGTGGCGACGGGCGCCGTGGCCGCCGGCAGACGCACGGTGAACTCGCTGCCGTGGTCCTTGCCCGCACTGTACGCATGCACGGTGCCGCCCTGCATCTCGACCAGCCGCCGGACCAGCGTGAGACCGATGCCGAGCCCGCCGCGCGAGCGATCGAGGGTGCGATCCACCTGCGTGAACAGCTCGAAGATGGTGGACAGCGCCTCCGGAGGAATGCCGACGCCGGAGTCGCGCACACGGAAGACGATCTCGCTCGCCTCGCGCGAGACCGAGATGTCGATGCTGCCGCCTTTTTCGGTGTACTTGGCGGCATTGGTGACGAGGTTCGCGAGCACCTGCGCCACGCGCGCAGAGTCGCCACGCACGAACACCGGCTGCGGCGGCAGCACGACGTTCACCCGGTGCCCCATCGCATCGATGAAGGGCCGGCTCGTCTCGATCGCCGCCGAGACCACCCGCGAGACGTCGACATCCTCGACCTTGAGCTGAATCTTGCCGCGCGTGATCCGCGACACGTCGAGAAGGTCGTCGACCAGACGCACCAGCTGCTTCAGCTGGCGGCCGATCACGTCGCGCGCCCAGCCGATGCGCTCGGGCTTGCCGTGCTCGGCGTCGAGCACGTGGATCGCGTTGCTGATGGGCGCCAGCGGATTGCGCAGCTCGTGCGCAAGCATCGCGAGGAATTCGTTCTTGCGCTGGTCCTCGTCCTGGATCTTGCGATACAGGCGGGCGTTCTCGAGCGCCGTCGCACCGCGGCCCGCGAGATCGTGCGCGAGCGCCAGTGCATCCGCATCGAACCGGCGCCCGGACGGCCCCATGCCGAGCAGCAGCACGCCGATGCAGTGACCGCGCACCGCCATCGGCACGACCATCAGCGATTCGACCGCGAACCGCGCCGGGACCGCGATCGGATTCGATGCCATGGGTCCGTCGAATCCGTGCATCACGTCGCGCAGCGCCTGGTCGCTGATGCATTCCGCCCTGCCAGTCGCCTTGACGCGATCGACGGCTTCACGCAACCAGCGGCTTTCGAACTGGCGCACCTCGGAGTGGCCAGGCTGTGCGTGCTCGCGCAGCCAGGCGACCTCGATCCGCGACTCGGTCCCTTCCGGCTCGGGGACGCACACCGCTGCGATGTCGGCGAGGAACGGCACCGTCACCCGAACGAGTTCGCGTACCGTCGCCTCGAGGTCCAGCGAACCCAGCGCAGCGCTCGCCTCCGCCAGGAACGCCGAGCGCCGATTCGCCCGCTCGGCAGCCGCGCGTGCCGCGCGTTCTTCGGCGAGGGCGATGTGCTCCTGTGCCTGGCGCTTCGCCTGCTCGGCGAGCAGGAAGAGCTCGACGAACACCTTGACCTTCGTGCGCAGGATCTCCGGCACGACCGGCGAGACGATGTAATCGACCGCACCGAGGGAGTAGCCCTTGGCGGAATGGAATTCGTCGTTGTAGTCCGCCGTGATGAAGATGATCGGGATGTGGGCGGAACGCTTCCGGCTGCGGATCAGCGCGGCCGTCTCGAGGCCGTCGAGGCCCGGCATGTTGACGTCGAGCAGGATGACCGCGAAGTCGTCCTGCAACACCGCTTTCAGCGCTTCCTCGCCGGAGTTCGCGCTGATCACGTTCTGCTGCAAGTCCTCGAGGATGGCCTGCAGCACCAGCCGCTTGTCCGGCCGGTCGTCGACGATCAGTATGTTGGCCCTCGGGGCGGTTGCCGCGCCGCCCGCGCCTTGCGGTCCCGTCATGATCACTGGAGCGTCGTCGTCGGATCGATGCGGTCGAGGAGCGACGAATCAACGAGCGAGGGCATGTTCGCGGCGAGCTCCTCCATGCTGCGCGTCGAGGACAGCCAGCCGCGCAGAGTCCCGACCATGAGCTCGGTATCCACCGGCTTCGACAGGTAGTCCCACGCTCCCGCCTCCATGCATTTCTCGCGATCGCCCTTCATGGCCTTGGCGGTCACGGCGATGATCGGCAGGTCCTTGCACGCCGGGATCTTGCGGATCTCACGGATGGTATCGATGCCGTCCATCTCCGGCATCATGATGTCCATCAGCACCACGTCGACGTCCTGGCGTGCCTGCAGCGATCGCACGGCGTCGCGGCCGTTGTCGTGCGACACGATCGCCATCCCGTGCTCCTCGAGCAGCGACGACAGCGCGAAGATGTTGCGCATGTCGTCGTCGACGATCATCGCCCGCTTGCCCTTCAGCACGTCGATCGAGTCCTGCAGCCCGCGCAGCACCGCACGGTGCGCCTCGGGCATGCGCGCGGGATCGCGATGGAGGAAGAACGTCGCCAGGTCCATCAGGCGCTCCGGCGAACGCACTTCGCGCACGATGCCGCGCGATCCGAGCCCGCTCCACTCCCCGAGCCCGCCCGCTTCGGTGTAGACGATCACTGGCGTCGCATGGTGCCCTGACTCGCCCAGCAGGCGCTCGCGCAGGGCGGCAGCGGTGCGCTCGGGCACGTCGGGCGTGGCGATAACGCAATCGACCTTCTGGCTGCCGAGGTACGCCACCGCGGCATCGGCGTCGTTGGCGGTGAGCACGCCGACGTCGTCCGCCTTGAGGTACTTCGCGAGCCAGTCGCGCTGACCCTTCTGCCCGGCAACGATCATCACGTTGCGCCGCGGGCGGCGCGAGAACTTGGTCACCTTGTCGAGCAGCTCGTCGATCACTTCCTTGCCCTGGATGGGTTTGCCGACGAAGGCGTACGCACCGGCCTGCAGCGCCCGCTCGCGGCTCTCGTCGGTCGAGATGACCGTCACGGGAATGTGCCGCGTCTGCGGGTCGTGCTTCAGGCGATCGAGCACGCGCCAGCCGCCGATGTCGGGCAGGTAGATGTCGAGCGTGATCGCCGTCGGCCGGTATTCGTTCGCGAACGCCAGCGCCGCGGCACCTTGCGTGCTCACGATGGCCTTGAAGCCTTTCTCCCGCGCAGCGTCGAGCAGGAACCGCGCGAAACCGACGTCGTTCTCGACGATCAGCAGCACGCGATCGCCGATGCGGATGTTATCCCGGTCGTCGCCGAGCTCGTTGACGAGCGTCGACACGGCCGGCGTCGGCTCCGGTTCGTGCTCCTCGCGGGGCGGCCGGTTGGCGCCTTCGTCGCGCGGCAGGGCGATCGGCGCCGGCGCGGCGGGCGGCACGACGATCTCGAGCGGTGCGCGCGCCGTGGCGACCTTGCGGGTGTTGCGCGGGGGCGTGTAGACGATCGGCACGTACAACGTGAACGTGCTGCCGACGCGCGGCTCGCTCACGAGGCGGATCTCGCCGCCGAGCAGGCGCGACAGCTCGCGGCTGATCGCGAGGCCGAGACCCGTGCCGCCGTACTTGCGGCTCGTGCTGCCGTCGGCCTGCTGGAACGCCTCGAAGATGATCTGCTGCTTGTCCGGCGAGATGCCGATGCCGGTGTCCTGCACCGAGAAGGCGATCACGTCGCCCGCGCGGTTCAGCACCTCGTTGTCCGGGTCCCAGCCGCCGCGCGCGTGCGCGACCGTCATCGTGACGTGGCCGTGCTGCGTGAACTTGAACGCGTTCGACAGCAGGTTCTTCAGCACCTGCTGCAGCCGCTTCGCGTCGGTGAACATCGCCGGCGGCAGCTGCGGTCCCATCGCGATGTTGAACTCGAGGTTCTTCGCCTCGGCCACGTGGCGGAAGGTGCGCTCGACGTAGCGGCGCAGGTCGTCGAGCAGGAGGTCGGTCGGATCGACCACCACCGTGCCGGATTCGATCTTCGACAGATCGAGGATGTCGTTGATCAGCGTGAGCAGGTCGTTGCCCGACGCGTGGATCGTCTTCGCGAACTCGACCTGCCGCGGCGTGAGGTTGCCGCCGGCGTTCTTGCAGAGCTGGTCGGACAGGATGAGCAGCGAGTTGAGCGGCGTGCGCAACTCGTGCGACATGTTGGCGAGGAACTCGGACTTGTACTTGGACGTGAGCGCGAGCTGCTCGGCCTTTTCCTCCAGCGCCTTGCGCGCCTGCTCCACTTCCGCGTTCTTGCGTTCCACTTCCTGGTTCTGGTGCGCGAGCAGGCCGGCTTTCTCCTCGAGCTCCTGGTTGGTCTGCTGCAGCTCCTGCTGGCCCTTCTGCAGCTCCTGCGCGAGCGACTGCGACTGCTTCAGCAGATCTTCCGTCCGCGTGTTGGCCTCGATCGTGTTGATCACGATGCCGATCGACTCGGTCAGCTGATCGAGGAAGTCCTGCTGCGTCGGGCTGAACCGCTCGAACGACGCGAGCTCCAGCACGGCCTTGACCTGGCCTTCGAACATCACCGGCAGCACCAGGATGTTGGTGGGCGGCGCCGCGCCGAGCCCGGAGGTGATCGAGATGTAATCCGGCGGCACGTTGGCGAGCAGGATCTTCTCCTTGTCGGCCGCGCATTGACCGACGAGACCTTCGCCCAGATCGACACGGCTGCCGAGCGCGCTCTGCCCTTTCGAGCCGTAGCTCGCGAGGAGCGTGAGGCCGGGCGGATCGCCCGACGAGTCGAGCACGTAGAACACCGCGTGCTGTGCCGTCACCACCGGCGCGAGTTCGGACAGGATCAGGCGGCCCACGGTGTTCAGGTCCTTCTGCCCCTGCAGCATCCGGCTGAACTTGGCGAGGTTGGTCTTGAGCCAGTCCTGCTCGGTGTTCTTGCGCGTGGTGTCGCGCAGGTTGCGGATCATCTCGTTGATGTTGTCCTTGAGCGCGGCCACCTCGCCGCGCGCCTCCACCGTGATGGATCGCGTCAGGTCGCCCTTCGTCACGGCGGTGGCCACCTCGGCGATCGCGCGCACCTGCGTGGTGAGATTCGCCGCGAGCTGGTTCACGTTCTCGGTGAGGTCCTTCCACGTGCCGGCCGCGCCGGGCACCTTGGCCTGACCGCCGAGCTTGCCTTCGACGCCCACCTCGCGCGCCACCGTCGTCACCTGGTCGGCGAACGTGGCGAGCGTGTCGATCATGCTGTTGATCGTGTCGGCCAGCGCGGCGATCTCGCCCTTGGCTTCCACCGTCAGCTTCTGCTTCAAGTCGCCGTTGGCCACGGCCGTCACGACCTTGGCGATGCCGCGCACCTGGCTGGTGAGGTTGCCGGCCATGAAGTTCACGGTGTCGGTCAGGTCCTTCCACGTGCCGGCAACCCCCTTCACGTCCGCCTGGCCGCCGAGCTTCCCTTCGGTGCCCACTTCGCGCGCCACGCGCGTCACTTCCGACGCGAACGACGAGAGCTGGTCCACCATCGTGTTGATGGTGTTCTTGAGCTCGAGAATCTCGCCCTTCACGTCCACCGTGATCTTCTTGGACAGGTCGCCGGTGGCCACCGCCGTCGTCACGTCCGCGATGTTGCGCACCTGGCCCGTGAGGTTCGACGCCATGAAGTTCACGGTGTCGGTCAGATCCTTCCACGTGCCGGCCACGCCCTGCACGTCGGCCTGGCCGCCGAGTTTCCTTCCGTACCCACCTCGCGGGCCACGCGCGTCACTTCCGAGGCGAACGACCGCAGCTGGTCCACCATCGTGTTGATGGTGTTCTTGAGCTCGAGGATTTCGCCCTTCACGTCCACCGTGATCTTCTTCGAGAGGTCGCCGTTGGCGACGGCCGTCGTCACGTCGGCGATGTTGCGCACCTGCGCCGTCAGGTTGCCGGCCATGAAGTTCACGGAGTCGGTCAGATCCTTCCAGGTGCCGGCCACGCCCTGCACGTCGGCCTGGCCGCCGAGCTTGCCTTCCGTGCCCACCTCGCGCGCCACGCGCGTCACTTCCGAGGCGAACGACGAGAGCTGATCCACCATCGTGTTGATGGTGTTCTTCAGCTCGAGGATCTCGCCCTTCACGTCCACCGTGATCTTCTTCGAGAGATTCCCGTTGGCCACCGCCGTGGTCACGTCGGCGATGTTGCGCACCTGGCCCGTCAGGTTCGACGCCATGAAGTTCACGGTGTCCGTCAGATCCTTCCACGTGCCGGCGACGCCGTGCACGTCGGCCTGGCCGCCGAGCTTCCCTTCGGTGCCCACTTCGCGCGCCACGCGCGTCACTTCGGAGGCGAACGACGCAGCTGGTCCACCATCGTGTTGATGGTGTTCTTGAGCTCGAGGATTTCGCCCTTCACGTCCACGGTGATCTTCTTCGACAGGTCGCCGTTGGCCACCGCGGTCGTCACGTCGGCGATGTTGCGCACCTGGGCGGTCAGATTCGACGCCATGGAGTTCACGGTGTCGGTCAGATCCTTCCACGTGCCGGCGACGCCCTGCACCTCCGCCTGGCCGCCGAGCTTGCCTTCCGTGCCCACCTCGCGCGCCACACGCGTCACTTCCGCGGCGAACGAGCGCAGCTGGTCCACCATCGTGTTGATGGTGTTCTTGAGCTCCAGGATTTCGCCCTTCACGTCGACGGTGATCTTCTTGGACAGGTCGCCGGTGGCCACGGCCGTCGTCACGTCGGCGATGTTGCGCACCTGGGCCGTGAGGTTCGACGCCATGGAGTTCACGTGTCCGTGAGATCCTTCCACGTGCCGGCCACGCCCTTCACCTCGGCCTGACCGCCGAGCTTGCCTTCCGTACCCACCTCGCGCGCCACGCGCGTCACTTCCGACGGCGAACGACGAAAGCTGGTCCACCATCGTGTTGATGGTGTTCTTCAGCTCGAGAATCTCGCCCTTCACGTCCACCGTGATCTTCTTCGAGAGATCGCCGCGCGCCACCGCCGTGGTCACGTCGGCGATGTTGCGCACCTGGCCGGTGAGGTTCGCGGCCATGGAGTTCACGGAGTCCGTCAGATCCTTCCACGTGCCGGCCACGCCCTGCACTCGGCCTGGCCGCCGAGATTGTCCTTCCGTGCCCACCTCGCGCGCCACGCGCGTCACTTCCGAGGCGAACGAGCGCAGCTGATCCACCATCGTGTTGATGGTGTTCTTCAGCTCGAGGATCTCGCCCTTCACGTCCACCGTGATCTTCTTGGAGAGGTCGCCGTTCGCCACCGCCGTGGTCACGTCGGCGATGTTGCGCACCTGGGCCGTGAGGTTGCCGGCCATCGAATTCACGGAGTCGGTCAGATCCTTCCACGTGCCGGCCACGCCCTTCACCTCGGCCTGGCCGCCGAGCTTGCCTTCGGTGCCCACTTCGCGCGCCACGCGCGTCACTTCCGAGGCGAACGACGAGAGCTGGTCCACCATCGTGTTGATGGTGTTCTTGAGCTCCAGAATCTCGCCCTTCACGTCCACCGTGATCTTCTTGGAGAGGTCGCCGGTCGCCACCGCCGTCGTCACGTCGGCGATGTTGCGCACCTGGGCGGTGAGGTTGGAGGCCATCGAGTTCACGGAGTCGGTCAGGTCCTTCCACGTGCCCGACACGCCTTCCACCTGCGCCTGGCCGCCGAGCTTGCCTTCCGTACCCACCTCGCGCGCCACGCGCGTCACTTCCGAGGCGAACGAGCGCAGCTGGTCCACCATCGTGTTGATGGTGTTCTTCAGCTCGAGGAACTCGCCCTTCACGTCCACCGTGATCTTCTTCGAGAGGTCGCCCGTCGCGACGGCCGTCGTCACGTCGGCGATGTTGCGCACCTGTGCCGTGAGGTTGCCGGCCATGGAGTTCACGGAGTCGGTCAGGTCCTTCCAGGTCCCCGCCACGCCCTTGACCTTCGCCTGGCCGCCGAGCTTGCCTTCCGTGCCCACCTCGCGCGCCACGCGCGTCACTTCGGCCGCGAACGAGCCGAGCTGGTCCACCATCGTGTTGACGGTCTTGGCGGTGCGCAGGAACTCGCCCTGCAGCGGGCGCACCGTCGACTTCGAGCGCCATCGTCTGCGACAGGTCGCCCTGCGCGACGGCGCCGATCACGCGCGCGGTTTCGCTGGTCGGATGCACGAGGTCGTCGATGAGCGACATTCACCGCATCGATGGACTCGGCCCAGAAGCCGCGTCACGTCGCCAAGCGTCCCGCGCTGGTTGAGCTTGCCTTCCTTGCCGACGACGCGGGAGAGGCGCGCCAGCTCCTCGGCCATGCGCGCGTTGCGCTCGACGACGTCGTTGAACGCGTCGGACACGCGCCCCATCAGACCGGTCCACTCCTGCGGGAGGCGGATGGACGCGTCGCCGCGTTTCAGGGCGTTGAGGGCGCCGAGGATGGCGGTGAGTTCTTCACTCGAGACGGCTTGTTCGGCGAGTTGCATGCGCACTCCGGGATTGATGGGGCGAACGATGATCAGGGACATCCATCGGCGCCGGGAATCGGGCCAGGGATTGGACGGGGAGATCCGCGAGGAACGGATGTGACGATGCACGCCTGGCGTACTGGGACGCGGGCGTGGGCACACGGGCACGAGCGGCTGGCTGGAACCGTCGCCACCTCTTCACCTGGGCGGAACTGTAGTTATGGACCCGGCAGCGCCGGGGCTTTGCGGTGAAGGATGCAAGTTGCATGCGCACGCTTATACAACGACTTATGGCATGTTCCTCACGTATCTGGAAAAATTTTCAGGCGCGAACGTGCAAAGATTGCACGCGGGGGCGCTACAGAACGGGGGCGTCCGTGTCCATGCGCGCCGGGCGCGCGAGGAAGGTGCCGCGAACGCGACCCGGTTCGACGCCCATCGGCGCGGCCGCTTTCCCGGTCGCGGCCGGGGCTGGCCCGAACGCGGCATAGAACTCGCGGACGCGTTTCACGTAGGCGATCGTTTCGGGGTACGGCGGCACGCGGTTCTTGTAGCGCTCGACCGCCATCTCGCCAGCGTTGTATGCGGCGAGGGTCAGGCTGAGGTCGTTGGCGAAGCGCGCGAGGAGGTCGCGCAGGTAGCGCGTGCCGACCTGCAGGTTCACCGCAGGATCGAGGAGCTTCTGTTCGGCGGAGCGCTTGCGATCGGCGGTGACACCGTAACGGGCCGCCGTCTGGGGCATGACCTGCATCAGGCCGCGGGCCCCCTTTGGCGACACGGCGCCGGGCTCGAAGCCCGACTCCACCGCGACGATCGCCTTGACGAGCGCGGGGTCCACGTCATGGCTGGCGGCATGCTTCTCGATCAACGTCCCGTATCGTGCCGTGTTGTCCGCGTTGGCGACACGCTGGAAGGCCGCGGTGCGTACGAACGGGTCGGGCGCCGCAGGGGCAGCCGCTTCGGGTTGCAGCGCGGCCACCTCGGGCGCAACGCTGCCCTTGAAGAAGAGCTGGTAGCGATCGTCGAGGCGCTCGCTCGCGATATGCGCCGCGCCGGCGTCGTCCACGTAACCCCAGACTTCCGCACGGGCGAGGCCCGCGGCGCCAAGACTGGTGAGCGCCGCCGATATCATCAGCCCCGTGCGGCATACGCGGGCCACGGTGCTGCGATTGGGGAAATGGCGAATGGGACGACCTCGCAATGACATGGAACGCACGCTTCTCGAATGAACGGACGGACCGCATTCGCGCCGCCGGTCCGCGGCAGCGCGTTCTGACCGGCACCGCGATGGAAAGATTCCCGATCCGGCGGCGGTCGACGCTGCGCCACGAACCCCTGCACCGACCGAGCGCCTGATGCCACGCTCGGTCGAGGCATCATCACAACGTTTACGTGGTCGAGCTCGCCCGCGACGTTCTGCTGGTCGCGCGCTTCCGGCGCGCCAATCCCGGCTACCGGGTAGGGGCAGCCATGCGTCTATGTCGGGATGACAGGGCTCGAGCCGGACGAGCGCTTCGACAAGCACAAGGCGGGCATCAAGGCGAACCGCTTCGTGCAGCGCTACGGCCTGCGACTCCTGCCGCAGCTGTACGAAGTATACAACCCCATGCCCTACGGGGCGGCGCAGGAGATGGAGGTCGAGCTCGGGATCGCCTTACGCGAGGCCGGGTACGGCGTGTGGCAGGGTTGAGTGCTCAGCGCGAATTGCTCGCGGCGGCGGCGACCACATGCTGCACATGGGGAACGCGCACGACGGAATCCACATGGGCCTCGAGCACCGCGCGGCGCACCGGGAACGGCCCGGGATAGACGTCGATGGCCGCGATCAGCAGCGCGCGCAGCTCCGGCGAGGGTTGCAGGCCGCGATCGTTGACGTACCCCACCAGGAACCGGTGCAGCGTCCGCCGCTCGAGTGTGATGAAGGCGCCGCAGGCCGCGGTCAGTGGAACGATCGTAGCTGTGGACGACATGGATGCGGGGGGACAGACCATGGACCGACAGTAGCCGATGGCTCTGCCGCCGCCTTTGACCCGGCTCAAGGCCGAGGCGGCTGGTCCTGTAGGTGTCGTCCTACATCCGCTGCTCGCAGAGGACGATGCCTGCTGCCAAGGGGTCGAGGCATACTCGACCGTCGCATCCGAGGCCGCTATGTCGCATGTCTTCCACGCGGGGAACCCGGGCGAACAGGAGCACGTCGCCCGCAAGACCATCCTCGTCGTCGAAGACGAGGATGCGTTGTTGCGCGTGCTTTCGCTGATCCTCGAGGAAGAGGGCTACCGCGTCGTCACGGCGCGCAACGGTCGGATCGCACTGGACGTCTACCGACAGGAAGGCGCCGACCTCGTCATCACCGACTTCATGATGCCGGAGATGGGCGGCGGCGAGCTCCTCGCGTGCCTTCAGGCGGAGCGGCCACGTCTCCCGGTCGTGGTGATGAGCTCGCTCGACGAGGCGATCGTCGCCCGCGCGTGCAGCGGCCATGCGCGCTTCTTCCGCAAGCCCTTCGACGTTCCGGACTTCCTGCGTGTTGTCGCCAGTCTCGCCACCGTTGGCGCGCGCGATCACCTGCGCCTCGTGAAGTAACGCCAGCGACCTGCGATCGAGCGCGCTGGAGGCTATCCGCTCCAGTTGCACGCCGCGGAACTCGGCGCAACCCGAGCACGCTCCGTCACGCAAGCCAGGCGCGCGACGACCTGCGCGCCTGGGTACGTCCTCAGTCGTTCTTGTCCTTGTCCTTACCCTTCTCACGGCGGCGCTGCTCTGCGTCGCCACCTTTGTCGTCCTTGCCGCGCCCCTGGCCACGCTCCGCGTTCGCGGGCGGAGCGGGCGGTTGCGCGCCCGGGCCCTTGGCGGGGCCGCTGGCGCTGCAGCGGGAGGCGCCGCCGGAGCGACCCGTGGTGCCGCGCGAGCCGGCGCAGCCCCCGGTGCAGGCGCGGGCGCAGCGGGCGGTTGCGCGGCCGGGCCGCAGGTGCCGCTGGCGCTGGGCAGCGGCAGGCGCTGCCGGAGCGGCCGGTGTCGCGCGAGACGGCGCAGCGGGTGCCGGTGCAGGTGCGGGCGTTGCGGGTGGAGGCGCGCGCCGTGCACCGGCTTCGGGTCGGGCTGCTGCGGGTGGCTCGGCGGACCGCGGCGAAGGCGCGGCGGGGGCAGCCGCCGGCGACTGTGAAGCCGCCTCCGGGGCGCGACCGCGGGCGTTGCCGCGTTGCCGCGGCTCGGTCTGCGCAGGTGGCGCAGGTGGCGCTTCGGCGGTGGGTGCGGCCGCGGGAGCCGCCGGACGCGCGGGTGCGGCGGCCGGCGCTTCCTCACGTCCTCGTGCCCGACCGTTGTTGCGTCCCGCCTGAGCACCCGTCGCACCGTCGGCCGGTGCCCCGGCGGCAGGTGACGGGGCGCGACCGGGTTGCGCCGCTGGCGGAGCCTCGGGCGCCCGTTGCGGAGCTTCGCGCCGCGCACCGCGTCCAGCCGCGTCACGTTTCTCGTCAGGCGCCTTGCCCGTCCCCTGCGGGCGTCCCGGCTCGGGACCGGCGGTGGCGGGTGCAGTCGGTGGCACGGAAGGCGCTGCCGCCGGTGGCGTGACCGGAGTCACTGCGGGGGCACCCGGGCGGTCGGCCGCGCGATCCCTACCATTGGCGCGACCGTTGCCGCGTGCATCCCGCTCGTCCGGCGTCGTGCGGCCGGCGGCCGGCGCCCCCTGCGTGCGCACCGGGTTCCGCGCCCAGCCGGCCGGCCCCGTGGCGGTCGCCGCTGCCGGCGCACCGGGCGCCCCCGCCCGGCCTCGCCGCGAGCCGGCGGTTGCCCGCCCCCGTTGCGCCCGTCGCGCCCGTAGCGGCCGCCGAACCTGCACGCGGCGGCGTTCCTTCGGGTCGGCCGCGATGCTCCGCCGTTGCCGCCGGCGTGGCCTGCTGGCCAGTCGTCGTGACCACACGCACGCGTTCCCGCGGCGCCCGCGCACGATTCGTGTCGCGCAGGGAGTTCGATTCCGGAGTGGCGGCGCCTGTTGCCGCCTGTGTCGGCGTGAACGCGGGTGTCGCCTGCGGCGGCGGGGTCCGGGCGACGACCTGGCGGCGCGTGACCGCCTCCGGCGGCTTGACCCGGGCGGCGCCGGCCGCCCCCATCACGCTCGCGCGTGCCGGTGCGACCACCGGTGCGACGACGACAGGCGCCGCCTGCACGGCTTGCGTGATCTGCCGGACCGGCACCGCGGCACGGGCGACCGGACGCGACTCGACGAACGTGTTCACGGGAACCGCCGTCACCGCCGCCGATTCGCGATGGCGATAGCGCACTTCCCGCACGGCATCGGGACTGTTGTAGATGTTGGTGATGACGGTCGTATTGACGCGCGTGTTGGTGACGTTGACCTGGGTGAAGTACTCGCGGCTCACCTGGTACGACGGCCGGTAGACCTCGCCGGGCGCGAGCGGGAACCACGCGACGCCGCGGCTGGAAGTCCCGCCCACGCTGACGCTGAAGTTGCTGCCGCCGACGAACGCGACGAGCGCGGGCGCATACACCGGCCGCACGTTGGTCGGACCGGGCACCCAGCCCCAGCGGTTCTGCACGCGGGTCCAGCGGCCGTAGTGGAATGGCGCGAAGCCCCACGGCGCATCGTCGACCCAGGTCCATCCCCACGGATCGATCCACGTCCAGTGGCCGTTGCGATACGGCGCCCAGTCCGCCGGCACCGAGCGCGGGATCCACACGTTGCCGTAATCCGCGACGACCGACCACGAGCCGTAGGCATCGAGATCCTCGTAGCCGATCATCGTGCGCGGCACGTAACGCGCGCTCACGGAGCGATCGTGACGGGCATCGCGGCCCAGCGCCCAGCGATCGAATTCATCCGCAGCGGGAATGCGTGCGTAATCGTTGTCGAGCGCGGTGCCGTAGAACTCGTACCACTGGCCCCGATCGACGATGTACGAACGGCCTTCGCCATACACTTCGCCGTGGCCCTCGCGCACCGCGACGATCGTGCTGTCGCCCTGCGGATCGACCTCCACGCGATAGGTGCCGGGACGCGTGATCGCGAAGGCGAGGTTCGGCGTGTCGATCTCGAAGCTCTCGCCGTTCTCGAGCGTGCGCACGCGTACGTTCAGGCGGCCTTCCGCGACCTCGAGCTGCGTGATGCGCTCGTCGATATTGAGCACGGTGACGCTGGTGCGCGGCGCCGCATGCACGACCGCGGTTCCGAACTCGAGCTCCGCGCGCGCGTTGCCGTCCGTCCACAGGCGGTCGCCGATGAAGAACGGGCGATTGACGGAGGCCTGCGCCCAGTTGTCGGGATCGAGGGCCGGCGAAAAGCTCACCGCACCGGTCGTATAGCTGAGACGCGCAATGCGCGCCGGCGGATCGGCCAGCGCGGCTGGAGCGATCGCCCACGCGAGGACGGCGATGAACGACACCAGGATATTGCGCAAGATCGAGGCTTGCATGACGAGAACCCCCTGCACTTCGGCCGCGGGCACGCGGCGCGGTTGTTGTGATCGACGGGAACGGCGCGCCCTGCGCGGGTGGGCACACGGCGCGCGTGCCCATTGGCCCGGCTCCCGCCGTAATTGCCAGCTACGTCAGCAAACGGTGTGCCGCAGGCAACGGTTGACGCCTCCCCGGCAATTTCATCGAAAATGCCGGCACGAGCTTGCGTGGCTTGTAAATTTTTCCCGGCGACGGGCGCCAAAAGCTCCCAATGTCGTTCGTGTCGCAACGCTCAGCCGGGGGGCGCTGCGAGGTGATCGGTGCAACGCGCGAGCCACTGCGCCGTCAGCTTTTCCTGCACGTTGTTCTGGCGCAGGCGCGCATCGAGCGCGACGAAGTCGACGGCATCGAGCGGCTGGTCCTGGTTGAAGCAGGAGAACACGTAACGCACTTCCCCGGTCGCCGGGTCGCGCTGCGGCTGCAGGCATTGTGCGCAGATCTCCTTCATCATGCACTGCATCGGGGAGTTGATCGAGCCGATCGCCCGGTGCGACGGCTTGAGATAACGCGCAAGCACGCCATGCCGTGCGGCACCCACGGCCGCCATCATGCGATCGGAGCCGATGGCGATGATGCGATCGCAAGCCGTGAAGGCAATCGCCTGCTCGCCGAGCGTGCCGCTCGCATACGCATGCATCGCCTCGACGATGTTGCCGACGAACGCGCGATCCTGCGGCCGGCGTGGTGCGAAGCCCGGAGCTTCGTCGCAGCACCATACGACCACGTCCGCGGCGGTCTCGATCTCGTCGACCTTGTAACGATCGATCATCTTCTTGTAGCCCGCGAAGTACAGCACGCGCGAGCCCGCGCGCCGGAACGCCTGGCCAATCGAGAACAGCACGGCATTGCCGAGACCGCCGCCGGCGAGCACGACCGTTTCGTCGGCCTCGATCTCCGTCGGCGTTCCCGTGGGCCCCATCAGGATGACGGGTTCGCCCGGGCGCAATACGGTGCACAGGCTCGACGAGCCACCCATCTCGAGCACGATGGTGGAGACGAGTCCCTGCTCGCGGTCCACCCACGCGCCGGTGAGCGCGAGCCCTTCCATCGCGAGACGCGTGCCGTCGACGACGGGCGCGAGGCTTTCGAAATTCTGCAGGCGGTAGAACTGGCCGGGCTCGAAGCGGCGCGCGGCAGCCTTCGCGCGCACCACCACCTCGACGATCGTCGGCGTCAGGCGTTCGACGCGCACGACGCTCGCGCGAAGCTCGTCGTTGAGGTGCTGGAGAAACGCGGCGTCGGACACGCTGCTGGCCGGCGTGATGTCGGCGAGCATGCGCGAGACGATCGGATGGCCCTGCTTCGCGCTGGCCATCGCCTTCACCACGTTGCCGTGGAACGACGGATGGAGATCGCCGAAGAAGCTGATCGCGCGGCCGTCCGCGCGGCGCTCCGTCAGCACCGCGGGCACCTCGCGGCTTGGCGAGGCCGCGCAGCGGCTTGACGAGCCGGCCTTCCTCGTCGAGCAGCCGGAAATAGCGGCCGTCGAGCGCGAAATGCCCGGCGTCCTCGCGTGCGAGCACGGTGTTGGGCTGCGTTCCCGCGGCGATCAGGATGGTCCGCGCCGCGAGCACGGCGCGGCCGGTCTCGTGCCACACGCCCTCGCCGTCGTTGCGCTGGACCGATACGCGCAGGGCCGCGGCGCGGCCGTGGGCATCGACATCGATCGCGAGCGGCGTCAGGCCTTCGGCGAACCGGATGCCCTCCTCCAGCGCCTTTTCGACTTCCTCGTGGTTGAGCGTGTACGAGGGGCTGTCGATGAGACGGCGGCGGTAGGCGATGGTCGCCCCGCCCCAGCCTTGCAGCAGCTCGACGATGCGGGGCGCGCGCTGCGCGTTGCGCGCGGCGTCCCGCTCGGCGCGAATGGCCCGCGCGTGCAGCAGAAACTCGGCGGCGACGTCGCGCTCGGCCGCGGTCCACGCCGACTCGCACCGCGTCGCTGCCACGCTCGGCGACGAGCGCTTCGTAGCGCGCGAGGAATTTCTCGACCTGCACCGGGTAGTAGGCGAGCGCCTCGGTCGCGGTGTCGATCGCCGTGAGGCCGCCGCCGACCACGACGACCGGCAGGCGCACCTGCATGTTGGCGACCGAGTCGCGCTTCGCCGCACCGGTGAGCTGCAGCGCCATCAGGAAATCGGATGCGGTGCGCACGCCGTGCGCGAGACCATTGGGGAGATCGAGCACCGTCGGGCGACCGGCACCCGCGGCCAGCGCGACGTGATCGAAGCCCAGCGCGAAGGCATCGTCCAGCCGTCAGCGTGCCGCCGAAACGCACGCCGCCGAAGAGCGCAAAGCGGTCGCGCCGCTCGATGAGGAGGCGCAGCACCTTGAGGAAGTTCTTGTCCCACCGCACGGTGATGCCGTATTCCGCGACGCCGCCGAAGCCGGCCATGAGCGCGGTCGTCGAGCGGCTCGCGCAAGGCGCCGATGTCGTGCACCGGTGCGAACGGCACGCGCTCGCCGCGCGGCGTCACGCCGGACAACGCCGGATCGAGCGGCTCGATCTTGAGGCCGTCGACACCGACGACGGTATGCCCGTCGTTGAGCAGGTGATGCGCCAGCGTGAAGCCCGCGGGTCCCATGCCCACGACCAGCACCCGCTTGCCGGTCGCCGGCCGCGGCATCGGCCGGCGCAGGTTGAGCGGATTCCAGCGCGTGAAGAGGCTGTAGATCTCGAAGCCCCACGGCAGCTCGAGCACGTCCTTCAGCACCCGCGTTTCCGACTGCGGGATGTCGACCGGATCCTGCTTCTGGTAGATGCAGGACTTCATGCAGTCGTTGCAGATGCGATGCCCGGTGCCCGCCGCCATGGGGTTGTCGACGCAGATCATCGCCAGCGCCGCGAGGGGCCAGCCCTCGGCGCGCAGCTTGTGGAACTCGGAGATCCGCTCTTCCAGCGGGCAGCCGGCGAGCGACACGCCGAAGGCGCTCTTCTTGAAGGGATCGGCGGGCCGCGAGCCGTCGGCCGGTTTCTTCTCGAACAGGCCGCGCGCGCACGAGTCCTTGCCCTGCTCGTGGCACCAGATGCAGTAGTGCGCCTGATCGAGCGCGCCCACGAGATCGGTGCCGGGATCGGTCAGCCCGAAGCCCTCGCGCCGGCGCACGTGATCGCCGGCAAGCTTCCATGCCTCCACCTCGCCGACGTGCGTGGCCTCGATCGGCACGAGACGCAGCGCATCGAGCTTGCGGGGTGCGCGAAACAGGACTCCGCGCCGGTGCGCAGCGCGTCCTTCGGGCGTGTGCGCCGCCCACGCGGCATAGCGTGCGGCGAGGTCGAGCACCTCGGCGTGCTGGTCCGCGGCCTGTTGCCACGCCGTCACCGCGTTGGCGAAATCGAGCTCGGTGAACGCCGGGCCGAGGTGCGCGGCCAGCGCCTCGCGCAGCGCGGTGCCATCGAACGTTGCGGCGACATCCGCCCTGTATGCGTTCATAGCCTTGCGCTGCACGAAGAGGCGCTTGACCGAGAAGAGCGGCGCGAGTGCGTGATGCGCGGCCTCGAGGTTGCGGACCTCGGGCGCAATGGCGAAGAGCTGCGCGACGAAGTCCTCGAGATGCGGCCCGATCGCGATCAGCAGCTCGGATTCCTGCTTGAGCGACAGCGCGGCCGGGTTGTCGCGCGCGGCGCGCAGCGCCTGCGCGAGCTTCGCGTCGGCGCCCTCGAGGTGCTCGAGGAACAGCGCATCGATGCGCGCGGCGCCCTCGACGGTATACAGCGACTCGAAGTCGAGGCCGAACGCCAGCGATAATGAGGGGGCGGAATCGAGAGGCATGGACATGAAAGGCGGGCGGGCCCGCCGCGCGGCGGGCGAGTGCGTCGCAAGGACGCACACGCGCGAAAGTCGCAAACCCGCGATTTTACCGCCGCGGACCCGCGCGCGTCAGGCGCTTTGGTTCTATCGTCATGCCTTGTGTCGACACGCGCCGTGATCAGCGCATGCGGCATCGGGACGTCAACGAACGGGCCGGGCGCGCGTTGAGGGCCTGCCGCGCAATACCCAACCGACCAGGAGATCGAATGAAGCGTGTGGTGCAGTGGATGACGACGGGACTTGCCCTCGTGCTGCTGTCGGGAATCGCCGCGGCCGAGCCCATCCGCATCGGCGAGCTCAACAGCTACAAGCAGTTCCCGGCGTTCCTCGAGCCCTACCGGAAGGGGATGGAGCTTGCGCGCGACGAGATCAACGCCGCAGGTGGCGTGCTCGGGCAGCCGCTGGAGCTCGTCGTGCGCGACGACAACGGCAGTCCGGGAGACGCCGTACGCGTCGCCGAGGAGCTTCTGAGCCGCGAGCATGCGGTCATGCTGCTCGGCACGTTCGCCTCGAACGTGGGCCTCGCGGTCGCCGATCTCGCCAAGCAGCGCAAGGTGGTGTTCCTCGCAGCCGAGCCCCTCACCGACAAGATCGTGTGGGAGAACGGCAACCGGTACACCTTCCGCCTGCGTGCATCCACCTACATGCAGACGGCGATGCTCGTGCCGGAAGCGGCGCGCCTCAACAAGAAGCGGTGGGCCATCGTCTATCCCAATTACGAGTACGGCCAGGCGGCGACGGCCACCTTCAAGCAGCAGCTCGCCGCGCTGCAGCCCGGCAACGTCGAATTCATCGAGCAGGCCGTGACCCTGGGCAAGATGGAGGCCGGTCCCGTCGTGCAGGCACTCGTCGACGCCAAGCCCGACGCGATCTTCTCCTCGCTGTTCGGTCCCGACCTCGCGCGCTTCGTGCGCGAAGGGCAGCTCCGCGGGCTCTTCCGCGACCGTCCGGTGCTGAACCTTCTCGGCGGCGAGCCCGAGTATCTCGATCCGCTCAAGGACGAGGCGCCGGTCGGGTGGTGGGTGACCGGCTACCCGTGGTACGCGATCGACACGCCCGAGCACAAGCGCTTCCGCGACGCCTACCAGGCGAAGTTCAAGGAGTATCCGCGCCTGGGATCCGTGGTGGGTTACAGCGCAGTGCGCGCCGCCGCGGCGGCGCTGCAAAAGGCCGGCTCGACCGATACGGAAAAGCTGGTGACCGCGCTCACGGGCCTCGGTGTCGACACACCCTTCGGCCGCGTCACGTTTCGCGCCATCGATCATCAGTCCACGATGGGCGCCTATGTCGGCCGCACCGCGGTACGCGACGGCAAGGGCGTGATGGTCGACTGGCGCTACGCCGACGGCAAGGACTTCCTGCCGCCGGACGACGTGGTGCGCCGGCTCCGTCCGGCGGAGTAGCACGCGATACCCGCCGCATCGCCCTCCCCGGATGACCGGCTAGAATCGGGGGCCGCGTCCCGTTCGGCTGGATGCGCGCGTACGTGCGCATCCCCCGATCGAGATCGTCTTGGCCAACCTATCCGCCGGCGCCCTGTTCGCGCAGCTCGTCACCGGGCTCGCGAGCGCATCTTCGCTGTTCATCGTCGCCGCCGGCCTGACGCTCATCTTCGGCGTCACGCGTGTCGTCAACTTCGCGCACGGCTCGCTGTACATGCTGGGGGCGTATCTCGCGGTCACGGTCATTGCGCTCCTCCCTGACGCCGGCTGGGGCTTCTGGGTGGGCGTGATCGCGGCAACCGTCGCGGTCGCCGCTCTCGGCGCCCTCATGGAGCGCACGCTGCTCAAGCCGATCTACGGTGCCCCCGAGCTCCTGCAATTGATCGCGACCTTCGGCGTGGTGCTGATCGTGCGCGATGCCGCGCTCGCGGCATGGGGTGCGGAGGATCTTCTCGGGCCGCGCGCACCCGGCCTGCGCGGTGCCGTCGACGTGCTCGGTCGCGCCATTCCCTCGTACGACCTCTTCCTCCTGGCGCTCGGCCCCATCGTGCTGCTCGGGCTGTGGTGGCTGCTCGCGCGCACGCGCTTCGGCATGCTGGTACGTGCCGCCACCGAGAATCGCACCGTCGCCGCGGCGCTGGGCATCGACGAACGATTGCTGTTCACCGCCGTATTCACGCTCGGCGCCGCGCTCGCGGGCCTTGCCGGCGGACTCCAGCTGCCTCGCGAGCCGGCGAACCTCGGGATGGACATCTCGATCATCGCGGAAGCGTTCGTCGTCACCGTGGTCGGCGGCCTCGGCTCGATTCCCGGCGCGTTCGTCGCCGCATTGCTGATCGGCCTCACCAAGGCGCTGTGCGTTGCGCTCGGCACGGTCGACATCGGCGGCATCGCAGTGGCATTTCCCAAGCTCACCCTGGTCGCCGAGTTCATCGTCATGGCGGTCGTGCTGAGCCTGCGGCCGCAGGGTCTGCTGGGTGCGCCCGTCGCACTCGCGCCGGTCACCACGATCCCCGAGCAGCGCCGGTTGGTGCGCCCGCCCGGCACGCGCGCCGTGGTCGGGGCCGGCATCGCGCTGCTCCTTGCCGCTGCGCTGCCGTTCTTCGCCGACACGTACACCCTGATTCTCGCCACCGACGTGCTCGTGTTCGCGCTTTTCGCGGCCAGCCTGCAATTCATGATGGGGACGGGCGGCATGGCGTCGTTCGGCCATGCCGCGTACTTCGGACTGGGTGCGTACTCGGCAGCGATCGTGCTCAAGGCCGGCGCGCCCATGCTCGCGGCGCTGGCCACCGCGCCGGTCGCAGCGCTTGCCGGCGCGCTCCTCTTCGGCTGGTTCTGCGTGCGTCTCTCGGGCGTCTATCTCGCGATGCTGACGCTCGCATTCGCACAGATCGTCTGGTCGATCGCGTTCCAGTGGACCACGGTCACCGGCGGCTCGAACGGGCTCGTCGGCGTCTGGCCGGCCGCGGCGCTCGCCGACAAGCGCACGTACTACTGGTTTGCGCTCGTCCTCGTCGCCATGGCACTCGTCGCGATCGCGTGGCTCGGCCAGACCGCGTTCGGCTACGCATTGCGCGGCGCGCGCGATTCGCCATTGCGCGCCGAAGCGATCGGCATCGACGTGCGTCGCACGCAGTGGCTGTCGTTTGCCCTCGCCGGCGCGTTCGCGGGTCTCGCCGGCGGCGTGTATGCCTTCTCGAAGGGCAGCATCTCGCCGGAAACGCTGGCGATCCCGCGCTCGATCGACGCCCTCGTCATGGTGCTGCTCGGCGGTCTCAATGCGCTCGCCGGGCCGGTGCTGGGTGCCGCCGCCTTCACCTGGCTGCAGGACGTGCTCGCGCGCGCCACCGAATACTGGCGCGCCGCCATCGGTGTCGTCATCCTGCTGCTGGTGCTCGTGTTCCCGATGGGGCTCGGCGGCGCGGTCGAGCGCATGCTCCTGCGCCTTCGCACGGGACGCCCGACGTGACGCCGGCGTTGCGCGCGATCGGTCTGCGCAAGTCCTTCGGCGGCATCGATGCCGTGCGCGACGTCTCGCTGGAAGTCGCAGGCGGGCGAGCTCGTGGCGCTCATCGGGCCCAACGGCGCCGGCAAGACCACGTGCTTCAACCTCATCAACGGGCAGCTGCGGCCCGATGCGGGCACGGTGGAATTCGAAGGCCGTCGCATCGACGGCCTGTCGTCACGCGCGATCGCGCGGCACGGCGTGGCGCGCACTTTCCAGGTGGCGGCGACTTTTCCCTCGATGACCGTGCGCGAGAACGTCCAGGTGGCCCTGCTCGCGCACGCCGGACTCGAAGCGAGCGTGCGACTGCGCGCGCCGACCGCATTCCGTGCCGAAGCCGATGCGCTGCTCGAGCGGGTGCGCATGGACCGCTTCGCCGACCACGCCTGCGGCACGCTCGCCTACGGCGATGCCAAGCGCATCGAGCTGGCGCTGGCGCTGGCGAGCGCGCCGCGCGTGTTGCTGATGGACGAGCCTACCGCGGGCATGTCGCCGCGGTCCCGCACCCGGCTCATGCAGCTTGCGGCCGACCTCGCGCGCGAGCAGCGCATTGCGGTCCTGTTCACGGAGCACGACATGGACGTGGTGTTCCAGTTCGCCGACCGCATCATCGTCCTCGACGAAGGCAGCGTGATCGCGAGCGGCGCCCCGGACGCGATTCGCGCGGACCCCCGCGTGCGCGCCGTCTATCTGGGCGACGACGCCGCCGCGTAGCTGTCGGATTCGTCTCGCGCCGGCACCTGCACCCGCCGATGAAGCGTGTTGCCGACGCGGTGCGCTAACCGCGCAGGCGTGCAAGCCCGGCGTCGAGATCGGCGATCAGGTCGTTCACGTCCTCGAGCCCGATATGCAGGCGCAGGCACGGACCGCCCGGAACCCAGCGCGTCGCGGTGCGCGCGCGCTCCGGCTGCGTCGGGATGACGAGGCTCTCGAAGCCGCCCCAGCTCCAGCCCATCTTGAAGAGCCGCATCCCGTCGAGCATGGCCGCGATGCGCTCCGCGGCCACCGGCTTCAGCACGACCCCGAACAGGCCCGATGCCATGGTGAAGTCGCGCGCCCACAGCGCGTGGCCGCGGGCGCCGGGCAGCGCAGGGTAGAGAACTTCGTGCACCTCGGGACGCTGTCGCAGCCACTCGGCGATGACGAGCGCGCTGCGGGCGTGCTGCGCGAGGCGCACCGCCAGCGTGCGCAGGCCGCGCAAGCCCAGGAACGCATCATCGCTCGACGCCGTGACGCCCATGTCGGTCCAGAGCCGGTGCAGCGCGGGGAACGTCGCTGCATTGGCGACGATGACGCCGAGCAGCACGTCGGAATGGCCGCCGATGTATTTCGTCGCTGCGTGCACCGACACGTCCACGCCGTGCGCGAAGGCGCGAAACCCGAGCGGTGTCGCCCAGGTATTGTCGAGCACGACCTTCGCACCATGCGCATGCGCCGCGGCGGCGATCGCCGGGATGTCCTGCACTTCGAAGGTCAGCGACCCCGGCGACTCGGTGAACACGACCCGGGTGTTGGGGCGAAACAGCGAAGCGATTTCGGCACCGAGCAGCGGATCGTAATACGTGACCTCGATGCCATGCCGGCGCAGATGGTTGTCGCAGAACCGCCGCGTCGGTCCGTACACCGCATCGCTCACCAGCAGGTGATCCCCTGCCGAGAGCAGCGCGAGCAACGGCAAGGTCGTCGCGGTGAGACCCGAGGGGACGGCGAGTGCCGCGTGACCGCCTTCGAGCGCTGCGATCGCGTCCTGCAGGTCGCGCACGGTGGGCAAGCCATGCAGTCCATAGGACACCGAGCCGTACGCACCGCGCTGCGCGGCTTCGAGATCGGCGACCGTCGGAAACAGGATCGTCGACGCGCGAAACACGGGCGTGTTCACCGCGCCGAGAAAGCGCTGCGGATCTCGCCCGAGATGGACGACCTCGGTCGCAGGCCGGTCGGCGTCGTCGCTCACGAGACCGTCCGAGGTGCGCCCATCGTCGCGCACACCGCGGCAACCTGGGTGGCGATGGGCAACGCCGCGTTCACGACCAGCGCGTCATCCGGTTCCTCGAGCGCGGCCAGCTGGCTGTCCAGCAGCGATGCCGGCATGTAGTGGCCTTCGCGCGATCCGAGCCGACCGGCAATGGTCTCGCGATCGCCCTTGAGATACACGAAGCGCACGTCGCCGGCGGCTGCGAGGCGCGCCCGGTACGCACGTTTCAGCGCCGAGCAGGCGAGCACCGCGTGTTCACCCCGCCGATTCACCGCCGCAAGCTCGTCGCGCAGCCGATCGAGCCAGGGCCAGCGATCCTCATCGGTCAGTGGAATGCCGCTCGCCATCTTGGCGACGTTCGCCGGCGGATGGAAATCATCGGCGTCGAGGAACGACCAGCCCAGCGCCTCGGCCACGCCGCGTCCGATGGTCGTCTTGCCACAGCCGCACACGCCCATCATCACGACGATCATGCGTCGTCCTTCTGCACGGCGTGACCGCCGAAGCGCTGGCGCATCATCGCGAGGAGCTTGTCCGCATATTCGGCCTTGCCCTGGCTCGCGAAGCGCATCATCAGCGCGAGCGACATCACGGGCGCGGGGGTTCCCTGCTCGATCGCCTCGAGCGCGGTCCAGCGGCCCTCGCCCGAATCGGCGACGACCGGCGCAATGGACGCGAGGTCCGCGTCCTCGTGCAGCACGCCGGCCGTGAGATCGAGCAGCCACGAGCGGACGACGCTGCCGTGGCGCCACATCTCCGTGATTGCGGCCACGTCGAGCCCGAGCTCGGCCTTGTTGCGCATGAGCGCGATGCCCTCGGCGAACGCCTGCATCATTCCGTACTCGATGCCGTTGTGGATCATCTTCACGAAGTGTCCGGCGCCGCAGGGTCCGCAATGCAGCCAGCCCGTGTCCGGTGATGGAGCGAGCCGTTGCATGAACGGCGTGACGATCGCGACCGCCTCGTCGCTGCCGCCGAACATCACGGCGTAACCGTTCTCGAGGCCCCAGACGCCGCCCGATACGCCGCAATCGACGAACCGGATGCCCCGCGCAGCCAGTTCCTTGCCACGCCGCTGCGAATCCCGGTAATAGGCGTTGCCGCCATCGACGACCGTATCGCCGGGCACGAGATGCGCAAGCAGCAACGCGAGCGCCGCGTCGGTGGCCGCACCCGCCGGCACCATCAGCCACACGACGCGCGGCGCGGGCAATGCCGCCACGAGCGCCGCGACGCTATCGTGCGTCGCGATGCCTTCGCGTGCGAACGCGGTCCGCGTGTCGGCGCTTTCGTCGAACCCCGCGACGGTGCAACCCTGTCGCGACAGTCGCCGCGCCATGTTGCCGCCCATCCGGCCCAGCCCAATCATGCCGATCTGCATCGCCCGATCCACCCGTGGAAAGGAGAAATCGTACCCCACACCCTCAGCGCGCAGGATTGGGGGCGAGCACCAGCGCGGGCTTGCCGCGTGCAACGGCGATCGCCGCCGCGACGAGGAGCACCGCGCCAAGCCACATCCGCCATCCGGGCAACTCGCCGAGCAGTACCCACGCGAGCAGCATGCCGTACACCGGCTCGAGGGCGGCAACGATGCTTGCGGTGTGCGCGGTCACGGCGCGCAGGCTGGCGATGAAGAGCGTGTGCGAGAGGGCCGTGCAAAGCACGCCCAGCACCAGGAGCAGCATCCAGTCGCGTGCGCCGGGCGTCGCCGTCTCGAGCGCCGTCCACGCGAACGGCAGCAGACACACGGCCGCGGCCGCGTTCTGCCACAAGGCGATCTCCAGCGGCGATCGCCGTGCCGCTTCGCGCCGGTTCATCACGGCGAGGAGCGCGAACGTGCAACCGGAAACCATGCCCCACGCGAGGCCCTGCACGACCGCGTCGCGCCAGTCCCAGTGCGGCACGACGAGGACGAGCCCCGCCACGACCAGTAACGATGTCCACACGTCCTGCGCGCGCAAAGGTCGGCGCAGCATCGCCCGCTCGAGGAGCAGCGTGAACAGCGGGAACGTCGCGTAGCCGAGCAGACCGATCGCGACCGTCGATGCCTGCACCGCGGCGAAGAAGCTGACCCAATGCAGGGCCAGCACTGCGCCGCTCGCAACCATGCGCAGATCGATGCGCCGCGCGTGCGCGGTGGAGTGCCGGCGGATCAGTGCGAGGGTGAGTGCCGCGACGACCGTGCGTCCCAGGACGATGAGTACCGGCGACAGCGCGATCCACTTGCCGAAGAGGCCGGCGAACCCGAACAGCAGCACCGCCACGTGCAATGCGGCGAGCGATCGTGCAGGGGTCGGAAAGTTGGACACGCGGGAGCAATATGGCGGCGCGACTGCGCGCCATGCTACCCGAGCGCTCGCGCCGCCGGGTCACCTGGCTCCCGAGCATGATTCGAGGCGCTAGAATCGAACTCCGAAAAGCGCCGCCTCAAGGCGCCCTTCCCTCCAGGAGAGCCGCGAAGATGCCCACGCCCATACCCGCCGCGCAGGTCATCGATGCCGTGCGCAATGCCCCGGGCAATCGCGTCAAGGTCGCCGTGTCCGACATCGACGGCGTCCTGCGCGGCAAATATCTTCACAAGGAAAAGTTCTATTCCGCGGTCGAGGGTGGCTTCGGCTTCTGCGACGTCGTGTTCGGCTGGGACATGATGGACACGTGCTACGACAACACCACCATGACGGGATGGCACAAGGGTTTCCCCGACGCGCTCGCCCGGCTCGATCTCAACACGTTCCGCACGGTGCCCTGGGACGGCCACGTGCCGTTCTTCCTCGGCGAGTTCGTCACGCAGGCGAATGGCAGCGAGGTGCCGCTGCCGATCTGTCCGCGCCAGGTGCTGAAGCGCGTGCTGAAGCGCGCGGAGAAGCTGGGCGTCATCCCGATGTGCGGCATGGAATTCGAGTGGTTCAATTTCCGCGAGACGCCGCAGTCGTGGGCGGACAAGACGCGGCGTGGGGCCGACGCCCGTGACCCCGGGAATGTTCGGCTACTCGCTGCTGCGCGCTGGCACCAATCGCGATTTCTTCGAGGCGCTCTTCAGCGAGCTGCGGCGCATTCGGCGTGCCCATCGAAGGACTGCACACCGAGACGGGTCCCGGCGTGTACGAGGTCGCGATCCTGTTCTCGGAAGCGCTCGAAGCAGCGGATCGCGCCGTGCTGTTCAAGACCGGCGCAAAGGAGATCGGCGCACGCTTCGGAATCATGCCGAGCTTCATGGCGAAGTGGAACCAGCATCTGCCCGGCTGCTCCGGCCACATCCACCAGTCGCTGTCCGATGGCAGCAAGAACCTGTTCCACGACGGCGCCGGCCGCCACGGCATCAGCAAGCTCTTCGAGAGCTATCTCGCGGGACAGGTGCAGGGCCTCATGGAATTCGCGCCCATGTTCTGGCCCACCGTGAACAGCTACAAGCGCCTGGTCGATGGCTTCTGGGCGCCGGTGAAGCCGACGTGGGGCATCGACAACCGCACGGCGAGCTTCCGCGTGATTCCCGGGTCGCCCAAGTCCACGCGCCTCGAGACGCGCTGCCCGGGCGCCGACATGAATCCGTATCTCGCGGCCGCGGCGGTGCTCGCGGCCGGGCTGGATGGCGTCGAGAAGAAGCTCGCGCTCACCGCCCCACCGATCCACGGCACCAACGAGGGCGCGGAGAACATCCCGCGCGCGCCGCGCTCGCTCATCGAGACCACGCGCATCTTCCGCGCCTCCGAGCGCGCCCGCGACTGGTTCGGCGACGATTTCGTCGATCATTTCGCCGCCACGCGCGAATGGGAGTGGCGGCAATGGCAGGACGCGGTCACCGACTGGGAAATGAAGCGCTACTTCGAGATCATCTAGGACCGGCCGGCACGCGCGGCGGTCGTGCGGCGTCGCCGCGCACGTCACGAGGGCAAGACGCGCTAGGCCGCGCTGCGCTTCGGCGCCGCGAGGGCACGTCCGCGTCCTGCGGACTTCGCCTCGTACATCGCGCCGTCGGCGCAATGCACCAGCTCGTCGGCAGTCGATGCGCATTCGGGGTAGACCGCGATGCCGACGCTTGCCGACACGTACGCCACCCGCCCCGGCAGCTCGTAGGGCTCGCCGAGCGACGCCACGAGGTGCGCGGCGACGACCTCGGCGCCATCGAGGTCCGTGTTCGGCAACAGCACCGCGAATTCATCCCCGCCGACGCGAGCCGCGATGTCGGACTCGCGCAGCGCGACCTTGAGACGGCGTGCCGCGATGCGCAACAGTTCATCCCCCGCCGCATGCCCGCAGGTGTCGTTGACCGCCTTGAAACCGTCGAGGTCCATGTACAGAACCGCGAGCTTCGTTCCGGTGCGAGCTCGCGAGTGCCAGCGCCTGTTCCACGGACGATTCGAAGAGCACCCGGTTGGGCAGGCTCGTCAGCGCATCGTGGTGGGCGCGGTGCAGGGCCGATTGCAGGAGCTCGGAAGCGCGGGTCAGCGCGCGGCCGACCTCGTCCGGCTCCCGCAACGGGAGGCGTGGCACGCACACGGGCTCGCCGCGGCCGAGCGCGCTCGCCGGCTCGCTCAATGCGCGGATCGTTCCGCTGACCCTCCGGCCGATCCATGCGGCGAGCGCGAGACCCAATGCCAGCAACGAGAGCACGGCGAGCACGAGGAGCTGCAGCGTCTGCCGCAGCGTGACGGCCACCGAGGCCTTGGGGATCGCGATGGCGACGGTCCAGTCCGACTCTGCGGACCGGCTGAAGGCGAGGTAGCTGGGAATGCCCTCGAGCGTTTCGGTGTCGAACGTATCCTCGCGGCGCAGCGCCATGCGTCGGACGACCTCCGGAGCGCCCTTGTGGCCCAGAAAGCGCTCGATCTCATGGGTGCGGGCGACGACGGTGCCCGTGCTGTCAAACAGTGCCGCGATCCACCCCTCCGGAAGCCGTTCGCGGTTGAGGATGGCGCCGAGCTGCTCCGGCGAAACTCCCGCGCCGAGAAGGTAGGCCGCGGTGTCATCGCGCATCACCGGGACGGCGATGGCCACGAAGGGCCTGCCGGTCATCGTGCCCCGGAAGAGGTCCGTCACGACGGGCGCTCCCGTGCGCGCGGCATCGCGCAGCATGGGGTTGCCTTCGACCGGCAGGGGCTTGCCGTACGGAAACAGCGTATTCAAACGCTGCTGCCCCTCACGATCGAACAGCACGATGTTGCTGACCCGCATCGCGCGTTGCACGGCGGTCGACTGCGCGTGGAAGCGCACCAGGTCATCGGTCAGGACATAGGGCGACGAGGCCAGTGTCACCAGCGCCGCCCGGTAGCCGGAGAGTTCCCGATCGACCGCGGAAATGAGCGCCCGCGCCGTCGCGACGGAATCCTTCACCAGCCGCTGCTGCTGGTGCTCGTAGTCGAGATACAGGAGTCCGGCCGCAACGAGCGAGGCTGGCACCACGCTCGCCATCACGAGCAGCATCAACCAGAAGCCGACCGTATGCGGGTTGCGCGGGCGACGTCGGGGCAGCACCTCGTGCATGGCACTTGGCGGCGCAGTATCGCTTGCCGCCATTCCGGCCGTGTCGCGATGCGCATGTGCGTGCATGGAAGACGGCGGCAAGCCGCCCTGCCCGTCCGATGGAACGAACATCTGCCTGTGTGCTCCAGTCATCACCATCACCATCCTGCCGCCTCCGCGCCGGCACGGCCTGTCTCATCGGAACATGCCGGGCAGGCTGCGTGATTGACAGTTGTCAAGCGTGGCGACGCTGACTCGTCGGTCAAGCCGCGCGCAACCGACGTTGCCGCGCTGGCCGCGCCTCGTCCCACCTGGCGAAGGCGAAGTGTCTGCGGCCCAAAGCGGCACGTTTTCCTCCTCGACGCCGCGGCGCGATTTTGTTCACAATCCATGCCGCCCCGGCAGTGTCGATCCATCTTCCCGTCGTCCGACTTCCCCTGAGCGCCATCACCACCATCGACCTCGTGCTGCGGCCGCTGACGCCGGGTGACGCTGCGACTTACCGTGCCCTGCGCCTTCGCGCGCTGACCGAATTTCCGGATTCGTTCACGTCGAGCGCGGAGGAGGAGGCACCGCGTGCCGACGACTGGACGCGCAAGCGCCTCGCACCACTCGACGGGCACGTGATGCTCGGTGCATTCGCCGACGACGTACTCGCCGGCACGGCGGGCCTCGAGCGGCGGCCGCGCACCAAGGAGCGCCACAAGGCTCTGCTTTTCGGCATGCACGTCGCGCCCGAGCACGCCGGGCGGCGCATCGGGCGCAAGCTGGTCGACGCATTGCTTGCCGAAGCGCGCCGCTGGCCGGGACTCGAGCAGGTGACGCTGACCGTGACACGCACCAACGAACGGGCCCGCCGGCTCTATCTGGACGCCGGCTTCATCACCTTCGGCATCGAGCATCGCGCGATCAAGATCGGCGACACGTACTTCGACAAGGAACACATGGTGCTTTTCCTCGACTGATCATGGCCATCGAACGCTTCGCCTTTCCCACCACGATCCATTTCGGTCCCGGCGCGCGCAAGCTCGTTGCGGAACATCTGCGCAACCAGGGCCTGCGCCGGCCGCTGATCGTCACTGATCGCGGCGTGGCGGCGCTGCCGTTGCTCGACGCCTTCCGCGCCGAGCTCGCCGGTCTCGAGGTCGCCGTGTTCGCCGACATCTGGGGCAATCCGGTGCGCAGCCAGGTGATGCAAGGCGCCGCGGCGTTCAAGGCGCATCGCGCGGACAGCGTGATCGGCCTCGGCGGGGGCGCCGCCCTCGACGTCGCCAAGGCCGTTGCGCTCATGGCCGTGCATGAAGGCGACATCCTCGAATACGCATGGGATCACCCGCAGGTGCGGGCGATCGCGCACGCGCTGCCGTACTTCGTCGCGCTGCCGACGACCGCCGGCACCGGCTCCGAGGTGGGCCGCTCGAGCGTGGTGTCCGACGACGTCTCGCACGTGAAGAAGATCATCTTCTCCCCCGCATTGCTGGCCAAGGTGGTGTTCGCCGACCCGGAGCTGACGCTCGGGTTGCCGCCGTCGATCACCGCGGCGACGGGCATGGACGCGCTGACGCACAACGTCGAGTCGTACCTGTCGCCCGCCTATCACCCGCTCTGCGACGGCATCGCGCTCGAAGGCGTGCGCATCGCGGCGCGCGCGCTGCCCGTTGCGGTGCGTGACGGCAGCGATCTCCAGGCGCGCAGCGACATGCTGATGAGCTCGATGATGGGCGCCATCGCCTTCCAGAAGGATCTCGGCGCCGTGCACTCGTGCGCGCATGCGCTCTCGACCGTGGCCGACCTGCATCACGGACTCGCCAACGGCATCATGATCGACCACGTCATGCGCTTCAACCTGCCTGCCGCAACGGCCAAGATGGCGGAGCTCGCGCGGGTGGCCAGGGTGCCGGGCGTGACGACGATGACCGACGGCGCCGCGGCCGAGGCGTTCATCGCCTGGCTCGTCGAGCTCAAGCAACAGCTCGGCATTCCGCTGCGACTCGGTCAGCTGCAGGGCGCACGTCCCGTCCGGCGCGAGGACATTGCCGCCCTGGTGGACGTCGCCGTCGCCGACATCTGCCACCAGACCAATCCGCGGCGCTGCGAGCGCGCGGACTTCGAGCGCATCTTCGCCGAGGCGATGTGACCGTGCGCAGAACCCACCTGGGGCCTCCATGCTGAAGATCGGCATCTCGGCATGCTTCTTCCATGCCGATCCGGAGCGCGCGATCTTCAAGGGCATGACCCTGCAGTACATCGAGCAGAACGTCGCGCACTGGCTGATGCAGCGCGACGTGCTGGCGTTCATGGTGCCCTCGCCCGAAGGCGCGACACGGCGCGCGGGCAGCCGCGCAACCGTCGACGCGTATGCCGGCGAGCTCGACGGATTGCTGCTCATGGGCGGCTCGGACGTTTGTCCTGCCACGTACGGCGAGACGCCACTGCGCCCGGAATGGAACGGGGATGCGATCCGCGATCGATACGAGATCGCGCTCCTGCGGGCGTTCGTCGCGCAGGGCAAGCCGGTGCTGGGTATCTGCCGCGGCGCGCAGGTCATCAACGTCGCGCAGGGCGGCACGCTTTACCAGGACCTCGCCACGCAGCGCCCGGATGCGCTCAACCATCGCAACTGGTCGATCTACGCCGAAAACTGCCATGCCACGTCGCTCGTTCCGGGCAGCCCTCTGGCGCGGCTCTACCCCGGCACCGCCGTCGTCAAGACCAACTCGATCCATCACCAGGCCGTCAAGGACCTCGGGCGTGATCTCGTCGTGGAGGCGTGGTCGGAGCCGGATCGCATCGCCGAGGCGCTGCGCTGGCAAGGCGGCTCCTACGTGTTCGGCGTGCAATGGCATCCCGAGTTCCACGATCCCGACGATGCCAGCTTCATCGACGACCGGCCCATCCTCGACGACTTCCTCAACGTCGCCGCGCGGCACAAGTCCGCCGCCTACGCGCTCTGACCAACAGCAATGAAGATCATCAATCCCGCCACCGGCGCCGTGGTGCGCGACATCGAGACCGACACGGCCACGGCCGTGCGCAGGAAATACCAGCGCGCACGCGAGGCGCAGCCCCGCTGGGCACGCGAGCCGCTGCGCCGGCGCATCGATGCGATCGCGCGCTTCCGTGAGCGCATCGTCGCCGAGCACGAGACGCTCGCCGCGACCCTCACCGAGGAGGTCGGCAAGCCCATCCGCCAGGCCCGCAACGAGCTCAACGGACTCCTGACGCGGATCGACTTCTTCATCGCCGAATCGGCGAAGGCGCTGCGCGAGCAGAAGGTGCACGCCGACCCCGCGCAGAAGATGGACGAGCGGATCACGCACGAGCCGCTCGGCGTGATCGCCAACATCTCGGCGTGGAACTACCCGTACTTCGTCGGCAGCAACGTGTTCGTGCCGGCGCTGATCGCCGGCAATGCGGTGCTCTACAAGCCATCGGAGTTCGCCACGCTGACGGGTTTGCACATCGCGCGCATGCTGCACGCGGCCGGCGTGCCGGAGGACGTCTTCATCCCGGTGGTCGGCGATGGCAAGACGGGCGCGGCACTCCTGAACCAGCCGGTCGATGGCGTGTTCTTCACCGGGTCGTACGCGACGGGTACGAAGATCGCCGCGACAGCCGCCAGGCGCATGATCAAGGTTCAGCTCGAGCTCGGCGGCAAGGACCCCGTGTACGTGTGCGACGACGTGGAGGTCAAGGCGGCTGCGGCCGGTGTCGCCGATGGCGCCTTCTACAACACGGGCCAGTCGTGCTGCTCGGTGGAACGCATCTACGTGCACGAGGCCATCCACGACGCATTCGTCGACGCGTTCGTGCAGGAGGTCAAGGGCTACCGCATGGGCGACCCGACCGACGAGGCCACGTACATCGGACCGATCACGCGCCGGCCGCAGCTCGACGTGCTCAAGCAGCAGGTCGCGGATGCGAAGAAGCGCGGCGCCAGGCTGCTCGTCGGTGGCCGCGTGATCAAGGGCAAGGGCAACTGGTTCGAGCCGACCGTGCTCTCGAACGTGGACCATACGATGGCCCTGATGCGCGAGGAGAGCTTCGGTCCCATCATCGGCATCCAGAAGGTGCGTGACGACGCCGAAGCGACCCGACTCATGAACGACACCGACTACGGCCTCACCGCGGCCGTGTACACCCGCGACGAGAAGCGCGCCAGGGCGATCCTGCGTGACGTGCATTCCGGGTCGGTGTACTGGAACTGCTGTGACCGCGTCAGCCCGCGCCTGCCGTGGTCCGGCGTCCGTCACTCCGGCATCGGTCTCACGCTGTCCACGTATGGCATCCAGACGTTCACGCGACCGAAGGCTTGGCACCTGCGCAGCGGGTGAGTACGGCGTGCAGGAGCAGGCGTTCATGACGGCCGCCCCCGCTGGCGCCGCCGAGGGCGGTCAGTGCCACGGCTACCGGTGCGCGATGCGCAATCGCTGAGTGCGCGTCATGAGGCGGCGGCCGGTTCGCCGGCGGCTTCGCGGCGTGCACGCGCGCCCTGTGGCATCAACGCCTCCATCCTGTCCACGATGCGCTCGATCCGGCTCGCGATGGAGTCGTCCGCGTAACGTTGCGCGAAGGCGCCGGCCGCGGTGGTGAACGAAGGCTCCGCGAGCAACCTTTCGACAAGGCGGCGGTAATCGGGTGCGGGCTTCTCGAAGTCCACGACGAGACATGCGCCGGTCTGCTGGACGCGTTTCGCCATCATCATCTGCTCCAGATGCTGCGGCAGCAGCAGGACCGGTCTGCCCGCGGTGACGAGGGTGCTCGCCGTCCCCCCCGCATGGCAGATGCCAATGTCGCAGTCGCGCCGCACGTCGGCCATGCGCACGGGCTCGCGACTGAAGGCGATGTTGGCTGCGGTGAAGCGGTGCATGTCGTTGGTCGAGACCCCGGGCGCGTGGACGACCACCGCAGCGTCGACGCGACGAAGCGCTTCGAGCAGCCGCGCGAAGTCGCGGAAATGGGGCTTCACGTAGGCGAAGATCCGACGCTTGCCCACGGTCGGCCAGGGCGGCGGCACGCCGCTCTCCACGTTCGCGACCAGGCCCCAGTAGTGCGCTCCGCTGCGGGCAGGGTATTGATCGAAATCCTGCGACGTGGCGATGATCACTTCGTCCGCCGCGAGCAGGTCGGCGAGGCGTGCCATCGGGGGCTCGCCGTGCCGCGCCAAAGCGGCGTTGGCGATGCCGAGCACAATCCGCTCGGCGTTGACGATGCGGTTGCGATCTGCCGGCTCCCACCACCGGTACGTTGGCATGGGATCGGTCGACGGCGGGATGGAAAACGAATTGCCGAACAGCACGCGCGGGATTGCGAGGTTTCGCGTCGCAAGAAGACCGGTGGGGGCGTAGTCGAAGACCAGCAGCGCCGGTTGCACGAGTTCGATGAGCGAGCGCCAGCCGCGGCACAGACCGGTCAGCACGGAGGGATAAAGGAAGCCGAGGCGCATCAGCGTCTCGGCGAACCCGGCAGCCGGCGGAAGACCATCGACGCGGCCGGCGAAGATCGGCGCCTGGAACACGGAATACGGCTGGTCGCGCAGCACGGTGTCGACGTGCGTCAGCTCCCGCAGCGCGAGGACGGGCTCGTGACCGCGCTTCGCCAGTTCCTGGGCGATCGTGAGGAATCGCATCAGGTGACCGTAGTCGCCGCCGAGTTCCCACGCCAGGAGGACGCGTGCCATGGGGGCATTCTAACGAGCGCGCACGCCCTGCGGCACCGCGGGCACGCCGGGGAACGTCGCGTGCCGATCGAACGCGGTCATCGTGGGCCGGGCACTGTCGCCCGGCTTTACAGCGCCGCGGGCGAATGCCGCAGCCCGTGCAGGCGACCGCAACAACATCAATCGCTTAGGGCGAGAACACACGTGGTGGTGCACATCTTGCACTGCTCTATGGTCGCGATGCGCGCGTTCCCGATGCGCATCGCCCATGTTCTCTGGAGAGCCTCATGATCGATGGCAAATTTCGTCGGACGCTGGCCACCACCGCAGTAGCCGCGGCTCTGGGGATCGCCCAGAGCGCCGACGCCGCATTCTTCAGTGGCAATTTCGATCCCGTCGATTTCTCCGGCAGCTTCAAGCTGTTCATCGACGACTCGTGTCTTGCTCCCGACGGCTGGAAGCCGAATGCAGGGGTCTGCGCGGCCTCGCTCCTGAGCGCCTCGACCATCGTGAGCTCGTCGCTGCCGGAAGGTCCGAACTTCAACGGCAACCTCACGTTCGCCCCGCCGCCGGTCACGTCGAATCCGCCGCTGTTTGGCTCGATGATAGTGGGCGGGACGCTGGACTCGCTGGACACGGCACTGCTGCCGTTCATACCCGGAAGCAGCGACCCGACGACCGCGCAGTGGTTCCTGCAGTTCGTCTCCGGAGCGATGCCCGGTGGCAATTACCCCGGAGGCCCGGACGAGATCAGCTGCGACCCGTACTGCTTCACGCCGCCGCCGTGTGACGGCTACTGCTACGCGTTCGCCCCCATCATCAATTCGGAAGCATTGGTGGTTGGGGGGCTTCCAAGGGGCGTGTATCTGTACGCGCAGAACGACATTTCGGGCGGCCCGATCCTCGTGGCAACCGCGCAATACACCACCATCACCCGGGTGCCGGAACCAACGACACTGGCATTGCTGCTCGGCGCGCTGGGCGCGGGTCTCTTCGTCCGACGAAGAACGCGGGCGCACGAGGTCTCGTAGGATCCTGCGCCCGGGTCACGCCGGGCGCAGTCGTTTCAAGGCATCATCCGGCGGACCACGATCGCACGGCGCGCATGGCGCCACGGCTTCACGCCGCGACTGCCGCGGCCGGCGCAGCACCTATTGTCCTGACGATCACATCGCCGAGCTCGGCGCGCATGCCCTCGCTCCAGGCGCAATCGAAGTCCGCATCACCGAGCGCCGCGCGGGCGCGGGCGCATTCCTCGTCGGAGTGGCGTCGGACGCGCGGGGAGCGAACGACGCCGAGCACGACGCGATGCCGCGCAACGAGAGCGTACAGCCGCACGGCCTCCTCCATCGCTCCGAGGGCCGCGAACAGGCGACCGTGGTCCTCGAGGCAGTTGAGCACATCCTCGTGCATTTCGAACGACTGGAACGAACGTAACGACTCGGCCAGCAGCTCGCGCGCACGGTCGAGCTCGCCTTTCGCGAGATGCACCCGCGCGAGCCACCAGGCGGAGCTCGCTTCGTCGCGCTTGTCACCGGCGCCACGGCAGACCTGCAACGAACGATCGAAGCGCGACAGCGCGCCGTCGACATCGCCCGCCTCGAGGGCGATCTCGCCCAGCATCCGCTCGCCCTCGCTTTCGATCTCGCAATGCTTCACCTGCCGCGCGATCGCGACGCATTGATCGAAGAAGCGCCTTGCTTCGTCGTCCTCCGCGAGATACGCGCACACCTGGCCGATGTGCAGCAGCCCAAGGGCTTCCCCGATCGGATGCTTCATGTCCCTGAAGATGGCGAGCG
Organism: uncultured beta proteobacterium; assembly: GCA_963734575.1. Classification (GTDB taxonomy): domain Bacteria; phylum Pseudomonadota; class Gammaproteobacteria; order Burkholderiales; family Casimicrobiaceae; genus CAIWHR01. The sequence continues at coordinate 93,852 of CAVTHT010000016.1, read as the reverse complement.
CCTCCTCCTCGGCGGCGCGCGCATCGGCGGCGTTGCCTAGCCGCAGCTCCACGACGGAAAGCGTCGACAGGGTCGCCGCGATGTCGATCGCGCTGCCGATCGCCCGGCGCAGCGAGAGGCATTGCTGGAGCATACCTTGCGCGGAGGCGTAGTCGCTCTGGCTCGCTGCCAGCGCGGCGCCCACGTACAGGGCGTGCGCCTGCGCCACGTCGGAGGCGTTCACCGCTGACTTCGCCAGCGCCGCCTCGACGGACTTCCTGCCTTCGCTGACGTAGCCGCGGAAGATCCAGAAATTCATCAGCGCAACCTGGAACTTGACGGCCACGACGGGATCGCCGCCACCCTCCAGCGCGTGTGTGATGGCGCCGCCGCAGGTTGTCGAGCTCCGCCTCCAGTCGCCGTATCCAATGCGGCTGCTCCGGGCCCTGCAGTCCCTTGTTGCCGGCCTTGGCCAGCAGCAGGAAGTGCTCGCAATGCCGCAGCGCAGCGGTTGCCCGCTCGCCACGCACGCCCAGGGTTTCCCGCGCGAAGTCGCGGATCGTCTCGAGAGTGCGATAGCGCGTGCCGTCCTCGCGCTCCTCCGCCATGACGAGCGACTTGTCGACCAGCGATGCGAGGAGGTCCAGCACGTCGTCGGCTGCCAGGGGTTCCACGCCGCACACCTTCTCGGCCGATTCGAGATCGAAGCCTCCGGCGAACACGCACAAGCGATCGAACAGGACCTGCTCGTGCGGCTGCAGCAGGTCATACGACCACGCGACCAGGGCGCGCAACGTCTGCTGGCGCTCGAGGACCACCCGCCCGCCACCGGTGAGCAGCTTGAAGCGGTCGCGCAGGCGCGTGTTGATGTCGGCGAGCGAGAGGGCGCGCACGCGTGCCGCGGCGAGCTCCAGCGCGAGTGGTATCCCTTCGAGCCGCGCCACGATCTCGGCCACCGCCGGCGCTTCCCTCTCGCCAAGCTCGAATGCAGGCTTGTGCGTGCGCGCGCGATCGACGAAGAGGCGTACGGCATCCGACTTTCGCAGCGTGTCGACCGTCGCGCTCCTGTCCGGAACCGGTAGCGGAAGGATCGAGTAGGTCTGCTCGCCCGGGATGCGCAAGGCCTCGCGGCTGGTCGCGATGATGCGCACGTCGCACGCGGCGCGCAGGATGCTGTTGGCGAGCTTCGCGCATGCCGCAACGAGATGCTCGCAGTTGTCGAGGATGACGAGAAGCGTGCGCGACTTGAGATGCGCGCAAAGCGTGTCGGTCAGCGCGCGGCCCGGCTCCTCCTGTACGCCCAGCACCTGGGCCAGCACGCTCGGCACGAGCGATGCATCCCGGATCGGCGCAAGATCGACGAACCAGACCCCGTCCGGAAACGCGTCGAGGGCATCCGCGGCGATCTGCAACGAGAGCCGCGTCTTGCCGAGGCCCCCCATGCCGCAGAGCGTCAGGAGCCGCGATCCCTCGAGCAGCCCTGCCAGCTCATGGAGCTCCCGCTCGCGCCCCACGAACGTGGTGAGCTGCTGCGGGAGGTTGTTCGGAGTCGATTCGAGCGAACGCAGCGCGGGAAAATCCTGGCGCAGCTGCGGATGCACGATCTGGTACACGCGCTCCGGCGATGCGAGGTCCTTGAGACGCACCCCGCCCAGGTCCCGCAGCACGATCTCGCCCGGCAACCTGCCATGAACGCCGTCGGCGACGGCCTGCGAGACGAGGATCTGCCCGCCGTGCGCGGCGCCCATGATGCGCGCGCTGCGGTTGACCGGCGGCCCGAAGAAATCGTTGTCGCGGTGCTCGACCTCGCCGACGTGCAGGCCGCAGCGAATGCGCAGCGGCACGCCTTCCGTGGCGCCCGGATCGGCGAGCGCCTGTTGCAGGCCGACGATGGCGTTGATGCCGTCGACCGGATCGGCGAATGCGGCATACATGCCGTCGCCCGTCGACTTCACGACGATGCCGCCGTGCCGCTCGACCGCGTCTCGCGCCAACGCGTCATGCTTGCGCAGCGCCTTCGACATCAGGTCAGGCTGCGTCTCCCAGAGCCGGGTGCTGCCTTCGATGTCGGTGAAAAGGATGGTGGTAGGACCGGATCCAGGTTGCACGGCGATGTTCCCGGCAGCGCTTCTGCCAAGGCGGGGATTCTAGGGTCGGGCGGCGATCGTGCCAATCCCGATGGCCTCATGCACTTGCGGCGGCGCGCGTGGCCAGCATGCACGATGGGGATCAGCGCTCGTCCACACCCTCTTCGACGGTGTCGCCGGCGGCCGTCCGCGCGCGCCATATATCGAGCAGCGTCGTGCCGATGGCCACCACGAGCGGGCCGAGCACGAGTCCGGTCGGCACCGAATGCGCTGAGGCCGCCGAGCATCGCAACGAACACGGTCAGCGTGTGCATCTGCGACTGGCCCTTGACCAGGAGCGGGCGCAGGAGATTGTCCGACAGCCCGATCACGATGGCCCCCCACGCCCCGAGAATCAGCGCCGATTGCCAGTCGCCCTGCAGCGCCAGGAACAGTGCAACGGGTGCCCATACGAGCGCGGCGCCGAACATCGGCAGCAGCGAGAGGAAGGCCATCACCGCCCCCCAGACGAGCGGCGCCGGCAGGTCGAGCCACCAGAAAATCAGTCCCCCCAGGACACCTTGTATGAGCGACACGGCGATCGTGCCGAACACGACGGCGCGAATGGTTTCCGCGGTCGTCCGGAAGAGGCGATCGGTCTCGTGCCGTGCCAGCGGCAGGTAGCGCCGCAGACCGCGCAGCATCTCGCTGCCGTCGCGCAGAAAGTAGAACAGGATGTACAGCGTGACGAGCACGCCCGTGGCGACGTACACCGTGCCCGACAACAGTTTCCGCGCCCACTGCAGCACCTGCTGCAGCGCCTGCTCGATCTGCCCGCGCAAGTCCACGGTACGCTGCAGCCACTCGGTCGCCGACGCGAGCTGCGGGCTGCGCTCGACCGCTGCACGCCACGCATCGGTGCTCAACTGCTTGCGCCACGTGTCGGCGCTCGCCGCGACCTCGCGTGCGATCTCGTAGCCGACGAAGGCGATGGGAAACGCGATCGCGATCGCCACCAGCACGACGGCGAGTGTCGCCACCGCCGGCCGCGAGTGCAGCCGTCGTTGCAGCCAGTGATGGATCGGCTGCAGCAGCACCGCCAGCACGAGCGCCCAGGTCAGCGCCGGCACGAACGGCGCCACCACCTCGTACTCGAGGTAGAGGACGACGAGCGTCAGGAGCGCGAGCGCACCGGCGAGCACCCGCTCGCGGGTCATCCAGCCGCCCCGCTCCGCCGCCTTCATCGCGACGCGGCCGCTTCCTGCAGCTCTGCCGCGCGCAGCGTGTTCGCGAGGAGCATGGCGATCGTCATCGGCCCGACACCACCCGGCACCGGCGTGATCCAGCCCGCGACCTGCCGCGCCGCTTCGAAGTCGACGTCGCCGCACAGCTTGCCTTCGGCGTTGCGGTTGATGCCGACATCGATCACGATCGCGCCCGGCTTGATCCAGTCGCCGTGCACGAAGGCCGCCTTCCCGACGGCCGCCACGACGATGTCGCCCTGGCGGACGATGGACGGAAGATCACGCGTTGCCGAGTGGCACACCGTCACGGTGCAGCGTGCCATCAGGAGCTCCAGCGCCATCGGACGACCGACGATATTGGATTGCCCGATGATCACCGCATGCTTGCCGACGAGATCCTCGCCCGTCGCGGCGAGCAGGCGCATGCAGCCGTACGGCGTGCATGGCCGCAGCGTGGGCCGCTTCTGCAACAGCCGCCCGATGTTGTACGGATGGAAGCCGTCGACGTCCTTGAGCGGCGCGATGCGCTCGGTCACTGCAGACTCTTCGATGTGCTTCGGCAGCGGCAGCTGGACCAGGATGCCATGCACCGCCGGGTCCGCATTGAGCGCATCGATGCGCGCGAGGAGCGCATCCTGCGGCAGGTCGGCGGGAAGGTCGAAGGCGAACGAGCGCATGCCGGTGCCGTCCGTGGAACGCCGCTTGTTGCGGACGTACACCTGCGACGCCGCATTCTCGCCGATCAACACGACGGCGAGACCCGGCACGTCCTTGCCGCTGCGTGCGCGCGCCGCGACGCCTGCACGCACTTCCTCGAGTACCCGCTCCGCCTGCGCCTTGCCGTCGATGATGCGCGCAGCCATGCCGTGCTCCCGTAAAGACGAGCGCGCAGTCTAACCGATGCGCGCTGCGACCCGCAGCCGCACGGGCAGACTCGCCCGCCGAACCCGGGTGAACGTCGGTAGAATGCGCGCCGTGATCGCGGAACCCGTTCTCGAGAGCATCCGGCGCCGTCTCGCCGCCGCGTTGCGGCCGCCAGACGGCGACTTCATTCCGTTCGTCGTCGATGGCGCTCCCGTGGGCTGGACCGATCGCGAGCGGGCCGCGCGGCTGGCCAAGTTCGGTGACGTCTTCGCGCTCGAGGGCAGCGCGCTCGCCTTCGCCGCCCGCCTCGACACTGCCGACGCGCGCACCGAAGCGCTCGCCATCGTGACACGGCAGCTTGCCCGCGAGGCGGCGCTCTCGGCATGGCGCGACGAGCTCTATGCGGTCGCGCCGGCTGCCGATGCGCCTCCCTCGTTCATGATCGAGCGTGCCGCGGCGCGCTATTTCGGCATCGTCACCCATGCCGCGCATGTCAACGGGCTGGTTGCGCATCATGGCGAGCTCGGCATGTGGCTCGCGCGGCGCAGCGCGGCCAAGGCGATCGATCCGGGTCAGCTCGACACCCTCGTGGGGGGCGGCGTTCGCGCGGGCACGACGGTCGCGGAAACGGTGCGGCGCGAGGCCTGGGAAGAGGCGGGCATCACGAGCTCGGTCGCCGCCCGCGCGCAACCCGTGGGCGTGTTGCGCATCTGCCGCGCGCAGGCCGACGGGCTCCAGCGGGAGATCATCCATGCCCACGACCTGCGGCTGCCCGGCGCCTACACGCCGTCCGGCGTCGACGGCGAGGTCGTCGCGCACCGCCTCGTTACGGTCACCGAAGCCGCGATGGTGATCGCCAACGAGTCCGGCGAAGATCTCGTCACGGCCGATGCGAGCCTCGTGATCCTCGATTGCCTCTTCCGCCACGGGCTGATCGCACCCGACTCGGCACCGTGCGTCGCGCTGGCCGAGCTGCGCTGGTCGCCGGCTGCTCCGCCGGCCGCTCGATCCGCCGCCTGACTGCTGCAGCAGGGCGCCTTCAGGCGCCCCGTTCACGCAACGGCGCGCGCCGCACTCTCCGCCGGCCGGACGTGCCGGATGCCCATCTCCTGCAGCGTGTCGCGGATGGCGTTGACCGCATGCCGCATCTCGTCCGGACCGATCGCGCCGATGCAGCCGACGCGAAACGTCTCCACCTGCGTGAGCTTGCCCGGGTAGAGGATGAAGCCCTTCTCCCGCACGCGGTCGTAGAAGGCCTTGAAGGCGTACGCCGGATCGGGCGGTGCGTGGAACGTGACGATGATCGGCGCCTGAATTGCGGCGGGCAGGAAGGAGCGGAAGCCAAGCTCGCGCATTCCCTGGATGAGCGTTTCGCAGTTGCGCGTGTAGCGCGCGAGACGCGCCGGCTGCCCGCCTTCGGCGATGAGCTGGTCGAGCGCGGCATCGAAGGCGACGACCACGTGCGTCGGCGGCGTGAACCGCCATTGCGTCGTCTTCTCCATGTACGTCCACTGGTCGTGCAGGTCCATCGCGAGCGACGTGCAGTTGCCGGCGCATTGCTCCAGCACGCTGCGGCGGACGAACACGAGACCCATGCCGGGCGGGCCTTCGACGCACTTGCCGGATGCCGCGATGAGCGCATCGAAGTGCGTGGTGCGCGCGTCGATGGGCAGCGCCGCGAAGGAGCTCATGGCATCGACGATGAGACTCCTGCCATGGCGCTGCACGACCGCGGCGATCTCCGGCAGCGGATTGAGGATGCCGGTCGAGGTCTCGCAATGGATGAGTCCGACATGCGTGATGCTGCGATCCGCGCTCAGCAGGCGGTCGACGTCCTGCGGCGTGGTGGGCACGTCCTCCGCCGTCTGGAATTCCGTGACCTTGCGACCCATCATCCGCGTGAGCTTCGCCATGCGCGTGCCGTACGCGCCGTTGATGAGCACCAGCACGTGCCCGCTGCCGCGCGGCACCAGCGTGTTGATCGCCGCCTCCACCGCGAAGGTGCCGCTGCCCTGCAAAGGCACGCATTCGTGAGTGCCCTGCGCGTGCACGATATCGAGGGCCTTGCGGCGCACGGCGGCCGTCACGGCATTGAAGGCGCTGTCCCAGGAGCCCCAGTCGCGCAGCATCGCGGTCTTGGTGGCGAGCGAAGTCGTGAGCGGCCCGGGCGTGAGCAGGATGGGATCGCGGGAGAAAAGACTCATGACAGCTCCTTGGAGTGCGTCAGGGCTATACCGCGCGGGACACGATCCGCCACGCCTGGGTACGGCGCAGGACGAGGCCCTCGATGGCAAGGGAGAGCACGGTGATCACCGCCGAGGTCACGACGATCAGCGTCGCCATCGCCGCGGCCGAGCCCATCGCGCCGGCCTCGTCGAGCTGCACGATGGAAATCGACGCCAGCATCGTCTTCGGCGAGTAGAGGAATACGACCGCCGAGATCGTCGTCATCGCGTTGACGAAGTAGTAGCGGGCGATATCCACGAGCGACGGCAGGCACACGGGCACCGTCACGCGCAGGAAGGTGCGGTAGAACGGGACCTTGAGCGACGCCGACACCGACTCGAACTCGTTGTCGAGCTGCTTGAGCGCAGTCACCGCGGTCAGATGGCTCGATGCGTAGTAGTGGATGATCGTCGACGCGACCAGGATCGTCATCGTGCCGTAGAGCACGTTGAGCGGGTTCGCGGGATGGTTGAAGAACAGGATGTAGCCGATGCCGAGAACGAGACCGGGCACGGCCATCGGAAGCATCGCCTGGAGCCGGATCACCGGGCGCAGCAGATCGGCGCCGCGCGTTTTCTCGAGCCAGTACGCGCCGGCGAAGCTGATGCCGGCGCCGAGCACCGCGCACCATCCGGCCATGGCGAGGCTGTTGCGGTACGCGTGGTCCACGCCCGCCTCCTCGAAGCCGTAGGTGTAGTGGTTGAGCGTGAAGGACAGGTTGTACGGCCACACCTTCACGAAGGACGCGAACACCGCCATGCCGATGACCAGCAGCATCGCGGCCGAGATCAGCAGCACGAAAGCGAGCAGCACGCCGTCGCGTCCGGCCGATCGCGCCGGGCTGTAGGGAATGCTGCGGGCGCTCACGAGCGCCTGCTGGCGCCGCCGGACGATCATGTCGATGAGGAAGGCGGCCACCGCCGGCAACAGCAGCAGCAGCCCGACGACGGCGCCCATCTGGAAATTCTGCTGCCCGACCACCTGCTTGTAGATGTCGATCGCGAGCACGTTGTAGTTGCCGCCGATGACCTTCGGCACGCCGAACTCCGACACCGCCATCGTGAACACCACCATCGTGGCGGAGATGAGGCCGTAGCGCGCGCCCGGCAGCGTGACCGTCCAGAATCGCCGCCACGCGCTCGTGCCCAGCGCGTCCGCGGCCTCGTACAGGCGCGCGTCGGCGAGGGCCAGCGACGCGAGCAGGATCATGACCGCATGGGGAAAGGACGCGAACGTCATCGCGAGCACCATGCCCGGCAGGCCGTAGATCGTCGAGAGGCCGAACCAGCCGAGCGCGCCCCTGAGCCAGCCCTGGTTGCCCAGGAGATAGATGAAGGAGATCGCCGCGAGCAGCGACGGCGCGAGGATCGGGATCAGAGCGATGTTGCGCCACAGCCCCTTGCACGGAATGCAGCTCCGCTGGATGGCATAGGCGAAGACGAACGCGAGCGGTACCGTCAGCGCGGTCGTCCAGAGCGCGAACACCACCGTGTGCTGTGCCGACAGTGCGAGCGCAGCCGAGTCGAAATAGCGAACGAAGTTGACGAGACCGACGAAGGTGCCGTCGCGGTCCTCGACGCTGCGGATGAAGAGCGTCGCCAGCGGCACCGTGAGGAAGACGAAGAGCGCGGCGCACAGCAGCACGAGGCCGCCGCGCGCGGCGATGGCCTCGCGCAGGCCGCGCGTGCGGCGTGCCGGCAAGCGGGTGGCGAGCGTGCTCAACGCGACCCGTCGCTGCGCGCGTGGTTGCGCGGCATGAAGACCCCGTCAGCCCGCGAACACGCGCACGCGCTCGCCACGCACGGCGAAGGGCAGCGTCGCGCCCTCGCGGACGCCGAGCTCCAGCGCCTGATTGAGCGAGCAGTAGAGCAGCATGCACTGGCCGTCGAAGCCATCGACCTCGAGGTTGGCGAGGCAGTAGGTGCCATGGAAGTCGAGGTGCACGACGCGGCCGCTGAGATGGTTCGGCCGGCTTTCGAGCGGACCCGAATCCGCGAGGATGCGATCTTCCGGCCGCAGGTAGAGGCGCACGCTCTCCCCTGCCGCGACGCCGTCTGCCGTCGTCGTGAGCTCGCACTGGCCCACGCGATAGCGACCGCCGCCGAGACACGTCGCGCGGAGAACGTTGACCTTGCCGAGGAAATCGGCCACGAAGGGCGACGCGGGGCGCTCGTAGACCTCGAGCGGCGTGCCGACCTGTTCGATGCCGCCATGATTCATCACGACGACGCGATCGGACATCGACAGCGCCTCTTCCTGGTCGTGCGTGACCATGACGGTGGTGACGCCGAGGCGCCGCTGGAGCTGGCGGATCTCGCCGCGCAGGCGCTCGCGCTCCTTGGCATCGAGCGCGGACAGCGGCTCGTCGAGCAGCAGCAGCGACGGCGAGGTCGCGAGCGCGCGCGCGAGCGCGATCCGCTGCTGCTGGCCGCCGGAGAGCTGGCTCGGATATTTCGGGCCGGCGTCGGGCAGGCCGACCAGCGCAAGCAGCTCCTTCACGCGCGCCGCGATGGCGTGCCGCCCGGCGCGGCGATTGACGAGGCCATACGCGACGTTGTCGCGCACGGTCAGGTTGGGGAACAGCGCGTACGACTGGAACACGATGCCGTAGTCGCGCGCCGCGGGGGGCGCGTTCGACACGTCGCGCCCGTTCTGGATCACCTCGCCGCTCGTCTGCCGCTCGAGCCCGGCGATGATCCGCAGCAGCGTGGTCTTGCCGCATCCCGAGGGACCGAGGAAGCAGACGAGCTCCCCCGGCTGGATCGCGAGGTCCACCGAACGCAACGCGACGAACGTGCCGAAGCGCTTGTGCACGGCATGCAGCGCCAGTGCCGCCTTGGTGGTGTCTGCCGTTGCGCCGCGCGCCGCCACGCCCGCGGCAACCTCGAGGCGCGCGTGCGAAGCGGCGGCGGGAACGGGTGATGCCATCTACTTGGGCGCCGCCTTGGACTCGTAGCGCTTGCTCCATTCCGCGAGAATCTTGTCGCGGTTCTTGGCCGCCCACATGAAATCGTTCTTCGCCAGCATGGAGCTGTAGTTCGCCGGGACGTTGGGCAGCGGCTGCGACTGGCTCGGCACCGCCACGATCGCGAAGTTCTTGGCGTACAGCGCCATTGCGGCGTCGGAGGCCAGCCAGTCCATCAGCTTCTGCGCGGCCGCCATGTTCTTCGTGCCCTTGTGGATGCCGCTCGCTTCGAGGTCCCAGCCCAGGCCTTCTTTCGGGAACACGAGATCGATCGGCTTGCCCTGCGCCTTCTCGCGGTTGGCGCGATACTCGAACGAGATGCCGACGACGTATTCGCCGTTGGCCGCCGCCGCGCACGGGCGCGAGCCGGAGTGCATGTACTGCGCGATGTTCTCGTGCAGGCCGTCCATGAACTTCCAGCCTTCCTGCTCGCCGTAGAGCTGCAGCCACGCCGTCACGTCGAAGAAGCCCGTGCCGGACGACGCCGGATGCGGCATCACGATCTGTCCCTTGTAGGCCGGCTTCGTGAGGTCCTTCCACGTCTCGGGCTTCGGGATGTTGCGCTTCTGCGCTTCCACCGTGTTGAAGCAGATCGTCGCGCCCCACACGTCCATCCCGACCCATGCCGGCGGATTCTTCGCATCGCGGTAGCGCGGGTCGATGCGCGCGAGCCCCGCGGGTGCGTAAGGCACCAGCATGCCTTCCGCATCGAAGATCGCCATGCTCGTTGCCGCCACGCCCATCACGACGTCGGCCCTGGGGTTGGCCTTCTCTGCAAGCAGCTTCGCCGTGATGATGCCGGTCGAATCGCGCACCCAGGTGAGCTCGATGTCCGGATTCACCTTGTTGAAGCCTTCCTGGTAGGCCTTGAGCTGATCGGTTTCCAGCGCGGTGTACACGGTGAGCTGCGTCTTCTGGGCCGACGCATCGCCGACCGCGAGGGCCAGTGCAGCGCCGAGGCAGGCAAACATCTGCTGCCAGACGTGGGACGTTCGTTTCATGGGCTCGCTCCTTGGGTGGGATGCAGGAAACGCGATCTTCGTTGTCGTGCATGACGCGCATGTGAATGCGCCGCGCTGGATCGAAGTGGCCGGAATCGTACGCCGCACCTCACGGCCCAGCAACCGACTGCTCCGCTGTCGCAGCGCCACGCTGTGGGGCCGCGCCGGCGATTGCAGATTGTTGACAATCTACAGCCATCGCCGTCCAATACGCAACATGCTCAAGCTGCTGAAGCCACCGCTCGCGCCGGCCGGCAACGCCCGTCGCGCGGCCACGGCCCCTGCGTCCGCCCGGCCGGCGAAGCCCGCGCCGAGCGCGAGCCCGTCGATCTCCGCGCTGCAGTCGCATTCGCTCCCCACGCTCGTGCAGCGCGAGATCGAGCGCATGATCCTGACCGGAGACCTCGCCCCAGGCGGCAAGCTGAGCGAGGCTGCGCTCGCGGAGTCCCTCGGCGTCTCGCGCGGGCCGGTGCGCGAGGCCTTCCGCGCCCTCGAGGAATCGGGACTCGTACGGCTCGAGAAGAACCGCGGCGTCTACGTGCGGCAGATCCCGGTCGAGGAAGCCGACGAGATCTACGAGCTGCGCGCGGTGCTCGATGCCTTCGTCGGCCGGCGCGTGGCCGAGACCGCGAGCGCGGAGGCCGTGCGCGAGCTGCGCGCGCTCGTGAACCGCATGGAGCGCGCCGCGGCGCGCAACGACGTCGATACCTTTCTGCAGGCGAACCTCGACTTCCACGATCGTCTGGTGGAGCTCGCCGGCAATGCGAAGCTCCTGACGACCTATCGCCGCCTCGTCAACGAGCTGCGGCTTTTCCGGCGCACGACGCTGGCGCAGGGCGGTGCGCTGCCGGTATCCACGCGCGAGCACCGCCACATCGTCGAGCGCATCGCCGCGGGCGATGGCGAGGGTGCGGGCCGCGCGCTGCACGATCACGTCATGGCGAGCCAGGACCGCATGCACAAGGTGAAGGCCGCCGGCGGCAACGGCGCCAGCAAACCGAGGAAAGCCCGGTGAGTCCCGTGTCCCAGGAAAGCGTTACCGTCAACGGTCGCTCGTACGCCCTGCCCCGCCAGCCCGTCGTCGTGCTGTGCATCGACGGCTGCGAGCCCGAGTATCTCAACCAGGCGATCGCCGCCGGATGCACGCCCTACCTCGCGGAGCTGCGCCAGCGGGGCATGTGCCTCACCGCCGATTGCGTCGTGCCGTCGTTCACCAATCCCAACAACCTGTCGATCGTCACGGGCGCACCGCCCTCCGTCCACGGCATCTGCGGCAACTACTTCTGGGACCGCGACGCGGGCGCCGAAGTGATGATGAACGATCCGCGGTACCTGCGCGCGGGAACGCTGCTCGCCGCGCTGGCGGATCGCGGCGCGAGCGTGGCCGTCGTGACGGCCAAGGACAAGCTGCGTGCGCTGCTCGGCCATGGGTTGTCGGGCATCTGCTTCTCGTCGGAGAAGGCGAACGAGGCGACGCTCGCGACGCACGGCATCGCGCGACGTGCCCCGCATGGTCGGCATGGAAGTGCCGTCGGTCTACAGTGCGGCGCTTTCGGAGTTCGTGTTCGCGGCGGGCGTGCGGCTGATGCGCGCCCAGCGGCCCGACGTGATGTATCTCTCCACCACCGACTACGTGCAGCACAAGGCGGCGCCCGGCACGGATGCGGCGAACGACTTCTACGCCATGATGGACGGCTACCTGCGCGCGCTCGACGCCGAAGGCGCGGTGATCGTGCTGACGGCCGACCATGGCATGAACGCCAAGACCGACGCCGTTCGGGCGACCGAACATCGTCTTCCTGCAGGACCTGCTCGACCGCGCCCACGGGGCGGGAACGACGCGCGTGATCCTGCCGATCACGGACCCGTACGTCGTGCACCACGGCGCGCTCGGCTCGTTCGCGACCGTCTACCTGTCCGATGCCGTTCCAGCGGACCGCGCGTCGCCAGCGATCGCCGCCGTGCCGGGCATCGAGGCCGTGCTGTCGCGCGCCGAGGCCTGCGCGCGGTTCGAGCTCCCGCCCGACCGCGTGGGCGATCTCGTGGTGATCGCCGAGCGCCTGTCGGTGATCGGCACGAGTCGCGACCGACACGACCTGAGCGGGCTCGACGCCCCGCTGCGCTCGCATGGCGGCGTTTCCGAGCAGCAGGTGCCGATCGTCGCGAACCGCCCCGGCAAATCCTTGCCGCAGGGACGCCGCTGGCGCAACTTCGACGCCTTCGACCTCGCCCTCAATTACCTGCAATAGCGCACGCGAACGATCCTGCCATGAACATGATGACCGAGCTCAAGGGATTGCGTGCGGGACACGTCCTGCGCGAGAAGATGCGCATCGCGGGCGAGCTGGTCGGTGGCGAGCGCAGCCTCGACGTGCACAATCCTTACACCGGTGCGGTCGTCGGCACGGTCCCCAGGGCGTCGGTCGAGGACATCCGCCGCGCGATCACCACGGCCCGCGCGTACAAGGCGACGCTCTCGCGCTTCGACCGTGCCCGCATCCTGCAGCGCACGGCGGAGATCATCCGCAGCCGCACGGACGAGCTCTCGGACCTCATCACGGCGGAGTGCGGCATCTGCAAGAAGGATTCGCTGTACGAGGTGGGACGTGCCTGCGACGTGTTCGTGTTCGCCGGCAACGCCGCCCTCACCGACGACGGGCAGGTGTTCTCGTGCGATCTCACGCCGCACGGCAAGTCGCGCAAGGTGTACACGCTGCGCGAGCCGCTGCTCGGCGTGATCACGGCGATCACTCCCTTCAATCATCCGCTCAACCAGGTCGCGCACAAGGTCGCGCCGTCGATCGCGACGAACAACCGGATGGTCCTGAAGCCCACCGAGAAGACGCCGCTGTCGGCGCTCGCACTGGCGGACATCCTGTACGAGGCCGGGCTGCCGCCGGCGATGTTCTCGGTGGTCACCGGGGATCCGCGCGAGATCGCCGACGAGCTCCTCACCCATGCCGACGTCGATCTGGTGACGTTCACCGGCGGCGTGCCGATCGGCAAGCACATCGCCGCGCGGGCGGTCTACAAGCGCCAGGTGCTGGAGCTCGGCGGCAACGATCCGATCATCGTGATGGAAGACGCCGACCTCGACGAGGCGGCAAGCCTGGCCGCGGCCGGTTCGTACAAGAACTCCGGCCAGCGCTGCACGGCCGTGAAGCGCATGCTCGTGCACGAGAAGGTGGCCGATGCCTTCGTCGAGCGGCTCCTCGACCGCACCCGCGCCTGGACCTACGGCGATCCCATGGATCCGTCGATGGACATGGGCACGGTCATCGACGAGGCCGCGGCGCGCAGCTTCGAAGCCCGCGTGAACGAAGCGGTCGGGCTCGGGGCGCGCTTGCTGCACGGCAACAAGCGCAATGGCGCGCTGTATTCGCCGACCGTCGTCGATCACGTCACGCCGGACATGCCGCTCGTCAAGTTCGAGACCTTCGGCCCGGTGTCGCCGGTGATCCGCTTCCGCGACCTCGACGACGCCATCCGCATCGCCAATTCGACGGCGTACGGGCTCTCCTCCGCCATCTGCACCAACCGCCTCGACTACATCACCCGCTGCATCGCCGGCCTCCACGTGGGCACCGTCAACGTGCGCGAGGTGCCGGGCTACCGCCTGGAACTGACGCCCTTCGGCGGCATCAAGGATTCCGGCCTCGGCTACAAGGAGGGCGTGCAGGAGGCGATGAAGAGCTTCACCAACGTCAAGACGTACTCCCTGCCGTGGTGATGCGCGCCTCTTCCTTCCGCAGGACACCGGCAAGGACGTCCGGCACGCAGTGAACGACCGCGCTCCAGCCCCCGGCGGGCACCTTCCCGAGCGGCCGCACGACCTTGCCGCGGAAGGCGACGTCAACCTGACACCGCAGCGGCGTGCCTTCGAGGCCGGATACGTGCACGCGGCCACGCGCGAGGTGCTCGCCGAGGACGCCCGCCATTTCCTGCACCAGTCGCTGTCGACGCCCTGCTTCGACGCCCTCGTCGCGGCCGACGGAATCTGGCTCGAAGATTGCGAGGGTCGGCGGATCATGGATTTCCACGGCAACAACGTGCATCAGGTCGGCTACCGCCACCCGCACGTGATCGCCGCCGTGAAGGCGCAGCTCGATACCCTGCCGTTCTCGCCGCGGCGCTTCACCAACCAGGCCGCGGTGGAGCTGGCCGCGCGCCTCACCGCACTCGCCCCCGATCCACTGGGCAAGGTGCTGTTCGCGCCCGGCGGCACGCTGGCGATCGGCATGGCGCATGAAGCTCGCGCGGCTCGCCACCGGGCGGCACAAGACGCTGTCGATGTGGGATTCCTTCCACGGTGCTTCGCTCGATGCGATCTCGGTCGGCGGCGAGGCCGTCTTCCGCAAGGGCATCGGCCCGCTGCTGCCCGGCACCGAGCACGCGCCGCCGTGCGATCCGCGGAGCTGCAGCTTCGGCTGCGCCGGCGCATGCAACCTGCGCTGCGCGGAGTACGTGGACTACGTGCTGGCCAAGGAGGAGGACGTCGGCGCCGTGATCGTCGAGACGATCCGCTGCACCGACGTGCAGATCCCGCCGCCGGACTACTACCGCAGGCTGCGCGAGGCGTGCGACCGCCACGGTGCGCTCCTGATCCTCGACGAGGTGCCGATCTGCCTCGGGCGCACCGGACGCATGTTCGCGTTCGAGCACTACGGCATCGTTCCCGACATGGTCGTGCTGGGCAAGGGACTGGGCGGCGCCGTGTTCCCCATGGCGGCGCTCATCGCGCGCCGCGACCTCGACATCGCCGCCGATCGCGCGCTCGGGCATTACACGCACGAGAAGAGCTCCGTCGGCTGTGCCGCGGCGCTCGCCACGCTCGAAGTGATCGAGCGCGAGGGTCTGCTGGAGCGCTCCCGGGCGCTGGGCGCGCGCGCCCTCCAACGCATGCACGACCTGAAGGCGCGCCATCCGCTGGTGGGCGACGTGCGCGGCATCGGCCTACTGCTCGGCATCGAGCTCGTCCGCGACGGGCATCCCGCGCGGCGCGAGGCCGAAACGGTGATGTACCGGTGCCTCGCCGACGGCCTCTCCTTCAAGGTGGGCCAGGGCAACGTGCTGACGCTGTCACCTCCACTGGTCATTGCCGAGGCCGAACTCGATCGTGCGTTCGATGTCATCGATCGCGCGCTCCACGGCGTTGAAGCAGAAGCGTCCTAGCAACCGTGCAGACTCTCCTCAACCTCCTTGCCGGTGTATCGCTCCTCGTCTGGGGCACGCACATCGTGCGCACGGGCATCCTGCGCCTCTACGGCGGCGACCTGCGGCGCGTGCTGCGGCAGAGCGTCGGGCACCCGGTGAGCGCGTTCTTCGCGGGCCTCGGCGTCACCGGCCTCATCCAGAGCAGCACGGCCACCGCGCTCATCGTCGCCGCGTTCGCGGGCCAGGGGCTCATCGGTACGGCCCCCGCACTGGCCGTGATGCTGGGCGCGGACGTCGGCACCTCGCTCGTCACCCTCGTGCTGTCGTTCGACCTGTCGTGGCTCGCGCCGCTGCTCATCTTCGTCGGGGTCACCCTGTTCCTCACGTGGCAGGCGGCAACGGTCGGGCGCTTCGGGCGCATCCTGATCGGCCTCGGGCTCATCATCTTCGCCCTGCAATGGATCGGCGTCGCCGCGCACCCCGTCGCGCAGGCGGCGGGCGTGAAGGTGATCTTCGCCTCGCTCACTGGCGACGTGCTGCTCGACATGCTCGTCGCCGCCATGCTCACCGTGCTGTGCTATTCGAGCCTCGCGGTGGTGCTGCTGATCGCATCCCTCGCTGCGTTGCACGTCATCGGTCTCGAAGTCGCGCTGGGGCTCGTGCTCGGCGCGAACTTCGGCAGCGGTCTGCTTGGCATGCTCTCCACCCTGCGCGCCGTGCCGGAAGCGCGCCGCGTCACGCTCGGCAACTTCCTGTTCAAGCTCATCGGCTGCGTCGTCGTGCTGCCGCTGATCGGCCTCATCGAGGCACCGATCGGCGCGATGGACCTCGATCCCGCGCGCGAGGTCGTGCTGTTCCATCTCGCCTTCAATGGCGTGCTCGCGCTCGCCTTCCTGTTCTTCACGGCGCCCATCGCGCGCGTCGCCGAACGCCTGCTGCCGGCCAAGGAAGCGCTGGACGATCCCGCGAAGCCGCGGCATCTCGATCCCTCGGCGCTGGCCACGCCGTCGCTCGCCATCTCCTACGCCGCCCGCGAGGCCCTGCGCATCGGCGACGTCATCGAGCAGATGCTGATCGGCATGCTGACCGTTGTCCGCACCAACGACCGCGCGCTCGCCGAGCGCCTGCGCAAGATGGACGACGTCGTCGACGACCTCTACACCGCCGTGAAGCTCTACCTGACCCAGATCTCGCGCGAGGCACTGGAGGAGAAGGAAGGCCGGCGCTGGGCCGATATCGTGTCCTTCACGATCAACATGGAGCAGATCGGCGACATCATCGAGCGCATCATCACCGACGTCGTCGACAAGAAGATCGACAAGGGACGCAATTTCTCCGAGGCCGGCATGGCGGAGATCTGCGACCTCCACAGCCGCCTCGTCGCCAACCTGCGCTTCGGCCTCACCGTGTTCATGACCGGCGACTTGAAGAGCGCGCAGGAGCTCCTCGCGCAGAAGGTCCTGGTGCGCGATCTCGAGCGCGCGTACGCGAACTCGCACCTGGAACGTCTGGCCGGAAACACGCTGGAGAGCATCGAGACCTCGTCGCTGCACATCGACCTCATCTCCGACATGCGGCGCATCAACTCGCACATCTGCTCGATCGCGTATCCCATCCTCGAGCAGGCAGGCGTGCTCGCGAATACGCGCCTCAAGGAAACGCCGGCGGCTCCGCTGCAGCGTCGGCTGCAGGAGGACGAGCCACCGGCGGGCGACGCCTGGCCAGAGGGCAAGCCGCGCGTGGCGTGAACGCGGCGCCGCGTGAAGCATCCTGTCGTCCGCCGCACGGCGCGGTGCGTCTCGCACGCTCGCCGTCCCATCCACTCCCGCCTTGATCGCGCACGACGTGCTGCTGCACCATGCCGGCCGCTGAGATCTCCCTGCCGGTGACCCTCGCGGTGCTCGGCGCCGGCGTGCTGCACGCGGGCTGGAACGCGCTGCTCAAGGGCGCCCGCGGCGGCGAGCCCCTGCTCGATACGGCCGCGGTCGTCGCGGGCTCGTCGTTCTGGGGACTCGTGCTGCTGCCGTTCGTGCCACTGCCCGATCCCGCCGCGTGGAAGTTCGCGGCCGCCTCCGCGGCCATCCACTTCGCCTACTACGTCACGCTCGCGCAGGCGTACCGCACGGGCGACCTCTCGTTCGCCTATCCGCTGATGCGCGGCACCGCGCCGTTGCTCGTGACCATCCTCGGCGTCGTGCTGTTGCACGAGTGGCCCACGCCGCAGGCGACGCTCGGCATCCTGCTCATCTGCACGGGCATCGTGAGCATCGCCTTCGTGCGGCGCGAGCGGCACCCGCCGGCCGCAGCACGCTGGGCGTTCGCGAATGCGGCCATCATCGCGGCCTACACGCTCATCGATGGTGCGGGGGCGCGCGCTTCCGGCAACGCCGCGAGCTACGTCACGTGGCTGATCTTCCTCGAAGGCCTGCCGTTCCTGCTGTGGGCACGCTTGCGCTTCGGCGCCGCGGGCACGCGCTACGTGCGCCTCGGATGGCGGCGCGGGCTCCTCGCCGGGGGCGGCAGCCTCGCCGCCTACGGCATCGTGCTGTGGGCGATGACGCAGGCGCCGGTAGCGACCGTGTCCGCGCTGCGCGAGACTTCGGTCCTCTTCGCCGCGATCATCGGTGCGCTGTGGTTGCGCGAAGGTTTCGGCCTCGCGCGGTTCGCCGGCGCGGCGAGCGTCGTGGCCGGCATCGCCGCGCTGAGGCTGTAGAGTCCTGCCAGTCCATGGGAGGAGCATGAACACACCACCCGGTCACGCACGCGTCGTCATCGTCGGTGGCGGGATCGCCGGCGTATCGACCGCCTACCATCTGGCCAAGCTCGGCGTGCGCGACGTGATCCTCCTCGAGCAGGGGCGCCTCACCTGCGGCACCACGTGGCATGCCGCAGGTCTCGTCGGGCAGTTGCGCGCCACGCGCAATGCCACGCGCATGAGCCGCTACGGCATCTCGCTGTACGCGTCGCTCGAGGCGGAAACGGGGCTCGCGACGGGCTGGAAGCAATGCGGGAGCCTCAACGTCGCGAGCACGCCGGAACGGCTCACGCTGCTCAAGCGCCAGATGGCCCGCGCGCAGAGCTTCGGCATCGAGTTCGACTTCGTGTCGCCCTCCGAGATCGCCCGTCTCGCGCCCATCCTGCGCACCGACGATCTCGTCGGCGGCGTCTGGATTCCCGGGGACGGCAAGGCGAATCCCACCGACCTCACGCAGTCGCTCGCCAAGGGTGCGCGCATGCGCGGGGCGATGCTCCTCGAAGGCGTGCAGGTCACCGCCGTGGAGATGCACGGACGGCATGTGGGCGCAGTGCGCTGGCGCGCGGGCGACGTCGAGGGACGCACCGAATGCGAGACCCTCGTCAACTGCGCCGGGCAATGGGCACGGGCGTTCGGACGCATGGCCGGCGTCACCGTCCCGCTGTACGCGGCCGAGCATTTCTACATCGTCACCCGGCCGATCGCCGGCGTCACGCCCGCCCTGCCGGTGATCCGCGACCCCGATCACTGCATCTACTACAAGGAAGAGGTCGGCGGCCTCGTGATGGGCGGCTTCGAGCCCAAGGCGAAGCCCTGGAACGTCGATCCGATCCCCCCGGGCTTCGAGTTCCAGCTCCTTCCGGAGGACTGGGACCAGTTCCAGGTGCTGATGGAAGGCGCCGTGCATCGCACACCGTGTCTCGAAACGGCCGAGGTCAAGCTGCTGCTGAACGGCCCCGAGAGCTTCACGCCCGACGGCAACTTCGTCCTCGGCGAAGCGCCGGAGGTCGATGGCTACTTCGTGTGCGCGGGATTCAACTCCGCCGGCATCGCCAATGCCGGGGGCGCCGGACAGCTCATCGCGGAATGGATCGTCGACGGCTCGCCGTCGCTCGACCTCTGGGACGTGGACATCCGCCGCTTCGCGCCGCTGCACGCGAACCGCCGCCATCTCGCCGACCGCACGGTGGAGTCGCTGGGCCTGCATTACGCGATGCGGTGGCCGCGCGAGGAGCTCGCCACCGTGCGCCCGTTGCGGCGCTCGCCGCTGTACGACCGCCTCGCCGCGCGCGGCGCCGTGTTCGGGACCAAGATGAACTTCGAGCGCGCGAACTACTTCCTGCCCGCAGGCGCCGCGCCGCCCCCTCCCACGTTCGGCACACCGGGCTGGCTGCCGCACGTGCTCGCGGAGCAGCGGGCGTGTCGCGAAGACGTCGTCGTGTTCGACCAGACCTCGTTCGCCAAATTCGTGCTGAAGGGCTGCGACGCGCTGCGCGTACTGCAGCGCCTCGCTGCAAACGATGTGGACATCGCACCCGGCCGCATGGTGTACACCGCGCTGCTCAACGAGCGCGGCGGATTCGAGAGCGACCTCACCATGCTGCGGATCGCGCACGACACGTTCTTCATCGTCACCGGCTCTGCCCAGGGAACGCGGGACCAGGCATGGATCGAGCGCCACATCGGGCCGGACGAGCATGCGAGCCTGGTCGACGTCACGAGTGCATGGTCCGTCGTCTCGGTCATGGGCCCGAAGGCCGAAGCCTTGCTCGCACGCCTCTCGCCCGACGAGCTCTCCCGCGCGGCCATGCCGTTCGGCGCCTGGCGCGACATCGATGTCGGCTATGCGCGCGTGCGAGCTGCACGCATGAGCTACGTCGGCGGGCCCGGCTACGAGCTCTACGTGAGCACCGATCAGTGCGTCACGCTGTACGACGCCTTGCAGACGGAAGGCGCCGCGTGCGGACTGCGCGACGCGGGTTACTACGCACTCGACGCACTGCGCATCGAGGCGGGCCGGCGCGCATGGGGCGCCGAGCTCTCGCCCGACGAGACGCCATGGGAAGCCGGACTCGCCTTCGCCGTCAGGCTCGACAAGCCCGGCGGCTTCATCGGCCGCGACGCGCTCGCCGCGAAGGCGGCGGCGCCACTCGGAAAGCGCCTGCTGCTCTTCACGTTCGACGACCCTGCAGCATTCCCGTGGGGCGGCGAGCCGCTCGTGATGAACGGCCGCACGAGCGGGGAGCTCACGTCCGCGGGATACAGCTGGCGTCACGGCCGCGCGATCGCGATGGCCTACGCGCGCGGCGACGCGCTCACGGACGATGCCGTGCTCGGCGCCGAGTACGCGGTGGAGATCGCGGGCGTCCGGCACCGGGTGACGCCGCATCTCGCCTTGCGAGCGCCGTCAGGCCATCACGGGCGAGGCGGAGGCTGAAGACGGGACGATGGCGTTCCGCAGCCTTGCGCTGCTCAGCGCCTGAGGCTTTCCTCGATCGTCTCGAGCCGGCGCGCCAGCAAGCCCGCAGCCGCGCCGGCTTCGGTGGTCGCGGGCTCGCCCTGCGCGAGCGCGACCACGATGGTGCGCAATTGCTCGGCCGCATGCCGCGCGCTGTCGTGGGCGGACGAGAGCTCCGACACGACCTGCAATCGGGCGATGTGCTGCTCCTGATCCTGGATGTCGCGCCCGAGCTGCTCCGCGTGCGCCTGCGTGAACGTGGGCGGCAACCCCGGCGCCTCCTCCACGAGAAGCAGCGTTTCCGCCGCCTGCGAGCGCAGGACGGAAACGTCGGCCTTCAGTCCCGTGGGACCCTCGGCACGCTGCGCGAAGGCATACGCACCGGTGATGGTGACGGCACCGACGAAGGCCAGTCCTATGGCCTGGCGCGTTGCACGGCTTCGCAGGCTTTTCCCCATGGCCAACTCCCCGAGTGTGAAACACGGGAAGCGTCAGCAAGTTCGGTGCCACGCATCCAACGTCCGCATCCGCCGGGAAAACGCACCACGCCGCACACCTGCCCGCCGGCATGCGCCACGAAATGCCGGGACGTGCAGTCGTTTTTACACAGCGCCGTGCAGCAGCGGCGGCAGGATCGCGCTCGCGTTTGGTATGGGACAATAGCGTTTTCCTGCCTGACCCGATGCCGGACGTGCGCAAGACCACTCGCCTCAGGACCCTGATCGAAGCGCCGGACATCCTGGTGATGCCGGGAATCCACGACGCGCTCGGTGCCCGGCTCGCCGAGGCCGCGGGATTCTCCGCGATCACCGCCGGCGGCTACGGGGCGACGGCCACCCTGCTCGGCCGGCCGGACTCGTCCCAGCTCTCCGTCACGGAACTCGCCGAGATGTACGGGCGCTACTGCGACGCGACGGAGCTGCCGCTGCTCGCCGATGCCGACACCGGCTTCGGCAACGTGACCAACGTCGCCCGCACGGTCCGGCTGTACGAGAAGGCCGGCGTGGCCGGACTCTTCATCGAGGACCAGGTGTTCCCGAAGCGCTGCGGCCACATGGCCGGCAAGGGCGTCGTGCCCGTCGCCGACTGGCTCGGCAAGATCAAGGCAGCGCTCGACGCGCGCGAGGATCCCGACCTCGTCATCATGGCGCGCACCGACGCGCTGGCGGTCAATGGCATCGATGACGCCATCGCGCGGGCGCAACTCGCCCACGAGGCCGGCGCCGACCTTTTCTTCGTCGAGGCACCCACGAGCGTCGATCAGATGCGCCGCATCGTGTCCGAGATTCCCGGTCCGTGCCTCGCCAACAACGTCGAGACGGGTCTCTCGCCGCTCCTTCCCGCCGACGAGCTGCAGGCGATCGGCTACGCGGCCGTCGTATTCCCGGTCGCGGCGACGTACGCGGCGGCATTCGCATTGCGCGAGCTCTTCCGCACCATTCGCGAGACCGGCACGAGCGCCGGCTACCTGTCGCGCATGCTCGCCTTCGACGAGTTCAACGAGCTCGTGGGCCTGTCCGGCCAGCGCAAGCGCGAGGCGGCCCTGCAGGATTTCGCCGCGCGCCTTGCCGCGCACCGCAAGCTTTCCTGACGTTCCTTCCCGAGGAGATGCAGCAATGACGTTCCGCTCTCGTTCCGGCGTGCGCCCCCTTCGTGTGCTGTCCCTTCGTGCGCTGGTCGGCGCCGCCGCGGTGCTCGCGCTCGCGGGCAACGCAATCGCGCAGACCGTGGTCATGCGCATCTCGCACCAGGTGCCGCCGGCGCACCACATGACGAAGCTGCTCGAGAGCTTCGCTGCCGACGTGAAGCAGCGCACCAACGGCCAGGTCGACGTGCAGCTCTACGGCTCCGAGCAGCTCGCGAAGGCCGCGGAGAATTTCCCCGCCGTCGCGCGCGGGAACATCGAAGCCGCGATGAGCGTGAATTTCCAGTGGGGCACGACCATCCCGGAAATGAGCGCGACGCTCATCCCGTACGCGATGGGCGATCTCGAGAAGATCAAGCGGTTCCCGCAATCGGAGGCTCGCCGCTTCCTCGATCAGAAGCTCGAGCAGCGCGGCGTGAAGAGCGTGGCCTGGCTCTACATCACGCGCGAGACGATCGTCACCTCGTCGAAGAAGCCCATCGTGAGCCTCGACGACTTCAAGGGCGTGAAGATCCGCGGCCTCAACTCGCTCACGGACAATGCGCTGACCGCCGTGGGCGCGGCACCGTCCGCGATGCCGGGTTCCGAGGTGTACCAGGCGCTGCAATCGGGCGTGCTCGACGCCGGCCTGACCGATCTTTCGGCCGCCTTCAGCCGCAAGTATTACGAGGTGCAGAAATTCGGCACCGTCGGCCCGATCTTCACGATCTATTTCCACATGTACGCCAATCCGGCGTGGTGGAACAAGCTCTCGCCGGCGCACCGGCAGGCCATCGAGGCCGCGGCCGCGAAGACGGAACGCGATGCCATCGACGTCACCGAGGCGACTGCCGCCGCCGCGCTGAAGGACCTGCAGGCCAAGGGCATGACGGTGCACGTGCAAAGCGCACAGGAGCGCCAGACGTGGGCCAATGCGATGCGCAAGCCCGTCGTGGATGCGTTCCTCAAGACCGCGCCGGAAGGCGGACCGAAGATCATCGAGCTGCTGGACAAGCTCTGATCCCGCGGCGCGGCTGAACGCGGAGCGGCCGCGGTGCATGTCCTGTCGCGCGTCGTTCGTGCGCTTGCGAGCCTCGGGATCGGTGTCGCGGCCGCGACGCTGATCGCGTCGATGCTGCTCGTCGCGTACGCGGTGGTGATGCGGTACTTCTTCAACCAGCCACCGGCATGGGTCGACGAGATGGTCGGCTACCTGCTGGTGGCCGGCGTCATGCTCGCCGGCGCCGATGCCCTTCTCCAGGGCGATCACATCGGCGTCGACATCCTGACCGAGCGTCTCGGCGCACGCGGCCGGCGCATCGCGCTGCTGTTCGGGCTGCTCGCGGTCTTCGCCTGTGGCGTCCTGCTGATCCGCGAGGGCCTCGACATGGTGGCCTTCTCGCGCATGGTCGGCCTCAAGTCGAACGGCTTCCTCGCCGCGCCGATGTGGGTGCCGCAACTGCTGGTGCCTCTGGGCGGCGCGCTGCTCGCGCTCGCGGCCGCGATCGCCTTCGTCGACGCGTGGCGGGGCACGACGGTTCCACCCGATTCCGGCGCCTCGCATCACCCCGCGGGCATCGAGTAGCCGATGCTCTTCGCGGCCATCCTGCTGGGCCTCGTGCTGGTCCTGCTCACCGGCGTCCCGGTGTTCGCCGGCCTGACCCTGTTCGCCACGGCCGTGCTCTACGCGGCCGAGGGCCATCTCGGCGGCATCGGCGACATCGTGTTCGGCAGTCTCGACACGTATCTCCTCGTGGCCATCCCGCTCTTCACGCTGATGGCGCAGTTCATGATCCGCGGCAAGGTCGTGGACGATCTGTTCGGCGCGGCGCACACCATGCTGCGGCATCTGCCGGGCGGGATGGGTGTCGCCACCGTGGCCGCGTGCACGGTGTTCGCGGCCATCTCGGGATCGAGTGTCGCCACCGCTCTCACGATCGGCTCCGCCGCCATCCCGCTCATGATCCGCTACGGCTATCACCCGCGCGTCGCGTACGGCGTGGTCGGCGCGGGCGGCACGCTCGGCATCCTGATTCCGCCGTCCGGTCCGATGGTGCTGTTCGGCGTGGTGTCGGACACCTCGGTGGGTGCGCTGTTCATGGCGGGCGTGGTGCCCGGGCTGATGCTGGCCGCGATCTTCGCCGTCTATTGCATGACGTCGGCGGCGTTCGCGAAGGAGCGCGTGCAGACCGAGCCGCGTGCCTCCGCGCGCGAGGTGCTCGGCGCGGCACGGCGGTCGTTCTGGTCGCTCACGCTCCCCGCCGTCGTGCTCGGCGGCATGTACTTCGGGGTGTTCACGGCAACCGAGGCCGCCGCGGTCGGCGCGCTCGCCGCGCTCCTGATCGCGATGCTCGTGTATCGCAACTTCACCTTGCGCGACCTGTGGCATTCCGCGATCGACGCCGCGCGCAACTCGACGATGCTGTTCCTGATCCTCGCGGCGGCGGCGCTGCTCGGCAACGTGCTGACCAAGCTGCGCATCCCGAACCAGATGGTGGAGCTGGTCGGCCAGTACGGCCTGAGCCAGCTCGGCTTCCTGTGCGCGGTGATGGTGCTGATCTTCGTGCTCGGCATGTTCCTCGAGACCATCTCGATCATCCTGATCACGACCCCCGTCGTGCTGCCGGTGCTCGCCGCGCTCAAGATCAATCCGATCTGGTACGGCATCCTGCTGACGATCAACCTGGAGCTCGCGCTCATCACGCCGCCGGTCGGGATGAACCTCTTTGCGCTGAAGGCCGTGAGCCGCGCCCCGCTCGCGGAGATCATCATGGGCGTCGTGCCGTACGTGCTGCTGATCATCTTCGGGCTCGCGCTCGTGATGTTCTTTCCGTCCATCGCGCTGTGGCTGCCGGGAACGATGCAGTACAAATAGGGACCAACCGACGGCGCATTCCTGCGCTCGCCCCCTTCCTGCCGCTGCACTCGTGAACGATGGACCTGCTCGACCTCATGCAATGGCCTGCGATGGCCGTCACCGTGCTCGCGGCGTGGCTCGTCGCGTCGCAATCCAAGCAGCGCCGGACCATCGGCTTCTGGGTGTTCCTCGCGAGCAATGCGCTCTGGATCGCGTGGGGCTGGCACGACGGGGCGTACGCGCTCATCGCGCTGCAGGTGGCGCTCGCGGCGCTCAATATCCGCGGCGTGTTCAAGAACGACCCCGAGCTCGCCGCCAAGGCCGCGGAAGCGACCGGTGCGGACGTGCCGGGCAGTCATGCCTGATACCGCGCGCCGGGCGCGGCCCGCCGTGCGGATCCTCTTCATCGGCAACAGCTACACCACCCGCAACGACCTGCCGGCGCTGATCACGATGCTGGGTGCCGAAGCGCGCCCCGCATGCCACGTCGAGACCGGGCATCGTGAGCGCCGGCGGCGCGAGCCTGCGCCGGCACTGGAACGGCGGCAGCGCACTCGCGGCCCTGCACGGCGGCGAATTGGACGTACGTCGTGCTGCAGGAGCAGAGCACGCTGCCCGTCAAGAATCCGGCGCGCTTCCGCGACAACGTCGCGCTCTTCGCCGGCGCGATCCGCGCGCATGGCGCCACGCCGGTGCTGTATCTCACGTGGGCGCGCCGCGACGCGCCCGAGGCGCAGCACCTGATCACCGCGGCGACGCTTGCAGCCGCGAGGGACGTCGCCGCACCGGTGGTGCCCGTCGGCCCGGCGTGGCAGGCGGCGCGGCTGCAGCACCCCGAGATCGAACTTCATCTCGCCGACGGCAGTCATCCGACGGCCGCGGGCAGCTATCTCACGGCGTGCGTGTTCCTCGCTTCGCTGCTCGCGACCGCGCCGGCCACGCTGCCCATCTCGCCACCACTGGGACTGGCGCCGGATACGGCCGCGCAGTTGCGGCAGGTCGCGGCGACGACCGTGGCGGCATGGCCCCCGCCGGGCTGATCAGCCGACCAGCAGGATGTGCAGGCGGTACGGGCCGTGCGCCCCGAGCACGATGGTCTGCTCGATGTCGCCCGTGCGCGAAGGGCCGGAGATCATGTTGATGGCGCGGGGCACCGTGCCGCGCTCCTGGCGGATCAGCGCGAAGGCCTCCTCCATGCCGGCGACGATGCGATGCGCATCGACCACCGCGACATGCGTTTCCGGCAGCAGCGTCGTGGCCGTCGGCGTGTCCGCGCCGGTGATCACCACCAGCGTTCCCGTCTCGGCGATGGCGCAATAGCAGCCGGTGATGCCGAGCCGGTCGTGCCCCTGCGTCGGACGCGCTTCGATCGCAAGGCCCGCACCCGACCAGTCGAGATCCGCGAGCTCGGGCCAGCACACGCCCGCGCGCGGATTCTGCGCGGCGAGACCGGTGGCGCTCTCGACCTGCGCGAGATAGCGCGCGACGGCGGCGGGAACCTCGGCGCGCGTGGCGATGCGCTCGACGGTGCTCGCCATGTCGTTGGCGCGCGTGAGGAAGCGCGCCACGAGATCGTCGGCGATGCGCGGCCGCGGCCCCTGGGCGTGGGCGGCGACATAGCGCTCGGCGTCGCTGCGCGCGCCGCCGCGATCGCCCGTCTTCGCGAGCGCCTTCTGCACGCGACCGAGCACGGCGTCGCGCGCGCTCCGGTTGCCCTCGATCGTCGTGGCCATCGCGATCAGCGGCTGTTGCGGCGCACGAAGGCGTCGACGCGGGCGATGCCTTCCTCGATCTGCGCCGGCGACGCCGCGTAGCTGAAGCGGATGTGCTGGCCGTCGCCGGGCACGCGCCGGCCGAAGTGGATGTCCGCGAGCACCGCCACGCCGGCTTCCGTCAGCAGGCGCTTGCGCAGCACCTCGGAGTCGGCGCACCCGGTGCGCTGGCACGCTTCGGTGACGTTCGGCCACGCGTAGAACGCGCCGCCCGGCGTGCGGCACGTGACGCCCGGCACGCCATTGAGCAGGCGCACGATGAGATCGCGCCGCTCGAGAAAGCTCGCGCGCATCTCCGCAGCCGCCTCCTGCGGCCCCGTGACGGCCTCGACCGCGGCCCACTGCGAGATGTGCGACGCGCACGAATCCGTGTTCGTGATCCAGCGTGTGAACACCGGTGCGAGCGCGCGGCTGGCCGCGAAGCCGATGCGCCAGCCCGTCATCGCCCACGTCTTCGAAGCGCCGTCGCAGATGATCGTGCGCTCGAGCATGCCGGCGCGCCTGGCCAGGCTGTCGAACGTGCCGGCGTAGGCGAGGCGCGAGTAGATCTCGTCGGCGAACACCCAGACCTGCGGGTGCCGCGCGAGTATCTCCGCGATCGCATCGAGATCCTGCGCCTGCAGCATGCCGCCGGTGGGATTGTGCGGCGTGTTGAGGATCAGGAGCCGCGTCTTCGGCGAGATCTTCGCTTCGAGCTCCGCGGGGTCGAACGCGAAGTCGCGCGATTCGCGCAGGTAGATCGGCACGGGGATCGCGCCGTTCGCGGAGATCTGCGACTCGTAGATGGGAAAGCCCGGCACGGGGTAGATCACCTCGTCGCCCGCGCCGAAGTCGGTCACCGAGGCGATCGTGTAGGCGATGAACGGCTTCGCGCCCGCGCCGACGACGATGTCATCGGCGCGTGAACTCGAGCCCGCGCCGCGCACCGATATCCTTCGCGGCGGCCGCACGCAGCTCGTCGATGCCGGCGGACGGGGTGTAGCCATGCTTTCCCGCGCGGATGGCCGCGATGGCGGCCTCCTGCACGTTCGGGGGCGTCGGGAAATCCGGCTGCCCGATGCAGAACGACACGATGTCCTTGCCCTGTCGCACGAGAGCATTCACTTCGGCGAGCACGACAAAGGCGTTCTCGGTGCCGAGCGACTCGGCGCGGCGGGACAGGCGCGGCAGCGCGATGGTGGCGGAATGGGGTGCGTTCATGCGGCCCGCCGGAGCGGTTCGGATTGCGGTTGGGAACGGGCGCGCTCGCGATAGAGCTCGCGGAAGGTCTTGCCGGTGGGCGCCGGCATGTCGCGCTCGGCGGTCCAGCCGTGGCCGAGCGGCAAGCGAATGGATCATGCGCTCGCGCCCGCCCATCCAGCGCAGCACGCGCATGCCGACACGCGTGGCCAATGCATAGGCCGCAGGATGCAGTGCGAACCACGCCCACAACCGCAACCCGGCGCGCTCGTGCCATGGCCGCAGGTTTTCCTCGAACGCGCGCTCGCGCAGCTTGCGCTGCAGGTCGGGCAGCGGGATGCGCACGGGGCAGACGACACCGCACTGGTTGCACATCGTCGACGCTTGCGGCAGGTCCTGGGCCTTGTCGAGCCCGACGTACATGGGCGTGAGGATCGAGCCGATGGGTCCCGGATACACCCACCCATAGGAATGGCCGCCGACGTTCTGGTACACGGGGCAGTGATTCATGCACGCGCCGCAGCGGATGCACCGCAGCGCCTCGCGCACCTCGCTGCCCAGCACGCTGGTGCGCCCGCTGTCGACGAGGATGAAATACATCTGCTCGGCGCCGTGGAACTCGCCTTCGCCCTTGCAGCCGGTAAGCACGTCGACGTAGTTCGAGATCGACTGGCCGGTGGCCGATCGCGGCAAAAGGCGCATGAGCGTCGCGACATCCTCCAGCGTGGGGACGATCTTCTCGATGCCGGAGATCGCCACATGCACCTTCGGCAGTGTCGTGGTGAGGGTGGCATTGCCCTCGTTCGTCACGAGCACGACGGAGCCCGTCTCCGCGACGAGGAAGTTGCCGCCGGAGATGCCCATGTCCGCGGTCAGGTAGTGCTCGCGCAGCTGGCCGCGCGCTTCGAGGCACAGCTCGTCGATGTCGGTCTTGCGCGCCGTGCCGTGACGCTTCGCGAAGAGGTCGGCCACCTCCTCCTTCGACTTGTGCAGCGCCGGCCCGATGATGTGCGACGGCGGCTCGTAGTCGTTGATCTGCAGGATGTACTCGCCGAGATCGGTCTCGACGACCGTCATGCCCGCCGCCTCGATCGCGTGGTCGAGGCCGGACTCCTCCGACACCATCGACTTCGACTTGATGATCTTGCGCACGCCGTGGCGGCGCGCGATCTCCATCACCAGCGCATTGACGTCGGCAGGCGTCTCCGCGAACAGCACCGTGGCGCCGCGCGCGGCGGCATTGCGCTCGAACATCTCGAGCCAGACGTCGAGGTTCTCCAGGGCGCGATTGCGGATGGCCTTGGCGGCGTCGCGCGTGCCTTCGAAATCGTCGAGCTCGGTGATCGCCGCGCGGCGCAGGCCGACGAACTTGCCGCGGAACTTCTGCAGGTTGGCCTGGAGCTGCGCATCATGCAGGTTCGCATGGGCCCGCTCCTTGAAGTGCATCGACGCGACTTGCATGGTGACCCCGGAATGGTGGCGGTCGCGCTCAGGACGCTTCGCCGGCGAGCACTTCGGCGACGTGCAGCACGCGCGTCGCATCGCCGCGGCGGCGCAGCCGTCCTTCGATGTTCAGCATGCAGCCGAGATCGCCCAGCACGACGGCATCGGCGCCGCTGTTGACGACGTGCTGGCACTTGTTGTCGGCCATGCGGGCGGAGATCTCGCCGAACTTGATCGAGAACGTGCCGCCGAAGCCGCAGCACGTGTCGCAGTCCGCCATCTCGGTGAGCGTGAGCCCCGGCACCTTGGCGAGCAGCGCGCGCGGCTGCTGCTTCACGCCCATCTCGCGCAATCCCGCACAGCTGTCGTGATACGTGATCGTGCCCTCGAACCGTCCCGGCACGCGCTCGAGCCGGAGCTCGTTCACCAGGAAGTCGGTCAGCTCGCGCGTGCGTGCGGCGAGCGCCTCCGCGCGCTGCAGCATGGCCGGGTCATCGCGGAAGAGATCGCCGTAGTGCGTGCGGATCATGCCGCTGCAGGAGCCCGATGGCGCGACGAGCCAGTCGCAGCCCTCGAACTCCTCGATCAGCTTGACCGCGAGCGCCCGCGCATCGGCACGATCGCCGGAGTTGTAGGCGGGCTGGCCGCAGCACGTCTGCGAGGGAGGAACGAAGACCTCGGCGCCACCGGCCTCGAGCAGCCGGATGGCGGCGAAACCGATGGAGGGACGCATGAGGTCGACGAGGCAGGTGACGAAAAAGCCGACGCGCATGACAGCGATCTCCGGAACCCGTGAATCTTAGCATGCGGCGCGGCACCGACGCCTCCGGACGCGCGCCGTGCGGACGTGGATCGACACACATGCTCCTGTCGACGAGGCGCCTGCCTCGCTGCGTCGTGGCTTGCGTCGCGGGACCGATACTCGTCGGTTGGCCGTCAGGCTGAAGCCTGACCTACAGTCTTGTAGGCGAGGCTTGTAAGCGAGGCCTGTAGGCGAGGCTTCAGCCTCGCAGCTTCAGAGGAATCCGGATTGCGCGAGCGCCACCACGCACAGGCCCATCAGCGGCTGCGGCAAAATGCCGAACAGCAGCAGCGCGAGACCGTTGAGCGACAGCAGCGCGTTGGTATCGCGGCGGACGACGATGGGCATCGTGTCGACGGGGTCGTCGAAGTACATGAGCTTGACGATGCGCAGGTAGTAGAACGCTCCGATGAGCGACGTCAGGACCGCCACCACGGCAAGCCAGATGTACCCGGCGTTCACCGCCGCCTCGATCACCGCGAACTTGCCGTAGAACCCGACCGTCGGCGGCAGCCCGGCGAGGGAGAACATCACCAGCAGCATGACGAACGCCCACCACGGCGAGCGCTGGTTGAGTCCCTTGAAGTCGTCCAGCTGATCGGCCTCGAACCCGCGCCGCGACAGCAGCATGACCATGCCGAAGGAGGCCAGCGTCGTCAGCACGTAGGCCACGGTGAAGAACATGGCGGCGCTGTAGCCGTTGAGGCTTCCGGTGAGGAAGCCCATCAGCATGTAGCCCATGTTGGCGATCGTGGAGTACGCCAGCATCCGCTTGATGTTGGTCTGGGCGATGGCGATGACGTTGCCGAGGATCATCGACAGCACGGCGAGCACGCCGAGCATCTGCTGCCAGTCGTCGCCCATGCCGCCCATCGCCACCGCCAGCATCCGCAGCATGAAGGCGAACGCCGCAAGCTTGGGCGCCGAGCCCACGAGCAGCGTCACCGGCGTGGGCGCACCGTCGTACACGTCGGGGATCCACATGTGATACGGCGCCGCGCCGAGCTTGAACGCGATGCCGGACACGACGAACACGAGGCCGAACACGAGCAGCGTGCGATTGGCGTGGCCCTCGACGACGGCGCGGCCCACCTGGAGGATGTCGAGCGAACCGGTCGCGCCGTAGAGCATGGACATGCCGTAGAGCAGCATGCCGGAGGCGAGCGCGCCCAGCACGAAGTACTTCATCGCCGCTTCCGACGCGCGGTTGGACGCGCGGTGCATCGCCACCATCGAGTACAGCGTGAGCGACATCAGCTCGAGTCCGAGGTAGAGGCTGATGAAGCTGCCGGCCGAGATCATCACCATCATGCCGAGCAGCGAGAACATCGCCAGCACGAACGTCTCGCCACGGAAGAGCCCGCGCGCCTCGAGGTAGCTGCGCGAAAAGAAGAGCGTCAGCGCCAGTGCGATGTAGTTGAAGAACTTGAGCAGCGCCCCGGCGAGGTCGCTGATGACGAGGCCATGGAACGACGTCGCGGGGTTGACCACCACGGGCACGAGACCGACCGTCGCGAGCGCGCAGAGCAGGAGCGTCAACTGCGTGAGCCAGAAACTCACGTGCTTCCGCGCATCCGAAAGCAGGAGGTCCAGGAGCAGGACGACCGAAGCGCCGCAGAGCAGGATGAGCTCGGGCAGGACGGTCAGGAGATCGTTTTGCATCGGGTGCCCGGGTGCCTCAGAGTTTGCTCTTCGCCACCTGCGCGAGCAGGTCGGCGACGGAGATGTGCATCACGTCCACGAAGGGCTTCGGCCACAATCCCATCCACAGGACCAGTGCCGCGAGGCTCGCCAGCAGCCAGAACTCGCGCCGCGTGAGATCGGTCAGCGCGGCGACGCTCGCGTTGGCGACGGGGCCGAAGATGACGCGCTTGTACATCCAGAGGGTGTACGCGGCACCGAGGATCAGGGTGATGGCCGCGAGGAAGCCGAGCCAGAAGTTCACCTTCACGGCCGCAAGGATCACCAGAAACTCGCCCACGAAGCCCGACGTCGCCGGCAGCCCGGCGTTCGCCATCGCGAAGAGCATCATGAACGCGGCGAACTTCGGCATCGTGTTCACGACGCCGCCGTAGTCGGAGATGAGGCGGCTGTGCATGCGGTCGTACATGACGCCCACGCACAGGAACATGGCGGCCGACACGAAGCCATGCGACACCATCTGCACGAGCGCACCTTCCATGCCGAGCTGGCTGAACAGGAAGAAGCCGAGCGTGACGAACCCCATGTGCGAGATCGACGAATAGGCGATGAGCTTCTTCATGTCGGCCTGCACGAGCGCCACGAAGCCGATGTACACCACGGCGATCAGGGACAGCGTGATGACGAATCCCGACAGGTAGCGGCAGGCATCCGGAACGATGGGCAGGATGAACCGCACGAAGCCGTACGCTCCGAGCTTGAGGGTGATCGCCGCCAGCACCACCGAGCCACCCGTCGGCGCCTCGACGTGCGCGTCCGGCAGCCACGTGTGCACCGGCCACATCGGAACCTTCACCGCGAACGCCAGGAAGAACGCCACGAACAGGAGGATCTGCGCCTTCAGCGACAGCGGCACGTCGTACCAGTCGAGGAGCGAGAACGTCTCCGAGACGTTGTACAGGTAGATGAGCGCCACCAGCATCAGCAGCGACCCGAGCAGCGTGTACAGGAAGAACTTGATCGCGGCGTACACGCGATTGGGCCCGCCCCACACGCCGATGATCAGGTACATCGGAATCAGCATCGCCTCGAAGAACACGTAGAACAGCATGCCGTCGAGGGCCGCGAACACGCCGTTGATGAGGCCGGACATGATGAGGAAGGCCGCCATGTACTGCCCGACGCGGCGCTCGATGACCTCCCATCCGGCCCACACGACGAAGAGCGTCGTCAGGCTGTTGAGCAGGATGAACAGCATCGACAGGCCGTCGACCCCGAGCAGGTAGTAGATGTCGAAGCGCGGGATCCACTCGGTGCGCTCGACGAACTGGATGTCCGCGGTGGACGTGTCGAAGTGCAGCCACAGCGGCAGCGTGATCAGGAACCCGGCAAGCGCGCCGATGAGCGCGACCCAGCGGGCAGGACGCGGGTCGTCGTCGCGGCCGACGGCGAGCACCGCCAGCCCGGCGACGATGGGAACCCAGATGGCAAGTGAAAGGTAAGGCATCGCGTCAGTGCCCGCCGACCCACCACGTCAGCAGCGCAAAGAGGCCGATGATCATCGTGAATGCGTAGTGATAGACATAACCGGACTGCATGTGCCGGAGCAGCACGGAGGCCCAGCCAATGACCTTCGCCGAGCCGTTGACGAAGAAGCCGTCGATGATCGTGCGATCGCCGTAGCGCGACAGCAGGCCACCGAGCGCCCGGGCGCCTCCGGCGAAGAACCAGTCGTTGAAGCGGTCGAAGTAGTACTTGTTGTCGAGCAGCGTGTAGATGGCGCCGGCGCGCTCGCGGATACGCGCCGGCAATGCCGGATTCACGAGATAGCAGTACCACGCGGCAGCGATCCCCCCGAGAGCGAGCCAGAACGGCAGGCTCAGCACGCCGTGCTCCATGAACGCGGCCACGCCGTGCCATTCGTTCTTGAGCTCCCAGAGCACGGCGTGCTCCTCGCGCACGGCGATGGAGTTGCCGAAATACGTGCCGAACAGCATCGGCTCGATGTACAGGAAGCCGGCGATCACCGACGGGATCGCCAGCAGGATGAGCGGCACGGTCACGACCCAGGGCGACTCGTGGGGCACTTCGCCGGGACCGAGCCCATGGTGCCCGGCGGCATCCGGCTCCTCCCCGGCATCGTGCGACGCCTCGTGCGCCTTGTCGTCGTGCGCATGACCGTCGTCATGCGCGGCGTGGAAGCGCTCGGGACCGTGGAACGCCAGGAAGAGCATGCGGAAGGAATAGAACGCCGTGATGAACACGCCCGCCATGACCGCGAAATAGGCGTAGCCATGGCCGGGCACCTGCGAGAGGTGCGTCGCCTCGATGATCGCGTCCTTGGAGAAGAAGCCGGCGAACGGGGGAACGCCCGCGAGCGCGAGCGAGCCGACGACCGCCGTCCAGTACGTGATCGGCATGTACTTGCGCAGGCCACCCATCCGCCGCAGGTCCTGGTCGTGGTGGAGCGCGATGATCACCGAGCCGGCGCCGAGGAAGAGCAACGCCTTGAAGAAGGCGTGCGTCATCAGGTGGAAGATGGCCGCCGAGTAGGCCGACACGCCGAGCGCGACGGTCATGTAGCCGAGCTGCGACAGCGTCGAGTAGGCGACGACCCGCTTGATGTCGTTCTGCACGATCCCCAGGAACGCCATGAACAGCGCCGTCGTGGCGCCGATCACGGTGACGAAGCCGAGCGCGGTCGTCGAGAGCTCGAAGAGCGGGCTCATGCGCGCGACCATGAAGATGCCGGCGGTGACCATCGTCGCCGCGTGGATCAGGGCCGAGATCGGCGTGGGGCCCTCCATCGAATCCGGCAGCCACACGTGCAGCGGCACCTGCGCCGACTTGCCCATCGCGCCGATGAAGAGGCAGATGCACACCACGGTCATGAGCGACCACTGCGCGGCGCCCCAGAGGTTGAGCTCGGTTGGGGCCAGCTCCGGCGCGCGGGCGAACACCGGCGCGTAGTCGAGCGTGCCGAAGTACGCGAGGACGAGCCCGATGCCGAGCACGAACCCGAAGTCGCCGACGCGGTTGACCAGGAAGGCCTTGAGGTTCGCGTAGATCGCCGTCGGCCGCGTGTACCAGAACCCGATCAGCAGGTAGGACACCAGGCCCACCGCCTCCCAGCCGAAGAAGAGCTGGAGGAAGTTGTTGCTCATCACCAGCATCAGCATGCTGAAGGTGAAGAGCGAGATGTAGCTGAAGAAGCGCGTGTAGCCGGGGTCGTCCGCCATGTAGCCGATGGTGTAGATGTGCACCATCAGCGAGACGAACGTCACGACCAGCATCATCGTGGCCGTGAGCGGATCGATGAGGAAGCCCACCGCCAGCTTGAGGTCGCCGGAGCGCAGCCACGTATACACGTCGCCGTTGAACACGTTGCCGGCCATGACGTCGCGCCACACCACGAACGATGCGACCATCGCCACCGCGACGCCGAGGATGCACAACCAGTGCGACAGCGCACGACCGAGCTTCGGGCCGAAGAGGCCGACGATGATCGCGCCGACGAGCGGCGCGAGGGGAATGAGCAGGTAGAGGCTTTGCATCGTCATCGGTCAGCCCTTGAGCTGGTCGAGGTCCTCGACATCGATCGAGCCGACGTTGCGGAAGAGCAGCACCAGGATCGCGAGGCCGATGGCGGACTCGGCCGCCGCCACCGTGAGAATGAAGAACACGAACACCTGCCCCGCCATGTCGTCGAGGTACCGCGAGAAGGCGATGAAGTTGAGGTTGACGGCGAGGAGCATCAGCTCGATCGCCATGAGCAGGATGATGACGTTCTTCCGGTTGAGGAAGATGCCCGCCATGCTGATGGCGAAGAGGATCGCGCCGAGCACGAGATAGTGCGACAGCGTCGGCGCAGCGAAAATGGTGGCGGACACTAGGGTTCCCTGCCTGTTCTTCTTGTTCGCCCCACCGGGGGCGGTACGTTATTCCTGGTTGTCGCGTTTCTCGGCCGGCATGGACACCACCCGCAGGCGATCCTGCGGCCGGACCTTCACCTGCTCGCCCGGATTCTGGTAGCGCGTCTCGCGGCGCTGGCGGTGCGTGAGCACGATGGCGGCGATGATGGCCACGAGCAGGATCACGGCCGCAATCTCGAACGGGTAGACGTAGTCGGTGTAGAGCAGCAGGCCGAGGGCGCGGGTGTTGCCCGCCCGGAGGCGCCACGGCAAGCGGCGCCGCGACCGGCTTGGCGTAGCTGCCGAGAAGCACGAGCGCCATCTCCACCAGGACGAGCACGCCCACCGTCGCGCCCAGCGGGATGTAGCTCCGAAACTGCGCCCGCAGCGTGTCGAAGTTGACGTCGAGCATCATGACCACGAACAGGAACAGCACCATCACGGCACCGACATAGACGAGCACCAGTGCGATGGCGAGGAACTCCGCCTGCAGCAGCAGCCAGAGGCCCGCCGCCGTGAAGAACGCGAGCACCAGGTACAGCGCGGAGTGCACCGGATTGCGATTCGTGATGACGCGCAGGGCGGCGAACACGAGGATCGCGGCGAGCACGTAGAAGACCAGGGTCTGCATGTCGGCGGTCAGCGGTATCTGGCGTCGAGCTCGCGGTCGCGCGCGATCTCTTTCTCGTAGCGATCGCCGACCGCGAGCAGCATCGGCTTGGTGTAGTAGAGGTCGCCGCGCTTCTCGCCGTGGTACTCGAGGACGGCCGTCTCGACGATCGAGTCGACCGGGCAGCTCTCCTCGCAGAAGCCGCAGAAGATGCACTTCGTGAGGTCGATGTCGTAGCGGGTCGTGCGGCGCGTGCCGTCGTCGCGCTGCTCGGATTCGATCGTGATCGCGAGCGCCGGGCACACCGCCTCGCACAGCTTGCAGGCGATGCAGCGCTCCTCGCCGTTCGGATAGCGGCGCAGCGCGTGCAGGCCGCGGAAACGCGGGCTCTTCGGCGTCTTCTCCTCCGGGAACTGCACCGTGACCTTGCGCGCGAAGAGGTGGCGGCCGGTCAGCATGAGCCCACGCCCGAGCTCCAGCAGCAGCCAGGTGTTGAAGAATTGGCGTACGCGGACGAGCATCGGGATCTCTAATGGAAGAATTCGGCCCAGCGGGTCTGCTGCATGACGCCGAGGAACACGATCCACACGAGCGTCACCGGGATGAACACCTTCCAGCCGAGGCGCATGATCTGGTCGTACCGATAGCGCGGGAACGTGGCGCGGATCCACAGGAAGATGAGCAGGATGAACGCCATCTTCAGGGCGAGCCACGGAAAGCCGTCGCCGAACGGCGCAAAGCCGCCGATCGTCATGTCGTTGAGCCCCGGCCACGGCGCGAGCCAGCCGCCGAGGAACATGACCGAGCACAGCGCCGAGATCAGGATCATGTTCATGTACTCGGCGAGGAAGAACACCGCGAACGCCACGCCGGAATATTCGACGTGGAACCCCGCGACGATCTCCGACTCGCCTTCCGCCACGTCGAACGGATGGCGGTTGGTCTCGGCGATGCCCGAGACGAGATACACGACGAACAGCGGCAGCAGCGGGATGAAATACCAGTGCGCGAGGCCGCCGTCCTGCCCGCGCACGATGTCGCCCAGGTTGAGGCTGTTGGCGGCCATGAGCACGCCGACGAGCGCGAAGCCCATCGCAATCTCGTAGCTCACGATCTGCGCTGCCGAGCGCAGGCAGCCGAGGAACGCGTACTTCGAATTCGATGCCCACCCGGCGAGGATGATGCCGTACACGCCGACCGAGGTCATCGCGAGAACGTACAGCAGCCCGGCGTTGATGTCGGAGAGCACCAGGCCGTCGCTGAACGGCACCACCGCCCAGGCCGCGAGCGCGGGGCCGAGTGCCAGCATCGGTGCAATGAAGAAGAGATAGCGATTCGCCCCGGTGGGAATCACGATCTCCTTGAAGATCAGCTTGAACACGTCCGCGAACGGCTGCAGCAGCCCCATCGGGCCGACGCGGTTAGGACCGATGCGGACCTGCATCCAGCCGATGATCTTCCGCTCCGCCAGCGTGAGGTAGGCCACCGACAGGATCAGCGGCACCGCGATCGCGACGATCTTCGCGATCGTGTACACGACGGGCCACGCGGGCCCGAGCATGCCCTGCATCGAATCGATGATGGTCACCGCGCGCGCTCCACGATCACCTCGTTGCTCGCGCCCGCGAGCATCGCCGTGTCGGGGTGTGCGGCGCTGATGCGCACCGCGCCATCCGGAACCGTGGGATCGACCGCGGTGGTGAGCACCGTCTCGCCCGCGCCCTGGCGCACGCGCACCTCGATCTCGGCTGCGAGACCGAGGCGCTGTAACGTCGAGGCGCTCATCCGGGCGCGCGGTGGCCGGGCATCGGGCGTCTTTTGCAGTGACGGCGCCCGGCGCACGATGGGATCGGCGAAGTGGATCGGCACGTCGGCGATGCGCTCCAGCGCACCGTTGACGACATGCGCAGCGCGCGGGACTGCGATGGCCGTTTGGGTGCGATTGTCGAGACGCGCGGCGATCTGGTCGGCCGACGGCAGCATGGCACGCACTTCCTCGATCTTCTCGAGTTCGAAGCCCGGCACGCCGAGCATCGAGCCGAGCACGCGCAGCACCTTCCAGCCGGGCCGCGTCTCGCCGAGCGGACGCACCACGCCCTGGAACGACTGCAGGCGCCCTTCGCAGTTGAGGTAGCTGCCCGCGGTCTCGCTGAACGGGCCGATCGGCAGGATCACGTCGGCGTACGCGGTGCCCTGCTCGAACGGTGACAGCATCACCACGAACTCCGCCCGCTCCAGCGCGGCGCGCGCCGCGACCGGATCCGCGCAGTCGAGCTCCGGCTCGGCGTGCAGCACGAGATAGGCCGCACGCGGCTCCTGCAACATGCGTTGCGCATTGCGGCCATCCTTGGCCGGCAGTGCCTCGGCTGCGTAACCGCCGACGCTGTTGGCGGCCTCGGTGAGGCAGCCAACCTTTGCACCTGTGAGCTCGCCGAGCAGCTGCGCCAGCGCCAGGATCTGCGAGGCATCGGCATGCTGCTCGGCGTAGTTGCCGAGAAGGATCCCGCGGCGCTCGCCACCGGCAAGGCTGCGCACGATGCCTTGCGCGATGTCGCCCGGCTCGATGCCGGCGAGCGCCGTCGGCACGTCGCGGCCCGCGCTGCGTGCTGCAGCAACGACCACCTCACCCAGTGCCCGGACGAGTTGCGACGGCGCGACCGCGAGCGTGTTGGCGATGGGCATGAGCCAGTCGTCGGCGACCGTGTGCACCATCGAGACCTGCGCGCCCTTGCGCACGGCCTGACGCAGACGCTGGGCAAGCAGCGGTTGCTCCTTGCGCAGGAAGCTGCCGACGACGAGAGCGCGATCGAGCGCGCCGACATCTTTGATCGACATGCCTAGCCACGGAATGCCGACTGCCGCACGTCCTCCGCGGAAATCGGTCTGCCGCAGGCGGAAATCGATGTTGTCCGAACCGAGCGCGCGCGTGAGCTTCGCGGCAAGCGCCATCTCCTCGAGCGTCGAGTGCGGCGACACGATGGTGCCCAGGCCGTCGCCGCCGCTCTTCTCGAGTGCGGCGCGCAGGCCGCGCACCGTGAATTCCATCGCGGTCTGCCAGTCCACCGGCCTCCACGCGCCGTTCTCCCGGATCACGGGCGTCCCGAGCCGGTCCGGACTGTTGAGCGCCTCGTACGAGAACCGGTCCTTGTCGGAAAGCCAGCACTCGTTGATCGCTTCGTTCTCGAGCGGCAGCACGCGCATCACGCGGTCCTTGGCGACCTGCACGATGAGGTTGCTGCCCAAGGCATCGTGCGGCGACACGGACTTGCGGCGCGCGAGCTCCCAGCTGCGCGCCTTGTAGCGGAACGGCTTCGACGTCAGTGCGCCGACGGGACAGAGGTCGATCATGTTGCCGGACAGCTCCGACGACACGGCGTCGCCGAGGAACGTCACGATCTCGGAGTGCTCGCCGCGGCCGCGCATGCCGAGCTCCATCACGCCGCCGATCTCCACGCCGAAGCGTACGCAGCGCGTGCAATGGATGCAGCGGGCCATTTCCTCGCCGGCGATGAGCGGGCCGAAGTGCTTGTGGAAGACGACGCGCTTGGCCTCCGTATAACGCGAGTTCGACGCGCCATAGCCGACCGCGAGGTCCTGCAGCTGGCATTCGCCACCCTGGTCGCAGATCGGGCAGTCGAGCGGGTGGTTGATGAGCAGGAATTCCATCACGCCCTTCTGGGCGTCGACGGCGACGTCGGAATGCGTGAAGACCTTCATGCCCTCCGTCGCGGGCGTTGCGCATGCCGGCAGCGGCTTGGGCGCCTTCTCCACCTGCACGAGGCACATCCGGCAGTTCGCCGCGATGGAGAGCTTCTTGTGATAGCAGAAGTGCGGCACGTAGATGCCGAGCTTGTTCGCGGCGTCCATCACCGTGGCGCCG
Source organism: uncultured beta proteobacterium (assembly GCA_963734575.1). Lineage (GTDB taxonomy): Bacteria > Pseudomonadota > Gammaproteobacteria > Burkholderiales > Casimicrobiaceae > CAIWHR01. The sequence continues at coordinate 53,421 of CAVTHT010000016.1, read as the reverse complement.
TTCTCGACTTCCACCTTCCTGCCGTCGATCTCGATGTTCAGCATTGCTTTCCGGCACGATGCCGGCGACCTTCGGCCGTCGGATCGCTCTGTGGGTCAGGCTTCAGCCCGACATCGCGCTTTGGGTCAGGCTTCAGCCTGACGATGTCACTATGCATACGCAGGCACCAGGCACTGCCGGTGATCGATGTGGTACTGGAACTCGTCCCGGAAATGCTTGATGAAGCTCTTCACCGGCAGCGCCGCGGCGTCGCCGAGCGCGCAGATGGTACGGCCCGCGATGTTGTCGGACACGTCCAGCAGCAGGTCGAGGTCCTCGTTCCGGCCCTCGCCGTGCTCGATGCGGTTCACCACCCGCCACAGCCAGCCCGTGCCCTCGCGGCACGGCGTGCACTGGCCGCAGGACTCCTCGTAGTAGAAGTACGACAGGCGGAGCAGCGACTTCACCATGCAGCGGGTGTCGTTCATGACGATGACGGCACCCGAGCCGAGCATCGACCCCGCCTTGGCGATCGAGTCGTAATCCATGTCGGTGGCCATCATCACGTCGCCTGGAAGCACGGGCATCGACGAGCCGCCGGGGATGCAGGCCTTGAGCTTGCGGCCGTCGCGCATGCCGCCGGCCATCTCGAGCAGCGTGGCGAACGGCGTGCCGAGGCGCACCTCGTAATTGCCCGGCCGCGCGACGTCGCCCGAAACCGAGAAGATCTTGGTGCCGCCGTTGTTCGGCCGGCCCAGGTTCAGGAACGCCTCGCCGCCGTTGCTGATGATCCACGGCACGGCAGCGAACGTCTCGGTGTTGTTGATCGTGGTGGGCTTGCCGTAGAGGCCGAAGCTCGCCGGGAACGGCGGCTTGAAGCGCGGCTGGCCCTTCTTGCCCTCCAGCGATTCGAGCAGGGCCGTTTCCTCGCCGCAGATGTAGGCGCCGTAGCCATGATGGTTGAAGAGGTCGAAGCTCCAGCCCGAGCCGAGGATGTCCTTGCCGAGATAGCCTGCGCGATACGCCTCCGCGACGGCCTCTTCCATGCGCTCGTACACCGCCCAGATCTCGCCGTGCACGTAGTTGTAGCCGCGCGCGCAGCCCATCGCGTAGGCCGCGATGATCATGCCTTCGATGAGCGCATGCGGGTTGTAGCGCAGGATGTCGCGATCCTTGAACGTACCGGGCTCGCCTTCGTCGGAATTGCAGACGAGGTACTTCTCGCCCGGGAACTGCTGCGGCATGAAGCTCCACTTGAGGCCCGTGGGAAAGCCCGCCCCGCCGCGGCCGCGCAACGCCGACTTCTTCACCTCCGCGATGACGGCCGCCGGCGCCATCTTCTCGTCGACGATCTTGCGCAGCGCCTTGTAGCCGCCGCGCGCCTCGTAGTCGGCGAGGCGCCAGTTGTCGCCGGTGAGGCCGGTCATGAGGATGGCGTCGGGACCGTACTCGAGCATCGTAGCCATTCAGCAGCCTCCCCCGGGCTGGCCCGCCGCGCGGGCAGCGACTCCGCCCTTCACAGGAGGAGGCAAGCGGCTCGAGGCGGCCCTGCAGCGCTCGGTGTTCATGTCTCGTCCGCCGCGCCGCGACCGGGAGCGGCGACCATCTTTCGCGGCTGTGCGCGCAGGTCGGCAAGCAGCGCATCGATCTCCGCCGGTCGCATCCAGCTGCACATGCGCTTGTTGTTCACCAGCAGCACCGGCGCGTCGCCGCAGGCGCCCATGCATTCGCCTTCCTGCAGCGTGAAGAGGCCATCCTTCGTGGTCTCGCCGAAACCGATGCCGAGCTTTTCCTGCAGGTAGCGCGCCGAGTCGGTCGCGCCCTGCAGCGCGCATGGAAGGTTGGTGCAGATCGTGATCTTGTACGCACCCAGCGGCTTGAGGTTGTACATCGCATAGAACGTCGCAACCTCGTACACGGCGACGGGCGCCATGCCGAGATAGCGCGCGACGCAGTCCATCGTCTCCGAGGACAGCCAGCCCTTCTCGTCCTGCGCGATGGCGAGCGCCGCCATCACCGCCGACTGCTTCTGGTCGGCGGGATACTTCGCGACCTCGCGGTCGATGCGCCGCAGCGCATCCTGCGTCAGCGCCGCGTCTTCGCGCACCTCGGCCCTGCTGGCGACGTTCGCGCTCACCGGTCGATCTCTCCGAACACGATGTCCTGCGTGCCGATGATCGCGACGACGTCGGCGATCATGTGGCCGCGCGACATCTCGTCGAGCGCTGCAAGATGCGGGAAGCCCGGCGCGCGAATCTTCAGGCGATACGGCTTGTTTGCGCCATCCGAGACGATGTAGATCCCGAACTCGCCCTTCGGATGCTCGACGGCAGCGTACGACTCCCCCGGCGGCACGTGCATGCCTTCCGTGAAGAGCTTGAAGTGATGGATCAGCTCTTCCATGTTGGACTTCATCTCGGCCCGCGACGGGGGCGCGATCTTGTGGTTGTCGATCATCACGGGACCCGGGTTGGCGCGCAGCCAGTCCACGCATTGCTTGACGATGCGGTTCGCCTCGCGCATCTCCTGCACGCGCACGAGGTACCGGTCGTAGCAGTCGCCATTGGTGCCGACGGGGATGTCGAAATCCATGCGGTCGTACACTTCGTACGGCTGCTTCTTGCGCAGGTCCCATGGCACGCCGGAGCCGCGCAGCATCGGCCCCGTGAAGCCGAGCGCCATCGCCCGCTCCGGGGTAACCACGCCGATGCCCACGGTGCGCTGCTTCCAGATCCGGTTCTCGGTCAGCAGCGTCTCGTAGTCGTCGACGCATGCGGGAAAACGCCGCGTGAAGTCGTCGAGAAAATCGAGCAGGGTGCCCTGGCGGTTGTCGTTCAGCGTCGCGATCTCGCGCTCGTTGCGCACGCTCGACGCCTGGTATTGCGGCATGACGTCGGGCAGGTCGCGGTACACGCCACCCGGGCGGTAGTAGGCCGCGTGCATGCGCGCTCCGGAGACGGCCTCGTACACGTCCATGAGGTCCTCGCGCTCGCGGAACGTGTAGAGGAACGTGGTCATGCCGCCGACGTCCAGCGAGTGCGCGCCGAGCCAGAGCAGGTGGTTGAGGATGCGGGTGATCTCGTCGAACATCACCCGGATGTACTGCGCGCGCAGCGGCACCTCGATCTCGAGGAGCTTCTCGATCGCGAGGCAGTAGGCGTGCTCGTTGGACATCATCGACACGTAGTCGAGGCGGTCCATGTACGGCAATGCCTGCAGGTACGTCCGGTGCTCCGCGAGCTTCTCGGTGGCGCGGTGCAGGAGGCCGATGTGCGGATCGGCGCGTTCGATCACCTCGCCGTCGAGCTCCAGCACGAGGCGCAGCACGCCGTGGGCTGCCGGGTGCTGCGGCCCAAAATTCATCGTGTAATTGCGAATCTCAGCCATGTCTACGCACGATGAATTTCGGTGAAGGCTAACCGGCACAGCCGCGTTAAGACCGCAGGCCGGCCGGAGCCAAAATTCATCGTGTAATTGCGAATCTCAGCCATCGTGAAGGCGGTGTTACTCGTTCGCCGCGAAGTTGGGCTCGCGGATGATGCGCGGCACGATCTCGCGTGGCTCGATGGACACCGGCTGGTAGATCACGCGTCCCTGCTCCGGGTCGTAGCGCATCTCGACGTGACCGCTGACCGGGAAATCCTTGCGGAACGGATGGCCCACGAAGCCGTAGTCGGTGAGGATGCGCCGCAGGTCCGGGTGCCCCGCGAACATGATCCCGAACAGATCGAACGCTTCCCGCTCGTACCAGTTCACCGAAGGCCAGAGATCGATGACGCTCGGCAGCACCGGGAACTCGTCGTCCGGCGCAAACGTCCGCACGCGCAGCCGTGTGTTGTGCGCGAGCGAGATGAGGTGGTAGACCGCCGCGTAGCGCGGTCCTTCGTAGGCGCCGTTGCCATAGGCGGAGTAGTCGACGCCGCAGAGGTCCAGCAGCGTGACGAAGGCGAACTCCGGCCGGTCGCGCAACGTGCGCATGTCGTCGATGAGTCGCCCTGAAGCGCAGCTCGACCGTGACCTCGCCCAGCGCGGTCGTGACCTTGGCATGACCGTCGTGGAAGGCGGTGGCGAGGTTCGCCGCCAGCGTGTCGATGCGGGTCATGCGCGCGCGATCGTGTCGGTGCGCCAGATCTTGTTCTGCAACTGCAGGATTCCGTAGAGCAGCGCTTCGGCGGTCGGCGGGCAGCCGGGCACGTAGATGTCGACGGGAACGATGCGATCGCAGCCGCGGACGACGGAATACGAGTAGTGGTAATACCCGCCGCCATTCGCGCACGATCCCATCGAGATGACCCAGCGCGGCTCGGCCATCTGGTCGTAAACCTTGCGCAGCGCAGGCGCCATCTTGTTGCACAGCGTGCCGGCGACGATCATCACGTCCGACTGACGCGGGCTCGGCCGGAACACGACCCCGAAGCGATCGAGGTCATACCGCGCCGCGCCGGCGTGCATCATCTCCACGGCGCAGCACGCGAGACCGAATGTCATCGGCCACATCGAACCGTTGCGCGACCAGTTGATGAGGGCATCGAGCTTCGTCGTGACGAAGCCTTTTTCGAGTACGCCTTCGAGGCTCATGTTCCTTGCTCCTCGGCTCGCGTCATTCCCATTCGAGCGCGCCCTTCTTCCATTCGTACACGAAGCCGACCACCAGGATCAGCAGGAAAATCATCATCGCGACGAAGCCCGCGAAGCCGATGTCGGGCAGCACGACGGCCCACGGGAAGAGGAAGGCGATTTCGAGGTCGAACAGGATGAAGAGGATCGCCACGAGGTAGTAGCGCACGTCGAACTTCATGCGCGCGTCCTCGAATGCCTCGAAGCCGCATTCGTACGGCGACAGCTTCTCCGGATCGGGGCGGTTCGGCGCCACGAGCTTGCCGACGCTCAGCAGCACGACCGACAGGAAGAGGCCGAAGAGAATGAAAAGAAGGATGGGAAAGTACTGTTCGAGCATATTGGTGCGGCGGGCGCTGCAGCGCCGACTACCCCCGGTTGATCCGGCTGCAGCCGGTACGCCGGCCCTGCGGACGCATCGACGACTGTAGTCGCGCGCCCTGGTGACTGCTTCGCATTCTGGTGCCCACGGGGAGACTCGAACTCCCACGACTTTCGCCACTGCCCCCTCAAGACAGCGTGTCTACCAATTCCACCACGTGGGCCCTGCACATCGTGCCGCTACGTGAGCGGCGTCCGGCCTCTCCGGGCCGGTCGTACTGCGTTATTTCGGCACTTCCCCGGCCTTCGAGTCCGATGGCGCCGCGGGCGCGGCCGCCTTGGCGGGCTCACCTGCCGGCGCGGCGCCCGTTGCTGGGGCACCCGGCGCGGCCGGGATGTCACCTGCCTTGGAGGGCGGCAGGCGATCCATGACACCTTGCTGCACGGTCGGGCGCGTTCCCACCCTGGTCGCCCCGTACCATGTCAGGCCGAGGCTCGTGACGAAGAACACCGCCGCGAGCACCGCCGTCGTGCGCGACAGGAAGTTCGCCGAGCCGGCGGCGCCGAACAGGCTGCCCGACGACCCGCTCCCGAACGCGGCACCCATGTCGGCGCCCTTGCCATGCTGCAACAGGACGAAGCCGCAGATCCCGATCGCAACCAGGACGTGTGCAGCAAGCAAAAGACTTTCAACCAGATTCATTCACTGCTCCACCATTCGCCGCCTTGGGCCCCGACGTCTGTCGTTAGGCACCGGCGATGGTCAAAAATTCGTCGGCCTTCAATGACGCGCCGCCGATGAGGCCGCCGTCGATATCCGGTTGTGCGAACAGCGCCGCGGCGTTGTCGCCCTTGACGCTGCCGCCGTACAGCACCGGCACGTCCGCCGCACCGGCATCCGCCAGCTGCTGCCGTATCCGGCGATGCACCGCCTGCGCCTCTTCCGGCTGCGCGGTCTTGCCCGTACCGATCGCCCATACGGGCTCGTACGCGACGACCAGCGCGCCGACCTTGTCGCCTGCCGCGGCGAGCACGGCCTGCAACTGCCGCAGCGACCACTGCCTCCGTGGCGCCCGCCTCACGTTCCGCGAGGGTCTCCCCCACGCACACGATCGGTGTCATGCCTGCGACAAGCACGGCAACCGCCTTGGCCGCGACCTGGTCGTCCTTTTCGGCATACAAGCTGCCGCCGTTCCGAGTGGCCGACGATCGCGTAGCGGCAGCCGAAGTCGACGAGCATGGATGCCGCCACTTCGCCGGTGTGCGCTCCGGAGGCCGCGGCATTCACGTTCTGCGCCCCCCACAGGATCGGCGTTCCTGTCAGGGCTGCCTGCGCCTGCCCCAGATAGGGATACGGGACGCAGACGGCAAGCGTCCTCGCGCTGGCGGGGCGGGCTGTCCACCCGTTCACGAGCGCATCGAGGAGCCTGGCATTGAACGCGAGCCCGCCGTTCATCTTCCAGTTGCCGACGACGAGGCTTGAGCGCATGTATCGTTGTTCGCTGTCGCTGCGCGACGCCGATCACCTCGGCGATGCGCCTGCAAAACTCGTCGATTATACCGCGCGGCGTCGCCCGCGGGCAACGCATGGTGCTGCCGCGGTGGATGCGGGCGTCAGACCACGGCGAGGCGCCGCAGCCGGCGCAACAGGATCGGCAGGAACCAGATGGCGAGGGTCATCGCGCCGAGGGTCGCCGCTACGGGACGCTCGAAGAATGCCAGGAGATTGCCATCGGACTTGATCATCGAGCGTGACGAAGTTCTGTCTCCAGCATGCCGCCGAGCACGATGCCCAGGATGGCGGGCGCGATGGGAAAGCCGTTGTTCTCCAGGATGAAGGCCGCGAATCCGGCGATCAGCATCACGGTGATGTCGAACGACGTGTTGTTGATCGCGAACGAGCCGACAACGCAGAACAGCATGATCACCGGCATGAGGATGCCGCGTGGCACGTGCAGGATATTCTTCGCCACCTTGATGCATGCGTAGCCCAGCGGAACCATGATCAGGTTGGCGATGATGAACAGCAGGTACACCGCGTAGATGTTCTGCGGATTGTTGATGAAGAGCGTCGGACCGGGATTCATGTTCTTCATGTAGAGCACGCCGATCACGATTGCGGTGATCGAATCGCCGGGGATGCCGAATACGAGGGCCGGTATCCAGGCCCCCGCGAGGGAGGCATTGTTGGCCGAGCTCGCCTCGACGATGCCTTCCACGTGCCCGGTGCCGAACTTCTCGGGCTCCTTGGACGACTTGCGACTGATCGCATAGGCCATCCAGGCCGCGATGTCGCCACCCGCGCCGGGAAGTGCCCCGACCAGCGTGCCCAGCGCGCTGCCCCGCAGGGCCTGCACCGGATACTTCTTCATGAGACCGAACACGCCCCTGAAGACGTTACCGACGCTCTTGCCATGCAGCTCGACCCGCGCATTGACGTCGACCGCGAAGCGGATGATCTCCGAGATCGCGAACATGCCGATCATCATCGGAATGAGTCCGACACCGCCCAGCAGCTCGGTGCTGCCGAAGGTGAACCGGGGAATCGCGGCCGGATTGTTGAGCCCGATGCTCGACACCAGGAGTCCCAGCAGCAGCGACACGAACCCCTTGAGCGGCCGATCCGAGGTCATGAACACTGCGCACGTGAGTCCCATCAGCACCAGCCAGAAATACTCGAAGGAGCTGAACTTGAGTGCGAATTCGGCGAGCGTCGGCGCCGCCACGATCAACACCATGGTCCCGAACAGCCCGCCCATGGCGGAAAACACGAGACCCGCGCCCAGTGCGGCCTCCGCCTGCCCCTTGCGCGTCATCGCATACGCCTCGTCGGTGTACGCGGCCGACGCCGGCGTCCCGGGCATGCGCATCAGGCAGCCGGGAATGTCACCGGCGAAGATCGCCATCGCGGTCGCGGTCACCATCGCAGCGACGGCGGGAATCGGAGCCATGAAGAACGTGACCGGCACGAGCAACGCGGTCGCCATCGTGGCGGTCAATCCGGGCACGGCACCGACGAAGAGCCCGAATGCGGAGGCGCCCAGCATCACGACCAGGTTGTACGGATGGAATACCAGTCCGAAGGCCTGCAGCCAGGCATCACTCATCGCACGCTCCCGCCAGGCCGCGCTTCACCATGTGAATCCCTGCAGGATTCCGCCGGGTAGCGGCACCCTCAGCAGCTTGAAGAACGCGTAGTGGATGATCAGGGTGACAATCAGGGCGAGCGGCACGATCCAGCGCGCGCGTACGCGAAACACGGTGAACAGCGCCGCAAGGTAGACGGTGCCCGTGATCACGAATCCGAGCCTGTCGATGGCCGCAAGATAGAACACGTTCACGGCAATCACGGTCGCGAAGGCGATGACCTGGGGCCGGTGGCGAAGCCAGGGGTCGAACGCAGCCCAGGCAAGGCCGTCGCTGCGTCTTGCCACGATGCCCTTCATGGTCAGCAGTGCGCCGCATACGACCAGACCGGCACCGATGACGCCCGGGAACAGCGCTGGTCCGTAATCCTGTCCGGGGATCGTCGGGAAGGATTGGACATAAACGAGGAGCGCCCCACCGAGCAGCAGCAGGAGCACGCCCCATACGGCGTCGTTGAGTTTCATCGCGGCACCGGAATGATTGCCACACGCAGGAAACCCCGGATGCGGCCGGATCTGCGCCGAATGCGCGCACCGCGGTGAGCCCTCGGTGCGCGCACGCGTACTACTTGGCGATACCGACGGCCTTCATCGTCGCACCCAGGTCGGCATCCGACTTGGCCATGGTCTTGGCGAAGTCTTCCGGGCCCGCATACGCAACACCGTAGCCCTGCTTCGCCATGAACTCGGTGTACTCCTTGCTCTCGACGACCGTCTTGAGCGCGGCCGCCAGCTTGTCGCGCGCCTCGGCCGGGATACCCTTCGGCGCGCCGATGCCGCGCCACACCCCGAGGGTCCAGTTGCTGCCGGTCGCCGTCTTGAGCGTGGGCAGTTGCGGATAGAGCGCGACCTGCTTGTCGGCCATGACCGCCAGGGGCCGAACCTTGCCGGCATCGATCAGCGAGCGCGCTTCGGGCAACGATACCGTGGCGAGCTGCACGCCTCCGGCAACCATGTCCTGCAGCCCCGGCGCCGCACCGTTCGACGGCACCCAGGCGACGGCGGCGGGATCCATGTTGAGGCTCTTCAGCATGCCGGCGAGCGCGAGATGCCAGATGCCACCCTGCCCCGTGCCCGACGCCTTGAACTTGCCCGGATTGGCCTTGATGGCGTTGATCAGGTCGGTGGCACTTTTGTAGGGCGAATCGGCCGCCACCTCGAGGCCGGCCGGGTCGACGTTCACCAGGCCAATGGGCGTATAGGAGGCACCGGTCAGCTCGGTCAGACCTTGCCAGTGCATCATGCCGATCTCGACCGTCAGCATGCCGATCGTGTAACCGTCCGGCGCGGCGGAGGCTATCGCCGCATGCCCGACCACACCACTGCCGCCGGTGCGGTTCACGACGTTGATGGGTTGGCCGAGCTGCTTCTCGAGCAGTGAACCGATGATGCGCGCGGTCGCATCGGTACCGCCGCCCGCTGCCCAGGGCACGATCAGCGTCACCGGACGATCCGGATACGCGGCCTGGGCAGCAAATGCAGCCGCGGCGGTCGCCAAGGTCAGTACGGTGCGCAGCAGCACGCGCTTCAAGGGCTTCATCGTTGTTCCTCCAGAATTGTTGCGATGTGACCCGTCGGAGCCGGGAGCGAGCCGCCGGGCCGGCTGGGCCAGGAGTGCAGGAATGCGTCAGGCAGTTTGGCAGTTTGACAGCTTGCACCGAAACCGGTCAAGTGGCCTGACCAGTGCCGCCGGGAGTTAGCACAACGTCAAGCGGCGCGGTGGAGGTGGCATGCCGCGTGTCGCCCGGGAGCGATCTCGACGAGCACCGGTGCGATCGCAGTGCAGCCCGGCAGCGCGTGCGGGCACCGCGAGCGGAAGGCGCACCCGCGGCCTCCACCCGCCAGCGCGCCGGCCGCTTCCATGGTTGCGCCGCGCTCCCGCGCATCGCTTGCCGCAGCGAGAAGGTTACGCGTGTACGGATGCGCCGGTGCGCGAAGGACATCGCGGGTCGGCCACTTTCCACGACACGTCCCCGATACAGCACGACCACCCGATCGCTCGCGTGCGCGACGATGGCCGGGTCGCGGCAGGCAAGGAGATACGTGAGCTCGTGCGCGCTGCGCAAATCGAGTGCGAGGTTGACGAGCTGCGCACGTTCCGTCGCGTCGATCCCGCCGAAGACATCGTCCCAGACGAGCATTTCCGGCCGTACCGCCAGCGCACGTGCGATGCCGATGCGCACGCGCTGGCCAGGCGTGAACTGCTGCGGAAAGCGGTGCATCAGCATCGGATCGATCCCGACGCGATTGAGCTGCAGTGCGACGTATTCGACCTTCTGCCCCGGTCCGATGATGCGTCCGCCGACCGGCGCGTCGCCCACCGCATCGACGACGCGAAAGCGCGGATTCAATGCGGCCAAGCGCCCGCCGAGGATCGGCTGGATGCGAAGCCGCGCGGCGCGCGCGTCGCGCGACGCGACATGGGTCACGTCACGCCCACGCCACCACCGGTGGCCACGCTCCAGCGGGCGCAGCCCCGCGGCGAGCCGCATCAGCGCGACGTCCCCCGCACCGCTCTCGCCGAGCACCCCGACGATCTCGCGCGGACGCACGTCGAGATCGATGCCGTGGACGGCGCTGGCGTCGCGCATCAGCGCCGGTGCGTTGCTGCGCGGCTCGCATTCGGCGAGCGTGCCGGTGGCGTCGCGCAATGTGAGCAGCGGCATCCGCACGCCCCGCACGCGCGGTGCCGTCGCTTCGGCGTCGATCGTCACTTCCCGATCCGCAGCCAGATCGGTCATGACTCGATGGTGCCGAACGACAACGGGTTGTGACAGCGGACGCCGCGCCATGCTCCCGGCGTGGCCAGCGCGTGCATCACCGGGAGCGCGACGCAGGCATCGATCGCCGACGCGCAACGGTCGCGAAACGCGCAGCCCAGCGGCACCGGACGGCGGACGACTGCGGCCACCGGCAGGACGCGCATGCGGGTGCCCGGCGGCGCGCGGGATGGCATCGCGTCGACGAGGCCGCGGGTATACGGGTGCGCGGGCTGCTGCACGAGCGATGCCACGCCGCCCTCCTCCACGATGCGTCCCGCGTACAGGATGCACGCGCGATCGGCGAGTCCGTCGATCGCGGAAAGGTCGTCCTGCATCCAGAGGGTCGCTGCGCCGGTGTCCGAAGCCGCTTCGCGCAGCAGGTGCAGGATGTCGCGCGCGAGCGTGCGGTCGAGTCCGCGCGTCGGCTCGTCGGCCACGATCAGGCGCGGCAGATGAACGAGGGCCATCGCGAGGCCGGCCCGTGCACGCATCGGTGCCGGACATTCCTCCGGCCACGCGCGCAGCACCTCGTCCGGTGCGGTGATGCCGGTTGCGGCCAGGGCGGAGCGGGCGCGCTGCGTCGCGCTGTCGCCCACCGCAACACTGCCATGCGCGCGTACCGCGTCCACGATCTGGACGTCGATGCGCAGCGAAGGATCGAACGGATGAGCGAGGTCCTGCACCAGCGCGATGTGCGCGCCGCGAAGGCCTCGCATGGCCGGCCCCGGCAGCGCGGCGATGTCGCGGCCGTCGAACACGATCTGGCCGGTCGCGACGCGCGCCGGAGCCTCCACCAGCCCGAGCAGCGCGCGGGCGATGCTGGATTTGCCGGCGCCGGATTCGCCGACGATGGCGACGCTCTCGCCGCGATGAACCGCGAACGAGACGTCGTCCACCAGGCGCACGTCGCCACGTCGCGCCGGGACGTGGATGGTCAGGCCCTCGACTTGCAGCAGCGGCAGGCTCATCGCATGCCGCTGCCCGTGACCGCGCAAGCGGCAAAGGATTGCCGGTCTTCCGACCGCCCCTGTGCGGCGAGCGCGGAACGCACGGACGTGCACAGGCTGCGGAGCTGTCGCGGCCTGCGCACGCGGACCATCAGACAACTTTGACCCGGATGTCGGGCAGGCCGTCGATGTGACCTTCCATGATGACGCCGCGCACGACCGGGCCCGCGTTCGCGCTAGTGCCCGAACAGATGATGTCGCCCGGCATCAGCTCGAATGCCACCGGGAGCTTGCTCACCTGCTCCGCGACGGACCAGATCATCTGGTTCAGGTTCGCGTTCCGCTTCACCTGCCCGTTGACCTTGAGCACGATGGCGCCCTGCGTGAAGTGCGGCACCTTGGGCACGGGCTGCAGCGGAGCACCGCGCGTCGCTGTCTGGAATTCATCGCACTCCTGCTTCGTCTCGTGATCGTGATGTCGATGACGCGGCGCCGCTCAATCGCAGACCGGCAAATGCTTGGATACGAGCTCCTCCAGCCGCACGAGCTCGGCGTCGTGCCGGCGCTGGTCCTCCCGCACGATGCGGCGGGCGTCCGCGGCGGAGAGCGCGCGACCCGAGGCGTCCCACGCCGCGACTTTCACCGGTTCTCCTGCCGCGAACTCGGCCTCGGAGCGCAGCTGGCCGTTGGTGTGCCATGTTCGCACGACGCCGTGCGGCGCGCCGCGTGCGAGCGGCAATTCCAGCCTGCGGCCCTGCTCGCGCGGTGGCGTCCCGACAACGTGCCACAGGGCCACCGTGCCGTTGCGCACGCCGTCATCGTAGGGAATGGCCGCGAGACGCCCGCCCGCGTCGTTCCAGAAAATGAAGGTGCCGGTGGGCTTGCCGGCGTGGAACGCGCCGAGGACGCGCAATCGCCCGGCGGACGTGCGCAACTCGTATCCCCCGTTGGGCTCGCCATCGCGGCACGTCGCGCGCACGACCAGCGCCGCTGCAGCGGCATCGCCAACGGCGCACCCCAGGATCAGCGCAGCGACGAATGCAGGACGACGCCGCACCGGCTCCTCAGAGACTCTCGGCAGCGAGCGAGGTGTCGGCGCCGTGCCACGCGCGCGTGAACGCGGCCTGCGCGGTACGGGCTTCCTTGGCGCGCCCCTGCGCGCGCAGCGCAGCGGCCAGGCCGTACAGCGAGCGGCCGTTGTTGCGATTGCGCTCGAGGTCGTCGCGGAACACGGCTTCCGCGCCCGTTGGCGTCGCCCTGCCGCAACAGCGCACCGCCGAGGCTCTCGCGCGGAAAGAGATACCAGGCCGGCGGCTCGTCGTAGGCCAGCGCATCCGCGGCGACGACCGCACGCTGCAATGCCGTGACCTCCCCTGCCCGGTCGCCGCGGGCACGGGCAATCGCCGCCACGAGCTCGGCTTCGGCGACACCCAGCACGTCGCGCGTCGCGTTGTTGCCCCATGCGGTGCCCTGCGGCATGGTGCGCATCGCTTCGCGCAATGCGGCGAGCTCGCGCGCAGCACCTTCCTGGTCGTCGGTGCGCGCGAGCGCCATGCCGCGCCCGAAGTGCCACAACGCCCCGCTTTGCGGCTGCTCGAACGGCGGCTCGGGCGCGGCCAGCACTTCGTCCCAGCGTTCGAATCGCACGTCGATGAGGAGGCGCGTCGCGAGGAATGGATCGACGTCCGGAATCTCCTTCGCGACCGGCGCGAGATGGCGGCTGAGCGCATCGGCCGCCCGCCGCGCGCTCGTGTACCGCCCGGCAATGGCCTCGCCGATGGCGAGGAAATGCATGTTGTGCGCGCCGTACATGATGCTGTACATGCCCTGGCCGCCCGCCTTCATGTACGCGGCATCCGCTTCCATCCCGGCGCGATTGGCGCGCGCCGCACCGTCGTAGTCGCCGAGGCGGATGTAGACGTGTGCCGGCATGTGCGCGAGATGGCCGGCGCGCGGCGCGAGCCGTTCCAGCCGGTGCGCCGCCGCGAGTGCGCGCTCGGGTGTGCGTGATGCCTCGACCGCGTGGATGTAATAGTGATTCGCGCCCGTGTGATTGGGCGCGCGGCGCAGCGCCGACTCGAGCACGGCGACGATCTCCTCGGTGCCCGGCTCCGGGCGCCCGTCCGCGGTGTAGAGCTTCCACGGCCGCAGGTCCATCGCGCTCTCGGCATACAGCACCGCGGCGTCGACGTCGCGTGGATAGCGGCGCATCAGCTGGCGCATGGCCGCGGAGTACGCGGCGTCGAGCTTCTGCCGGTTCGCATCCTTCGCGGTGGAATAGCGCACGCTGAGCGCGCGGATGTACGCGCGCTCAGCGTCGCTTGCACCGTCGGCGAGATGGCGTGCGCGTTCGATCGCAGCGTTGGCCTGCTCCACCTGCTCGGGGGTCATGTTCGCATTGATGTTGGGCCCGAGCGCGAGCGCGATGCCCCAGTACGCCATCGCGAGATCGGGGTCGAGCTCGGCCGCGCGCGTGAACGAGCGCACCGCTTCGGCATGGTTGAAGGCATACACGTAACGCAGGCCCTGGTCGAAATAGCGCTGCGCGACGCGATTGCGGGTCGACACCGGATGGCGCACGGTGCCGATGCCTTCGACGAGCGTGACAGGCCCGCTTGGGGACCGGCGCCGGCGCATCGTGGGCGAGCACGGGACCGGCCAGCAGGACCGCTGCAAGCACGAGGAGCAGGTGCATGGCTTCCTCCCTCTCCGTCGGCCACGCCCGTGCGCGGCCCCGAATCGATGGTGCCCCGGATCAGCCGCGGCGCCGGCGCGCCCACCAGGCACCGAGCTCGCCGACGATGCCGCGGCGGAACGCCAGCACGCACACGACGAAGATGGCGCCCGTGAGGACCGTCACCCATTCGCCGAAGCCGGCGAAGTAATTCTCGATCGAGATGATCGCGAACGCGCCGACGACGGGTCCGAAGATCGTGCCCATCCCGCCCAGCAGGGTCATCAGCACGACCTCGCCGGACATCTGCCACTGCACGTCGGTCAGCGAGGCGAGCTGGAACACGATTGCCTTGGTCGCGCCCGCGAGCCCGGCGAGCCCCGCCGAGAGCACGAACGCGAGCAGCTTGAACCGCTCCGCGTCGTAGCCGAGCGAGATGGCGCGCGGCTCGTTGTCGCGAATGGCCTTGAGGACGTTGCCGAACGGCGAGTGGATGACGCGATAGATGAGCAGGAAGCCGGCGGCGAACACCACGAGGACGAAGTAGTACATGACGAGCGGCTGGGCGAGGTCGAGCACGCCGAAGAGGTGCCCGCGCGGCACCGACTGGATGCCGTCCTCGCCGTGGGTGAACGGCGCCTGCAGGTAGAAGAAGAAGATCATCTGGGCCATCGCCAGGGTGATCATCGCGAAATAGATCCCCTGCCGCCGGATGGCGAGCGCGCCGGTCACGCAGCCGAGCGCGGTCGACGCCGCCGTGCCCGCGAGGATCGCGAGCTCGGGCGACAGACCCCACACCTTCGCGGCGTGCGCGGCGACATAGCTCGCCGTGCCGAAGAACATCGCGTGGCCGAACGACAGCAGGCCACCGAAGCCGAGCAGCAGGTTGAAGGCGCAGGCGAAGAGCGCGAAGCACAGCGCCTTCATCAGGAACACGGGATAGAAGCCGACGTGCGGCGCGATCGCGAGTGCCACGAGCAGGATGATGGTCGCCGTGCGAAAGCCGCGCGCCTCGTCGTTGTTCGCGCTGACCCGCGCCGGGACGGCGCCCGTGTCGATGGCGGTCTGCGGCGTGGCCATTCAGCGCTCCTGCCCGAAAAGACCGGCCGGCTTGATGAGCAGCACGATCACCATGATCACGAAGATCACGGTGTTCGACGCCTCCGGGTAGAACACCTTGGTGAAGCCTTCGATCACGCCCAGGCCGAAGCCGGTGACGATCGCGCCGAGGATCGAGCCCATGCCGCCGATCACGACCACGGCGAACACGACGATGATGAGGGTGGCGCCCATCTGCGGATTGACCTGGTAGATCGGCGCCGCCATCACGCCGGCCAGCGCCGCGAGCCCGACGCCCAGTCCATACGTCAGCGTGATCATGCGCGGCACGTTGATGCCGAACGCCTGCACGAGGGTCGCGTTCTCGGTGGCCGCCCGCAGGTACGAGCCGAGGCGCGTGCGCTCGGTGACGAACCAGGTCGCGAGACAGACGATCAGCGAGGCGACGATCACCCACGCGCGGTACTTCGGCAGGAACATGAAGCCGAGGTTGAAGGAGCCGACGAACTCCTGCGGCAGGCGATAAGGCTGACCCGAGCTGCCGTAGTAGTTGGTGAACAGGCCCTGGATCATCAGCGCGAGGCCGAAGGTGAGCAGCAGGCCGTAGAGGTGATCGAGCTTGTAGAGCCGCGACAGCATCGTGCGCTCGACGATCACCCCCGTGACGCCGACCACGATCGGCGCGATCAGCAACGACCACCAGTAGCCGATCCCCGCGAACTCGAGCAGGAAGAACGCGCAGAAGGCGCCCATCATGTACTGGGCGCCGTGCGTGAAGTTGATGATGTTGAGCAGGCCGAAGATGACGGCGAGGCCGAGGCTCAGCATGGCGTAGAACGCGCCATTGATCACGCCGATCAGCAGTTGCCCCAGAAGGGCCTGCAGCGGAACGCCGAAGATTTCAGTCACGGGAGCGAAAATCCATGCGTTTCAGCGTGGACGATGCGCGGTACTTCGACCGGTACCCCGCCCGGCGCCTTCGATGCAACCCGAAGGCGCCGGCGGAAGCTCGACCGGCAGCGTCTCGCGCGGCCTGCGCGGCGTGCGCGAGTTACTTCACGAGCGGGCAGTCGCCCGCGTTCAGCGGCCGGAATGCCTGATCGGCGGGAATGGTTGCCCGCACCTTGTAGTAGTCCCACGGCGCCTTCGACTCGGCGGGCTTCTTCACCTCGAGAAGGTACGCGGGGTGGATCTTGCGTCCATCGGCGCGGATCGTGCCCTTGCCGAACAGCGGATCGTCGGTGGGCATTTCCTTCATCTTGGCCACGACCTTCGTCCCGTCGTCGCTCTTCAGGGCTTCGACGGCCTTGAAATAGTGCAGCAGCGACGCGTACACGCCCGCGTGCACCATCGTCGGGTGAATGCCCTTGTCCTGCGGCGCGAAGCGGTTGGCGAAGGCGCGCGTCTGGTCGTTCGCGTCCCAGTAGAACGTTTCCGTGAGGATCAGGCCCTGCGCGGTCGGCAGGCCGAGCGCGTGCACGTCCGTCAGGAACACGAGCAGGCCGGCCAGGTTCTGCCCGCCCTTCACGATGCCGAACTCGGCGGCCTGCTTGATCGAGTTGGTCGTATCGCCGCCGGCATTCGCGAGGCCGATGATCTTCGCCTTCGACGCCTGCGCCTGGAGCAGGAACGAGCTGAAGTCCTGGGTGTTGAGCGGCACCTTCACGCTGCCGAGCACCTTGCCGCCGTTCTTCGTGACCACCGCCGCGGTGTCGCGCTCCAGCGCGTGGCCGAAGGCGTAGTCCGCGGTGATGAAGAACCACGATGTCGCCGCCGCTCTTGACGATCGCGCTGCCCGTGCCGTTCGCGAGCATCCAGGTGTCGTAGGTCCAGTGCACCGTGTTCGGCGAGCACGCCTTGCCGGTGAGATCCGACGATGCCGGCCCGGAAGCCAGGAACGCCTTGCCCTTGTCGCGCGTGATCTGGTTGACCGCCAGCGCCACGCCCGGAGTTCGGCACGTCCACGATGACGTCGACGTGTCGACGTCGTACCACTGCCGGGCGATGTTCGAGCCGACGTCGGGCTTGTTCTGGTGGTCGGCGTTCAGGATCTCGACCTTGTAGCCGCGCTTCTCGATGCCGGAGTCCTGCACCGCCATGCGCGCGGCCAGCACCGAGCCGGCGCCCGCCGAGGTCGGTGTACAGGCTCGACATGTCGGTCAGCACGCCGATCTTGATCACGTTGTCGGAGATCTGCGCCTTGCGGCGCCGCGTGCCGAGCGCGGCGGCCACTGCGACCGCCAGAAATGGTGCGTTTCATTCCCTGCATGGTTCCTCCTGGTGGTGGTCGTATTGCCTGGTCCCGATCAAACGCCGAGATAATCGTGCAGCTTGGCCATGTTCGCGTCGAGCTCCGCATTGGGGATCATGTCCACGACGCGGCCGTGCTCCATGACGTAGTGGCGGTCGGCAACCGTGGCGGCGAAGCGGAAGTTCTGCTCGACCAGCAGGATCGTGAAGCCCTGCGCCTTGAGACGCGTGATCGTCCGCCCGATCTGCTGCACGATCACCGGCGCGAGGCCCTCGGTCGGCTCGTCGAGCAGGAGCAGCCGTGCGCCGGTGCGCAGGATGCGGCCGATGGCGAGCATCTGCTGCTCGCCGCCGGAAAGCTTGGTGCCCTGGCTCCGCAGCCGCTCCTTGCAGGTTCGGGAAGAGCTCGAAGATCTGCATCATCGACAGCCCGCCCTCGCGCACCACCGGCGGCAGCAGCAGGTTCTCCTCGACGGACAGGCTCGCGAAGATGCCGCGCTCCTCCGGGCACCACGCGATGCCGCGGCGGGCGATGCGGTTCGACGCGAGCCCGATCGATCTCGTCGCCTTCGTAGCTGATCGAGCCCTCGCGTCGCGGCACGATGCCCATGATGGACTTGAGCGTGGTGGTCTTGCCCGCGCCGTTGCGTCCGAGCAGCGTGACCACCTCGCCCGCGCATCACGTCGAAGTCGACGCCGTGCAGGATGTGCGATTCGCCGTACCACGCGTTGAGTCCGCGCACCGACAGCAGCGGCGCGATGGCGGCGCCCGGAGCGGCCGCGCCTGCCGCGGAGAGGCGCTCGTCAGGCATGCGGCTGCCCCAGATAGGCTTCGATCACCTGCGGATGCCTGCGACACCGTGGCGTAATCGCCCTCGGCCAGGACCTCGCCGCGCGCGAGCACGGTGATGTAATCGGACAGCGTCGACACGACGCCGAGGTTGTGCTCCACCATCAGCACGGTGCGATTCTGCGCGACCTGCTTGATCAGGGCCGAGATGCGCTCGACGTCCTCGTGCGTCATGCCGGCCGTGGGCTCGTCGAGCAGCATCATCTCCGGGTCGAGTGCAAGCGTCGTGGCGATCTCGAGCGCGCGCTTGCGGCCATAGGCGAGCTCGCCCGCCGGCGTGCGCCGCGAACTCGACCAGCCCGACGGCCTCGATCAGCTCGTCCGCGCGCGCCGTCAGGGCCTCGAGGGCGCGCCGCGAGCGCCAGAAGTCGAACGAATGGCCGCGCTTGCGCTGCAGCGCCACGCGCACGTTCTCGAGCACCGTCAGGTTCGGAAACACCGCCGAAATCTGGAACGACCGCACGAGGCCCATGCGCGCGATCGTTGCCGGGCGCGAGCCGGTGATCTCGCGGCCGTTGTAGAAGATCTGGCCGCGGGTGGGTGTCAGGAAATGCGTGAGCAGGTTGAAGCAGGTCGTCTTGCCGGCGCCGTTCGGCCCGATGAGAGCGTGGATCGTGCCCGGGCGACGTTCAGGTTGACGTCCTTGACGGCGACGAAACCCTTGAACTCCTTGGTGAGCTGCCTGGTTTCCAGGATCGTGTCGTCGGCCATACCGCCGGCGCGTGACGCGCCTTCCTCCTTCAAATGTGGCCGCGGATTATGGGGTAAGCGCCACAGCGTGGCAATGAAGGGACGGCGGCGCTCGCCCGGGGCGCCGCGCAGTGCTACAACTCGCCAGCGCGGCTTGCGCTTCTCGACGAAGGCGCCCACGCCTTCCTGCGCCTCGTCCGCCAGCATGTTGCGCGTGATCTCCGTCGTCGCCTCGCGATAGGCGTCCTCGATGGGACGCTCGAGCTGCGCGTAGAAGAACCGCTTGCCGGCGGCGAGGACCGTCGCCGGCTTGTCCATCATCCGGTCGCGCAAGCTCGTCCGTCGCGGCATCGAGCTCCTGCCGCCGGCACGACGCGGTTGACGAGCCCCCAGGCGAGCGCCGTCGGCGCATCGATGAATGCGCCGGTCAGCAGCATCTCGAACGCGCGCTTGCGCGATACGTTGCGCGACACCGGCACACCCGGGCGTCGCGCAGAAGAGACCGAAGTTGATCCCCGACGTGGCGAAGCGCGCGTCGTCGCTGCCGACCGCGAGATCCGCCGTCGCCACGAGCTGGCAGCCCGCGGCCGTGGCGATGCCGTGCACCTTGCGCGATGACCGGCTGGGGCAGCGCGTGGATCGTGAGCATCACGTTGCTGCAGCGGCGGAACAGATCGCTCAGGAACGGCTTCGATGGAATTCGGCGAGCATCTCCTTGAGATCGTGCCCCGGACAGAACGCCCGTCCCGCGCCGGCGAGCACGACCACGCGGACCTGCGGCTCCGCCGGCGAGGGCATCGAGATCGACGCTGCAGCGCCGTCGAGCATGTCGCCGTTGAGCGCGTTGAACTGCGCCGGGCCGGTTGAGCGTGAGGGTGGCGACGCCGGCACGGTCCTCGCGCAGCACAAGCTCCTGCAGCAGCCGTCTTCGACGGGGTGCATTCATGGCAGGCTCCTACTCGATGGCGCTGGCCGACTTCGCCTGGTCGCGCAGCACGAACTTCTGGATCTTGCCGGTCGAGGTCTTCGGCAGCTCGCCGAACACCACGCGCTTCGGCGCCTTGAAGCGCGCGAGATGCTGCGCGGCAATGCTCGATGAGCTCCTGCCTCCGTGGTGCTCGCGCCCGGCTTGAGCTCGACGAACGCGCACGGCGTCTCGCCCCACTTCGGATCCGGCTGCGCGACGACCGCCGCCGCGAGCACCGCCGGATGACGATACAGCGCGTCCTCGACCTCGAGCGAGCTGATGTTCTCGCCGCCGGAGATGATGATGTCCTTGGAACGGTCCTTGATCTTGACGTAGCCGTCCGGCTGCATCACCGCGAGGTCGCCGGAGTGGAACCAGCCGCCGGCGAACGCATCGGCCGTCGCCTTGGGGTTCTTGAGATAGCCCTTCATGGTGATGTTGCCGCGGAACATGATCTCGCCCATCGTCTCGCCGTCCCATGGCACCTCGCGCCATCGTCTCCGGGTCCATGACGGTCATGCCCTCCTCGCACGTGTAGCGCACGCCCTGGCGGCCGTTGCGCTCCGTGCGCGCGCCGATGTCGAGCGCTGCTCCACTCCTCGTGCTTGGCGCACACCGCGGCCGGTCCGTAGGTCTCGGTCAGGCCATAGACGTGGGTGATGTCGAAGCCCATCCGCTCCATGCCCTCGATCACCGCCGCCGGAGGCGCCGCGCCCGCCACGAGGCAGTGCACGACGTGATCGATCCCGGTCTTCCACTCGGCCGGCGCGTTGATGAGCGCGTTGTGCACGATCGGCGCGCCGCAGTAGTGCGTGACGCGATGCGTGCGGATGGCGTCGAAGATGAGCTTCGGCTCGACCCGGCGCAGGCACACGTTGGTGCCCGCGTTCGCCGCCATCGTCCACGGGAAGCACCAGCCGTTGCAGTGGAACATCGGCAGCGTCCACAGGTAGACGGCGTGGTGCGGCATGCCCCAGTCGATGATGTTGCGACAGCGCGTTGAGATAGGCGCCGCGGTGGTGGTACACGACGCCCTTCGGATTGCCGGTGGTACCCGAGGTGTAGTTCAGCGCGATGGCATTCCATTCGTCGGCCGGAAGCTGCCCACGCGAACTCCGGGTCGCCCGTCGGCGATGAAGGCCTCGTAGTCGCATCTCGCCCAGCCGCTCGCCGCCGGGGCCTTCGCTGTCGCACGATGTCGATCACGCGTGGCGGCGCGTCGAGCTGCGCGAGCGCGCGCTTGCACCGTCGGCGCGAACTCGCAGTCCGTCAGCAGCACCTTCGCTTCGCCGTGCCGCAGCATGAAGGCGATCGCATCGGCATCGAGGCGCGTGTTGAGCGTATTGAGCACGCCGCCGGTCATGGGCACGCCGAAGTGCGCCTCGACCATCTCCGGCGTGTTGGCGGCCATCACCGCGACGGTGTCGCCGCGGCCGATACCGCGCGCGCGACAGCGCCGAGGCGAGCCGCCGACAGCGCGCATAGGTCTCGGCCCACGTGTAGCGGCGCGCGCCGTGGACGACGGAGACGTGCGACGGATACGTGTAGGCCGTGCGCGCGATGAGCGAGATCGGCGAGAGCGGCGTGTAGTTCGCGGTGTTGCGATCGAGGTCCCGTTCGAAGGCATCCATGGCTGGTCGCAGGTGGAGCGAGTGACGCGGGGAAGTGCCATCATACTGGCGTATCCACGGCGCCGCCCGCGGCGCCTTGCCCGGGCTCGCTGCATCTCGTATGCTGCGGCGCCTCGCCACGACCACGGAAGATGCACCATGGGTCACAGGCTCTCCAAGATCGTCACCCGCACCGGCGACGCAGGCACGACGGGACTCGGTGACGGCTCGCGCACCGCCAAGGATTCGCGTCGCATCGCGGCGATCGGCGAGGTCGACGAGCTCAACTCGACGCTCGGCGTCCTGCTCGCCGAGCCGCTGCCGCCGGGCATCACCGCCACGCTGCGCGAAGTGCAGCACGACCTCTTCGACCTCGGGGGCGAGCTCTCCATACCCGGGTACACCGCGGTAACCGACGAGCACGTCGCCCGGCTGGAGGACGCGGTCGAAGCACTCAACGCCGACCTGCCGCCGCTCAAGGAATTCATCCTGCCCGGCGGCAGCAGGCCGGCAGCGCTCGCGCACGTTTCGCGCACGGTATGCCGCCGCGCCGAGCGCGCGGTCGTCGCGCTCGGGACGGGCGAGACGGTCAGCGATCCGGTGCGGCGCTACCTCAACCGGCTGTCGGACCTGTTGTTCGTGATGGCGCGCGCGCTGAACCGCGCCGGCGGCGGCAGCGACGTGCTCTGGCAGCGGCAGCGCGCGGGCGGCTGACGCGTCCAAAACCGCCGCCGCCGCGTACCAGAACGCATGGCCACCGCCAACGCTCCGCAACGCAGCGCGGTCCTCGCCGACCTCCTGGCCCGCACCGCGCTCGCCGACCAGGCCGCGTTTGCCGAGCTCTATCGGGTCACGTCGGGACAGCTCTACGGCGTCGCGTTGCGCATGCTGCGCGATGCTCCGGCGGCGGAAGAAGTGCTGCAGGACGTGTACGTCAGCGTCTGGCACCACGCCGGCACCTACGCGGCGGCGAAAAGCCAGCCGCTGACGTGGCTGACGAGCATCGTGCGCAACCGGTGCCTCGACCAGATCCGGCGCCGCGAGCTCGACACCGTCTCGATCACCCGCGATGGGGGCGACGACGGCGAGCCGGATCTCGACTTTCCATCCGATGACCCGACGCCCATGGACATGCTGCTGACCGGCGCGGAAAGCCGGTCGGTGCGCAATTGCGTGGAGACGCTCGAGGGCGGCCAGAAACAGGCGATCGCGCTCGCGTTCTATCAGGGCTTGAGTCATGCCGAGCTCGCGCTGCAGCTGCGCCAGCCGCTCGGCACCGTGAAGTCATGGGTTCGCCGCGGGCTCGAGCGCCTGCGACAGTGCCTCGACCGCTCCGGCTACGTCCACTAGGGCCTGTTCACGCGATGTCCTCCTAGCATGGATCTCGGCCATCCCGACCGCAGTCGCCGCCTCGACGCCCTCGCGGCGGAGTACGCGCTCGGCACGCTTTCGCCGCGGGCGCGGCTTCGGCTCGCGGCGATCGCCCGGCGCGACGCCCGCGTGGCCGCGGTCCTGCGCAGCTGGGAATATCGGCTGGCCGGGCTCGCCGAGGGCGTACCCGCGGTCACACCGGCGCCACGGGTCTGGCAGGGCATCCAGGGTCGCCTCGGACTGGCCGACGCCACCCGGGCCGAAGGCAGGCGCGGCTGGGCGAGTCTTGCGCTCTGGCGGGGGCTCGCCCTGGCCGGCTTTGCGCTGGCGATGGTTCTCGGGGTGTTGCTGGCCTCGTTGCCCGGACGCGAGCAGGCCGAAGCCCTGGTCGTCGTGCTCGCCGGACAGGACGCGCGCCCGGCGCTCGTGGCCTCGGCGGCGCCCGGCAGCCGGACCCTGCTCGTCAAAGCCGTGGCGACGGTGCCGTTGGCGGCCGACCGCGCGCTCGAGCTCTGGGCCCTGCCGGAAGGGCGCAACCCGCAATCCCTCGGCCTCGTTTCGGCGACAGGCGTGGCGCGCCTCGTGCTGGCGAGGCCCGCTGACGCCACCCTTCAGAACGTTCCTGCGCTCGCCGTCAGCCTCGAGCCGGCGGGCGGCTCGCCCACCGGATTGCCGACCGGTCCCGTGCTCTACACCGGCGCGGTGCAACGTCTCTTCTGACCGGAAAGCAGACGGCCGGGCGATGGCCCGGCCGTCTGGGTGCAGCCGAGGGGATCAGCTGCGCGGGGCGCCTGCTTCGCTCAGGGCCGACTTGTCGTTGCGCACGCCGATGACGTCGATGCGCGACGGCGAGATGGCAACCTCGATCGGCACAGCCTGCTGCCTTTGCGCCGCGAGTACGGAAGGGTCCGTCCCCGGCGTCGCCGTTGCCGGCAGGAGCACCGCGAGCCCAAACGTCGCGACCGTCGCAAGAACGGCGGCGAGTGCGCCGATGGCCGGAACGACGGGGTTCTGTTCTACGTGTTTCATGAGTGCTCCTTGCTTTCGGTGAGTGGCCGCGTGCGGTCGTTTGCGTGTTACGGCTGTTTGATGCTGCAAGCGTCCGATCCGGATTCACTTGTCGGCATTGGCATCGCGCGGTCTCGTGATGGCTGCATCGTAGGCACCCGCCGCGAGGGGCTCAATGGCCAAGCGACGAACCCCTCGAATCGCGGCGTCAGCAACGCACAGCGCGGACGAAGCGGATCGAAGCTCGTGCCGATGAGTCGCGAATGCGATCGGAGCATGCGGTGCCACGCGCGGGAAGCGAATCGCCGCTACTGCTACCGAACATGTACGACGCGGATCACCGCGCGTGGGGCCGCGGTGGGTTGCGCGCCAGCAAAAGCAAACGGCCGGGCAAGCGCCCGGCCGTCTCTTAGTGATGTGGCCGCGTTCAGGCGGCGAGCATCATCGCGGCGGTGTCGGCGGCCGTCTTGGGCTTCGTGCCGCGGAAGCCGATCACGTCAATGCGCGAGGGCACGATGGCAATCTCGATCGCCGACGGCGCGAACGCGGCCGGTGCCTGCGGATCGGTGTTGGGCATCATGCGCGCCGGCAGCAGCACGGCGACGGCAAGGGTGGCGACGGTCGCGCACGCGGCGGCAATGCCGCCCATCGCCGCGGTGGTGGGGGTGAGTCGATACCGTTGCATGACTGCTCCTTCCCGAAAGCCCCGGCGGCCGTGGCCCTGGGGCGATGATTGTCGACGTTACGATCCTTGGATGCGGCGGCCCACCGTTTTGGATTCACCGCGTTGCCCGGCCGATTCAGGGATCGGAGCCGACCGTCGATGACTTCATCCTAGGCCGCACACCCGCACGGTACAAGGCGTGCGCGACGAACGGGGCAAAAATGCGGGCAAACGCCGCCCGGTGACGACGAAATGCGACCAGCGGCCGCGGCGCATGGATCACCGCAGGGCTGCGCCGAGGTCGCCGGGGCCGACGCTTCGGGTGACGCGCGCGCTTGCGGCGCGTCGCTTCAGCGCTTCTTCAGGTCGTAGCCGTCCGCGCGATCGGCCATTTCCCAGCCCGCAGCGTGGAGTGCCGCCCGCAGGCGGTCCGCTTCGGGCCAGTTGCGGGCCTTGCGCGCCGCAAGCCGTTCCTCGGCGAGTGCCTGAACCTCCGCCGGTGCGACCTGCGCGCGCGGCACCCAGGCCGCGAGTCCCAGGCCGAACACGCGCATCGAACGCCGCCAGTGTCGCGCGCTTCACACCGGGCGCGAGATCCCCGCGCAGGACCTCCCACGCCACGGCGAGCGCACGGGGCACGTTGAGGTCGTCGTTGAGGTGCGCGGTGCAGCGTTCGACGGCCCCGGCGTCGGGAGCGCTCCCGTCGTCGGGCAGCGCATGAAAGCCGGCCCGCATGCGATCGAGGCCGGTCGCCGCACCGTCGAGCGCGTCCCACGTGAAATTGAGCTGCGTGCGGTAGTGCGCCGTGAGGCACAGGTAGCGGAACGCCAGCGGGTCGTAGCCGCGATCGACGAGCGACTGGACGCGCAGGAATTCGCCCGCGGACTTGGCCATCTTGGCGTCGTTGAGCAGCAGGAAGTAGCCATGCACCCAGAAATTCGCGAGCCGGGTGCCCACGCGCGCCTGCGTTTGCGCGATCTCGTTGGTGTGGTGCACCGGAATGTGGTCCTCGCCGCCGCAGTGCACGTCGAAGAAATCGCCGAGGTATTTCTGCGCCATCGCCGAGCACTCGATATGCCATCCCGGAAAGCCGCGGCCCCAGGGGCTGTCCCATTCCATCTGGCGGTGCTCGCCCGGGGCGGAGAACTTCCACAGCGCGAAATCGGTGGCCTGGCGCTTCTCGCCGAGGTCGACGCGCCGGCCGGCGTCGAGGCCCTTGATGTCGAGCCGCGCGAGATGGCCGTAGTCGGGCTGGCGCGCCGTGTCGAAATAGACGCCGTCGCTCGTGCGATACGCGAAGCCGTTCTTCTCGATGTCGGCGATGAAATCGATCTGCTCGCGAATGTGATCCGTTGCGCGGCAGAGCACGGTGGGCGGCTCGAGATTGAGTCGCGCCATGTCGGCGAGGAAGGCGTCGGTGTAGAGCTGCGCGATCTCCCACGCCGTCTTGCCCGTGCGTCGGGCGCCCTTCTCCATCTTGTCCTCGCCCGTGTCGGCGTCGGAGGTGAGATGGCCCACGTCGGTGATGTTCATCACATGGCGCACGCGATGACCGTTCCACGTCAGCACGCGCTTCAGCACGTCCTCGAACAGGAAGGTGCGGAAGTTGCCGATGTGCTGGTAGTCGTAGACCGTCGGGCCGCAGGTGTACATGCCCACCTCGCCCGCCGCATCGAGGGGTTCGAACGGGCGCAGGGAACGCGTGTAGTTGTCGTAGAGCGCGAGCGATGCAGGCATGGGGAGGTCAGGAAAAGAAAGCGGCCAGTCCGGCGGACGGCGTCGACTGCTGCGGGTGCGCCGGCGCGGGTGGCGATCGGCCGCGGGCGAAGCCCGGACGGGCGGGACGGAAAGCGAGGCCAGAGCGGGGGCCATCCTAGCGAAAGGCGCTGACCGCGGCAAGGCGTTACAGCGCGCGGGCCATCACGTAATCGTCCATCACGAACCCGCCGCCGATATCGACGACGACAGCTTCGCGCACCTCGAAGCCGTGCCGGCGGTAGGCCGCGAGAGCGCTGGCATTGTGCTTGTTGACGTTGAGCACCAGCGTGCCGGCGCCACGCTGCCGGGCGAGCGTCGTGACGCGCTCGATCAGGCGTCCGCCGATGCCGGCACGCTGGCAGGCCGGATCGACGTAGAGCTTGTCGAGCTTCACCTCGTCGCCCGACGGACCGGCCAGCCATGCCGCAAAGCCGAGCAGCGCGCCGTCGCGACACGCCAGCTCGAGTCCCGCATCGGGACCCTCGACGAACCGGCGCAGTGCATCGCTCGCGTAGCCGCGCGCCAGCATGTACTCGATCTGCGCCGGACTGATGATCCCCGGGTAATGCGCGTGCCAGACGCGAGCCGCGAGTTGCTGCACGGCCGGCACGTCGGCGAGGGCTGCCGGCCGTATCTGAGCATCCATCGGAAGCACATGGGAGTGGAGCGGTCGAGGCTACCACGCCGCCGGTGGCGCTCGCCGACGACGCGCTCCGCGCCGGCGCGGTAAAATTGCCCGCCCGCTGCCCCGGCACGGCCCCGTCCCGATGCGTCCCCCCTCCGATTCCTTCCTTCCCGGCCGTCTCGCGGGCCTCCTCCTCGTCGTGCTCGTCGTCACGCTGTGGTGCGCGAACCTGCAGCACCGCGTGCTCCAGCATCCCGACGAGGGGCGCTATGCGGAGATCGCGCGAGAGATGACCGTCACCGGGAACTGGCTGACGCCGCGTCTGAACGGCCTCAAGTATTTCGAGAAGCCGCCCCTGCAATACTGGCTGACGGCGGCAGCCTTCGAAACGTTCGGCATCCACGAGTGGACGGCACGCCTGTGGACGGCGCTCTCGGGCCTGTTCGGCGTTGCCGCGATCGCCTGGGCCGGCTGGCGCATCGGCGGGACGGCACTGGGTGTCGCCGCGGGCCTGGCGCTCGCCGGGACGCTGTGGCAGGTGGCGCTGTCGCAGATCCTGACCCTCGACGCACTGCTGTCGCTGCTGCTCGCCACCGCCTTCGCCGCATTCGTGGTGGCGCAGCGCGACGACGCGACTGCGGCGCAGCGTCGCAACGCCATGTGGATGACGTGGGCGGCACTCGCCGGCGCCACGCTCGCGAAGGGCCTCATCGGCATCCTCATTCCCGGCGCGGCGCTCGTGCTCTACACGCTGCTGACGCGCGACTGGGCGCTGTGGCGACGGCTGCATCTTGTGAGCGGCGCGACGCTTTACCTGCTGATCGCGGCGCCGTGGTTCGTGGCGGTGTCGCTCGCCAACCGTGAATTCGCGCAGTTCTTCTTCATCCACGAGCACTTCCAGCGCTTCCTGACGGACACCAGTCGCCGCACGGGCAGCATCGGGTATTTCGTGCCGCTCTTCGCCGTGGGCGCGGTGCCCTGGGTCACCATCGTGCTGTGGAACGTGCGGCGGGCGTGGCGCGAGGGCGCGCCCAATGGCCTCGGGTTCTCATGGCAGCGTCTCGCACTGGTCTGGGCCGGCTTCGTGTTCGTGTTCTTCAGCGTGTCGCACTCCAAGCTTCCCTCCTACATCCTGCCGATGTTCCCGCCGCTCGCCCTCCTCATCGGCTGGCTGCTGCTGCGCCTCG
Source organism: uncultured beta proteobacterium (assembly GCA_963734575.1). Lineage (GTDB taxonomy): Bacteria > Pseudomonadota > Gammaproteobacteria > Burkholderiales > Casimicrobiaceae > CAIWHR01. Next base: position 24,936 of record CAVTHT010000016.1, on the reverse strand, counting down.
ACGGCCGTCATCTGCAGCGGCTGATCGCTCCGCTCGCCGTCGTCGGCCTCGTGCTGGCGCTCGCGGCGTGGGCGGCCTATCCGCGCCTCGCCGCACCGTTCGCGGACGACCGGCAGCCGGTCGACGCGCTGCTCGCCTTCGGGCCGTGGGTGCAGCTCGCGTTCACGGCCGCAGCCATTGGCGGCGTGCTGGCCGTGTGGCTCTTCGGCCGGGGCGCGCAGCGCAGCCGGTTCGCGGGCATCGCCGCGCTGTCGCTCTCGACACTGGCCGCGACCCAGCTCATCGTCGGCGGCCTCGACAGCTTCCGCACGACCCGATCGGCCTACGATATCCTCCGGCACGCGGCTGCAGCCGCCGGCGATCCCGCCGCCCTCTCGAGGCCCGACGTACCGTTCTTCCAGGTGCACATGTACGACCAGACCGTGCCGTTCTATCTCGCTCGCACCACGACCGTAGTGAACTTCGAAGACGAGCTCGCACTCGGCATCGCGGCGGAGCCGCAACGCGCCATCGCCACCGAAGCGGAGTGGATCCCCGTCTGGACATCGCTGCCCGCGGGCTATGCGGTGCTGCCGCCGAAGGACTACGAGATCCTTGCGGCGCAGCAGGTGCCGATGCGCGTGCTCGCGCGCGACACGCGGCGCGTGATCGTGGGGCGGCGATGAGCGTCGCAGCGTTCGCCCTCCTGATGTGCGGCGTCCTGCTCAACGCGGCCGCACAGCTCCTGCTCAAGGCAGGCACCAATGCCACCGGCGTGCTCAGCCTCGATTCGGGTCCGCTCACCGACCTCGCGTGGCGGCTTGCGACACAGGTGCATTTCATCCTCGGCGCCGCGTGCTATGCCGTGAGCATCGTGGTGTGGATCTTCGGGCTCTCGCGCGTGCCGGTATCCGTCGCCTATCCGATGCTGTCCATCGGCTACATCGTGAACGCCGTCGCGGCGCATTACCTCTTCGGCGAAGCGGTGAGCGTCGGACGGTGGCTCGGCATCGGTTTCATCATCCTCGGCGTGTGGCTCGTCGCCCGCAGCGCATGAGCACGTCCAACTATCTGCCGTTCGCGCGGCCGACGCTCGACGAAGCCACGATCGCCGGCGTCGGCGACGTGCTGCGCACCGGCTGGATCACGAGCGGACCGCAGGTGGTGCAGTTCGAGCAGGCGCTGTCCGCCTGGCACGGCGGGCGCCCGACGCGCGTCGTGTCGTCCGCGACGGCCGCGCTCGAGATCGCGCTGCAGCTCTGCGGCATCGGTCCGGGCGACGAGGTGATCACCCCCGCGCAGACGTTCTTCGCGGCGCCGAACATGATCCTCAAGGTCGGCGCGACGCCCGTGTTCGTGGACGTGGAGCGCGGCACCCGCAACATCGATCTCGCTGCGGCGAAGGCGAAGATCACGCCGCGCACGCGCGCCATCATGCCGACCCACATGGCCGGGCTTCCGGTCGACATGGACCGGCTCTACGATCTTGCCGGGCGGCACCGGCTGCGGGTCATCGAGGACGCTGCGCTGGCCATCGGATCATCATGGCAGGGCCAGCGCATCGGCAGCTTCGGCGACATCTGCGTCTTCAGCTTCCATCCGAACAAGAACATGACCAGCATCGAAGGCGGCGCGCTCGTGGTCGGTTCGGCGGAAGAGGCGAAGCGCATCGAGGTGCTGCGCTTCCACGGCATCCAGCGGCTGCCGGACGGCACGCGCGACTGCGTCCTGCCCGGCGGCAAGTTCAACCTGCCGGACGTGAACGCGCGCATCGGGCTGGCGCAGCTCGAGCGGCTGCCCGAATTCAACGCGCGACGCCGCACTCTGGTGGAGCATTACTTCGCCTGCTGGCGCACCCCCGACTGCGAGCTGCCGCACCGCGGCCATCCCGGTGACGAAGCTGGCCACAGCTGGAACATGTTCGCGCCGCTCCTGCCGCTAGAGCGCATGAGCATCGATCGCAAGCAGTTCCGTGATGCCCTCGAGGCGCGCGGGATCGGCACCGGCATGTCCTACGAAGCCGCGCATCTCAGCACCGCCTGTGCGCATCTCGGCTATCGCCGCGGCGATCTGCCCGAGACGGAGCGCATCGCCGAGCGTACCGTCACGCTGCCGCTCTTTCCCACGATGACCGAGGCGGACGTCGAGCGCGTGTGCGCTGCATGCGCCGAAGTGCTCGCGGACGCACGGCCGTGAACACGCACGCGCCGCAGCTTTCGGTCGTCATTCCCGTCTACAACGAGGAGGCGAGCCTCCCTGCGCTCTTCGCTCGCCTCTATCCGGTGCTCGATGGGCTCGGCGTCTCGTACGAGGTGATCTTCGTCAACGACGGCAGTCGCGACCGCTCGGCGGCGCTGCTGCGCGAGCAATTCCAGAGTCGGCCCGACGTCACGCGCGTGGTGCTCTTCAACGCGAACTACGGGCAACACCTCGCCATCATCGCGGGCTTCGAGCGCTGTCGCGGCGAACGCATCGTGACCCTCGATGCCGACCTGCAGAACCCGCCCGAGGAAATCGCCAAGCTGCTCGCGGCGATGGACGCGGGACACGATTACGTGGGGGGCGTCCGGCGCACGCGCGAGGATTCGTGGTGGCGGCGGATCGCGTCGCGCGCGATGAATCGCCTGCGGGAGCGCACGACCCGCATTCGCATGACGGATCAGGGATGCATGCTGCGCGCCTACAGCCGCGACATCGTGGACGCGGTCGCGGCCAGCCGCGAGGTCAGCACGTTCATCCCCGCGCTGGCGTACACGTTCGCGAGCCGGCCGACGGAGGTGGAGGTCGCGCACGAGGAGCGCGTCGCGGGCGAGTCGAAGTATTCCCTGTACAAGCTCATCCGGCTCAACTTCGACCTGATCACCGGCTTCTCGCTCGTACCGCTGCAGCTCTTCTCCATGTTCGGGATGTTCGTCTCGCTCGTGGCCTTGGTGCTCTACATCTGGGTCATGCTCTACCGGCTGTTCTTCGCGGAATGGCAGGGCGCGCTGAATGTGTTCTGGGACCGCGACATCCTCGCATTCTTCCTGATCGGCATGGTGCTCTTCGGCGTCGGTCTCATCGGGGAATACGTCGGGCGCATCTACCAGCAGGTGCGCGAGCGGCCGCGCTACACCATTCGCGCGGTGCTGGAGGGCAACGCCCAGCCGCAGGTGCCGCCCGCTCCGTTCATGACCGTCGACGAGAAACAGCGGCGGTGACGCCGGCGTCGCAATCGCCCGCGTCCATCCATCGTGGCGGAACAGGAACGTGATTTGCTGACCGAGGCCGCGCGGGCGTTGCAGAGTCCGGCGAGCGACGTGCTCCACGCCCTGCTGGAGCGCATCGGACCCGCGCCCGCGTCGCCGAGCGCTGCGGCGGCCGCCGCAGCGCTGCGCGGAGAGCTCCTGCGGCGCGCATCGTCCCACGCGGAGGCGGCCGATGTCCTGGCGCGAGCCTTGCGCGACGCACCCGATCTCCTGCCTGCCTATCACTGCGCCGCGCTGGCTTGCGTCGCCGCGGGCGATGCCGAACGCGCGCGCTCGTTCTGGCTGGCGCTCCTTGCACGGCATGCGGACGATCGCGTCGCGCGCTACCAGATTGGCCTGACGTTCCACGATGCCGGCGACCTGCCGCAGGCGATCCACTGGTATCGGGAGCAGGTGCGGCGCTTTCCGGGCGCGATCCCTGCCTGGTACAACCTGGGCCTCGCGCTCTACGCGTCCGGCGCGATGCAGGAGGCCGTGGAAGCGTTCTCGACGGTGACGGGGCGCGATCCGCGCCATCGCCGGGCATGGCTCGCCCTCGGCAAGGCGTGGCAGCGCATGGGCCGGCGCGACGATGCCGTGCGTGCATTGCTCGCGGCCGAGCCGCTGCCGCCGCTCGATGCCGAGCCTCTCGTCCTCGCCGCGGCGGCGCTCGCCGAGGACGTCGAGCTGCCCGAAGCGATCGTCCTGCTCGACCGCGGCGTCGCGCGCGAGCCGGGCAACGCATCGCTGCGCTGGACGCGCGGCTCGCACCTGAGCAACCTGGGAATGCACGAGCGTGCGCTCCAGGACTTCCGCGCAGCCCTCGCGGCGGACCCGGCGGACTGGCGCGGCCACAGCCGCCTGCTGCTCGAGCTGCACTACGACGACGCCCTGGCCACGTCCGATGAAGTGACGGCCGCGCATCGGGGCTGGGCGAGGCACATTCAGGGCGTGGCGCGCATCGCTGCCGACGGTGCCGCGCGAGCCTCGCGGCACGACGCTGCGCATCGGCTACCTCTCGCCCCGATTCGGCATGGGGCCGCTGGCGAACTTCTTCCTGCCGGTGCTTGCTGCCCATGCACGGCCCGATGTGCACGCCACGCTCTATTCGGCATGGCCCCACGCTGATGCGATCGCGGCGCGCATGCAGGCCGCGAGCGACGCGTGGCGCGAGCTGCCGCCGGACGACGATGCCGCCGCGGCGCTCATCGCCAACGACCGGCTCGACGTGCTGGTCGACCTCGCGGGCCATGCGCCGGGTCACCGGCTGCACGTGCTCGCGCGCAAGCCGGCGCCCGTCCAGGTCACGTGGCTGGACTATTTCGACACCACGGGCGTGGATGCGATCGACTACATGCTCTCCGACGCGATCCACACACCCGCGGGTGAAGCGCGGCGATTCGCGGAGCGGCTCGTGCTGCTCCCGGGTTGTCGCTTCACGTACGCTCCGGTCGTCGCACCGGAACGTTCGCCCGCACCGTCGCGTCGCCAATGGCCACGTCACTTTCGGCTCCTTCAACCGGCACGCCAAGATCACCGACGCGATGCTTGGCGCGTGGCGGAGCATCCTCGAGGCGCATTCCCGATGCACGGCTGCAACTGCGCGCATCGGCGTACCGCGGCGCGGGGACGGTGCGCTGGCTGCGCGAGCGCTGGTCTCGCCTCGGCATGCCGGTGGACCGCATCGATTTCCAGCCGTACGTTCCGCTCGCGGAAGCGATGCGCGCGTACGCCGGGATCGACATCGCCCTCGACACCGCGCCCTACAACGGCGGCGCAACGACGTGCGATGCGCTGGTGTCGGGCGTGCCGGTGGTGACGCTGCTGGGCGAGCGGATGATCGCGCGCCAGAGCGCCGCGCTCCTGCACGCAGCCGGCCACCCCGAATGGATTGCCACCGATCCCGACCACTACGTTCGGATCGCGCGTCGCCCTCGCGCCGCGCCTCCGACCTGCCCGCGACGCGCGAGGCCATGCTCGACGAGATACCGCGCTCGGCGCTGTGCGACGTGCCGCGCTTCACGCGCACCCTCGAGCGCGCCCTGCGCACGCTGGCGACCATGGGACCCCGCCGCGCGACCGGCGGCGCCCCGGTCGAGATCGCGTCGTGAGCCAGCCGCCGCAAACCGCCCGCGGCCGCGACGGCGGTGGTGTTCGCCTATCACAACGTCGGCGTGCGCTGCCTGCGTGTCCTGCTCGCGCATGGTGTCGACGTGCGTCTCGTCGTGACCCACCGTGACGACGCTGCGGAGAACATCTGGTTTCGCTCGGTAGCCGCAGTCGCCGCCGAGTGCGGCGTGCCGGTGATCACGCCCGACGATCCGAACGTCGCCGGCGTCATCAGCCGGGTCGCGACGCAGCAACCCGACTTCCTGTTCTCCTTCTATTACCGGCAGATGCTGAAACCCGCGCTGCTGGCGCTGCCCCGGCGCGGCGCGCTCAACATGCACGGCTCCCTCCTGCCGAAATATCGCGGCCGCGCCCCGGTGAACTGGGCCGTGCTGCATGGCGAGCGCGAGACCGGCGCCACGCTGCATTACATGACCGAGAAGCCCGACAACGGCGACATCGTCGCGCAGTCACGCGGTGCCGATCCTCCCCGACGACACCGCGCAGGAGGTGTTCGACAAGGTCACCGTCGCGGCCGAGCTCGCGCTCGACGGCGTGCTGCCGGCGTTGCTTGCGGGAACGGCACCGCGCACGCCGCAGGACCTCGCGCAGGGCGCGTACTTCGGCGGCCGCCGCCCCGCCGACGGCATCATCGACTGGAGCCGCGACGCGACCAGCATCCACAACCTGGTGCGCGCGGTGGCACCACCGTACCCGGGCGCGTTCACGGCGATCGGCAGCGAGCAGGCGCGGGTGCTGCGTTCACGCGTCGCCGACGCGTCCGCCCCGCCGACCCTCGCGCCGACACTCGAGGTCGATGGGGAGCGCCTGCTCGCGCGCTGCGGCGGCGGCGGCATCCTGCAGATCCTGTGGCTGGAGATCGCCGGGGAGCGCGTCGATGCGGCCATGTTCCGCGCGCGCTTCGGCGCGTCGCCCGCGCTGCTCGGGCCGGCACGCCTACCGCCATGACCACAGGCGACCGGCACGCGTCCGGCCCCTCCGCTTCCGTATACTGTCGCGTACGCGCGTCGCAGCGCGCCCGGCTTCCCGCCTCGCCCTCCGTCCGGCCCCCACTCCCCCGCTCATGCGCAAAGTCCTGATCCTCGGCGTCAACGGCTTCATCGGCCATCACCTCTCCCAGCGAATCCTCGCGGATACCGATTGGGAGATCTACGGCATGGACATGCAGACGGAGCGCATCGAGGACCTGATGGCGGATCGCCGCTTTCGCTTCTTCGAAGGCGACATCACGATCAACAAGGAGTGGATCGAGTACCACATCAAGAAGTGCGACACCGTGCTGCCCCTGGTCGCGATCGCAACGCCTGCGACCTACGTGCGCGAGCCGCTGCGGGTGTTCGAGCTGGACTTCGAGGCCAACCTGCCGATCGTGCGGCAGTGCGTGCGGCACCGCAAGCGCATCATCTTTCCGTCCACCTCCGAGGTGTACGGCATGTGTCACGACGAGGAGTTCGATTCCGAGGCCTCCGAGCTCGTGCTGGGACCGATCAACAAGCCGCGCTGGATCTACTCGTGCGCGAAGCAGCTCATGGATCGCGTGATCCACGCGTACGGCATGCAGGAGGGGCTCGATTACACACTGTTCCGTCCGTTCAACTGGATCGGTTCCGGGCTCGACTCGATCAACACCGCGAAGGAAGGGAGCTCGCGCGTCATCACGCAGTTCCTCGGCCACATCGTGCGGGGCGAGGACATCAAGCTCGTCGACGGCGGCACGCAGAAGCGCGCCTTCACGTACATCGACGACGGCATCGCCGCGCTCATGAAGATCATCCGCAACGACGGCGGCGTGGCGAGCGGCAAGATCTACAACATCGGCAACCCGGCCAACAACTACTCGGTCCGCGAGGTCGCCACGATGATGCTCGCGCTCGCGGCGGAGTACCCGGAGTACCGCGACAGCGCGCGTCACGTGCATCTCGTCGAAACCACCGCGGGCGAGTACTACGGGCGCGGCTATCAGGACGTGCAGAACCGCGTGCCGAAGATCGACAACACGTGCGCCGATCTGGACTGGGCACCGCGCGTCGGGATGGAAGACGCGCTGCGGCGCATCTTCGACGCCTACCGCGGCATCGTGGCCGAGGCGCGGGGGCTCGTCGACTGACGTTCGCATCGCGCGGCATCCATGTACCTGGCACTGAAGATCGACGTCGATACCCTGCGCGGAACGCGCGAGGGCGTCCCCCCGCTCGCGCAGCTCCTGCGCCGCCACGATGCCGACGCGACGTTCCTGTGGAGTCTCGGGCCCGATCACACCGGCCGCGCGATCCGGCGCGTGTTCCGTCCCGGCTTCGTCGGCAAGGTGCGCCGCACGTCGGTGCTGAAGCACTACGGACCGCGCACGCTGCTCTACGGCACCCTGCTCCCGGGCCCGGACATCGGCCGGCGCGGCCAGCAGGTGCATGCGCAGCGTGCGCGATGCCGGCTTCGAGGTCGGCATCCACTGCTGGGACCACATCCGCTGGCAGGACGGCGTCGCGCACGCCAACGCCGCGTGGACGCACGCCGAGATGCAGCGCGCGTGCGATCGCTTCACGGAAATCTTCAAGCAGGACCCGCGCACGCACGGCGCAGCCGGCTGGCAGATGAACGTGCATGCCCTGCGCCTCACGCAGCGCCTCGGCTTCGACTACTGCTCCGATGGCCGCGGCATCGGCCCGCATCTCCCGGTGTGGAACGGCGAGCTCGTGCGCTGCCCGCAGTTGCCGACCACGCTGCCGACGCTCGACGAGCTCCTCGGCCGCGACGGCATCACCGAACACAACGTCGCGGCGCACGTGCTCGCGCTCACGGCCGAGCCGCGCGACACGGGCCACGTGTTCACCCTGCATGCGGAGCTCGAAGGAATGCAGCTCGCCGGCGTGCTCGAGCAGCTTCTCGCCGGCTGGAAAGCGCAGGGGTGGCAGCTCGTATCGATGCGCACGCTGTTCGAGAGCCTGCAGGCATTGCCGATGCCGCGTTGCATGACCGGGCTCGCCGCCATACCCGGCCGCTCGGGCACGCTGCTCGTGCAAGGCCAGGAATTCCTGGGTGACGTGACACTGCCGGAAGCCGCATGAGCGGCCAGGACACACCACCCGCATCAACGACAGGAGGAGCAATGCTCGGCAAGCGCGTTGCGGATTTCACGGCTGCGGCCACCGGCGACAAGCCGTTTCACCTCGGCGACCATGCCGGCAAGGCGGTCGTGCTCTACTTCTATCCCAAGGACAACACGCCGGGATGCACGACCGAAGGCCAGCAGTTCCGCGACCTGCACGACGAATTCGTGAAGGCCGGCGCGGTCGTTGCCGGCGTATCGCGCGACAGCCTCAAGTCGCACGAGGGCTTCAAGGCGAAAATGGCGTTCCCCTTCCCGCTCCTTTCCGATCCCGACGAGACGCTCTGCAACCAGTTCGGCGTCATCAAGATGAAGAACATGTACGGGAAGCAGGTGCGCGGCATCGAGCGCAGCACGTTCCTGATCGACCGCAAGGGCGTGCTGGCGCGGGAGTGGCGCGGCGTGAAGGTCCCCGGACACGTGGACGAGGTGCTCGAAGCCGTGCGCGCGCTGCCGTAGCGGTCCGACGCTCGTCGGCGTACGCGGCCACGGTGCGCGCGTTGCGCTTCGCGTACAGGCAGCGAGCGCATCGCGCAACAGGCGGGACCTCTCGCTTGTCTTTGCAAAAGGCGCGGTCTAGCATAGACGCGGGCTCAGCGCTTTGCTGTGACCCCCATCCGCCAAGGAGCCCCATGGTCGAGCGCAAGATCCGCCCCGCGCCCCTCACCCTCGTCGCCCGCAAGATCGCCAAAACCTCGAACAAGCTCGGCCAGACCACGCGGCTGCACACGGTCAACAAGCTTTTCGTGCTCGACACCAACGTGCTGATGCACGACCCCACGAGCCTCTTTCGCTTCGAAGAGCACGACATCTACCTCCCGATCCTCACCCTCGAGGAGCTCGACAACCACAAGAAGGGAATGACCGAAGTCGCGCGCAACGCGCGGCAGGTCTCGCGCTTTCTGGACGAGCTCGTGTCCGCCATGCCCAACGGCATCGGCGAAGGCATCGAGCTCGAGACGAAGTCCGGCGGAGCGGCCACCGGCAAGCTTTACCTGCAGACGGAGGCGATCACGACGGAGCTGCCCGCGTCCCTTGCGAACGGCAAGGCCGACAACCAGATCCTCGCGGTGGTCATGCATCTGCAGCGCACGCACGCCAAGCGCAGCGTCATCCTGGTGTCCAAGGACATCAACATGCGCATCAAGGCGCGCGCGCTCGGCATCGCCGCGGAGGACTACACCAACGACAAGGTGCTCGAGGATACCGAGCTCCTCTACAGCGGGATGCGCGAGCTGGAGTCCGACTTCTGGGAGAAGCACGCCAAGGGCATGGAATCGTGGCAGCAAGGCGGCCACACCTTCTATCGCATCTCCGGGCCGCTCGTGCCGGCGCTGCTGGTCAACGAGTTCGTCTACCTCGAAACGCCCGGGGAGACGCCGCTCCATGCGTCGGTGCGCGAGATCAACGGCCGCAGCGCGGTGCTGCAGACGCTCAAGGACTACACGCATCAGAAGAACAACGTGTGGGGCATCACGGCGCGCAACCGGGAGCAGAACTTCGCGCTCAACCTGCTCATGAACCCGGAGATCGATTTCGTGTCGCTGCTCGGCCAGGCGGGCACCGGCAAGACCCTGCTGACGCTCGCCGCCGGGCTCATGCTCACGCTGGAATTCAAGGTGTATTCCGAGATCATCATGACGCGGGTCACGGTGCCGGTCGGCGAGGACATCGGCTTCCTGCCGGGCACCGAAGAGGAAAAGATGAACCCGTGGATGGGCGCGCTCGAGGACAACCTCGACGTGCTCAACAAGACCGACGACGAAGCCGGCGAATGGGGCCGTGCTGCAACGCGCGATCTCATCCGCTCGCGCATCAAGGTGAAGTCGCTCAACTTCATGCGCGGCCGCACCTTCATCAACAAGTTCCTGATCATCGACGAGGCACAGAACCTCACGCCGAAGCAGATGAAGACGCTGGTCACGCGCGCCGGCCCGGGCACCAAGGTCGTGTGCCTCGGCAACATCGCGCAGATCGACACGCCCTACCTGACCGAAGGCAGCTCGGGCATCACCTACGTGGTCGACCGGTTCAAGGGGTGGGCGCACTCCGGACACGTGACGCTGCAGCGCGGCGAGCGCTCGCGCCTGGCCGATCACGCGGCCGACATCCTGTGAGCGCGACGGCCGTCGCGAACGCCGCCGTTGGGCGTGCCGGTCCGACTAGGCCTTGGGGGCCTTGAACGTATAGCTGAAGTCGAAGCTGACCTTGGGTGGCGGCGTCTCGCCGGTCAGCCGCCGCGCGCGCGCGGCAATGTCCCGGCAGCGAGCTCCGAGACGCGCGTCGGCGGTATGGGCCGCGGCGATGCGCGCCGCTGCGGCGAGCGCAGGACTTGCCTTCGCGGCAGCCTCACCGCGCCAGGAATCCGCGAGACCTTCGAACCAGAGCGGAAAGAGCGGATCGGCCGGTCCCTGCCGGGTTGCGAATGCCTCCTCGATGCCCGTCGCGGTGAGCAGCGCGCTGCCGTACTGCTGCTCCACGTAGGCGCGGTACGCGTCGGCAACGCGCAGCGCGAGATCGCGCTGCCCGGATGCCGCCAGGGCCTCGGCGAAACGCGGCACGTAGCCTTCGACGAGCGTCGGTGTCGCGAGCGCACTGGTATTGTCCGCAGCCATGTGCAGTCCATGGCGCGCCATCGCCTCCGCAGCATCCGCCGCGCCCGCGAAGTCGCCGTCCCATAGCCGCAGCTCCGCTTCGGCCATCCGCGCCGGCCACACCAGCGATATCGCTTCCAGGTGGAAGAGACTGCCCAGCCGAGCCAGCGCATTGGTGGCCGCCACCGAGCCCATGTACAGCCGCCGCGCCCGCGCGCGATCGCCGTGCGCATGCTGCGCGATCGAACCCAGAAAGAAATAGAGGCACGGCAGGAAGAACGGCCCGATGAGGCCGGCCTCCGACAGGGACTCGACCGCGGCCAGTCGCGGCACGGTCTGCGCCGGGTCGAGCACCTCGACCCCGTACTTCCGGGTGAGCGCTGCCTCGAGCCGGGCCGCCGCGCGCGCGGCAGCTGCCGTCTGGCCCGCGTTCAGCAGATCACGCACGTAGCGGTAGGTGAAACCCTGCCAGAGCGGCGTGTCGTCGTCGGGAAGGTCGAAACGCTCCGCGAGGTACGCGAGATATTCCTGGCGCGCCCCGGGCATCGCGAAATCGAGACGATGCGGCGTGCGCGAGGCCCAGAGCAACTGGCGCTCGCCGTACTCGCGCACCTCCACGTGGGCGAACCCTGCGTCGCGCGCCAGTTTCGCGAATGCCTGGGGTGACAGCAGGAACCCGTGGAACCCCGGCGCCAGCGCGGCGAGCTGCGTCGTCGATGCGAATGATGGATCGATGTAGTTCGCATTGGGTGTGGTCAGCACGAGCAATCCGTCGTCGGCGACCCAGCGCGAAAGAAGCTCGACGAATGCCTGCGGATCCGGCACGTGCTCGACCACCTCCGAGGCGTACACGACGTCGAAGCGCCGCCCCTGCAGATCGGGCGTGTCCTGCAGGAACTCGTGCGAGATCGGCACGCCCAGCATCTCGGCGCCGAGGCGCCCGTAATCGGCGAGCTCGATGCCGCGTGCCTCGCCGCAATGGCGTCGCCGCCAGAAATCGAGAGTGAAGCCAAAGCCGCAGCCGACGTCGAGCAGCGAACGTGGTCCGGGCGCCTGGTCGACGAGGAGAGGCCACACGGTTTCCCAGATCCCCGCACCCTGCTCCACGTAGAACCGCCAGAAGTCCTCGCGCTTCTGGTCGAGATCGCTGAAGTCCCGGATGTCCGGCGGATCGTAGGAAAGACTGGAGCAGCGCGGACACCGCGACAACGTCAGCAGCTGATGCGGGGGCGCCATGCTGGGAACTTCGAGCACCTCCGATAGCGGCTCCTGACAACCGCATACCGCACAGCGAATGCCTTCGTGCCTGCCGCCGGACAGCCAGCGTATCGACCGTGGTTCGATCATGGGAGGACGGGTTCCGGTTGATGTTCGGCCATGCCATCGCGGAGCCCGTCGGCCATCGCGCGCATGATCTCGGGATCGAGCAGTTCCGCCATGCCGCCCTGCAGCAGCGTGACCACCAGATGGGCACCCCAGTTGCCGAGCGTCGGCGCATAGGCGGAGGCGGCCTGGTCCTCGCGCATCGCCCAGGCGATGAAGGCGCTCAGCGCCTGATGGGCTTCGCTGCGCGCCGCGTCGCTGGACTCTGCGATGGTATTGGCCGCGTGGAGGCGATAGCGATACGTTTCGGCCTCGATCACGATCGGCTCCGCGAATGCCAGCGCGCGCAGCGCAAAATCCCAGTCGTGGTTGTAGCGCAGGTCGCGGAACCCGCCCAGCCGGTCGAACAACGTTCGCGAGAAGAAGAGGTTGCCGCTCGATACCGCGATGTTTCCCGTCAGCAAGGCAAATCCAGGTGTGTCCGCGAGGACCGCACCACTCTGCAGGCAGCCGATGGCATAGGCACGCGGATGCCGCAACCGGTCGACCGCGTCGCCATGCTCGTCCATCGGCCACACGCGCGACATTCCCCACAGGCCGCGCCCGGCGACCGCGGTCATGAGACGCTCGATGCGGTCCGGAGCGAACGCATCATCGGAGTTGAGAATGTTGACGAAGGGCGCCGCCGTCATCGCGACACCCTCGTTGATCGTCGATGCCGCGCCCCGGTTCTCGCGCGCCTCGAAGCGCACGGGGAACGGGCAGCGCGCGAGCACCTGCCGGGCGACGTCCGCGGATCCGTCGGTGGATCCATCGTCGATCACGGCGAGCTCGATATCGCGCCATGTCTGATCGAACACCGACTGCAATGCCTGCTCGAGATAGCGCGCGTGATTGAAGCACGGTACGACCACCGCCACGCGGCAGCGCGTGCCCGGCCGCATGGCTTGCTCCGCGACGGCATCCTCGTAGCACTTGCGCGCGACGGCGCGGCGCGCGCCCCCGGCCGCCTGGTTCAGCCGCGCGAGGACCAGCCCGAAGTTGTGCCGATACGTCGGAAACCGCCAGCCGGTATGGTCGAGGGCCGCACGGATCAAGGCGAGCGCTTCACGATCGTCGCCCTTTTCGTACCGGATGACTCCCAGCATGTGGAGGGCGTCGGGTTGCGCGGGCGCGAGTGACAGCACGTCGCGATACGCCTGCTCGGCCTCATCCAGCCGCCGCGTGCGCTGCGCTTCGAGCGCCTGCTGCATGCGCGCGCCGACGTCCGGCGTGCCGGGGCCGCCAAGTCGTCCGCAGCACTCCTTGTAGCGCCGGCCGCTGCCGCACGTGCACGGATCGTTGCGGCGGACGCCTGCCCCGGTTGCTGTTTCACCGGGCGACATCGGCCAGCCCTCGCGCGTCTGTCATGCCGTCTGCGGCGGAGTGCAGCAGCGACTCCGCCACCGCTCGAAGCTGCGCGCCGGTCAATGATTGATCGAAGTGCTGCACCACGTCATCGTGCGCGTGGCGCGCGATGCCGGCGCGCAAATCGGGCTGGGCCAGCAGACGTTCGATGGCGTCCACCCAGGCGTCGCTCGTGTTCGCGACGAGCAGTCCGCTCACGCCGTCGTGCACGTAGTCGGTGAACGGCGGCACGTGGCTGTAGACGCCGGCGACGCCGCAGACCCCGTATTCGCGATACTTGACCTGCGTCTTGTAGGTCTCGAACGGTTCGCCGGCGAGCGGTGCGATGCCGACGTCCCAGTCACGCGACAGCGCGTGCTCGAGGTAGCGTTCGTAGCTGTCGATGTGCGGATGCAACCGCACGCCCGGCAGTCCGATCACGGCGTCGGGCGCCCAACCGACGAATTCGAACCGGACCCGACCGCCATGACGGCGCGCCAGCGCTTCCACCACGGAAACGACCAGCGCCGCGACGTTCTCCCGCCGGCTGGTGGGATAGGCGACCCGGAATTCGCCCGGCGCCTTCGCCACCCGAGGCACGGTTGCGGCGAGTTGCGTCACGCGCGCCACGTCGACTCCGGGCACGATGTACTCGACGCGGGCCTCGGGGTGTCGTTGCGCGATGTATGCGCCGAGGCGGCGCGACATCACCAGCGTGACCGCCGCATTGCTCACGAAGCGGTCGAGGACCGTGCGGACCGCGCGGTGGCCGAAGAACTCGGCGAGATGAACGTCCACCGCAGGCGTCAGCTCCCAGAAATTGTCGTCCAGGAAATACGCGTAGCGCACGCCCCGCTCGGCGAGATACCGGGGCAGCCAGTCGTACGATGGATGGCACAGTCGCGAGATGAACACTGGCCGGTCCCGCACGTCGGCGCCGAACAGGTTGGCCGACGCTCGCGTTTCCACTCCGCCGCAGCCTTCGCGCAGGGCGCGCGCGAGAATCGCGGTGCTCGGAATGTCGCCGTCGGCGATGAGCAGGGGCGGCGCTGCCGCGCTTAATCGGTCCATGCCGGTGACGCTCGTCTGCAAGGCAACCTCACACGGCCTGCCGGATCAGTAGGAGCCGGGAGTCGCGAAATTCTCGAAGCGCGTGTACTCGCCGAGAAAGGTGAGGCGCACGGTGCCGATGGGGCCATTGCGCTGCTTGCCGATGATGATCTCCGCCGTCCCCTTCTCCTGCGTGTCGGGGTTGTACACCTCGTCGCGGTAGATGAAGAGGATCACGTCGGCATCCTGCTCGATGGCGCCGGACTCGCGGAGATCGGACATCACGGGGCGTTTGTTCGGACGCTGCTCGAGGGAGCGATTGAGCTGCGACAGGGCCATCACCGGCACCTTGAGCTCCTTCGCCAGCGCCTTCATCGAGCGCGAGATCTCGGAGATCTCAGTTGCGCGGTTCTCGCCCTGCGTCGACGACTGCATGAGCTGCAGGTAGTCGACGATCACCAGCCCGAGCTTGCCGTACTGCTTCATGAGGCGGCGCGCGCGCGAGCGCACCTCGATGGCGTTGAGCGCCGGCGTTTCGTCGATGAGGATCGGCGCTTCGTTGAGACGGCCCAGCGCCGACGACAGCCGCTCCCAGTCGTCGCTCGCGAGTCGGCCCGTGCGCAGCTTGTGCTGGTCGAGCCGGCCAACGGAGCCGATCATCCGCAGCGCGAGCTGCGATGCGCCCATTTCCATGGAGAACACTGCGACCGGCAATCCGGCCGCGAGCGCGACGTGCTCGCCGATGTTGAGCGCGAAGGCCGTCTTGCCCATCGATGGCCGGCCGGCAACGACGACGAGATCGCCGGGCTGCAATCCCGACGTCATCTTGTCGAGATCGCTGAAGCCCGTGGGCACGCCCGTGACCTCGGAAGGATCGTCGCGGTTGAAGAGCGTCTCGATGCGCTCGACGACGCCGACCAGAAGCTGCCCGATCGCGGCGAACTGCTGCTGACCGCGCGAGCCCTGCTCGGCGATGTGCAGCACCTTGGCTTCGGCCTGGTCGAGGATCTCCTTGGCGCTGCGACCGAGCGGGTTGTACGCGGTGTCGGCGATCTCGCCTGCGGTCGCGGCGAGCTGGCGCAGGATCGAGCGCTCGCGAACGATGGCGGCGTAGTGGCGGATGTTCGCCGCGGTCGGCACGTTCTGCACCAGCGCGCCGAGGTAGGCGAGGCCGCCCACGTAGTCGAGCTTCTGCGCGGAGCCCAGGCCTTCCGACACCGTCACGACGTCGGCCGGCTTGCCGTCGGTGATCAGCGCGACGATCTGCTGGTAGATCAGCCGGTGTGCGTCGCTGTAGAAGTCCGCAGGCGCGATGATGTCGCCGATGCGATCGGTCGCTTCGTTGTCGAGCAGCAATCCGCCGAGCACGGATTGCTCCGCCTCCAGCGAATGCGGAGGCAGCTTGATCGCTTCGACTTGCGGATCGTCAGGCATGGCGTGCCGCGATTTTACCGCCGCGCCAATGCGCGCGGCGTATCGGTCGGACGGTGTGCGCGCAAAAATCGGTCGTCAGCGCTCGAGCACCGCGGCACGCGGCCACGCACCTGCTGCGCGAGCTTGCGCCGCAGGCTCCCGAAAAAGAAAAGGGCGTCACGAGGACGCCCTTTGCGACGACGACTTGCGTCGCCGAACCGTGTCGCGGTCTACGCGCCGACGGTCTCGCCCTGCACGCTGACGGTGATGTTGGCGTGCACGTCGGTGTGCAGGCTCACGACGAGCGGATACTCGCCCACCTGCTTCAACGGACCCGCCGGCATCTGCACCGCGGACTTCTCGAGCTGGAAGCCCTGCGGCTTCAGCGCCTCGACGATGTCCGCGTTCGTGACGGAGCCGAAGAGGCGGCCATCGACGCCGGCCTTCTGCTTCACCTGCACCGTCGCGCCTTCGAGCTTCGCCGCCTGCGCCTGCGCGGCCTCGAGCTTGGCGTTGGCGGCCTTCTCGAGCTCTGCGCGCTTCGCTTCGATCTCCGCGATGTTCTCCGGCGTGGCGCGCTTCGCCTTGCCGTGCGGGATCAGGTAGTTGCGGGCGTAGCCCTGCTTGACCTTCACGACGTCGCCGAGATTGCCGACGTTCACGACCTTTTCGAGCAGAATGATTTGCATGGTCGTCTCCCGTCAGTGCAGGTCGGTGTACGGGAGCAGCGCGAGGTAACGCGCGCGCTTGATCGCGGTCGACAGCTGGCGCTGGTAGCGCGCCTTCGTGCCGGTGATGCGCGCCGGCATGATCTTGCCGTTTTCCTGGACGAAGTCCTTCAGGACGTCGATGTCCTTGTAGTCGATCTGCTTGACGCCTTCGGCGGTGAAGCGGCAGAACTTCTTGCGCTTGAAGAGGTTATTCCCGCGCTCGCGCTTCTTGCCATCCTTCTTCTTGCCGAATCTTCCTTGTGGACGGGGCATGTCAGTTTCCTAGAGTGTCGTGTTCAATCAGTTCGAATTCGTGCACGTGCATGGCGAGGGTGATCCCGGTACGCCAGCGGCGGGCGAGAAAGCCGCGGCAACGCACGGTGCTTCCGACCGGCAGCGCTGCGAGTCCCTGCGCGGGTTCGCCGAAGGCCACTCCCGCAAGCTCGCAGTCGATCGCGCGTTCGCCACCCGCCTCGGGCTGTCGTGACGCATGGCGGAGCAGGAAGTCGATCGCCGGGATGCCCGCGGGGGTGTAGCGCAGCTCGCCGCGCTCCGAAAGCGTCGCATCGAGGAGCAGCCGGTTCGCCTGCACGCGATCCGTGGCCGGGAGTTCGCTCAGGCCGTGGGCGTCGTCGCTGCGGGTGCCGGCGCTGCGGGCGCCGGGCGCTCACCGCGATCACCGCGGTCGCCACGGTCACCACCGCGCTAATCGGGTCCTTCCGGAGCGCAAGGATCGCTTCCATCCGGCTGCTTTCCTGTTTTGACAACGCAGGCGCGGCGATGGAGTGCTCCCTGATCGCTCGCAGCAGTACTTCTTGT
Source organism: uncultured beta proteobacterium (assembly GCA_963734575.1). Classification (GTDB taxonomy): domain Bacteria; phylum Pseudomonadota; class Gammaproteobacteria; order Burkholderiales; family Casimicrobiaceae; genus CAIWHR01. Next base: position 7,202 of record CAVTHT010000016.1, on the reverse strand, counting down.
TTGATTGGCTTAGTCAGGAAAGCCGTGCATCCAGCCGCCAGACACTTCTCTCTGTCCCCCTTCAGGGCCGAGGCTGTCAGTGCGATGATCGGTGTAGGCGGCCGGTCGTTCGCCTGCTCCCACGCTCGAATCGTCCGCGTCGCGGTCAAGCCATCCATGACCGGCATTTGCCGGTCCATAAGGACAAGGTCGTAGTATCCAACTTCAAACATTTTACAAGCGATGGCGCCGGTCCCGGCGATTTCGACCCGGTACGGTGTGTCATCAAGATAGGCCATTATTATTGTGCAATTGTCGGGAGATTCCTCCGCCAGTAGAATTCGCAGCGCCGGCAGCGCCAGCTCCGGTTCCGTGCCGACCGGCACGGCCACCGGCCGGTCTGCCGTGGCCCATATCTCGAATGGTACGGCGAAGGCAAACACGCTACCCGCGCCAACCTCACTTTCGACCCAGATGCGCCCGCCCATCAGTTCCACCAGGCGCTTCGAAATCGTGAGCCCCAACCCCGAGCCCCCGAATCTGCGCGTGGTGGACGAATTGGCTTGCGTGAACCGCTCGAACACCTGGCTCAATTTCTCGCCCGGAATGCCGATGCCGGTGTCCGAGACGGTGAACCGCAAAGCAGTCGGAATGGAAGAGTCTCTTATCTGGCGCGACACGCAGGGATACTTCGCCGGATTGCGTGAACTTGATCGCGTTGCCAAGCAAGTTAAGCAGCACCTGACGTAGCCGTGTCGGGTCGCCGACCAGGTCGGTGGGCACGTTCGGCGCGATCTCGCAAATCAAGGCAAGCCCTTTTTCATGGGCCCGAGCCGCGACCATCTCCATCACTTTCTCAAGGTGGTCGTCCAACGAGAAGCCGGTCTGTTCCAGTTCGAGCTGCGAGGCTTCGACCTTGGAGAGGTCGAGGATGTCGTTGATGAGATTCAGCAGATTGTCACCAGCGCGGCGAAAGATCTGCACATACTTGTCTTGCTCCGGCGAGAGAGCGGTCTTCGCGAGCAAGTCCGCGATGCCCATGATCGAATTCATCGGCGTTCGGATCTCATGGACTCAGATGCTCGCCAGAAACTCAGATTTGGTCCGGCTCGCGCTCTCGGCGGCGGCCTTGGCCCTGCTGCAATTCCGCCTCCACCCGCTTACGCTCCGTGACGTCGCGCGCCGCGGCGAAAACACCCTGCAGCGTGCGATTCCGGTCGTAAAAGGTGGTCGCGTTGTAGGACACCACCGTCTGCTTGCCGTCACGGGCGCGCGCCGTCAGCTCGTAGTCGGTAACCGACTTTTCGCTCAGCACGCGGTTGATTGCCGCCTCTGCCCGCTCCGGATCGGTGAAGTAGCCCTTGAACGGCGCGCCAATCAACTCGTCGCGCGTGCAGCCGGTGAGCGCTTCCATCTGCTTGTTGACGTCCGTGATGATACCGGAAGGGTCGGTGGTCATAAGCGCGTCGATGTTGGATTTAATAAGTGAGCGGGTGTAGAATTGCTGGTCGCGCAGACGCTGGTCGGATTTTTTTTGCTCTTCTTCGACCAGTTTACGAGCAGTGTTGTCGGTCCCAATGAGCAGATAGCCGATGATGGCGCCCTGCGCGTCACGCAGCGCCGTGACGGACACCACCGCCGGAAATTGGCTCTTGTCCTTGCGGATGTAGGTCAGCTCATAAATATCCTCGATTCCGCGCGAGGCCTTAAAGACCAGGGCCTCGAAGCCCGGAGTGATCGGGGTTGCGAGTTCGGCGCTCAGCGCGTTGGCCCGCGCGATAAGCTCCCGCGGATCAGAAATGTCGGCCGGCGTGATCTTGTTCATCACTTCAGCGGCCGTGTAACCCAACATACGCTCAGCGCCGACATTGAAAATCTGAATGACGCCCTTCGCGTCAGTGGCAATGCTTGAGAAGTTGGCGCTGTTGAAAATCGCGCTCTGCAAGGCCCCCGCCTTCAGCAGCGCCTCTTCCGCCTGCTTGCGCGCGGTGTTGTCAGTGCCAATCAGCAGATATCCGATGATTGTGCCCTGCGCGTCGCGCAGCGCGGTGACGGACACCACCGCCGGGAACCGGCTGCCATCCTTGCGGATGTAGGTCAGCTCATAGATATCCTCGATGCCGCGCGAGGCCTTGAACACCAGGGCCTCGAAACCCGGCGTGATCGAGGTTGCGAGTTCGACGCTCAGCGCTTTGGCGCGTGCGATCAGCTCCTGCGGATCTGAAATATCAGCGGGGGTGATCTTATTCATCACCTCGGCGGCGGCGAAGCCAAGCATCCGCTCGGCGCCGACGTTAAATATTTGAATCACACCCTTCGCGTCCGTGGCGATGCTCGAGAAGTTGGCGCTGTTGAAGATCGCGCTCTGCAGCGCGCCAGCCTTGAGCAACGCCTCTTCCGCCTGGTTGGGTACTGTATTTTCAGTGCTCTCGGAGACGCCAATTCGCGTCATCTTCTTGTCGTCTCTAATAGTCAATGTACTTCCCCTGGTAACTTATGCTCGTCCCGGATGATGCGCCGCGCTGCGAGTAGCACTTCAACTGAGTTTTGAAGCTGAATTTGCGTGTACGGCTTTTGAAGGAAGTGCGCGCCTTCAACAAACATCGCCTTCATTTTATCGTTGATGGCATTTCCGGTCGTGTAAAGCACACGCAAATTCAGCCGGAGCTTGATGGCCTGGTGGGCAAGTTCATACCCGCCAAGGACCGCCTTCTTGAGGTAGATATCGGTAAAAAGGGCATCGATCTGTTGAGGAGAACGCAGGACCAAAAGCGCCTCGTCCACGTCGCTGGCCGAAAGTGTATCGTGACCCCAGTCTTGAATTATCATTTCCCGGATAAACACATCATCTTCGACGATCAGTATCACGGCCATCAAAACTGTTTCCGCCGTGACAACCAGAATTGCGGTCGTCCGAACTCTTCCTGCCGGGATTACGGCTATCGGACCCCTTCCGAGTGCTATCAGGGCTAAGGAATACTCAAATCGCAGCAAAAGGTTCCGTCGGCTTTGAAATATATCTCTAAAGATTTCCACGAAATACATGCGTGTTAAATCAACACCTTGAGCGGAGTCAGTCCGCCGCGTCAGACAAGATCTTGCTGCGCGCCATCATGGCGTCGGCGTTCCACAGCAAAATGCCGCCTCTTCCCGGATTGATTGGGCTGCCGACTTGGAAAATGAATTAGTCGGATGTCTCTTCCCGGCACTTAGCGGACATTTCGATCGTGCCCGCGGATGTCCGCTTATGGCAGATTTTGTTGCAGAAGTCTGCTGCTGCAATTAGGCCTTTGTGCCGCTCCGTTGGAACGGCGGCTTTAACGCACTGGTTCTGACGCTGTTTACGCTCCACTCCAACGCTACGCGGTGCACAGAACCTGCGGCGGTTCGCAACGCTGGTCGCGCGCCCGCCACCCGCCCAGGTTCAGTTGGATTGCGGAACGGTATGCGCGCGAGCGGATTGGTCTATTCAAGGAGACCACAATGCCACAGAGCAATCGCGACCCAGCCGAAACAGGCAAACAAGTCCCTCCACGACCGCACGACCCGGGGAGTCAGGCCAATGAAACCGTCGATGGTCTGGATGCGACGATCGAGTTATTACGGCACGCCGCAGAGGACACGCCTACAGGGACTGGCCCCGGCGATGTCGAAAAGACGCCGGTCTTTGACCGGGCCGGTGCTGCCCCGAAAATCTGAGTGAGTGTCATGGTAACCAAAAAGCACGGCTGACATATTTTAACCTCAACTCCCCTGAACAATTTGAGCACTGATGGCCGTTCGCCCACAGTACCCTTGGAGGCCAAGGTGGAGCGTTACATCCACGATCAAAACCTTGAGCATTACCGACGGCTGATTGCTGAGTCCCACCTTGCTCTGATGGATGCATGAGCAACCCGTCCTGCCGAATAAGTGGGTGCTGCACTGTGGTGTAGACCACCGACAGCACGAGGGATGGTGTGCGATCATTCACTTCTGTCAGGGAGGTTGCAAATGTCCGATCTCAAGAGCGACCGAAAGCTCGAACTAGAGGACCTGCGACTGGCAGCGATCATAGATACGGTTCGTGAACCGGTTTTGGTGCTCGACCAAGACCTGCGCGTGATCACCGCGAGCCGCTCCTTCTATCGGACATTCAAGGTTGGACCCGAAGCTACCGAAGGCAGACTGCTTTACGAACTGGGCGATGGTCACTGGGACCTTCCGAAGCTTCGCTTGCTCCTGGAAAAGATCGTACCCGAGCACGGCGTGATGGAGGACTATGAGATCGAATATGAGTTTCCTAACGTCGGACCACGCACGATGTGTTTGAACGCCCGCAAGGTGTTCTACGAGGAAGGCTCCCACACGATTATTCTGCTTGGCATAGAGGATGTCACCCGGCAGCGCGTCCTGGAGCGCGAAAAGGACGACCTACTGCGACAGAAGGACGTATTGCTTGAGGAGATTCAGCACCGTGTCGCTAATAGCCTCCAAATTATTGCAAGCATAATTTTGTTAAAAGCGAAGGCGGTGGACTTAGAGAGACGCGCGTTCATCTGCAAGACGCTCATAAGCGGGTCATGTCGGTTGCGGCCGTACAACAACACCTCCATGCATCTGCGGCCGGCGGGTCCGTCGAAATGGGGCCTTATCTCTCAAGGCTGTGCGAGACCCTCGCGACCTCGATGATCGGCGAGAACCGGCCGATCTCGCTGAAAGTGTCTGGCGAAGGCGGCAGTGCGACTTCCCGTCAGGCCGAGAAACTTCGGATTGATCGCCACAGAACTTGTAATAAATTCTCTAAAGCACGCATTCAGCGAAAATACCAAAGGTGGACAGATCACCGTTGCCTATGATGTTTCCGGAACAGATTGGAAGCTTTCGATCGCTGACAATGGGGTTGGCAAACCGGACAGCGTCTTTGCTCAACCAAAAACCGGGCTCGGCACGGTAATCGCCACGGCGCTCGCGCAACAGCTCGGTGCCAAGGTTGAAACTTTGGCCGGCCCGGAGGGAACGACCGTGTCGGTCACTCACGCCACTTTTTTGGCAAAGGCGCCCCAACTGGAGAGTGCATCGCGACCGAGAAGACGGCCCTGCGATCGCACATGGATCGCGGACGTTACAGCGAGCGGGGAAATCGAGACGACGACTATGCGGACAGGGATAGGGACAATAGGCGTTATTCCGATGAAGACCGACGACCCCGACATCGTGTGAAAGTCTGCGTCGAGTACGAAAACGGCGATGAATATTGTCGCTACAAAGAATAGAGCCGCCAGAGGGCTTAGTACTTCGCGACGGCGGACCTGAGGAATAGCTTGAGCATGGCCGGAAAATTTTTCGTTGCCATTGTTTTCGTGCTGCTAGCCGGGATAGCGGCGTCCGCGCCCGTTCTTGGCGAGACTGGGCGCGCCGCATATTATCGCGGCGGTCGGACTGCGAGTGGCGAGGTATCAGGCGCAATGGTCATACAGCCGCTCATCGAACGTTGCCATTGGCACAAGGTTCTAGCGACCAACATGAGCAACGGGCGTTCGGTAACCGTGCGGATAAACTATCGCGGCCCGTATGGTCGGGGCGCATTATCGATGTCAGCACCGCGGCAGCGCGCGAACTGGGTATGATTGGCAGCGGTACCGCAAGAGTGCGGGTAGATCGACAGTAAGCTAGGTCTTTGCGGAACGCTAGAAGGCGAAGAGGAAATACGCGCGGAAGGGGTGGCCTGATAAGCTAAGCTACGGGTCCAATAACACTGACGACTATCGGACCGCTGGAGCTTATGTTGGCCGAAGGATTGAATACGCTAAGCACTCAGGCCCTATCTCCAATTCTGATTACATTGGGCAGCCAGCAGGACCCCCTCCTAGTCAGTGTAAGCGCCCCGCTCAGTATCCCCCTGCCGGCGGGCTACCTATATTGGCCGTCTAGTTGGCGGCTTTTTCATTTCAAGCAGTTGAGCAATGTCGCCCTTTGGCACTTTTCGGACATTGCGCAATGTCCGACTTGAGTTCGCTATGCGCTCTCAATAGCGGACATCGCTTCCGTCCTAATAATCCCGCGCCAGCTTCCGCCGTCCCCAACGATGATCTTTACGGTCGGGGCTGAACACGCGCTCGACATGCCGGTTGAGCGCCCGCAGCATACGGATGCGCGCATGCATCCCGCTGATGACGACCCAATGCCCGACGACGAAACCATCGCGCTCCGCGTCATCGTGATCGGTGGCCAGAAATACGCCGACTTCATCGTGATCTGGCGCGACCTTCAGCGACGCCAACTGCGATGCCAGCCGCCCTAATAACGGTGACGGCCGTAGTAGTGGGCGTATCTGGGTGTCGGAGTTTTCCTCTTTAGAGCAACCCCTGCTCAAAAATCAATCAAAAATTTGGAAGCGCCGCATTGACCTGCATCAACGGAAGCTCACTAGCGGCGAGGCCGTCAGTCATCGGGCCGCAATGATCATGGATCTGCAACATCTACGGCAAGCTGGAAGGCGGCAGCGGATCGGGCGTCGACCTCGACGACCGCAAGGCCAATTCCGGGCGGCATGGGCGGGCCTCCGGGCCGGGCTTACCGAGGCCGACACCGAGCAGGCGAAGCGATACGCCGGAGACGGGGCGGCCCCGGACGTTACGGGTCGCGGCCCCGCAGCATTCCGATCCGCGTCAATCATTGTCGGGCCGTCGTGCTCGACGACCAGCATGAGCGCCTCGATCGCGGCCCATTGACTGATCTGGGGCAACTAACCCCGCAGCTTTGGACATTCGCGGACACGGCTAATAAGGTCTCTTCCTGGCGGCCAACACCTCGACCGGATTCGTCACCCTGGAAGACGACGAACTAGCGAACCTCATCACCGGCAGCAGCGACTTCCGGTTACGGCACTTTTCGGACATAACGCGATGTCCGACTTGAGTCCGTTATGCGCTCAACAGCGGCATCGGCGGGGACGGGCTGATCAACCTGGGTGAGATCATAGTGAGCGGCCCGCTGGCCAGCCATTTGATCCGCCGCTACCAACACCTTGAACCATCTGATCGTGACGCACGAAGTGACGAATACCGGTTCGGATCGCTCACAACTAGCGAACGTGGCGCGGGAAGCCAAGGCCGTTCTGCAACTCGATAAAACTCGAAGCTGTCGCCGACCGCGGCTACTTCAATGGCGAGGAGATCCTGGCCTGCGAGCAGGCAGGCATCTGCGTGACGTTGCCCAAGCCGATGACATCGGGCGCTAAA
>CAVTHT010000015.1:0-335746 GCA_963734575.1 uncultured beta proteobacterium | reverse complement strand
AAGGGAGCGCGCAGTCGCTGCGAAGCCGCGCCTACGCGCGCGGCGCAGAGGTCCGGGCGCGCCGTTCGCGCACCCGCTGCGCGAGCGAGTCGAGCACGCGCACCGTGTCCTCCCAGCCGATGCATGCGTCGGTGATGCTGACGCCGTAGGCAAGCGGCTTTCCGGGTACGAGCTCCTGCCGGCCGGGATGGATGTGACTTTCCAGCATGACGCCGATGACGCGGGTGTCCCCTGCCCCGACCTGTGCGCCGACGTCCGCCGCCACGTGCAACTGGCGCTCGTACTGCTTGCCCGCGTTGGCGTGCGAGCAGTCGATCATGACCCGCGGCGCGAGACCTGCCGTCGCAAGGGCCGTGCACACCGCGTCGACGCTCGCGGCGTCATAGTTCGGATGCACGCCGCCGCGCAGGATCACGTGGCAGTCCTCGTTGCCCGTCGTCTCGAGGATGGCCGAGTGCCCCGCTTTGGTGGCGCCCAGGAAGTGATGCGGCGCAGCGGCAGCGCGCACCGCGTCGATGGCGATCTTCACGTCGCCGTCGGTGCCGTTCTTGAAGCCGACGGGACAGGAGAGCCCCGACGCGAGCTGCCGGTGCACCTGGCTCTCGGTCGTGCGCGCCCCGATCGCACCCCAGCTCACGAGGTCGCTCATGTACTGCGGCGTGATCATGTCGAGATACTCGACGCCGGCCGGCACGCCCATCACGTTGATGGCGAGAAGGATCTCGCGCGCGAGACGCAGCCCCTCGTTGATCGCGAAGCTCTGGTCGAGATGCGGATCGTTGATGAGCCCCTTCCAGCCGACGATCGTGCGCGGTTTCTCGAAGTAGACGCGCATGACGATCATGAGGTCGCGCTCGAGACGCGCCCGCACGACTGCGAGCCGGCGTGCGTAGTCGAGGGCGGCATCGCGATCGTGGATCGAGCACGGTCCGACGACGACGATCAGGCGATCGTCTTCGCCATGCAGGATGCGATGCAGCGCGCGCCGCGCCGCGAGGATCGCGTCGGCGGTGGCCGCAGGAACAGGCAAGGCGCCGAGGATCTCGGCGGGCGGGACGAGCTCGCGACTGCCCGCGATGCGGGCGTCGTCGAGCGGCAGCGAGGGACGGCTCATCGCGGCATCGTACCGCCTGCCGCACCGGCGACCTCGCACCGACCGCGATGCGAGGACGCGTCAGCCAGCGTCAGTGCGCGGCGTGGGACTGCGGCGTCGCCGCAGCCGCCAGCAATGCGGTGGAGTCGGCGTCCTGCACGCCGTCGCCCGCGAGGTCGAGAATGGCGTCGAGCTCCTCGCCCTCGACCGTTTCGCTCGCGAGCAGCGCAGCGGTGAGCGCCTCCAGCACGGGGCGGTGCGCGTGCAGTCGCGTGAGGCAGCGCTGCTCGAGGTCCTTGATCATCTGGCGGGCCTCCGCGACGGCTTCGTTGGTCGCGCCCGGCAGCTTCTCGCTAAGCCCGGCGAGGCTGAACGGACCGTTCTTCGCGCTGAAGCCGTACTCGGCGATCATCCGGAAGGCGATCTGCGACGCCCGCTCGAGGTCGTTCGAGGCACCCGTCGAGGCGACGCCATAGGCCACGAGCTCGGCCGCGCGGCCGCCCAGCATCATTTCTATGCGCGCCTCGAGCTCGCGCTCGGTATGGAGATAACGATCTTCCTCCGGAGTCAGCACGGTCACGCCGAGCGCATTGCTGTGCGGCAGGATGGTGACCTTCTCCACCACGCCTGCGCCGACGATGCGCCCGATGATGGCGTGGCCCGCCTCGTGGTACGCCGTGCGCTCGCGCTCGTGCTCGCCCATTTTCACTTCCGGCGACGGCGAGCCGAGCTGCTGCAGGCTGATCGCCTCCAGGTAATGACTGTGCGTCACCGCGGTTGCGTCCTGGCGAGCGGCGAGACGTGCGGCGGTGTTCACGACCGACGCGATCGCCGCGGGCGCCATGCCGCTCGTGCGCCGGGCAAGGACGTCGAAGTTGGCGTCGGGGCCGACCGTGACGTCGCGGCTGTAGAGCTCGAACAGCGCGGTGCGGTCCTTGAGCGCCGGCAGGCTCAGGTTGCACTTCCGGTCGAAGCGGCCGTCGCGCAGCAAGGCGGCGTCGACGTTCTCGGGATGGTTGGTCGCGGCCAGCACCACCACGCTGTCGTTGTTGGAGAAGCCATCGAGCTCGGTGAGCAGCGCATTGATGATGCGATTGTTCTCCTGCGACACCGCCTCGTCGCCCGCAGAGCGACGGCCGACGCCGTCGATCTCGTCGATGAACACCACGCAAGGTGAATGCTTGCGCGCAGTGCGGAAGAGCGAGCGCACGCGATGCACGCCCATCCCGACGAACTTGTCGGTGAAAGCACTGCCGTCGATGGCAATGAAGTTCGCGCCCGTTTCGCCCGCAAGCGCCTTGGCGAGCAGCGTCTTCCCGGTTCCGGGAGGACCCGAGAGCAGGACGCCGCGCGGCGGCTTCGCGCCCAGCTTGTCGTACGCCGTGCGGTCGCCGAGCGCGCCGGCGAGGTCGGAGAGCTCGCGCTTCGCCTCGCGCACGCCAATGACGTCGTCGAAGCGCAGCGTCGGCTTCGACACCGGCGCGAACCGCGACGCCGACCCCTGCATCGTGCGCAACTGCAGCGCCACGAGGAAGAGCAGCGCGAGCGGGATGATGAGCTCCGGCGAGAAGGCGCGCAGGAGCTGCTGCGCCACGCGCGAGGAGCCGCTCGGCGCCGGATTGACCGCCTGGTTCAGCACGAACAGCTTGCCGCCGCGGCTCACCCACGCCTCGAGCACGGGCAGGCGGGCATCCGACTTGAACACGAAGTAGCGGCTGCCGTCGTGCCGCGAGACGAGGTACATGTTGGTGGCTTCACCGAGCATCGAGATCGCATCGGCGTTGAGGTCGCTCGCGAACGCGCCGACGTCCTTCTCGGCGCGCAGCCATTCGGTCTGTTCCTTGACCATCGCCTGCACTTCCGGCACGGCGCGGTCGTATTGGGCGGCCGTCATCAGACCCTGGACGGTGAGGCCGAGGAGGCCCACCACCAGCAGCGTCACCCAGATCAATTTCCTGCTCTTCGGCATCGCGATACTCGTTCCATCGTGCCCCGGTCGCGGCCGAAGCGAGGTTGCATTGCCGCGCCCGCGGCGCGTCTCGAACTGCTGCCGCGCGCTCGTTTCGCGCGGAATCCACCATTTCACCAAGCTAGCGCCGCGGCCGCGTTGATCGCGGTCAAACGGTGCAGCAAACTGTCGCAGCTTCTTTGCGACCGTCTCGCTAACGCGCGAGCCGCTCGGCGCGACGACGCAAACTGCCTTATCGGCAGCGCGAGCGCGAAGTGCAGGGGCGCCGTGGGCTAGACTGCGGCCCTGCCCGTATTGCCCTGCTTTCGTGACCGCTGCCACCGACGACCACTTCCGCCGCGCTTTCGCGCTGCATCAGGAGGGCCGCCTGCGCGAGGCGCTCGACGCCTATAACGCGGCCCTGTCCCGCTCACCGGCGCACGCACCCGCCCTGCACTACTCCGGCGTGCTGCTGCTGCAGGCCGGCCAACCCGACGCCGCGCTGCCGCGCCTGGAGCGCGCGGTGGCGCTCGATCCGCAGCCGGCGGACGCCTGGAGCAATCTCGCCCTCGGCTACCAGGCCGCGGGGCGCACCGCGGATGCCTTGCGCGCGCTCGACCAGGCGACGCGCCGGGCGCCGCGCGACCCGGCGATCTGGGAGAACTTCGCCGCCGCCCTGCTCGACGCCTCGCAGCCGGCGGACGCCGAGCGCGCCGCCCGCCACGCCCTGACCCTGAGCCCGCGCTCGCCCGGCCTCTGGTACAACCTCGCCCTCGCCCTGCACCAGCAGCAGCGGCACGCCGATGCCGAGCAGGCCGTCACCCGCGCCCTGTCCCTGGCGCCGGGTACGCCTGCGCTCGTCGGCTTGCGCGCCGCGATCGAGGAGGCGCAGGGCCGCCAGGTCGGTGCGCGCCAGATGCTCGAGTCCGCGCTGCGCACGGCACCCGATGCCGCGCTCGCCTTCCAGCTTGGCAGCGTTTGCGAGCGACTCGACGATCTTCCTGGCGCCGCCGACGCCTACGAACACGCGACGCGCCTCGGGGATCCCCAGGGCGCGGCGCTCTCGCAACTGCTTTTCGTGCGCAAACGGCTTGCCGACTGGCGCGACCTCGACGGGCTGCGCGCGCGTTTCCGCGCCGGCATCGAGGCGCGGCTGCCGCTGCTGTCGCCTTTCTGCCTGCTCAGCGATCCGGCGTCACGCGCCCAGCAACGGCAATGCGCCGAGACCTGGGCCATGCGGTTCGGATCTTCGTCGGGGACGGATACGGCACAAGGGGTCGGGACCGCCCGGCTGGCAGATGACCCTGCCCGCGAGCGGCTGACGATCGGCTATCTGTCGGCCGATTTCCACATGCACGCCACTGCGCTGCTGACCGCCGGCCTGTTCGAGCACCACGATCGCAAGCGTTACCACGTCATTGCATATTCTACCGGACCCGACGACCAAAGCCCACTGCGAAAACGCCTCGCGGCCGCCTTCGATCGCATGGTCGACGCGCAGGGTTGGTCGGCGCAGATCCTGGCGGCGCGGATCCGGCAGGATGGCGTCGATGTTCTGGTCGATCTCAAGGGCCACACCGAGAACGCGCGCATGGACGTGCTGGCGCTGCGCCCGGCACCGGTGCAGGTGAGCTACCTCGGCTATCCCGGCACGACGGGCGCGGCGTTCATCGACTACGTGCTGGGCGACGCCACGGTCACGCCGGTCGAGCACGCGGGCGAATATTCCGAGACGCTGGTGCAGCTCCCCGGCTGCTACCAGGTGAACGACGCAAGCCGCGTCATCGCCGGGCCCCGATCGCGCGCCGAGCTCGGCCTCCCCGCGGGCGCACCGGTCCTCTGCTGCTTCAACCAGATCTACAAGATCAATCCGCAGGTGCTTGACGCGTGGACCGCGGTGCTCCGCGCGTGTCCGACCGCCGTGCTCTGGCTGCTCGCCCGGAGCGATGACGACCCGGCCATTGCACACCTGCGCGCCGAGACACTCGCCCGCGGCATCGCCCCCGAGCGACTCGTATTCGCCACCCGCCGGCCGAATCCGGAGTACCTCGCGCTGTACGAACACGCCGATCTGTGCCTCGACACCTGGCCATACAACGGGCACACCACGACGGCGGACGCCCTGTGGGCCGGGTGTCCGGTGGTGACGCTCCTCGGCGACACCTTCGCCGGTCGCGTGGCCGCGAGCATCGTGCAGACGGTCGGCCTGCCCGAACTCATCGCGGCGAGCGTCGAGGATTACGTACGGATCGCCGCGGCGCTGGTGCAAGACGCACAACGCTCGCAGGCGTTGCGCCGCTACCTCGAAACCGAAGGCCGCCGGTCGCGGTTGTTCGACGTGGCCCGCACCACCCGCGCCGTGGAGCGCGCCTACGAGGCCATCGTGGCGCAAGCAAGGGCCGGTCGTCGCGCCCCGATCGTCATCGGCGAGGACTGACGTGGCTGGCGCCTATTCGCGCATCAGGTCGACGGCCTCGTCGACGCGATCGACGGTCATGATCTTAATGCCGTCAATGGCTTGCCTTGGCTTGTTCATGTTTGGAATGAGAACCTGCCGGAAGCCGAGCTTGGCCGCCTCCCGGATGCGCTCCTGCCCTCGCTGCACCGGCCGGATCTCGCCGGCGAGGCCGACCTCGCCGAAGACGATCGTCTTGGCCGGCAAGGGCTTCGACCGCAGCGACGAGTGCACGGCCAGCAGGATGGCCAGGTCCGCCGCGGGCTCGTTGATGCGCACTCCTCCGACGGCATTGACGAAGACGTCGTAGCCGCTTGTCTCCACGCCGCCGTGCCGGTGCAGCACGGCCAGCAGCAGCGCGAGCCGCTGCGGGTCGAGACCGACGGAAAGCCGGCGCGGGTTGCCGCCCTGCACCGGATCGACCAGCGCCTGGATCTCGACCAGCAACGGCCGGGAGCCTTCCATCGTCGCGACGATCGCCGATCCGGGCACCGCCTGCGCGTGCTGCGACAGGAACATCGCCGAAGGGTTGGATACGCCCTTGAGGCCCTTTTCGGTCATGCCGAACACACCGAGCTCGTTCGCCGCGCCGAAGCGGTTCTTGATCGCCCGCACGAGGCGGAAGCTCGAGTGGGTGTCGCCCTCGAAATAGAGCACCGTATCGACGATGTGCTCGAGCACCCGCGGACCGGCGATGGCGCCTTCCTTGGTGACATGCCCGACGAAGATCACCACCACACCGCGCTGCTTGGCGAGACGCGTGAGCTGCGCCGCGCATTCGCGCACCTGCGAGACGCTGCCTGGTGCAGACGTCAGGGCCTCGGTGTAGACGGTCTGGATCGAATCGATGACGACGACCTCGGGCTGCTCCGCGCCGATCGTGGCCGCGATCGCCTCGAGCTGGACCTCCGCGAGCAGCGAGACGGGCGCGTTGACGAGGCCGAGGCGCTGCGCGCGCAGTGCAACCTGCTCGACCGACTCCTCGCCGGTCACGTACAGCGCCTTGCGCGTGGCGCCGATCGCCGCCATCGCCTGGAGCAGCAGCGTCGACTTGCCGATGCCGGGATCGCCGCCCAGCAGGATCACGCCGCCGGGCACCATGCCGCCGCCCAGCACGCGGTCGAATTCCTCGATGCCGGTCGGGAAGCGCGGCGAGTCCTGCGCGTCCACGGAGGCGAGCGCGCGCACGGCACTCGCCTTGCCGGTCACGCTCTGGAACCGCGAGGGTGCCGGCGCCGCCAGCGCCTCGACCAGCGTGTTCCAGACGCCGCAATGCGGGCACTGCCCCTGCCACTTCGGGCTCTGTCCCCCGCACTCGGTGCAGCTGTAGACGGTCTTCGCCTTGGCCATGCGCGGCGGCTACTCGAGCTCGTGCGGCAGGACCACCGCCGTGCCGAGCTTGCCGACCACGACACCCGCGGCTTCGTTGGCGATCTGCACGGCCACCGTGAGCGGCGCGCCCGCGCCGAGCATGACGCCGACGGTGGCGATCACGGTGTCGCCTGCGCCCGAGACGTCGAAGACCTCGCGGGCGCGCGCCGGGAAGGTCGTCGCGCCGTCGGCGGTGTAGAGCGACATGCCCTCTTCCGAGCGCGTGACGAGCAGCGCTTCGAGCTCGAGCTCCGCGCGCAGCGCCTGCGCCTTCGCGGCCATCTCGTACTCGTCGCGCCACCGGCCGGCGACGTCGCGGAACTCGGCGCGATTGGGCGTGATCAGCGTGGCGCCGCGATAGCGCGCCCAGTCGTCGCCCTTCGGATCGACCAGCACGCGCTTGCCTGCGGCGCGCGCGCGCTCGATCATGGTCGTGATGTGGGCGAGGCCGCCCTTGCCGTAGTCGGACAGCACGACGATGTCGCAATCCGGCAGCAGGCGCTCGTATTCGGCGAGCTTCGACGCCAGGATCTCGTGCGATGGCGCCGTCTCGAAGTCGATGCGCAGCAGCTGCTGCTGCCGGCCGATCACGCGCAGCTTCACCGTCGTGGCGATGCCCGGGTCCTGGTGGAACGAGGTCGTGACCTGCTCGGCGGCGAGCAGACGCGCGAGCGTTGCGCCCGCCTCGTCGGCGCCGGTCACCGACAACAATGTCGAACGGGCGCCGAGCGCCGTCGCATTGCGCGCGACGTTCGCCGCGCCGCCGGGACGCTCCTCGCTGCGGGCGATCTTCACCACCGGCACGGGCGCCTCCGGCGAGATGCGCTCGACTTCGCCGAACCAGTAGCGGTCGAGCATGACGTCGCCCGCGATGAGCATGCGGGTGCGCGCGACCTTGTCCGCCCACGCGGAAAAACGGGCTGTCATGTCAGCGGCGGCCGATGGCGAAATATTCGAGTCCCGCGGCACGCACGAGCTCGGGGTCGTACAGGTTGCGACCGTCGAACACGAGAGGCTCGCGCAGCGTGCGCCGGATCGCATCGAAGTCCGGGCTGCGGAACTCCTTCCACTCCGTGATCACCACCAGCGCATCCGCGCCGGCAAGCGCTTCCATCGGACTGCGCGCATAAGTGACCCCGGCCTGCTTCCCGAACACCCGCTGCGCCTCGGGCATGGCCACGGGGTCGTACGCGACGATGCGCGCGCCGCGGCGCGTGAGCGCATCGATGACGGCGCGCGACGGCGCCTCGCGCATGTCGTCGGTGTTCGGCTTGAACGCAAGCCCCCAGATCGCGAAAGTGCGGCCGTCGAGCTTCTCGCCCAGCCGCCCCACGATCTTCTCGACGAGGCGCAGCTTCTGCGCTTCGTTGGCGCGCTCGACCGCATCGAGCACCGCCAGCGGCCGGCCATGGCGCGTCGCGGTGTGCTGGAGGGCCTTCACGTCCTTCGGAAAGCACGAACCGCCGTAGCCCACACCCGGATAGAGGAAGTGATAGCCGATGCGCGGGTCCGAGCCGATCCCCTGCCGCACGTGCTCGATGTCCGCGCCGAGCTCGTCCGCGAGATTTGCGAGCTCGTTCATGAAGGAGATGCGCGTGGCGAGCATCGCGTTCGCCGCGTATTTGGTGAGCTCGGCCGAGCGGACGTCCATGACGAGCAGGCGCTCGTGGTTGCGCTGGAACGGCGCATACACCGCGCGCATCGTCGCGATCGCGCGCTCGTCGTCCGCGCCGATCACCACGCGGTCGGGCTTCATGAAATCGTCGACCGCCGCGCCTTCCTTCAGGAATTCCGGATTCGACACGACCGCGAACGGGATGTCGACGCCGCGCGCCGCGAGCTCCTCGGCGATCGCCTCGCGCACGTGGTCGGCCGTGCCGACCGGCACCGTGGACTTGTCGACGATGATCGTGAAGCCCGTCATGCGCTTGCCGATGTTGCGCGCCGCCGCCAGCACGTACTGCATGTCGGCGGAGCCGTCCTCGTCGGGTGGCGTGCCGACGGCGATGAACTGCAGCTGCCGTGCGCGACCGCGGCATCGATGTCCGTCGTGAAGCGCAGGCGTCCCGCCTCCACGTTGCGCCGGATCATGGGCTCGAGGCCGGGCTCGTGGATCGGCACGCCGCCCTCGTTGAGGATCGCGATCTTGCGCGCGTCCACGTCGAGGCACAGCACGTCGTTGCCGACTTCGGCGAGGCAGGTGCCGGTCACGAGGCCGACGTAGCCCGTGCCGATCATCGTGATCTTCAAGCGGCGACTCCCAGGGTTGCGTTGATCTTGGCGAGCGCCGCGACGGGATCGGCGGCCTGGGTGATGGGCCGCCCCACCACGAGGTAATCGGCGCCGTTCGCGATGGCGCGCTCAGGGGTGATGATGCGCGCCTGATCGTCGGCCGCGCTCCCGGCCGGACGGATGCCCGGAGTCACCAGCCGGAAGCCGCGCGGCAGCGCGGCGCGCAGTGCGGGCGCCTCGAGCGCCGAGCACACCACGCCGTCGAGGCCGCTCGCGGCCGACAGCTGCGCGAGATGCAGTGCCTGTCCGGCGGCGTCGGCGGGCCAGCGCAGCGTGGCGAGATCGCCGTCGGTGAGACTCGTGAGCACGGTGACCGCGATCAGCAGCGGACGGGCGCGTCCTTCCCCCGTCGCAGTCTTCTCCACCGCGTCGCGTGCGGCCTCGAGCATCGCGCGACCACCCGACGCGTGCACGTTGAGCATCCACACGCCGAGCCGCGTCGCCGCCGCGCACGCCTGCGCGACCGTGTTCGGAATGTCGTGGAACTTGAGATCGAGGAACACGCGAAAGCCGCGCGCCACCATCCAGCGCACGGGCTCCGGGCCGGCGACCACGAACATCTCCTTCCCGACCTTGAATGCGCACTGCCGCGGGTCGAGACGGTCGGCGAGCCCCAGGGCGTGCATCGGGTTGGCGAAGTCGAGCGCCACGATCACCTTCGGATCGGGCGACGTCGGATCAGGCATAGCCATCGGGAGTCTCCGTGCGCCTTGGCGAGTACGTTTCCCACTTGCCGCAGCCCGGGCAGCGCCAGTAGTACTGCCGTGCGCGGAAGCCGCATTGATCGCATTTGTACATGCCGAGACGCTTGATGTGCTGACCGACCAGCTGCTTCACGAGCTCGAGGTCGTGGCGCCGCTCCGGCGGCGCGGACGCGAGCTGCGCTTCGAGCAGGCGGTCGAGTCCGAGCAGCGTCGGGTTGCGCGCAAGCTCGTCCTTGATGAGATCGGCCGCCGCCTGCGCGCCTTCCTCGGCCAGGGTGAGGTTGAAGGCGGTGGTGAGCAGATCGAGGGACGGATACTGCGCCTGGAACGACTTGATCACGCGCAACGCCTGCGCGGTTCCCGCCGTGTGCCGGTACGCATCCGCGAGGCGATCGGAGATGAGCGACAGGAACGCCGGGTTCTGCGTCTCGATGCGCTGCCACGCATCGATCGCTGCCGCGGGATTGCCCTGCTGCGCCTCGAGGTCGCCGAGGAGCATCGTCGCGCGGGTGCAGGCGCGATGCTCGGCGAGCGCGAGATCGATGTAGCGGCGCGCGGCGGCGAAGTCGGACTTGAGCAGCGCGGCCTGCGCAAGCTCGCACTGGTACTGCGCGATCTCCTTGTAATACGGCTGCTTGGCGAGGGCCTCCATGCGCCGCGTCGCGGTGATTGCCTTGGGCCAGTCCTTCTCCTGCTCGTAGATCGACAGGAGGAAGCCGAGCGACGCATGCTCGAACGGCGTGGCTTCGAGCTTGGTGAAGAGCTCCTCGGCGCGATCGAGCAGTCCCGCGCGGTGGAAGTCCTGCGCGAGCTCGAAGATCACCGCCTGGCGCTTGTCGGCGGCGAGATCCGGGCCGGTCGAGAAGGTTCTGATGCATGCGTATCGCGCGGTCGATCTCCCCCTGCCGGCGAAAGAGGCTGCCCAATGCGAAGTGCAGGTCGATGGTCTGCGGGTCGACCTTCACGACCTCGATGAACGACTCGATCGCCTTGTCCGGCTGCTCGTTCAGGAGGAAGTTGAGCCCGCGAAAGTACGAGAGCGGCAGCGCGCGCGATTCGCGCAGGAGATGCTTGATGTCGATGCGCGCAGCGATCCACCCCATCGCGAAGAAGAGCGCGGGGATCGGCAGCAGCCACCAGAACTCGAAGTCCATGGAGGCGGGCGCTGGATCAGCGGCCCGGAGCCGCGGTCACGATGTGCTCAGACGCCATCGATGGGACGCCGGCTCGAGCCGTAGGCATCGGGCGGCACGACCGTGCCGGGCGCCGCGCCGCGCAGGCCATCCGTGGGCCCGCTCGCCGGCATGAATCGCGCGTGGTCGCGCCGGACCCGCGCGAGCTGGCGCTTGAGACGAGCCGTGCGCACCGCGCCGGTGAGCAGCCCGGCAGCCACGCCCAGCGCGAACGCGACGAGGACCACGAAGATGAGCGGCCCTTTCCAGCTCCACCAGTGATAGAACTTGAGCGTGACCTCGTCGGAGTTCTGCAGCGCGAGAACAGAGAGCGCGAGAAACAGGACGAAGCCAACGATCCACCGAACGACGTGCATGCAATCCTCCCCGCGGGGGATGAAAAAAGGGCGGTGTCGTCGCCGCAAGTCATGCGACTTGCACCGAGAACACCGCCCCATGTCGAGCTTGCCTGAACCGATCGCCCTTTCCGTCACGCCCGCACGCGCGATGCCTCGCGCGGGTACGGGCGATCGCGGAGCCGTCATGCCGTCTTCTTGAAATCGACCCGCTCGCGCAGTTCCTTGCCCGCCTTGAAGTGCGGCACGTGCTTCTGCGGCACCTGCACCTTTTCACCGGACTTGGGATTGCGTCCGGTGCGTGGCGGCCGGTAATTGAGGCCGAAGCTGCCGAACCCGCGGATCTCGATGCGCTCCCCCTTCGCCAGGCTTTCGGCCATGGCGTCGAGGATCATCTTCACCGCGAGTTCTGCGTCCTTCGCTACGAGTTGCGGGAACTGGGCCGCAAGGCGGTCGATCAGCTCCGATTTGGTCATCACGGCGTCCGCTTCACTCGTTGGTCTTGTTGTCCATCTTGGCGCGAAGCAGCGCCCCCAGGTTGGTGGTGCCGGACGTGGTGCCCGAGACGTCCGCCTTGGCCGACTGGATCGCCTCGACTTCCTCGGCGTTGTCCTTGGCCTTGATCGAAAGATTGATCGAGCGGTTCTTGCGATCGATGTTGATGATCATCGCGGTCACCGGATCGCCTTCCTTCAGGTGCGTGCGGATGTCCTCGACGCGATCGCGCGAGACTTCCGAGGCGCGCAGATACCCTTCCACCTCGCCGTCGAGCGTGATCACCGCACCCTTGCCGTCGAGCGACTTCACGCTGCCCGTCACCACGCTGCCCTTGTCGTGCACCGCGACGAAGTTGCTGAACGGATCACCGTCGAGCTGCTTGATGCCGAGCGAGATGCGCTCGCGCTCGACGTCGATCGCCAGCACCACAGCCTCCACTTCCTGGCCCTTCTTGTAGTCGCGCACGGCGGCTTCGCCGGGCAGCGTCCACGAGAGGTCGGACAGATGCACGAGGCCGTCGATGCCGCCCGGCAGGCCGACGAACACGCCGAAGTCGGTGATCGACTTGATCGTGCCCTTCACGCGGTCGCCCTTCTTCTGGTTGATCGCGAAGTCGTCCCACGGGTTCGACATGCACTGCTTCATGCCGAGCGAGATGCGGCGCCGGTCCTCGTCGATCTCGAGGATCATCACCTCGACTTCGTCGCCGAGCTGCACGACCTTGGTCGGGTGGATGTTCTTGTTGGTCCAGTCCATCTCGGACACGTGCACGAGGCCCTCGATGCCCGACTCGATCTCGACGAACGCACCGTAGTCGGTGATGTTCGTGACCTTGCCGAAGAGGCGCGTGCCCTGCGGATAGCGACGACCGAGGCCGACCCACGGATCCTCGCCGAGCTGCTTCATGCCGAGCGAGACGCGGTTCTTCTCCTGGTCGAACTTGAGGATCTTCGCCGTCACTTCATCGCCGACCGACAGCACCTCGGACGGATGCTTCACGCGGCGCCAGGCGAGATCGGTGATGTGCAGCAGGCCGTCGATGCCGCCAAGGTCCACGAACGCGCCGTAATCGGTGATGTTCTTCACCACGCCCTTGACGATCGCGCCTTCCTGCAGCGTGGACAGGAGCTTCTCGCGCTCCTCGCCCAGCGATGCCTCGAGCACGGCACGCCGCGACACGACCACGTTGTTGCGCTTGCGGTCGAGCTTGATGACCTTGAATTCGAGCGTCTTGCCTTCGAACGGGCTCGTGTCCTTGACCGGACGGATGTCGACGAGCGACCCCGGCAGGAACGCGCGGATGCCGTTGACCATGACCGTGAGGCCGCCCTTCACCTTCCCGGTGACGGTGCCGGAGACGACGGTGCCTTCGCCCATCGCGGCTTCGAGGTCGTGCCACGCCTTGAGGCGCTTCGCCTTGTCGCGCGAGAGACGGGTCTCGCCGTAGCCGTCCTCGAGGCTTTCGATCGCCACGACGACGAAGTCGCCGGGCTTCACTTCCACTTCGCCGCGATCGTTCTTGAATTCCTCGATCGGGATGAAGCTCTCCGACTTGAGCCCCGCATTCACGACGACGATGTTGTAGTCGACGCGCACGACCTCGGCCGTGATGAGCTCGCCCTGGCGCATTTCCTGGCGCGACAGGGACTCCTCGAACAGCTTCGCGAAATCTTCCATGCCCGCCGGCGGGCTGCCCGCGGTCATTTCCTTGGGATTGCTTTGAATGGCAGTAGCCATTGGGTTGGTTCCTTCTCTGTGATGTGCCGCCAGCCGCGAGAACCCTATTTCTCGGAGCGGCGGGTTGGTTGTCGAATCCGTCCGCCACGCGCCGGCTAAAGCGCGCGCGGGCGACCGTCCTGCACTGCTGTTGCGCTGCGAATCGCGGCGGAGCGACGGGCCCGGTCAGCCCTGCCCTGCGCCACCGGTGAGCGCCCGGTACTTCCCGAGCACGAACGCCACCGCCTCGCCGATGCTCATGCCCGTGGTGTCGAGGATGAAGGCATCGGCCGCAGGCTTGAGCGGCGCTGCCGCCCGGCTTGCGTCGCGCGCGTCCCGTTCCCGGATCTCGCGCAAAAGACTGTCAATAGTAACCGGGTTTCCTTTTTCCTTCAACTGCTTATACCGTCGCCTGGCCCGCTCCTCGGGGCTCGCGGTGACGAACACCTTGAGCGCCGCCTCCGGAAACACGACCGTGCCCATGTCCCGCCCGTCCGCCACGAGCCCCGGAACAGCGCGGAACGCCCGCTGCCGGTCGAAGAGCGCGGCCCGTACGCCCGAATGCACCGCCACCTGCGACGCCGCAGCGCCGACCGGCTCGGCGCGGATGGCCTCGGTCACGTCCTCGCCTTCGAGGATGATCGCGCCCCGGGTGAAGCGGACGTCGAGCGCGCTTGCGAGGGCGGCGAGCGCCGCGGCGTCGCCCTGCGGCGTGCCCGTGCGCAGGGCCTTGAGCGCGACGAGCCGGTAGAGCGCACCGCTGTCGAGCAAATGGAAGCCGAGATCGGCCGCGACGCCGGCGGCGACCGTGCCCTTGCCCGAAGCGGCCGGACCGTCGATCGCGATCACCGGAGCGCTCATGACGCCGGCGGCCCCGCGCTGGCTGGAGTGCACGAGCGAGGCGAAGTCCGCAAAGAAATGGGGGTACGTCTTGCGCACGCAGGCCGGATCGTTGATGCGCATCTCGACCCCGCCGAGGCTCACCAGCGCGAAGCACATCGCCATGCGGTGATCGTCGTAGGTGTCGATCGTGGCGCCTTGGAGGCGCGAACCCGGCGTGACGCGCAGAAAATCCGCGCCCGCCTCGACCGTCGCGCCGACCTTGCGCAACTCGGTCGCCATGGCGGCGATGCGGTCCGTTTCCTTCACCCGCCAGCTGCCGATGTTGCGCAGCGTCGTCGTGCCCGACGCGAACAGCGCCACGATCGCCAGGGTCATGGCGGCGTCGGGAATGGCGACGCAATCGATGTCCGCACCGCGCAGTCCACTGCCGGCACGCGCTTCGAGCCAGCCATCGCCATCGCGGATGTCGGCGCCCATGCGGGCAAGGACGTCGGCGAACGCGACGTCGCCCTGGATCGACGCGCGATCCACCCCGTGCACCCGCACGGGTCCGCCGGCGATCGCGCCTGCGGCAAGGAAATAGGACGCTCCGGACGCGTCGCCTTCGACCGGCAGCCGTCCCGGCGCGACGTAGTGCGCCTGCGCGGGAACGATGAACCGGTCACCGCGCTCTTCGACTTCGACGCCGAAGCGGCGCATGAGGTTCGTGGTGATGGCCACGTAGGGCCGCGAGATCAGCTCGCCCACCACGCGCACCGCAACGCTGCGTCCTGCTGCGCGCCGTCAACGAGCGGCAGCGCCATCAGCAGCGCCGACAGGAACTGGCTCGACACGTTGCCGCGGATCGGCACTTCCTCCACCGCGCGATGCGGGTCCGCCGCGCCGATCGACCAGTGGCGGATAGCCCTCCTCGCCCACGTAGCGCACGTCGGCGCCGGCGATGCGCAGCGCGTCGACGAGATCGCCGATCGGCCGCTCGTGCATCCGCGGCACGCCGCGCAGCACGTACTCGCCCCCCATGAGCGCGAGCACGGCGGTCAGGGGGCGAAACGCGGTGCCCGCATTGCCCAGGAAAAGCTCCGCGCGCTGCACGGGAAACTTCCCGCCGGCGCCCTGCACCGTGGTCGCGCGCTGCGCGGCATCGTCCCGGACATCGACGCCGAGCGTGCGCAGCGCATCGCGCATGCGCGACACGTCGTCCGCGTCGAGCAGGCCCTCGAGCACGGTCGTGCCGGTCGCCAGCGCCGCCAGCAACAGCGTCCGATTGGAGATGCTCTTCGACCCGGGCAGCACGATGCTGCCGCGCGCATCGCGCCCGGCGGGCAGCACGAGGCCATCGACGGGGGCCGCAGTCATGCTTCGCGCGGGCCGTCGGCGGGCACATCGGCCGTGCGGGCGTGACCCCACGCCCGCCGTGCCGCGCTCGCCCGTGCGAATGCCGCGTGCAGCGCGGCGCCGTCGCCACTCGCGATCAGCGCGGCGATGCCGTCGAGGTGCGCGCGATAGGTGGCGATCTCGTTCAACAGCGCCGCGCGATTGGCGAGCGCGATATCGCGCCACATCTCGGGCGAGCCTGCAGCGATCCGCGTGAAGTCGCGAAAGCCGCTCGCCGCGTAGGCGAAGAAGCTCTGCCGCATCGGGGCGCGCTGCGAGCTCGTCGACGAGCGCGAACGCCAGTACGTGCGGCAGATGGCTCACGGCGGCGAAGATGCGGTCGTGCAGCGCCGGGTCCAGCCGGTGGACCGTTGCGCCGGTGCACGACCACAAGGCTTCGACGCGCTGCGTCGCCGCGGGATCGGTCTCGGGCAGCGGAGTGAGCACGACATTGCGGTCCTGGAACAGCGTCGCGAATGCCGCCGCTGCGCCGGTGTGCTCCGTGCCCGCAATGGGATGCGCGGGCACGAACCGCGCGAGCGCCGCCCCGAGATGGGCACGCGCTGCGGCGATGACGTCCTGCTTGGTGCTGCCGGCATCCGTGCTGATCGTGGCGGCGCCGAGACAAGGCGCCGCCGCGGCGAAGAGCGCGGGCAGCTGCGCGACCGGTGTGGCAAACACCACGACGTCGGCGTCGCCGAGCTCTTCCGTCCAGGTTTCATTCAACGTGCGATAGCGTCCGACGATCCCGCGTGCGAGCGCGTCGTCGAGGTTCCCGCGCGTGCGGCCGACGCCGACGACCTCGTTCACGGCGCCCGCGCTCTTCAGCGCCAGTGCAAGCGAGCCGCCGATCAGGCCGACGCCGACGACGACGAGCTTGCCAACCGCAGTGGCGCGCGTGGGCGTCACGTCGCGCTCGTCCGTGTCGTCAACCGCGCAGCGCGCCTGCCAGCGCTGCGAGGAAGCGCTCGTTCTCGTGCGGCAGGCCGATCGGTGACCCGCAGGTGCCCGGGCAACGCGTAGTTCGCGACCGGGCGCACGATCACGCCCTGTCGCAGCAGGCGCTCGTAGATCGCCGCCGCATTGCCGACCTCGACGAGCAGGAAGTTCGCGTGCGATGGCGTCCAGCCGACACCGAGCTTGCGCAACCCGGTCTCGAGCTGACGCATGCCGTCGCGGTTGATGACGCGGCTCTCCTCGACGTACGCCATGTCGCC
The DNA here is from genome assembly GCA_963734575.1 of uncultured beta proteobacterium. Classification (GTDB taxonomy): domain Bacteria; phylum Pseudomonadota; class Gammaproteobacteria; order Burkholderiales; family Casimicrobiaceae; genus CAIWHR01. The sequence goes on along the minus strand of CAVTHT010000015.1, from coordinate 318,707 downwards.
GAGCGCCGCCACCGCAGCGGCCTGGCCGAGGGAGTTCACGTTGAACGGCTGGCGCACCCGGTTGAGGATGTCGGCGACGTCGGGATGCATGATGCCGTAGCCCACGCGCAGGGCAGCGAGACCGTACGCCTTCGAGAACGTGCGCGAGACGACGAGGTTCGGGTGCCGCGCCACCCACGCGGTGCTCGGCGCGTGCTGCTCCGGCGCGAGGTACTCGTTGTAGGCCTCGTCGAGCACCACGATGACTTCCGGCGGTACCTGCGCCAGGAATGCGGTGATCGCTTCGGGCCGCAGCCACGTTCCGGTCGGATTGTTGGGATTGGCGATGAACACGATGCGCGTGTCCGGCGTGATCGCCGCTGCCATCGCCGGGAGATCGTGCCCGAGGTCCGCCGTGGGCGGCACTTCGATCCCGATCGCGCCGCGCGCCTGCGTTGCCAGCGGATACACGACGAACGCATGCCGCGCATACACCGTCTTCTGACCGGGCAGCAGGAACGCCTGCGCGACGAGCTCCAGGATGTCGTTGGAACCGTTGCCGAGGACGAGCTGCTCCGGGCCGACGCCATGGCGCGCCGCCAACGCCGCCTTGAGCGCGAAGCCGTTGCCGTCGGGGTAGCGCGAGAGCTCGTCGGTCGCCGCGGCGATCGCGCTGCGCACTGCGGCGCTCGGTCCGCGCGGATTCTCGTTCGACGCGAGCTTCACGATGTCCGCCTCGGCGAGGCCGTACTCGCGCGCGAGCTCCGAGACGGGCTTGCCGGCCACGTAGCGCGCGATGCCGCGCACGTGCTCGGGAGCGAGCGCGGCGCGGGCTGGGGATGGGGGCGGCTTCGAGCGGTGCGTTCATGGCGAGATGACCTAATAAACGGCTGCAGGATACGACCCCAGCAGCTTGAGGAATGGCGCTTTCTTGCGCAGCTCGGCCAGCGCGCTGCGCGACGGGCGCATCGGTCGCGTGGCCTTCGAGATCGACGAAGAACAGGTATTCCCAGAGCCCCGTGCGCGCAGGCCGTGACTCGAGCCGCGACATCGACACGCCGTGCGTGGCGAGGGGCTCGAGCAATGCATGCACCGCGCCGGGACGGTTCGGGGCCGACATGACGAGCGAAGTCTCGTCGCGCCCGGAGCGCGGCACCGGATGACGGCCGAGCACCCAGAAACGCGTCGTGTTGTTCGGCTCGTCCTCGATATTGCGCGCGAGCACGTTCAAGCCATAGATCGCCGCGGCGTTCTCGCCCGCGATCGCGGCGGTGTTCGGCTCCGCCGCCGCGACGCGCGCCGCCTCGGCGTTGCTGGCGACCGCGATGCGCTGCGCCGCGGGCATGTGCGTCGCGAGCCACTGCACGCACTGGGCGAGCGACTGGGCGTGCGAATACACCCGCACCATGTCGCCGAGCGACGGCACGTTGCCGAGCAGGTTCTGGCGCACGCGCAGGCGGATCTCGCCGCAGATGAGAAGCGTCGTCTGGCACATGAGGTCCAGCGTGCGCCCGACCACGCCCTCGGTCGAATTCTCCACGGGCACCACGGCGTAGTCGGCTTGTCCGCTCTCGGCGGCGCGGAACACCTCGTCGATCGTCGCGCAGGGCTCGGCGCTGACGAGCGCCCCGAAATGCTTGCCGACCGCATCGTGCGAGTACGTTCCCGGCGGACCGAGGTAGGCGATGCGCAGCGGCTGCTCCAGCGCGAGGCACGCCGACATGACCTGCCGGAAGACGATCGCGACGGCCTCGGCGGACAGCGGGCCGCGATTCTCCTGCAGCAGGCGCGAAAGGACCTGCGCCTCGCGCTCCGGACGATAGGCGAGCGCACCGGCCTTGAGCACGCCGATCGCCTTGGCGTGCGCGGCACGCGCGTTGAGGCGCTCCAGGATTTCCCGGTCGAGCGCATCGATGGCCGCGCGATGCTCGGCAAGGCCTTCGCTGTGCGCCTCGCCTGGCGGCGGGATGGGGTCGGTCGCAGCGGACATTCGTGGAACGGTGGTTCTCAGCGTCGCGAGAAACAGGAGGCGCGGGCGCCGGATGGCCCGTCAGCCATGCGCCGCCTCGAACTCGCGCATGTATCCGACCAGCGCTTCGACACCGGCGAGCGGCATGGCATTGTAGATCGACGCACGCATCCCGCCGACGGCACGGTGCCCCTTGAGCTGCACGAGTCCGCGCGCCTTCGCCCCCTTCAGGAACTCGGCGTCGAGCGACGCATCCGGCAGGAAGAACGTCACGTTCATGCGCGATCGGTCGGCCGGCCGCACGGCATTGCGATAGAACCCCGTGCGATCGATCTCGCCGTAAAGGACGCGCGCCTTCTCGACGTTCATCCGCTCCATGGCCTCGACACCGCCCTGCGCATCGAGCCATTCGAACACGAGCCCCGCGAGATAGATCCCGAACGTCGCCGGCGTGTTGTACATCGACTCGGCCTCGGCCTGGACCTTGTAGTCGAACACCGACGGGGTGTCGCTGCGCGCACGACCGAGCAGGTCGTCGCGCACGATCACGACGGTGAGGCCGGCCGGCCCGATGTTCTTCTGCGCGCCCGCGTAGATGAGCCCGAAGCGCGACACGTCGACCGGGCGCGACAGGATGTGCGAGGACATGTCGGCGACGACCGGGACGTCGCCGCAGTCAGGCGTCCAGTGGTACTCGACCCCGCCGATCGTCTCGTTGGTGCAGACGTGCACGTACGCCGGATCGCGGAGAGCCGCCACGCCGATTGCGGCGGCACGTACGTGTACCGCGCGTCCGCGGCGGAGGCCGCGACGTGCACCGTGCAGTACTTGCGCGCCTCGGCGATGGACTTGCCCGACCAGTAGCCCGGTGTCGATGTAATCCGCGCTCGTGCCGCGCGCCGAGCAGGTTGAGCGGCACGAACGCGTTCTGCGCGAGGGCCCCGCCCTGCAGGAACAGCACGCGGTAGCTCGCCGGAATGCCGAGCAGGCGGCGCAGGTCGGCTTCGGCCTTGTGGGCGATGCCGACGAACTCCGCGCTGCGGTGGCTCATCTCCATCACCGACATGCCGGCGCCGTGCCAGTCGAGGAGCTCGTCGCGGGCGCGCGCCAGCACCGGCTCCGGCAGCGCCGCGGGGCCGGCGCTGAAGTTGAAGACGCGATGCATGGCGCTCGTCAGGCCGCCGGCGGCGCGCCTTCCGCGTCGTCTTCGGCTTCCGTCTCCACCACGCGCTCGAGCCCGGCGAGCTTCTCGCCTTCGCCGAGGTTGATGAGCGTGACGCCCTGCGTCGAGCGGCTCATCTCGCGAATCGCCTTCACCGGAGTGCGGATCAGCACGCCGCGGTTGGAAATCAGCATGACCTCGTCCTCCGGCCGCACCAGCGCCGCGCCGATGACCTGGCCATTGCGCTCGGATTGCTGGATCGCGATCATCCCCTTCGTGCCGCGGCCGTGACGCGTGTATTCCACGATCGGCGTGCGCTTGCCGAAGCCGTTCTCGGTGGCGGTCAGCACCGATTGCGCTTCGTCCTCCGCGACGAGCATGGAGATCACCTGCTGGCCGCCGTCGAGAGCCATGCCGCGCACCCCGTGCGCACCGCGACCCATGGGCCGCACGTCGTTCTCGTCGAAGCGCACTGCCTTGCCGCCGGAGCTGAACAGCATGACGTCGTGCTGGCCATCGGTGAGCGCCGCGCCGATGAGGTGGTCGCCCGCCGTGAGATCCACCGCGATGATGCCCGACGCGCGCGGCCGCGAGAATTCCGACAGCGGCGTCTTCTTGACTGTTCCCATCGACGTAGCCATGAACACGTAGCGGTCCTCGACGAACTCCTTCACCGGCAGGATGGCCGTGATCTTCTCGCCTTCCTCGAGCGGGACGAGATTCACGATCGGCTTGCCGCGCGCGATGCGCGAGCCCTGCGGCACGTTGTAGACCTTGAGCCAGTACACGCGGCCCCGGCTCGAGAAGCACAGGATGAAGTCGTGCGTGTTGGCGATGAAGAGGCGATCGATGAAATCGTCTTCCTTGGTCGCGGTTGCCTGGCGGCCCCGGCCGCCGCGGCGTTGTGCGCGGTATTCGGCCACCGGTTGCGCCTTCATGTAGCCGCCGTGCGACAGCGTGACGACCATGTCTTCCGGCGCGATCAGGTCCTCCATCGACAGGTCCACGCCCTGCGCGATGATCTCAGAGCGGCGCTTGTCGCCGAACTGGTCGCGGATGCCCTTCAGCTCGTCGCCGATGATCGTGGTGACGCGTGCGGGCTTGGCGAGGATGTCGAGCAGATCGACGATCTGCGCCATCACGTCGCGATATTCCGAGAAGATCTTGTCCTGCTCGAGGCCGGTGAGGCGCTGCAGGCGCAGCTCCAGGATCGCCTGGGCCTGCGCGTCCGAGAGCCGGTAGCCCGCTTCGCCGTGCTCGGTGCGATCCTGCCAGCCGAACGTGAGCGGCAGCCCGTCGGGGCGCGCCGCATCCGCAACGGCCCGCTGCAGCATGTCCTCGACGAGCTGCGAGCGCCACAGCTTGCCCATGAGGCCCGCCTTGGCTTCCGCCGGCGTTGGCGCCGCCTTGATGAGGGCGATGATCTCGTCGACGTTCGACAGCGCAACGGCGAGGCCTTCCAGGATGTGGCCGCGCTCGCGCGCCTTGCGCAATTCGAAGCGCGTCCGGCGCACCACGACCTCGCGCCGGTGTTGCAGGAAATACTGCAGGAACTGCTTGAGGTTGAGGAGCCGCGGCTGGCCGTCGACCAGCGCGACCATGTTCATGCCGAAGCTGTCCTGCAGCTGCGTCAGCTTGTAGAGATTGTTGAGGACGATCTCCGGCACTTCGCCGCGCTTGAGCTCGATGACCACGCGCATGCCGGACTTGTCCGACTCGTCGCGGAGGTCCGAGATGCCCTCGATCCGCTTCTCGCGCACGAGCTCGCCGATGCGGATCAGCAGGTTCGCCTTGTTCACCTGGTACGGGATCTCGTCGACGATGATCGCCTGGCGATTGCCCTTGTCGAGATCCTCGACGTGGGTGCGGGCGCGGATCACCACGCGGCCGCGGCCCGTGCGGTAGCCCTCGCGGACACCCTCGAGGCCGTAGATGATCCCGGACGTCGGGAAATCCGGCGCGGGGATCATCTCGATCAGCTCGTCGAGCGTGGTGTCGGGCGCGCCCAGCAGGGCGAGGCAGCCGGTGATCACCTCGGTCAGGTTGTGCGGCGGGATGTTGGTGGCCATGCCCACCGCGATCCCGGACGAGCCATTGACGAGCAGGTTGGGCAGCCGCGACGGCAGCACCGTCGGCTCCTGCTCCTTGCCGTCGTAGTTCGGCGCGAAATCGACCGTCTCCTTCTCGAGATCGGCGGTGAGCTCGTTGGCGATCTTCTGCAGCCGGCACTCGGTGTAGCGCATGGCCGCCGCGTTGTCGCCGTCGACCGAGCCGAAGTTGCCCTGCCCGTCGATGAGGGGATAGCGCAGGGAAAAGTCCTGCGCCATGCGCACCAGCGTGTCGTAGATCGCCATGTCGCCGTGGGGATGGTATTTCCCCATGACGTCGCCCACGACGCGGGCGCATTTCACGTACGGCCGGTTCCAGACGATGTTCGCCTCGTGCATCGCGTAGAGCACCCGGCGATGCACCGGCTTCAATCCATCCCGCACATCCGGCAGCGCCCGGCCGACGATCACGCTCATCGCGTAATCGAGGTAGGAATGCCGCATTTCGGCTTCGAGGCTTACGGGGAGGGTCTCTTTGGCAAACTGCTCCATGGGAACGCGGGGCTTTCGTGAATGGCGAACGGACGGTAATCGTGTCGAATGGGCGCACCGACGACGATGCGGTGTCGCAGGTGCCTGCGCGTCAGGTTTCCGGAGGTGCGGCGAAGGCCGTCAGAGGCGCTGCGCCGGCATCGTCCAGCAGGGATGGACGCCGCACAGACCCTTGAAAAAACGAAATTTTATCACGACGTTGCATCGCCGCGACACTCCGGCAAACGGTGTCTCCTAAACCCGACTTTGCTTTTGCGCGGGGTAGGCCCCTGTGCTATATTTTTTTCGAGCAAGGCATTCAGCGCGCCCGTCCGCGTGCGAAAACCACAAGCCCACATCCGGTGCGCGAGCTGCAGGGTAGCGAATAAACTCGTTCAAAACCAAAGCCAAAGGGGTGAAACAATGTCACGACGTATAGTCTCCGGTGCTCTCATCGGTGCGCTCGCCGCCGCGCTTGCAGGTGGTGCAGCAGCTCAGCAGGTCGATCCGAAGGGATACGTCCAGGGTGTCGCCGGCGCTGACGTGAAGAACAGCGCGTACGTGTTGTCGGCGACGGGCACGCCGGACAACAACGTGGTGAAGAGCGGCGTGTACAACGGCAGCAAGGGGCTCTCCGGCGGCCTGTGCTACCGCACCGGATACTGGACGCCCGCGATGGCCATCGCGCAGTGCGATCCCGATCTCGTCAAGGTCGCGGCTCCGGCACCGGCGCCCACGCCCGCACCCGGCGCCCGCCCCGGCACCGGCACCTGCCCCCGCGCCTGCTCCGGCGCCCGCACCTGCTCCGGCCCCGGCGCCGAGCGTGCAGAAGATCACCCTCGCGTCGAAGGCGCTGTTCGACTTCGACAAGGCCGTGCTCCGTCCGGACGGCAAGCAGGCGATCGACAGCGACATCATCAGCAAGCTGCGCGACATGCAGAAGCTGGAGCTCGTGCTCGTGACCGGTCACACCGACCGCATCGGCACGCAGGCCTACAACCAGCGCCTGTCCGAGCGCCGCGCCGATGCCGTGCGCAACTACCTGGTCGAGAAGGGCGTGCCGCGCGACCGCATCGAGACCCTCGGCATGGGCAAGACCCAGCCGGTCCCGGGCGTGGTCTGCAATCAGAAGAACATGAAGGAACTGATTGCCTGCCTCGCACCGAACCGTCGCGTCGAGGTCGAAGTGAAGGGCGAGTCGGTCAAGCGCTGACCTTCCCCGCCTGAAGAAAGCCCCGCGGTCAGCGCGGGGCTTTTTTTTCGTCCCTGCCGGAGATCGCCATGCCCGCACCGCTCCAAGCCGTCGACCTGCGCATCGATCCGCGCTGGGTCATCCCGGTCGAGCCCGCCGGCGCGCTCACCGGACATGCGGTGGTGATCGACCGCGGGCGCATCGTGGCCGTGATCCCGGCGGCCGAAGCCGACCGCCGCTATCAGGCAAGCGAGGTCGTGTCGCTGCCCGGTCATGCGGTCCTGCCCGGGCTCGTGAACGCGCACACCCACGCGGCGATGAGCCTCTTTCGCGGCATCGCCGACGACGTGCCGCTGCAGTCGTGGCTGGAGGACCACATCTGGCCGCGCGAAGGACGCTTCGCGGCGCCGGACTTCGTCTACGACGGCGCGCGCCTCGCGGCGGCGGAGATGCTGCGCGGTGGCATCACGTGCTGCAACGACATGTACTTCTTCCCGGAAGCGACGGCGAAGGCGTTCCTGGAGACCGGCATGCGCGCCATGCTCGGGCTCGCGGTGCTCGATTTCCCGACGCCGTACGCCGCCGACGCGAACGGTTACCTGCAGAAGGGACTGGAGGTGCGCGATGCGCTGAAGCACGAGCCCCGGCTCACGTTCTCGCTCGCGCCGCACGCGCCGTACACCGTCGGCAATCCCGCCTGGGAACGCGTCGTCACCTACGCGCGCCAGCTCGATCTTCCGATCCAGACGCACCTCGCGGAGACCGCCGCCGAAGTCGCGGAAAGCCGCGAGCGCTTCCTTGCCACGCCGCTGTTCCGCCTGCATGCGCTGGGTGCCACGGGGCCCGGCTTCATCGCCATTCATGGCGTGCATCTCACGCCGGAGGACATCGAGCTCCTCGCGGTCCATGGCGGGCACGTGGTGCACTGTCCTGCGTCCAACATGAAGCTCGCGAGCGGCATCGCACCCGTCACGAGCCTCGCCGCGCGCGGCGTCAACATCGCCCTCGGCACGGACGGTGCCGCCTCGAACAACCGGCTGGACCTCTTCGCAGAGATGCGCCTTGCCGCGCTGCTCGCCAAGGTCGCGACAGGCGACCCTTCGGCGTTGCCGGCGCAGGAAGTCCTCGCGGCCGCGACCCTCGGCGGTGCACGGGCGCTTTGTCTCGAGCGCGAGGTCGGATCCTTGATCCCGGGCAAAAAGGCCGATTTGATCGCCGTGAACTTCTCGTCGATCGAAGCGGAGCCCTGTTACGATCCCGTATCGCATCTCGTGCACGCGGTGGGCCGCGAGGCCGTGACCGACGTGTGGATCGATGGCGAGCGCGTGGTCGAGGGCGGCTTCGTGCGAACGATCGACGAGGCGGACGTACTCGCCCGCGCACGGAGCTGGCAGGAGCGACTGCAATGAACACACCGATGGCCCCCGACCTCCCCATGACCGCGGGGCACCTTCCGATCGCGGTGCCCGTGAATGCCGACGCCGCCGAGCTGTCGCGCTTCTCCGCGCTTGCGCATCACTGGTGGGATCCGACGAGCGAGCTGTTCGGACCGCTGCACACGCTGAATCCGCTGCGCCTCAAATGGGTGGAGCAGATGCTCGGGGGGCTGCAGGGGAAATTCGTGCTCGATGTGGGCTGCGGCGGCGGCATCCTCTCCGAATCGATGGCGCAGCGCGGCGCGCGCGTCCAGGGCATCGATCTCGCCGAGCGCGCGCTGGGCGTCGCCCGGCTGCACAAGCTCGAGTCGGGCGCCGCGGTCGACTATCGCCTCGTGTCCGTCGAGGCGCTCGCCGAAGAGGTGCCCGGCACCTTCGACGCGATCACCTGCATGGAGATGCTGGAGCACGTGCCCGATCCGACGGCGATCGTCGAGGCGTGCGGCCGGCTCCTCAAGCGTGGCGGGATCGCGGTCTTCTCCACGATCAACCGCAACGCCAAGGCCTATGCCTACGCCATTCTCGGCGCGGAATACGTCCTGCGCCTCCTCCCCCGGGGCACGCACGATTACGCGCGCTTCCTCCGTCCGGCCGAGATCGCCCGCTACGGCCGTGGCGCGGGACTCGTGCCATGCGACATCACGGGCCTTGCGTACAACCCCCTGACGCGCGTGTTCCGCCTGACGCCCGACACCTCCGTGAACTACTTCATCGCGCTGCGTCGCACCGCGGATGTCTGAGCAGACCTCCGAGCGCATGCCGGCCGCCGCAGCGCACACGCACGATGCCGATCCGATCGCCAGCGTTCCGCGCGCGCTCGACATCGACGCCGTGCTGTTCGACCTCGACGGCACGCTGGTCGATACGGCGCCCGATCTCGCGGGTGCGCTGAACCGCGTGCGCTGCGAGCGCGGGCTCGCGCCGGTGCCCGTATCGGATCTGCGTCCATTCGCGTCGGCCGGCGCACGCGGCCTCATCGGCGCTGGCTTCGCGATCGCGCCGGACCACGCGGAATATCCGCCGCTGCGCGATGCGTTTCTCGCCCACTACGCGGCGGCGCTGTGCGTGGAGTCGTGCGCTGTTCGACGCGATCGACGACGTGCTGCAGGCGCTCGAGGCGCGACGACTGCGCTGGGGCATCGTCACCAACAAGGCCACGCGCTACACGCTGCCCCTGCTCGATGCACTGCAGCTGCGCTTCACGCCGCACGTGGTGGTCTGCGGCGACACGACGCCGTATGCCAAGCCGCATCCGGCGCCGCTCCTGCACGCGGCCGAAAAGCTTGGCGTTGCGCCCGTGCGCTGCCTGTACGTAGGCGATGCGGAGCGCGACATCGCGGCGGGTCTCGCCGCGGGCATGCAGACCATCGTTGCGCACTACGGCTACATCGCCGAGCACGAGCGGCCACATGCATGGCAGGCGCATGGGCACGTCACTTCGCCGCGAGAGCTCATCGACTGGCTGCCGGCGCTCGCCGATTGATCGCGTCCCACGCGATGCCGAAGGTTCGACCTGTAGAGCCGACTGGAATTCAGGCCGGACAGGCGCTGGCGTTGACGAAGATCCATTCGATCGGCCGGTTGTCGCGCAGGCCCGTGACGCGCACGGGCTGGCTCGCGAGCAGCGGCCGGATCACCGCCACGACGACATCGTCGGCACCCCGCAGCGGCACGCCGTTCGCCTGCGCAACGCGATCGCCCGGCTTCATCCCGAGCATCGCGCCAAAGGCATTGCCTTCGCGCACCGCGAGACCGTCGGCACCGGCGGTGAACGCCGTGCTCCAGCTCTCCGGCTTGGCGGCGATGCCGCTCAGGAGCTCCGCGTTGAGCCGGTAGCGCGGTCCGTTGCCGGCACCCGGCGGCGTGCATGCAGCGCTCGCCACGCTGCGCTGCGCCGGCGCTGCACCCGCACGCGGCGCCGCTGCGATGATCGCGTCGCGCGGCACGCGCAGCGGAACGTCGCGCATCACGCCACGGTCCGACAATCGCGCGCCGCTCGTGCTGACGCTTTCGAGCCTGACACCGCGCTCGATCTCCTGCCCCGTGGCGATGAGCAATGGCCCGCGATCGGCGAAGCGGAACAATGCATAGCCTTTTCCGCCGGCATCGGCGATGACCCCGAGGAGCCGCACGTCGCCAGCGACCCCCGCGGATGACGTCGCTGCGGCCGCGGGTTCGTTCGCCGGCGCGGTGGCCGTGCCGAACCAGGGCGCAGCGGTGATGATGGGTGCGAGCGCTTCCGAGGGTGCGCTTGGGACCGGCAGCGGCTTCACGGCGGGGCCGAACCAGTGCCAACCCCAGTGTGCGATCACGAGCGCCAGAACCGCTCCCGTTGCGAGCGTGGCCAGTGCGCGCGCCGCGCGCCACGCGGCGGGCATCGGAACGCGGCTCGCGGCAGGCGCCCGTCCCCGCGTCATCGCGCTGCGGGGTCCGCGCGCAACGAGGTCGATGGAGCCGCTCCCGTATAATTTTGCGTTGCCATCTCGAGCTGCTCTCGCGTGAATCCCCGCCTCGGGCTGCTGAAGCCCTATCCCTTCGAACGCCTGCGCCAGGCAATCGCCGCGGTGCAGCCGAATCCGGCGCTGCGTCCCATCAACCTGTCGATCGGGGAGCCGCGGCATCCGACGCCTTCGCTTGTGATCGTGGCGCTGCGAGAGGCCACCGCGGGCCTCGCGAATTATCCCACGACAGCTGGCACGCCCGCCCTGCGCGAGGCCATCGCTGCATGGCTCGTGCGCCGCCACCAGCTCGCGGCGCTCGATGCGACCTCACAGGTGCTGCCCGTGCTCGGCAGTCGCGAGGCGCTGTTCGCATTCGCCCAGACGACCGTCGACGCGAGCCGCCCTGGCGCCACCGTGCTGATGCCCAACCCGTGCTACCAGATCTACGAAGGTGGCGCACTGCTCGCAGGCGCCGAGCCTTGCTACGTGAACTCCGACGCGCGCGAAGCGTACCGGCCACCGTGGGAGCGCGTGCCCGAAGCCGTGCTCGCGCGGACCCAGCTCCTGTACGTCTGCTCCCCGGACAATCCCACCGGCCGCGTCGCGACCCTCGACGAATGGCGCACGCTGTTCGAGCTCGCCGACCGGCACCAGTTCGTGATCGCGTCGGACGAGTGCTATTCCGAGGTGTACTTCGACGAGGCACGGCCGCCACTCGGTGCGCTCGCAGCGGCGCAGGCGCTCGGCCGTTCCGACTATCGCGGGGTACTCACGTTCGGCAGCCTCTCCAAGCGCTCGAACGTGCCCGGCATGCGTTCGGGCTACGTGGCGGGCGACGCCGCGCTCGTGAAGGCCTTCCTGCTCTATCGTACGTATCACGGCTCGGCGATGTCGCCGACCGTGGCCAGTGCGAGCATCGCGGCGTGGAACGACGAGGCGCACGTGCGCGCCAACCGGCACGCCTACGCCGAAAAATTCAGCGCGCTGCAGCCGCAGCTCGCGGCGGCGCTCCCGTGCACGATGCCGGACGCAGCCTTCTATCTCTGGGCGCGCACGCCGATCGACGACGTCGCCTTCGCGCGTGAGCTCTACCGCGACCAGGCGGTGACCGTGCTGCCCGGCAGCTTCCTCGCCCGCGACGCGCACGGGACCAACCCGGGAGCCGGCTTCGTGCGCATCGCGCTCGTCGCCTCGTTCGCCGAGTGCGCCGAGGCGGTGGAGCGCATCGTGACCTTCGCGCGCGGGCTCTGAGGCCTCCGCGCGGCCGGCCGCGGTTCGTCCGCGCCGGCTGCGCTTCGTCGGACTCTCGCCGGACCGCGACTCGCGCCACTACAATCGGACGCATGGTCTCCGATTCGACCCGTCCGTCCTGGCTCGCTGCCCTGCGTGCCGGCTTCCACGTCTCGTGGCTGACCGTGCTGCTGATCGCCGCGATCAACACCGGCTTCGCGGCGCTCCTGTGGATCGAGGATACGCGGCCGTTCTGGCATCCGCTGGTCTCGGCGCAATGCGTCGGGTTCTCGATCGCGTATTGCGTCAACGTCGTCTCGCCGTGGGAGAAGAAGTGGCCCGTCGCGCGCCTGATCGGCGCGGTGGCCGTGGGCGCGGTGCTGGGGACGCTGCTCATCATCGTGCTGAAGGGCTACACGATGGCCGACCTCCAGGCGCGGCCGAGGTTCTTCGGGCTCTCGCTCCTGACGGCCTTCGGCAATGGCCTCTTCGTCAGTCTGTTCTTCCTCTTCAAGTTCCGCGAGTCGCGCGCCGAGTCCGCCCTGCTCAAGTCCGAGGCGGCGCATCACCTGGTATCCCGACAGGCGGTCGAGGCCGAGCTCAAGGTGATGCAGGCGCAGATCGAGCCGCATTTCCTGTTCAACACGCTGGCGTCGGTGCAGTACCTGACGGAGACCGACCCGCCGCAGGCGACGCGTCTGCTCGGCCACCTCCTCGCGTACCTGCGTGCCGCGCTGCCGCAGTTGCGTACGACGAGCACTGCGCTCGGCAAGGAGGTCGAGATGGCCGAGGCGTATCTCAACATCCTCAAGATGCGCATGGGCGAGCGGCTCGAGTTCAGCGTCGACGTGCCGGACGTGCTGCGCCAGGCGCCGTTCCCGCCGGGGCTCCTCATCTCGGTGGTCGAGAACGCGATCGAGCATGGGCTCGAAACGCAGGCGCAGGGCGGCAACGTGCGCATCGAGGCCAGACGCGTCGATGGCAAGCTGCAGGTGAGCGTGACGGACACGGGCAGCGGCGTGAGCACCGCAACCGCACAGCCCACGGGCCGCGGCGTAGGCTTGAGCAACGTGCGCGAGCGCCTGGCTGCCCTGTACGGTCCCGAAGCCCGGTTCTCGCTCGACAACGCGGCACCGCGCGGTGCGCGTGCCGTGATCGAGATCCCGGCCGAAGCCAGCTGAATTCCATGCCTACTGCCCTGCTCGCCGAGGACGAAGCGATGCTGCGCGCGCTCCTCCGCACGCGTCTCGCGGAGTCGTGGCCCGAGCTCGACATCGTGGGCGAGGCCGCCAATGGCGAGGAGGCGCTGGCCCTCGCGACGGAGCTCTCCCCCGACATCGCCTTCCTCGACATCCGCATGCCCGTGAAAACCGGCCTCGAGGTCGCGCGCGAGCTCAACGGCCGCTGCCACGTCGTGTTCGTCACGGCCTACGACGAGTACGCCGTCGCGGCGTTCGAGGAAGGGGCCGTCGACTATCTCCTGAAGCCGCCCACGCCCGAGCGCATCGACAAGGTCGTCGCGCGGCTCAAGAGCCGGCTGTCGTCGGCACCGCTCGATCTCGCCGCGCTGCTGGCGCGCCTCGCCGGTCGGGAGGGCGGCGGTCCGCTCAGGTGGGTGCGGGCCTCGCTCGGCGCGTCGATGCGCATGATCGACGTGAACGAGATCCTGTATTTCCAGGCCGAGGACAAGTACACGAAAGTGGTCACCGCCGACGGCGACGCGCTCATCCGCAAGCCCATCAAGGAGCTCTACGAGGAGCTCGACCCGGATGCTTTCTGGCAGATCCACCGCAGCACGATCGTCAACCTGCGTGCCATCGCGCGCGTCGAGCGGGACTGGCGCGACCAGCCCGTGATCCTCCTCAGGAACCGTACCGAGAAGCTCTCGGTCAGCCGCACGTTCGCGCATCGCTTCAAGGCGATGTAGCCCCGGCCCCCCGCTGCTCGGCCAGCCGGCGGTACGCGCGGCCCTGCGGCGGTGCCCTGCCCCGCCTCCGCATCCCGGCCTGCGATCGTGGCGCCCGGACCCCGGCCGGCGGCCAGTCTCCTGGGGCACGGTAAACTAGCGGGTTTGAGCCGTCGCATTCAGCGCCTCGGCCGTGCTCACGGGACCGCGATGAACGATCTGCAGCAAGCCATTGACCACGCCTGGGAAACGCGTGGCGAACTCACCCCGGCTACGGCGCCGGGCGTCGTGCGCGACGCCGTCGGTCACGTGATCGCCGAGCTCGACGCCGGCCGCTTGCGCGTGGCGGAGAAGCGCGACGGTGCCTGGGTCACGCACCAGTGGATCAAGAAGGCCGTGCTGCTGTCGTTCCGCCTCGCCGACAACGTCGCGCTCGGACCGCCGCCCGAGCGGGCGCCATTCCGCTTCTACGACAAGGTCGCGACGAAATTCGCGCGCTTCTCCGACGCCGACTTCGCCGAGGCCGGCGTGCGCGTCGTGCCCCCGGCCGTTGCGCGGCGCGGCGCGTACATCGCTCGCAACGTCGTGCTCATGCCGTCGTACGTGAACATCGGCGCCTATGTCGATGAAGGCACGATGGTGGATACGTGGGCCACGGTCGGCTCCTGCGCCCAGATCGGACGCAACGTGCACCTCTCCGGCGGCGTAGGCATCGGTGGCGTGCTCGAGCCGCTGCAGGCGAATCCAACCATCATCGAGGACAACTGCTTCATCGGCGCGCGCTCCGAGGTGGTCGAAGGCGTGATCGTCGAGGAAAACTCCGTGCTGGGCATGGGCGTGTTCGTCGGCCAGAGCACGAAGATCTACGACCGCGCCACCGGGGAGACGACTTACGGCCGCATCCCGGCGGGATCGGTCGTCGTCGCGGGCAGCCTGCCTTCGTCGGTCGGGAACTGCCATCTCTACTGTGCAGTCATCGTGAAGCAGGTCGACGCGAAGACGCGCGCGAAGACGAGCGTCAACGAGCTCCTGCGCGCGTGATGCCATGTCCGTAAATCTCAAGTCGGCGCAGGACGTCGAGAAGATGCGCGTGGCCGGGCGCCTCGCGGCGGAGGTTCTCGACTACATCACACCGTTCGTCCAGGCTGGCACGACGACCGGCGAGCTCAACCGCCTCTGCCACGACTACATGGTGGAGAAGCAGGGCACGATCCCCGCGCCGCTCAACTACGCGCCCCCCGGTCACGTGCCGTACCCGGCGTCCGTCTGCACATCGGTCAACCACGTCGTCTGCCACGGGATCCCCGGCGACAAGAAGCTCAAGTCCGGCGACATCGTGAACATCGACATCACGGTCATCAAGGAAGGTTTCCACGGCGACACGAGCCGCATGTTCCTGGTGGGCACGCCGTCGATTCAGGCGAAGCGCCTGGTGGACGTTACCTACGAGGCCATGTGGAAGGGCATCCGCACGGTGCGTCCCGGCGCGCATCTCGGCGACATCGGCAACGTGATCCAGCGGCACGCCGAAAGCAATGGCTTCTCGATCGTGCGCGAATTCTGCGGCCACGGCATCGGACGCAAGTTCCACGAGGAGCCGCAGGTCCTGCATTACGGCCGCCCCGGCACCGGCCTCAAGCTGCAGCCGGGCATGGTGTTCACGATCGAGCCGATGGTGAACGCGGGAGCGCCCGGCATCCGGTCCATGAAGGACGGCTGGACGATCGTGACGGCCGATCACTCGCTGTCCGCACAGTGGGAGCACACGGTGCTCGTGACCGAAGACGGTTTCGAGATCCTGACCGTTTCGCCAGGAACGCCGCCGCCCCCGGCTGCCTGATGCCGTGAGCGTATCCGCGCCCGCCGCCGCGCCTGCCGAAGCCGCTCCGGCGGCGTTGTCCGGCGCCCAGCGCTGGCGCGCGGAGCTGGCGAGCGACCGTGAGGCACTGCGGCGGTCGTTCCACGAGCGCCCCGACACACCGGCACTGCTGCGCAGCCATGCCCGGCTCGTCGACCGCATCGTGCGCGAAGTGTGGAGCGAGCTCCGTGCGCCGCCGCACGCCGCACTGCTCGCCGTCGGCGGCTACGGCCGCGGACAGCTCTTCCCGCATTCCGACGTCGACGTGCTCGTGCTGCTGGCGCAGCCGGCCGACGCCGGGCTCACCCCGTTCATCGAACGCTTCGTGGGGATGCTGTGGGACATCGGGCTCGAGCCCGGCCACAGTGTCCGCACGGTCGGTGAATGCACGACCGCGATGGCCGCCGACGGCACGATCGCGACGAGTCTCCTGGAGCATCGCCTCCTCGCCGGCTCGCGCGCACTGTATCGCGCGTTCGGGACGGCGTTTCGCGACGCGCTCGACGTGGTCGGCTTCTACGAGGCCAAGGCGCTGGAGCAACAGCAGCGGCATCTCAAGTTCCACGACACCGCCTACAACCTCGAGCCCAACGTCAAGGAAAGTCCCGGCGGCCTGCGCGACCTGCAGACCGTGATCTGGATCGCGCGCGCCGCCGGTCTCGGCCGCACTTGGAGCGAGCTCGCGCGCGCCGGTCTCATCACCGGGCAGGAAGCGCGCGCCGTGACGCGGCACGAGCGCTTCATCGGTGCCCTGCGCGTGCGTCTGCACTATCTCGCCGGCCGGCGCGAGGACCGCCTGGTGTTCGACCAGCAGCAGGCGCTCGCGCGCGAGATCGGGCTCACCGACACGCCCGCGCGCCGCGCCAGCGAACAGCTCATGCAGCGCTACTATCGCGCCGCCCGGCTGGTGCGCCAGGTGAACGTCATCCTGCTGCAGAACCTCCATGCGCGGATCTTCCCCTCGACCACGGTGCCCACGCCGCTCGACGAGGAGTTCCAGGTCGTGGACGAGCTCCTCGACCTCGCCGACGAGGCGCTGTTCGTGCGCCGTCCGGGCGCCATGCTCGACGCGTTCATCACGATGCAGCGACATCCGGAGCTGAAGGGCATGTCGGCGCGCACGCTGCGCGCGCTGTGGCGCAACCGGCATCGCATCGACGCGCGCTTTCGCGCCGATCCCGTCAATCGCGCGCGGTTCGTACAGGTGTTCCGCGAACCGCGCGGCCTGACGCACGAGCTTCGCCGGATGAATCTGTACGACGTGCTCGGCCACTACTTGCCGCCGTTCGGACGCATCGTGGGCCAGATGCAGCACGATCTCTTCCACGTGTACACCGTGGACGAGCACACGCTGATGGTGATCCGCAACCTGCGGCGCTTCTGCGAGGCGCAGCACGCGCACGAGTACCCGCTGTCCTCGCGCCTCATCGCCGATTTCGAGCGCAAGGAGGTGCTCTATCTCGCGGGACTCTTCCACGACATCGGCAAGGGCCGCGGTGGCGATCACTCCGCGCTGGGCGCGCGCGACGCGCGCCGGTTCTGTCGCATGCACGGCATCGCGGGCGACGACGCGGCGCTGATCGAATGGCTGGTCGCGCAGCACCTCACCATGTCGTCCACCGCGCAGAAGCAGGACATCAGCAACCCGGACGTGATCGAGGAGTTCGCGCGCAAGGTCGGCACCGAGCGCCGCCTCGTCGCGCTCTACCTGTTCACGGTAGCCGACATCCGCGGCACCAGTCCGCGCGTGTGGAACGCGTGGAAGGCGAAGCTCCTCGAGGACCTCTTCCACCTCACCCGGGCACGGCTGCAGGGCGCGGGCGCGGCCACGCTCGCCGACAGCCTGCAGGAGCGCCAGGCCGAGGCGCGGCGGCTCCTGCGCCTGTACGCCGTGCGCGAAGGCGCCGAGCAGGCGCTGTGGAGCAAGCTCGACAACGTGTACTTCCAGCACCATGCCGCCGACGAGATCGCGTGGCACGCGCGGCAACTCTACTTTCGCGTCGAAGGTCCGCGTCCGGTCGTCAAGGCGCGGCTGTCACGCGCCGGCGCCGGGCTGCAGGTGTTCGTGTACCTGCCCGATCAGAAGGAGCTCTTCGCCCGCGTCTGCGGGTTCCTCGGCCGCACGGGATTGTCGATCGTGGAAGCCAAGATCCACACGACCCGCCACGGCTACGCGCTCGACACATTCTCGATGCACGATCCCGTCGATCCGCATGCCTCGCATCGGGAGACGATCCAGTACATCGAGTACGAGCTCGGACGTCTCCTCGAGACGCAGCCGCCGCTCGAGGCGCCGGCCGTCGGCCGCGTCAGCCGCCACCTGCGGCACTTTCCGCTCTCACCGGAGGTACGCGTGTTTCCCGATGACAAGGGCACGCAGCACATCCTGGAGATCGTCGCCGGAGACCGTCCGGGATTGCTGGCGCGCATCGCCTACACCCTCGCGCACGCCAACATCAGCGTGACGAGCGCGAAGATCAATACGCTGGGTGAGCGGGCCGAGGACGTCTTTCTCGTCGAAGGCAGCGCGCTGCAGGACGAGCAATCGGTGCTGCGACTGGAGACCGAGCTGTACGAGCAGCTGCGGCTGAGCTAGGGAGCCTCGGCCGCTCAATCGTCGGCGTCCGCGCCGGCCAGCTCCGGAAAGAGGATGTCGGTGAACCCGAAGCGGGTGAAGTCGCGCATCCGCATCGGGTAGAGGATGCCCGCGAGGTGATCGCATTCGTGCTGCACCACGCGGGCATGGAACCCCGTCACCTCGCGCACGATGCGCTCGCCCGCGTGGATCGCACCCCTCGTAGCGCAGGCGGGTGAACCGCGGCACCATGCCGCGCAGCCCCGGCACCGACAGGCACCCTTCCCAGCCGTCCTCCATCTCGGGCGAGAGCGGCGTCAGTACCGGATTGACGAGCTCGGTGTACGGCACCGGCGGCGCGTCCGGGTACCGTGCGCTGTGCTCGACGCCGAACACCACCACCTGCAGCCCGACGCCGATCTGTGGCGCAGCGAGCCCGGCGCCATTGGCGTCGGCCATCGTGTCGCGCAGGTCTTGCAGCAGAGCGTGCAACTCCGGGGTATCGAAGCGCGTGACGGGCGCCGACGGCGTCCACAGCCGCGTGTCGCCCATGCGCAGGATCTCGCGGATCATCGGCGTTCCTTGGGGCCCGTTCAGGTGCTAGATGCGCGGCGCGACGTGCTCGAGCAGCGTGCGCACCTTGTCCATGGCGGTCTCGAGCACGTCCGCGATGCTCTCCATCGAGATGCGCTCCTCGGAATCGCCGCGTCCGGCAGCGTGATTCACGACCACGGCGATGGACGCATACGGCAGCTCGAGCTCGCGCGCCAGCGCCGCTTCGGGCATGCCGGTCATGCCGACCAGCGTGGCGCCGTCGCGCGCCAGACGCTCGACTTCGGCCGCGGTCTCGAGGCGCGGACCCGACACGGCCGCGTAAACGCCACCGTCCTTGAGCGGAATGCCCGCCGCGCGCGCGCCCTCGAGGCACACCTCGCGCAGATGCTCGGTGTACGGATGGGTGAAGTCGACGTGTACGACCGTGCGGTCGCCGCCGTCGAAGAACGTGCTCGGCCGGTCGTGCGTGTAGTCGATGAGCTGGTGCGGCAGCACGAGCTCCCCGGGTATCACGTCGCTGATGCCGCCCACGGAGGCGACCGCCAGGACAGCCTTCGCGCCGGCGTTGCGCAGGGCCCAGAGGTTGGCGCGATAGTTGACCCGGTGCGGCGGGATCGTGTGCCCGTGACCGTGCCGCGCGAGGAATACCGCACTGCAGCCGGCGATCTCGCCAAAGACGAGGGTCGACGAAGGCTCGCCGTACGGTGTGCGCACCACTTCGCGATGGGCTACCGCCAGCGTGGACAGCCGGGTGAGCCCCGTGCCGCCGATGATTGCGAGCATGGTCCTGCTTTTGCTTTAGTGGTTGGCCGGGGGGCCCGCAGGCCTGCCGGAGTGGTGGCCCGACGGCCGTCCCGCCGGTCGGAGGCCGGTGGAACTCACCATCAGTTCATGACATTATCATCCGGACCGGGTCCTGCCCGGGCCCGGCTGCGCGACCGCGAATTGTAGCGCGGGAGAGCCGCTCCACGGCATGCGGGATGCCGCAGCGGGTTCGCGGTGCCGCGGTTCGTCGACAACGAGGCTGCCCCATGTATCTCGACCGCCTGTTCAAGCTGATGGCCGAAAAGCAGGCCTCGGACATCTTCATCTCGTGCGGCGCGCCGATCAACATCAAGATCAACGGCACGCTCTCACCCGTCTCCACCCAGGTCATGGACGTGGAAACGGTGCGCCGCATCGCCTACGAGCTGATGAGCAAGGAGCAGCAGCGCGAGTTCGAGAACGAGCTCGAGATGAACCTCTCGTACATCGACCGCGCCGTCGGCAACTTCCGGATCAACATCTTCCGCCAGCGCGGGACGGTGTCGCTGGTCATCCGCTACGTGCGCAGCACGATCCCGCCGTTCGACGACCTGCGGCTGCCGCCGGTGCTGCTCGACCTCGTCATGGAGAAGCGCGGGCTGGTGCTCGTGGCGGGCGCCACGGGCTCCGGCAAGTCGACCACGCTCGCGGCGATGATCGACCACCGCAACACGCACCGCCCGGGACACATCCTCACCATCGAGGACCCGATCGAGTACCTGTACCAGCACAAGAAGAGCGTGGTGAACCAGCGCGAGATCAGCGTCGACACCCACGACTACCATCGGGCACTCGCCAACGCGCTGCGCGAAGCGCCGGATCTCATCATGATCGGCGAAGTGCGCGAGCGCGAGACCATGCAGCAAGCGCTGCTCCACACCCTCACCGGCCACCTGTGCCTCTCGACGCTGCACGCCAACAACAGCTATCACGCGCTGTCGCGGATCATCAACATGTTCCCGTACGAGGCGCGCTCGGGCCTGCTGTCCGACCTCGCGATCGGCCTGCGCGCGATCGTGTGCCAGCGCCTGGTGCGCAACAAGGAAGGCAACCTGCAGCCCGCGGTCGAGATCCTGCTCAATACCTCGCTCATCGCCGAGCTCATCAAGAACGGCGAGATCACGCAGATCAAGGAGGCGATGGAGCAGTCGCTCTACCCCGGATCGCAGACGTTCGAGCAGGCGCTCTGCCGCCTGCACATCGACGGCAGGATCAGCTACGAGGAGGCGATGACGGCCTCCGACTCGCCGACGAACCTCGCCTGGCTCATCAACCAGAATGCGCCGACAGCGCGCGTCGATGGGATGGCCCCGCCAACGCCCAGCGCGCCGCGGTCGGTGACGAGCGACTTCGCCGCCATGCAGATCGAGCCCGACATGCTCGATCGCGCGTCGCACTGACCGGTTCGATCGTTTCGCACTGATCCATTCGACCGCGCGTCGCGCTGCCCGGTACGATCCATTCGACCGCGCGTGGCGCTGCCCTGCATCGGGCCACGGTCCGTTTGCTAACATTGCGGGCATGGAAGCCCGCGCCGAGCCGAAGGACGACGAACCCACTCTCGCGCTCACGCGGGCGCTGATTGCGCGACCATCGGTCACGCCCGACGACGCCGGCTGCCAGGCGCTCATCGCGGACGAGCTCGCCACGCTCGGCTTTCACTGCGAAACCCTTGTCTGCAATGGCGTGACCAACCTGTGGGCGCGCCGCGGCAAAGGCGCGCCGCTGGTGTGCCTCGCCGGACACACGGACGTCGTGCCCACCGGCCCCGTCGAGCAGTGGCATTCGGATCCGTTCGTCCCGATCGAACGCGACGGCTGGCTCTACGGCCGTGGTGCGGCGGACATGAAGGGCTCGCTCGCAGCATTCGTGTGTGCCGTGCGGGCGTTCGTCGCCGCGCATCCCCATGCGCCGGGCTCCATCGCGCTGCTCCTCACCTCAGATGAGGAAGGACCGAGCGTCGACGGCACGGCGCGGGTGGTCGAGCGTCTCGCGGCGCGTGGAGAGGCGATCGACTACTGCCTGGTGGGCGAGCCGTCGTGCGTCGAGCAGCTTGGCGACATGATCAAGAACGGCCGCCGCGGCACACTGTCGGGCACGCTTACCGTGAAGGGAACGCAGGGTCACGTCGCCTATCCGCAGCGCGCGCGCAACCCGATCCATCTCGTCGCGCCTGCGCTGGCGGAGCTGGCCCGCACGGCCTGGGACGACGGCAACGAATGGCTCCCGCCCACGACCTTCCAGTGCTCGAACATCCATGCCGGCACCGGTGCGACCAACGTCATTCCCGGCACGCTCGAGCTGATGTTCAATTTCCGGTATTCGACCGCGAGCTCGCGGACATCGCTGGAAACGCGCCTGCGGCAGATCCTGGACCGGCACGGCCTCGACTACACGCTGGCGTGGACAGGGCACGGCAAGCCGTTCCTCACCGCCCGGGGAGCCCTGGTGGAGATCGTGACCGACGTGGTGCGCGGCATCACCGGCATCACGCCCGAGCTCTCGACCACCGGCGGCACCTCCGACGGCCGCTTCATCGCCGACATCTGCCCCGAAGTGGTGGAGCTCGGACCCGTCGGTGCGACGATTCACCAGATCGACGAGCGGGTGCGCATCGCCGACCTGCCGCGGCTCGCGCAGATCTATCGCAGCGTGCTCGAGCGCCTGCTGGTCGGCGCGCCATGAGCGCGACGGGCCGCCCCGAGCGCGAATACTTGAGCGCGCAGCGCGAAGGTACTTCAATGAGCGCGACGGGCCGCCCCGAGCGCGAATACTTGAGCGCGCAGCGCGAAGGTACTTCAATGAGCGCGACCGCCGGCCCCGAGCGCGACGGCAGCTTATGAGCACGCTCGTGCAGGAGCTCGTCACGGTACGTGACTGGCTGCGTCATGGAGTCTCGCGCTTCGGGGAAGCCGGGATCGCGTTCGGCCACGGCACGACCAATGCATTCGACGAAGCGGCGTACCTCATCCTGCACACGCTGCACCTGCCGCTCGATCGACTCGAGCCGTTCCTGGACGCGCGACTCACGACGCCGGAGCGCCAGCGCCTCGCCGACATCCTGAAGCGCCGTGTGGACCAGCGCGTTCCCGCGGCCTACCTCACTGGCGAGGCCTGGCTCGGCGACTACCGCTTCTTCGTCGACGAGCGCGTGATCGTGCCCCGCTCGTTCATCGCCGAACTGCTGGGCGATGGCCTCGAGCCATTCGTCGGCGATCCGGCGCGCGTGCAGAGCGCGCTCGACCTGTGCACGGGTTCGGGTTGCCTCGCAGTGCTTCTGGCGCACGCCTACCCCGATGCGGAAATCGACGCCGTCGATATCTCGCCCGACGCTCTGGCCGTCGCGCAGCACAACGTCGCCGAGTACAACCTCGGTGGAAGGATCGACCTCATCGCCTCCGATTTCTTCGCGAACCTCGCCGGCAAGCGATACGACCTCATCGTGAGCAATCCGCCTTACGTCACCGCGCTCGCGATGGCCGAGCTGCCGCCGGAGTTCCGGCACGAGCCCGAGCTCGCTCTCGCGGGAGGCGACGACGGGCTCGATGCGCTGCGCACCATCCTGCGCGATGCCGCCGCGCATCTGCAGCCGGAAGGCACGCTGGTGGTGGAGATCGGGCACAACCGCGACGCCGTCGACGCGGCCTTTCCTGCGCTGCCCTTCGTGTGGCTGGAAACGGCGGGCGCCGACGATGCCGTCTTCGTGCTGAAGCGCGAGGATCTCATGGATGCGGCCGTGACGCGATGAATGCAACGCAGAGTGCGAGCAACCCCGGCGCCACGCCGCGTCCGCGCACGGGTGGCGAGATCCTCGTCGCCAACCTGATCGCGCAGGGCGCCACGCACGCGTTCTGCGTGCCGGGCGAAAGTTTCCTCGCGGTGCTCGACGCGTTGTACGACGTCCGCGACCGGCTCGAGCTCGTCGTCTGCCGGCAGGAAGGCGGCGTCGCGTACATGGCCGAGGCCTGCGGGAAGCTCACAGGGCGCCCGGGCATTGCGTTCGTCACGCGCGGTCCCGGTGCCGCGAATGCCGCCATCGGCATCCACACCGCGGCCCAGGATTCGACGCCGATGATCGTCTTCATCGGTCAGGTCGGGCGCGATTTCCAGGACCGCGAGGCATTCCAGGAGGTGGACTACCGCCGCATGTACGGCAGCATCGCGAAATGGGTCGCGCAGATCGACGATGCATCGCGCATCCCGGAGTACGTCGCCCGCGCGTACCGCGTCGCGATGTCAGGCCGGCCGGGACCCGTGGTGCTGGCGCTGCCCGAGGACATGCTGACGAGCACGGCAGTCGTGGCGGACCTGCCGCGTGTCGCGGCCGTGCCTGCTGCCGCGAGCGCCGCGCAGGTGGGCGAGGTGCACGCATTGCTGCGCGCCGCGCGCGCTCCTCTGATCGTTGCGGGAGGGAGCCGCTGGAGCGGCGAGGCCTGCGCGGCGTTGCGTACGTTCGCGGAGAAATTCTCACTCCCGGTCGCCTGCGCATTCCGGCACCAGGACCTCTTCGACAACCGGCACCCGCACTACGCCGGCGACATGGGCATCGGCATCAACCCGCGGCTTGCCGCACGCATCCGCGCTGCGGACGTGCTGCTCGTGATCGGCGAGCGCCTCGGCGAGATGACGACCTCGGGCTACACACTGCCCCCCGCGCCATTGCCCGGGCAGACGCTGGTGCACGTGCATCCCGGTGCCGAGGAGATCGGCAAGGTGTACCAGCCGGCCGTCGGGATCGCGGCCGAGCCGCTTGCGTTTCTGGATGCCATCAACGCGTTGCCCGGGATCGATGCGGGTGCCTGGCGCGACAGCGTAGCGGAAGCGAACGCGCAGTTTCGCGCCTGGCGCGCGCCACGGCCCGTGCCGGGCGCACTCGACCTGTGGGCCATCGTGCAATGGCTGGACGAGAGGCTGCCCGACGACGCCGTGCTCACCAACGGCGCGGGGAACTACACGACCTGGCTGCACCGTATCTTTCGTTACCGCACGTATCGCACGCAGCTCGCGCCCTACTCGGGCGCCATGGGCTACGGCGTGCCCGCAGCCATCGCGGCCAAGGCGCTCCACCCCCAGCGCATGGTGATCGCATGGAGCGGTGACGGCTGCTATCTCATGAACGGCCAGGAGCTCGCGACGGCAGTGCAATACGCGCTGCCGGTGATCTTCATCGTGGTCGACAATGGCATGTACGGCACGATCCGCATGCACCAGGAGCGCACCTATCCGGCGCGCGTGCATGGCACGGCCCTGCGCAATCCGGATTTCGCGGCCCTGGCGCGCGCGTACGGTGCGCACGCGGAGACCGTGCGCACCACGGCGGAATTCGCACCCGCATTCGAGCGCGCGGTCGCGACAGGCATTCCCGCGCTGCTGCACCTGCTGCTCGATCCGCAGGCGCTCACGCTCAATGCGTCGCTCGACGGATTGCGCGCGCAGGGCGTCGCAGCGCAGTCGGGATCCACCGCGTGAGGGAGATCCACCTCCCTCCCGGGGGTCGAGCTTCGGCCTGACGGCAATACTGCTGCGCAGGCGCGCTACTTCGCGCCCTTGGCCTTCTCCGGCTTGCCGCCGGCGGCGCTCGCGGTGGTTGCCGCGGGTGCCTTCGGCGCCTCGACGTCGAGGTTGAGCTCCGGCCAACGGCGGCCGTGACACGCCGGATTGGCGCAGAAGTTGCCGCCGTCCTGACCCCATTTCGTCGGGCCGTGGCACATCGCACAGCTGCTGTCGACCTTCGTGCGGTGCTCGTGCATGAAGTTCGGCTCGCTGTGGAACGCCGGGGGCGTGAGATCCGGAGAAACGGTGGATGCGACGCTGCGCGCACCGTCCTCGCGCACCACCTGCGGCAGCCCGTGACACAGCGTGCACTGCAGCCGGACCGCCTCGCCCTTCTCGTTCTGATGCTTGCCATCGTGGCAACGGAAGCAGCCCGGGAAGTCCTTGTGCCCGACGTTGGTCGGGAAGGTCTTCCACGTGATCGGCTGGGTCGCGTGGTCGCCCTTGAACGACGTGAGCAACAGGATGCGCTGCATCTCGGCGGCGAACTTGTCCTCCGCAGGCTTGCGCTTCGCGTCGATCGTCTTGGGCGCGAGGTCGGTGATGATCTGCTTGAACTTCGCCGCGCGCTCGTCCTCGGGCCCGATGATGCCGGCCGATTTCTCGATAATCGCGTCCGACCGGGCCTTGATCGATGGCAGGCTGCGATCGATGCGCTCTTCCTGCAGCGCGTCGTCCACGAGGTCGGCGGGATTCGGGAAGGGATGGCCCGCTGCGTTGTGGCAATCGATGCAGTCCATGCGCCGCCGCGGCATCTTCTCGACGTCGGCGCGGCTCACGCCCGCCGTGCTGTCGAAGTAGCTCGCCGTGACCTTGCCGTCGGCACCACGGATCTCGACCAGGGGAATCTTTTGCTTGGCCGGATCGACCGCGACGTATTGCACGTCCTGGGCGATGTGCCAGTGGATGCCTTTCGCCACGCCCATCCCGGGACCCTGCGCCCCGCTTTCGCTGCCCGTCGCGCGCGCTTCGCCCGTGCCGGTGTGCAGCTGCAGCGTCGTCCGGCTTTCCGTGCTCTTGGGATCGTCGGCGTAGCGGTAGCGCACGCGCACGGTGTCGGAATGGCGCGCTTCCGGCCAGTGGCACGCCTCGCACGATGTCCGCGCCGGACGCATGCTGTGCGTGCTGATCGGCCGCTCGTAGCCCGCGATCATGCCCCACAGCTCGCCGATGTGTGTCGGCTTGATCGCCATCAGCTCGAGTGTGTGCACGCGTCCCATGTGGCACTCCACGCAGTTCACGCGCGCATGGAAGGACGCGGCGTGCGCCTTGGGCTCTTCCGGATGCACGGCGTGGCAGACGTTGGTGCAGAACGCGTTGCTGTTGCTGTATTCCCATCCGGCGATGCCGCCGGCGGTCACGGCTGCAATGACGACGGCGCCGACCAGGAGCGTCATCGCCGCGCCGGCCATCGTCCGCCGATTCAGTCGGATTGTCTTCATGCCTGTTCCTCTCCCCCTGGGGCGCACATCGGTGTCCCGTCGCGCAGCCGGTGAACGCCGCTGCGTCCGTTCAGAATACGACGCTGTAGATGATCAGCACGATGGCGATGACGCCCAGCAGCAGGGCGGTGCCGCCCACGAACCATCCGAAGGCGAGCGACTCGCGCGTCGGTTCGGGTGCGAGCTTGGCCGACAGCGCACCGGCGGCCTGCAGGCGGCGGTATTCCATCGCCCGCTCTTCCTTGAGCTCGTGCTCGGGAATGCGCCCGGTGAAAATCACCGTGTCCATCGGAAACTTCTCCGGCCGCAGGTGGCCGTTGAAGAAATGGAATGTGAAAATGAATCCGACGGCGAGCAACGCCTCCTCGCCGTGGACCAGGGTTGCGATGTTGAACATGAATCCCGGAAGGAGCTTGGAGAAGAACACCGGGAACCAGAGCAGGAGCCCCGAGCCGCCGATGATGAACATCCCCCAGAACACCGCCCAGTAGTCGAACTTTTCCCAGTACGTCCAGCGATCGAACGTCGGCTTGGGTCCGAGGCCAACGAACCATTTGAGGTTGTTCCAGATGTCGATGCCGTCCTGCGGCTGCGGCACCATGGAATCGGGCCCCCAGAGCAGGCCCTTCAGGTTGCGCGACGCGATCGCGCGCTGGAACACGAGCACGACGTGGCTCGTGAACACCACCAGCATCACGAACGCGCAGATGCGGTGGATGAGTGCAGCGCCGCGAAAGCCGCCGAGCAGGGTCGCGAGTGTTGTGGCCCAGCCCTGGCCCGCGAAGATCAGCGGCAGGCCGGTCAGCGCACACCCGACGAACGAGAGCATCAGGAAAGCATGCATCACGCGCTCGGTCGCGCTGAAGCGGCGGTAGTAGCGCTCCACGGCGCCGTGAGACCCCGGGGCCGCAGCGGGCGGCGGCGTGGTGGCGACTGCGGTGTCCATCACCTTCCCTTTCCGTATTTGTTGCGCGCAGCCCGCGCGATCTGCCGCCGCTCGACGACCGACCTTCCGAACCAGAGGAGCGTGTGCACGCCGAAGAAACCGAAGACGCCGATCAGCAGGAACTCCATGAACTTCGCGGCGTAGTAGTAGACGGGATTGCGTGCCCGATCGTGGCGGTTCGCATGGGGATCGTAATTGGCGAAGTTGAGCGACGCGCCCTCGTGACAGGTCTGGCACGTGGCGAGCCGGTTCGCCGACGACACCTTCGACGCGGGGTTCGACGCCGGGAGGATCTCGTGCGATCCGTGGCACGACGCGCACGTGGCCATGCGGGCGAAGCCAAGGCCGGTCACCTGGCCGTGGTACGTGTCGCGATAGGTCGTCAGGTATTCCTGGTGGCACGTGCCGCATTGCTCGACCACGCCGGTCACGAACTTCGGCATCTCGTGCTGCTGGATGCCGTGCGCGGTGTGGCAGTCGTTGCAGCCCGGGGCACCCATGTTGCCGTCCTGGCGCACCTTGCCGTGCTGGCTCTTGAGGTAAGCCGCCTTGACCGGCTCGTGGCACGTGCCGCAGGTGTCGGGAATGCGCGCCCGGTTGGTGCGGCTGTCCGGGTCGTCCTTGGCCCGGATGTTGTGCGTGCCGTGGCAATTGGTGCAGGTCGGCGCGGCCGACTGGGCCGCACCCTTGAGCGCCTTGCCGTGGATGCTGTCGTGGAACTGCGTGACGATGTTCCCGCCGGGCAGGTGGGCCTTCTGCACCACCGTGTCGTTGCCGTGGCACTTGCCGCACGTCGCCTCGAGGTTGGCGTGATTGATCGTCGACGCGGCGTCCTTGGCCGGCAGGATGTCGTGCTTGCCATGGCAGTCCGTGCACGTCGCCGCCACGGCGTTGCCACCGCTGCGCGCCTTGCCGTGCACCGTGCTGGTGTAGTCCTTCACCGCCTGTGCATGGCACGTCGCGCAATCGACGGGCTTCAGCTTCTCGGCATGCGGCAGCTTCTGCGGGTTCACGTCGGCGTGGCAGGCCGTGCACTTGAGCTGCGCCTGGCCATGCACGGAGTGCGCGAACCGGTCGCCGTCGACGGCGATCGGCGTGCCGGCGCTGCTCTTCGCGTCCTTGTCGCCGTGGCACATGAGGCAGGTGTCGGCGACGGGGTTGGCAGGCTGCGCGCCGACGGCAAGCGTCGGGGCAAGCAGGAAAGCGAGAAGAATCGCGGCGAGCGCGTGGAGGGTGTTCCTGCAGCGGCTGGGGTTCATCATTGAGCCACGGGCGGGCGTGGTCGCAGTTCGGGGCGATCGGCTCGTCACCATCACCGGTCTTGTGCCACGAAGGATGAACCTCGCCCCACCCGGGGCTGTTGACGTGGATCAACCGCGTCCCCGGCATGGGATGACGTCGCGCACGGGCTGCGCGCGGCGCAACATCTTCGTTGCGCGCGACGCACGTTGCGTGCGTCGCGCGTGGTGTTACGCCTGCCGTAACACCTGGGGGCGGCTAGCGGCGGCGGCGCTTGCCTGCGTTGCGATTGAACACGTCCACCGCGTCGCCCCGCCGGTCGGTGTCGGTCTGCGGACTCATGGCGTCGCTTGCAGCCTGCTCCATGAGCTTGTCGGTGCCGCCGGCGCGCTCCTGCGGGTCGCCGGTCTCGTCATGCTCGTGCGGCAGCCGCATCTGATCATCGCCGCTGGTCGTCGCGCGGCGTGTCGAGGCGGCCGGCGTGTCCGCCGTGCCCAGGGGGTGCTCGCCCGGATCGCGAACATTCTTCTGCCCGTCCGGGTTGACGTTCTGCGGGGGATGGATGCGGCGGCGCGTGGGCATGGTCGACCTCGAGGATCGTAGGAGCTGACACGATGCACAGGGCGTGCCATCGGCCGCGCCCCGCAGCCGCGCGCGCTGCGCCGTTCAGGGGGTGGAAGACACCGGGCGCGTGCAAAAACTTCACCGCGCCTGCGGGCGCATACGTGTCATCTGGTCGCGGGATGCGCGCGACCGTCGGGCACGCTGGCGCCGGCGTGCAAGCTGCATGCCGATCCAGATGCTTGCCGCCGTGAGGACGTAGAACACGAGCTGCATGCCCGACGGCTGCGGATCGTAGCCGACCAGCGCGTGCAGGAAAGCCCCTACGGGCGCGTCCGCCGGCAAGGCACCGGACGTGTCCCAGACGGGGTCGGCCAGGCTGGGCAGGATGTCGCCCTGGACCAGGAAGCGTGCCATCTGCGCCGCCATGGCGGCCGCCAGAAGCAGAATCAACGCGCTCGTCACGCCGAAGAACCAGCGCATCGGCACCCGCACGATGCCGGCGTACATCACCGCGCCGACAGCGATGCCGGCAACGAGGCCAAGCGCCGCGCCCGCAGCGAGATCGGTGTGGGTTACGGCGCCGGCCGACGCGAGACCATACAGGAAGAGCGCCGTCTCCGCGCCCTCCCGCAGCACCGCGAGGGCGATCACCACGAGGATCGCCGAAAGCGCCCGCTGCCCTTCGGACACCTCACGGCCGACGCGCCGTGCATCGGCGGCAAGCTCGGCGCCGTGCACGGACATCCAGATGTTGTGCCACGCGAGCATCACGACGGCGATGCCGAGCACCGCGGCGTTGAAGAGCTCCTGCCCCATGCCGCCGAACAGCTGCGCGATGCGCCCCGTGAGTGCCGCCACGATGAGGGCCGCGATCGCGCCGCACGCAATGCCGCCGGCCACGAACCGCCCACGCCGCGGAATGGCGCGCGTTGCGGCCGCGATGATCCCGATCAGCAGCGCGGCCTCGAACGACTCGCGGAAGACGATGACGGCGGCGCCCAGCATGACGGCTCTCGTGGTGGATGACTGCGGATCGTAGCGACGCTACTCGGCGATCACGACGCCCTTGGCGGTGCTCTCGTGGAACTCCCCGACGAACGGATAGCGGCCGGGCTTGAGCGGGCCGATCAGCACCGTGCCCTTGCTCTTGGCGGCAATGACCTTCTCCCGCTTGAGCTCCTTGCTTTCGAACTCCTCCGCGCTGGCATCCTGGTTGTCCACGATCAGACGGACCTTGGTGTTCGCGGGCACGCGAACCTCGGCCGGCTCGAACTTGTGATTGCGGATTACGACGGTGAACTCGGGATCGGCAGCCATCGCCGCCCAGGGCGCGCCCACGAGCGCGAGGGCAAGGACCAAGGCGCAGGCGTATTTCGAGGATCGGTGGGACATTCGGCGTCTCCGCAGGGTTGGAGGCCAAATGATAATGGTTATCGTTCGCAGGCGCAAGCCCATCCCGAAGCCTGGCGCATCGGCGTCGGGCACGTCTCAGGTACGATCCCACACTTGGAACTCCACGCATCACCAACGTCGGAAGCCGTAATGCCCATGCTCGTCCCGCTCGCGCTTGCCGCGCTGCTGCTCGTCGCTCCATCCGCGCACGCAGCGCCAGCGCCGGCCATGGGCTGGAGTGAAATCACGGGCGAGCGCGCCTCGCACGCATCAGCCAATCGCGGGCCCGTGACCATCCGGCGCGTGGACGGACAGGCGGTCGTTGATCGGCACGCCCGCTTCGCGCCCGGCCCGCATGCCGTGATCGTGCAGTGGCAGCCGAAGCGGGGCTTGCGCACCTCCGACCGCACGCTTCGCCTGGATCTCAAGCCCTGCAAGCGCTACGTGATCAATGCGCAGTTCGCCTCCCCGGGCAGCAGCCTGTGGCAGGCGGTGGTGGACCGCGTGGACGACATCCCGGGGTGTCGCGGCACGAGCAGGGACGCCCTGCCCGCACGCGCAGGCGGCTGACGCCGTTTCAGTTTCAGTGCACGAAGCCCTGCGCGCCGAGGGCGTGCAGGCCGGAGCGCAACGGCTCCCGTGCCTCGCAGAGTTCCTCGATCGCAGCGAACAGCGCGTCGAACTGCAGCGGCTTGCGCAGGAACCGCGAGTAATCGCTGCACAGCGCGAACGCGCGCTCCTCCGGCAGCATGCTCATCAGGATCACCGGTAGGTCCTGCGTCTCCGGCGCCGAGCGCAGCCAGCGGATGAGCGTCGCGCCATCCATGCCGGTCATGACCAGATCCGTCAGTACGAGATCGACCGGCTCACGCCCGATGACCTCGAGCGCGCCCGTGCCGTCGTACGCCGCCAGCGCCGTGTATCCGGCGCGCTGCAGGACCGATGCCAGCGCGTCGGCGATCGTCGTTTCGTCATCGACCACCAGAACCGTTCTCATGCTCCTCCTGCAGTCGTGCCTCGGGGTCGTGCAAATTGGTCAGACCAGCAGGAATAAAGGTTCCTGCATGCAGCACGCAATTACGCCGGCTCGCACTGGGGGGCACGACGCTTCGGTTCACACGCACATTCGGTGCCTGAATCCCGGGTTGTGCAAACGACGCATGGACCAGCCTGCAGTCGGCAAATTATTCACCGCACCGGCGTGCCGTGACCACGAATGCGAGTTCCGTGTGGATGCACCTGGCGGCGACGGCGTGCATCCGCGGCGACGTGCGCGTGCGACCGGCGTGTCTCTTCGCGCACGCGGTCGCGGCTAGTGGGCGTCACCGAGGAGCGGTGCCTTGGTCGCAAATTCCTCGTTTTGCGGACGGGCCGGAATGCGTCCCGTCGCCCGAGCCTCGCGCAGGACCTTGGCCATCAGCTCGAGCCCCATCGGCGCCAAGGCACGCTCCCAGAGCTCGCGCGCGGTCTCTCCGAGGCGTACGAAGCACCACTCCTGCGCCGCGATCGCGCCCGCGTCCATCCGCTCGGCGAGGTGGTAGATGGAGCCTCCGGCAATGGGATCGCCGGCCTTGATCGTCCACTCCACCGCGGCAATGCCGCGATGCCGCGGCAGCAATGACGGGTGGTAGCCGATGCCGCCGAGCGGCGCGCGAGCCAATGCCTCGCGACTGACGCGGGCGTGACTGTGCGCCGCGACGATGAGATCGGTGCCTTCTGCGATGGCGTCGCCGGGAACGACGCGCGGGTCGTCCAGAACGCGCACCTCGACGCCAGCCGCCTTCGCGGAGTGTGCGAGGCGGTCGTCGGCGGCAGGAACGACGACCCGCACGATCTCGATGTCCTCATCCATGAGCCGCTTGAAAGCGGCAGCGCCGAAGTAACGTGAACCCACGAGCGTGATACGCAAACGATGCGGCGCGCCTGCTTCGGCCGATACCATGCAGAACCTCCCGAAGACGGCCGCGGCAGGTGGCTCCTGCGCGCGGCGCTGGCCCGGATTCTAGCCGACCCGCACGGGCGCGGAGCACGGATGGGAGCGATCGAATGCCGCCGCGTGAGATCGGTTACAACGGCAACGGCAGGCCGGGAATCGCGAGGTCCTGGTCGGCGCAGGAGATCTTGCCGCGCGCGCTCCCGACGCCGCCGTTGATCTCGCCAGCGCTGCGGGGTGAATTGTCGCGGCGGTCGCCGTCCGATTGCGCGACACAGAGCCGCTTCCCGTTGAGGTAGGGACTCGTCGGCAGCTCCAGGATGTGGCGGTTGCCTTCGGCGGTATCGGCGGCATTGCGCAACCCTGCGGTGTTGAGTGGATTGCGGAACACCTCCACGACGTGCGCCGTGGGCGTCACCACCACGATCGCGTTGCGCTCGTTCGCCGCGGTCCAGATGTTGCCGGCCCGATCGAGTGCGATGCCATCGGCACCCTCCAGCAGCGGATGCGCGACGAACACATTGCTGAAGCAAAGCGTGTTCGCGGTGTAGCTCGCGTCACACCCGGTGGGGCTGCGCAGCGTGCCATCGCGATTGAACGACACGGTCCAGATGGCGCCGCGCGCGGTGTCGGCGATGAAGAGATCGCCGCGAACGTCGAACGCCAGGCCGTTCGCAACCAGCGGCTGCGGGTTGGGGGTCTGGATCGTTGCCGGTGGCGGATTGGGATTGGCCACGGGCGGCTGAAGCGTCGCGTTCTGCCGGCCCACAGCGGCGCGGTTCGCCATCGGCGGAATGCGAAACACCTCGCTGCAGCCCGAGAGCGCCTGCGGGTCGCACGATCCGCCCGTCGGAGCGATCTTCCACACCCTGCCCTGCGCCGCCGTGCCATCACCCGTCCACAGGTTGCCCGAGCGGTCGAACGCGAGCCCGTTGGCGTTGGGGACGCCGGTGGCGAACGGCACCGTGGGATTGGCGTCGCTGCCGGTCACGCGCCAGATCACGCCGCCCTGCGCGGCGTCGGCGATGTAGATATTCCCGGAGCGGTCGAAGGCGATACCGGAGGGATTGCAGGGACTGGCCGCACTGTTGGGAATGGACCCGACCTGCACCGGACTCACCGGCGGCGGAGCGTCCTGATCGATCTGCCACACCGGACAGCGATTGGGCGCCGCTGCGCGACCCGTGGTGTAGAGGCTCGAGTGGTTGTCGCCAGCGAGACCCTCGATCGCCAGCGGCAGCACGGCCTGCGTCGTGAAAGTGAGCGACGCGCCGGCTCCTGCGGCACCGTTGGAACCATTGCCCGCTGCACTCCCCGCCGCGATCGCGGTGAGGCCACAGCACCATGCAACGACGATCCATCGTGACGGCATGCTTTCCTCCTGCATCCATGGCGCGGCGCCGGCCCTCCGGCGCGCTCGCGAGAGAATAGAACCGCGCTTTCCCGTGCGTCAAACGGACGTTGTGTCCATCCAGCCGAACATTGCGTTCATTCCAGCGCGTCGATGGAGCGCGGCCAGCTCTTGTGCAGCAGGCGTGAGAGGGCGCGGTCCGCGAGCACCACGCCTCCCGTCTGGCAGCGCGCGCAGTAGTTGCACTCGTTCTCCGCGTACACGATGCGTTGCACCGGCGATCCGCACACGGGACACGGCTCGCCATAGCGGCCGTGCACCGCCATCTCGGGACGGAATGCCGTGACCTTCTCCGGCAGCTCGCCGCCGGCCTGCGCCCGCAGGCGGTCGGTCCATTCGATGAGCACGGCCTGCGTCGCGGCATGCAGGCGCGCGATGGCATCGGCGTCGAGCTTGCGCGTGAGAGCAATGGGCGACAGTCGCGCGCGGTGCAGGATCTCGTCGGAATAGGCGTTGCCGATGCCGGAGAAGAGCCGCGGATCGGTCAGCGCACGCTTGAGGGTATGGTTTTCGCGCGTGAGCGTCGCGGCGAAGGCTTCAAGCGGGATCCCGATGACCTCCACGCCACCGGCATCGAGGGCCGCCAGCGCCTCGCGGCCGCGCACGAGGTGCAGTGCCGCGCGACGCTTGGTGCCCGCTTCGGTGAACGCAAGCCGGCCCGTCGAGAACACGAGCACGGCGAGCGTGATGCGCCCCGGGGGCTTCTTTCCGGGCGCGAGCCAGCGCAGGCGACCGGCGACCATCAGGTGGAGCACGAGGTAAAGCTCACCGTCGAGCACGAGCACGATGCGCTTCCCTTGCCGGCGCACCGCGCGTACGGTCTTGCCCGTTGCATCGCCGATCGGCGGGACAGCCGTGCGCAGCACGAACGGATTGGCGAGCTCGACGCGCTCGAGCACGGCGCCGCGAACCCGCGCCTCGAGCGCTTCGCAATAGACGGTGACATCGGGCAGTTCCGGCATGGGGTGGATCGTACCGCGCACGAGACGCGCCGCGCGGCTTGCGCTGCACGACCCGCAATTGACATCGATACCTCGCGCACGCTAGCGTGACATGCTTTTGCCCGCGTCGTTCCGCATGGCGAGACGATGCTCGCGGCGCCGCTGAAAATCGTGCAACGCCTCTTCGTGCCATCCGTTTCCCGCAGCCGTCGCCGGCCGTCGCTGCATCCGCCGGTCCTGCGTGACGCTATCCCGCTGCGCCTGCACGACATCGACGGCGAGCACCTGCACGAGCTCTCGGTCGACGCGCGCGGCGCGATCAGCGAAGTCATCTGGAAAGTCGACAACGTCGAGCTCACCACCGTGGGCATCGACATCGGCAGCTCGACGTCGCACCTCATGTTCGCGCGGGTGCGCCTGCAGCGAAAGACGCAGGCGCTCTCCAGCCAGTTCGTCGTCATCGACCGCGAGATCCTGTGGCGTTCGCCGATCCTGCTCACGCCCTTTCTCCCGGACAACAGCATCGATGCCGAGCGCGCTGGGCGCGTTCATCGCCGCCGCGTACCGCGACGCCGGGGTCACTCCGGACATCATCGACAGCGGCGCAGTCATCCTCACCGGCGAGGCGATTCGCCGGAACAATGCGCAGGCCATCGCCGACCTGTTCGCTGCACACGCGGGGAAGTTCGTCTGCGCGAGTGCCGGCCACCACCTCGAATGCGTGCTCGCCGCACATGGTTCCGGCGCCGTTGCGCTGTCACGGGTCGAGCAGTGCACGATCCTCAACATCGACGTCGGCGGCGGCACGTCGAAGCTCGCGTGGATCCACCATGGCACGAT
The DNA here is from genome assembly GCA_963734575.1 of uncultured beta proteobacterium. GTDB lineage: Bacteria > Pseudomonadota > Gammaproteobacteria > Burkholderiales > Casimicrobiaceae > CAIWHR01. The sequence goes on along the minus strand of CAVTHT010000015.1, from coordinate 282,760 downwards.
CGTGGCGACGTGCGCGATCGCTGTCGGTGGCCGGCTCATCGCCTTCGACGACGACGAGGCGCATCGTGCGCTTCGACGAGGCGGCCGGGATCGCCGCGCGTGCGGTGGGCGTGACGCTCGCGCCGGGCGAAGTGCCCGCGCCGGAAGCGCTGTCGGCCGTCATCGATGCGCTTGCCGGCTCCCTGCTGGAGGTGGCGTCGGGCGCACCGGCCGGCGAGCTCGCGCAGTCGCTCTTGCTCACCGATGAGACTGGCGCCCTGCCGGTTCCGGACGCGGTGACCTTTTCCGGCGGCGTGTCGGAATACATCTACGGTCGCGAGACCACCGTCCTACGGCGACATCGCGATGCAACTCGCGGCGCGCATCACCGCGGCCGTCGACGTGGGACGCGGCCCCGCTCGCGTGCGCGATACCGGTCAGGGCATCCGCGCCACGGTCATCGGGGCTTCGCAATTTTCCGTGCAGGTCAGCGGCAAGACGATTCACCTGCCGGAGAACTTGCCGCTGCCGCTGCACAACGTGCCCGTGATTGCACCCGCGCTGGCGCTCGACTCGACGGTGACGCCGGCGGCGGTGGCGCAGAAAGTCGCCGCTGCATTGCAGGCGCACGACCGGCCTGCCGACGCACCCATGGCACTGGCGCTCGCCTGGCACGGGCGAGCCGCTCTACGCGCGCCTGCGCAGCCTGGCCGAGGGCATCCTGCAAGGACTGGCGTCGGTGGCGGGCACGGGCCCCGTCGTGCTGGTGGTGGATGGGGACATCGCGCGCACGCTGGGCTATATCCTCGAGCGCGAGCTCGGCTTCGCGCGTCCGCTCGTCGCCATCGACGGCATCGCCCTGCGCGAACTCGACTACATCGATATCGGCCGCATCATCGAACCGGCCCACGTCGTGCCGGTCGTAATCAAGTCGCTTCTCTTCGAAACCGGCCAGCGCTACTTCCGGCGCCGGTCGTGACCCTCGCCGCAACCGACAGGACGGACCGCATGGATCGAGCCGCAGCGCCCCGCGTGGGCATCAACTCCTATCTCGAGTGGGTGGAACGGGAGGGACTTGCCCGTCACCGAGGATTTCGGCGTCGACCTCTTCGCGGTGCCGACGCGCCCGTGGGCGCGCTTCGATGCCGAACGCCGGGGCGGTCCACCTCAAGGGACGCGGCGACTTCATCAGCATGTTCGTGATGGACCTCGCGCCCGGTCGCGCGACCTCGCCGCAGCGGCACCTCTACGAGGAAGTGATCTACGTCCTCGACGGCCGCGGCAGCACCACCATCGAGCTTGCGGACGGACGCCGCCACAGCTTCGAGTGGGGGCCGCGCAGCCTGTTCGCGATTCCGCTCAACACCCGCTATCGGCACTTCAACGGCAGCGGTACGGAGCGCGCCCGCCTCGTTGCGACGGTGAGCCTTCCGGCCGTGCTGAACATGTTCCACAACGAGGCGTTCGTCTTCCAGAACCCTTGGGACTTCGACGAGCGCATCGGCAACTCGAAATACTTCAGCGGCGAAGGCGAGTTCATCCCGGTGCGCCCCGGCCAGCACATGTGGGAAACGAACTTCGTGCCCGATCTCGCGGCGATCGAGCTCAAGTCCTGGGGCGAGCGCGGCGCCGGCGGATCGAACATCATGTTCATCCTGGCCGACGGCACGATGCACGCGCACATCTCCGAGATGCCCGTCGGCACCTACAAGAAGGGCCATCGCCACGCCGCCGATTTCCACGTGATGTGCGTGACCGGCGAGGGCTATTCGCTGCTCTGGTATCGCGGCGAGGAGGACATGGTGCGGGTCGACTGGAAGCACGGCACGGTGTTCGCACCGCCAGACCAGATGTTCCACCAGCATTTCAACACCAGCCCGCACCCAGCGCGCTACCTGGCCACCGCCTATGGCTCGCTGCGCCACCCGTTCACCGAGAGCAAGCGCCGGTCGCTCATGGGCGGGGTATCGACCAGCCTCAAGGCAGGCGGCGATCAGATCGAGTACGAGGACCAGCTGCCGCGCATCCACCAGCTGTATCTCGAAGCGACGCGCAAGACGGGCGTGGCGGTGCGGATGGATGCGTTTCCCGTGAAGGCCTGATGCACGAGGTCGCTGCCGGACGCACCCGGCAACGGCGGCCCCGTGGCGGCACGTTCGATGCGGCCCGCCGCACGGGCGTGCCCGCCGCATAGAATCGTCCATAGCGGCAGCGCCGACGCTGGCCGCACAAGGAGAAGCTCGATGCTGGAAGATCTGCAGGGAAAAGTGGTGGTCGTCACGGGCGCCTCCACGGGTATTGGGGCTGCTGCCGCGCGCGCCTTCGCGCAATGCGGCTCGAAGCTCGTGATCCATTACAACGAAAGCAAGGCTGCCGCCGAGGACGTCGCTCGCGAGGTGCGCGCGACGGGCACGGAGGCTGCCATCACCGGTGGCAACCTGATGGAGCCCGCGGCGGTCGACGGCGTCGTGGCCGCTGCGATGGAAGCGTTCGGCCGGATCGACGTGCTGGTCAACAACGCGGGCGGCATGCTCGGGCGCATCCGCATCGAGGAATACACCGCCGAGCACATCCAGCGCGTGCTGGCCCTCAACGTCACGCAGGTGGCGCTCTTCATGCGTGCCGTGGTGCCCGTCATGCGCGCGCAGAAGTCGGGCAACATCATCAACGTCACGTCGATCGCCGCGCGCAACGGCGGCGGCGGCGGTGCCGTGCTCTATGCGGCCGCCAAGGGATTCATCTCCACCGCCACCAAGGGGTGGGCGAAGGAGGTCGTCGCCGATGGCATCCGCGTGAACGCGGTGTCGCCCGGCGTGATCGTGACGCCCTTCCACGAGCGCTATTCCACCGCGGAACAGCTCGCCGCGATGCAGGCGACGATACCGATGAACCGGCTCGGCACGCCGCACGAGTGCGCCGGCACCTTCCTGTATCTCGCATCGGACACGACGAGCAGCTACGTGACGGGCCAAGTGCTCGAGGTCAACGGCGGTCAGTACATGCCCTGACGCCGGTCGGCGCGAACGTCGTTGACACCGACCCGCCGCAGGCGTTGAATGTGCGGCCGGCAGCAGAACAGGCGACACCCAGTCGCCGATCGTCATCGCGGGTTCAATGGAGGAGGTCGTCATGCAACCGTTGCTGCGTGCACTCGTTCGCGTCCTTGCCGCATTCACCCTGGCGTTCAGCTTCGCCGCCCACGCGCAGCAGCCGATCACGCTGCACGGCGCCTCGCAGTTCAACGACGACCACGCCTTCACCAAGGCTCTCGTGCGCTTCGGGGAGCTGGTGAAGAAGTACTACGGCAAGCCCATCGAGTTCGTGCTTCACAAGAACAGCGAGCTCGGTCTCGAGAAGGACTACTTCGCCTTCATGAACCAGGGCATCTCGGTCGATTACGCGATCGTGTCGCCGGCGCACATGTCCACGTTCTCCAAGGCGGCGCCGTTCATCGATGCGCCGTTCCTGTTCCGCGACCTCGACCACTGGAACAAGGTGCTCGATGCGGACGTGCTGAAACCGGTCGCCGACGAGGTCGCGCAGAAGGCGGACGTCATGCTCATCGGCTTCGCCGGCGGAGGCACGCGCAACATCTTCGCCAACAAGGCCATCCACAACCTGCAGGAGCTGAAGGGCCTCAAGGTGCGCGTGCAGGGAGCGCCGATCTGGAGCAAGACCTTCGCCGCGACGGGCATGTCGCCGACGGTGATCGCGTACGACGAGGTGTACAACGCCATCCAGAACGGCGTGATCCAGGCGGGCGAGAACGAGGCCGCCGGCGTCGAGGCGATGAAATTCTATGAGGTGGGCCCCAATCTGCTGATGACCCAGCACGCGATCACGATCCGTCCGCTCTGCTTCTCCGCCAAGACGTTCAAGAAGCTGCCGCCGGACCTGCAGGCCGCGATCGTGCGCGCCGGCAAGGAGGCCGGGGCTTATGGGCGGCAGGTCGAGTCCGGTGAGGACGCCGCCAAGCTCGTAGCCCTCGAGAAGGCAGGCAAGCTCAAGCGCATCCCGTTCGCCGACCGCGCCGCGATGAAGAAGGCTGTCGACCCCGTCATGGCCGACTACGCCAAGGAAATCGGTGCCGACGGCATCTACGCCAAGATCAACTCGATGTAGTAGCCGACCGAGTCGCGGCGGGAGCGAGCGCCACCCGCCGGTTTTTTTTCGTGCGCTATCAGCCCGCGCGAGGAACGGCATGAGCAGCTCATTGAAGCGTACGGACGGCTGCTGGACGTCCTGCTCGGCGGCTACCGTCGGCGATCCTGATCGTCCCGGTCACGATCCAGATCTTCTCGCGCTTCACCGAGCTCATTCCGCACTGGATCTGGACCGAGGAGATGGCGCGCTTCCTTTTCATCTGGATGATCATGCTCGGCGCGATGGTCGGCATTCGCGACGGTTCCCATTTCGACGTCGACGTGTGGCCGGAGCTCCGTCCTGGACCCAACGCGCTCCTGCGGCTGGTCGCGAACGTCTGCGTGCTGATCTTCGCGCTCGTGTTCGTTTGGTACGGCATCAAGTTCGTGCAGTTCGGGTGGGAACAGACCTCCGAGCTTGCCGATTTGCCCATGGGGTACATCTTCGTGGCCTGGCCGGTCACCGGGCTCACGTGGTTGCTCTTCCTCGGCCCGCGCTTTCGCGCCGACGCCCGGGTCCTCGCGGCGGCGATGGAAAAGTGAGCGGCGCGACGCTCACGCCCGGGTTCGCCGCCGCGATCCTGTTCGGCAGCTTCTTCCTGCTCATGATCCTGCGCGTGCCGATCGCCTTCGCGCTCGGACTCGCGTGCCTGCCGATTCTGATGCTCGAGCCGCGCCTGTCGCCGCTGGTCATCTTCAACACCACGTTCAAGGCCTACAACTCGTTCATCCTGCTCGCGGTGCCGTTCTTCCTGCTGACGGCGAACCTGATGAACATCGGCGGCATCACCGACCGCCTGGTCCGCCTTTCCCGCGCGATGGTCGGCAACCTGCCGGGCGCGCTCGCGCAGATCAACGTGCTGCTGTCCGTGTTTTTCGCCGGCATTTCCGGCTCGTCGACCGCGGATGCGGCGAGCCAGGGCAAGATCTTCATCGAAGCCCAGGTCAAGGAAGGCTACGACCTCAGCTTCTCCATCGCGATCACCGCCGTGTCGGCCGTGCTCGCGGTCATCATTCCGCCCTCGATCCTGATGATCGTCTGGGGCGGGGTGCTCAACGTCTCGATCGGTGCGCTCTACCTCGCCGGGGTCATCCCCGGAGTGCTGCTCTGCCTCGCGCAGATGGCCACCGTCCACGTCTACGCCAAGGTGCGCCATTACCCGACCTATCCGCGGGCGACGTGGCGCGAATTCCTCGTCGCCGTCGCCGTCGCGGTGCCGGCGCTGATGACTCCGTTCATCGTGGTCGGCGGGATCCTGCTGGGTTGGTTCACCGCAACCGAGTCCGCGGCGGCAGCGGTGATCTATGCGGCCGTGCTGTCGCTTCTCGTTTACCGCGAGATGGACCGCCATCACCTTTGGACCGCGCTGCTCGAGACCGGCAAGCTGTCGGCGGTTTCGCTCTTCTGCGTGGGCACGGCATCGGTGTTCGGCTTCCTTCTCGCGTATTACCAGATGCCCAAGGCACTCCTCGCGACGGTGCAGACGTGGGGCCTGGGCATCGTCGGCGTCGGCTTCCTCGTAGCGATCGTATTCCTCATCGTCGGCTGCTTCCTCGACGCCATTCCGGCCATCATCATCGTCGGCACGACGCTCCAGCCCCTGACGGAATCGGCGCACATGCATCCGGTCTCGTTCGCGATCATCGGCATCGTCGCCCTTGCCTTCGGGCTGGTGACACCACCTTACGGCCTGTGCCTCCTCATCTCCTGCGCGATTGCCAAGGTACGCTTGCGCTTCGCGCTCAAGGACACGATGATCATGCTGGTGCCCATGCTGCTGGTCCTGGCGATGCTCATCATCTGGCCGGAGATCCCGCTGGTGCTGCCGCGTCTCTTGCGTCCGGAGTTCCTGAAATAGGAGCACCACACCATGGAGCTGCAACCACTCGGCCCCGGTTTTGGTCTTGAAGCCCGCGGCGTCGATCTTGCGTCGCCTTTCCCCGACGCCGCATTCCGCGAACTCGAGCAGGCGTTCTTCCGCGGCCAGGTGCTGGTGCTGCGCGGCCAATCGCTGACGCCAGCGCAATATGTCGTGTTCGCGCGGCGCTTCGGCCCGCCAGAGCCGCACGTGATCGACCAGTTCCATCATCCGGACGACCCGAACATCCTGATCCTGTCCAATCGCCAGCGCGACGGGCAGCCCGTCGGGCTCGCCGATGCGGGCACCTATTTCCACACCGATTACTCGTACCTCGAGGTGCCCGCGCGCGCCACCATGCTTTATTCGATCGAGGTGCCGCGCCGCGGCGGCGACACGTTGTTTGCAAATCAGTACGCCGCGTACGACGATCTGCCGGAGCACATGAAGGCGCACATCGACACGCTGGTTGCGGTGCATCACTACGGCAATCGCAAGGTGCCGGAAAGCGCGGGCCGCACTGCGGCCTCGACGCTCACGGCCGAGCAGAAGGCACGAATGCCCGTGATCACGCATCCCGTCGTGCGGCCACACCCGGTCACGGGCCGCAAGGCGCTGTACGCGGTGTCCGGCAGCTCCTACGGGATCGTCGGCATGCCCGACGACGAGGCGGTGGCGCTCCTCGACGAGCTCGCGGCCCACGCAACGCAGGCGAAGTACGTCTACGCTCTGCGTTACGGTGTGGGGGACGTGGTCATCTGGGACAATGCATCGCTCCTGCACTCGGCGACGCTCGTCGATGCCGACGATCCGCGCACGCTGTGGCGCATCACCGTGAAGGAAACGGGTGTCGCGGCGCTGGACGTGCTCGCACCGACGTTCGCCGGCGCATCAGCCTGAGGCCGGCCTTGATTCGAATCCGCGCGCCTGCGCGGCCGCCGTCAGGGGAGGCGCGCGACCTCCGTCCAACATCCCGACGCCTGTGACGCGACGCAGGCCTCGATGAATGCCATCGTGTGCGCTCCGTCCTCGATGCGTGGATACGGAAAACACGGCGGGGCCTCGCCCAGAGCGAGCGCGACGCGCTCCTGCGCCACCTCGGCGTAGATGTTCGCGAACGCCTCGCGGAGACCCTCCGGGTGACCGCGTGGAATGCGGCCGGTGGCGAGGATTTCCGGCGGCAGCCAGGGATCGCCGCGACCGATGATGCGCACGGGCTCGCCCTGCAGCGCGAGGCGCAGATAGCTCGCCTCGCGGTGATTCCAGTCCAGCATCCCCTTGTCGCCGTACAGGCGCAGTCGGATGTCGTTTTCGCCGCCCGCAGCCGCCTGGGTGACGGTGAGTGTCCCGCGCGCGCCGCCCTCGAGCTCCAGCAGGGCCGAGACGTAGTCGATCACCTTCCGGCCCGGCATGACGGCCTGCACGTCGGCACTCACGCGGACGACGGGACGTTGGGCCGCGAAGCAGAGCAGATGCTGCGCGTGGCAGCCGATCGCGCTCATCACCAGCGCGAGGCCGCTGCGCGCGGGATCGAGCACCCAGCGCGAGCGGTTGTTCTGCGGTCCGTCCTCGATGCGCGTGGCGAGACCACTCTGGATGTACTCGACTTGCGCCATGCGCAACTCACCGAGCACGCCCTCGCCCACGAGCCCAGCGCGCATGGCGGATCATGGGATACGCCGAGTAGCCGTGCGCAATGGCGAAGAGCCGCGCGCCATCGCGCGATCGCGCGACGAGATCGCACGCCTCGCGAAAATCGCCCGCAACCGGCTTGTCGCAGACCACGTCGAGGCCCGCGTCCAGCGCGGCCGCGGAAAAGCGGTAATGCGTGTCGTTGGGCGTGACGATCGCCACGGCATCGATGCCATTGTCGCGCGCACGCTCGCGTACGAACATCTCGGCGACGTCGCCGTAGCTGCGCGCCGGCTCGACGCCCAGCGCGAGCCCCGCCGCCCGCGACCGCCCGGGGTCGCTCGAGAACGTGCCGGCGACCACGCGCCACCAGCCGTCGAGCTCCGCTGCGGTGCGATGCATGTTGGCGATCCAGGTGCCCGGCGCTCCGCCGATGAGGCCCAGGCGCAGGGGCCTTCCGAACCGCTGTCTCGAGTCGGTCATGTCTGCGATGCTCCCGTTGAATGGCGCACCACTGTACACGCGACCCGGGGCGTGCTGAAGCTGTTGCCGTGCGTTCGTGCGTGCTGGCGACCAGCACGCATCGCGAGCCCCTACAATGGCGCGACGTCGTGGGAGAGTGACATGGCCGACATGCTGGTCAGGCTGTACGCACTGCCGCCGCTGGACCCGGTGCTCACGGCCATGCACGCGCAGGGCATCGTGATCCGCCGCGCGCTCGTGCCGGAGAAGCCGCAGGTGCTCGCATGGATCTCGGAGCAGTTCCCCGCGTGGCAGGCCGAGGTCGATGCGGCGCACGCGCGCCTGCCGGTCACCTGCTTTCTCGCCCTGCGCGGCGAGGGCATCGTCGGCTTCGCGTGTCACGACGCGATCTGCCGCAACTTCTTCGGCCCGGCGGGTGTGCTCGAGGCCGAGCGCGGCCGCGGCATCGGACGCGCGCTGCTGCTAGCGGCGCTGCACGCGCAGCACGCCATCGGCTACGCCTACGCCATCATCGGCGGCGTCGGACCCGCAGCGTTCTACGAGAAGGCCGTCGGCGCAATGCCGATCGCGGGCTCGATACCCGGCATCTACCAGGGCATGCTGGGCCGCTGAGAACGGTCCGCGTCACTCGTTGGCAGCGGCGCTTCCGACGTGCCGCGCAGTCGCCGGCTTCGCCGGCGCGGTCTCGACCGCCGGCCGTTTCTCCAGCGCCACCTCGCCCAGCCAGCTCACAAGGAGTGCCGTGTAGGTCTGCTGGCATTCCGGCGCCGTCAGGCCGTGATCGGCGCCCTGGATGACGCGATAGGTCAGCGAGCGTGCACGCGTGCACGCCTCCCGGTAATTCACGATCACCTGGTGCGGCACGACGTTGTCGTGCTCCGACTCGACGATCAGCACGTCGCCCTCGAAGCTCGCGCAGCCGCGCAAGGCACGGCTCTCGTGCGGACGAACGGGCTTGCGGCGGTATACGTCGAGATCCTGCTGCTTCTTCAGCTGGCCCTTCGGGACGTTCCACTCGGAGTCCTTGTACAGCGCAGGCACCCGCAGGGCGAGCCAGCGCACGGGGCGCAGCCCGGTGAGGATGGCGGCCAGATAGCCGCCATAGCTGCTGCCGACGACTGCCATGCGTTCCGGGTCGACGCCGCGCTGCCGCACCAGCACGTCGTACGCGGCCAGGACGTCGTGCAGGTTCTCCTCGCGCGATACGGTCTCCTTCTGCGCCTTCGTCTGCACGTGTCCGCGCAGGTCGAAGGTGAGACAGATGCAGCCGAGCGCCGCCACCTCGCGGGCCCGCGCGATGTACTGGTCCTGGCTGCCGCCCCAGCCGTGCACGAACAGCACGCCGGGTACGCGCCGGCTGGGCGCGACGATCGTCCCGGCGATCCGTCTCCGCATCGACGACGATGGTGACGGGCTCGTCACGCGTCGGCATGACGTTCCACCACCGTGAACTTGGTCAGCATCCCCACGCGCTCGTCCACGTCGCGGAAGTACACGGTCGCGTGCGCGGGGGGCGGATCGCACTCGCCGAAGATCTCGGTCGTGGTGGCGCGCACCACGTCGAGCTCGGGGTCGGCACGAAACGCCTCGAGCGCGGCAATCTCCGCCCCGCTGGCGCCACCCATGCGCCAGGACTGCTCGAGCACGCCGGAGCGAGTCTCGCCGCGGGCATTCACTCCCGTCGCCACGTCGTAGTTCCGGCGCGACCCGAACATGCCCTCGAAGCAGCGGAGCGCCGCCGTGTCGTAGCGGCGAGCCTGCTCGATCGCGCGGCGCGTGGCGGGCGGCAGCGTCAGCCCCAGCAGCGCCGCGAAGTCCCCGCGCACGACGAGCAGCGTCGAGCCGCCGTAGACCTCCACGCCGCGATTGTTGGGCGTGAGGCGCTGCGTGCCGCAGTACGAGGCGACGACTCCCGCGACCTCCACCTGCCCGACGCTGTACGTCTGCACGTCGTGCAGGTTCTCCTCGACCACGATGCCGAGGGTCGCGATCTCCTCGGCATCGATCGCGTCCAGCACGCCGTCCACTTCCGCGCCGGCATGACAGACGAACTGGCCCTGTCCGCCGATTCCCGTCGCGCGCTTGACGCGCACGGGACCATGGCGCAAGACGTGATCCGCGCCGCGGCGGGCATCGGCAGCGGTGAATGCCGCGTAGCCTTCGAGCACCGCGTCGCGCACGTCCTCGCCGAATGCCGCGCACCAGCCGTGCGGCGCGCGCGCGCTGTCGTCGACGAGACCGTGGGTGATCGACTTCGACCCCATGTGCGCGTGCGGCACGACGGCGCCGAAGAGATCGTCCGCGTCGCGGATGCCCAGGGCTCGCGCCCGCTCGCAGCCGACGATGGTGTCGGCCGGCACGAAATAGCGGCGGCCCTCGTAATTGCGGCCGGCGTCGTACTCGCCGGCAAAGGTGTAGCCCTTGAGCACCGCGAGCCGGCGCGCGAGCTCGCGCTGCGTCATCGTCTCGTGGTTGGTCGGATTATTCGCACCCGGTGTAATCGTGACTACGACTCCGACGCATGGCGCGGGTCCCATCGCACCGCGCGCTGCTCCGGAAGTATCGGGTTGGGCCTGCTGCATGCGCCTCTCCAGCTCGGCGCCGCCGGCATTCGGCGGTGCTCCTGCGGACCGCCCCATCACGGGCGCGGTTCCGTCCTCGCCCGCGCAAACGCAAGATCCGGACCACGCTTGCGCGCCGCGGCCGTCCGCGCGTCGACCGGCAGAGTGCGTTACGGCCTGTCAGTCCGCGTCGGCGAGGATGCCCTGCGCCTTGAGCAGCACCGGGCGGTCGACCATCTTGCCATCGACGGCCACGGCTGCGCCCTGCGCGCGCGCATCGGCCTCCACCACGCGGCGCGCCCACGCAATCTCCTCGCCCGACGGCCGGAACGCGGCATTGACGGCGGCAACCTGGCGCGGATGGATGCAGAGCTTGCCGCCGAACCCCAGCGCGCGGGCGCGCAGCACGTCGCGCTCGAGCACCGCAGGGTCGTCGAACGACGGCGTCACGCCGTCGACGGGCGGCAAACGATCCGCGAGGCGCGAGACGAGCACGAGCTGCGAGCGGTAGTGCAGTAGATCGTCGTCGCGGATACCGAGGTCGAGCTGGAAATCGAGCGTCCCGAAAAGAAGACGCTCGACGCCGGGCGCGCGGGCGATGTCGAGCGCCTTCCAGAGCCCTTGCGCGGTCTCGACCAGCGGCAGCACGGCCGCGCGCGTGCCGGTGGCGGCGAAGACTTCCGCGATCACCTGCGGATCCTCGGCCTTCGGCAGCACGATCGCCTCGATGCCGGCGTGCGCGCATGCCTTCACGTCGGCGGCGAACCACGGCGTTCCCGCTGCATTGATGCGCACGGTCACGGGATGAGTGGCGGAGACCCACGCCGTCACGGCATCGCGGGCGGCGTCTTTGCCTTCCGGTGGAACCGCGTCCTCGAGGTCGAGGATCACGCGATCGGCGCCGGCGGCGAGCGCCTTTGCGAAGCGATCGGGACGCGCGCCCGGCACGAAGAGATACGAGCGGGCGATGCGCCCCGTCGAAGCCGTGCTCATCGGAGACCCTTCACGCCTTGGCCGCAACCATGAGGAAGATCGGATACGTGCGCGCCGTGCCGGCGACCTCCTTGGTCATGCGATGCGCCGTGACGAAGCTCACCGTCGCAAACCCCGCCTCCTGCGCACGGCGCGCCAGTGCCTCGCGCTCGAATCCGTGGTGCCCGCTGAATCCGGCGCCGTGGAAGGAGCCATCCTCGCTGTCGAGGTCGGCGATGCAAAGATAGCCGGGACTCGCGAGGACGTCGTGGAAGCGCGCGAGGATCGCATCCGTGTCGGGGATGTGGTGCAAGGTCATGAGCGACACGACGACGTCGAAGCTCGCGGGTGCCACCTTCTCGGTGAGCAGATCGAGCTGTCGGACGCGCATTCGGGCGTCACCCGCTGCGGCGATCTTGCCGGCAGCCACCGCGAGCATGCCGGGCGACACGTCGGCGAGCGTCATCTCGGCGAAGCGATCACGCAGCAGGAAGCTCAGGAGGCCCGTGCCGCAACCGTATTCGAGCGCTCGCCCCTGGCCGTCGAGCGGGATCGACTGCTCGATCGCCTGCGCCACGGCGCGCGCCCGCACGAGCTTCGCGGGATCGTCGTCCCACGTCGCGGCGCGCGCGTCGAAATCGCGATCGTCGCTCGGTCACCGTCTTGCTCGTCATGACGCGGCTGCCGCCTCGTGCCGCTCGCGTGCATCGGCACCGGTGCCGTCCAGCAGCGAGCCCACGACCGGCATCTCCGGCAGCGCGAAGATGCGTGCGGCCAGCGCCTGCATCTCGCTCGCCGAGGCGGCGCCGCTGAAGCTCGCCAGGGACACGGCCTTGTCGACGAGCTCGGTGCGCGACAGCGTGTTGCCCGGATCGCCTTTCGGCTCGTCGACGCGTCCCTGCAGCACGCGGCCGTCGACGGTCTCGACCTCCACCTTGCCGATCCAGCGCTGCGGATACGCCGCGTCCACTTCGGCGTCGTGGACCATGCGCACGACATCGCGCAAGCGAACGACATCCGGGTCGCGGAACGCCGTCTCGAATTCCCGCAGACCCGCCTTGCGGTACCGCGCAATGAGCCCGAGCACGGTGCCCATCGAGAACTTCGCCTGATGCACCGTGACGGGATCGACGACGGGTCCGAGCACGTCGATGGCGCCCTGGTGCACGAACGCCGTCACGCGCCGGATGTCCCGCGGCGCGAGGTCGTGCGTGCTCACCACCTGCAGCAGGGCATCGGCCGCGGGGTGGGTGTGCCGGCAGGACGCGTGGAACTTGAACGAGGTTTCCGCCAGGGCCCAGCGCGTGCCGAGGCGGTCCACGAGGCGGGCCGGATCGGCATCGCGCGACATGCCCGCGGCCATGCCCTGCGTGCCGTCGAGGATGCGCCGCGCGCCGGTGAATCCGTCCTGCGCAAGATAGGCCGCGAGCAGGCCATCCGCCGCGGCCTTGGCCGTATGCAGCTGCTTGGAATCCGCCGCGTCGCGCAGGAACTCCCAGAGACCTGCCGCCTGCGTGCCTGCCGAACCCATGGCATGACGCATGCGTGCCGCGTCGAGTTCCAGCAATCGGCCCACGGTCACCGCTGCCGCCAGCGTGCCGGCAGTGCCGGTCGTGTGGAACACCTTGTAGTGCGAGCGGCCGAGGAATTCGCCGACCCGGATGCCGACCTCGTAGCCCGCGACCGCAGCGGCCAGGAATGCGCGACCGGACGCGCGCAGCGTCTGCGCCACCGCAAGCGCCGGCGGAAAGACGACCGTGCCTGGATGGAAGACCGAGCCATTGTGCACGTCGTCCTGCTCGACCACGTGCGACGCAGCGGCGTTGACCATCGCGGCGAAGTACGGCGTCGTGGTGCGCCGCGTGATCAGCACCTCGGCGGGCCCTGTCGCCGGCCCCATGCTGCGTGCGAAGCGCTCGATCGACTCCACCGCGCGTGCGCCCTTTCCGGCGAGCGCGGAGCCGACCCAGTCGAGGAAGAGATCCTCGGCCCGGGCAATGACGCTCGCCGGGATGTCCTCGAACTGCAGTCCGCTGGCGAACGCCGCGAGGTCCGCACCTGGATCGTTGAGCGCATTCATCAGATGGCCTTGGCGGCGCGCAGCCGCGCGATGTGTTCGTCGTCGTAGCCGAGTTCGGCGCAGGATCGCCTGGGTGTGCTGCCCGAGCGCCGGCACGGGATCCATGCGCGCCGCCGCGGGTTCCATCCCCGGCGGCACCGGCGCGGGAATGCGGCCCGCGGGCGTATCGACGTCGGCCCAGCGATGCCGCGCCGCGAGCTGCGGGTGGTTCCACACGTCGTGCATGTCGTTCATGCGCGCGTTGGCGATGCCGGCGGCGTCGAGCCGCGCCACCACCTCCGCCGCCGTCAGCGGCCGGAACGCGTCGACGATGATGGCGCGCAGCGCGTCGCGCGCGTCCGTGCGGCGGCTGTTCGACGAGAACCGCGGATCGGACGCGAGCTCTGGCGCCTGCAGCACGCGCTCGCAGAACACGCCCCATTCGCGCTCGTTCTGCAATCCGAGCATCACGATGCCGCCATCGCCCGCGGGGAACGGTCCGTAGGGATAGATGGTGGCATGCGCCGCGCCCGCGCGCGGCGGCGGCTCGGCCCCGTCGAACGCGTAGTACAGGGGATACGCACATCCACTCCACCATGCTCTCGAGCATCGACACGTCGATCGCGCACCCGCGCCCCGTGCGCTCGCGGTCCATCAGCGCTGCGAGGATGTTGGAGTACGCGTACATGCCGGCAGCGATGTCGGCGATGGAGCAACCGGCCTTCGCCGGCGCGTCGGGCAGGCCCGTGATCGAGAGGAACCCCGACTCGCTCTGGATGAGGAGATCGTAGGCCTTCTTGTCGCGATAGGGGCCGTCGCGGCCGTAACCGGAGATGTCGCAGACGATGAGCCGTGGATTGCGTGCGGACAGTGCCTCGTGCGACAGGCCAAGCCGCGCCGCGGCCCCGGGGGCGAGGTTCTGCACCAGCACGTCGGCGCGCTCGACGAGACGCGCCAGCACCTGCGCCGCGTCGGCGTGCTTCACGTCGAGGGTGAGGCTTTCCTTGGCCCGGTTGGTCCACACGAAGTGCGACGCGAGCCCGCGCACGCGCTCGTCGTAGCCGCGCGCGAAATCGCCGACGCCGGGTCGCTCGATCTTGATCACGCGCGCGCCGAGATCGGCGAGCTGGCGCGTGCAGAACGGCGCCGCGATCGCGTGCTCGAGCGTGACGACGGTGATGCCGGCGAGCGGACGCATGCGTCGATCGCGTCAGAACGAGCGCGGCAGCCCGAGCACGTGCTCGGCCACGTACGACAGGATCAGGTTGGTCGAGATCGGCGCCACCTGGTAGAGCCGCGTCTCGCGGAACTTGCGCTCGACGTCGTACTCCGCGGCGAAGCCGAAGCCGCCATGGAACTGCAGGCACACGTTGGCCGCCTCCCACGAGGCATCGGCGGCGAGGAGCTTCGCCATGTTCGCCTCGGCGCCGCAGGGCTGGTGCGCGTCGAACAGCGCGCACGCCTTGAAGCGCATCAGGTTCGCCGCCTCGACGTTCGATGTAGGCGCGGCGCGATCGGGAACTGCACGCCCTGGTTCTGCCCGATCGGCCGCCCGAACACGACGCGTTCGTTGGCGTAGGCGCGTGACCTTGTCGATGAACCAGTAGCCGTCGCCGATGCATTCGGCGGCGATCAGCGTGCGCTCCGCATTGAGGCCGTCGAGGATGTAGCGGAAGCCCTTCCCTTCCTCGCCGATCAGGTTCTCCGCCGGAATCTCGAGATTGTCGAAGAAGAGCTCGTTGGTCTCGTGGTTGACCATGTTGGCGATCGGCCGCACGGTCATGCCGTGTGCCGATCGCCTCACGGAGGTCGACGATGAAGATCGACATGCCGTCCGAGCGCTTCTTCACCTCGGTCGGCCGGCGTCGTGCGCGCGAGCAGGATCATGAGGTCCGAATGCAGCACGCGCGAGATCCAGACCTTCTGGCCGTTCACGACGTAGCGGTCGCCCTGGCGCACCGCCGTCGTGCGCAGCTTGGTGGTATCGGTGCCGGTCGTCGGCTCGGTCACGCCCATCGACTGCAGCCGCAGCTCGCCGCTCGCGATGCGCGGCAGGTACGCCCGCTTCTGCGCGTCGGAGCCATGGCGCAGCAGCGTGCCCATGTTGTACATCTGGCCGTGGCACGCGCCGGAATTGCCGCCCGCCCGGTTGATCTCTTCCATGATGATCGAGGCTTCGGTCAGGCCCAGCCCCGAGCCGCCGTAATCCTGCGGGATCAGCGCGGCGAGCCAGCCCGCCTTGGTGAGCGCCTCGACGAATTCGTCGGGATAGCCGCGCGCCTCGTCGACCTTGCGGAAGTAGTCGGCGGGAAACTGCGCGCAGAGATCGCGCACGGCGTCGCGGATGTCCTGGTGCGGGTCGGGCAGCTTGGCCATGTCGTGGTCGGTTGTCAGCGCAGCGTGGCAGTGGCTTCCATGGCGAGCGCGCCCTGCGCATCCTGCGCCCACAGCGTGATGGTGCCGTTCTCGCCAGGACGGCCGCAGATCGCGAACGGCGCGATGTCGAAGAGCGGCGCGACGGCGCGGAACGTGAAGCTCGAGATTTCGCGCCCGGCCGCGTGATCGCGGGCGAGGTCGACGAGCAGCGTCGCGATCAGCGGCCCGTGCACGATGAGGCCGGGATAGCCTTCGACCTCCGTGACGTAACGCCGATCGTAGTGGATGCGATGGCCGTTGAACGTCAGCGCGGAGTAGCGGAACAGCAGCACGTCGTCGGGTGTCACGTCCGTCCGCCACTGCGGATCCGCCGGTGCGGCGCGCCGCGGCGCGACCGGATCGCCCGGCTGCGCGAGATCGCGATAGACGATGTCGTGCTCCTCGGTGAGCGCGACTTCGCCGGCGACGCGGAACTCGTGGCGCACCAGCACGAACACGAGCGAGCCGGTGCGCCCTGCTTTCGCGTCCACGCGCACGATCCGGGATTCGGCGCTCGATCGCGTCGCCGATGCGCAGCGGGCGCAGGAACTCGAGGCGGCCACCGGCCCACATCCGGCGCGGCAACGGCACCGGCGGCAGGAACCCGCCGCGCCGCGGGTGTCCGTCGGGCCCGAGCTCGGACCGGCGATGGATGGGCAGGAAGTAGAGCCAGTGCCGCAGCGGGGCGAGCGCATCACCTTCCCGGGGCGGCGCTTCGTCGCGATCCAAAGTCGCGGCGAGCGCCGCGACCGGCACGGCGGTGGCGCGGTCGCTCCGGCGCTCGGTGCGACCCACCCACGCCTGCGAGCGCCGGCAGGTCCACGGGAGTGGCTCCGGCCGCCGCAGCGGCCGCCTGGCCCGTCAAGGCTTGAAGCCCGTCTGCTTGTACACGGCCTCGATCGTATCCTTGCCCACGCGCGATTCGTTCTCGCGATGGACGGCCACGAGCGCCTTCTTCCACGCCGCCTTCTCGGCCGGCGTGAGGTTGATCACCTCGCTGCGCCCGGACTTGCGGATCGCTTCGAGCGCATCGTCGTTCTCCTTCTTGGCGATGTCGTTCGCGTAGCGGGTGGCGTCGCGCATCGCGCCCTCGAGGGCGGTGCGCACGTCGGCCGGCAGTCCCTCCCAGAACTTCTTGTTCACGATCACGGCATAGCCGATGTAACCGTGGTTGGTCGCCGTGGTGTACTTCTGCACTTCGTGATGCTTCTGGGTGAACATGTTCGACGGCGTGTTCTCCGAGCCGTCCACGACGCCCGTCTGCATGGCCTGGTACACCTCGGAGAAGGCCATCACCTGCGGAATCGCGCCCAGCGCACGCATCTCCGCATCGAGCACCTTCGACGACTGGATGCGCATCTTGAGGCCCTTCATGTCCTCGGGCATGTGAAGCGGCTTGTTCGCGCTCATGACCTTGAACCCGTTGTGCCAGTACGCGAGGCCGACGATGCCCTTCGATTCGAGCTTCTGGAAGAGCGACTTGCCGACCGGCCCCTCGGCGACCTTGTCGAGCTGCGCGTAGTCGTCGAACATGTAGGGCAGGTCGAACACCTCGAACTCGCGCACGCCGAGCGGCCCGAACTTCGCGAGCGAGGGAGCCAGCATCTGCACCGACCCGAGCTGCAGTGCCTCCATCTCCTCGCCGTCCTTGTACAGCGAGCTGTTGGGATAGACCTCGACCTTCACGCGCCCCTTGGTGCGCTCCTCGGCGAGCTGCTTGAAGCGTTCCGCGCCCTGGCCTTTGGGCGTGTTCACCGCGACCACGTGGCTGAACTTGATGACGATCGGCTGCTGCGCGTGCGCCCCGATGGCGAACGCCGTCAGCACCGCGAGGCAGGCAACGCGCCCGCCAATGGACCATGCCTTCATGTCTCCTCCTCCGGGATTCATTCCCGGTGCGGACATTCTAGGTTAAGAGCGTAGCGGTTGGAGTGCAGCTTTTGCCGCAGCGCGCGCCGTGCCACCACTTTCTCGCGCCCGATCTTGTCCGGGATCATGCTGTCGGCGCGTCGCACGCGAGCGCCCGTGCCACCATGCGAGGGGCGTTGCGCTCGATCGGTCGCTGGCACCGCGAACGTCGCGAGGCAGCGCGACCCGATGACCCACTCCGATCCACGCCAGCTCCACGGACTCGATAGCGCCGAGGCCGCCCGGCGGCTCGCGCGCGACGGACCCAACGAGCTGCCGCAGCGCGGACCGCGGAGCGTGCTGGCGGTCGTTGCCGCCGTGGTGCGCGAGCCCATGCTCCTGCTCCTGCTGGGCGCCGTGGCGATCTACCTCATCCTCGGCGACGCACGCGAAGCCCTGGTGCTCGCGGTGTCGGTCGTTGTGGTGATCGGCATCAGCGTCTACCAGGAGCGACGCACGGAGCACGCCCTCGCCGCACTGCGCGATCTTGCGTCGCCGCGCGCGCTCGTGCTGCGCGACGGCAGGCAGACGCGCATCGCCGGGCGCGAGGTCGTACCCGGCGACGTCCTGGTGCTGGGCGAGGGCGATCGCATCCCTGCCGATGCGATCGTGCGCGACGCCGCTGCGCTGCAGGTCGAGGAGTCGCTGCTCACCGGCGAGTCCGTTGCCGTCGCCAAGGTCGCAACCACGGAAGACCTCGCGGTGCAGGCTCCGGGTGGCGACGCCCTGCCGTTCGTGTACTCCGGGACTCTGGTGGTGCGCGGGCGCGGCGTCGCCGAGGTGATCGCGACCGGCGCGGCCACGCAGATCGGGCACATCGGCGCGGCGCTCGCCACGATCCCGGAGTCGGGCACGCCGCTGCAACGGCAGACCGCGCGCATGGTGCGCCTGCTGGCCATCGTCGGCCTGCTGCTGTGCGCGACCGTCGTCGTCGGCCTCACCCTCACGCGCGGTTCGCTGCTCGACGCGACGCTTGCGGGCATCACGCTGGCGATGACGATCCTCCCGGAGGAGTTCCCCGTCGTCCTCACCGTATTCCTCGCGCTGGGCGCATGGCGCATTGCACGGCACGGCGTGCTGACCCGGCGCGCTCCGGCGATCGAGACCCTGGGTTCGGCAACCGTCCTTGCCGTGGACAAGACCGGCACGCTGACCGAGAACCGCATGCGCGTCGCGGTGCTCGTCGCCGATGGGCTGCGCCGCGACATCGACCGCGCGGTGCCTGCCTCCCTGCCGAACGCCATCATCGCAGTGGCCGAAACCGCTTTCGGCGCGTGCGAGCGCGAGGCCGTCGACCCCATGGAGCGTGCCATCGTCGAGGCAACGGTGGCGATCGCGCCCGAGGCGCTGGCGCGACACGCCGCCATGGAGCTCGTGCAGGAATACGAGCTCTCGGCCGATTTCCTCGCCGTGGTGCATGTCTGGCGCGATCCACGAACGGGCGTCGAGGAAGTCGCCGCCAAGGGTGCGCCCGAGGCGATTGCTGCGCTCTGCCATCTCGACGAGCCCGCCCGCGCGGCGCTGCTCGCGCAGGTCTCGGCGCTCGCGACCGAGGGCCTGCGCGTGCTTGCGGTGGCGCGCGCCGCGTTCGCGGGCGGCGACTTTCCTGCGGCGCCGGACGCCTTCGAGTTCACGCTTCTCGGCCTCGTCGCGCTCGAGGATCCGATCCGGGCGTCGGTGCCGGCGGCGATCGCCGAATGCGACCGGGCGGGCATCCGCGTGGTCATGATCACCGGCGACTATCCGGAGACCGCACGCGCCGCGGCACGCTCGGCGGGCATCGCGGCGGGGGATGGCCTCCTGACGGGGCCGGAGCTCGATGCGCTGTCCGACGCGGAGCTCGTGCGCCGGGTGCGCGGAGTCCGGGTGTTCGCGCGCATGCAGCCGATGCAGAAGCTGCGCCTCGTGCACGCGTTCCGCGCCAACGGCGACGTCGTGGCGATGACCGGCGACGGCGTCAACGATGCACCCGCGCTCAAGGCGGCGCACATCGGGGTCGCGATGGGACGGCGCGGCACCGACGTGGCGCGCGAGGCCGCCGCGCTTGGTGCTGATCGAGGACGATTTCGCCGCGCTCGTCGCGAGCGTGCGCGCCGGGCGGCGCATCTACGAGAACCTGCGCAACGCGATGAGCTACCTGATCGCCGTGCACGTTCCACTGGGCGGCATGGGCCTGCTCCCGGTGCTCGCGGGCTGGCCGCTTCTATTCTTTCCGGTGCACGTGGTCGTGCTCGAGTTCATCATCGACCCGGCGTGCTCGCTCGTGTTCGAGGCGGAGCGTGCATCGCGGGACCTCATGCGCGAGCCACCGCGCCGTGTCGACGAACCGCTCTTCTCGCGGCACATGCTGGGCACCTCGCTGCTCCTCGGCTGCAGCACCCTGGTCGTCGTGGCGACGGTGTACGGCCTTGCACTCGTGCAGGCCGGCGAGCTCGTGGCGCGCGCGATGGCGTTCGCCGCGCTGATCGCCGCCAACCTGGTGTTGATCCTCGTGCTGCGATCCCGCCGCGAAAGCGCTTTCGCAAGCCTGCGGCGACGGAACGTGGCGTGGCTGTCGATCACGCTGGCGGCGCTGGTTGCCGTCGGTTGCGCGATCTACGTGCCCACGCTGGCGCGACTCTTCCGCTTTGCGGCGCCGCGGGTCGCCGACACCGGCCTCGCGCTGCTCGCAGGCGCTGCGAGCGTGCTTTGGTACGAAGGCGTGAAGCTGGCGCGCCGCGGACGCGCGTGATCACGCGACCGTGCGCACGTGCGCACGATTGCGGCGCCGCGCCCTATAATCGGCAGGCCGCAGACGCGTGGTCGATCGGCTCGCGCCGGCCCGTCACCTATCAGGAAAGAGAACATGCGACTCACCCTCAGCCGGGCGCTGTCGCCCGTGCACACGTGCATCGTCGCGGGCGCTGCCCTCGCGGTCGCGGCCTTCGGCGCCGGTGCCCAGTCATTCCCGAGCAAGCCCATCCATATCATCGTGCCCGTATGCAGCGGGCGGCGTCGTGGACGCGCTCGCGCGCGTGCTCGCGGCACCGATGCACGAATCCACGGGCCAGCCGGTGATCGTGGAAAACCGGCCCGGTGCGAGCGGTGTCGTGGGCATGCAGGCGTGCGGCAACGCCCCGCCGGATGGATACACGTTCTGCCTCACCGTGCAGGACAGTCTGTCGTACAACCCCTACCTCTTCACGGCACTGCCGTACGACGCCGAGAAGGATTTCGCGCCCATCACCAACCTCGGCTGGACCAACGGCCTCATCGTCGCCAACGCGAAAGCGGGCATCGGATCGTGGCCGGAGCTCGTGGCGACGGCGAAGGCGAAGCCCGGGAAGCTCAACTGGGGTACGTGGGGCGAAGCGAGCCAGCCGGACATCCTGCTGCGGGCCATCAACGCCCACGAGCACATCGACATCACCGCCATACCGTACAAAGGCGCCGGCCAGGCCAATCCCGCCCTCTTCTCGGGCGAGATCGACCTCACGTACATGGGTATCGGCAACGCGATGCAGCACATCGAGGCGGGACGCCTGAAGCCCATCGTGCTCACGGGCCATCAGCGTGTGGCATCGTTGCCGGGCGTTCCGACGCTGGCCGAGGTCGGCGCGGACCCGGGTCTTCCGGGCTACATGGCGGCGATCGCTCCGGCCAGGACGCCCAAGCCCGTGCTCGACCGGCTGCATGCAGAACTCGTGAAGGCCGCGCACACGCCGGGCGTGGAACAGTTCTACCGCAACTTCACGCTGACGTTCGTCGGCAACACCCCGGCCGAGTTCGCGGAATTCGTGAAGGCCGACCGCGCCAACGCCGGACGCGTATTCCGCAGCATGGGCTTCAAGGCGGCGCCGCTCGCGCCCTGAGACCGTACCATCACCGCACGGACAGCACGCCAATGGTCAGCGTCAACGAGCTCTATTCCGGCATCGTCACCGGACTCCATCTCGAGCCGCCGCACGGCACGATGGGCCGCAAGCTCATCATCAACGTCGCGCCGACGGGCTCCTTCACCAGCCGCGAGCAGAACCCGCTGCAGCCCTACACGATGGAGGAGAACGTGCGGGCCGCCGTCGACGCCTACAAGGCCGGCGCGGCGGTCTGGCACGTGCATGCGCGCGAGAAGAACGGCCTGCCGAGCAAGGACCCGCACGTCATGAAGGAAACGATCGACCGCGTGCTCGACCGCTGCCCGGACATGATCACGTCGGTCATCCCGTACGTCGATTACGACGAGCCGTCGGGTCTCGGCACGATCCGGCGTTGCGTGGACGTGCTCACCGCCGCGGGACCGGAGTACATGCAAAGCGCGGTGATGCTGATCCAGTCGACGTCGTTCTCCGAGAAGTTCACCTACGTGGTGACCCGCAGCATCCTGACGGAGCAGGTGCGCTATCTCGAGGAGCACGGCGTGCGCCCCGAGTACCAGGGCCACAGCTACTCCGGGCTCAAGGACGTCATGGACTGGCTGCTCGCGACCGGCATCGCGAAGGAGCCGCCGCTCATGAACATCATGATGGGCTTCCACGGGTTCTCGCACGGCTCGCCGCTCGGGCCCGATCCGTGGAACTACATCTACATGATGACCATGCAGCAGACGCTGTGGCCGGGGAGCGTGCGCGGCGTGTGCGCCGGGGGCCGCAACTGGCTGCCCTTCACCACCCTCGCCATCATGCTCGGCTTCGACGTGGTGCGCGTGGGAATGGAGGACGCCGTGTACATGTACCCGCACCGCGACGACAAGATCCTCTCCTGCGCCGACGCCGTGCGCAAGGTGGCGACGATCGCACAGGAGCTCGGCCGCGAGATCGCGACACCGGCCGAGGCGCGCGCGATCATGCACCTGACGCCGCCCCGCGGCGCGACCCGCACCCACGCCGCGTAGCGCTCACGACCGCACGGCCGCGGCACGGTAGCTGCATTCCGGCTGCGGTGCTGCCGCTGCGCCGGACCGTTGCCATCGGGCAACGCAACCATCGGGCTCCATCGCCATGACTGACCGTCCGCTCGAACTCGCGACCCTTCTCGGGGACTATCCGGTCACTGCGGCGCTCAAGCGTGGCGAGGTGTCGTCACCGGACGTGCAACTCGTCTTCGCCGACGTCGCGCGACCCGCGACGGCATTCCAGCGCGTCGTGCGCGCACTCGAGTTCGACGTCGCCGAGCTCGCGCTCATGACGTTCCTGATCGCAAAGGCGCACGACAAGCCGCTCGTGCTGCTTCCCGCGGTGGTGCTCGCCCGCTTCCAGCATCCGTTCCTCGTCTTCAACGCCGATCGCGGAGCGCTCGCGCCGCGCGATCTCGCCGGACGACGGGTCGCCATCCGGGCGTATTCCGTGACGACCGCGGCATGGGTGCGCGGCGTGCTCGCGGAGGACTACGGCATCGATCCTGCAGCCGTGCGCTGGATCACGTTCGAGGAACCGCACGTCGCCGAATTCCGCGACCCTCCGAACGTCGAGCGGGCACCGGTGGGACGCACGATGCTCGACATGCTGCTGGCGGGCGACGTGGATGCGGCGATCATGGCCGACGCCACCCTCCCCGACCCGCGCCTGCGCCGGCTCATCCCTGATCCCGATGACGCCGCGCGGGCGTGGCATCGGCGCCACGGCGCGATCCAGGTCAATCACATGGTCGTCGTCCGGCAGACGCTCGCCGAGGCGCGCCCCGACGCCGTCCGCGAGGTGTACCGGCTCCTTGCGGAGAGCCGCCGCCGCGCCCGCGCCGCGACAGCGCCACCGGCGGGGCCCGACCTCAATCCGTTCGGCTTCGAGGCGAACCGGCGCAACCTGGAGGTGGCGCTCGACTATGCGCGCCGCCAGCGCCTGCTGCCGCGCGAGCTCACGGTCGACGAGCTTTTCGACGACGTCACCCGCACGCTCGAAGGCTGACCATCCCGCGCGCGGCGGATGGCCGCGGAACGGTTGGCGGCCCTGCCTGTCGCATCGAGGACGCGCGCATACTGGCGACGGCGGCACGCCGTGCGGTGCATGCGCGGCGCAATGGTCGGCCGCCTGCAATCCGAGGGAGCATCGCTCATGGCAACACGCGGCACCGGTTCGGCATTGTTCGATGACGCCATCGAGCTGCTGCGCGAAGCCGATCGCATGCATCGGCAATTCTTCACCCTCGCGCTCAATCGCTCGGGCCCGTGCTGGGAGCCGCCGGTCGATGTCGTCGAGCGCGACGGCACGATCGTCATCCGCGTCGCCCTGCCCGGCGTTCGCGCCGAGGCGATCGAAGTGCGCAGCGAGGGCGGCAGCCTGCACGTGCTGGGACGACGGGCGCCCGGAGCGGAGGCCGGCTCGACGATCCATCGCCTGGAGATTCCCTACGGACGCTTCGAGCGTCGCATCGATCTGCCGGCGGGGCACTACGAGATCCTGCACCGCGATCTCGCGGACGGCTGCCTCGTCATCGCGCTGCGGCGCGTCGGCTGACGGTGGCCGCGATGGCGAGCGAAGACGCAACACGCGCGGCACAGGCCGGCGCCGCCGCCGCGACACCCGATCCGCTGGCGGATCTGCCCGCCGATGCGACGATCATCGTGCCGGTGCGCAACCTGGTGCTCTTTCCGGGCCTGATCGCACCGCTCTCCGTGGGGCGGCCGACGTCGATCGCGGCGGCACAGGAAGCGGTGCGCACCGAGCGCAAGATCGGTGTGCTGCTGCAGCGCAATCCGGAGATCGAAGACCCCGGCCCGCCCGACCTCCACACCGTCGGCACGCTCGCCACCATCCTGCGCTACATGACCTCGCCCGACGGCGCGCACAACCTCGTGTGCCACGGCGAGCAGCGCTTCCGCGTTGGCGGATTCATTCCCGGCCTGCCGTTCGTGGTCGCGCGCATCGAGCTCCTGCCCGACGGCGAGACGATGAGCACCGAGATCGAGGCGCGCATGCTGCAGGTGAAGGCGCGCGCCGCCGAATTGCTGGAGCTCCTGCCGCGCGCGCCGGCCGAGCTCGCCGCTGCCGTCGAGCAGGTCGCCGCGGCGGGTGCGCTCGCCGATTTCATCGCCGGCCTCCTCGACATCAAGCCCGCCGAAAAGCAGGAGATCCTGGAGACGCTCGACGTGCGCGCCCGCCTCGACCGCGTGCTGCACGCGTTGAACGGACGCATCGAGGTCATGCGCCTGTCGCGCGAGATCGGCGAGCAGACGCAGGGGCGCCTCGAGCAGCGGCAGCGCGAGGTGCTCCTGCGCGAGCAGCTCAAGACCATCCAGAAGGAGCTCGGCGAAAGCGACGAGACGTCGTCCGAGCTGCAGGAGCTCGCCGAGCAGATCGGCAAGGCGCAGATGCCCGAGGACGTCGAGAAGCACGCGCGCAAGGAGCTGCGCCGC
Organism: uncultured beta proteobacterium; assembly: GCA_963734575.1. Lineage (GTDB taxonomy): Bacteria > Pseudomonadota > Gammaproteobacteria > Burkholderiales > Casimicrobiaceae > CAIWHR01. The sequence goes on along the minus strand of CAVTHT010000015.1, from coordinate 257,423 downwards.
CTGGAGCAGATGTCGGAGAGCTCGCCCGAGTACTCCATGGTGCGCACCTATCTCGAATGGCTCGCCGAGCTCCCGTGGTCCGTGCCCGCCGAGGATCCCATCGAGATCGGCGAGGCGCGGCGGATCCTCGATGCGGATCACTTCGGCCTCGACAAGGTGAAGCGGCGCATCCTGGAATACCTCGCGGTACGCAAGCTCAATCCGCACGGCAAGAGCCCGATCCTCTGCTTCGTGGGCCCGCCGGGTGTCGGCAAGACCTCGCTCGGCCAGAGCATCGCCCGCGCCCTCGGCCGCAAGTTCGTCCGGCTCTCGCTCGGCGGCGTGCACGACGAAGCCGAGATCCGCGGCCATCGCCGCACGTACATCGGCGCCATGCCCGGCAATGTCATCCAGGCGGTCCGCAAGGCGGGTTCCCGCAACTGCGTGATGATGCTGGACGAGATGGACAAGCTCGGCGCCGGTGTGCACGGCGATCCTTCGGCGGCGCTGCTCGAGGTGCTCGATCCCGAGCAGAACGGTGCGTTCCGCGACAACTATCTCGGCGTGCCGTACGACCTGTCGCGCATCATGTTCATCGGCACCGCCAACGTGCTCGACCGCATTCCCGGACCGCTGCGCGATCGCATGGAGGTGGTCGAGCTGCCGGGGTACACGCAGGAGGAGAAGCTACAGATCGCGCGGCGCTACCTCCTCCCGCGACAGCTCGAGGCGACCGGCCTCACGGCGGAAGCCTGCGAGATCACCGACGATGCGCTGCGCCGGGTGATCGCCGACTACACGCGCGAAGCCGGCGTGCGCAACCTCGAGCGCGAGATCGGCAATCTCTTTCGCGACGTCGCGATGCGCGTCGCGCAGGGCAGCGAGACGCGCGTGCGCATCGACGCCGACGACGTGGCGGCCATCCTCGGACCGCAGCGGTTCGAGAGCGAGGTCGCGATGCGCACGAGCATGCCCGGTGTCGCGACGGGACTCGCGTGGACGCCCGTCGGCGGCGACATCCTGTTCATCGAGGCCACCCGCACGCCGGGCTCGGGCCGGCTGATCCTCACCGGCCAGCTCGGCGACGTGATGAAGGAGAGCGCGCAGGCCGCACTCACCCTGGTCAAGGCGCGCGCGGAGCGCCTGCGCGTCGATCCGGCGCTTTTCGAGAAGGCCGACGTGCATATGCACATCCCGGCGGGCGCGATTCCCAAGGATGGCCCGAGCGCGGGCGTCGCGATGTTCCTGGCGCTCGCGTCGCTGATGATGAACCGTCCGGTCCGCCACGACTGTGCGATGACGGGCGAGATCAGCCTGCGCGGTCTCGTGCTGCCCGTGGGCGGCATCAAGGAGAAGATGCTCGCGGCGCTGCGGGCCGGCATCCACACCGTCCTGCTGCCCGCGCGCAACCAGCGCGATCTCGACGACCTCCCTCCCGACGCACGCGCCCAGGTGCAATTCGTACCGCTGGAAACGGTGGACGATGCGCTGCGCCACGGCATGGGCTTCGAGGTGGATGGGTAGGCCGGGGGCCTGCCACCCCGCGGCACCACGGCAATTTCTATAGCTCGGTGCGGAAAAGTTTGGATGTTGCGGCTTCCCTGCACGACGCATTGCTTGCGTTCGTACGCCGGCATCCGCGGCTCTTCGTCCTTACGGGGGCAGGCATCAGCACGGAATCGGGTATTCCCTGCTACCGGGACGACGCGGGCGCATGGCATCACGGCCCCGCCCCGATGCTGCTGCGCGAGTTTCTGGGCTCCGCGGAAGCCCGCAGGCGGTACTGGGCGCGCAGCGCGGCCGGCTGGCCTGCGATCGATGCCGCGGCGCCCAACCCCGCGCACCATGCCCTCACGGCGTTGCAGCAGCTCGGCGGCGTCACGGCGCTCGTCACCCAGAACGTGGACGGCTTGCACGGGAAGGCCGGCTCGCACGAGGTCCTGGAGCTCCATGGCAACCTCGCGACGGTGATCTGCATCGCCTGTGGTGACCTATCCGACCGGCGGACGCTGCAGGCGCAGCTCGTCGGTCATGGTGGCGGCGCCACGGCCGACGCCATGGCGCTGCCAGATGGCGATGCGCACATGGAAACGCGCGCCGACTTCGTGCACGTGCCGGAATGCGAGCGCTGCGGCGGCATCCTGAAGCCGGACGTGGTGTTCTTCGGCGAAGGCGTTCCGCGACGGCGCGTCGATGCTGCACGCAGTGCGCTGGAAGAGGCCGATGCGATGCTCGTCGTCGGTTCCTCGCTCACGGTGTACTCCGGATACCGCATCTGCGAATGGGCGGCGGCGCTCGGCAAGCCCATCGCGGCGATCAATCGGGGGCGCACGCGCGCCGATGCGCTCCTGGCGTTCAAGGTGCAGACGTCGTGCGCCGACGCCCTCGGCATGCTGGTGGCCGCGTTGTCCGATCCTCGACCCCCGCAGCCGCGGGCATGAGCGCGTCGATATCGTCGCCGCGCAACGCGGGACGACGCAGGACGGTCCGCCGAGTGGCTTGATTCTCGCTTAGTGCCAACCGCAGAGCTGCGGCTGCATGCCGCGTTGCGGTCTCGCGAGCGAGCCCCAACGTTTCGAATGCATCGTGCGTGAACGTGCGTGCGCCGTGAACAATTTACCGACGTGACGGAAACGGTGGCGCAAGTGGTGCAACGGCAACATTGGTCGACAGGTGTGTGTAGGGGCATCGTGCTGCTCGCGATGGCGGCCCTGATCGCCGGCACCGCGCCGGCGATGGCGGCGAAACGCACCGTTTGCACGATGACGGTCAACTCCGCCGACGAGAAGGATGCGTTCCGTCGGTACCTGCCGGCATCGGAGTTCGAGTTCGTCGAGCTCGTGCAGCCCGGGCAGCGCGACTGGCTCGCTGCAGCGTGCCGCAAGGATATCCACTGCGACGTGCTGGTGGTGTCGGGCCACTTCAACGGCCAGGACTTCTTTTCCGATCGTCTCGATGTCGCGGAATTCCTTCCCGTGGAGGAGCTCGAGCGCGCGGCGTGCAGCGAATCGTGCCCCGGCGTGTTCGAGAACCTGCAGGAGGTGTATCTCTTCGGCTGCACGACCCTGAGCCCCGAGCCCATCCGCAGCATGTCGGGTGACGTCGTGCGCAGCCTCGTGCGCGAAGGCAAGGCCCGCGGTGATGCAGAACGCAAGGCCAGCGTCCTGAACGAACGTTACGGACGCACCAACCGCGACGTGATGCGGCGCGTGTTCGCCGACGTACCGGTGATCTACGGCTTCTCGTCCGTGGCGCCGCTCGGGGCCACGGCGGGTCCGCTGCTCGGGCGCTACTTTCAGGGCTCGCGCGGTAGCGAGGTCGGCCGCGGCCGTCCCAGCCGCAAGCTGCTGAGCCAGTTCTCCGCCCATTCGCTCGTTGCGGTGCGCGGCCTCAGCGACGACGACGCCGATGCCGATTACCGCAGCGAATCCTGCGCGTTGCTCGACGAGCGGATATCGCCGATCGAGAAGCTGCAGTTCGTCCGCGAGCTGCTCGATCGCGACACGGGACAGGTGCGCCTCTTCTTCGACGACATCGAGCGGTTCCTCGCCAAGCTGCCCGCCGATGCAGCGAATGCACCTGCGTTCACGCAGACGCTCGGTGCGATCGCCGCGGACCGGCCGGCGCGGGAACGTTATCTGGCGTACGCGCGCGACGCCGACGCGCCGGCGTTGCGTGCCCGCATGGTTGCCGTCGCGCGAAAGCTCGACTGGCTGAGCGCGCAGGAGGAGCGCGCGGAGCATGTCGACCTCGTCGCGAAGCTCCTCGGCGGGCGGCCCGTGCCCACGGCAGATATCGGGCTCGCATGCGCCCTCGGCGCCGGCGGCGATCTCGCCGGCGAGCTGCCTCGGCTGCGCGCGACCGGCGCGGCCACGGATCGTGCCGACCACGCCGCCGTGCTGGCGTGCCTCGGCGATCCCGACGGCCACGAACGCACGCTGCAGGCGCTGACCAGCCTGCGCAAGGACGACCAGGCCGCGGCGGAGATGTACCTGCAGCACCGGCCCCTGCGCGATCCCGTGGAGCTGCGCCAGTGTGGTGGATGCCATCGCCGCGATGCCGCCGTCGGACGCCCAGGCGCGCGCCCTCGACGTGCTCGCACGCCACCAGCTGAGCGACCCCGACCTGCTCGCGGACCTGCTGCAGCTCTTCGCCGCGACCCGCTCGCTCAGCGTGCAGCGCTCGATCGCGGGCATCCTGATCCGCAGCGAATACCGCGCAGTCGCGTCCTCGGGCACGGTGCGCGACCTGCGCGCCCGGCGGTTGCCGTCGCCGGACGGCGAGGACATGATCGACATCCTCATCCGCCGGATGGAGCGGCTCTCGTAGCTGATCAAGGTCGCGGGGCCGGTCGATCGACCCGGATCATCGACGCCATAGCCACAGGATCAGGCTGACGACGGCCGACACGATGAGCCCGCTCGTCAGCGGAAGTAGAAGCTCCAGCCTTCCCGCTCGATGCGGAAGTCGCCCGGCAGGCGGCCGAGGCCCAGCTTCACGATCAGCGGCCAGGCGAGTCCGGCCACGATCAGGACGACTCCGAGGGTGACGAGCAGCCGTGACATGGCGAACCGCGGCGCCGTCCGCGAAGCCAGCGAACGGCGCTGCCGAACTTCCGGGCGCTACGCCGGACACTCCATGACGTTGCCGACCCGGCGGTCTTCCTCCCACGTCTCGAGACGCACGGCGAAGCCCCACAGCCGCCGCAGATGCGCCACGACCTGCGCAGCGGCGTCGGTCAGCGGCCGCCCGCGCCGGCGCAGGTGTCGCAACGTGAGGGAGCGATCGCCATGCCGGTCGAAACGGATCACCTGCACGTCGGGCACGCGGATCTCCTGCGCGTGCTGCTGCGACAGCAGCTTGCGCACGCGGCGGTACCCGCCGTCGTCGTGGATGCTGTCGACCTGCAGCGCATCCTCGCGCGCGTGATCGGCGACGGCGAACAGGCGGAACTCGCGGATGAGCCGCGGCGAGAGGTATTGAGCGATGAAGGACTCGTCCTTGAAGTTGCGCATCGCGAAATCGAGCGTCGCGTGCCAGTCGCTGCCCGCGATCTGCGGGAACCACTCGCGGTCCTCGGCGTCCGGCCGTTCGCAGATGCGACGGATGTCGCTGAACATCGCGAAGCCCAGCGCATACGGATTCATGCCGCTGTAGGCCGGCGAGTCGTACTGACGGCTGCGCCACGACATTGGTGTGGCTCTTCAGGAACTCGAGCATGAAGCCGTCGTCGACGAGTCCCTTCTCGTGCAGGCGGTTGAGGATCGTGTAGTGCCAGAACGTCGCCCAGCCCTCGTTCATCAGCTTGGTCTGACCCTGCGGATAGAAATACTGCGCGAGCTTGCGCACGATGCGCACCAGCTCGCGTTCCCACGGCTCGAGCCGCGGTGAATACTTCTCGACGAAATAGAGGATGTTCTCCTGCGGCTCGCCCGGAAACGATTCCGCGCGCTCCGCGGCGCGCGTGCTGGCGAATTCAGGCACCGTGCGCCAGAGATCGTTGAAATGGCGCTCGCGGTGCGCTTCGCGCTCGGCGAGTCGCGCCGTCTCGGCCTTCAGCGTCAGCGCCGGCGGGCGCCGGTAGCGATCGACGCCGTGCGGCATCAGCGCATGGCAGGCATCGATCACCTGCTCCACGGCCGGTGCGCCATGGCGCTCCTCGCATTCCATCACGAAGCGCCGTGCGAACACGAGGTAGTCGAGGATCGACTCCGCATCGGTCCACTGGCGGAAGAGATGGTTGCCGCGGAAGAAGGAGTTGTGGCCGTAGCACGCGTGCGCCATCACCAGGGCCTGCGTGGCCATGGTGTTCTCTTCCATGAGGTACGCGATGCACGGGCTCGAGTTGATGACGATCTCGTAGGCGAGGCCCTGCATGCCGCGCCGGTACGCCTGCTCGTTGCGGATGAACTCCTTGCCGTACGACCAGTGCGGATAGCCGACCGGCAGTCCCGTCGTGGCGTAGGCGTCGAGCATCTGCTCCGAGGTGATGATCTCGATCTGGTTGGGGTACGTCTCGAGGCCGTACTCCGCCGCGATCTGCGCGATCGCCGCGTGGTAGCGCTCGAGCAGATCGAAATCCCAGTCGCCGCCGTGCGAAATAGGGCTCATTGCTTGTCCTTCCGGAAGAGCTCGCGGAAGACGGGATAGATCTCCTCGCGCGCCGCCGCGCGGCGCATCGCGAAGTTCTTCGTCTCCAGGGCCACGCGCTCGTACTCCGCCCACAGGCTCGAGACACGGCTCGACGCTTCGGTGAGCTCGAGGTACGCGTAGTAGCGCATCGACGGCAGCAGGTGCTCGCGCAGGAAGCGCGCGCTGCGCGCCGGGTCGGCGCCGAACGCGTCGCCGTCGGACGCCTGCGCCGCATAGACGTTCCAGCCCGACGCGAAGCGGTCGGCATGGACCTTCGCCGCGAGCTCGAGGGCCGAGCACACCACCGTGCCGCCGGAGCGCGTGTCGTGGAAGAACGTGTCCTCGTCGACCTCCTCGGCGTCGTCGGTGTGCCGGATGAACACGAGCTCGACCTCCGCGTACTTGCGCGTGAGGAAGAGATAGAGCAGCGTGAAGAAGCGCTTGGCGAGGTCCTTCTTGTCCTCGTCCATCGACGCCGACACGTCCATCAGGCAGAACATCACCGCCCGCGCGATCGGCTCGGGGCGCCACACGCGATTGCGGTAGCGCAGATCGAGCTCCTCGAGATAGGGCAGCGCGTTGCGGCGGCGCTCGACCCGCTCGAGCTCGACATGCAGCGCGGCCGCCGCGCCCGCTTCACCGAGGGCGCTCGCCGCCTTGAACTCGGAATCGAGCTGCTGCTGCTGGCGCGCGAGCCCCGCACGCAGCGCGATGCGCCGGGCGAGCGAGTTGGTGAGGGTGCGCATCACCGACAGGTTCGCCGGCGCGCCGGAAGTGGTGTAGCCGGCGCGCACGCTCTTGCGCCGCTCGGTGCGCCCAAGCTCGGTGCGCGCGAGGTTGGGGAGCTCCAGATCGTCGAAGAAGATCTGCATGAACTCCTCGCGCGACAGCGAGAACTGGAAGGCGTCCTGGCTATCGCCATCGCCGCCCTGGCTGCCACTGCCGCCCCCGCCGCCACCCTTCGGCCGCGGGATGCGATCGCCGACCACGTACTCGCGGTTGCCCGGCAGCACGAACTCCCGGTCACCGCCACGACCGAAGCCGAACGACGGCTCGGAGATGTCCTTGCGCGGGATGCGCACTTCCCCGCCCTGCTCCATGTCGGCGAGCCGTCGCTCGCCGACCATCTTCTTCACCGCTTCCTGGATCTGGGCCTTGTAGCGCCGCAGGAAGCGCTCGCGGTTGACCGCGCTCTTGCCGCGAGCGTTTGGCCTGCGATCGATGAGGTAGGCCATGCGTGCTCCCCGTCCCCGTCAGGACGACTTGTGCACGCGCAGGTACCACTCCGCCAGCAAGCGCACCTGCTTCTCCGTGTAGCCCTTCGCCACCATGCGGGCGACGAAGTTCTGGTGCTTCTGCTTCTCCTCCGCCGACGCCTTGGCATTGAACGAGATCACCGGCAGCAGCTCCTCGGTGTTCGAGAACATCTTCTTCTCGATCACCTCGCGCAGCTTCTCGTAGCTGTTCCACGCCGGGTTGCGGCCGTTGTTGTTGGCGCGGGCGCGCAGCACGAAGTTGACGATCTCGTTGCGGAAGTCCTTCGGGTTGGCGATGCCGGCGGGCTTCTCGATCTTCTCGAGCTCGGCGTTGAGCGCGGCGCGGTCGAACTGCTCGCCCGTCTCCGGATCGCGGTAGTCCTCTTCCTGGATCCAGCAATCCGCGAACGTGACGTAACGGTCGAAGATGTTCTGACCGTACTCGGTGTACGACTCGAGGTAGGCGGTCTGGATCTCCTTGCCGATGAACTCCGCGTAGCGCGGCGCGAGGAAGCCCTTGACGTGCTCGACGTAGCGGCGGCGGGCCTCGTCGGGAAGGTCCTCGCGCGCGAGCCGCTGCTCCAGCACGTACATGAGATGCACGGGATTGGCGGCGATCTCGGTCTGGTCGTGGTTGAACACCGCCGACAGGATCTTGTAGGCGAAGCGCGTCGAGAGGCCCGTCATGCCTTCGTCCGGGCCGGCGTAGTCGCGGTATTCCTGCAGCGTCTTGGCCTTGGGGTCGACGTCCTTGAGCGTCTCGCCGTCGTACACGCGCATCTTCGAGTAGATGCTCGAGTTCTCCGGCTCCTTGAGCCGGGTCAGCACCGAGAACTGCGCCATCATGTCCAGCGTGCCGGGCGCGCACGGCGCGCCGGACAGCGAGGAATGGGCGAGGAGCTTCTCGTAGATCTTCACCTCCTCCGACACGCGCAGGCAGTACGGCACCTTGACGACGAAGATCCGGTCGAGGAACGCCTCGTTGTTCTTGTTGTTGCGGAAGCTGTGCCACTCCGACTCGTTGGAGTGGGCGAGGATCACGCCGTTGAACGGGATCGCCGAGAAGCCCTCGGTGCCCTTGAAGTTGCCTTCCTGGGTCGCCGTCAGCAGCGGGTGCAGCATCTTGATCGGCGCCTTGAACATCTCGACGAACTCGAGCAGCCCCTGGTTGGCGAGGCACAGTCCGCCGGAATAGCTGTAGGCGTCCGGGTCGTTCTGCGAGTAGTGCTCGAGCTTGCGGATGTCGACCTTGCCGACGAGCGAGGAGATGTCCTGGTTGTTCTCGTCGCCGGGCTCCGTCTTGGTGATCGCGATCTGGCGCAGCACCGAGGGATTGACCCGCACGACGCGGAACTTCGAGATGTCGCCGCCGAACTCGTGCAGGCGCTTGATCGCCCACGGCGACATGATCCCGTTGAGGTAGCGCCGCGGAATGCCGAAGTCCTTCTCCATCACCGCGGCGAAGCGCTCGGGCGGAAAGAGGCCGAGCGGCGACTCGTTGACGGGCGAGCCCTTGAGCACGTAGATCGGCCGGGTTTCCATCACGCTCTTCAGGCGTTCGGCGATCGACGACTTGCCGCCGCCGACGGGCCCCAGCAGGTAGAGGATCTGCTTCTTCTCCTCGAGGCCCTGCGCGGCGTGCTTGAAGAAGGAGACGATCTGCTCGATCGCGTCCTCCATCCCGTAGAACTCCTGGAAGGCGGGATAGCGGCGGATCGTGCGGTTGCCGAAGATGCGGCCGAGGCGCTGATCGTTGCGCGTATCGACGAGCTCGGGTTCGCCGATGCCGGCGAGCATCCGCTCGGCGGCGCTGGCGTAGGCGGAGGGGTCCCGCTTGCACAGCTCGAGGTAATCCTCGAGCGCCATTTCCTCCTCTTGCGTCGCCGAGTAGCTCGAGCGAAACGCGTCAATCAGGGTGGGCATGTTCTAGCTCCAATAAGACGGTGCAGCGAAGTGCCGACTTTCCGGGCATTTCCAACCCGCTCCCGGCATACAGAGCGGCTCGCCTTCTTGGTTTTCTAAAACTGCGTTCCTCCCGTGGGTTCCGGCGCCACGCAAACGATGTGGCGACCTCCATCACGACCCGGCTGCCGCGGTACTCCCCCCGCGGCGGCCACCTCCCGGCCTCTGCGACCGCTACCGCATAAGCCATGCCAGTACCAAACAGCGTCGCCGACCGCACGTGACGCACTCACCGTGCTCGGGCCGGCAACGCTGCTATGCGCTGTGGCGTGGGGCTGTAACGCACAGCCGGCGGGGCGGTTGACGCATGGCGCCGGAGTGCGCGAGTGGCCGGGTCGGCACTCATGCAGTGCAGATGCACGACGCGCGCGCACATGCGGTGCGCATCGGCGGGTGACGCAGCGCGGCGATGGCTGCCGTTCACGAAACAGATCTGCCGCTGCACGCATGCAAAAGCATTGCACACCTGATGCAATTACGCGACAGTGCGCGCACCTTGCACGAATGAAATGAGCGCGAACGTATCGTATTCGCGACACGAATGTGAAATGATCCGCTGCAATTCGTCCCTCACGGACGAGACGCTGTCGCTTGCGCTGTCGCAATTGCGGCCAACGCAGCGGCCACCAGGCGATGCAACGCGTGCGCGACGAACCGCGCACGCGTGAACATGTCGCCGATCGCCGACAAACACGCCGCGAGAGCGTGCGCCTCCTGCGGGCGACAACGGTGCTAGAAAACTTTTGGCCGCGCTCGCGGTCGAATGCTGCGACGCGCATGTCGCCGGGTGCAATGCCTTGGTAATTCCTGCATGCGCGCTGCTCAAATTTTCATCATCGATATCGGGGACCGCTTTCGCGGCGACGCGCCGCGAAGCTGAAGACCCGCAGCACGCTGGCGCAGACGGGCCGCCTCCGCTGTGATCTGCGCGCCGTTGGCACTCTCGCGCGGCGGCTGCCAGTACCGACACCGAATGTGCGGCGTGCAGCGGGTCCGTTCGCGACGCTCCGGCTGCGCGCAGGATCACCCACGCCGGCGCGTGATCGCTCGCGCCGGGCTGGCGATGCACCGCACGGTCGACGCCGGAGCCGACGCGAGCGATCGCGCGGCGCGCGGCGCCGCCGTTCAGGGCGACTTCGTGAGGCCCAGGCGGCCGAAGCCGGGCACCCGCAACGCGGGGTGCGCGATGTCCACGCCGAGCGAAAGACCAAGGAGATCGAGCTCGATGCCCTCCTCGACCGCGACGATGGCGCCGACGAGGCCGAGGAGCGACACCTGGATGCCGGTGCCGCTCGGCGCGCGCGCGACCGGCGCGGACAGCGGCAGGAAGTCCTTCCCGATCGCGTTGGCCGGCACGTCGAGGCCGAGCTGCGGCACGCTGCGCGCGACCCAGGCGACGAACGTGTTGCTGTTGGGGCCCGGCCAGCTGCGGTAGCTCTCCCCGAACGGATAGCTCGCGACCGCTGCTTCGATCTCGTCGATGAGTGCGTCCACACCGGCGCCGCGCCGATCCAGCAGGAGCTCGGGATGCGCGCCGTACCACAGCGCATCCGGTGCGGCGTAATCCTCGCGCACCACCGGCGCGCCGCCCCAGCCGACGACATCGTAGCGTTTGAAGGCCGGCGCATCGGCACGTTTCACGACGATCCACGTGTGCACGGAAGCCGCGCCACGCCAGCCGTAGGCGCGCGCCGCATACACCTGCACGACCGGATCGTGCACTGCAGCAGGATCGGGGGCGAGGCCCGAGCGCCCGAGCGATGCCTGGTGCCACGGCACGGCGGAGGGTGTGTGGTTCGCGACGCTGATCGCGAGCGGCAGCACGAAGAGCGCGAGTACGAACACGAGCATGAGGAGTGGTCTGTGGAACATCGCAGCGGGCAGCTTACGCCTCATTGCCGCGCTGCCGCCCTGGACGCCGGGGCCGGCCGTCGCATGCGCAGCGCCCGATGCCGGGTCAGCGCTGCGGGATCACCCACCCGTCCACGAGCGCGAGCCGGATCGCCGATCCTGCCGCGCGCGCCTCGGTCGGATGCAGCGACAGGCTGAGCAACGCGGTCGGATCCGCGACCGGCGCGGCTTCGACTACGGTGCGTCCGCCCTGGTAGAGCACGCGCGAGACCGTCGCGGCGAAGCCCGGGCCCTCGTCAACGATGCGCAGGTCCTCCGGCCGGACGCAGATTTCGGCCGGTCCGGCGCGCTGTCCCGGCGCGGAACGCACGCGCCAATGCTCGCCGAACAGGCTGACCGTCGCGTGGCCGTTGCCGGAGGTTTCCGTCACCTCGGCGCGCAGCACCGCGCCGGGGCCGACGAAGCGGCCGACCGCGCCATCCTCGGGGCTCCGGTACAGGCTGGCTGGCGCGGCGATCTGCCGCATGCGGCCGCTCTCCATCACCGCCACGCGATCGGCGACGCTGAGGGCCTCGCCCTGGTCGTGCGTGACGTAGATCAGGGTGGCGCGGGACACCTCGCGGAACGCCGCGATCTCCGCCAGCATGCGGGCGCGCGAATGGACGTCGAGATTGGCGAGCGGCTCGTCCAGCAGCACGAGACGCGCCTTCATCGCGAGGCAGCGCGCGAGCGCGACACGCTGGCGCTGCCCGCCGGAGAGCGCGGCCGGGCGGCGATCGCCAAGACCCTCGAGGCCGACCGCACCGAGGGCGGCGTCGACTTCGCGCGCGACGTCGCGGGACGCGAGGCGCTGCACGCGCAGCGGATAGCCGATGTTCTCCGCCACCGTCATGTGCGGCCACAGCGCGTACGACTGGAACACCATGCCGATGTGCCGGTCCTCCGGCGGCACGTGGACTCCCGGTCCGCTCACGAGGCGCTCGCCGATATGGATCGTGCCCTGGTCGGCGCGCTCGAACCCGGCGACGAGGCGCAGCAGCGTGCTCTTCCCGCAGCCGGACGGCCCGAGCACCGCGAGGAACTCGCCTTCGCGCACTTCCAGCGACACGTCCTCGACCGCGGCGACGCTGCCGAAGCGCTTGCCGACACCCGCGAGCGTCACGGCTGCCATGGCAGCACCCCGCGCGCCACGCGCGATGCGAGCGCGTTGGCGATGAGCATCATCGCGAGCGTGACGACGACGGCGATGACCGCCACCGCGGCCGCCGAGACGGTGTCGCCTGCCTGTTCCAGGCTGAACAGCACGACGCCCACCGTTTCGGCGCCCGAGGACCACAGCAAGGCCGACACGGTGAGCTCGTTGAACGCGGTCAGGAACACCATCATCCCTCCTGCGACCGCGGAGGGCGCGACCAGTGGCAGGATCACCGTCGTCAGGCGGCGCGTGAACCGCGCGCCGCTCATGCGCGCCGCTTCGTCGAGACTCGGATCGACCTGCTGGAGCGCGTTGGTGATGGGTCGCAGCGCGAGCAGCAGGAAGCGCGAGAGATACGCCACGAGAATGATCCAGACGGTGCTGTAGAGGCTGAAGCCCAGCAGCGGCAACGGCGGCAGCAGGCACAGGATCATCGCAATGGCCAGCACGACCCCGGGCAGCGCGTAAGGCAGCTCCGCGGTGAAGCTCACGACGCGCAGCATCGTCGCGCGCCGCAGCACCAGCGAGTAGCCCAGCGGGACGGCGAGGACGACGAGCATGAACGCGGCCGCCGCCGACAGCGTCGCGCTGTTGAAGAATGCACGGCGCGTCGCGGCGTAGTCGAAGACGACGAAATGCAGGTTCGCGAGCGTGAGGGTATCGGGCGTGAGCGGCACGCCGATCGCCGGCACCAACGCGGTCGCGAGCAGCGCGAGGAACGGCAGCGCCAATACCAGGACGAGCCCCGCCCAGCAGATCCACTCGACCGGCGCGCGCCAGCGACCGAGCGACCACTCGGGCGCGGCGGTCGACAGGGCCGACACGCGCACGTCGCGCCGGCGCGCAAGCCAGCCGTTGGCGGCGAGACCCGCGAGCGCGAGCAGCGACAGCAGCATCGAGAGTGCAGCGACCTCGCCCAGCACGCTCGTGCCGAATCCCGCGAGGCGCTGATAGATCAGCGTGACGAGCACGGTGTAGCCGGCGGGAATCCCGAGGAACGCCGGGATCCCGAAATTGCCGATGCAGCCCACGAACGCGAGCATGCCGCCCGCCGCGAGGCTCGGCACCGTCAGAGGCAGCACGACGGTGCGCACGATGCGCCACGGCCGCGCGCCCGCCGCCTGCGCGGCCTCGACGAGATCGCGCGGCAGCGCGCGCAGACCGGCGCGCACGGCCAGGAACACGATCGGCGCCTGCTCGAGACCGAGCAGCGCGATGATGCCGCCGGGTCCGTACAGCGGATGGGTGCTGCCCACCGCGGGCGCGAGCCCGACGGCCGCAAGTAGCGTGCTGTTGGGGCCGAACAGGTTGATCCACGCGAGTGCGGTCACCTGCGGGGCGATCATCAGGGGCAGCATGAAGCAGAACACGAGCGGGCGCTTGGCGCGCAGGTCGGTGAGCGTGACGAGCAGCGCGAAGGCGCCGCCCAGCATCAGCGCCACCGTCGCGCCGCCGAGGGACACGGTCAGGGTATTGCGCCCGGCGCGCCAGACGGCGGGGCTTTGGAGTACGCCGGCGATGACCGAGAGATCGATCCGCCCGCCCGGTGCGATGGCTTCCTGCGCGAGGCGCGCGATCGGGATGACCGCGAGCAGCACCAGCAGCGCGGACAGCACGAACAAAGCGAAGCGTTCGCCGCCAACCGCGGGAAGGGATCGGACTGCGCTCACGGCCGGAGTATCGCGGGAGTTTGCGCCGCCGTGTACGACCGCTCAGCCGCCGAAGAGGGCGGCGAAGCGCTTCTTGTTCGCTTCGTCGCGGCGCAGGAGGTCGGCGGTGTCGATCGGCAGGATGCGGATCTGCGCGACGCTCGGAAAGCCGGCCGGCGGGGCAACGTCCTTGCGCACCGGCAGATAGCCCTGCGCGGCGGCGAGCTCCTGGCCTTCCCGCGACAGGATGAAATCCACGAACGCCCGCGCGGCGGGCTGGTTCTTCGTGTGGCGCAGCACGGCCGTCGGCTCGGTGACGATGGACACGCCCTCGGCGGGAAAGACGAAGTCGACCGGCGAGCCCTTGCTCCGCGCGTTGAGCGCCATGAACTCGACGATGATCCCGTACATCTTCTGGCCACCGGCGACGGCGCTCAGCACCGCGCCGTTGCCGCGCATGGCGAGCGCACCGTTCTTCGCGAGCGATTCGTAGTACTGCGGCCCGAGCGCCGGACTCGCGCTGAGCGCGCCCATGTGAATGGCGGCCGCGCCCGAGTACAGCGGGCTCGCGAGCACCACCTGTCCCTTGGCGTCGGGCTTGAGCAGGTCGGCCCACGACTTCGGCGTCATGGGCGCGGATTTGTTGACGATGATGCCCGTGGTGATGAGCTTGGTGCCGAAGTAGCTCCTGTCGCGGTCGTAGGCCTCGGCGGGAAACTGGCGCACGTCGGCGTCCGGATAGGCCTGCAGCTCGCCGGCCGCCTTGAGCCGCTCCATCGACAGCGCGTCCGCGATCAGCAGCACGTCGGCCCGTGGCGCTCCGGCTGCGATCTCGGCCATGAGCTTGTTCATCACCTCGGTGGTGCCCGAGCGGAAGATCTCGACCTGGACGCCCGGATGCTTCTTGCGGAACGCGTCGACCGTCTGCTGCGCATCGCGATCGGGCTGCGAGGTGTACAGCATCAGCTTGCCGCCGATGTCGGCAGCAACGGCCGGCGGTGCGGCCAGCAGGGCGGCGAGCGCGAGGCACAACCCAGCAAGGCGAGCGAATCGCTTCATGAGCAAGGGATGAGAACGGACGTGATGCGAGGCCGTGCGCGGACGCGGGCGGACCGCGCGGGGAAGCCTGCGCGAAAGGCGCTAGAAATACACTACTTCCGCCGCCGCGGTCAATCGAACCGCGCTGCGCGATGGGCACTGCGCGACCGCCACTGCGCGACGCCGGTCCGGCGCGCGGCCGGGCCGGCGCTACTTCGCCGCCTGCAGGCCGACCACGGTGAGCTCGCCGCCGATGCGATCGGCCGCGAAGCGCACCTTGTCGCCCGCCTTGACCTGCTTCAGCATCGCCGGCTCCTTCACGGCGAACACCATCGTCATCTTCGGCATCCCGAGGTTCGGAATGGCGTCGTGACTGAGCGTGATCCGGTTGGCCGATGCATCGACCTTGCGCACCTCGCCGTTGACCAGGACCGCGGCGGCGCTCGTGACCGGGGCAGCGGCGCCATGGCCCTCATGACCCTCGTGGCCGGTTGCCTGCGCCCACGACGGCGCGGCAGCGAGCAGCAGGACGCACAGCGTTGCGGGAAGCCTCGAGTTCATCTCATCTCCTTTGCGTGACTGGATGCGGTGGTAGCGGGATCGATTGGCGCGCGCGGCTAGGGGAGTCCGCGCGGCACCGGCGCCGCGGGCGCGGCCGCGCGCGCGGCGCCCGCAGGGGGCGCGACCAGCGGAGGCCGGATTCCGGGAGCCGCGGCGCCGGCCCGGCGCAACTCCCATTGCTTGACGAGGGCATACAGCGCCGGGATGACGGCGAGCGTGAGCACGGTGGACGAGAGCATTCCGCCCACCATCGGCGCTGCGATCCGGCTCATGACTTCGGAACCGGTGCCGCTGCTCCACATGATCGGCAGCAGCCCCGCCATGATCGCGACGACGGTCATCATCTTCGGCCGCACGCGCTCGACGGCACCTTCCATGACCGCGCGGTACAGGTCCTCGACCGTCGCCTGCTCGCCGAGCGCGGCGCGCTCGCCGCGAATGCGCTGCCATGCCTGGTCGAGATAGATCAGCATCACGACCCCGGTCTCGGCGGCGACCCCCGCCAGAGCGATGAAGCCCACGGCCACCGCGACGGACATGTTGTAGCCCAGCCACCACATCAGCCAGATGCCGCCGACCAGCGCGAAGGGCACGGACAGCATGACGATGAAGGTTTCGGTCAGGCGCCGGAAGTTGAGATACAGGAGCAGGAAGATGAGCGCGAGCGTTACGGGCACCACGACCTTCATGCGCTGCGTGGCCCGCTCGAGCGACTCGAACTGGCCGCTCCAGGTGGCGTAGTACCCGGGCGGGAACTTGACGGCTTCCGATACCGCGCGGCGCGCATCGGTGACGTAGGAGCCGATGTCGCGGTCGCGGATGTCGACGTAGATGTACGCGGAGAGGAGACCATTCTCGGTGCGGATGCCCGGCGCGCCCTTGACGATCCCGACGCGCGCCACCTGCCCCAGCGGCACCAGCGCGCCGTCCATGGTCGGCACGAGCACTTCCTGCGCGATCTGCTGCGGATTGGACCGCAGCTCGCGCGGATACCGCACGGTGACGCCGAACCGCTCGCGTCCTTCGACGGTGGTCGTGACCATCTCGCCGCCGAGGGCGCTCGCCACCACCTCCTGCAGCTCGCCCACCGCCATTCCGTAACGCGCGAGCGCCGCGCGGTCGGGCTCGATGTCGAGATAGAAGCCGCCGGTGATGCGCTCGGCGAACGCGCTCGTGGTGCCGGGTACGCTGCGCACCACGGCCTCGATCTCGCGCGCGAGGCGCTCCATCTCCTCGAGGTCCTTGCCGAACACCTTGATCCCGATCGGCGTGCGGATGCCGGTCGAAAGCATGTCGATGCGCGCGCGGATCGGCATCGTCCAGGCGTTGGCGACGCCGGGGATCTGCAATGCGTCGTCCATCTCGCGAATGAGCTTGTCGGTCGTCATGCCCGCGCGCCATTCGGTCTCGGGCTTGAGGTTGATCACCGTCTCGAACATCTCGAGCGGCGCGGGATCGGTGGCGGTCTGTGCGCGACCCGCCTTGCCGAACACCGATGCGACCTCGGGAAAGCTCTTGATGATCTTGTCCTGCGTCTGCATGAGCTCCGCGGCCTTGGTGACCGACATGCCGGGCAGCGACGACGGCATGTAGAGCAGCGTGCCTTCGTTCAGCGCCGGCATGAACTCGGTGCCGAGGCGAGCCGCGGGATACAGCGTCAGCGCGAGCGCCACGATCGCTGCCAGCACGGTGATCCACTTCCAGCGCATCACCCACGCGATGACGGGGCGATAAAGGAAGATCAGGCCGCGGTTCACCGGATTGCGCGCCTCGGGCAGGATGCGGCCGCGCACGAAGAGCAGCATCAGCACCGGCACCAGCGTGACCGAGAGCAATGCCGCACCCGCCATCGCGAACGTCTTGGTGTAGGCCAGCGGCGCGAACAGCCGCCCTTCCTGCGCTTCGAGCGTGAACACCGGCAGGAACGACACCGTGATGATCAGGAGCGAGAAGAAGAGCGCGGGACCGACTTCGCGGCACGCATCCACGATCGCCTGGAAGCGCGAGCCGTCGGGCGGCAGGCGCTCGAGGTGCTTGTGCGCGTTCTCGATCATGACGATGGCCGCGTCCACCATCGCGCCGATGGCGATGGCGATGCCGCCGAGGCTCATGATGTTGGAGTTCATGCCGAGGAGGCGCATCGCGATGAACGCGATCAGCACCCCCACGGGCAGCATCACGATCGCGACCAGCGCGCTGCGGACGTGCAGCAGGAACACGATGCAGACCAGCGCCACGATCGCGCTCTCCTCGAGCAGCGTGCGCTTCAGGGTGTCGATGGCGCGATGGATGAGATCGGACCGGTCGTACACGGTGACGATCTCCACGCCCTCCGGCAGGCCGGCGCTGATTTCCGCGATCTTCGCGCGGATGTTCCCGATCACCTCGAGCGCGTTCTGGCCGTACCGTGCCATGGCGATGCCGGCGACGACCTCGCCTTCGCCGTTGAGCTCGGCCAGGCCACGGCGCTCGTCGGGCACCATCTCGACCCGGCCGATGTCGCGCACCAGCACGGGCGTGCCCTTGTCGCTCTTGACCACCAGGGCTTCGAGATCCGCCTTCCCGCGCAGGTAGCCGCGGCCGCGCACCATGTATTCGGTCTCGGCCATCTCGACGACGCGCCCGCCGACGTCGCGATTGGAGTCGCGGATGACCTGTGTCACGCGCGTGAGCGGCACGCCATACGCGCGCAGCTTCATCGGATCGACCGTCACCTGGTACTGCTGCACGAAGCCGCCGACACTCGCGACCTCCGCGACGCCCTGCGCCTTGGCGAGCTGGTAGCGCAGGTACCAGTCCTGGATCGTGCGCAGCTCGGCGAGGTTCTGCTTGTGGCCGAGGAGCGCGTACTGGAACACCCAGCCGACGCCCGTCGCGTCGGGCCCCAGTTGCGGCGCCACGCCCGAAGGCAGCCGCCCGGCGGCGAAATTGAGGTACTCGAGCACGCGCGAACGCGCCCAGTAGATGTCGGTTCCGTCCTCGAAGATCACGTAGACGAACGACGCGCCGAAGAACGAGAAGCCGCGCACCACCTTGCTTTTCGGCACCGACAGCATCGCGCTCGTCAGCGGATAGGTGACCTGGTCCTCGACCACCTGCGGCGCCTGCCCCGGGAATTCCGTGTAGATGATCACCTGCACGTCGGAGAGGTCGGGGAGCGCGTCGAGCGGCGTCTTGACGATCGCGTAGATGCCGCCCGCGACGAGCATGGCCGTCGCGATCAGGACCAGCAGCGTGTTGCGCGCCGACCAGTCGATGATCTTCGAGAGCATGCGTTCGTCCTAGTGCCCGGCGTGTCCGGCGGAAGGGGCCGCCGCGGCACGACCCGCATCGGTGCGGGCGAGCCGGGTGATGACGTACTCGCCGGGCGCACGCTCGACGAACTCGAAATCGACGGTCGCGCCGGGCGTGACGTTGGCCAGGAGCGCCGGGGTGCTGACCTTGAACTCCATGGTCATCGCCGGCCACTTGAGGCTCTCGATCGGACCATGGGCGAGCGTCACGGTATTCGTGCTGCCATCGATCGAATCGATCCGGCCCTGCGCCTTGTGGCCGACCGCTGCCGCGGCGCCCGCTGGCACGGCCTGCGCTGCATCCGCCTTGCCGGCACCCTGCCCGCTCGTGCCGAAACCTGCGATGGCGGCCTTGAGATTGCTCTCGGCATCGATGAGGAAGTTCGCCGACACCACCACACGCTCGCCTTCCTTGACGCCCTCGAGGATCTCGGTCTGCTCGGCCGAGCGCGCACCGACGCGCACCGGGCGCGGCTGGTAGCGGCCCTCACCGAGCTCGACCAGCACGACCTGCCGTGCGCCGCTGTCGATCACTGCCGACGACGCCACCAGCAAGGACTTCGGCCGCGTGGGCGTGGCGAGCTCGATCTGCGCGTACATGTTGGGCTTCAGCCGCTCGCCGCGATTGGCGAGCTCGATGCGCACCGGGATCGTCCGCGTCTCGGTCTTCAACGTCGGATAGATGTAGGTGACGGTGCCGGTGAACGTGTCGGCGGGATACGCGGCCACGGTGACCTTCGCCTTGCTCCCGCGCTTCACGGCGGCGAGATCGCGCTCGTAAATGTCGGCGATGACCCACACCGCCGAGAGATCGGCGATCTGGTAGAGCGCCTCGCCGGGCATGAAGCGCATGCCCTGCAGCGCCTTTTTCTCGAGCACGAAACCCGAGACGGGTGAGCGGAACGTGAGGCTGCGGCGCACCTCGCCGAGCTGGCTCAATGCACGCACCTGCTCGTCGGAGACGTCCCAGTTGCGCAGGCGCGTCAGGCTCGAGTCCGCGAGACGCTGCATGCTCGCCTGCGCGTCACCGCCGGCGTCCTGCAGGTCCTGCACGCCCTGCGCCGCGATCGCGTATTCGCGCTGCGCGGACACGAGCTCGGGGCTGTAGGCCTCGAACAGCGGCTGCCCCTTCGCCACCGGCTGGCCCGTCGCATTGACGAAGAGCCGTTCGACCCAGCCTTCGAACTTGGGCGAAACCGAATAGACGCGCCGCTCGTCCACCTCGACGCGGCCGGCCGCGCGCACGACGTCGCCCAGCGCACCGAGCGTGACGGGCTCGCTGCGCACACCGAGCTTCTGGACCTTGTCCGCGCTGATCGCCACCTGGTCGGCTGGCGTGCTCGCTGCGGGTGCATCGCCCTCGTACACGGGCACGTAGTCCATGCCCATCGGATCCTTCTTCGGCACCGGCGACGTGTCCGGCAGGCCCATCGGATTGCGGTAATAGAGCACCTTGCGCTCGGCGGCCTTGGCGGGTGCCGCAGCCGGTGCCGTGGCCTGCGGCTCGGTCGGGGCATTGCGCTGGCCGAGCCAGAAGCCACCGCCGAGACCGAGCGCGAGCACGCCCAGGATGAGGAGCACGTAGCGCGTCTTCACAGGTCCTCTCCGATCAGGCGTTCGATTTCCGCAACGCGAACCCGCGCTTCCGCCGCGGCCTTCAATGCATCCTGGCGCGCCTTGCGGATCTGGCGCTGCGCATCCAGCAGGGTCGCGAACTCGAGCCGCCCCGTCTCGTAGCTCGCGGATGCGGAACGCAGCGTCAGCTCCGCCTGCGGTTGCAGCGCCGAAGTGTTAAGGCGCTCCATCTGTCGCGCCGCATCCAGGGCGGCGAGTTGCTCCGCGAGCTGCTGCAGGAGGTCGCTCTCGGTCGCCCGCTGCCGTGCCCGCGCGGCGGAGAGCATCGCGTTCGCCTCGCCTTCCTGCGCGCGGCGGCTCGATTGCTGCAGGGGAATGTTCACCTCGAGCATCACTTCCCATTCGCGGATCCGGCTGCCCATCTGGATCGGTGACAGGCCGACGGTCACGTCGGGGTAGCGGTTGCGGTACGTGACGTTACGACCGCGCTCGGCGGCGAGCACGCGGGCACGCTCGGCAGCGAGTTGCGGATTGCGGTCGCGCAGCCGCTGCGCGAGCGTGTCCTGATCGAGCGCCGCCGCGGGCGGCAAGGGCGCGAACTCGCGCGGCTCGACGAGCGGCGCATCCGCCGGACGGGCCAGCAGCGCGTTGAGGCGCGCCCGCAGCTGGCGCTTCTCGCTGCGCAACGCGATGAGATCGCCTTCCATCGCCGTGCGCTCGAGCTGCGCGCGAATGGCATCCTGCTGCGGCACGAGTCCGCCGGCGTAGCGCGCCTGGGCGATGGCCGCGAGGCGCGTCATGATGCCGATGATCTCGTTGGTCAGAACCTCGCTCCGCGTCGCGAGGACGTATTGCGAGTAGGCCGCCTTGATCTTCGCGGACACTTCGGTCCAGCTCACATCCACGCGGGCCGTCGCCACGCCGGCATCGGCTTCCGCGGCCTGCCGGCGCAGGTCGCGCTTGCCCCAGAACGGCAACGACTGCATGACCGTGTATTTCGTGCTGCCGACGCGGCTGGGCAGCAGGCTCGGTGACGCCTCCGTGCCCGCATTCGTGATGTCCTGCAGTTCCAAGCGCCCCACGGGATCCGGCAGCGCACCGGCCGGTTCGATACGGCTTCCGGCGGCGTCCGCTTCGTAGCGCATCACCGCGAGTTCGGGGTTGTGCTCCCGCGCATAGGCCAGCAACCCGGCGAGATCGTCGCCGAGCGCCTGGGCGGACGCCACGGGCGATGCGCCCAGCAGCAGACCGGCGACGAGCGCGATAAGAAGGCGTGCGGTCATGGAAGGTCGCGTGCTGCGATGTACGGTCGGGCGGTTGCGGGCATGACGGTCGAACCCGCGGTTACAATCGTCCATCGCAGCTTCTAGTGGCGCGCGTACGTCTTCACGGAGCCGTTTTGATTGACGAGGAGCACTTCGTACGGAACGCTGGCGACGTTCTCCATGCCCGGCGATCCGCCCGGCATGTTCGGCACCGCGAGGCCCAGCACCTTCGGCTTCTCGGCGAGCAGCCGCTTGACGTCCGAGGCCGGCACGTGGCCCTCGATGACGTAGCCGTTCACGACGGCGGTATGACAGCCGCTCAGGCCATCGGACATGCCGACGCGCCGGCGCTCCACCGCCACGTCGGGAACGTCATGCGTGCGCACGTCGAAACCGGCGGCGCGCATGTGCTCGGCCCAGCGTGCGCAGCAGCCGCACGTCGCGCTCTTGTAGACGTCCATCACCGGTACGGGATCCGCCGCCAGGGCGCTGCCGCCAACGAGGACCGCGATTGCCAGAATTGCCATCCATTTCGCTTTCATCGCTTTTCTCCTGCCCGAATCGTGTGTTTGCAGTGCCTCTGCACTGAAGCGATCATAGGTTCCCGGCAACACCGATTGATTGACGCCACGCAATGATCCACGGCGGCGCAGTGTGCGAAACGCATTCTCGGCAGCGGCAGATCACGAATTGCTGACGCGCGGATTACATCTTCGTCATCTTCGGATTCGCGCGGCGCAGATCCGGCACGAGGCGCGACGCTGATGCGCCTGCTCGTTGTCGAGGACGAACGCAAGACCGGCGATTACGTCCGGCAGGGACTTGCGGAGGCCGGGTTCAACGTCGACCTCGTGCGCGACGGCGCCGACGGCGTGCACCGCGCGACGACCGAGGATTACGACCTCGTCATCCTCGACGTCAATCTTCCCGGCGTCGACGGCTGGACGATCCTGCGCCGGATCCGCGATGCGGGAAGGACGATGCCGGTGCTTTTCCTCACCGCGCGCGACGACGTCAGCGATCGCGTGCAGGGTCTCGAATCCGGCGCCGACGACTACCTGACCAAGCCGTTCGCGTTCGCCGAGCTCCTGGCGCGTGTGCGCACGCTGTTGCGGCGGGGCAAGGCCGTCGAGGCGGAGGTCCTGCGTGTCGCGGACCTCGAGCTCCACCGCACGCGCCGCCGCGTGACGCGCTCCGGCGAGCGCATCGAGCTCACGCCCAAGGAGTTCGGGCTTCTCGAGCTGCTGCTGCGCAGGCGCGGCGAGGTGCTGCCGCGATCGCTCATCGCGTCGCAGGTCTGGGACATGAACTTCGACAGCGACACCAACGTGATCGACGTCGCGATCCGCAGGCTGCGGGCCAAGGTCGACGACGGCCACGACGTGAAGCTCATCCGGACCGTGCGCGGAATGGGCTACGTCATCGACGACGACGCGTGATTGCCTTCCCGCACCGGTCGCTGACGCTGCGCCTCACCGCGCTGTTCGCGATCGCGTCCACCGCGCTCCTCGTCTGCATCGGCTACGTGTTCGGCACCTCGATGGACGTGCATTTCCTGCACGAGGATGCGACCGAGCTGCACGGGCGGACGGAGCTCGTGCGCCATCTCCTCGGGAAGGCGCGGGCCGATGGCGATCTCGCACTGCTGCAGGAGCGTCTCCAGGATGCCCTGGTGGGACAGCAGGCGCTCTTCGTCAGCATCCGCGACAGCCAGGGCAAGCTGCTCTTCGCGAGCCCCGGCGACCTCTTCCCGATCGACCAGCTCGCGCAGTCCTCCGCCGGGATGCAGATGGTGCACGGACTGCCGATCACCTCGGAGATGGTCGCCGGACACCACTACCGCATCACCCGCACGCTGCTGCCCACCGACTTCCCCGCCGCCCCGCACGTGCAGCTCACGATGGGGCTCAACATCGATCACCACCTCGCCTTCATCGACGCCGTGCGGCAGACCATATGGATCGCAGTGGGCATCGGCGCCCTCGTCAGCGGGCTCCTGGGGTGGCTCGCTGCGCGCGTGGGCCTCGCACCGTTGCGCGCGTTCGCGACGCTCACGGCGCGCATCTCGGCGAACCGCCTGCACGCGCGCGTTGCCGCGGAGCACCTCCCGCCGGAGCTCGCCGCCCTCGGCCGCTCGTTCAACGACATGCTGTCGCGGCTCGAGGATTCCTTTCGGCGGCTGAACGAGTTCTCTTCCGACCTCGCGCACGAACTGCGAACGCCGATCAGCAACCTCACCACGCAATCGCAGGTGGCGCTCTCCCGCGCGCGCTCGCCGGAGGAGTACCGGGAGGTGATCTACTCCGCCATCGAGGAGTACGAGCGCCTCGCACGGATGATCACCGACATGCTGTTCCTCGCCCGCGCCGACAACGGGCTCCTGATCCCGGCGCAGGAGGACGTCGACCTGCGCGCGGAGGTAATGGCGCTGTTCGACTTCTACGATGCGCTGGTGGAAGCCGAGGGCGTGCGGCTCGTCGTCGAGGGCGACGCGCATGTTTCGGGCGATCGCATCATGCTGCGGCGCGCGCTCGGCAACCTGCTTTCGAATGCGATCCGCCACAGTGCCCGCGGCAGCATCGTGTCGGTGGTGCTCGCGCGCAGCGAATCGGAAGAGGTCACGATCGGCGTGAGCAATCCGGGCCCGCCGATCGCTCCCGAGCACCTGGCGCGCCTCTTCGATCGCTTCTACCGCGTCGATCCCGCCCGCCAGCACGCCGGGGAAGGCGCCGGACTCGGCCTCGCGATCACGCGCACGATCGTGCAGGCGCACGGCGGAACGATCGGCGTGCGCTCGGACTCACAGGCCACGCGCTTCGAGATTCGCCTGCCGGCCCGTGCCGGGCTCGCGGTGGAAACGGAGCCCGCTCCGAGCTGAGTCATTCACGGGAGGAGTCATGACGACGGTACGCAAGGGTCAGGCCCTCGGCACGCTCTCGCGCGACGAGTTTCATCGCCGCTTTCGCGAGTCCTTCACCGACCCCCTCTACCAGGGCGAGCAGGCGGCCATCGCGCGACTCGAGGAGATCGCCTGGACCGCGTACGGGAAGGAGCACAAGCAGCCGCTGAAGCACAAGGCGGGTCCGGAGTTCGCGGACCCCGACTACGAGCTCGCCGACGAATGGCGCGCCGCGCGCGACCGCGTCCGGGCGGCCGACGGCCCGGCAGAAGGATCCCGCCACGCCGTCGCGCGTGCTGGTGATCGCCGGTGCGTCGCGCAACGACGGCACCTGTCCCGGCGAGATGTCGAAGACCTTCCGCCTCGCGAAGATCGTGACCGAGGTGCTGGCAGGTCAAGACGTCGAGGTCGACCTGCTCGACCTGAGCCTCATCTCGTCGGAGTACGAGCGGCACATCCACCCCTGCAAAGGCTGCGTGTCGACGGCCATGCCGCTGTGCCACTGGCCATGCAGCTGCTATCCGAATCACGGCCTGGGCCAGGAGAACGACTGGATGGCCGAGATCTACGAGCGCTGGGCCGCGGCCCACGGCGTGGTGATCGTGACGCCGGTGCACTGGTATCAGACGCCGAGCGTGCTGAAGCTCATGATCGACCGCCTGGTCTGCGCCGATGGCGGCAACCCGGATCCGACCACCACGGGTGGCAAGAACGCCGGGAAAGCGAAGGCGCTGGAGCTCGCGGGCTGGGCGTATCCCAAGCATCTCGCCGGCAGGACGTACGGCCTCGTCGTGCACGGGGACGTGGCCGGGATCGAGGACGTGCGGCGCGCCCTCAGCGACTGGCTGGACTGGATGGGGCTCGTCGATGCGGGGGCGCAGGCGCGGCTCGACCGCTACATCGGCTACTACGAGCCGTATGCGACGAGCCACGACGCGCTCGACGCCGATACCGCGGTGCAGGAGGAAGTGCGCAACGTCGCGCGCGCGGTGGTCCGCGCCGTCGGCGAGCTGCGCAACGGGCACGCTCTCGCGCCCCGATGCCGACCTGCCGCGGCCGCGGCCGAAATGACCGGCATGGCACCCGTGCCGCCGGTACGCAGGATTCAGCGGGCGGCGCTGGCGGCTACCGAGCGCGTGATCCGGATCGCCGGCCCGTCGCCATGGGTCATTTTTCCGATCACCGCCGCGCGGTCGAAGCCTTCCCGCGCGAACACCGTCAGCACGTCGTCCACCGCATCCGGCGCGCACGCGACGAGCAGGCCACCCGACGTCTGCGGGTCCGTCAGGAGCGCGAGCTCGGCATCGTCGACGTCCTCGCGCGCGACGTGCTCGCCATAACCGGCCCAGTTGCGGGCCGAGGCGCCGGTGACGTTGCCTTCGCGCACGAGGTCGAGCACGCCCGGGTGCAGCGGCACGCGATCGAACTCGATGTTCGCGCCGGCCTGCGACGCCTTGCAGATCTCGAGCAGGTGACCGAGCAGGCCGAAGCCCGTCACGTCCGTGAGTGCATGGACGCCCGACATGCGCCCCAGCGCGATGCCGGGCGTGTTGAGCTGCGTCGTGCTCGCAAGCATGGCCGCGTAGCCCGCGGCCCCGAGCCGTTGCTTCTTGAGCGCCGCGCTGTAGATGCCGACGCCCAGCGGCTTGCCGAGCACCAGCACGTCGCCAGGTCGCGCGCCCGCGTTGCGTCTTGATGTGCTGCGGATCGACGATGCCGATCGCCACCAGGCCGTAGATCGGCTCGACCGAATCGATGGTGTGGCCGCCGGCGACCGGGATGCCCGCTTTCGCGCACACCGCCTCCCCGCCTTCGAGCACGCGCCGGATCGTCTCCACCGGCAGGCGGTTCACCGGCATGCCGACGAGTGCCAGCGCGAACAGCGGCGTCCCGCCCATCGCATAGACGTCGGAGATCGCGTTGGTGGCCGCGATCGCGCCCGAAATCGTAGGGATCGTCCACGATCGGCATGAAGAAGTCGGTGGTGGCGACGATCGCCTGATGCTCGTTGATCTGATAGACCGCGGCATCGTCGGACGTCTCGATGCCCACCAGGAGCTCGCGCGGCAGCACGCCCGCACCGGATGTGGCGATGATCTGCTGCAGCACGGCAGGCGCGATCTTGCAGCCGCAGCCGCCGCCATGGCTGAACTCGGTGAGGCGCAACGGAACCGCGTCAGGAGCGTTCATGGCAGTCCGGGGAGATCGCGCGGGAGTCGCCGCGCGCACCGTAGCATTGTATCGGGCGCGGCTCAGCTGACGGCCTGGTAGTACAGGTTCTGCGGATGGTTCGCCTGCGCGAGGAAGAACCAGCGTTCGGCGAGAAGGCCCGTGTACTGGAGCACGAAGGCGAGGATCAGCGCGGCCGGCGCGTCGAATGCGGCGCCGGCGAAGAGCAGCATCACCGGCACCGGGAACACGAGCACGATGAAGAGCAGCCTGATCCGACGCAGTGCCAGCTGCGGGACGCCGTGGAAGAACTCCCGCGTGTTGAACGACCCGCCGGTGAAGCCCTGCGACTTCTGCGCGATGCGCGGATTGCGGATGCCGATCGCGGTCTGCAGCGAGGACTTCGGCTTGAGGCGCGCGTTGCGACGCAGCGAAGCCATGCGCGATGAGCAGCGCGGCGAAGATGAACCCCGCCGCCGCCCACGCGTAGGCGCCCGTCGACGCCGGAGCCATGAGCGACGCGAGGGCCGTCGCCAGCGTGAAGCCGGACGCGCATCCGAGCAGGAAGAAGTTGACGACCGTCAGCGGGCTCGCCCATTCCTGCAGGAACCGGATGCAGGCGTAGATCATCGCCGTGCACCCGAAGAGCGCCACGCACGCCACGAGGGCGAGAGCGCCGACGAGCGGGGCCGCGCTCCAGCCCAGCCAGCGCGCCCAGCCGTGGGCGAAGACACTCGCCATGAACAGGGGCAGCACGATGACCTCGCGCGACAGCCACGACGTGCGCCACATCGCGGCCGCGCGCCACGCGCGTTCCGGTCGCCCGAGGTGGAAGAACGACGCCACGAGACCGAGCCCGCACAGCACGATGACCAGCGCCGTGCCGGTCGCGAAAAAGCGCGCATCGGGCGGCGCGTCGATCACGCGCAGCCACGAGCCGACATCCGCCGCGTACAGGCGCGATGAAGAGCCCCTGCCCGGCGCCGATGAGGGTCGTCAGGAAGACGACGGACCAGGCGGGATTCACGCGTGCCGCACCGCAGCGCGGCGGCTCGAGGACGCTTCGCTCACCACGAGGTCACGTCGTCGAGCGACGGGTCGGAGAGTGGCGGCAGCGGCGGTGCGGCCGTCCTTGCGCAGCGGATTGTCGGCGCGCACGAGCTGCTCGGGCTCGATGTGCACGTCGGTGCGCCGGCGCGGCAGGTAGTGGTTCGCCGGCTGCGTGCCCCACTCCGGCATGAGGGCGTAGCCGCCACGCTCGCGGATGGCCGTGGCGGCTTCCGAATCGGGGTCGTGGATGTCGCCGAAGAGGCGCGCACTGGTCGGGCACGCCATCACGCAGGCGGGCTTGCGATCGGCTTCCGGCAACGCCTGGTCGTAGATCCGGTCGACGCACAGCGTGCACTTCTTCATCACCTTCTCGTGCCCGTCGAGCTCCCGTACGCCATACGGACAGGCCCATGCGCAGTACTTGCAGCCGATGCACTTGTCGTAATCGACGAGCACGATGCCGTCCTCGGCGCGCTTGTAGCTCGCGCCCGTCGGGCAGACCGGCACGCACGGCGGATCCTCGCAGTGCAGGCACGACTTGGGAAAATGCACGGTCTGCGTATTCGGGGAACTCGCCGACCTCGAACGTCTGCACGCGGTTGAAGAACGTGCCGGTCGGCTCGGCGTCGTAGGGGCGCTCGTCGGCGAGATAGCCCGCGACTCCGGACGTGTTCCATTCCTTGCAGCTCGTGACGCAGGCATGGCAGCCGACGCACACGTTGAGGTCGATCACGAGTGCGAGCTGGGTCATAGGCTGCCTCTGCACGCGCTCATGCGGACCGGTCCTTGCGTCGGAGGATGCTGGTGAGCCAGTGCGGGCGGTCCTTGCGCGTGCCCGGCGCGGGGGCGACCGCGCCGAATGCGGGCGAAGTACGCGGCACATCGTGCGGATCGGCCGGATAGATGCGCACGCGCACGTCGTACCACCCGGCCTGGCCCGTCACGGGATCGGAATTGGAGATCCTGCCGCCATCGCCACCCGGGAGCTCGTCGGCGATCAGGTGATTGAGCAGGAAGCCGCGCTGCGACTCGTCGGCATCGGGTGCGAGATTCCACGCGCCCGGAGACTTGCCGATCGCGTTCCACGTCCATACGGTGCCCGGCTCGACGGCTTCGGAGTAGCGCGCGAGACAGCGCACCTTGCCCCACGGCGACTCGACCCACATCCAGCCGCCGTCCGCGATCGCCTGCAGGCGCGCGGTGCGTGGGTTGACGAACAGGTAGTTGTAGCTGTGGATCTGGCGCAGCCACGCATTCTGCGAGTCCCACGAGTGGTACATGGCCATCGGGCGTTGCGTGACGGCGTTGAGGGGATAGCGTTGCGTGTCGACCGCGGCGGCCTCGAGCGGCGGGTGATAGAACGGCAACGGATCGAAGAAGCGCTCGACGCGCGCGCGCAGGTGCTCGGGCGGCTGGCGTCCCGGCCGCCGCCCCTGCGCCGCGAGGCGGAACGACTGCATCACTTCCGAGTAGATCTGGATCAGCACCGGCTCGTCGAAGCGGCGGATGCGCATGCGTTGCGCCCACTCCATGTAGCCCTTGTTCCAGTTGCGCATGTACTGGTGCGAAAGCGGCAGGCGATAGTGATAGAAGCAGTCGTGGTCGCGATACATCTCCCACTGCTTCGGATTCGGCGCACCTTTCATGAACTCGCCGCCATCCTTGCCGCGCCAGCCCGCGAGGAACCCGATGCCCGAGCCGGGCTCCGTCTCGAAGTTGACGATGAAGTCCGGATAGTCGCGAAACTTGCGCGTGCCGTCGGCTTTCACGAAGGCCGGCAGTCCGAGCCGGCCGGCGAGCTCCACCAGCACCTCCTGGAACGGCCTGCATTCACCCGTGGGCGGCACGACCGGAACGCGCACGGAATCCGTGGGGCCGTCGAACTCCGAGATCGGACGGTCCAGCATCGACATCACGTCGTGCCGCTCGAGATACGTGGTGTCGGGCAGCACGAGGTCGGCGAACGCGGTGGTTTCCGACTGGAACGCATCGCACACCACGAGGAACGGGATGCGGTACTCCCCGTTCGCGTCGCGATCGTTCAGCATCGCGCGCACCTCGGTGGTATTCATCGTGGAGTTCCATGCCATGTTGGCCATGAACAGCAGCAGCGTATCGATGGGATACGGATCGCCGCGCCACGCATTGGTGATCACGGTGTGCATCAGCCCGTGCACCGACAGCGGGTATTCCCAGGAGAAACCCTTGTCGATGCGCACCGGCGTCGCCGGCCTCGTCGATGAAGAGATCGTCGGGCGAGGCCGGCCAGCCCAGTGCGAGCGCGCCGAGCGGCGTGTTCGGTTGCACCGCCGCCGGGCTGTTCGGCGGCTTCGGCACTCGGCGGAATGGCGCGCGGGAACGGCGACTTGTGCCGGAATCCGCCGGGGCGATCGATCGTCCCGAGCAGCGACATCAGGATCGCGAGGGTGCGGATCGTGTGAAAGCCGTTGGAATGCGCCGCGAGGCCGCGCATCGCATGGAACGCGACCGGATTGCCGGTGACGGTCGGATGCTCGACGCCCCACGAATCGGTCCACGCGATCGGCAGCTCGATCTTCTGGTCGCGCGCCGTCACGCCCATCTCGTGCGCGAGCCGGCGGATGGTCGCGGCGGGAATGCCGGTGATCTCCGCCGCCCACTCGGGCGTGTACGCCTGCACCTGCTCTTCCAGGAGCTGCATCGCGGTCTTCACCGGCGTGCCGTCCGGCAGCGTGAACGCGCCGAGGAGCCGCGGATCCGCGCCGGTGGCGTGGCTTGCGACCGGACGCTGCGTGGTGCGGTCCCACCACAGCTTGTTCTGCGGGTACATCGGGTTCGGCACGGGCACGTCGCGATCGGTGGCAAGCAGGCCGAAGGTCGGGCTCGCCGGGTCCGCGTTCACGAGCTGCGCCGCGTTCGTGTAGCGCACCAGGAACTCGCGATCGTAGAGCCCGGTGACGATCAGCTCGCGCACCATCGCCAGCAGCAGCGCCCCGTCGGTACCGGGACGGATCGGGATCCATTCGTCGGCGATGGCGGAGTAGCCGGTGCGGATCGGGTTGATCGACACGAACCGTCCGCCCGCGCGCTTGAACTTGGAGATCGCGATCTTCAGCGGATTGGAATGGTGGTCCTCCGCCGTGCCGATCATCACGAAGAGACGCGCGCGCTCGAGGTCGGGGCCGCCGAACTCCCAGAACGACCCGCCGATCGTGTAGATCATTCCAGCGGCCATGTTCACGGAGCAGAAGCCGCCGTGGGCCGCGTAGTTGGGCGTGCCGAACTGGCGCGCGAAGAGGCCGGTCAGCGCCTGCATCTGGTCGCGGCCGGTGAAGAATGCGAACCGCTTCGGATCCGTCGCGCGGATGTGCCGCAGCCGCTCCTCCAGGATGCGCGAGCGCCTCATCCCACGAGATCGGCTCGAACTCGCCGTCGCCCCGCGCGGCGCCGACCTTGCGCCTGAGCGGCTGGGTGAGCCGCGCCGGCGAGCGCTGCTTCATGATCCCCGAGGCCCCCTTGGCGCAGATCACGCCCTTGTTGATGGGGTGCTTCGGATTGCCGTCGATGTAGCGGATCTCGCCATCCCGCAGGTGCACCCGGATGCCGCAACGGCAGGCGCACATGTAGCAGGTGGTGGTCCTGATCTCGGTAGACGCCTCACCCTCGGCGTCGCTGGATGCTGTCAAGTGCGTTCCTGGCTTGCGTGCGCTGCAGCGGCGCGGACGTCGCGCAGCGCGGGGAAAACGCGACCGGATGAGCATGCGGGTCGCGCGGGTGCCAAGGATAGCAGGCTGCACTGCGCCCGCCCCTTCCCGGTGCAACGGGCGCAGCGGCTGGTATCACGACTGCCCGGCGAACGCGAAACCGGACGACGCGTGCAGGTCAACTGAGCCCGGTGACCGGGATCGCCGCGCCGTGAATGGCCCGCGCCTCGGGCGAGGCGAGGAACACGATTGTCGCCGCGAGATCCTGCGGCGCCACCCATCGGGAGGGATCGGCCTTCGGCATGTCGCGCCGGTTCTCCGGCGTGTCGATGATCGTCGGCAGGACGCAGTTCACGTTGATGTGCCGCTCGCGCAGCTCCGCGGCCATCGCTTCCGTCAGCCGGATGACCGCGCTCTTGGCTGCGGTGTAGACGCCCATCTTCGCCGCTCCGCGCTGTGCGGCAAACGCCGCCACGTTCACGATCCGGCCGCCGCCCGCCGCGAGCATGTGGGGCACGACGGCATGCACCGCGTGCACGAGCGTCCGCACGTTGATGTCGAACAGGAACGTGAGGTCGTCGTCGCTGGTCTCGTGCACCGCCGCGCCCATGCGGAATCCGCCCGCGAGATTGCACAGCGCATCGATGCGGCCGAAGCGCTCCCTGGCCTGCGCCGCGGCGCGGTCCACGTCCGACTGCACGAGAAGATCCGCCGTGAGCGACAGCTGCCGCTCGCCGTCCGCGCCGAAGATCTTCGCCAGGTGTGCGGTGTCGCGATGCAGCAGTGCAACGTTGGCACCGCGCGCGGCGAATGCCTGCACGACCGCCTGTCCGAGATTACCGGCTGCGCCGGTGACGATGACCGTCGAGCGATCGTGCTCCATGCGCATCTCCCCCGTTTCCGGGAGAGATGATACGGCCGCGCGGCGGGCGTTGCGCCCTGCCGCGCGTACGGCGCGTCAGCGATGGGCGTGGGCAACGGCCGCCGGCGTGCGTGCCGGTCGCCTGGCGGCAACCCGGGTACGCGGGGTGGCCGGCGGCGCCGCGACCTGCTTCACGGCCGCGGCAATGCCCCCCACGACGTCGGCGACCTTGCGTGCCGTGAGCGCCCCGAGTTGCTGCGCGGCCTTCACGGCACTGCGCGCAGCTGTCCGGGCGACGCGCGCGGCATCACCACCGGTCTCGGTGGTGGCCTCGACGATTCCATCGACGGCATGGCGCGCCACGACGGCGACATCGGATCCGGCCGCCGCCGCGTGCTTGATCAGCACGCGTATGGTTTCCGAAGCGGCCGTGGCGAGATCGCCACCTGCGTCCTTGACACCGAGCAGCACGCCCTTCGCGATGCTCCGCGCGCTTGAGAACAAGCTGTTGCCGACCTTGGTGCTCGCCTGCGCCGCACCGTCCACGATGTCGCGCACGACGGTGGTCATCTCGCGCGCCACGTTGCCGGTGTCGGAGAGCGTCGCCGCCACCGCGGAGCGCACCACGTTGACGATCTGGCCCTCCACTCGGTTCAGGGTGGCGAGGCTGTCGACGATGCCATCGCGGACCGCAGCGCCTGCAGTGCCGAGTGGCATCTCGGTCATGGATACCGTCGGTGCCACGACGCGCTTCGCAGCGCGCCGCGTGGCAGTCTTCGCGACGGGACGTTTGCGTTTCGTTGCTGCAGCAGCCCTGGCCATTCCGTACCTTCCTTTCGCGTTGGGAGGATTCCGTATCCATGGAACCACGCGCGCGCACGGGCGCCGTTGACAGTTGTCACGCGGATGCGCAACGTCGGGCGCGCGCACGCCGGGCACCCGTTCGCAACGGCGACGATTGCACGGGAGATGCCGCGCGGGGCTCGCGGCCAGCGATCAGCCGGCCATGAGCGCGTTGATGGAGCCGTCCTCGTGCAGCGCGCGGATCGCGGCGCCGACGAGCGCGGTCGTCGCGACCTCGGTGATGCGTGCCTTCAACCCCGGATCGGTCACGCGCCACGGCGCGATGGTGTCGGTGACGAGAATGCGATCGATCGCGCTCGCCGCGAGAATGGCATTGGCCGCCGGCGCGAACACGCCGTGCGTGACCGCCGCGAGCACGTCGGCTGCACCGCGGGCGCGACATGCCGCAGCCGCGCGCGCCAGCGTGGTGCCGGCGCTGACGAGATCATCGAGCACGACCGCGATCCTGCCGGCGACGTCCCCGACCAGTGCGTCACCGCTCACCACGCCGCCACTGCGGTATTTCTCCGCGAACGCCGCACCCACCGGGCGACCCAGTGCGGCCGCCAGCCGCTGCCGGAACGCATCGGCGCGCTTGATGCCGCCCGCATCGGGCGCCACCACCACCACGTCGGCGTCGCCGAGCAGGGGCAGGATGACCGGGACGAACAGCCCGCCCGCCTCGAGATGCTCGGTCCGGCAGCGAAACGCGTTCTGGTAGGCTGCGAGATTGTGCACGTCGATCGTGAGCATGCAGTCCGTGCCGACCGCCTCGAACAGCGTCGCGACGTAGCGCGTGGTCACCGGATCGCGCGGTTTCGTCCGGCGGTCCTTGCGCGCATAGGCGAGATACGGACAGATCGCCGTCACGCGCGCGGCGCCGGCGTCGCGCACCGCGCCGAGAAAAAGCAGCAGCCGCACCAGCTTGTCGTTGGCGCTCTGCTGCGCGTCGCCATACAGCGAATGAATGACATGGACGTCGCATCCACGCACGCTCACGAGCGGCCGCGACTTGTGCTCGCCGTCCTCGAAATCGCGCTCCTCGAGCGGCGCGAGCGCGAGGCCGGCGTGCTCCGCCACCTGCGCCGCGTACGGCGCCGACGCGCCGAGCGCGAAGACCAGCGCTTCCCGCCTCATGCCCGACCTCCCCGCCACTCCGGTGTGTCCATCCTGTCCGCCAGCGCCACGCCATGACCCATTTCGACGTCTTCAATGGCGACGCCGACGGGCTGTGCGCCCTGCACCAGCTCCGGCTCGCCTCCCCGCGCGACGCGATACTCGTCACCGGCGCGAAGCGTGACATCGCGCTGCTCGATCGCGTGGCCGCAGAGCCCGGCGACAGCGTGACCGTGTGCGACGTGTCGCTCGCGAGCAACCGGCAGGCCCTGCTCCGCCTCCTCGCCGCCGGCGCGCACGTCGAGTACTACGATCATCATTTCGCCGATGCCGTGCCGTCGCACCCAGCGTTCACGTCCCATCTCGACATGGCTCCCGACGTGTGCACCGGGATCATCGTCGACCGGCTGCTCGACGGCGCATTCCGGCCGTGGGCGATCGTGGCCGCGTACGGCGACAACCTGCATGCATCGGCACAGCGTCTCGGCGCATCGCTTCGCCTCGGGCCGGACGCGATGGCGGCGCTGCGCGCGCTCGGCGACGATCTCGCCTACAACGCCTACGGCGACGACGTGTCCGACCTGATCGTGCCGCCGGCCGACTTGTATTGCATCCTGCGCCCGTACCGCGATCCGCTCACATTCCTGGCAAACGAGGAAGCGTGGCAGCGCATCCGGTCGGTCCGCGAGGACGATCTCGCGCGAGCCCGCGCGACCGCGGTGCAGGTGCTCTCGGGCAGTGCGGCCGTGGTGCACCTGCCCGACGCGCCATGGAGCCGACGTGTTCGAGGCGCCCTCGCCAACGAGCTCGCGCACGCATTTCCGACGCGCGCTCACGCCGTGATCACCGCGGAGGAATCCGGCTGCTTCACCGTGAGCGTGCGCGCACCCGTGGCGCGGCCCGAAGGCGCAGACCGGCTGTGCCGCGCCTTTCCCGCCGGAGGCGGCCGCGCGGCGGCAGCGGGCATCAATCATCTTCCGGCCTCCGATCTCGATCGCTTCCTGCAGCGCTTCCGCGCGTTCTTTCCCTAGCCGGAGGGAGCCTCGGCGGGACGCAGGAGTGCGATCACCTCGTCATCGCCGACCTGCCGGAAGTCGAGGTAGAACTGCCCCACGGCGTAGAACCCCGGCGGTGTCTCCAGGCAAACGAGCTCGTCGGCGTACGGCTGGACCTTTTCCACCGCGCTGGGTGAGCCCACCGGCACCGCACACACGAGGCGTTGCGGGTTGCGCGAGCGCAGGGCATGCAAGGCGGCGATCATCGTCGCGCCGGTGGCGAGACCGTCATCGACCACGATCACGACCCGCCCCGCGGGATCGATCGCCGGGCGCACCGGGCGTGTACTGCGCGCGCCGGCGACGCATCGTCGCGAGCTCGGCCGCCACCTGCTCCTCGATGTAGCTTTCCGTCGCCCCGGTCGAACGGGCGTAGTCCGCCACGTAACACCAGCCGCTTTCGTCGACGGCGCCGATCGCGAACTCGGGCTGGGCGGGCGCATGCAGCTTGCGCGTGAGCACGACGTCGAGCTCGCCCCCCAGCTCCTCGGCGATCACGCGGCCCATCGGCACGGCGCCGCGCGGGATGGCACAGACGAGCGGATGCGTGCCGCGATAGCGCGCGAGCGCCCCTGCCAGGCGCATGGCCGCGTCGCGTCGGTCCCTGAACATTTGCGGTGTCGCTCCTCGATCCAGCATAACCATCCGCGCGACCGCGCGCTTGCGTCCGGTCAAGTGAACAACGAATCCGGAACCCCGAATCCGCAGGATCCGCTCAAAGCTCGACGGTTTCGTGCAGCTGCGGCATGGACACGGCACCGGGCAATCGCGCCGCGAACGCCGCCATGACTTCGGCCTCGCCGTGCACGAGGAACGTGCGCTGCGGCTCGCCGGTCTGCGCATGCCACGCCAGCAGCTCGGCCTGGTCGGCGTGCGCGGAAAAGCCGTTGATGGTGTGGATGCGGGCGCGCACCGGCACGTCCTCGCCGTGGATGCGCACGTGCCGCGCGCCGTCGATGATCTGGCGGGCGAGCGTGCCGCGGGCCGCGAAGCCGACGAAGATCACCGATGCCTGCTCGCGCCCGAGGTTGTGCGCGAGGTGGTAGAGCACGCGTCCGCCCGTGCACATGCCCGAGCCGGCCATGATGATGGCGCCCCCGGTGACGCGATTGATGACCATCGACTCGCCGGCGTCGTGCGTGAAATGCAGGCCCGGGAGATGGAACGGGTCGCGCCCGGCCGCGAACAGCGACGCGGTCTCCTCGTCGTAGCACTCCGGATGGCGGCGAAAGATCTCGGTGGCCGAGATCGCCATCGGCGAGTCGAGGAACACCTGGGTGGCGCGCGGCAGCCGGCCGCTCTCGGTGGCCTGCCGGATATGGAACAGGATCTCCTGCGACCGCTCCAGGGCGAACGCGGGGATGATCACGTTCCCGCCGCGGCCAAAGGTCTGCGCGACCGCATCGCAGAGCTCGTCGACGGACGCAGTTATCGGGCGGTGCCGGCGGTCGCCGTAGGTCGTCTCCATCACGACGACGTCGACGCCGGACGGCGCGACAGGATCGCGGAGCAGTGGCCGGCCGCGGTTGCCGAGATCGCCGGAGAAGAGAAATCGTCTGCTGCGGCCCCCTTCCTCCACCTCGAGCACGATGCTCGCCGAGCCGAGGATGTGCCCCGCGTCGAGGAACGTCGCCTGCAGGCCCGGACCGACGCGCACCGGCTCGCCGTAGCGCACGGCGGGGCCGAAGCGTTGCTGCGCCGCATCCGCATCGGCCGTCGAATAGAGCGCAGGCCGCGCCTCCAACTCGCGATGCCGCGCCGCGGCGTGGCGCGCGTCGCGGCGCGCTTCCTCGTCCTGCAGCCGCGCGGAGTCCTGCAGCACGACCTGCGCGAGGTCGGCCGTCGCGGCCGTCGCGAACACGGTGCCGCGGAAGCCGCGCTTCACCAGGAGCGGCAGGCGGCCGCAATGATCGAGATGCGCGTGGGTGAGCAGGAGGCAATCGATGCGCGCGGCGTCGAAGCCCGGGTCGGCGGCGTTGTCCCGGTCTTCGTCCGCGCCTTGGAACAGGCCGCAGTCGACGAGCACGCGCATGCCTGCGGCCTCGACGAGGCAGCACGAACCCGTGACACCGCGTGCGGCACCATGGAATGACAGTTTCACCGTGCTCCTTCCTGCATCGTCGTGGTGTTCATCGATGTACCAGCGGGGCGCCTGCGGCGGCGTACCAGCGAAGAATGCCGTCCCAGACGTCGCGCGCGCTCTCGGCAAACCAGAAGAGCTCCCGGTCCTCCGGGTCGATCACGCCCTCGGCGACGAGGAAATCGACGTCGAACGCCCGCCGCCAGAACTTCTCGCCGACGAGCACCACCGGAATCGGCGTGATCTTGCGCGTCTGCACCAGCGCAAGCGTCTCGAACAGCTCGTCGAGGGTGCCGTAACCGCCCGGAAACGCGACGAGCGCCCGGGCGCGCATCAGGAAGTGCAGCTTGCGCAGCGCGAAATAGTGGAACGTGAAGCAAAGCTCGGGCGAGACGTAGGGGTTCGGGTACTGCTCGTGCGGCAGCGTGATGTTGAGGCCGACGGACTTCGCACCGACGTCGAACGCACCGCGATTGGCCGCTTCCATGATGCCGGGTCCGCCGCCGGTCATCACGGCGATGCGCTCGTCGGGATCGGTGCATTCCACCGCGCCGACCAGGCGCCCGAACTCGCGCGCCACGGTGTAGTACCGGCTGTTGTCGAGCAGGCGCTCGGCAATGGCGAGCTCGCTGGCATGGGTCGCCGTCGTCGGCGATCGTCGGCCGCGGCACGCAACGCTTCGACCTGCCGCAACGCGGCCGCGGGCTCGGGAATGCGCGTGCTGCCGAACACGACGATCGTATGGTGCACGCGGCTCTGCTCGAGGAGCAGCTCCGCCTTCAGGTAGTCGAGCTGCAGGCGCGCACCACGCGCCTCGCTGCAATCGAGGAACGCGATGTCCTGGTCGGCTTCGCGATAGCTGGGACTCGCGAGAATGGCCCGGAGGCGCTCGGCCGCGCCGGGATCGTCCTCGGGCGCTTTCGGCTGCTGCCACGGCAAAGGCTCGCGCCGCGCCTCCGGTGGTGGCACGATCGGATCGCGCGATGGCGCGGCGGGTCCGCGAACCAGGGCGCCGCGTTGTCCCGCGGACTTGATGGCTGCATCCGCGCGACCCGGGAGCGTCGGTGGTGATGCGTTCGGGTCCTTGGAGTGATTCATGTAAGCGACCACCGATCCAGCAGCGCGCCTCGGTCACTGCCGCACGTCGCGCGCCATGGCGCCGCAGCGCGCCGATGCACGCGAGCGGTTGGCCCATGGAATCACGCGTCCGAGGCCCCGGGCTTGACGGTCGTCAACGGCGACGGAATGCGATCGGCGGATCGTTGGCGTGAGTCGCCGGCCCTTCCGCCCCGACGTTCGGGGTGGATGCACTGAAAAGGCCGCTCCGTCATGACTGCGCATCCCCTCCGATCCTCGCCCGCGACCACAGCGCCGCCGCTCGACCGGCAGGCCCACCGGCGCCCGGCGGGGGCTCACGCCGGCGTGCCCCGCGCCGCATGGTGGGTCACTCCCCTCCCCGACCTGCTGCAGGAGGTTGCGGCGTCGCCTGCGGGACTGACGAGTGCCGAGGCCCGCACTCGCTTGCGACGCTACGGCCCGAACCGGTTCCGCAGTGAGGGCGAGCGTTCGGCCGTGCGCGATTTCCTGCGCCGGTTCGGCAATCCGCTGGTGCTGATCCTCATCGCGGCGAGCGTGGTCGCCGCGCTCGCCGGCGAGGTCGCGAGCTTCGTGATCATCTCGATCATGGTGCTCGCAAGCGTGATTCTCGATTTCGTGCAGGAATATCGCGCGAACCGCGCCGCGCAACGGCTGCGGCAATCGGTGCAGGTGCGCGCGAGCGTGCTCCGCAACGGCACGCCACAGGACGTGACCCTCGCGCATGTCGTGCCGGGCGACGTCGTGCTGCTGCGCGCCGGAAGCCTCGTTCCCGCCGACGGGCGGCTGCTCGAGGCGCAACATCTCTTCGTCAACCAGGCGCTCCTCACGGGCGAGTCGTTCCCGGTCGAGAAGCATGCCGGCGATCTGCACCAGGATGCGACCGAGCTGGCGCTCGCCGCCAACGCGGTCTTCATGGGCACCTCGATCGTGAGCGGCGCAGGACGGTTCCTCGTCTGCGGGACCGGCGCGAAGATGGCCATCGCGGGCATCGCGGCGCTGCTCGCGCGCGAGCCACCTCCAACCGCATCCGAGATCGGCCTGCGCCAGTTCGGCCTGTTGATCATGCGCGTGACGGTGCTGATGGTGCTCTTCGTGCTGCTCGTCAATACGGCGACGCACAAGCCCCTGCTCGAATCGTTCCTGTTCGCGATCGCGCTCGCCGTGGGGCTCACCCCCGAGCTCCTGCCGATGATCGTGTCAGTCACGCTCGCGCACGGCGCGCTGCGCATGTCGCGCCAGCATGTCATCGTGAAGCGCCTGCCTGCCATCCAGAACCTGGGCTCGATGGATGTGCTGTGCACGGACAAGACCGGCACCCTGACCGAAGCGCGCATCAGCCTCGAGCGGCACGTGGACGCCGCCGGCCGCGACAGCCCGCACGTGCTGGCGCTCGCCTGCCTCAACAGCCATTTCGAGACGGGGATCCGGAGTCCCCTCGACGACGCCATCCTCGCGCACGAGCACGTCGATGTCCGCGGCTGGACGAAGATCGACGAGGCGCCGTTCGACTTCGACCGCCGGCGCGTCTCCGTGCTGATCGACGACGGCAAGGTGCGCCGCCTCGTCGTCAAGGGCGCGCCGGAGGACGTGCTGCGCCTCTCGACCTCGTGCATGACCCATGATGGGACAACGGTCGCCTTCACGCCGGCGTTGCGCGCCGACGCGCAACGCACGCTCGCAGGCCTCGGCGACGGTGGATTGCGCGTGCTCGGCATCGCGTTCAGGGACGTCGGCCGCGACCACGTGCACGCCGAGGTCGGCGACGAGGCCGCGCTCGTGTTCGCCGGCTACGCCGCCTTCCTCGATCCGCCGAAAGCCACGGCAGCGAAAGCCCTTGCCGCGCTGATGGCCGCGGGCATCGCGGTCAAGATCGTCACCGGGGACAACGAGCGCACGACCGCAATTCGTCTGCCACCGGCTGGGGGTGAAGATCACCGGCGTGCTCACCGGCGCCGAGATCGATCACCTGAGCGAAGCGGCGCTTCGCGTGCGCGCCGCGCAGGTCAATCTCTTCTGCCGCGTGACGCCGCGCCAGAAGAACCGCATCATCCTCGCCCTGAAGGCGCGCGGGCACGTCGTCGGGTACCTGGGGGATGGCGTCAACGACGCACCGGCGCTGCAGACCGCCGACGTCGGCATCTCGGTGGACACCGCAGTCGACGTCGCGAAAGAGGCCGCCGACCTGATTCTGCTGAAGCACGACCTGCAGCTCCATGTGGGCGTGATCGAAGGTCGCCGCACGTTCGCCAACATCCGCAAGTACATCATGATGGGAACGAGCTCCAACTTCGGCAACATGCTGAGCATGGCGGCGGCGGCGCTGTTCCTCCCCTTCCTGCCGATGTCGCCGGGCCAGGTGCTCCTGAACAACGTGCTCTACGATTTCTCCGAGGTCGCGATCCCGCTCGATCGCGTCGACGAGGACGAAGTGCGCGGGCCGCAGCAATGGGACATGCGCTTCATTCGCGACTTCATGTGGGTGCTTGGGCCGGTGAGCACCGTGTTCGACCTGCTGACGTTCTACGTGCTGCTGACGTTCGTGCACGCCGGTGCTGCGCTGCTCCAGACGCTCTGGTTCGTCGAATCGCTCGCTTCGCAGGTGCTGGTCATCTTCGTCATCCGCACGCGGGCGAGTCCCGTCGCGAGCCGCGCGCACCCGGCGTTGCTCGCAACGGCAGTCGGCGTGCTGGTCGTTGCGCTCGCGCTGGTCGCAGCGCCCGCGGGCGGCTACATCGGTTTCGTGCCGCCCACCGCGCGCCAGCTGGCGATCGTGGCGACGCTGGTGCTCGCGTACCTCGTGATCGTGGAGTGCGCGAAGCGCATGTTCTACGCCCATTTCAAGGCCACCTGAGCGCGCGTGGTGCCCGACGCCGCCGAGCGCGCGCAGTCCCCGCACCACAGTGCGGACGGCACCCGTTCGGTGCGTGCGGCACCGTTCTGGTTGCGCATCGGCCTGACGGCGGTCGCCGTCGTCCTCGTAACGTACTACTGGCATCTCTTCGGCTGGCGCAACTACCTGTGGCTGTCGGACGTCGCGCTGTTCGTGACGGTCGTGGCGCTGTGGCGCGCGAGTCCGCTCCTGAACAGCATGATGGTCATCGGCATCCTGCCGTTCGAGCTCTACTGGAACCTGGTATTCCTGGTGCGCCTGACTACGGGCATCGAGATCGGCGAGATCACGGACTACGTGCTCGACGCGGGACTGCCGGTGCTGTTGCGCGCGCTTTCGCTGTTTCACGTTGCGCTGCCGGTGATCTGGCTCACGCTTCTCTTCCGCTGGGGTTACGACCCGGCGGGCCTTCCGCTGGCAGACCCTGCTTTTCTGGGGCGTCGTCGCCAGCACCTACCTGACGACGGACGCGAAGGACAACATCAACTGGGTGTTCCTGCCGGCGCGGCTCGGCCTTGCGTGGCTTGGAGAGAGCGCGTGGCTCCTCGTCTACATGTTGCTCGTGCCCATGCTCCTCTACTGGCCCCTGCACCGGCTGCTCGCGCGAACCATGGCGCGTCGCGGCGATCGCGCGTCCGCTTGACGATCCTCAACGTCGTGGACGGGCAGGCTTCTAGCATCAAGAGGAGCCACGACGTCGCTCCATCATGTTCCCACCCGGACCCGATCGCGGCGCGTGGTACTGCCTGGGAGACCAGCGATGACGTTGCCCGATCCCGGCCGCGCCCCGGCGCCGGCCGCCGTTGCGATTGCGAGTGGCACGGTCCTGCTCGATGGCGCGCTGTGCGTCCCCGCCAACGCCCATGGCGTGGTCGTCTTCGCCCACGGCAGCGGCAGCTCGCGCCATAGCCCGCGCAACCTCCTGGTCGCCGATGCGCTGCACAAGGCCGGCTTCGGGACGCTGCTGTTCGATCTTCTGACGCGCGACGAGGACCGCACGTACGCGACGCGGTTCGACATCGCCCTCCTGACCGAGCGCCTGCTTGCGGCGACCACATTCTTGCGGACGCGCGCGGAGGTCGGCAGTCGGCCGATCGCCTATTTCGGCGCCAGCACGGGCGCCGCGGCCGCGCTTGCCGCGGCGGCACTCGACGGCCGCGTCGCCGCGGTCGTGTCGCGCGGCGGTCGGCCGGACCTCACGCCAAACGATCTGCTGCCGAAAGTCCGCGCGCCGAGCCTGCTCATCGTCGGCGGCGCCGACCTCGAGGTGCTGATGCTCAACCGCCAGGCCTACGCGGCGCTGCGTGCCGAGAAGACGCTGCAGATCGTCCCCGGAGCAACGCATCTCTTCGAGGAGCCCGGTGCCCTGGACGAAGTCATCGCGCTCGCGATCGCCTGGTTCGGCCGCTGGATGCCGGCACCGCAGCGATAGATCGCGTGCCGGCGGGGCCCTCGCCGCTCACGAGGGCGGGTTCGCGGGCACGCCGCCCCATCGCAAGCCGAGCGCACCATCGGACTCGATTGCGGCGCCCGTGCCGAACTCGCGCCCTTCCCGGTCGAGCATCGTCCGCAGCCAGGCCGCGTCGTCCTCCGCCGCGCGGTGGATCCGGAACCGCCGCGTGCGCGTGGGCACCATCCGCAGGCGCTGCAGCGCACCGGTCGGGCCGAGCGTCGGGAAGTACATCAGCGCAAGATCGGGGCGATACGCCTCGTGCCCGCCGATGCCTTCGTAATCGTTGAGGAAATCCCCGCAGCCGTACAGGATCAGGCGGTCGCGATGCACTTCGATGCCGCGGGCGTGATGCGACGAATGACCATGCAACACGTCGATGCCGGCGTCGTCGATCAGCGCGTGCGCGAACGCGCGTTCCGCGGCGCCGATGCGATAGCCCCAGTTGCCTCCCCAGTGGATCGACAGCACGGCGATGTCACCGGGTCGCTTTTGCGCCGCAACCGCCCGGGCGATGCGCGCGACGCTCGCCGCGGAGAAGTCGCGCAACAGGTTTACGCCTGGCCCCGCGCCCGCCGCCCATGCGTCGGGCACACCGCTGTCCCCGGTCGCCAGCGCGAACACCAGACAGCGCCGCTCGTGCGCGAGGTCGATCACGCCCGGAGCGGCAGCCTCGCCGCCATCGTGGCCCGCCCCGGCCGTGCGCACGCCTGCACGACGCAGCGTGGCGAGCGTCTCATCGAGGCCGCGCGGCCCCCAGTCGAGCACGTGGTTGTTCGCGAGCGCGCAGCAGTCGATCCGTGCCGCCGTGAGACAGGCGATGTTCGCGGGGTGCATGCGGTAATGAATCGACTTCCACGCGGCCGGGTGCTCGGAAGTGGTGATCGCCGTCTCGAGGTTGACGATGCGCCCGGCCGGCTGCACGCGGGCAAGCTCGTCGAGGGCATCGCCCCACACGTACGTCGGATCGACGCGGCGCGGGATCGGGCCGTTGCGCCGTTCCGCGAGCTGCACGTAATCAAGCGCCGAGCGCGCGTAGGGTTCGAAGAGCTGCGCTTGCACCGGCGTGGGCAGGATCTGGTCGATGCCACGCCCGGTCATGACGTCGCCGCACAGGAACAGCGTTGCCATGCGCTCGGCTTCTTCCGGCACGGCGCCCGCCGCCGGCGTGCCGCTCCGATACTTGCCCGCGGCGATGCGCGCCGCGCCAAGCACGATGGCACTACCGCCGCCTGTCAGGAACCTGCGCCGCCGCATCGGTGCACCCCGCAGCGTATCGATTCGAAAGGGATCGACGCATCCGCGGCCGCATCGGCGCGGATCGTGCCGCTTATGTGAGTGAAGGGCTAGGCCGACGCTTCACCCATGCGGCGCACCACATGCAGCTTCCCGCCCGGCGCCGCGAGCTCGGGCCCCTGCCGATCCAGTGTCACCCTTACGTTGCCTACGCCCTGTGCGGCGAGATGGTCGGCGAGTGCCTTCCTC
This sequence comes from uncultured beta proteobacterium, assembly GCA_963734575.1. Classification (GTDB taxonomy): domain Bacteria; phylum Pseudomonadota; class Gammaproteobacteria; order Burkholderiales; family Casimicrobiaceae; genus CAIWHR01. The sequence continues at coordinate 212,987 of CAVTHT010000015.1, read as the reverse complement.
ACCGCGTCCCAGGCTCGGGCGCGCGCCTCGGCGGTCGCATCGGCATCGATGCGCACGACCAGATGATCCGGTGCGGTCTGCACGAGCTGATAGCGATGCAGCCTCGTCGCGGCCTCGACGACGGTGGTCAATGCCATGGGCAGGAGCTGCACCTCACGACCCTCGCGGTCGCGCACGACCAGCACTTCATCGCGCCGGCCCGCGACCTGGATGGCCGGCAGCGGATTGCCGCAGCTGCACGGTCGCGGGTTGACGACGATGCTGTCGCCCAGGTCGTAGCGGATGATGGGCTGCACCCGATTGATGAGGTTGGTGAGCAGCGTCGTGTGCGACGGCACGCCCGCAGGCACCGGGCGATAATCGGCATCGACGGCCTCGAGCTGCACCCAGTCGGCATTGACATGGAGCCAGCCCGCGCGACATTCGTACGCGATGCTGAGGCACTCCGATGCACCGTACTCGTTGCTGAGGGGACAGCCGAACACGCGCTCGATGTCGGCATGCGCCGTCGCGGCGAGGCACTCGCCGCCGGACCAGAGGCTCGACGGCGCGATGTGCAGGCGGCCCTGCCGTTGCTCCTCGGCAAGCAGGCAGAGCACGGTCGGATAGCTCGCCAGGAACGCCGGCCGGTAGGCGTTGAGCTCTGCCACGAGCTGCGGCACCGGTGTCAGCACCGAGAAGCTGCGCGTCTGCAGGGCGGGGTTGAGCCTGCGCGCGCGCTGCCAGGAGGCGATGCTCGCAAAGTGATCGCCGGTCGCGACGATGAGCGCCGCGCGCGCGTTGCTCGCCGCCATGCGCACCGCGTAGTCCGCGCTCCATGCGGAGACGTCGATCTGCGCGAGCACCAAAGCGTCGTACACGGAGAGCGCATCGGCGTCCTGGAGGAAGATCCCCGGCACGCCGCTGCTGCCCGAGCTCTTCCACACGAAGTAGCGCCCGAGGTATTGCTCGCCGACATGCCGTCGGTCATCGAGGAAGGCCTGCAGCGCGGGCAGCCGGATCGCCGGATCGGTCACCCACTGTTCGAAGTGCGGCATGAGCTGCGGCTTGGTGACGATCGGCAAGGCGTCGAGCGCATCGCAATCGGGAGGCAGGAGCCGGTAGAGCTCGCGGTAGAGCGGCGAGCGATCGCGCGCGAACCTGACCAGCGCGCGCAGGCGATCCTGCGCGGCGGCGGCGATGGCCGCCGGACCGGCGCGGCGCGTCCACCAGATCTCGGCCGAGCGCGCGCAGCAATTCCAGTACGCGACCGACCACGCCACCGGATCCCACGTTGCGCCGACACCTGCGCGCACCGGAACATCGCTGCTGACCCTCGTCGGGCGCTCGGCTCTCGTCGTCATGGCACACCTCCAAGCCGGTTACCGCGCGAGCGCGGCCCTCACTGCGACCGTACTCGTGCGCGCCAACAAGTCAAGGATACGTCCGCTGCGAAGCGAGTGCGTGACGATCATCAACGACAGCGCCACGCGATCGTGGGCGGGCGATCGGCATCGCGGCGAGCGTCGGACGGCACCAATCGCTTTGCCCCGCGCATGCGAACGCAACGGGCGCGGGGTTCGAACCGTCAGGTGCAGGCGGCCGCGCGCTGCAGCAGCAATGCGCGCTCGCGATCGTTGCGGGTCAGCGCCGCGGCGCGCTCGAACTCCGTCCGCGCTTCGGCGGTGCGCCCGAGCTTGCGCAGGAGATCGCCGCGCACGCTCGGCAGCAGGTGGTAATCCCGGAGCTGCGGCTCGTTGCGCAGCGCATCGACGAGCTCCAATCCCGCTGCGGGTCCGAACGCCATGCCCAGCGCGACCGCGCGGTTGAGCTCGACGACGGGGGACGGCGCGACCTCCGCCAGCGCGTCGTAGAGCGCCGCGATGCGTGTCCAGTCCGTCTCGGCGGCGGTGCGGGCCCGGGCATGACACGCGGCGATCGCCGCCTGCAGCGCGTACGGTCCGAGACCCGTTGCGCGCTCCCGCGCCAGCGCTTCGGCGCGTGCGAGCGCAGCGAGGCCCCGTCCGACCAGGAGCGCATCCCAGCGGGCGCGATTCTGGTCGAGCAGCAGGATCGGCTCGCCATCCGGGCCGGTGCGCGCGCGCAGTCGCGAAGCCTGGATCTCCATCAGCGCGACGAGGCCATGCACTTCCGCCTCGTCGCGAGCGAGCTCCGCGAGCATGCGCCCGAGCCGCAGCGCGTCCTCGCAGAGCCCCGGACGGATCCAGTCGCTGCCCGCCGTCGCCGAGTAGCCTTCGTTGAACACGAGATAGATCACCTCGAGCACCGACGAGAGCCGCGCGCCCAGCTCGCCACGCGCGGGCAGTTCGAACGGCACGCGGGCCTCGGCGAGCGTGCGCTTGGCGCGAACGATGCGCTGCGCGATCGTCGGCTCGGGCACCAGGAAGGCCCGGGCGATCTCGTCGGTGGTCAGGCCGCCGAGCAGGCGCAGCGTGAGCGCGACGCGCGCCTCTCGCGACAGCACCGGATGACACGCGATGAACATCAGGCGCAGCAGGTCGTCGCCGATGGGATCGTCGAACGCCGCCTCGACCGCGGCTTCGACGTCGGGCGTGGCCGCGTGCAGCTGCGTCTCGATCTCGCGCGTGAGCTCCTCCTCCTTGCGCTCGTGCAACACCTTGCGGCGGATCACGTCGATGGCGCGATGCTTTGCGGTGGCCATGAGCCATGCACCCGGGTTGTCGGGCACGCCGCCCGCCGGCCACTGCTCCAGAGCCGCCACGAGAGCGTCCTGCGCCAGTTCCTCCGCGAGCCCGACGTCGCGCAACACGCGCGCGAGGCCGCCGATGATCCTGGCGGACTCCATGCGCCACACCGCTTCGACGGTGCGATGCGCGACCGACGGCGTCACCGGCACCCCACCCGTCACGTCACTCGAAGCAGGGTCCGAACTCGCGCACCTCGACCGTGGCCCATTGCGCGGCCGGACACTCGCCGGCAATCGCCACCGCCTCCGCCCGCGACCCGCAATCGAGCAGGAAGAACCCGCCCACCATCTCCTTCGCTTCCGCGAACGGACCATCGAGCAGCGTGCGCTTGCCATTGCGTACCTGCACGCGCACGCCGTCGGAGTCCGAGCGCAGCGATTGACTCATCTTCAGCAGCCCGCGCCGCTTCAGGTCGGCACTCCAGTCGAGCATGCGCTGGAAGAGCTGCCGGCCTTCGGCTTCGGAACGCTGCTGCCGCTGCCCCGGTGGCTCCATGATCAACAGCATGTAGTCCAATCGATCCTCCTGTTGCGTGCGGCACCCGCGGTCATTCTCGCACGCAGCAACGGTGGACCCGTGCAGGCCCAGCGGTGGCCGCGCCGCCGCCTCAGGCTGCGACACCCACCATCCAGCCGACCCCGAAACGGTCCTTGACCATGCCGAAGCGCGGGGACCAGAACGTCTTCGTGAGTGGCATGCGCACCTCGCCACCCTCGGCGAGCGCATTGAACAGACGATCCGCGGTGGCGGCATCCTGGGCATCGATCGACAGTGAAAAACCCTCGAAGGCGACGGGACCGCCGCAGCCGTCGGAAGCCATCACGAGGGTTTCGCCGACCCGCAGCGAGACGTGCATGATCTTGTCCTCGAAGCCGGCCGGCAACATGCCGGGCGGGGGCGGCTCGGGGCTTTCCCGGTTGCGCATGAGCATCTCCACTTCCGCGCCGAGGCTCTTCCGGTAGAACTCGATGGCTTCCTCGCACTTGCCGTTGAAGAACAGGTAAGGCTGCACTTTCATGATGTCTCCTCGATGATTGAATTGGCGGTCGATCAGCGCGCGCCCTTCGTGCGCTGCTCCACTTCCGTGCGCTGCCGCTCTTCCTGGGCGCGAAGCTCGGGCGTCAGCTCGGCGCCGAAATCCTCCATCTCGAACACGGGCCGGATCTCGATCTCGGAATCGCTCTCCATCGGGTTCGGGCAGCGCCGCACCCATTCGACGGCCTCCTCCATCGACTTCACCTGCCAGAGCCAGAACCCCGCCACGAGCTCCTTGGTCTCGGCAAACGGCCCGTCCACCACCGTGCGCTTCGTCCCGGAGAAGCGCACGCGCTTGCCCTTGACGCTCGGATGCAGCCCTTCGCCCGCGAGCATCACGCCCGCCTTGACGAGCTCTTCGTTGAAGTTGCCCATGGCCGCGAGCAGCTCCTGCTTCGGCATCTTGCCGGCCTCGGACTCGGCACTTGCCTTCACCATCACCATGACGCGCATCGTTGCTCTCCTGGATCGGGAGCCGGCCGGCCCCCGCCCATCGGAGGCACTTCGGTCACGCGGCTCTGAAGGTACGTCGAACGGGCATTAGCGCGATCGACATCGTGGCCGAAAAATATTTCGGCAGACGCGCCGGGAGTCCGATGGATCATCGCCCGTCCGGCGGGGCGGGCGAGTTTCCGTCGCAGGCCCGATACGGTCGGACCCGCGCCGGTGAACGCGCGTTCAGCCGCCGTCCCGCCCGGGAACCGTGTCCGCAACCCGGGCGCCGCGCTCGCCGACCGGTCGCGCGGCACCGCTCCCCGAATCGACGGCGGTCTGGCGCTCCAGCCCTGCATTGACGTGCGCCCCCAGCAGGATCGCGAGCACCGTCAGGTAGCACCAGAACAGGAAGATCATCACCGACCCGAGCGACCCCAGCAGCGGGTTGAGATGCGAGAAGCGCGCGGTGTAGGCCGAGAGGAGCGCCGAGCTCAATACCCAGACCGTCGCGCTGGCCGTGGCGCCCCACGTGACCCAGCGCCATTTCGCAATCCGGCGGCTCGGGCCGTAGCGATACGCGACGGAGAGCAGGAACATCATCATCACGACCAGCGCGGGCCACCGCGACGGCGCGAGGAACCCGCGTTCCGCATGCAGCGCCAACCCCGACCCCGCGAAGCCGACGATGAGTGCCAGCGCGGCCAGCACGAACAGGCCACCGAGCAGGCACAGGCCGAAGGCGACGGCCTGGCGGCGCCAGAAGCCGCGCTGCTCTTCCTGTTCGTAGACGAAGTTCAGTGCCGTCATCAGCCCGCGCGCGCCGCGCATGCCACTCCATACGGCGAACGCGAGTGCGCCGAGCACCGTCGCGATCGACACGCGGCGTGAATGCTCGGCGATCGCGTCGAGCTGGTTGACGACCAGTGCGTTGAAGGTATCGGGCAGATCGAGCCGGATCCACGACACCGCCGCGAGGACCTCCGCCTTGCCGAGGATCAGCGCGGCGAGGACGACGAGCACCACGAGCGCCGGAAAGAACGCCCACACCAGATAGAACGCGATGCCCGCGGCGGCGACGGACATCTCCTCGGCCACCATCGCCCGTGCGCTGGCACGCAGGACCGCCGCCCAGCCGCGCCCGGAGATCTCCGCCGGACTGGCGGCCTGGGGCGGGGCGGCGGGTGCTTCCACGTATGACGCGGCGAGTGGCGCGGGACCGGACGTAACGGCAGCACCGTCCCCGATCCCGCGCGTCGGCGCCGCAGCGCGTGCCGTATGCCGATCGCCGCCTGTTCGACTGCGCGATCAGTGCTTCAGATCGTCCGGCACCTTGCCGCCATTTTCCGCTAGCTTGGTCATCACCTGCTTGTGCAGCCAGATGTTCATCGCCGCCGAGTCGTTGGTGTCACCCGTGTAGTGCAGCTCCTGCGCGAGGCTCTTGCGCGCGTTGAGGCTGCTGTCCATGCCGACGAGCTTCATCAGGTCGACGATCGACGTGCGCCAGTTGAGCTTCTCGGAATTGTTGCGCGCCTTGTCGTTCAGGATCTGCTCGACGTCCACCGGTTGCGCCGCCGCCATCGGGCGTTGCGCGCTCGCTGCCGGCGCTGTGGAGGCGCCCGCAGCCGACTGCGTCGCCTGTTGCGGCGCGGCGCTGCCGGCCGGCTGCTGACCCGTGGGCGCGTTGCTCGCCTGCGCCACGGCGGGGTGATTGGAAGGGAAGATCTTGCTCATCAGGGTGCCGAAGAGGCTCATCGCTTGCTCCTTGTCGATGGTTGTTGAGTGAAGCCGCGCGCCGGCTGTCCCGGTGTCAGCGGACCAGGCGCTGCCGCCTGCGTGTGAAAAGACTTCACGCCCACGGGCGGCGAATACCGGTCCGCACCTGCTTGCGGCCCGAGCGCGCAACGTGTCGGGTGCTGCGCGCTCGCACGAAGGCCGTCGTTGCAAGCCCTACCCACGCGCTTTCCAGCTGTTCCGCTCTTTCCGGATCTCGCGACTTCCGACCGGGCGGAACGAGGTACCCCAGCGAAAACCATGCCGCGTGGCACGCGTCATGAAGGCGCAGGCCGCCTGGCGGCATTCGGCGCATGAACCTTGGAGGGACGATGAGCCTCATGGACGTCGATCACTGATCGCTGGGTGGTTTCTGCGCCGAGCACCCGCGGATGGTGAAGCCCTGTGCGGCATCGCCCTCGCGATTGCGCTGCGGCACATGGCGGACGCGCGGCGTTGCCCGACACCGTGCTGTGGCGGCACGGTTGTCGCCGGTGCGCCCGGGTGCAGCAACCGGTCGCACGACGAAACGCGCGATAATGCGAAGTTGCCCCCGATACCTCGAGCGCGTGAGCCCGCAACCCTTCATCGAGCATCCGCAGTTCGGCGACAGCCACCTCACCACGGAGCTGTCGCCGGATCGCACCACCGTGACCATTTCGCTGCCGCGCGCCGTGCTCGGCGCGCGCGAAATGCAGCGTCTCATCGTGATGCTCGGCGCGAAGCGCGCACAGATGAAGCGCGAATCCGACACGCATGGGCGATAGATCGGTCGTCACCGACGTCCACGGCGTGACGCGCCTCGCGGTCGACCTGACCGTGCTCGTGACCGAGGTCGTGGAGACGATGCATCACAACATCGCGCGCCGGCGCGGTCCGCTTGGGCAGGCAACGCTCGCCCCGACATCGGGCATCACCGGGCTCGTTTACCGCAGCGTGCGCGGCATCACGCGCCTCGTCGGCAGCGGCCTCGATGTCGCGCTGAAACCCCTCGTTGCACGTGCGGGCGGTCCCGTCGAGTGGGCGGGCCGCGAGAACGCCGTCGCGGTGCTCAATGGCGTGCTTGGCGATCGCCTCGAAGCAACCGGCAACCCGCTCGCCATGCCGATGGAGTTCCGCATCGACGGCATGCCGCTCGTCCTCGAGCGCGAGCACATCGCCGCACGCGTGCCCGAGGCGCGGGAACGGCTGATCGTGATGGTGCACGGCCTCTGCATGTCGGACGCGTCATGGCGGCGAGGCACGCATGATCACGGCGCCGCGCTCGCGCAGCATCTCGATGCGACCGTGGTGTACGTGCGCTACAACAGCGGGCGGCACATCTCCACCAACGGCGCCGAGCTCGCGGCGCTCCTCCAACGCCTGTGCGACGCGTGGCCGGTGGCGCCGAGGGAGCTCGTGCTCGTCGGCCACAGCATGGGTGCACTTGCTGATCCGCAGCGCCTGCGCGGTCGCGCAGGCTGCGGGTCACGCATGGTTGCCGTTTGTGCGCGCGCTTGCCTTCATCGGCGCGCCGCATCAGGGTGCGCCACTCGAGCGCGCGGGCCACGGGTTGCACACGCTGCTGACCGCGAGTCCCTATACGGCGGCCTTCGGCCATCTCGCGCGCCTGCGCAGCGCCGGGATCACCGATCTGCGGCATGGCTGGGTGAACGACGAAGACTGGATCGGCCACGACCGTTTCGCGCACGCCCGGCGACCGCATCGTGCACATCCGCTTCCGGACGGCATTCCCGCCTTCGCGATCGCGGGCAGCTCGAGCAGGCGGGCGCCGGCGCATGGCAAGGCGCGTGGCGACGGGCTCGTGCCGGTCGCGAGCGCGCTCGGACGGCACGCGGACCCGGCACTGGATCTGCACATCCCGGCCGCACACACGGCAGTCGTGTACCGCACGGGACACCTCGAGCTGCTGGGCAGCCGCGCCGTGTACCGGCGGTTGCAACGCTGGCTTGCTGCGGCGCTCGCGGTGCACGCATCCGACCGCCGCCGCATCGCCGGCGGATCGTGAATCGAATCGGGCTGCAGCCTGAGCCGCCGCCCTGCGCGTCCGCTCCGTCCGGCGTCGGCCTGACCCACAGCACATCGACGCGCGGCGTGCGCGCCCCGCCAATCACACACTGTCCTCATGGCACTCAAGTCGACCATCTTCCGGGCCGAGCTCTCCGTCGCCGACATCGACCGCGGCTACTATCGCGATCACATGCTGACGATCGCGCAACATCCGTCGGAGACCGACGAGCGCATGATGGTCCGCCTGCTCGCCTTCGCGCTCCATGCGGACGATGCACTGGAGTTCGGGCGCGGCTTGAGCACGGAGGACGAGCCCGACCTGTGGCAGCGCGATCTCACCGGCGCGATCGAGCGCTGGATCGACGTCGGCCTGCCGGACGAGCGCGAGGTGCGCAAGGCGTGCGGACGCGCGCGCGAGGTGCGCGTCATGGCTTATGGCGGCCGCGCCGTCGAGCTGTGGTGGCAGGCGGCGCGCGGACAAGCTCGATACGCCAACCGCGCCTCGAAGTCGTCGAGGTGCCGCTCACCGCCAGTCGCGCGCTCGCGCAGCTCGCGGATCGTTCGATGCGTCTGCAGGTCACGGTGCAGGAGGGCCATGTCCTCGTCACCGACGGCACGCATTCGGTGCCGCTCGAGCTGCAGGTGCTGAAGCCTCTTCGGGACTGCTGAGAGCGAGTCGCCCGCGAACCTCCAGCTTGCGTGTCTGCGGACCGCGCGTCGTCGCGACCCGTCATCACGGACGCATGAGCGCATGCGGTTTGCGGACGCTGCGCGCAGGCCTCACGCGACCTCCCCGGCCGCGTGGCCCGATGCCCACGCCCACTGGAAGTTGTAGCCACCGAGCCATCCGGTGACGTCCACGACCTCGCCGATGAAGTACAGCCCCGGCACGCTGCTCGCGGCCATCGTCTTCGACGACAGGTCGCGCGTATCGACGCCCCCGAGCGTCACCTCCGCCTTGTTGTAGCCGAGCGTGCCGGAAGGCAACACCTCCCACCCCTGCAGATCCGCAGCGATCGCGTGCAATTGCTGCTCGCCGAACGCCTTCATCGGCGCTGCAATCGCATGCGCTGCGCACCACTGCTGCGCGAAGCGTTTCGGCAGCCGTTCCGCCAGCACGCTCTCGAGCCGCGCGTCGGAGCGCGACCGCTCGCGCAGCCATGTCAGCGCGTCCGTGTCGGGCAGCAGGTCGATGACGAGCGGCGCGCGGCCGTTCCAGTACGAGGAGATCTGCAGGATCGCGGGGCCCGAAAGGCCGCGATGCGTGAAGAGCACGTTCTCGCGAAAGCGCCCTGCCCCGCAGGTCACCTCCGCGTCCACCGATACGCCGGAGAGATCCCCGTAGCGTGCCAGCGCATCGGGAGCGAGCGCGAGCGGCACCAGCGCGGGCCTCGGCGCCACGACGCGCAGGCCGAACTGCTCGGCGAGGCGGTAGCCGAACGGCGTCGCGCCGATCTTCGGCACGGTGAGGCCGCCCGTCGCGATCACGAGCGACGCGCACGCGACGGTGCCCTCCGTGGTGTCGACCACGAAGCGTTCACCCGCGCGGGTCACGCCTTGCACGGCGGCGGGGATGCGCCATTCGACACCGCCGCGCGCGCACTCCGCTTTGAGCATGGCGATGATGTCGAGCGCGGTCTCGTCGCAGAAGAGCTGTCCCAGCTTCTTCTCGTGATAGCGGATGCCGTGGCTCTCCACCAGCCGGATGAAATGCTCCGGCGTGTACCGGGCGAGCGCCGAGCGGCAGAAATCCGGATTCTGCGAAAGATAGTTGGCCGGCCCGGCCGTTCGATTGGTGAAGTTGCAGCGCCCACCGCCGGAAATGCGGATCTTCTCGCCGACGATGGGGTAATGCTCGACCAGGAGCACGCGCCGGCCGCGCCGGCCGGCACGCGCGGCGCACATCATGCCCGCCGCGCCGGCGCCGATCACCACCACGTCGTAATGCAAGCTCACGAGCGGGTGCGAGCACCAAGCTCGGGCGAGCGACGCAGCGCGCAACGATCGGCTGACGGAGGATGCGAGGACATGAGCGCTGCATTATCCCGCGGCCCGGGCGACAGCGTTCGGCTGAAGCCGAACCTACAACACCGCGCGCGATGCGGTGGGTCAGGCTGACAGCGTTCAGCTGAAGCCGAACCCACAACACCGCGCGCGATGCGGTGAGTCAGGCTGACAGCGTTCAGCTGAAGCCGAACCCACAACACCGCGCGCGATGCGGTGGGTCAGACTTCAGCCTGACATTTTTTGCCAACTGCGCGCGGCGACTGCACGTCACGGCGCGGGTGGTGGCGTCGCGAGCCAGGTGAACAACGCCGCGAGCAGCGCGGCCACCGCGTTGTGCAGCACCACGAACGCCAGCGGACCCGCCAAGGTGGCGGCCGCGAAACCGAGGATCAGGGCCGTGGTGATCAAAACACCGACCACCCACCGCAAGGGCCTGAATGGACCGTCGAGGCTGGCCGCCAGCAACAGCGCGACGACGGCCAGTACGGCACCGAGAGCTCGATGCGCGAAATGCAGTGTCGCCGCGGCGCCCGAGACAAGGGAACCGCCGTCGGTCCATGCCGGGCGCCGGAAGAGGTCGAGTGCCCCGCTTTGCACCGTCGATCGCCAGGAAGGTTCACATTCGCCCAGGCGCGCGCAGGTGGTGAGCGCGTGCTGCACACCCAGCAATCCGCCGAGCTCCGTCTGCAGCAGCAGGAGCACCAGCGCCATGATCGCCATGCGGCGGGTGGCGTCCGCCGGCGCCGCTCCGCGCGCGCTGACGCGCCAGGCGGCAGCGAAGATCGCGACAAGGACGAAGCCGCCGGTGAGATTCGCGAGGCCATAGGCCGGGAGCACCGACCCGGCCATCGAAGCGCCCAGCACCGCGAGAAAGATCGCGACCAGGCTCGCGAGCACCGCCACGCGCAGCTCGCGGCGCATGTTCCGACGCCTGCGCCACGCCGTGAACGCCATGCCGAGGCTGGCGACCAGGACGACGCTGGCGGCGATGCGATGTGCGATGCGCGCGCCATGCACCAAGGGGGTCGCGTCGGCCGCCCGCATCGCCGCCGCACTGCCATAGCACGCGGGCCATTCGACGCATGAGAGGCCCGATTGCATGTGCCGGATGAGCGCGCTCGCGATCACCACGGCGAAGGCGGCGATGCCGGCGAGCGCGACCACGCCGACGCACGCTCGCGGTGCGCGCTTGCGCTCGTTCAATGCGCAGCCGCGCGCACGTCCACCGCACAGGCGCGCCGCTGGCCCGCGACCGCGAGCACCACGACGATGACGAACAGGAGCCCGCCGACCACCGCGACGAGGCCACCGAGCCCCATGACGCCCATGCCGATGGTCTCCTCGAGCGAGCGCTGGGCCAACGCGCCATCCGCCACCTTGCGCTGGACGCCGTAGCCGCCCGACCAGACGAGTCCGGTGATGTGCAGCGCCTGACCCACGCCGTAGCAGTAGCACTGCACGATCGCGAGCCGCACGCGCGGCCGGCCGAGCGCGAGGCGCGGCAGCAGCCAGTACGTCAACCCCATCAGCGCGACCGTGACGCTCACGATGCAGCCGTGGTAGTGCGCCGGCACGCGCACGTTGTTGCCGTCGATCGCAAACCCGACGAGTCCGCCGAATGCGAAGAGCGCGAGGGACGTCAGCAGCGCCGCGCGCAGCGGGCGCGCACCTTCGCCCACACGCCTACGCTGCGTCAGGACGGCGAGCACGATCCCCGCCGCGACGGGACCGATCGCCAGGCCGCCGCCGAAGCGCATGAGCCACGTCTGCAGCCGATGGTGCTCCACCGAGGCGATATCGAAAGCGAGATAGATGAGCGGCGTGACGAACACCGCGGCGAGGCCGATGCCGAAGAGCATCGTGACCACGCGCGGTGACAGCGGCACCTTGAGCCCGGAGGCATCGGCGAGCAGCAGCCACGCCACCAGCAGCAGCAAGGTCCACGAGAATTGCAGCACGTGACCGCCGCCCCAGAACAGGAGTTCGTAGAACGCCTTCGGCTCCAGCGCATCGGGAACCTGGAACCAGGACCATGCGAACGCGAGAAGGGCCACCGCGGCGGCGATCAATGCGCCGTTCAGTCCGAAGCGCAGCGACCCCGCGCCATCGAGCCGCGTTCCGGGAGGCGCCGCGGTCACGAGTCCGCGCACGACGAGCAACAGCGCACCGACGCCCACCAGCACCAGTCCCGCGATGAACGCAGGCGAGTCGATCACCGGGATGTAGTTCGCCATGATGGCCGTGCCGCCGAAGAACGGCGCCAGCGCGATCACCACGCTGCCGGCCGCGGTCAGAACCAGCGCCTGCCAGCCCAGCGCGATGGCGCGTGGCCTGCTGGACAGGCTCCATGCGACGCCGCCCGACGCGATGAACCATACGAGCACCGACAGGTCGACGTGCGCGACCAGCGCGGTGCGAAAGAAATCCGCGACCGGGACGAGTCGCGCGAGGCCGGGCGTGCGCGAGAACACCAGCAGAATGGCCAGCACGCCCGAGGCTGCGAGCGCCGCCACCGCCAGCATGAGCCATGCGACGGCAAGGTCGCGGCGCGCATCGCGCGGCACCACCAGCGTGTAGCGGCCGAACGCGAGGTCGGCTGCGAGACCGACCGGTACGCCCGCAGCGCGATGTGCGACGGGCGCGCCCGCCGGGCGTTCCGCAGCGCCTGTCGTGCGATCGGGCGCGCCCGCGCGACGCGACGTCGCCCTGCGCGAGGGTCGCGGCCACCGTGCCTGCGGGAAGCGTTGCCATGACAGGATGCTAGAGAGGATCGGCCGCAGCGCACTTGATGCGCGTTAACACCCGCAGCCCGTGATCGTCACGAATGCACGAGCCAGCCGCCGGACTTGGCGTCGAAATCGAGCACGAGCGACGCGCCCGGGTGCGAGATCGATGGTGCGCTCGAAGCGTGTACGCCTCGGTCGCGGAGACCGAATCGCGCAGCGACGCGCGGATGCGGTGCGGATCCTGCCGCGACGACGGCCCGCCGGTACAGCGTCGTCGCGCCGTCGCGGGCCAGGCCGCTCGGTGGCGCGGTGGCGGCAAAAAGAGGCACGTCGTCGAGGGTCACGGCCACGGTGATCGGCGCCCGCTCGCGTCGGGCACACGCTCGCGGCGCGCATGTTCGGCGCGAGCTTCGCGAGCTCCTCGGCCGTGCGTTCGTGGCACGCCTGCAGGCGCTGGCCCGCGTGCTGCAGTGAGAGCTTGACCAGCGCCTGGCCGGGTTGCAGATGCACGTAGGGTGGCGCGCTCGAGAAGAAGCCGACCACGCCGAGGAACGTGCCGTAGCACAGCACCTGGAGGCCGTAGCTGACGAAAGGATTTATCGCTGGCGCGTGCATGTCGTCTCGCCGTTGCGTCAGGTGCCGCCGAGCCTGACGAGGTCGGCATGCGGCGATTCGCGCGCAACGTGCGGCCGCAGGCGGAAAGCGTCGGAGAAACAGTCGTCCTCGGAAAGGCCGCGCGCCTTGAACGCGGGATGCGCGGCCTCGACCATCTTCACGGATCCGCAGGCGTAGACCTGGTGTCCCGCGAGATCCGGGAAATCGGCAAGGATCGCCTCGTGCACGAGCCCCGTGCGTCCCGTCCAACCGTCGCCCGGCTGCGGTTCGGACAGCACCGGCACATAGTGGAAATTCGGATGCTCGCGCGCCCACTGCTCGGCGAGGTCGTGCAGATAGAGGTCGCGCCTGGAACGCACGCCCCAGTAAAGATGGATCGGCCGCCCGACGCCGGCGTGGAACGCGTGCTCGATCATGCTCTTCACGGGCGCGAAACCCGTGGCACCGGCGACGAACACGATCGGCTTGTCGCTGTTCTCGCGCAGGAAGAAGGATCCCAGCGGACCTTCGAAGCGCACCTCGTCGCCCACCTTCATCTGCTCGAAGACGTGCCCGGTGTATGCGCCGCCGGGGACGCGCCTTATGTGCAGCTCGATGTCGCCGCCCTGGTGCGGTGCGGTGGCGAAGGAGAAGCTGCGGTGCGTGCCGTCGGGAAGTGCGATGTTGATGTACTGCCCGGCATGGAAGGGTACGTGCTCGCCGTCCTTCGGCGCCAGGCGGACGCGCATCACGTCGGGCGCGAGAAGCTCCATGTGCGCGACCGCAGCGACATGCACGCGCGGCGGCACACCGCCCGGGACCATGCGCGGCACGTACTCGATCTCGACGTCCGAAAGCGGCACGGCGGTGCAGGCGAGGACCAGGTTGCGGCCCGCCTCCTCGGCCGTCAGGGCGGACGGCTGGTGCGGCCCCTGGTCGACCGAGCCGTACAGCAGCTCGCACTTGCATTCGCCGCAGCCGCCGCTGCGACATTCGTACGGCAGCGACACGCCTTCGCGCAGCACTGCATCGAGGAGCGTATCGCCATCGCGTGCCGCGACGATGCGATTGTCCGGGCGCACCATGACGTGATGACCGGCGCTCGCCTTGCGCTTCGGCGGCAGCCACGGCGAGCGCCACGAGCAGCAGCGTGGCCGCGCCCACGGCGGCCCACAGCGCGCCGGCACCAAAGCGGTAGAGCGAGGGGTACAGGCCGAGATAGAACCAGTCGAACGGCATCGTCGTGGGCGCGCTGGCGAGATCCGCCGGCGGCCCGCTCACCGCGGGCTTCAGCAGCGCAAGCACCAGCAGCGCGCCGGTGAGACCGACCCACACCGGGCGTGGCGGCGTGGTGCGCGCCACCGGGACGCGCTGGGTGTGCACCCACACGAGCGCGAGCACCACGAGCGGCAGGCCGATGTGGATGAACGAAAGCAGCGAGAACAAGCGGTCGTTCACCGCATCGGGGGTGATGAAGTTGCGCACCAGCACGCCCTTGAACGGAGCGAGCCAGTCGAGCCACTCCGCGGTGGCCACCGTCACGAATTGCGCGGTGCGGTCCCACGGGCAGCATGTAGCCGTTGATGCCGCTCGCGTACGTCAGCCAGAGGAGCACCACGCCCGAGCCCCAGGAAAACCACCGGAAGCCCCGGTAACGGTCGAAGAAGAAATGGCGCAGGAGATGCAGCAGCATCGCGAGCACCAGCGCGTCGGACGCATAGCGATGCACGCTGCGCAGGATCCCGCCCAGCCACCACTGTGCCTGGGTGAGCGCCTGCACGGAGTCGTACGCCTCGTGCACCCCCGTCTTGAAGAACACGTACAGGTAGAGCCCGGTGCCCACGACGATCCAGAGCAGGTAAATGAGCGATCGCACCCAGCGCGTAGAACGGGTTGGTGCGATCGCCGAAGCCGCGGTTCAGGCGCCGCTCGAGCGCGAGGAAGACCCCCTGCCCTGCGCGATGGATCGACCGGAGCATGGGCCCGCGCTCGATCTCAGGCGCCCTGCGCCCTGCCGGGTGGAGCAGGCGACCGCGGCACGCTCGACCGGTGCCTGTGCCATTCGCGTCCGAGGTAGAACAGGATGCCGAGCAGCACGGACAGCCCGGCGAAGATCTCGATGAACAGGCCGTAGTCCAGCCGGTACGCTCCGCTGCGCGCGTCGTACACCGTGCACAGCAGGCGCACGCGCTCGAGAAGTTCGCGCCAGTCCGTCATCGGCGCCGTGCCGCCGAGGACGAGCGCCTTGAGCGGCGTGATGAGCCGTGGCAGCTCGAACGTGTCGCCATAGATCTGGTCGGCGATGCGTCCGTCGCCCGTCACCAGGGTGAGCTGCGTGACGTGATCGAAGCCGGACGCCGTCGGCCACCCAGCGTGAAGCCGACCTCGCGCGCGAGACCCTGCACGGCGCTTGCGTCGCCGGAGACGAAGGCCCAGTTCGCCTGCGCTCGCCGCATGGCGGCGGCGGAAATCGCGCATCGCGGCCGGGTGAATCGAACGGCAGGTTGAAGCCCACCGTCACCGCGTTGAAGCTGTCGGGCCCCACCGTGCGCCGCGCCTCGCGGATCGCCTTGGCAAGGAACTCGGTCGCGACCGGGCACGCCGAGAAGCAGCCGGTGTACACAAAGGAAACGAGGAGCGGCTTGCCCCGATGCGCGCGAGACTGACGCGCTGCCCGTCCTCGTCGAGGAGGCTGTAAGGCGACAGATTCTGGCCGATCGCGGCGCGCGACGCGGCGAGCGCCTGTTGCGTAGCGAGGTGCGCGCCTCGACTACCGGCTGCGCAAACACCGCTGCCGCAAGAGCCAGAGAACGAGCCCGATCGCGGCGGCGAGCAGCAGCGTGTTGGGTCCGGAGTCCACCGCGCGGGTCAGCCATACCATGCCGCGTCGGCGAAGGCCGCCACCAGCACGCACGTGAGCTGGGCGAGCGACATGTGGAAGTTCCGCATGGCGTTGTCGCGCGCATGGCCAGCCGCACGAGCGTGCAGCTCGTCCACAGGAATGGCAAGCCGCCGAGGAGCGCACCGGCGAGATAGATGCCGGACATGCCGAAGGCCACCGGCACGATGGACGCCGCAACGAGGACGACCGCGCTCACAAGCACCACCTGCGCCGCCCGCGCGTTCCCGACCTTCACGGGCAGCATCGGGACGCCGGCCGCTACGTAGTCGTCGCGGCACGCGATCGCGAGGCTCCAGAAGTGCGGCGGCGTCCACAGGAACAGCACCACCGCGAACGCCATCGGCAGCGCGCCGATGTCCCTCCGGTGCACCGCCGTCGCGCCCGCCAGCACGCGAAGCTGCCCTGCGAGACCGCCGACCACGATGTTCCACGCCGTGATGCGCTTGAGCCAGACGGTGTACACCACGCCGTAGATGAACGCGCCGAGGAAGGTGTGCACCGCCGCCACGGCATTGATGGCGACCGGACGAGCAGCACGCCGCCGGTCGCCATGGCGGCAATCCCGAGCAGCCACGCCGCGACGTGGGCAGGCGCCCCGTGACGAAGGCGCGATGGCGCGTGCGCGTCATGCGGGCATCGATATCACGCTCGACGAACTGGTTGAACCCGCCGGCGGCGGCCGCAGCAAGCGTGACGCCGACGAACAGCGCGATGCCCGCTACGAGCGGCAGCGAAACGCCCGGCGTAGCCGCGGCACCCATGACCGCGGTCACCGCGATGACGAGGCCGATGCGCAGCTTGAACACATCGAAGAAGAGCGCGGAGCGAGCGACCCGGGCCGCGGAAGCGCTTTGTCGTCGATGCGCCCTCCCACTCATGACACCTCCATGGGAACCTTCACGGTCACTCCGAGTCGGCCACCGGCGCGACGGCCGGTGGGCCCCCTCGATCAGGACAGCGGCCACACCGTCGAAAGGTACTTCCAATTCACGAAGTAATACAGCATGAAGGCCACGAGGAACACCATGGCGAGCGTGAACGTCCCGGGCGCCACGAAGCCCGCGATGCCGATATTGCCGTGGTGCGAGCCGATCGCGACTGCCACCGGCTGCGGCGACGGTGCGACGCCATCGACGGCGCGCACGCGAACGAAGTCCGGCGTCACGATCTTCCTGCCGACGAACACGCTGCCTACCGTGATCACCAGAAGGTAGAACGCCCCGCCGAGCGATCGGCGGCGAGGCCGCCGATCGCCATCAGCGCCATCATGAGATACGCGGTGCCGGGGAACTCGTAGCCGAGCGGTTGCCGGCGAAGCTCATGTCCCAGTGCCGCCGCGGGCACGCCGAGGGTCCCGGCGCCCATCATGAACAGCGCGAAGCCCGACATGCCCGATGCCGAAAAGATACGGCTGCCACTTCGCGAGGCCCGGGAACATGAGCTCGCGCCGGAACAGCGTGGGAATCAGGAAGTACGTGAGGCCCATGAAGGCGAGCGTCGTTCCGATCACCACCGTGGCATGGAAATGGCCCGGGACGTAGATCGTGTTGTGGATGATGAGGTTGAGCTGCTCGGTACCCATCATCACGCCGGAGATCCCGCCGAGGAAGCCGAAGCCGATCAGCGAGATGAACATCGCCGAGAACGTCGGATTGCCCCACGGCGCCTTGCGCAGCCATTCGAACAGGCCCTTGTTGTAGCCCTTCTGGCGCTGCGCGACCTCGATCGCGCCCGGCACCGTCAGGCCGTGCACCATCGACGCCAGCACGGCAAGGTACATCGCGTAGCTGGTGTTGAAGATCTTCCAGTTGGACGTGAGCCCCGGATCGGCGAGGAGGTGGTGCGCCGAGGCGAGCTGCAGGAAGAAGATGTACAGCAGGAAAGCGCCCCGCGACACCTTCTCGGACATGGGCTTCGCGCCGAACACGATCGCCGCGACGGCATACCACACCGAGACGTGCGCGGCGACGTTGATCTGCTGCGAGCTGTGACCGAAGCCCCACCAGACCGTCCGGTACATGAGCGAGTCCACGTACGGCACCCAGCCCACGGACCACAGGAACGTCGGGATCAGGATGATCGCGCCCGAGGCGATCGTGAACACGGCGATGATCGCTGCGGTCACCGCGCCGAAGGTCACGAGCGGCACCGATCCGCGGTAGGTCTTCTCGCTGCGGGCGACGACCAGCGTGCCGAAGAAGACGAAGAGCGCGATCAGCGCGCCGACGGCGAACAAGATGAGCCCGAGGTAGAACGCCGGGTGCGCGCCCATCGGCACGTAGGAGGTGAACATCACCGAGGAGTCGCCGCGGAACACCGCGACGTTGTTCATCGAGGCCCCGACCACCATCAGCCCGAACGCCGTCCACCCCCACCGCGGCGCCGCGAGCCTGCACTTGAGCAGCGTCGAGGCGCAGAAGTACAGGACCGCGATCTCGAAGAAGATGATCCAGAACACCAGCATGTCGATGCCGTGTGCCGTGAGCACGAGGTAGAACCAGTCCGGCGGCAGCAGGTGGACCGCCTGCCAGCGCGTCAGGATGATGAGGAGGGCCAGCACGCCGCCGACCAGGAGCGACACGACGCCCGCGACGGCGTTCCAGCGCATCAGCTTCTCGGCCGGCTCGTGGAAGACGAGACCGGTCGACGGACAGGTGCGGAACATGCGATTGACCGCCATCGTCGTCTCCTTACCGTGGCTTCACGACGTACAGGCGGCTCGCCATCGTGTGATGGTTGATGCCGCAGTACTCGTTGCAGATGATCGAGTACGTGCCGGCCCTGGTGGGGGTCACCGTGATCACGTGCTCGTAGTTGGGGTGCACCTCGATGTTGATGTTCTCCGGCTGCAGCGAGAAGCCGTGCAGCCAGTCCATCGACGCGAGATGCAGGCGGTAGGTCTTGCCCTCCTCCAGCTCGAGCATCGGCCACCACTGCCACAGTCGGGCGATGAGGTAGACGTCGCTGCCCTCGGGCGGGTGCACGACCGGGATCTTGAGGTCGGTTTCCTCGCGCACCTTGTACTTGTCGACCATCGCCTGGGTCTTGGCCGTGTGCAGCTCCGGCGTGGTGCGGTACGCCTCGTTGGCGAGGTTCTGCTTACCGTAGATGTGCCAGTACGGCATCATGAAGAACATCACCAGGCACCACACGAACGCGATGACGATCCAGGTGCCTTCGACGCGGTCGAGCGGCTGCTTCCACCACACCCGTTGGACGGGCGACTGTATGGCGCTCATGGCTGCTCCTCGACGGCCGTGCTCGCGGCCGCCTACTTCGCTACGGGAATGACCACGATCTCCATCACGCCCCAGATGATGTACAGGACGGTGGGCATCGCGACGCCGATGAAGAGCAGCAGGAAAGGATTGTCGAGCAGTTGCTGCATGGCCGGGATCGGCTCCTCGGAAACGTCGTCGAACGAGTCGCTCGCCAGCGCAGCCGCCGGCTTCTCAGTGTTGACCATTTTTCCTCCTTTGCAGAACGCGCAGTTTTCTCCCGGTTACCACGCTGCGCGTGGTTTTCGCCGATATGCGCATTGGATTGCGCATTTGAGTCCGGCGACTCTACGGCGCATGCCTCGCGCGGCGAATTGACACCCATCAAGGAATTCGTCGCTGCTGCGTGAAGTGCGACGCACACGGGCACGTGTTGCATCGCACCGTTGCGTTTCGTTCTGCAGCAAATGTCGACGCGAGGGCGGCGCGCGACGAGCGTCGCTTGATGCGCCTCAAGGTGGGGTCGCGATGCGGCGCCCACGATGCGCCATCGACCCTCGAAGGAGCGCGCATGGCGCAGATCCTCACTCTCGACGTGCGTGGCCTGCCGGCACCCGAACCCATGGTGAGGGTGCTGGACGCCGTGGACGGCTTCGTGCCCGGCGACAAGCTCACGCTGCTGATCGATTGCGAAGCGTTGCCGCTGTACCGCATCCTCGACCGCAACGGCTACAAGCATCGTGTCGAGCCGGGGACCGACGCGAGGTATCAGGTCGAGATCTGGGTGGAGTAGCGCGGTGCGCATTGACGCGCTGCGAAGCGTCAGGCGGTTGGTGAGTTGTAGGTCAGGCTTCAGCCTGACGATTTGGGAGTGTTCGGCTGAAGCCGAACCTACAAGGAACACGCGGGCCTGAGACTCTGCGTTGTAGGTCAGGCTTCAGCCTGACGATTTAACAATGTTCGGCTGAAGCCGAACCTACAAGGAATGCGGGCCTGACTCCGCACCGTGGATCAATCCGCGAGCTGTAGGTCAGGCTTCAGCCTGACGATTTGAGAATGTTCGGCTGAAGCCGAACCTACAAGGAACACGCGGGCCTGACTCCGCACCGTGGATCAATCCGCGAGCTGTAGGTCAGGCTTCAGCCTGACGATTTGGGAATGTTCGGCTGAAGCCGAACCTACGAGGAGTGCGGGTCCGACTCCGCACGGTGATCGTCCGCGAGTTGTAGGTCAGGCTTCAGCCTGACACCGTTCCCGACACGCAGCACGCATTCGCGCACCAACGCAGGGCGCCGCGGTGATTCGTGCCTCATCACGGAGCACCGCCCTCGTGCGCACGCTCGCCCAAAGCGCGCCATTGCTTCGCGCATCCCGGTCCATCTCCTTGTATTGGCGCTTCTTTTTCTGCGCCCCTGACGTGGGCACGCTCCTTGCGAAACATCATCGAGGTCGATAACGACCCACACCCGCACATCACGGCACACAAGGGAGCCCCATGAAACGTCGCGCATTCATCAAGGCCGTCGCACTGTCGGCATCCATTCACGCAATGTGGTTCGCAGCACCTGCCACCGCCGCGGACACGATCAAGGTCGGCATCCTGCATTCGCTGTCGGGCACCATGGCGATCTCCGAGATCGGCGCTGAAGGAAACGGCGCTGATGACGATCGCCGAGATCAACGCCAAGGGCGGCGTGATGGGCAAGCAGCTCGAGGCCGGTCGTCGTCGACCCGGCGTCGAACTGGCCGCTCTTCGCCGAGAAGGCGCGCCAGCTCCTCACCCAGGACAAGGTCGCGGTGGTATTCGGCTGCTGGACCTCGGTGTCGCGCAAGTCCGTGCTGCCGGTGTTCAAGGAGCTGAACGGCCTGCTCTTCTACCCGGTGCAGTACGAAGGCGAGGAGCTCGAGAAGAACGTGTTCTACACGGGCGCGGCGCCGAACCAGCAGGCGATTCCCGCCGTCGAGTACCTGATGAGCAAGGACGGCGGCGGCGCCAAGCGCTTCTTCCTGCTCGGCACCGACTACGTCTATCCGCGCACGACCAACAAGATCCTGCGCGCGTTCCTCAAGAGCAAGGGCGTCGCCGAGAAGGACATCGAGGAGGTCTACACGCCGTTCGGCCACAGCGACTACCAGACGATCGTCGCGCAACATCAAGAAGTTCTCCGCCGGCGGCAAGACGGCGGTGATCTCGACGATCAACGGCGACTCGAACGTGCCGTTCTACAAGGAGCTCGGCAACGCCGGGCCTGAAGGCGACCGACGTGCCGGTGGTCGCGTTCTCGGTCGGCGAAGAAGAGCTGCGCGGCGTCGACACGAAGCCGCTCGTCGGCCACCTCGCGGCGTGGAATTACTTCATGTCGCTCAAGAACCCGCGAGAACGAGCCGTTCATCAAGATGTACAAGGACTGGGCGGTGAAGGCGAAGCTGCCCAACGCCGACAAGGTCGTCACCAACGATCCGATGGAAGCGACCTACATCGGCATCCACATGTGGGAGCAGGCGGTCGAAAAGGCGAAGTCGACCGACGTCGACAAGGTCATCGCGGCGATGGCGCGGGCAGACGTTCAAGGCACCGTCGGGATTCGTCGCGAAGATGGACGAGACAAACCATCACCTGCACAAGCCGGTGTTCATCGGCGAAGTGAAGGCCGACGGTCAGTTCAACGTCGTGTGGAAGACGAAGGGTCCGGTGCGCGCTGCAGCCGTGGAGCCCGTACATTCCCGGCAACGACAAGAAGAAGGACGTGCCGGCAGGCTTGATGCCGGCACGGCGAAACGGGCCGTTGCCGAAACCTGCGCAGCGGCCCGTTGCGATCGAACAGAGGCTGCATTGCCGCTTTCCGGTGATGACAGTCGCGGTGGGCGTCATACCCGTGAAGGCGCCGGGATCCGGCGTCGTTGCCGTGGGCGACGCTTGCATCAACGATGCGCAAACTCCCCGTACTCGCTCTTCTGCGCTGGCGCTCGCGTTGCGCCGACTGCGCGTCGCGGCGCTCGATGCGGCGACTCGTGAAGCGCCTGTCGAGCGACGATTCCGACGACAAGATCGCGGCCATCAACGCCATCGTCCAGGCTTCGCCCGAATCGGCGCTGCCGGTGCTCAAGGCGCTCGCCGAGGAACGCTCTACGTTGCCGGCGATCACGTGCTGATCGTCGAAGGCGAGCGCGCGACCGACGCCGCCACCGGTGCCGAAGTGACGCCGCTCCGGCGTCGCGTGACGCGATCACGATCAACAATCGCGTGCGCCGCGAAATCTCCTCGGCGATGGCGGGACTGAAGCCTCTTTGCGCCGGAGCGCGAGACTGCGCCTCGCAGCCGCGCAGGAGCTCGCGGGCAGCGCCGATGCCGACACGTTGCCGCTGATCGAGCGCGCGCTCGCGAAGGAGACGCGACGCCGCGGTCAAGGTGGAGCTCGCGCTCGCCCGCGCCAAGGCGAGCCTCGGCGCGCAGGATGTCGCGGTGCGACTCGCCGCGGTGAAGGCGCTGGGCGAATCGACCGATCCCACACCAAGCAGCTGCTGATGGCGCTGCTCGAGAAGAAAGGCGATGCGTTCGCCGAGCCCGATCGAAGCGGTGCGATCGGCCGCGAGCCTGTCGCTGCGCTCGATCGACGGGCGTCTCGGCGTGGGGCGAAAACCTGGGCCGCATCTTCACCGGCCTCTCGCTCGGCTCCGTGCTGCTGCTCGGCAGCGCTCGGGCTTGCGATCACCTACGGCGTCATGGGCGTCATCAACATGGCGCACGGCGAGCTGCTGATGATCGGCGCGTACGCGGCGTGGACCGTGCAGGGGTTCTTCCGCGCGAAGCTGCCGGCGTTGATCGACTGGTACATCGTCGCGGCGATTCCGGTCGCTTTCCTCGCCGCCGCGGCCGTAGGCGCGCTGATGGAGCGCGTCGTGATCCGCAAGCTCTACGGGCGCCCGCTCGAGACGCTGCTCGCGACCTGGGGCATCTCGCTGATGCTGATCCAGGCGGCGCGCACGATCTTCGGCCCGCAAAACGTCGAAGTCGCGAATCCGACGTGGATGTCGGGCGGCATCGCCGCGCTGCCGAACCTCGTCCTGCCGTACAACCGCATCGTGATCATCGGCTTCTCGGTCGCCGTTCTTGCCGCCATGTGGGCGATCCTCAACCTCACGCGCCTCGGCATGTTCGTCCGCGCGGTGACGCAGAACCGCGCGATGGCGGGATGCGTCGGCGTGCCCACCGCGCGCATCGATACCCTCGCCTTCGCGCTCGGCGCCGGCATCGCGGGGCTCGGCGGCGTTGCGCTGTCGCAGATCAGCAATGTCGGTCCCGACATGGGACAGAGCTACATCGTCGACTCGTTCATGGTCGTCGTGCTGGGCGGGGTCGGCCAGCTCGCCGGCGCGGTGTGGGCGGCGCTCGGCCTCGGCGTCGCGTCGAAATTCCTCGAGGGCTGGACCGGTGCGGTGATCGCGAAGATTGTCGTGCTCGTGTTCATCATCGTGTTCATCCAGAAGCGGCCGCAGGGACTCTTCGCGCTGAAGGGGCGCTTCGTCGAGACCTGATGAACGCGCCCGCCGATCTCATCACCCTGTCGACGATCGCCGCGACCACGCGAGTGCCGCTCACGCTTCGCGCGGCGCGGCGCGTGCCGCGCAGCGCACTGGTCGCAGCGGGGGCGTTCGCGGCGTTCGCGTTCGTCGCCGTGCCGCTGATGCATCTCGTCGTTCCGGCCGGGCATCCGCTGCATCGTTTCCGACTATTTCGTCACGCTCGTCGGCAAGATCCTGTGCTACGCGATCGTCGCCGTCGCGCTCGATCTGATCTGGGGGTACGGCGGCATCCTGTCTCTCGGCCACGGCCTCTTCTTCGCGCTGGGCGGCTACGCGTTCGGCATGTACCTGATGCGCCAGATCGGCCGCGACGGCAGCTACCGGATGGACCTGCCCGACTTCATGGTGTTTCTCGACTGGAAAGCGCTGCCGTGGTACTGGCAGGGCAGCGATCACTTCCTGTGGTCGATGGTGCTCGTGCTCGTGGTGCCGGCGCTGCTCGCGTTCGGCTTCGGCTACTTCGCGTTCCGCTCGCGCATCAAGGGCGTCTACTTCTCGATCATCACGCAGGCGCTCACCTTCGCGTTCATGTTGCTGTTCTTTCGCAACGACACCGGCTTCGGCGGCAACAACGGCTTCACCGACTTCAAGCGCGTGCTCGGCATCACGATCACCGTCTCCGGCGACGCGCATCGTGCTGTTCGCGTTGTCCGCCGCCGCGCTGCTCGCGTGCGCTCGGGGCGTGCCGCTACCTCGTCACGTCGAAATTCGGTCGCGTGCTCACCGCGATCCGCGATGCCGAGTCGCGCGTGATGTTCCTGGGCTACAACCCGCTCTGGTACAAGCTCGCCGCGTGGACGTTCTCGGCGCTGCTGTGCGGCATCGCCGGCGCGCTGTACGTGCCGCAGGTCGGCATCATCAATCCCAGCGAAATGAGCCCGGCGAACTCGATCGAGATCGCGATCTGGGTCGCCGTCGGGGGTCGCGGCACGCTGATCGGCGCCGTGGTCGGCGCGTTCATCGTCAATCTCGCCAAGAGCTGGTTCACCGTTCGCTTTCCCGATTACTGGCTGTTCTTCCTCGGTGCGCTCTTCATTTTCGTGACGCTCTACCTGCCGAACGGCGTCGTCGGACTGTGGAAGCAATTGCGCGAACGCATCGTTCGCGGCACGAAGGCTGTCGAATGAGCGCGGCCGTCGCGCATCCCAACCTGCCGTCCGCGCGCGACGAGGGCGCGGGACTTTCGCACATGATGCGTCACGGCGAGGTCGACCTGTCGCACAAGGTGATCCTCTACCTGGAGGACATCACGGTGAGCTTCGACGGGTTCAAGGCGCTCGATGCGCTGACGCTCACGATCGACGCCGGCGAACTGCGCTGCATCATCGGGCCGAACGGCGCCGGCAAGACGACGATGATGGACGTGATCACCGGCAAGACGCGCCCCGACTCGGGCTTGGCGTTCTTCGGCCAGACGCTCGATCTGACGCGCATGTCGGAGCCCGAGATCGCGCACGCCGGCATCGGCCGCAAGTTCCAGAAGCCGACGATCTTCGAGCAGCACTCGGTGTTCGACAACCTTGAGCTCGCGCGCAAGACCGACAAGCGCGTGCGCCGCGCGCTCGTCGACACCGTCGACTACGCGGTGCGCGACCGCGTCGCGGACACGCTCGGACGCATACGACTCGACCGCCACGCCGACCGCCCCGCGGGCCTGCTGTCGCACGGGCAGAAGCAATGGCTCGAGATCGGCATGCTGCTGATCCAGGAACCGCGCCTGCTGCTGCTCGACGAGCCGGTCGCCGGCATGACCGACGACGAGACCGAGCGCACCGCGGAGCTCTTCGTCTCGCTCGCCGGCGAGCATTCGCTGATGGTCGTCGAGCACGACATGGCGTTCGTCAGGCAACTCGGCGGCAAGGTCACGGTGCTGCACGAAGGCAGCGTACTCGCCGAAGGAAGCCTCGCCACCGTGCAGGCCGACGACGCGCGTGATCGAGGTGTACCTTGGACGGTAAGACGTCCGATGGAACGCGGGGCGCGGGGGCGGCTCTCGCCGCAGCGCGCCGCGCTTCAGTGGTGCTGGTTGGCGTAATTCGATCCATGACGGTGCGCCGATGCTGAAGATATCGAACCTCAACCAGTACTACGGCGGCAGCCACATCCTGCGTGACGTCGCCTTCGAGGCGCGCATCCGGGCAAGGTCACCGCGATGCTTGGCCGCAACGGCGTCGGCAAGACGACGTTGCTGCGCTGCCTGATGGGTCTCGTTCCGGCGGCCTCCGGGCGCGATCGACTTCGACGGCGCGCGACGTCACTCGCGCGCGCGTCCGCACGCGCGCGTTCGCGCCGGAATCGGCTACGTGCCGCAGGGACGCGAGATCTTCCCGCGCCTCACCGTTGCAGGAGAACCTGCGGATGGGGCTCGCGACGCAGCCCGCCGGCACGCGATTCCCGGCGTCGATCTTCGAAATGTTTCCGTGCTGCGGCAGATGCTGCGACGGCGCGGCGGCGATCTGTCGGGCGGCCAGCAGCAGCAGCTCGCGATCGGGCGCGCGCTCGCGATGGCGCCCGAGCTCCTAATCCTCGACGAGCCGACCGAGGGCATCCAGCCGTCGATCATCAAGGACATCGAGCGCGCGATTCGCGCGCTGGCCGCGACCGGCGAGATGGCGATCCTGCTGGTCGAGCAGTACTACGACTTCGCGCGGTCATTGGCCGATCATTACCTGGTCATGGAGCGCGGCGAGATCGTGATGCGCGGGCGCGGCGAGGACATGGATCGTGACGGCGTCAAGGGTGCGTTGGCGGTGTAGCGAGCAAGCCGCAGTCCCGGCGAGCATCGTCCGGATTGCGAGCTGGCGAAAGACACCGTCCGGGCACCGCGGCGCGAACCACCTTACCGAGGACTGCCCGTATGTGCGCAACGACCGTGGCCCCGCGCGATCTCGGGGCGAAACATCCGCCGACCTCGCGCGAGCTGCGCCGTGGCATGCCTCGCTCACGCTGGGCTTCAGCGGACGCGACGGCGGCACGGTGCTCGATCGGCGCGCGCACGTCGGACCGCTGCGCGTCCAGAAGCCGCTCTACCCGGAAGGACCGCGCGTCTGCCACGCGGTCGTGCTGCATCCACCGGGGGGCATCGCGGGCGGCGACGTTCTGGATCTGGGTATCCACGCGGCCGAGGGCGCGCACGCGCTTCTGACCACCCCCGGCGCGGGCAAGTGGTACGCACCGGCGAACGTCGGGGCGTCACAACATGTGACTCTCGACGTCAGTTCCGGCGCCGTCGCCGAATGGCTGCCGCAGCCGACGATCTTCTTCGACGGCTCCAAGGCCGATCTCGATACGCGTGTAACGCTCGCGCCCAACGCCTGTACATCGGCTGGGAATGCCTCTGTCTCGGGCGCGTCGCGTCCGGCGAGCGCGTCGCGACCGGTCGCATCGCGACGCGAACGCGCGTCGAGCGTGATGGGCGGCTTCTCTGGCATGAGCGCGCCGGTCACGACGGCGATCGTCGTGGCTCGATGCGCGTGCGGGACTTCGCGGTCGCGCCCGGTATGCGCGACGCTGGTCGTGGCATCGAGCGCGCGATAACGCGCGACTGTCGCGACGCATGCCGTGGCGGTTGCGGTGCTGACGGAAACCGATGCGGGCGTCACCGCCTTCCCGGACCTCCTGATCGCGCGCTGCCGCGCGTGCGACACGGAACGCGCGACAATTGGTTTTGCGCGCTGCTGGTCGTGCTGCGGCCGGCCTTGACCGGCTGCGCGCGACATCGTTGCGCATGTGGAACACCTGACGAGTCCGCCATGGAACTCACGCCGCGCGAAAAGGACAAGCTGCTGATCTTCACGGCCGCGCTGGTGGCGGAGCGGCGCAAGGCGCGCGGCGCTGAAGCTCAACTATCCGGAGGCGGTCGCGTACATCAGCGGCGGCGATCGTCGAGGGCGCGCGCGACGGCCGCACCGTCGCGGAGCTGATGAGCTTCGGCACCACGCTGCTCGGGCGCGACGACGTCATGGAAGGCGTGCCGGAGATGATTCCCGAGATCCAGGTCGAGGCGACGTTCCCCGACGGCACCAAGCTCGTCACCGTGCACCATCCGATCGTCTGAAGGGGCGCGCGATGATCCCAGGCGAGATGCGCACCGCAACCCGGCGAGATCGAGCTGAACGCCGGCCGCGCGACCGTGACGCTCGACGTGGCGAACACCGGCGATCGTCCGATCCAGGTCGGCTCGCACTACCACTTCTTCGAGACCAACGCAGCGCTCGCGTTCGATCGCGCAGCGGCGCGCGGCTTTCGGCTCGACATCGCGGCCGGAACCGCCGTGCGCTTCGAGCCGGGGCAGACGCGCACCGTGGAGCTCGTCGCGCTCGCCGGCGAGCGCAAGGTGTACGGCTTTCAGCGGCGCAGGTGATGGGGCGCGCTGAACGCGCCGATGGAGCCGTGCAAGTGAGCGTCAAGCTCTCGCGCCAGCGCCTACGCGGAGATGTACGGTCCGACCACCGGCGATCGCGTCCGGCTCGCCGACACCGAGCTCTGGATCGAGGTCGAGCGCGACTTCACGATCTACGGCGAGGAAGTGAAGTTCGGCGGCGGCAAGGTCATCCGCGACGGCATGGGGCAGGGCCAGCGCGTCGCGCGCCGAAGTCGCGGACACCGTCGATCACCAACGCGCTCATCGTCGATCACTGGGGCATCGTCAAGGCGCGACATCGGCATCAAGGACGGCCGCATCGCGGCGATCGGCAAGGCGGGCAACCCGGACATCCAGCCCGGCGTCGACGATTGCGATCGGCGCGGCCACCGAGATCATCGCGGGCGAGGGCCTGATCGTGACGGCCGGCGGCATCGACTCGCACATCCACTTCATCTGCCCGCAGCAGATCGACGAGGCGCTCATCTCCGGCGTCACGACGATGATCGGCGGCGGCACGGGCCCGGCGACCGGCACGTTCGCGACCACGTGCACGCCGGGGCCGTGGCACATCGCGCGCATGCTCGAGGCCGCCGAGGCGTTGCCGATGAACCTCGGCTTCCTCGGCAAGGGCAACGCTGAGCCTGCCCGAGCCGCTGCGCGAGCAGGTGCGCGCCGGCGCCTGCGGGCTGAAGCTCCACGAGGACTGGGGCACGACGCCGGCGGCGATCGACACCTGCCTGCGCGGTGGCGGACGAAGTGGACGTCCAGGTCGCGATCCACACCGACACGCTGAACGAGTCGGGCTTCGTCGAGGACACGATCGCCGCGATTCAAGGCCGCACGATCCACACCTACCACACCGAGGGCGCGGGCGGCGGTCACGCGCCGGACATCATCAGCGATCGCGGGCGAGCCGAACGTGCTGCCGTCGTCGACCAATCCGACGCGGCCGTACACCGTCAACACGATCGACGAGCATCTCGACATGCTGATGGTCTGCCATCACCTCGATCCGCTCGATCGCCGAGGACGTCGCGTTCGCCGAGAGCCGCATCCGGCCGCGAGACGATCGCGGCGGAGGACATCCTGCACGACCTCGGCGCGATCTCAGCATGATCTCGTCCGACTCGCAGGCGATGGGCCGCATCGGCGAGGTGATCATCCGCACGTGGCAGACCGCGCACAAGATGAAGGTGCAGCGCGGCGCGCTGCCCGAGACATCGCGCGCGCAACGACAACGAGCGCGTCAAGCGCTACGTCGCGAAGTACACGATCAATCCGGCGATCACGCACGGCATCGTCGCACGACGTCGGCTCGATCGAGCCGGGCAAGCTCGCGGACCTCGTGCTGTGGAAGCCCGCGTTCTTCGGCGTGAAGCCGGAGCTGATCCTCAAGGGCGGCATGATCGTCGCGGCGCGCGATGGGCGACCCGAACGCGTCGATCCCCACGCCGCAGCCGGTGCACTACCGCCCGATGTTCGGCGCCTTCGGTGGGCGCGCTCGCGACGTCGGTGACGTTCGTGTCGAAGGCGGCCCTGGACACGGGCGCGATCGCCTCGCTCGCACTCGCGAAGCCGCTGGTGGCGGTGCACGGCACGCGAACGTGAAGAAGGCCGACATGGTGCACAACGACTGGCAGCCGCGCATCGAGGTCGATCCGCAGACGTACGAGGTGCGGGCGGACGGCGAGCTGATGACCTGCGAGCCGGCGTCCGTGCTGCCGCTGGCGCAGCGCTACTTCCTGTTCTGACGATGGCGGCCGACGAGCTCCTCATCCACTCCCGTGCAGATCCCGGCAGCGTTGCCGCCGATCGCCTCGAATTGCCATTCGCGACGCGTTGCCGCTCGCGCTACCGTGCCGTGCTCGGTTCCGGAGACGCCGCGGGCGTGCTGTTGCCGCGCGGCACCGTCCTGCGCGGCGGCGACAGGGTGCGCGCCTCGGATGGCCGCGTGGTCGAGATCGTCGCCGCCGACGAGGATCTCCTGGAGGCCCGTTGTTCCGGCCTGATGCTCGCCCGCGCCGCGTACCACCTCGGCAACCGCCACGTCCCCGTGCAGGTCGGCGAGGGCGTGGCTGCGCCTCGCCGCAGACCACGTGCTGGAGGACCTGCTGCGCGGTCTCGGCGTCGAGGTGCTGCACGTGCGCACGGCGTTCGAGCCCGAGTCCGGCGCCTATGCCGCCGGGCACACCCACGCCTCGACGGCGGGCGCACGCATCCATGCCTTCGGCGATGCCTGATCCGCAACGACAGCGCGTCCTCGCCAGCGACATCGGATTCGTCCGCCTGTTGCAGCTCGCGAGCCCGACCTTGCCCGTCGGCGCCTATACGTATTCGCAGGGTCTGGAGTGCGCCATTCACGACGGCACCGTGCACGACGAGGCCACGGTCGAGCGCTGGATCGGCGATGCCATGGCGTTCAACGTGGCGCGCTGGGAGCTGCCCACGGTCGCCGCCGCCATGGGCGCGTGGCACGACGGCGACGATGCCACGGTGGCAAGCCTCGACGCTGCCTTTCACCGCGAGCCGCGAGACCGCCGAGCTGCGCGCCGAAGCCCTGCAGATGGGACACTCGCTCGCGCGACTGCTCGCCGACCTCGACGCATTCGCCACGGTCGCGGACTATCGCCGGCGTCTGCTCGAACTCACCGCGCCAGCCTATCCGACGGCGTGGTCGGCCGCTGCCGCCGCGTGGTCGGTGCCGCCGTCGCAGGCGCTGCAGGGGTATCTCTGGTCGTGGCTCGAGAACCAGGTCATGGCCGCGTTGAAGGCGATGCCGCTCGGGCAGACCGCCGGCCAGCGGGTGCTCGCGATGCTCGGCACGCGCATTCCGGCCTGCGCCCACGATGCGCTCGTGATGGACACGGAACGACTTTGCAAACTGGACTCCAGGCCTCGCGCTCGCCAGTGCCGCGCACGAGACGCAATACTCGCGGCTGTTCCGCTCATGAGCGCCGTGCTCGCGTCCGCAGGCAGCGCACATTCCATGAACAGGTGATGAACGCCACGACCAAACCGCCGCCGCTGCGCGTCGGCATCGGCGGCCCGGTGGGCTCCGGCAAGACCGCGCTCACGCTCGGCGCTGTGCCGCGCGCTGCGCGACCGCTACGAGATCGCGGTCGTCACCAACGACATCTACACCGAGGAAGACGCGCAATTCCTGGTGCGCAACGAAGCGCTGCCGCCCGAGCGCATCCTCGGCGTCGAGACCGGCGGCTGCCCGCACACCGCGATTCGCGAGGACGCCTCGATCAACCTCGAGGCGGTCGATCGCCTGTGGCGCGCGCTTTCCGCGCTCGACCTCGTCTTCGTGGAATCGCGGCGGCGACAATCTCGCCGCCACGTTCAGTCCCGAGCTCTCCGATCTCACGCTGTACGTGATCGACGTCGCGGCCGGCGACAAGATCCCGCGCAAGGGCGGCCCGGGCATCACCGCAGCGATCTCCTCGTGATCAACAAGATCGACCTCGCGCCCCATGTCGGCGCCTCGCTCGAGGTCATGGATCGCGATGCGCGTCGCATGCGCGGCGACCGCCCGTTCGTGTTCAGCAATCTCAAGACGGGTGATGGCCTGCCCGAGATCATCCGCTTCATCGAGACCGAGGGATTGTGGCGCGCGGAGCACGCGCGCAGGCTGATCGCCCGCACCGTGCGATAACCCGGCGCCGCGCCCGATTGCGGCATTCGGGCGGGACGCGAACGGCCGCGTTGACTGCATGCCAAGGCGGCCGGCCATGGCGACGTGGCTACAATGGCCGCATGGAAGCCACCACCGACAAGGATTCCCGGCTCCGCGACGACACGCGACTCCTCGGCCGGATCCTCGGCGACGTGCTCCGCGAGCAGACGGGCGACGCCGGCTTCGATCGCATCGAGACGATCCGCCGTACGGCGATCCGCTTCCGTCGCGACATGGCGACGGCGCGCCCGCGACGAGCCAGGATCTCGAAGGCCCTGCTCGACGGACTGGACATCCGCGAAACGCTGAACGTGGTGCGCGCGTTCTCGCTACTTCTCGCATCTCGCCAACATCGCCGAGGACGTGCAGCAGAACCGCCGGCGCCGCGCGCACGCGCTGGCCGGCTCGCCCCCGCAGCGCGGCAGCCTCGCCGATGCGCTCGAGCGCCTGGACGAAGCCGGGCATCGACGGTGCGGCGCGTTGCGCGCTGGCTCGATGGCGCGCTGGTGAGCCCGGTGCTCACCGCGCACCCGACCGAGGTGCAGCGCAAGAGCATGCTCGACGCCGAGCGCGAGATCGCCCGCCTGCTGCAGTGGCGCGACCGCGTCGCGTTGACGCCCGACGAAGCGGCGGAGTTCGAGACGGCGCTCGAGCGCCAGGTGCTCTCGCTGTGGCAGACCGCGATGCTGCGCCTGTCGAAGCTGCGCGTGCACGACGAGATCGACAACGGGCTCGCGTACTACCGCTACACGTTCCTCGCCGAGGTGCCGCGGCTGTACGCGGCGCTCGAGGACGGCGTGCGCGCCACGTTCGGGATGCCCGACGCCTGGGCGCTGCCGCGCTTCCTGCGCCTCGGGTCGTGGATCGGCGGCGATCGCGACGGCAACCCGTTCGTGACCGCCGACACGCTGCGACTACGCGGTCCGTGCGCAGTCGACGCGTCGCGTTCGACGCACTACCTCGAGCGAGGTGCACGCGCTCGGCGCCGAGCTGTCGCTGTCGACGCGCCTCGTGCATCCCGACCGCGAGCTCATGGCGCTCGCGGCCGCGGCGCACGACCTCAATCCGCATCGCAGCGACGAGCCGTACCGGCGGCGCTGATCGGCATCTACGCGCGTCTCGCCGCGACGGCGCGGCGCTCTCGGGCTACGGGCCGCCCGCGCCCGCCGCATGGCGACGCTCGCGCCGTATGCCACCGCGGCGGAGCTCGCCGCCGATCTCGGCGTGATCGACCGCGTCGCTGCGCCGCGCACGGCGCCGTCACTGCTCGCGGGCGGACGACTGCGCTCCGCTGCAGCGCGCAGCAGGCGTGTTCGGCTTCCACCTCGCGGCGCTCGACCTGCGGCAGAACGCCGACGTGCACGAGGCCGTCGTGGCGGAGCTGCTCGCGCGCGCCGGCGTGCACGCGGACTACGCGGCGCTCGACGAGACCGCGCGCGTGGCGCTGCTTGCGCGCGAGCTCGCCGGCCCGCGCCTCCTGCGTTCGCCGCATCTCGAGTACTCCGAACGCACGCGCGAGCGAGCTCGCGATCCTCGCGGCCGCGGCGCACATCCACGCGCGCTTCGGCGCCGGGCGCTGCCGAACTACGTCATCTCCAAGTGCAACGCGGTCGAGCGACCTGCTCGAGGTGGGCGTCCTGCTCAAGGAAGTCGGGCTCTGCGCGGCGACGGAGCGCCTGGCGATCAACATCGTGCCGCTGTTCGAGACCATCGACGACCTCGCGCCGCGGCGACGCGGTGATGCGAGCGGCGTTCGCCGTCCCGCGCTACCGCAGCTGGCTCGCGTCGCGCGGCGACCTGCAGGAGGTGATGCTCGGCTACTCCGACAGCAACAAGGACGGCGGCTACCTCACGTCGAACTGGTCGCTGTACCAGCGCGAGCGCGCGCTCGTCGCAGCCTTCGCCGACGGCCGCGGCGTCGAGCTGCGCCTCTTCCACGGCCGCGGCGGCTCGGTCGGCCGCGGCGGCGGTCCGGCGCACGACGCGATCCTCGCGCAGCCGCCGGGCAGCGTCGACGGCGGCATCCGCCTCACCGAGCAGGGCGAGATCATCGCGAGCAAGTACTCCGATCCGGAGCTCGGGCGGCGCAACCTCGAGACCGTCGTCGCCGCGACGCTCGAGGCGAGCGCTCGCTCGACACCGAGCGATCGGTCCCGGCGCGAGGCGTACCACGGTGCGATGGACGCGCTGTCGGCGCACGCGTTCGCGCGTATCGCGACCTCGTCTACGAGACGCCCGGCTTCGTCGCCTACTTCCGCGCGGCGACGCCGATCGCGGAGATCGCCGAGCCTGAACATCGGCAGCCGGCCCGCGTCGCGCACGCAGTCGACGCGCATCGAGGACCTGCGCGCGATCCCGTGGGTGTTCAGCTGGGGCCAGTGCCGCCTGATGCTGCCCGGCTGGTACGGCTTCGGCTCCGCGGTCGAGGCCTGGCTCGCCGGCGTCCGCGAGGACGCGGGCGAGCTCGCTCGCCGAGATGCACGCGCGCTGGCCGTTCTTCCGCAGCGTGCTCTCGAACATGGAGATGGTGCTCGCCAAGACCGACCTCGCCATCGCGTCGCGCTACGCGGAGCTCGTCCCCGATCGCGGCGCTGCGCGATCGCATCTTCGCCGCGCATCGAGCGCCGAGCACGCGCGCACGGTGCGCCACGTGCTCGCGATCACGCGGCCAGAAGACGCTGCTCGAGGACAATCCGACGCTCGCGCGCAGCATCCGCAACCGCTTCCCGTACCTCGATCCGCTGAACCACCTGCAGGTCGAGCTGCTGCGGCGCTATCGCGGCGGCGCAGACCGACGAGCGCGACGCGGCGCGCGCATCCACCTCACCATCAACGGCATCGCCGCGGGCCTGCGCAACAGCGGCTGACGCACCGCCACGCTGCGCGCCCAGCCGGCGCTGCTCGGTGTCCCTCGCGCGTCCATGGGCGGATTGCATGATCGCGCATCGCCCGTCCGCCGACGCGGCGGCCGAAATCCCGGCGCTGCCGATCGCCGGCCTCGCCGGTTTCTCGCCCTCGAACTTCGGCTCGTGATGGCGACCGGGCATCGTCTCCATCGCCGCGCATCTGCTCGGCGTCGGGGTCATCGATGTCAGGCACTCTTCGCGATCAACATCGGCGCGTACGTGCTGCTCTGTGGGCGCTGATCGCCCGCGGCTCGGGCGCCACCGGCCGCGATTCTTCGGCGACATGATCGATCACCGCGCGGGCCCGGGTTCCTCACGACGTCGCGCGCCCAGCGTGCTCGGGAGCCGAGACGTCCTGCTCGGCCCGAGTCCGCGCATCGCGACGTGCACTTCGTCCTTGCCGCGGCGCTGTGGGTCGGGCTCGTCTACACCATCTTCACCGCGTTCACGATCAAGCAGCGACAAGCCGTCGCTCGACGAGGGCATCAGCGGCGGATGGCTGCTCGCGGTCGTCGCGACGCAGTCGATCGCGGTCCTGAGCGCGCTCATCGCCACGCACTGGCGCGCAGCCCTTCCGGCTCGCACGCTCAACTTCCTCGCGCTCTCGATGTGGCTGTGGGGCGGGATGCTCTACATCTGGATGATCTCGCTCATCTTCTACCGCTACACCTTCTTCCGCTTCGCTCGCCGACGACCTGTCGCCGCCGTACTGGATCAACATGGGCGCGATGGCGATCTCCGTCCTCGCCGGCTCGCTGCTGATCCTCAACGCGCCGGACGCGCCGTTCCTGCTTTCGCTCCTGCCGTTCCTCAAGGGCTTCACCGTCCTCTACTGGGCGACCGGGACGTGGTGGATTCCCGATGCTCGTGATGCTCGCGCTGTGGCGCTACGGCTCCACGAGCGATTTCCGCTCCGCTATGATCCGCTCTACTGGGGCGCGGTGTTCCCGCTCGGCATGTACGCCGCCAGCACGCATGCGATGGCCAGGGCGATGCAGCTCGACTTCCTGGATTTCGTGCCGCGTGTATTCCTGTACATTGCGCTCACTGCGTGGACCGCCGCGTTGCTGGGGTTGCTCGGACAGCTGGTGCGCGTGCTGCGTCGCGCGGCCGGGGGCGTCCACGAGCGATGCCGGCTGAACGCCTGCCGCGTGTTGCCCGTGTCAGCGGGCGCATGAATCAGAGGTCGTCCTACAGCAGTCCGGTAAGCCGGGTGGTATTCGTCGGTGTGCGGGAAATCCCGTGGGCCAGAAGAAAAACAGAAGGAGACATCGATGTTGCGCATCCCGGCTTCACCACGCCTGCTCGCTGTGGTCGCATTGAGCGCGCTTGCGCTCGCGGCGTGCGATCGCGCCCGCGACGCATCCACGCCACCCGCGGCGGCGCCCGCCGCGGCAACCACGACCGCCGACCTCGAGCGCTCCCGCGGCTGCAGCTGGCCCTGCGGCGACCGCACCGGCCGACCGCTACGACATCTCCAAGATGGATTTCAAGCCGCCGCCCGCGACGGTCTCGAGCGAGCGCCACACCGGCGCGTTCGCGCAGGGCAGCGCGCTCGTCGATGGATGCGGACGGTGAAGCCGCTCGGCGCCGACGCGGTCAAGGAGATCCGCCTCGACACGACGCACAAGATCATCGAGATCGCGCCCGGCGTGAAGTTCTCGCGCGTGGACGTTCGGCGACCAGGTGCCCGGTCCGGTCGTTCGCGTGCGGGTCGGCGACCGGATCAAGTTCTCGATGACCAATCGCTCGCGACGAGACCGTGCCCGGCGTGCAGGTGACCGCGGCGCCGATGATGCACTCGATGGACTTCCACTCGGCGATGGTGTCGCCGCAGGACAAGTACCGCTCGATCGCGCCCGGCCAGACGATCAGCTTCGAGTTCACGCCGAACTACCCCGGCGTGTACATGTACCACTGCGGCACGCCGATGGTGCTCGAGCACATCGCCTCGGGCATGTACGGGATGATGATCGTCGAGCCGCGCGACGGCTATCCGACCAAGGTCGATCGCGAGTACGCGGTGATCCAGAGCGAGTTCTACACGAAGCCCGATCCGCAGAAGCGCAAGGTCGACGGCGTGCCGCTGTACGTGCTCGACGGCGATCGCGTGCGCTCGAAGTCGCCGACCTACACCGTCTTCAACGGTCGCTACAACGGCTTCGTCGACAAGCCGCTGCCCGGCGAAGCCCGGCGAGCGCGTGCGCCTGTTCGTGCTGAACGTCGGGCCGTCGAACACGTCGAGCTTCCACGTCGTCGGCACGATCTTCGACCGCGTCTGGATCGACGGCAATCCCGACAACCAGCTGCGCGGCATGCAGACGGTGCTGCTCGGATCGTCCTCCAGCGCGATCGTCGAGTTCATCATTCCCGGAAGCCGGCAGCTACGTGATGGTCGACCATCACTTCGCCAACGCGTCGCAGGGCGCGATCGGACGTGATCGCCGCGGGCGGCAAGCCGGAGGAGGGCGCGAATCCGCGAGCAGCGAGCACCACAACATTCCGGCGACGGCGACGCCGACCGACCCGATGCCGTGAACGGCAAGCTGCCGTTCGAGTCGAAGTGCCTCGCCTGCCACTCGATCGCCGGCGGCGACAAGCTCGGCCCGGACCTGTACGACGTGACCAAGCGCCGCGACGACGCGTGGCTCACGCGCTGGCTCAAGAGCCCCGAGCAGATGCTGCAGACGGACCCGATCGCGAAGCAGATGCTCGACGAAGTACAAGGTGCCGATGCCGAACCAGAACCTCTCCGACGAGGAGATCCGCGAGTACATCGCGTACTTCAAGTGGGCCGACGCGAACGTGCGACCGCAGGGCACGACGCAGCCGCAGCCTGCGGCGCCCGGCACCGCGGAATGCCGCCGAAACGCTGTCCGCACGTCGTCGAAGGCTCGCGCGCGAGGCCGGCGCTCGCGACGGACGCAAGGGCAGCGCGGTGAAGGTCGAAGCGAGCGCGCCTGCCCGCGAAGGGAGCCGGCAATGAGCGCTCCAAGGTCGCGTGCTGTTGCTCGCGGCCGCGCTCGCGCCTGTCGGCGCCGTCGCCTGCGGCGTCTGCATCGAGGACAAGATCGCGGCCACCTACGATCACGCAGTCGTGACCCGCGCCGCGGCGAGCGGCATCAGGTGGTGGTGTTCGCGTCGCTCGACGGTTTCGGCGACGCGCGCGCGTCTCGCGCGCGATCGCCGGCGCGGCCGTCGAACCGCGTGCAAAGGCGTCGAACGCGACAGCGTGCGCACGGCAGCCGAGCC
This sequence comes from uncultured beta proteobacterium, assembly GCA_963734575.1. Classification (GTDB taxonomy): domain Bacteria; phylum Pseudomonadota; class Gammaproteobacteria; order Burkholderiales; family Casimicrobiaceae; genus CAIWHR01. The sequence continues at coordinate 174,795 of CAVTHT010000015.1, read as the reverse complement.
GCCGGCGCTGTCGTTCGCGCTCGACCCGCACGCGCAGACGCCGGAGGCGGCGCTCGGGCGGATCGACAGCGGCGCGGATCCGACGCCCGGGCTCAGGCTGACCCTGCTTCGCGTCATTCGCTGAGCGCGATGGACGTTGCAGACGCGGCCGCAAGACCGGGGGAGACGCGGTGCCTGCGGCGACGCGATCCGCAGGTTCGCGCTGCTCCATCTGGGTTTCCGGCCGTTCTACCTGCTCGCCAGCATCTTCGCCGCGCTGGCGATTCGCGCTGTGGGCGGCGGAGTACGCCGGCTGCATCGGCAGCGCGCTACGTCCGGCGCGATCCGCTGTGGCACGCGCACGAAATGCTCTTCGGCTACACGATGGCGGTCATCGTCGGGTTCCTGCTCACCGCGGTGCGCAACTGGAGCGGGTCAGCCGACGCCGACCGGGACGCCGCTCGCCTCGCTCGCTGCTGCTCTGGATTGCCGGTCGCGTGCTGGTGCTGACGCCGCTGCCGCTCGGCCGCCGCCCTCGTCAACGCCGCGTTCCCCATCGCCGTTGCCGTCGGCATCGCGCGTGCCGCTGCTGCGCGCGCGACAACCGGCGCAACTACTTCTTCATCGCGCTGCTCGTCGTCATCGGCGTGCGCAGTGCTCGCCGTGCACGCCGCGCAACTCGGTGCGCTCGACCTGGCCCGCGCGGCTGGGCGTGCAGACCGGGCTCGACGTCGTGCTGTTCATCATGGCGGTGATGGCGCGGACGCGTCATTCCGATGTTCACCAACAACGGCATTCCCGGCAGCCAACGCACGGCGGATGCCGTGGCTCGAAGCGCATCGGCACTGGGCGTCGTGCTGGCGTTGCTCGCGGTCGATGTGCTGCAGGCACCGGCGCAGGTCGTGGCGGTGGTCGCCGCTCGTCGCGGCGATCGCGCATGCCGCGCGGCTGTGGCTATGGCAGCCGTGGCGCACGACGCGCACGCCGCTCGTCTGGGTGCTGCACGCGGCGTACGCGTGGATCGTGCTGTACCTCGTGCTGCGCGCGCTGGCGGCGCTCGGCTGGTCGCCGAGCCGCTCGCCACGCACGCGCTCACCATCGGCGCGATCGGTGGCATTGACCATCGGCATGATGACGCGCACGGCGAAGGGGCACACCGGGCGCCCGCTCGTCGCGGACGGCTTCGAGACGTGACGTGCTACGCGCTGGTCCACCTCGCCGCCATCGTGCGCGTCTTCGGCGGTGCGCTCCTGCCGGAGATGTACCTCGCCACCGTCATCGCGTCGGCGCTCTGCTGGTCGAGCGCCTTCGCGTTGTACGCGATCCGCTACTGGCCCGTGCTGTCGCGGCCGCGCCTGGACGGCAAGCCGGGCTGATCAGTTCGCCGACCTCGCGTCGCGGCGCGAACCGTTGCCGCGCGAGCGACCGGCCGATCCACCCTGCGCGAGCTCGGCCTTGCGCTCGGCGAGCTTCTGGCCGAGGGCGTCGAGATCGAGATCGGAGCTCTTCACCTTGGGGAAGAGCTCGTTCTCTTCCTCGCGCACGTGATGCTTCACATATTCGCTCAGCACCTTCACGCCGGCGTCGTAGAGCGGGTCGGTCGTCGGCGCGGCCTCGAGGCGCGCGATGATGTCCTTGAGCGTCTGGTGCTCGACGGCAGCCTCGTCGACGAGGTCATCCCCGTCCTCGTTCAGTGCGCGGCGCACGGCCGGATAGAAGATCTCTTCCTCGATCGTGGCGTGGATCGTCAGCGCATTGCAGATCGACGCGACGAGCTCCTGCTTCTCGCGCCCGCGCATCTCGTCCTTGCCCGACTCGAATTCCTTGAACATCGTGTCGACCTCGTCGTGGTCGCGCTTGAGCAGGTCGATGGCGTTGTTGCTGTCTGAATCCAGAAGTCCGAACATGAGTCGCTCCGTTGCTGTTAGAAGTTTTCGACCGCCAAGCGGCCCCGGGCGATTCCCGGCCTCGCGCATTGTGAGTGCGTAACGCCGCCGGGGCAGTCAGTCACGACGCGGAAGACGCGTAGGGCGACGACTACACTGCGCGCGACGCATCGTCACGGCCGAGGTCCGCCGCACTCCGCCAGTGAGCGGCGCGAAGTTTGCTTGGGGCACGGGATGCGCCGTGCCGATCCCGACCACCACGCACGCCCCGCGAATGCGGTGCTGCGGGGCTTCGTACGCGTGCAGGGGGCGCGCGAGCACAACCTCAAGGACATCGATGTCGACATTCCGCGCGATGCCCTCGTTGTATTTTCGGGGGTCTCCGGGTCGGGCAAATCGTCGCTCGCCTTCGGCACCCTGTACGCCGAGGCGCAGCGGCGCTATTTCGAATCGGTCGCGCCGTATGCGCGGCGCCTGATCGACCAGGTCGGCGTGCCCGACGTCGACTCGATCGAAGGCCTGCCGCCCGCGGTCGCGCTGCAGCAGCAGCGCGGGACGCCGAGCGTGCGCTCGTCGGTGGGCAGCGTGACGACGCTGTCGAGCCTCGTGCGGATGCTGTATTCGCGGGCCGGCAGCTATCCGCCGCGGCAGCCGATGCTCTACGCCGAGGACTTCTCGCCGAACACGCCGCAGGGCGCCTGCCCGCACTGCCACGGGCTCGGGCGCGTCTACGAGGTGACCGAGCAAACGATGGTGCCCGACGACTCGCTCACCATCCGCGAGCGGGCCATCGCCGCGTGGCCGCCGGCCTGGCACGGCCAGAACCTGCGCGACATCCTCGTGACGCTGGGCTACGACGTCGACACGCCGTGGCGCGACCTGCCGCGCAAGGACCGCGACTGGATCCTGTTCACCGAGGAGCAGCCGACGGTGCCGGTGTACGCCGGCTTCACCCCGGCCGAGACGCGCGCCGCGCTGCGGCGCAAGCTCGAGCCGAGCTACTACGGCACGTTCACCGGCGCACGCAAGTACGTGCTGCACACGTTCGCGACGACGCAGAGCGCGCTGATGAAGAAGCGCGTGTCGCGCTACATGGTCGGCAGCGCTGTGTCCGGTGTGCGAAGGCAAGCGCCTCAAGCGCGAGGCGCTGTCCGTGACGTTCGCGGGCGTCGACATCGGCACGCTTGGCGCAGATGTCGCTCAATCGCATGGCCAAGCTGCTGCGGCCGGCGGCCGAAGGACGCTTCGACGAAGCGGACGCAGCCACGCCACGCTCAGCGGCGTGCGGACGCGCGCAAGGACACTGCACGGCGCGTGGCGGCCGGCGGCTCCGCGCACGCGGGCGCGCCGGACGTGCGGCGCACGCCGAACCTGTCGGAGGAGAAGCGCCTCGCCGCACAGCGCATCGCGCACGACCTCGTCGCGCGCATCGCGACGCTGCAGGAGCTCGGCCTCGGCTACCTTTCGCTCGACCGCAGCACGCCCACGCTGTCGCCGGGCGAGCTGCAGCGCCTGCGCCTCGCGACGCAGATCCGCTCCAATCTGTTCGGCGTGATCTACGTGCTCGACGAGCCTTCCGCCGGCCTGCATCCTGCCGACAGCGAGGCTCTGCTGCTGGCGCTCGATCAGCTCAAGCGCTCCGGCAACTCGATCTTCGTCGTCGAGCACGACCTCGACATGATCCGGCGCGCCGACTGGCTGGTCGACATCGGGCCCGATGCCGGCGAGCGCGGCGGCGAGGTCGCTGTACAGCGGCCCGCCCGAGGGCCTGCGCGAGCGTCGCGGGGTCGCGCACGCGCGCAGTACCTGTTCGCGCCGCCGGCGGCGGCCGCGCGCGAGCCGCGCGTCGCCGCACGCTGGCTGGAGCTGCGCGGCATCACGCGCAACAACCTGAAGGACGTCGACGCGCGCATCCCGCTCGGCGTGCTTCACCGCAGTGACGGGCGTGTCGGGCTCGGGCAAGTCGAGCCTCGTCAGCCAGGCGCTCGTGGAGCTCGTGTGCGAGCACCTCGGTCACGAGGCCACCGCAGGACGAGGAAGAATCCGGCGAAGCGCCCGAGCTCTCCGTGGCATCGGTGACACGCGGCCGGATCGCCTGCCGGCATCGAAGCGGTGCGACGGCTCGTGCGCGTCGACCAGAAGCCGATCGGCCGCACGCCGCGCTCGAATCTCGCGACGTACACGGGCCTGTTCGATCACGTGCGCAGGCTGTTCGCCGCGACGAAGATGGCGCGCGCGAAACGCTACGACGTCGGGCCGGTTCTCGTTCAACGTCGCGAAGGGCCGCTGCGAGACCTGCGAAGGCGAAGGCTTCGTCAGCGTCGAGCTGCTGTTCATGCCGAGCGTCTACGCGCCCTGCCCCACGTGCCACGGCGCGCGGTACAACGAGCAGACGCTGAAAGTGCGATGGCACGGAGCGCAACATCGCCGAGGTGCTCGGCATGACGGTGGACGAGGCGCTGGAGTTCTTCGCCGGACGAGCCGGCCGTGCGCAAGCCGCTCGCGCTGCTGCAGCGACATCGGCCTCGGCTACCTGCGCCTCGGCCAGCCCGCGACGGAGCTCTCCGGCGGCGAGGCGCAGCGCATCAAGCTCGCGACGGAGCTGCAGCGCATGCAGCGCGGCGATACCCTCTACGTGCTCGATGAGCCGACCACCGGCCTGCACCCCGCCGACGTCGACAAGCTGATGGCGCAGCTGCAGGGACTGGTGGATGCTCGGCAACACCGTCGTGGTCGTCGAGCACGAGATGCGCGTCGTCGCGCAGGCAGCGACTGGGTCATCGACGTCGGGCCCGGCGCGGGCGAGGACGGCGGACGCATCGTCGCCTGCGGCCCGCCGCGCGAAATTGCGAAAGCCAGGGAGAGCCGGACCGCGCCATACCTGCGCCGCCACCTCGCGTGAGGTGCACGAGGCCGCGCGGACGCCGCACCGCGCCGTGGGCGACCTGCGTGCGCCACGACATGCGGCTGCAGCAGACTCAGGCGAGGCGTGCCAGCAGGTCGAGGGCGTTCGCTGCAGCCGCGCCCGAAGTCGTGTTGTCGAAAATGCACCACACAGCGTCGGCGCGCGCCGCTGCCGAGCGCAACTGCGCGGCCAGCGCATCGAGCGCAGGTTCGGGGTAGGACGACCAGTACATGCGCGGTGAGCCGTGCAGCCGCCAGTACGCGAGGCCCGTCCATCCGCCCGGCTCCGCTGCGTGCGGCACGCGCGCCGGGTCCGCGGCGACCCGCGCGACCCGGTAGCGCTCGAGCAGCGCGGCCGCTTCCGGTTCGAACCAGCTCGGATGCCGCGGCTCCAGTGCGACATCGCCCGCGTATCGCTCCCGCAGCTCGGCGAGGAACGCGCCCGCCGTGGCTGCATCGAGAGCAAGGCTCGGCGGCAGCTGCACGAGGAGGCACGCGAGGCGCGCGCCGAGGTGCGTGCATTCGCCGAGGAAAATATCCAGAGCCGCGCTCGTGCCGGCGAGGCGCCGCTCGTGCGTGAGCGCCTTCGGCACCTTGACGGAGAACCGGAAATGCTCCGGCACGCTCGAAGCCCAGCGCGCGTAGGTCGCGGGCCGGTGCGGACGATGGAACGACGAGTTGATCTCGGTCGCCGCGAACACGCTTGCGTAGCGTGCCAAATGCGACCCTGCATCGGGAAAGCGCTCCTGGACCGCACGCGGCAGCGTCCAGCCTGCGGTGCCGACGCGGATCGTCAACGTGTCGTGATCCGCCGCTCGCGGCGATTCGCCGGAAGCGCGTTCAACGCGCGTCCGAACGCTTCGACGCGATCAGCTCCTCGAGCAACGCGACGTCGAGTGGCTTCACGAGGTGGCCGTCGAATCCGGCTTCCAGCGCGCGCTGCGCGTCATCGGGCTGCCCCCACCCGGTCAGTGCATAGAGCGCGAGTTGCCGTGCCCACGGCCGGGCGCGCAACCGGCGTGCCGTGGCATAGCCGTCCAGCCTGGGCATGCCGATGTCCAGGAACGCGACGTGCGGCTGGAAGTCCTCGGCCACCGCGAGCGCCTCGACGCCATCGCCCGCGGTACGCGTTTCGTAGCCGGAGAGCGTGAGCAGCATGGCGAGGCTCTGCACGCTGTCGACGTTGTCGTCGGCGACCAGAATGCGCGTTCCCGGGGTTGCCGGCGGCATGGTCATTTCCTTGGGGTCCGGGGGCCGCGATTCTAGCATCGGTCCGGCCAACGCACGTCGCGTGTGTCCGCAGGACGCGTTGCTGGCGCGGAACCTGCTCGCGAGCATCGGGAGCCGCGAAGCAACGCGGCTTTGCAGCGTCGATCGGTGCGGCCGTCGCGATGGGTTAGTCTCTCCGACGTCCGGCCAGGAAGCACTGCGCAAGCGCCCAGCGGGGCGAGCCCGGCGAACTGACTACAATCGCACTCCCCACAGGACGATCCGACCATGGCGCTCAATCTGTTCAGCCGCCTCATGCCGCCCGAGGAAAGCTTCACGGCGCTCTTCTGCCAGCAGGCGGAGCGCATCCTCGAGGCCGCCCGCGAGCTGCGCAAGATGATCGACGGCGACGGCCCCATCGACCAGCATGTCGCCGCGATCCGCCGGATCGAGGAAGCGGCCGACGCCGTCGCGCGCAAGATCTTCATCAGCGCCAACCGCACGTTCAATGCGCCGATCGATCGCGAGGACCTGCTCGCCCTCGCCCACGACCTCGACGATGCGGTCGACCTCGTCGAAGACACTGCCAAGGGCATGCAGCGCTACGGGATCTCCCAGTTCAAGGCGGAGATGCACGCCATGGTCGACGCGGTGCTGCAAAGCGCCGAGCTCCTGCACGAGGTCATGCCGCACCTCGATTCCATCACGGCGTCGCATCGGCAGATCTTCCGGCTGTGCGAGAAGATCGGCCTGATCGAGGGCCAGGCCGACGAGTCGTTCGACCAGGGACTCACCAAGCTGCGCGCACAGCTTCGCGCCGGCGACATCGACACGATCGGCTACATCGACCGCAAGGAAATCTACGAGCTCGTCGAGAACGTCGTCGACAAGTGCGACGACATCGCCAACTCGATCCAGTCCATCACCGCCAAGCACGTCTGAAGTCCCTGCTCCTCGACAGGACGCCCGATGGATGCCACCACGATCGCCCTGCCGGTCCTCTTCGCGCTCATTGCATTCGCGCTGCTGTTCGATTTCCTCAACGGCCTGCACGATGCCGCCAATTCCATCGCGACCGTCGTGTCCACGCGCGTGCTGCGGCCGCAGGTCGCCGTAGCCTGGGCGGCCTTCTTCAACTTCATCGCCTTCGCCGTGTTCGGCCTGCACGTGGCGCAGACGGTCGGCACCGGGATCGTGCAGAGCGGGCTGGTGGACGCCAGCGTGATCTTCGGTGCGCTGACCGGCGCCATCGTATGGAACCTGCTCACCTGGTGGTGGGGCCTGCCTTCGAGCAGCAGTCACGCGCTGATCGGCGGGCTGGCGGGCGCTGGCATCGCCAAGGCGGGCCTCGACGCCGTCGTCTTCAGCGGCCTCGGCAAGACGGCGCTCGGGATCGTGCTCTCGCCGGTCATCGGCTTCGTGCTCGCGCAACTGCTCGTGCTGATCGTGCGCTGGGCGACGCTGCGCTCGTCGCCCTACGCGATCGATCGGCGGTTCCGCGTGCTGCAGCTCATCTCGGCCGCGCTGTATTCCCTCGGCCACGGCGGCAACGACGCACAGAAGACGATGGGCATCATCGCGGTGCTGCTCTTCTCGCAGGGCCTGCTGGAAGGCGGCTTCCACGTGCCGTTGTGGGTCGTGCTGAGCTGCCAGCTGGCGATGGCCCTCGGCACGTTGCTGGGTGGATGGCGCATCGTGCACACGATGGGCTCGCGCATCACGCATCTCAAGCCGATCCAGGGCTTCTGCGCCGAGACCGGCGGCGCGATCACGCTCTTTCTCGCGACGGGGCTCGGCGTGCCGGTGTCGACGACGCACACCATCACCGGCGCGATCATCGGCGTCGGCGCCGCGCGGCGGACCGCGGCCGTGCGCTGGCACGTGGCACGCGGGATCGTCGTCGCGTGGGTGATCACCCTGCCTGCCGCGGGGCTCATGGGTGCCGCGGCCTGGAAGCTCGTCAACTGGTAGGGCGGCAGTCGTAGCCGCTGCGCGCGCTGCCGTCGACTGCGCGGTGCAGCGGGACGCGCAGCCGGAGGTTCACGGCACGGGCTGGATGCGCAACTCGGACCCGGTCATCATCGATACACGTGTGGCGTGCGTGCTCACGCCGTCGCCACCTGCACTTCCACCCTGCCCGAAGGCACCGTGACGACGGTCGTGCTCTCGACGCGGTCGTGCGGCAGCGGCGTCGCCGCGCCCGTATCGGCGAGATGCACGAGCCGCGCCTGCACGCGCACGGCATCGACGTCCACCACGCAGTAGCCGATCGCCCGCGTGTCCACGTGCGCCACCCAGGGGTTGTACGTGCGCAGGGTGCCGTCGAGCGTCACGCGCAGCGCCCCGTTGTCGCGCTGCGATACGAGGCCCGCGAAGAAGACGCCGATGGGGTGCGCGCGCACGGCCGCGTCCACGGGATAGAACAGCGATTCGCTGCTGAGCCCTGCCCCCACGATCTCCGCAATGGCCGGGCGCATCTCGGGAGCGTCGAAGTCTTCCATCACGATGCCTGCCGCGAAGGCGTGGATGTCGCCGGTGAGCGCGACGACGTTTGCGACCCCGTCCTCCCGCAGGTATCCGAGCAGCCGGTTGCGCGCGGAACCGTAGCCATCCCACTGATCGGTATTGGCCAGGAACCGCGCATTGAAGGGCGCCGGCGCGAGCCCACGCAGGTCGGCCTGCAGCCGCATCAGGGTGACTTCATTGCACCAGAGCTTCCATTGCGCCGGCGAATCGCGCATCGTCGCGCGCCACCACTGCTCCTGTGCCTCGCCCAGCATGGTCGGCGGGAAACCGGTCCTGGTGAGCAACGTCTCGGCGTCGCGCTGCGTCGACACCCCGACGATGCGGCGCGAGCCCAGCTCGAACACGCCGCTGGCGGGATCGTCCGCGAGCCCGAGCCGGTCGACGGCCGGTTGCGTGCGATGGAGCCGCTCGTCGGTGAGCACGAAGTGCGCGAGCGTGCCCCACTGGAATTCGCGCTGGATCTCGAGCGCCGCGAAGCCATCGCCTGCGCCCGGATGCACGTCCGACGGCAGCCATTCGAACCAGGCCTGGCTCGCTGCGGCCCGGCGCGGCCTGTTCTCGACCTGCGCGGGCGTGTACGTCTCGTGCGCCTGCCAGCAATTGTCGCTGAACTCGTGATCGTCCCAGATCGCGATGAAGGGATGGCGCGCGTGCAGCGCCTGCAGCCGCGGATCGCTGCGATAGGTGCGGTAGAGCGCGCGATAGTCGGCGAGCGTCTCGGCCACCTGGTACGCGCCGGCGTCGCGGCCGACCGGCAGGCGAATGACCGGATGCGAAGCCTCGGGCGGGCACACGCCCGAAGGCGCGGTGCCTTCGTAGATGTAGTCACCGAGGAACACGACGAGGTCGATGTCCTCCGCGAGGAGCCGTGTCATGCCGTCCCAGTGGTTCGCGGACCAGTCCTGGCACGACAGGAACGCGAAGCGCAGGTTGGCCACGCGCGCGTCGCGGGCGGGCGCGGTCAGCGTGCGGCCGACCGGACTCGTGTCGCTGCCGGCAACGAAGCGGTAGTAGAGGCGCGATGCCGGCGGGAGCCCCGTGATCTTGTGCCGGACCGTGAAATCCCACTCGGCGCGTGCTTCGACGCGCTGCTCGGCGACGACGTCCATGAACTGCGCGTCCCGCGCGAGCTGCAGCGTGGCCGCGATGACCATCGAGGGTGAGCCGGTCGCGACGATGCGCGTCCAGAGCACGATGCTGTCGGCGCGCGGGTCACCCGACGCGACGCCTTGCGGAAATGCGTAGCGGCCGGGAGGGCTCGACGGGTGTTCCGACGGGCAGCCGGAGAGACCGAGCCCCGATACGGTCGTGAACCCTGCGATGCGCAGGAAGGCGCGTCGGTCCATGCGCGCAGTCTATCGATCGCGTGCCACGGACCCATGATCTGCATCAGACTGCGCCGGCGTCGTCCGACACGCGTGCTACGGGCGTAGCAGCGTGCGCACCCGCACGCGCGGACCGCAACGTGCGGCGGCCGTCAGGCCAACGCCTGCTGCGCCTTCAGGCAACGATCGACGAGTCGCGGCGCGCCCATGCGTTGTGCCCATGCGCCGAACCCCGCCGTCGGTCCCGACCATTGCAGCTCGCCCGCATCGCCGAAGAGCGCGGCATCGGTGCGCAGGGTAGCGAGATCCTTGAACAGCAGCGCGAGTGCGCGATTCGTGCCGAGCACCTCGGGCGGGAAGGCCTCGATGGCGCCATGCAGGTTGAGCAGCCGCGCCGCCGTGACCGACCCGATGCCGGGAATGCCCGGGTAGCCGTCCGCCGCGTCGCCGACCAGCGCCAGGTAATCCGGTATCAGCGCGGGATCGACGCCGAACTTCGCCCGGACCGCGTCGGCATCGCGGATCTCCTTCGTCCTGCGGTCCACCTGCACGACACGCTCGCCGCGCACGCACTGCGCGAGATCCTTGTCGGGGGTCCAGATCGCGATCTTCTCGACGGTCGTGTCGAGGTCGGCGATGCGTGCGGCCGAAGCCAACGCATCGTCTGCCTCGAGCTCGACCATCGGCCACACCGCGACTCCCATTGCGGCAAGCGCTTCCTCCAGAGGATGAAACTGCGCAAGCAGCGCGGGCTCGATACCCTGCCCGGTCTTGTATCCGGGCCACAGGCGATTGCGAAACGACTCGATCACGTGGTCGGTCGCCACCCCCACGTGCGTCGAGCCTTGCTCGATCATCTGGAGCAGCGTCTGCAGGACGCCGACCACCGCGCCGTAAGGCCGGTCCTCGCCCTTGGTGAAGCGACGCAGGCCGTAGAAGTGCCGGAAGAGCTCGTACGTCCCGTCGACGAGGTGCACGATCATGCGCCATTATGGCCTGAAGGGTGCTGCGCCTCGGAGCGCGGTGGCACAGGCGCGCGTCACGACGCGCGGCTCGCGTTGCACCGGGTTGCCGCACGCCGCAGAATGTCGGGGCGATCACGACGCGGAGGCAGCCATGGGCAAGCATCGTCACGTTGCAGGACTGCTGTTCGGACTCCTCGCCGCCTGCGCTGCGCCCGAATCGCAGCGGACGACCGCGCCGGGCGGGCGCATCGAACCCGGCTCGCCGCAACCGGCAAGCGCGTTTGCGCTGCCGCCCACCGGCGCCGCCGCCGGGACAGAAGTGACAGCGTTGCCGCCGGCGCCGCCGTGGACGGGGTTTCCCGGCGAGTTCGCGCTGCGCACGCGCAAAGGCTTCTACGTCACTGCGATCGACGGCGGGGGCCGGACGAGCCCGCCGGTGATCGTCACCGCATCGACCACCGCCGGCGCGTGGGAGCAATTCCGGATCGCCGTGATGAATCCGGCGCCGTCGCACGACAAGCGCCTGCAGACTGCGAGCGGCAACTTCCTCACCGCAGTGAATGGCGGGGGCCTCGTGAGCGATTCGCTGCACACCGACGCGACACAGGTACGCGACTGGGAGCGGTTCCGCATCCTCGACCTGGGTGCAGGCGGCGTGGCGCCCACCTATTTCGCCCTCCAGACGATCCGCGGCAACTATCTCACGGCAGTAGGTGAAGGCGGCCGGTACCAGGACGCGATGCACACCGACGCCACGCAGATCAATGCGTGGGAACGGATGCGCATCGTGAAATGCGGGGATCTCGGATCCGGCTACGAGTACACGATCATCACCGCGACGGACGAATCGCTGACCGCCGTGAACGGTGGCGGCCTCGCGACCGGGGAGCCGATCGTGCAAGGCTGGTGGCCCGGGGACACGCCCGACCGCTCGTGGGCGCGGTTCAGGCTGCTGCGCCAGCCGGACGGCTCGTACGCGTTGCGCACGGCCAACGGCGTCAACTATCTCACCGCACTGCAGGGCGGCGGTCTGGTCGAGCGGCACGAGAGTTGCGACACCGGCTTCCCCGGCGCCTGCCTCGACAGCTTCAGCGCCATCTTCCACACGGACGCGACGCAGGTCCGCTCATGGGAGCGCTTCCGGTTCGTCGACGAGGGCAGCTGCAAGTACTCCATCCAGACCACGAGCGGCTTCTACATGGGCGTTTTCCGGGATTCTTCCGGATACATGCTGCTCACCACGCGGCGGAGCACGGTGTCCGACAACGAGAAGTTCGAGCTGGTGATGCACGGCCTCGCATCGCCGCCGGTCCTGCAGTGACTTCGCGGGGAACTACGCGGACCGCGGCTTGCGGCGCCGTTTGGTCGTTTGCTCCAGCGCCTCGAGGCGCGCGCGTGCCTCGCGTTTGCCGAGCGAGCGCAGCGCCGCGATGATCGCGATCTGCGCGGGACGCGGCCGCGTCGCTCCGGATTCCCAGTTGTAGATCGATTGCTGGCTGACGCCGACGAGCCTGGCGTACTCGGCGGCCGACACGCCCAGTCGGCGGCGCTGCGACGGCAGCCCCTTCGCCGTGAAACGCGTTGCGCTCTGCGGCGTGTCGTCCGCCGCAGCCGGCGGTCGCGTTCGGGTGGTGCGTTCGATGCGGGCGGCATCTCGCCCAAGCTGCGCGATCTGTCGCTTGAGCTCCGCGATGTCGCGGCGGTGCTGGCCGGACGCCTTCTTCAGCGCTTCCAACTGGGTGCGCGTTTCCTTGCGCGCCAGACGGGTGATCTCTTCCCTCAGCATCGAGGCGATATTGGGCATCCGCTTTCCTTCGATTTGCGTTTGGTCATTGTGGCGTGAGGTCGCATTCTGCCTGCCCCCCGCCGAACCGTCGAATGGACAGCGTGCGGCCGGCTGTCGCATGTCGCGCCAGACGGCAAACGGGTCGTGGACGAACCGGGAACCTGACGCTGCGCGGTGCGCGCGTCAGGAACAGGCGATGGGCGCGAAGCGTCCCGATCGCCCGCCGAAGGATGGACGCAGGCGCCGCCGCTATTTCTCGGCGCCCGTGCCCGCGTTGACCATGTAGACGACCGCGCTGCGAATTTCCGGATCGGTGAGATCGGCCATCCCGCCCCGCGGTGGCATCGCGCCGTGCCCATGGATCGCCGAGCGCACGACGACGTCGAGACCTTCCTTGGCGCGCGGCAGCCACGCTGCGCGGTCCCCGATCCTGGGGGCGCCACCGACGCCGGTGCCGTGGCAGCGAATGCATTGCGCTTCCACGATCGACTTGCCGGTCCGCACCGCAGCGACTTTGCCGGTGGGCTCGGTCCAATGCCCGCCGGACTGGTTGACCATGTACGTGATGGCGCGCTCGAGCTCGATATCGGTGAGATCGGGGTTGCCGCCGTGCGCCGGCATCTGGCGAACGCCGGCGGCAGCGCTCTTGCCGAGTGCGGTAAGGCCGCGCGAGGTGCGGGCGCCCCACGCCTTGGCGTCGCCGATGCGCGGCGCGCCGCCGGCTCCCGTGCCATGGCACGAGATGCAGAGCGAGTCGACCACCTCCTTGCCCGAACGCTCGCGCACCTGCGCATTCGCGCCGAACGCAACGCACAGGACCACACTCGAGATCAAGGCAAGTGTCCCCGCGCCGGGCCGCAGCAATCGACGGTGGATCGCGCACATGGCAAAGGCTCCTGCTGACGACGTCCTGCACCGACTAGGCGCCTGCGGTGCACGATCCGCTTTGATGTGCATCAACGCGACCGAAGCCCGGGTGCGCCGTGGCGGCGCAGGTCCGCGTTCTTGATCTGTCCCAAGGCCCCTGCCGCGCGCCCGTCCAACAATGAACGCCTCGCATTCGCGCCCCGGTTGGGACGACGAAGTGCGGGTCGAGGCGTCCGAGTCGGGAGAGCACGTTGCTGCAGATGATCATCCAGGGTCGTGGCGGACAGGGCGCGCAGACGGCCGGCAGTCTGCTCGCGATGGCGTTCTTCGCCGAGGGCCGCCACGTGCAGTCGTTCGCAAGCTACGGCGGAGCGCGACGCGGCACGCCGGTGAGCTCCTTCCTGCGCGTCGACGATCGTGCGATCCGCGTGCGCTGCGATATCGAGCGCGCCGACGCGATCCTGTGCTTCGACGCGAGCCTTCTCGAAGGCCGGCTGCTCGCCACGGCCCACGCCGGTACCCTGATCGTCGTCAACTCGTCGCGCACGCCGCAGGACTTCGCGCGCACGCTGCCCGGAGCGCACGTCATTCCCGTGGACGGGATCGCCATCGCACGTCGGCACGGGCTCGGGCGGATCGTCAATTCGGCGTTGCTGGGCGGCTTCGCCTGCGCCATCGGCTCGCCGCAACCCGACGTGCTGTCGCGCGTCATCGTCGAGCAGGCACCACGTCTGCACGACGAGAACATCGCCGCCTGCCAGGACGGTTACCGCTGCGTCCAGTCGCAACTGCATGCGGAGACTGCATGAACGCGCGCGACATCGTGCCGAGCATCTGGACCACCGGCACGACCGAAGTGTTCAGGACGGGCACGTGGCGGGCCGCGCTGCCGCAGCACATCCACGCGCCGTCGCCCTGCCACGTGGCGTGCCCCGTGAACGGCGACATCGCCGAATGGATCGGCGCCGCCGGCGCGGGAGACATGCGCGGCGCATGGCAGATCCTCACCCGCCACAACCCGTTTCCCGCGATCGCCGGTCGCATCTGTCATCACCCCTGCGAAGCAGCGTGCAATCGCGCGGCGTTCGATGCGCCGCTGTCGATCTGCCGGCTGGAACGCCATGTCGGCGATCGCGCGCTTGCCGAAGGCTGGGCGTTGCCGCGACCTGCGGTGGAGCGCGCACAGCGCGTCGCGGTCGTCGGCGGCGGTCCCTCGGGACTCTCCGCGGCGTTTCACCTGCGCCGGCGCGGCTATGCCGTCACGTTGTTCGAGGAACGCTCCGAACTCGGCGGGCTCATGCGCTATGGCATCCCGGCATACCGCCTGCCGCGGGCGGTGCTCGACGGCGAGATCGCCCGCATCGTCGCTCTCGGCATCGAGGTGCGCTGCGGCACGGCGCTGGCGACGGCGGCCGACTTCGCGCACGTGCGGGCGAGCTTCGACGCGGTCTACATCGCCACGGGCGCGCGCTTGCAGAAGCGGTTGCCCTGGCTCGATTACACCCGGGGCTGGGTCGTCGATGGCGCCGACTACCTCGCGCAGGCAAGCGCCGGTGCAGCACCCGCATTGGGCAAGCGCGTGGTCGTCATCGGCGGCGGCAGCGCCGCGATTGACGTCGCGCGTACCGCCCGGCGCGCAGGACACGACGTGACGATCGTGGCCCTCGAGAGCCGGCCGCAGATGCCCGCGCAGCACGAGGAAGTCACCGAGGCGCTGGAGGAAGGCATCACGCTCGTTGACGGTGCGATGGTGACGGCCGCGCAGAGCGTTGCAAGCGGCGGCCTGGCTCTGCAGTGCACGCGGGTTCGCTTCGAGCCCGGCGCCGCGCGCGGCCAGTTCACCGTCACGCCACTCGACGGCACGACGTTCGAGCTCGATGCGGATGCGCTCATCCCCGCGATCGGGCAGGATCCCGACCTCGCGGCATTGCGGGACACGCTCGAGACGAACGGGTCCCTGCTGCGCACGGACGAACGCCAGGCGGCGAGCCTTGCCGGTGTGTATGCCGGCGGCGACGTGGCGAGCATGGCTCGGTTCGTGACCGAGGCGATCGGCATGGGCAAGCGCGCTGCACGCGAGATCCATCGCAGCCTGCAGGGCGATATGACCGCCGGGGACGAGCACGCCGGCAGCGCGCACGTGTGCCATACGGCCGATGTCGTCCGGCTCGACGCGATCAACACGTTCTATCACGCCGCGACAGCGCGGACGATGGATGCGCGGCTCGACCCTGCGCAGCGCCTCGCGTCGGGTGCCGAGGTGCAGATCGCCCTCGACGCGGAGCAGGCTATGGCGGAAGCGGAACGCTGCTTCTCCTGCGGCACCTGCATCACGTGCGACAACTGCGTTCAATACTGCCCCGATCTCGCCGTGCAATTCGACGGCGCGGGTTACGTCGTGCTGACCGATTACTGCAAGGGCTGCGGCCTGTGCGTGAAGGAATGCCCGACCGGATCGATGCGCATGATCGAGGAGGCGCGGTGAACGCGCGCGACCCCGCGTCGATGCCCGAGCAGACGATGCTGCTGACCGGCAATCACGCGGTCGCCTGGGCGGCGCGGCTCGCGCGACCGAAGGTGGTGCCGGTGTATCCGATCACGCCGCAGACGCCGGTGCTCGAGAAGATCACCGAGTTCCAGGCCGACGGCACGTTCGATGCCGAGGTCCTCACGCCCGAATCCGAGCATTCCGTGATGGCCGCATGCATTCCGGCATCGCTCGCCGGAGTACGGGTGTTCACGGCAACGGCCTCGCAGGGTCTGCTGCTGATGCACGAGCTCCTGCACTACGCGAGCGGCGCGCGCGCCCCGATCGTCATGGCGAACGTCAACCGCACGCTGGCCTCGCCCTGGGCGTTCTGGCCCGACGAGACCGACAGCCTCGCGCAACGCGACACGGGCTGGATCCAGTTCTACGTGGAAAGCGCGCAGGAGGCTCTCGACACCGTCATCGCTGCCTTCCGCGTGGCCGAGCAGGTGCTGCTGCCGGTCATGGTGAACCTGGACGCGTTCTACGTCTCGCACGCCCTCGAGCCGGTGTGCGTGCCGGCACAAGACGTCGTCGACGCGTTTCTTCCGCCCTACGCGCCGGAGCACCGCCTCGATACGGCCAAGGTCGAATCGTGGGGCAACGTCGTCACGCAGGACATGTTCTGCCGTCACCGCCAGGACATCGATGATGCCATGCGTCGCGTCCCTGCCGTCGCGCTCGCCGCCGATCGCGACTGGGGCGTGCTCACGGGCCGCGAGTACGGACTCATCGAGCGCTATCGCTGCACGGACGCCAGCATCGTGGTCGTCGCCATGGGCAGCATGTGCGGGACCGCGCGCGATGCGGTCGATGCGTTGCGCGACGCCGGCTGCGCGGCCGGGCTGCTGAAGGTCCGCCTCTTCCGGCCGTTGCCGGTGCAGGCGCTGCGCGAAGCCCTCGCAAGCATTCCCGACGTGCTCGTGCTGGATCGCAACTATTCGCCGGGGCACGGCGGCGTGCTGCATCAGGAGTTGCGCGCGGCGCTGTACGGCGTCGCGAACGCACCGCGCCTGCACGGCTATCTCGCCGGGGTGGGCGGCGTCAACGTGTCGCCGGACAAGATCGCCGAGTTCGTGCACAGGGCGCTCGCTTCGGAGCCGTGCGTCGATTCGGTCTGGGTCAGGTGAGCCGCATGCACAAGCTCGAGCTCCATGACGATGCAATGCTCTGCTCCGGCCACGCCGCGTGCCCGGGCTGCGTCGATGCGCTGTCGGTGCGGCACGTGCTGAGTGTGATCGGACCGAAGGCGATGGCCATCGTGCCGCCCTCGTGCATGGCGATCATCGCCGGCCCACAGCCGTACAGCTCGTTCCGGATCCCGGTGTACCAGCCCACGCTCGAGGCGAGCGCCGCCGCGGCGTCGGGCCTGCGGCGGGCGCTCGATGCGCGCGGCGAGCACGACACGCACGTGATCGTTTTCGCCGGCGACGGCGGCACCTACGACATCGGCTTCCAGTGCCTCTCCTCCGCCGCCGAGCGCAACGAGAACTTCATCTACTTCTGCCTCGACAACGAGGGCTACATGAACACCGGGGCGCAGAAGTCGTCGTCGACCCCGCATCTCGCGCGCACCGGCTCGACGCCGGCGGGCAAGGTATCGCGCAAGAAGAATCTCACCGAGATCATGGCCGCGCACGAAGTACCCGTACGCGGCCACCGCGAGCGTCGGATTCCTGCCGGATTTGCTCCGCAAGGTCGAGAAGGCGAAGACGATCCACGGCACGCGGATCATCACCCTGCTCATCCCGTGTCTCGACGGCTGGGGCCTGCCCGACGATGCGGGCCTCACCGCGGCACGCTACGCCGTGGAGACCGGTGCCTTCCCGCTGTACGAGGTCGAGAACGGACGCACCTACACCGTCAATCACCGCGCGGTCACCCGGCCGTTGCGCGACTATCTTGCGTTGCAGGGACGCTACCGGCATCTCGGCGCGGCCGACATCGCCCTGTTGCAGGCGGAAGTGGACGACAGCTGGGCGCGGCTGCTGCAGCGCGCGCAGGACAGTCATCGCACGCCGGCGGCGGAGGCGGATGGAAGCGCCGTCCTGCGCTAGCGTCCGCACGCTCCGACTGCGCTTACCGCGACGATTTGGTGCCTCGAGTCACCTCGACCACGCTGTCCGCCATTGCGAACATGACGAGTTCCGGAGGCCGCGTGGCATCGGCGTACTCGAGCAGCACCGGCACGCGGCTCAGGCTGCCCCATCCGTAGTACGTCGCATGGAAGGCCTGCGTCGGATCCCCCACCAGCAGCTTGCTCTTGATGAACGTCGGGTGATTCATCTTGTACGTGACGGCCGACAGCGTGCGCAGCCCACCGGGCACCGACCCGGGGACCGGCCACATCGTGAAGGCGTAGATCTGTCCCTGCGCGACGCTGTAGTTCTGGGGCACGCGCTCGGCCCGGAACTCGACCGTCTCGTTCAGCAGGTTGAGCCGTCGGGCCGTCGCCTCGGCGGCATCCGTGTCCCCCGAAAGAAAGGCCTCGCGCAGCTCGAGCGCGGCGGCGCGCACGTCGGCCTTGCCCGACCAGCGCGCGTTCCCTCCGCTTGACGCGGGCGCCTGCCTCCGCAACCACGGGGGAAGGCGCGACGGGAGCAGCGCGCGTCTCGATGGCCGCCTTGGCGAGCGCGGATTCCCGTTCCTGCGCAGCCTGCGCCTGCTGCAGCGCGAACTTCGCGTTGTTGGCTTCCTGCTGCGCCAGGTTCGCTGCAGCCTCGGCCTGCTCCAGGGCGACGCGCGCGTTATCGGCTTCCTGCCGCGCCCAGAACGCGGCCACCACGGCAACGAGCCCGATCACCAATGCTACGACGGTGAGCTTGAAATTGCGTGCCGCATAGCGTGCCTGTTCGCGCACGCGCCGATCCTCGATGGCCTTGAGCTCCTCGCGCTTGCGTTCCTCGGCCTGCCGCAGCAGCGCCTGCTGTTCCGCGATGGACTCGTGTCGTCTTCGCCACGCAGTGATGGCCTGGGCGAGGACGTCGTGGAAGATCTCGTAGCGCACGACGTCCGGGCGGTCCGGCATCGGCAGCGGGCGCAGGATGCGCGTCTCGCCCGCAGAGAGCTTTTCGAGCACGGTGGCGAGGATGCCCGGAGGCAATTCCGCATAGCCCGCAAGATCGTCCACCGACAGCGCGATCTTGCTGCCCGTGCGCGTGACGAGGTAGCGGAATGCGCCTGCGGCGACGTCCTGCTCCGCGGGGTCGAGCGCGTCCATCTCGCGATCGAGGTGCGTGCGCACGATCTGATCGGCGCCGCCCAGCTTGTCCACGAACGTCTGGTGCCGCAGCACGTGCGACCCGCTCGCGCGTTCCTCGTCCCACAGTCGCGTCATGACGATCTGGAGGTACGGCGCTTCGATCTGCGCGTCCGCTTCCGCAGGGTCCGGTGCGGCAATGGGCAACGTCCCTGGCCGTGGCTGATCGGTACGCGTCTGACGCAGCACTTCCTGCACCAGCGTCGTCCTCGATCACGACCGCCTCCCGGGCATGGCGCTCGTTGTAGCGCGCGAGCGGATCGCGGATGGCACGCGCGGCGGCCTCCAGGTCGAGGTGATGCAAGCGCAGGTAGTTGTCGAACAGTCGCGGAATGCGGCCCTTGAAGCGATCGAGACGGGCCACGGCATCGTCGCGGATCGCCACCAGGAAATTGACGCGAAGTCCTTCCCGATTGACGAGCCGGGGAAACTCCACCGCGAACGAGCCTTCGCCGTCTTCCCGGCCGTGATACAGGAAATATTCCTCGAACTGGTCCAGCACGACGAAGAGATCGCCGCCAACTTCCTCCGCCCAGCGTGGACATGCCTCGGCAAGGCTGCCGCGGTCCGGTGGCGGGCCCATGTCCCGGCCGAGGGCGACGCCGACCGCATCGCACAGCTCTCGCGCGAGCCCCGCGAGCGGGTCGTCACGCCAGCCGCTGAAGATCGCGAGGGCGAATTCCGGCGGGACCGAGCGTTCGCGGTTGCGCCGCGCCTGGTCGCGAAGCCGGTGCGCCACGCCCGCGCGCAGCACGGAACTCTTCCCGACGCCGCTCGCCCCGTAGAGCAGCGTGAGGCGCGCAGCCGTCAGGTTGGCGACGATGAGATCGGTCTCCGTCTCGCGTCCGAAGAAGTACTCCCAGTCCTCTTCGCCGTACGGCACGAGGCCGACGTACGGACACTGCCGCAGCGTCGTTTCGTTCACCCGGCAGTCCCCTGGGGCGGCAGCGCATCGAGGCGCGCACGCAGTGCGTCGACGTATTCGTCCAGGTTCACGTCGAGGATCTCCACGCCGCGCTTGCGCCAGAACTCGACGTCGAGCTCGCGCGGGTCGCGCTGGATCGCCCACGACCGATACGTGAGCTGCTGCGCGCCCCAGATCCGTTGCAGGATCACCCGCATGTTCCAGTCCGCAAGGCTGTAGCCCATGAACAGGAAGTGGCTCTTCCTGATCTTGGCGGCGAGCGTCACCGGGATGAGGCTCGCGATGTCGGTGCGGGTGAGATAGTCGATGTAATGGTCCTCGGCGATGACGTAGCTGTCGTCCTCCGCATTGGCCCGGCTCACCGCCCCGTGGATCTTGAGCACCACGCTGCGGTCCTGCAGCGACAGCGCGTTGTACTGGTTGGGCGTGTCGATGACGCGCGTCGTGCCATCCGGGGAGCGATGCCGGAACTTGCCGCGGTTGTCACCGTCGGCGACGTACCAGACCAGATCGTAGGGCTCGCCTGCGGCCTGGAATGCCCGCTCGAGCAGATCGTCGTAGTTGGTCGTCATCACCAGCAGGTGCGGAGCCGCATAGCCCTTGCGCGCAAGCGTCGCAGGAATCGAAGCCAGCAAGCCGTGCAGGCCCGTCGACCGGATAGTTGGCGTCGAACAGGTGATGCAGGCGGTCGTAGCAGCGGCCCCGAACCTTCCATCACGTAGACGAACTGCGCGACGCGAAGCAGGTCCTTCGGCTCGCCCTTGGGGTAGTTCTCGGCCAGATAGTCGGTGAGCTCGGCTCCCGACGGCAGGAATTCGCCCTGCTTGAATCCCGAATGCTCGGGTCGCCCGCACAGCGCGGCACCGGCGCCCAGGAAGGGCACGACCCGACCCTCGGCGAGCGCCCGCGTGACCAGGGCGTAATGCGAGTCCTTGCCGTCCCCCGCCATGGCCGTCCCTTCTGCGTTCCCGCGGCGCGCGGATCGGACTATTCTAGGCTCCCGATCTGCGTACCGTGCAACCGTTGCCCGGCCTGAACGAGGAGTTCCGCGATGGCAAAGCGCCGTGTCTCCCCCAGGCCGCGAACGATCGTATCCGGGCACGATGAATGGGATGCGCTCGAGGACGCACTGCTCCGGTCGGGAGGCACAGGCGGCACGCGCAGTCCCGCGCAGCGCCAGCTCGACGTGCTCTTCGATCCGGCCGAGCAGGACGATCTGCGCCGTCTCGCTGAGCATGCACGCCTCGTGCGCTCGCGCTCCCCGACGCTCGGCAACGTCGTCTTCCTGCACGGCATCACCGGCGCCGATCTGGCGGTGGTCGATCCCAAGGGGGACGCCGACGGCGTGTGGGTCAACGTCATGCGCATCATGGCCGGGCGCATGGGCCAGTTGCGTCTGAACGCGGACGCGAAAAGCGAAGCCGACCCGCGTCTCAAGGTGCAGGCGACCCGCGTCAACCAGAAGTATTACGCGAAGGCTGTCCTCTCGCTGCGGGCCCGCTGGAACGTCGAGCCCTACGCCTACGACTGGCGGCGGGACATCGACGAGGCGGCAGACGGGCTCGCCGAGCTCATCGGGCGCGTGTTTCCCGGTCAGGCCGTGCACCTCGTCGCCCATTCGATGGGTGGTCTGGTTGCACGCAATTTCATTCTGCGCCATGCCGAGCTGTGGGAGGCGATGCGGCAAGGCGAGCTAACCGGTGGCGGCCGGCTCGTGATGCTCGGCACGCCGAACTACGGTTCATTCTCGATACCGCCGGTGCTCACGGGCAGCGATCAGCTGATGGAGCTTCTCGAGCGCCTCGACCTCGCCCACAACATGCCGGAACTGCTCGCGATCACGAACACGTTCCTCGGCTCGTACATGCTGCTTCCCGCGCCGGGCAAGCTGCCCCCTGCCCTGGGCGTGCTCTACCAGCGCGATACCTGGGGCGAGGCACCCGGCATATCGCAGCAGCACCTGAATCGCACGTACCAGTTCTACAAGGACCTCGAGCAGGCATCCACCATCGATGCCACGCGCATGGTCTACGTTGCAGGCTGTCGCAATGCCACGATCGCCTCGATGAACATCGTCGCGCCCGGCGAGTTCGAGTACAGCCTGAGCTACGACGGCGACGGCCGCGTGCCGCATGCACTGGGCCTTCTGCCGGGGGTTCCGGTCTACTACGTGGAAGAGGTCCATGGCGACCTCGCGCGGAACGAGCAGGTCATGCGAGCGGTCGACGAGATCCTCGAGACCGGGTCCACGGACGAGCTTTCCACGACCCTGCTGCGCTCCCGCGCCGTCACGGAGCCGAAGCTGCGCGACTACCGCACCGCCGCGGATCGCCGCCTGATGGAGGAACTCGAGCGCATCGCCAACAAGGCACGCGGACCGGAGGGCCCCGACAGCGTCACCGTGGAGGAGCAGCGCTTCGCGGCCGACGCGCTGGTGAAGGCTGCGCTCGGCACCAACGCCCGTTCGCTGTCGAAGCCGCTTCCCGGCGCGGCCGAGGCCTCGGCGCGCGCCCGTCGCGATGCCGCGGGGATCCGGCCGGTGGACCTCGAGCTCACGGTGCGCTTCGGCGACGTCACCACGGTCAAGGCCCCGGTGGTGGTGGTCGGGCATTACCGCGGCGTGCAACCCGTCAACGCCATCGGCGCGATCGACCGCGCCCTCGGCGGCTGGATCACCCGCGCCGTCCGGCACGGCATGATCTCGGGGCATCTGGGCGAGACGTTTTTCGTGCCGACGCACGGCGCGCTCGGCGCCGAAGCCGTGGTCGTCGCCGGCATGGGTGACTACGGCCAGTTCAGTCCGGCTTCGCTGCGACGACTGATGGCCAACGTGGCCCTCGGCGCAGGGGCACTCGGCGTGCCGATGCTCGCGAGCGTGCTCGTCGGCGCCGGCGAAGGTGCCCTCGATCGCGACACCGCATTGCGGGAGATGCTCGAGGGCCTGGGCGTGGGCCTCGCCGAACTGCGTGAGCAGATGGGCGGCAAGGCGGTACCGCTTGCGCGCGTGGTGCTGATCGAACGCGATCCCGATCGGTTCTTCGGCCTGATCGAACGTGCGCGTGCGCTTGCCGAGCGAGGCGGGCTCACCGCCGTGAACCTTCAGGTCGGACCGGTTGCGCCCGCCGATCGGAAGCGCGCCAACAGCGCCACCGCGACCGCCCGCGCGACGACCAGGAGGCGCGCGAGCGCCGCAACCCCTCGCGCCAACGGGTTCGAGGAAGTGCGCATCACGGTGGAGTGCGACGAAGCACGCAGCGTGCTGCGGTTTTCCGCGCTCACGAGAAGTGCGGTCGTCCCGGTGCGCGAGGTTCCGGTGGACCTTCGCAACGCGCGCGAAGCCGCGGAGGCGCTGCGCAACGCGAGGACGCGTGACGAGCAGGAGCGCTTCGGGCGCCTCCTCTACACGTATCTCGTGCCGGAGGACTTCCAGCAGTTGCTGGATGGGCCGTACCCCGTGAGGCTGGTGGTGGATTCGACCACTGCGGCGTTTCCCTGGGAGATGGCGTGCTTCGCCGGCCGGAGCGAGACGGCCGGTCTCGCATGGCTCGGCACCGACCTCGGGCTGTCGCGGCAATTCAAGACCCTGCTGTCCGCGGCGCCGGGCATGAGTCCGATGCTCAACGACAAGCTTCGTGTGCTCGTCATCGCCGACCCGGCGCCGGAGCGGCAGCTCCAGCTGCCCGGCGCGCGCACCGAGGGGCGGCAGGTCGTCCAGCTCCTCAAGCGCGCCAACGGCCGCATCGTCGACGGGACCCGCGTCGATCTCGAGGTCGAGGAGCGCATCGGCGCCGGCGAATGCGATCCGATCGAGATCCTGGCGCTTCTGCTGTCGGGCGATTTCGACATCGTCCATTTCTCCGGCCACGGCGACTACGACGCGAACGACCCGTCCGCGTCCGGATGGATCTTCGGTCACGATCGTGTCCTGTGTGCACGCGACATCTTTCGCGCCCGCAGGGTGCCGCGGCTGGTCTTCGCGAATGCATGCTTCTCCGGCGTGCTCCACGAAGGCCCTGCAACCGGCCTGCAGGACCTCGGGCGGAGCGTCGCGAGCGTGGCCGAGGCGTTCCTGGAGCGTGGCGTCGCCAATTACCTCGGCACCGGCTGGCCGGTGGACGACACGCAGGCCGTGACCATGGCCAAGGCCTTCTACGAACGACTGCTTGCCAGGGTCGAGCTCGGCACGGCCGTGCAGGAGGCACGCCAGGTGGTATTCGGCGAACAGATCGAGTCGACGTGGGGGGCGTACCAGCTCTATGGCAACCCCGGCGATACGCTGCTCCGCCGGCACGACGGCGGCAATCGTCGTTGACGCGCACCGATGTGAAGATCCGCATGCTGCATTGCCGCCCCACCGCGCCGAACGGGTCCATTCGCCCCGAAGAGGCCCGACGCGCGAGCGCGCAGCGCGACGACGGCAAGCCGCCAGGCAGGGGCGACGGCGGCCGGAGGCATTGAATGTCCATCCAGCGCGAGCGCCTGGTCGACAACTTCGTAGGCGCCCTGCACGAGGGCGACGCCGCCCTGTTCATCGGCGCCGGCCTGTCGCGGCCCGCCGGCTTCGTCGACTGGAAGGAGCTCCTACGGACCTGCGCGAGGGAGCTCGGCCTCGATATCGACCGTGAGCACGACCTCGTCGCGGTGGCTCAGTACTATCTCAATCGGCGCAGCCGGGACCGGTCGCTGCTCAACCAGATCATCAAGGACGAATTCGACAAGCCGACGTCGCTCACCCGCAATCATCAGATCATCGCCCGCCTGCCGGTCGCAACCATCTGGACGACGAACTTCGACCAGGTCCTCGAGCATGCACTGCGCGATGCGGGGCGCAACGTCGACGTCAAGGTTCGCGACAAGGACATCGCCACCCACAAGAAGGGACGCGACGCCGTCCTCTACAAGATGCACGGCGACATGGCGCGACCCGACGAGGTGGTCATCTGCAAGGACGACTACGAGCGCTATGCCAAGAGTCACCCCATCTTCCAGAACACGCTCGAAGGCGACCTGCTGAGCCGGACGTTCCTCTTCCTGGGCTTCAGCTTCAGCGATCCCAATCTCGATTACATGCTCGGGCACCTTCGTTCGTTGCTGGAGGACAGCAAGCGGGAGCATTACGCCATCCTGCGCCGGGCGCGCCTCAACTGGCACCTGGAGGAAGCCGAGGCGCAGAGGCGATTCGCCTACGAGCTCAACAAGCAGAAGCTGCAGATCGAGGACCTGCAGCGCTACAGCATCCAGGCGCTGCTCGTCGACGAGTACAGCGAAGTGGCAGACGTGCTTGCCTCGATCGAGGAGCGTTATTCCCAGCAGAACGTCTTCGTCTCCGGCAGCGCCCACGAATTCGGCTCGTTCGGCGAGCAGAGAATGCGCGACCTGTGCACTTCCCTCGGGGAGCGGCTGGTCGCGCGGAACTACCGGCTGGTGAGCGGATTCGGCCTGAACATCGGCGAGTCGGTCGTCAAGGGCGCGCTGCTCAAGCTATACGAGGCGAAGCGCTCGCGCATCGAGAAGAAGCTGCTCCTTCGGCCCTTTCCGCGGAGCCTGCCTCCCAACCTGAGCGAAGAGACATTCAATCGCACCTACCGTGAAGACATGATCGGGTTGTCGGGCTTCGTCGTGATCGTCGCGGGGACGAGCCGCACGCATCCGGTCTCCAAGGGTGTGCTGGAGGAGTACGCGATCGCCCAGGCGATGAACAAGGTCATCATTCCCATCGGCGCCACGGGCTTCGCTGCGCGCGAGATCTGGACGCGCGTGGCGGGGAACTGCACCTGGCCCATCGCGGACGCCGCGGAGCGGCAGGCGCTCCTCCACCGGCTCAACGACGAAACCCTCTCGAACGAGCGGATCCTCGACACGGTATTCGAGATCATGCAGAAGATCTCGGACGGGACAATCCCCGCCACCGAGGGCGAACGGTAACGCGCCACGGACGTGCCAATGCCGGCAGGCGGGCGCGCGCCGCGACGCTGTCCATGCATGCCTGTCGCGCGCCGTGGCCGGCGCGCAGTGCGCGTCAGCGCCCGCGCCTGCGATGGATGCGGGCCTCGGCGGCCCGCAACAGCGCATCGATCGCGAAGCCGACGATGCCGATCGCGATCATGCCGCTCATCACGATCGAGGTGCTGATGTTCGCCTGCCCCTTGACGAGGAGGTAGCCGATGCCGCTCGATGCGACGATCAGCTCCGCGCCCACGAGCGACTGCCATCCCAGACCCGCGCTGATGCGCAGGCCCGCCACGATCGAAGGCACCGATGCGGGCAGGAGCACTTCCGTGATCATCCGCCAGTGGCTCGCACCGAGCGTCTGCGCGGCTTCGATGAAGCGCGGCTCGACGTACTTGGCGCCGCGGTAGGCATTGATGAGACACGGCGGGAATGCGCCGCTGAAGATGATCAGCACCGGACCGCCGATGCCCGTGCCGAACCACAGCGCGGCAAAGGGCACCCAGGCGATCGGGGCGACGAAGCGCAATGCATCGAAGACGGGGCTCACGATGGCGTCGAGCCAGCGGAACCAGCCCATCATCAGCCCCAGCGGCACGCCGATGATCGCCGCAAGTCCGAAGCCCATCGCGAAGCGGCCGAAGCTCGAGGCGAGGTGCTGCTGGAGCGTATAGCCCACGAAGGGCGTGCGCGTCAGGGCAACGAACTTGTCGACCACCTCGAAGGGCGACGGCAGGAATTGCGGTGCCACCCATCCGCTCGCGGCGATCAGCCACCACACGCCGAGGAACGATGCCGCGCCCGCGATCGACAGCACGATCAGCCGCGGCAGTGGCAGCCCGTGCGCGGCGCCCGGCATCAGACCCTGCGCCATGGCATCGCGCGTCGCTCGAGAACGCCGAGCAGCGCCGTCATGGCAGCGCCGGCGACTGCTACGGCGGCCATGCCGACCACGATCATCGCCGGGAAGATGTCCAGCGACGATTGGGACAGGACGTGGCCCAGGCCCGCGATCGCGCCGATCAGCTCCGCGGCCACCAGGGTGGTCCAGCACGCCTGCAGCGACAGGCGCAGCCCGGTGAAGATCATCGGCAACGCGCCGGGGACGAGCACCTCGCGCACCAGCATGTGCCGTGGCACGCCCAGCATGCGCGCGGCTTCGATCAGATGCGGCTCGATGGTCCGCACGCCGCTGTAGCTGTTGATGACCACGGGCACGAACGCCGCGAACCAGATCACCAGCACTTTCGCGGCGTCACCGAGCCCGAGCCAAACGATGGCGAGGGGAATCCACGCCAGCGGCGGGATCGGTCGGATCAGCAGAAAGGCCGGGTTGATGAAGGCCTCGAAGGAGCGGCTCCAGCCCATCGCGAGTCCCAGCGGAACGCCGACCGCCACCGCTGCGCCGAAGCCAAGCAGGACCAGCTTCGCGCTATGCAACACGTGCTCGAGCAGGCGCGCGTCCGCGTATCCCGTCACCGTGATCTGGCGCAGGGCGTCCCAGGACTCCCCCGGTGACGGAAAGCGGCCGGGGCTGATCGCCCCGGTCAGCGTGGTGAGCGCGTACCACGCCGCGAACAGCGCAACGAAGGTCGCCGCGCCGACCCACAAGGGCCGGCGGTCGTGCCTGCGGACCACGCTTCAGTCGGCGCGGTTGGCGAACTCCTTGAGCTTCGGGTCGCGATCCACCATGCGCAGATACTCGTCGCTGACGTACTTGCTCACGGCGGGCGCTTCGGGGAACGTGCCATTGACCTTCATGAAGTCGCCGATCTTCGTCAGCCAGCCGTCCACCTCGGACGCGCCGCCCCGCTGCGCTGCATGATCCTGAGCTGCCCCGCGAGGTCGAACGTGGGCCGGGTGTCGAACTCCTTCTTCATCGACGCCGCGCTGATCGTCACCCCGCCCTGCTCGTAGAATGTCTTCATCATCGCGATCGCTTCGGGCTGGTGCGCGTTCATCCATTTCCAGGCGCGCAGGTACACCGCGAGGAACTTGGCGACGTTTTGCGGCTGCTCCTTGGCATAGTCGGCGCGCACCACCAGCGCGCCCGGCACGGCGGCGCCGGCATCGCGCCCGGAGCAGATGAGCTTCGCTCCGGTCTTCTCCTCCATGGTGTAGATGTTGGGCGCCCACAGGCCGCCGAGATCCGCATTGCCGCTCGACATCGCCGAGATGATCTCCGCCTGCCCCATGCTCTTGATCGTCACGTCCGACTTCTTGAGACCCCATTTGGCAAGGCACGACTGCACGGCGTAGTCGCCGGTGGAGTTCGCCGTCAGCACGATCGTCTGGCCCTTGATCGACGCCGGGTTCTTCATGAAGCCGTCGGCCGTCTTCGCCGTGGCGAGCAGGGCATTGCCATACGATTCGTCGTTCGTGATGCCGATGGTCAGCAGGTTGTAGCGCGCGGCACCCAGCACCGCCGGCACCGAGCCCGTCCCGCCCACGTCCCAGGACTTCGATGCCGATGCCGCGATCTGCGGCACGCCTGCCGGGAACGTGCTGAACACGGGCTTGAGGCCGAGCTCGCCGTACCAGCCCTTCTCCGCGGCGATGTAGAACGGCAGCGCCCAATAGAGCGCCGGCTGGTAGCTGATCTTGATCTCGGTCTGTTGCGCCCGGACGGCGGACGTCCCGAAAACGACGACCATGGCTGCTGCGAGTGCCGCGATCTGCTTCTTCATGCTGTGCCTCCTCCTGTGGATGTCAGCGCTTCGGCCTCGGGCTGCTGCTCGCCGCGCAGCAGTCTCCAGATGTGGGTGCGCAGGTGCACGAACGAGGCCTGGTCCATGACCTCCTCCGTGCGATCAAAGCGGTCCCAATGCTCGGCGGCGCGCACCGGCGCGACGTCGATGATTTCACGGATGGTGCCCGGCCGGCGTGTCATGACCACGACGCGGTCCGCGAGATAGACCGCCTCGTCCACCGCGTGGGTGATGAACAGCACCGTGCGCGGATTGACGCGCGAGAGCTTGATGAGCTCCTCCTGCATGACGACCCGGGTTTGCGCATCGAGCGCGCCGAAGGGCTCGTCCATCAGCAGCACGTCGGGATCGAGCACGTAGCTGCGCGCGATCGCGACCCGCTGCTGCATCCCTCCGGAGAGCTGGTGTGGATACGCGGACTCGTAGCCCTGCAGTCCCATCAGCTCGACCTGGCGCGCGATGCGCTCGCGTCGCGCGGCGGCGTCGGCCCCCTTGCTGCGCAGGCCGAACTCGATGTTCTCGTAGACGGTCTTCCAGGGAAAGAGCGCGAACTGCTGGAATACGACGGCGCGATCCGGTCCGGGCTGCGTGACGGGACGTCCGCCGACCACGACCGTGCCGGAAGTCGGGAACTCGAGCCCCGCGGCCATGCGCAGGCAGGTGGTCTTGCCGCAGCCGGAGGGACCGACGATCGCGACGAACTCGCGGTCGCGCACTTCGAAGCTGACGCCGTCGAGGGTCAGGAAGTCCTTGCCGTCGCGCTGGAACACGCGGCTGACGTTGCGAAACGCGATGTCGCTCATATGCGCATCATGGCCGCAGCACGATCTTCGCCGCGGCGCTGCGGCCTTCGTGCAGGTCGCGGAATGCGGCGGCCCCCTCGGCGAGCGGCCGCTCCTCGACCCACGCCAGGTCGCCGAAGGCGCCTTCGTGCAGGGCCAGGGCCGCCGCGCGCAGGTCCGACGTCGCGTACGTGTACGTGCCGATGAGCGTGATCTCCGCGAGCGTGAGCTTGCGCATGTCGATCTCGCTCGCCCAGTCCATCAGCCCGATGTGCATGACCACCCCGCCGGGCTTCACGGCGGCGAGCGCGGTCGTGCGCGTTGCCTTGGCGCCGACGGCATCGATCACCAGATCGACGCTGTTCGCGGCGGGCTGGCGCTTCCGCGACGGGATCGTACACGTCGACCTGCGCCGCGCGTGCCACGGATTCCCGCCGCAGCGCATTCGTCTCGGCCACGGTCACGTGGCGGACGCCGTAATTGCGCAGCAGGAGCGCCGCGAGCATGCCGATCGCCCCGCCACCCAGCACGAGCACCCGGCACTCGGGCAGCGGGCGCACCAGGGCGCGCGCCGCGATGTGGATCGCGTGCAACGCCGTCGCGGCCGGCTCGGTGAGCGCTGCCGCACGCGTGCTCATGTCCTGCGGGATGTCGATGACGCTGCGCGAGGCCGTGGTCATGAACTCGGCGAACCCTCCGGCCCGCGTCATCCCGATCATCGTGCGGTTGGCGCAGAGATTGTCGCGGCCCTGCCTGCAGTACTCGCACGTGCCGCACGTGATGAGTGGGTTGACGGTGACGCGACGGCCCTTTCCCGGTCCTTCGAGGATGCGCCCCGCAAGCTCGTGCCCGAGGATGAGCGGCGGCACGCGACGCGGATCGTGGCCGTGGTAGGCGTGCATGTCCGAGCCGCAGATGCCGACGGCATCGACGCCGATCAGCACCTCGTCCGCGCCGATCACCGGCGGCGGTTCGTCACGGTAGGTGACCTCGTTGGGAGCGGTGTAGACGAGCGCTTTCATCCTGCCGAATATCCTCCGTCGACGAAGATCGTCTGCCCGGTCACGTAATCGGACGCGCGGCTCGCCAGGTACACCGCGGTGCCGGCAAGGTCGCGCAGCTCGCCGTTGCGGCCGATGAAGGTGCGTTCGGCATTCGCGCGCCACCTTGCCGGATCCGCGGCAACGGCGGCCGTCAGTGCGGTCGGAAAGAAGCCCGGCGCGATCGCGTTCGCATTGACGCCGTGGCCGGACCACGCCTGCGCCTGCGCCCGTGTCAGCTGCACGATGCCGCCTTTCGACGCACCGTAGGGACCGCTGTCGGCGAAGGCCCGCACCGACTGCAGCGAGGCGATGTTGATGATGCGTCCCCAGCCGCGCGCGACCATCGCAGGCGCCAGTCGTTGCGCGAGGAAGAACGGCGCATCGAGGTTGATGGCGAGCGTGCGGTCCCATTCGTTCGCGCGTGACGTCCTGCATCGGTTGCCGGAGGTTGATCCCGGCCGCGTTGACGAGGATGTCCGGCGGCCCGAAGGCGTCGGACGCCGCATCGGCACAGGCGTCGAGCGCGTCGCGGTCGGCGAGATCGCATGGCAGCGCCACCGCTGCGCTCCCCGCAGCCGCGATCTCGGCGCACGTTGCCTGCAGCTCGGCGGCCCGGCGTGCGACGAGCACGACGCGCGCCCCTGCTTCCGCCAGCGCGAGCGCGATGGTGCGGCCGATCCCGGAGCTCGCACCGGTGACGAGCGCCACGCGGCCCGACAGGCGGAACGTGTCCAGCACGCTCATCGGCGAGCCATGCAGCACACCGCCGGCAGGCGCGTGCGGGAGCGGTGCAGGCGCGGCGACGATGTCATGCGGTCACCGGAGCGCCCTTGTCGAAGCGCTCGTCGGGGAAGTACTTGTCGAGCCGATCGTCGGCCGTGCGCGCGTGCGCTTCCATGCCTTCCAGCCGGGAGATCCGCGCGCTCACCTGGGCGATCGTGCGCGGCCGCCTCGCGATTCATGCGCTGCCAGGTCAGCGTCTTCATGAACTTGTGCACCGACAGTCCGCCGGAATAGCGCGCGGCACCTTTGGTCGGCAGGATGTGGTTGGGACCCGACGCCTTGTCGCCGAACGCGACGGTCGTCTCCTCCCCGAGGAAGAGCGAGCCGTAGCAAGTCAGGCGCGCGAGCCACCAGTCGAGATCGCGCGCATGCACTTCGAGATGCTCGGCCGCGTAGCGGTCGGACATCGCGGCGGCCTCCTCGCGCGAGCTGCAGACGACGACCTCCCCGTAATCGCGCCACGCGGCGCCAGCCGCATCGCGCGCGATCGGCGGAAGGGCGTCGACCAGCTCCGGCACGCGGCGCATCACGTCTTCCGCGATGGCGCGCGACGTCGCGATGAGCCATGCCGGCGACTCGTGACCGTGCTCGGCCTGACCCACGAGATCGGAGGCGACCATCGCGGGATCGGCGCTTTCGTCCGCAATCACCGCCACTTCGGAAGGTCCGGCGAACACGTCGATGCCGACCTTCCCGAACAGCATGCGCTTGGCTTCGGCAACGAACTTGTTGCCCGGCCCGACGACGATGTCGGCGGGCTTCCCGGTGAAGAGGCCGTAGGCCATGGCCGCAATCGCCTGCACCCCGCCGAGAGTCATCATGACGTCGGCACCCGCCACCTTCATCGCATAGAGCACCTGCGGATGAATGCCCTCGCCCATGTACGGCGTCGAGCACGCAACGACGGTCGGCACGCCGGCGGCCTTGGCCGTGGCGATCCTCATGTACGCGGATGCGATGTGCGCATAGCGCCCGGTCGGCACGTAGCAGCCCGCGACGTTGACCGGCACGAGGCGCTGCCCGGCGATCAGGCCGGGCTGGAGCTCGACGGAAAACTCGCGGATCGACTCCCGCTGCGCATTCGCAAAACGCCGCACCTGCTCGGTGGCGAACTCGATGTCGCGCTTGACGGGCGCCGGGATGTCGCGGGTGCGTCGCTCGATCTCGTCGGCCGAAACGACGACATCGCCCGTCCATCGATCGAGCTTCGCCGCGTACTCGCGCACCGCCGCTTCACCGCGCAGCTCGATGTCGGCGAGCATGTCGCCCGCCACCTTGCGTGCATTGCCGGCTTCCGTTTCCGGGGTCTTGGCGGCCCGCTTGAGGTACTCGTTGGCCATGGGCATCTCCGAGATGCGACTTTCCCCGTGCGCCGATGAAAGCGCTTTCATCGCAGCGTATCCACCCTCCAGCGAGAGGTCAATGTGCACTGCAACACGCGTCCCGATCGCAGCAGCGCTGCAAGCGTTTTCACCGTGCTATCCTGCCTGTCGGACCGGAGCCGCGGATAGCATGCAAGCCCCGCCACATGACAGCCAGGCCCGTCGACACCAAGGGGCGGCCCCGAGGAGGCGCCGCGAAGCGCACCGCCCCGGCGCGGCTTGCCGACGTCGCGCGTAGCGCCGGCGTATCGCTGTCGACGGCGTCGCGCGCACTCGCCGATCCGCGTCTCGTGCATCCGCAGACGCGCGAGAAGATCGACGAGGCCGTACGGTTCCTCGGCTACGTGCCTCACGGCGCGGCGCGCGCCCTCGCGTCGAAACGCTCGCGCACCATCGGCGCCGTCGTGCCGACGCTCGACAATCCGATCTTCGCGCATTCCATCCAGGCGCTGCAGCGCGCGCTCGGCGAGGCCGGTTACACGCTGCTCCTGGCGAGTCACGAATACGACGTCGGCACGGAGTTCGCGGTGACCCGCGCGCTGGTGGAGCGCGGGGTGGACGGCGTCGCGCTGGTCGGTACCGACCATTCACCCGAGCTCTACCAGTTCCTGGCGCGCTCGGGTGTGCCCTTCGAGCTGACGTGGGCGATCGATCCCGACCGGCACCACTATTGCGTCGGATTTTCCAACCGCCTCGCCTCGATCCGCGTCACGCAACACCTCATCGAGCTCGGGCACAGGGAATTTGCGGTCGTCTCGGGCCATACCACGCACAACGATCGCGCGCGCGATCGCGTGGCCGGCGTGCGGGAGGCGCTCGCGGCGCACGGCCTCGCATTACCAGCGCGCAGCTACGTCGAGACCGCGTTCTCCGTCGCCAGTGGACGCCTCGCCTTGCGGCAACTGCTCGCGCGCCGATCCCGGCCCACGGCCATCGCCTGCGGCAACGATCTGCTCGCCTTCGGGGTGCTGCTCGAATGCGCCGCGCGCGGCCTCGCCGTGCCCGGGGAGATCTCGGTGGCCGGTTTCGACGACATCGAGCTTGCCGCCGAGCTCTCGCCACCGCTCACCACGGTGCACGTCCCGACAGCGGATATCGGCCGCCGTGCCGCGGAGCGCCTGCTCGCGCGCCTCGCGGGTGAGCGTGTAGCGCGCATCGAGGAAGTGGCCGCCGACCTGATCGTGCGCGGCAGCACGGGCCCTGCGCTACGCACGCGCAGCGCGCGGCGCAATCGCGTCGAAGCCTGAGCCACGGCCACACGGCGAAACCACCGGGTCCGTGGCATTTCCGACCGCGCGTCACGCATGGAGGAGTGGGCGGGCAGCCTGCGCGACGCCAGTGCGCGAAGCGACTGCCGGCATGCAGTTGCGCGCATAATGAGACGCTGCCTCCCCCTTGACGATGACCGAGCGAGCCACCCCTGCCGTCGATGTCGAAGTGCCCCGGGAATTCCACCGGCGCATGGCTGCGATCGTCGATGCCGTGCAGACCGGGATATGGCAGGCCGGCGTGCACGACCTGCTGGGCTACGCGACCGACTACGCCTTCGGCCAGGAACGAGGTACCCAGACGCTGGTGCTGAAGAGCAAGCACAGGTC
Organism: uncultured beta proteobacterium; assembly: GCA_963734575.1. Taxonomy (GTDB): domain Bacteria; phylum Pseudomonadota; class Gammaproteobacteria; order Burkholderiales; family Casimicrobiaceae; genus CAIWHR01. The sequence goes on along the minus strand of CAVTHT010000015.1, from coordinate 140,392 downwards.
GGCCTACGTACGCGTGCACTGGGATACCGTGATGGGCGATACGGATGCGGATCGCCAGCGCATCGACGCCGCCATCCAGAGCGCAATCAGGGAATTGACTTAGCACCCACCCTGCGGCCGCGCACTGCCGGGCACCGGCGTGGCGCACGGATCGCGCGAAGCCGGTCCAGCGCCCGTGCTCATTGCGGAGATCGCGATGTGCGATGCCCGCGCCTGCTGTGGCGATAGAGCGTCATCAGCGGCGTGACCGAGATCCCGTGCAGGAACACCGAGGCGACGACCACGCCCGTGGTGATCCCGAGCAGTTCCTGTGCGGTGGCGGCGGGAAGCCCATGGTTCGTCGCATACACGACGTAATAGATCGATCCCACGCCGCGAATGCCGAACCACGATGCCAGCACGCGCTGTTCGCGGTCCAGCCGCGTGCCGTACAGCGCCGCCATCACCGACACCGGCCGGATCACGAAGAACAGGACGAGGATGACGGCCACCGCTGCCACCGGCACGTGCGCGACCGCGTAGAACGCACCGACCATCAGCACGACGCCGAACTCGAACAGGCTGTCGAGGTGGGCATTGAACCGCTGGATCGGCGTCACCAGCGTTTCGCCGACCGTTGCAGCCGGAGGCACGGGTTCCGATGTCGTCCCAGGCGGATCCGCAAGCAGCGCCGCAGGCGCAGCCGCACGCTCGGACCGGACGGCCGCGCCGGACACCGTCCATTGCAGCGCGACCGCCGCGGCAAAAACTGCAAGGAAGCCGTACGCGTGCAGCGCGACCGCGACGCCGTAGGCGACGCCCATGAGGCCGAGGCCGAGAAAGGCATCGGTCCCCTGCTCTCCCGCGGACTCGCGCGCGAGGCGTATCAGGACGCGTCCCAGCAGGATTCCGAAGAACGCGCCTACGGCGAGACCGGCTGCAACCGACCAGACCACATCCACGGCCCACCACCGCCAGCCGCCCGTGCCCATGTCGTGCAGCGAAAGGAGTCCGAGGCCCAGCATCACGAATGGAAACGCCGCGCCGTCATTGAGCCCCGCCTCGCCCGTCAGCCCGAAGCGCAGGCGATCGCGATCCGCCGGGTCCGCAACCTGCACCTCGCTTGCGAGAACGGGATCGGTCGGGGCGAGAATGGCGGCGAGCAACACCGACGCACCCAGCGAGAGGTGCAGGACGCCATAGGCGAAGGCGGACAACAGGCCGATCGTCACGAGCATCGCCAGCGACGCGAGGCGGATCGGCACGCTCCAATGGCGACCGCGCAACGTTCCGCCGAGATTCGAGCCCGTGGCGAAGAGCGAGACGAGCACGGCGGCCTCGCATACGCGCTCGATGAGCTCGGCATGATCGGCGAGTCGTATCGTCAACCAGCCGGCGCCCCACGGACCCAGCGCGACCCCGAACGCGAAGTACAGGATGGCGGGACTGAGCGGGAGCCGCGCAATGAGGCTCGTGCCGACGTTCATCGCGATCAGCAGGGCCCCGATCCCGATGAACCAGTAAGCGAATTCCATCGGGCAGCGTCTCAGGCGTCCGGTAGCGGGCTGGCGGCCACGCCCGCGGTCTCGCCGGTGGCGCAGCGCCCTTTGGCTCGCTGCGGCAGCCGCGGCGCCGCGGTGCCGACGTCTAACCCCGGTGACGCCTCGGCGCGCAGCGGTCGGCGAATGCATGCTCAGATCACGCTGGCGATGATGTTGATGCTGAGTGCCAGCACCGCGATGTTGAAGACGAAGGCCAGTACGCCGTGGACCAGCGTCAGTCGCCGCATCTGGCGCGACGTCACCGCCACATCGGACACCTGCGAGGTCATGCCGACGACGAAGGCGAAATACGCGAAATCAAGATAATCGGGCTCGTGATTCCCTGGAAAAAGCAGCTCCGGGGAACCGTTGCGCTGGCCATCGAGAACACCGTAGTAGCGGCGGGCATAGTGGAAAGCGAACACCGTCTGGATCAGCAGCCACGATGACACGAGCGCATCGATGGTGAGCGCGAGATGCCATGCCCGGGCCCAGAAGGCGAGCTCCCTGATGGTGCTCACCACGAAGCCGATCGCGACGACGCTCGCGCAGGAGGCTACGATCACGAACAGGAAGATGATGTAGTTGCTCTGGTCCTGGCCGAGGGCATGGTCGCGCGTCGTCCGGGCATCGGTGCGCGCGATCAGCCACCATGCCAGACCCAGATACACCAGCATGCCGAGATCCCAGCTCGCGATGAGCCGGGTATGCAACGAGGTGGCGGCCGGTTGCACCAGAAAAGCCGCCACCGCCACCGCGAGCGCCACCGCCAGACGCTGCATCGCGCCGATGCGAATGACCCACGCAGGATTGGTGCTGGTGTGCCTTGTCATGTCGTCTGGAAGTGCGACTGTCGTGCCCCTCGTACGATGCAACGCGCCACGCGGTGGTGCAGGCGGCGACGTCGAAGATCAGCGCTTCAGGCGGGGCTCGTTTGCGCGACATGAAGGGGCGCTGCAATCAGCACCTCCACGTGGTGCTCCAGCCCGTCGTCCGCGAGACGAATGCGGTTGCCCTCCTGCGCCGCTCCATCCAGCGTTACGGTCGCAGCACCCGGCAGTTCGCTGCTCGGCATGTCCGTCCGTCGTACGTCGATGTCATAGAACGTCTCACGATAGCGGTAACGCACGGTGAACGCATTCCATGCGGGAGGAAAGCAAGGCTCGAAGCGAAGGGACTCCGCTTCGAGGCGGAGCCCCAGGAGCGATTCCACCACGAGGCGGTACATCCATCCCGCCGAGCCGGTGTACCAGGTCCAGCCACCGCGGCCGGTATGTGGCGCGACGGCATACACGTCGGCGGCCACGACGTAGGGCTCGACCTTGTAGGTCGCCACACCGTCGGGCGTGAGCGCGTGATTGATCGGATTGATCATCGCCGTCAATTCCCAGGCGCGCGCACCGTCGCCCAGCGCTGCGAAGGCCATCGCCGCCCAGATCGCGGCGTGGGTGTACTGCCCGCCGTTCTCGCGCACGCCCGGGACGTACCCGCGGATGTAGCCCGGCTCGAGGTCGGACGTGTCGAACGGCGGATCGAGCAACTGCACCAATGCGTCGTCACGGCGCACCAGGCGCCGGTACATCGAATCCATGGCCGTCCGCGACCGCCGGCCATCGCGCACACCGGACAGGACCGACCAGCTCTGCGCGATGGAGTCGATCTGACATTCGGCGTTGGTGTGGGAGCCCAGAGGCGCGCCGTCGTCGAAGTACGCGCGGCGGTACCACTGGCCGTCCCACGCCGTTTGCTCGATTCGCTGGCGCAACCGTGCGGCCTCGTCGACGCACCGCTCGGCGAAGGTCGGGTCGTCGTGCAATCGCGCGACGCGCGCGAACTGCTCCAGGACGTAGCACAGGAAGAACCCCAGCCACACGCTTTCACCCTTGCCGTCCTTGCCGACGAGGTTCATGCCGTCGTTCCAGTCGCCCGATCCGATCAGCGGCAAGCCATGCTTGCCGAACCGGAGACCATGCAGGATGGCCTGGACGCAGTGCCGATAGACGCTTCCGCTCTCCTCGGCCCGGCCCGGCAGGTCGTAGTACGAATCGTCCTCCGGCTTCACGGGCCGTCCTTCGAGGTAGGGGGCGGCTTCGTCGAGGATCGACGCGTCTCCGGTGGTCAGCACGTAACGTGATGTCACCAGCGGCAGCCAGAGATAATCGTCCGAACAATGCGTGCGCACGCCACGTCCGGAAGGCGGATGCCACCAGTGCTGGACGTCACCTTCGACGAACTGCCTGCCGGCGCAGAGCACGATCTGCTTGCGCACGAAGCGCGGTTCCGCATGGACCAGCGCCATGACGTCCTGCAACTGATCCCTGAAGCCGTACGCTCCCCCCGACTGGTAGAACCCGCTGCGCGCCCACAGGCGACAGGCGATGGTCTGATACACCAGCCAGCCGTTGGTCAGCACATTGAGCGCCACGTCGGGCGTCGCCACCTGCACCGTGCCCAAAGTGTGCTGCCAGTGCCGAACGACGGCCTCGAGCGCGTCGATCGCGACCGCGTTGCCGCGCACCTGCCGTGCCAGATGGCGTGCCGCATCCGCGTTCGCTGCTGCGCCGAGCCGGAACACCGTCTCACGCTGCTGTCCGTCCGCCAGATCGAACGTGACCTGTATCGCGGCGCAGGGGTCGAGCGCCGCACCGGTCCTGCCGGACAGCCGCGTGCGGTGCATCGCGGCCGGATCGCGGAGCGTGCGATTGCGGCCGAGGAATTCGGTGCGATCGCCGGTCACGGTTCGGGTCGCGCCGTCGGTGTCGAAGAACGCGACCCGGTCCGACAGCTCGCTGTTGTAGGGATTGCGTGCATACAGCGCGCCGTCCGCACCATCGAACTCGGTGGCGACGTGCATTGCCGACTTGGCCCGCAGGTCGCCCAGCACCCACTCGACGTAGCCCGTCACCGACAGGCGTCGCGCGCGGCCGGAATCGTTGGTTATCCTGAGCAACGAAAACTTGACCGCAACCCCGAGTGCCACGAACACCGTCAGCTCGGTACGAATGCCATCCTCGACGTGCTCGAAGACGCTGTAGCCGAAGCCATGTCGCGTGACGTACGGCGCCGAGCCACCGCGCGGAGACGATGTCGGTGACCAGAAATGCCCGGTCTCCTCGTCGCGAACGTATACCGCTTCACCGCACGCGTCGCTCACCGGATCGTTGTGCCACGGCGTGAGGCGGAAAAGGTGCGCGTTCTCGCTCCACGTATAGCCAAGGCCGTTTTCCGCGACGACGGTGCCCAAACCGGGGTTGGCCAGCACGTTGACCCACGGTGCCGGCGTCGTCTGTCCCGACTGCGGCGCGATCACGTATTCGCGCCCGTCCGGCGGAAAATCCTCCCGTCCCGTTGAACAGGAGCAGCCCGTTCGCCGAGTTGACGACCGGTGACGCAATCTGCGGCCGATGCGCACGCGTCGTCACCAGACGCGGAATGCGCACTTCGGTGGGCGCGCGACGGTTGATCTGCTCCGCCAGCGTCCCGCGATTGTCGGCGATGATCGCGCGCGCCACCGACTGGAACAGCACGCGGTCTTCCGGCGAGATCTGCTCCGCGTGCCGCACGAAGATGCCGCCGGGCCGATCGACGAAATGCGCTTCCACGCCGGCGGCGATCAGCCCGGTGATCTGCTCCTGGAGCCGCGCCCGATAGACATCGTGATCCTCGTTCCAGATCACGAGATCGACGGCCAGTCCCTTGAGCCGCCAGTAGGCGTGCGCCTGCACGAGCTGGCGCACCAGCTCGATGTTGGCGGCATCGGCGATCTGCAGCAATACGATCGGCAGGTCGCCGGAGATGGCGTAGCCCCAGAGGCCGGACGGCCCGCGCCGATTCTTCACCAGGACGCTCGCCGGGGCCCGCAGCGACGCGTTGGCGAAGACCACCGAGCCGGCGAGGCGGCCGTAGAGCTGCGCGTCCGCCTCCGTGGCATTGAGCTGGCGCAGCACCACCTGGCCGTGCGTCAGCGTCAGCTCGAACACCCGGTTCGCGAGACGACGGTCCTGGTATTTGTCGACGAGATGGAGCACGTTTTCGCGCGTCTCGCCCGCACCCGAGACCACGTCGATCTTGACCGTGGCGCCGGCGGCAATGGTCAGGCGCTGGCGGATCGCGACGATCGGATCCAGCACGGACCCGTCGGTGTCCGACAAGGCCCCCGGGCGCGTCATCGCGAGCGGCGCGGCGACGGACCCGCCGCGTCCGATGAAGCGCGTGCGGTCGGTCTCGCACGAGACCTCTCCGGTCTCTGCGCCATGCACCGTCATCAGATGGAACATCCACGGCACCTGCTCGTGCATGGAGCGTGGCCGCCGGGTGCACAGGATGGCGCCGCGCCCCTCGACGATCTCGGTCTGCACGAAAAGATTGCTGAACGCCGGATGCAAGGCGTCCGCGGCCGCAGGGGCGAGCACGACCTCGGCGTAGCTCGTCACGTCGATCGTCCGGGCGGTGCGCGACCGGTTGGTGACATGCACCCGGCGCAGCTCGATGTCGTCCTCCGGCGAGACCACGATCTCGGTATGCGTCTCGAAGTCGAGATCGGTGCGCCGGAATTCCGCGCGCCCCTCCGAGAAGATCGCTTCGTAGTGGTCGGCCCGCTTGAGCGTGGGCTGGTGCGCGGTGGACCAGAACTCTCCCGTCGCCTCGTCGCGGAGGTAGCAGAACGTGCCCCAGTTGTCCGACGTGGCGTCTTCGCGCCAGCGCGTCACGGCCAGGTCCTTCCAGCGGCTGCTCCCGCCGCCCGCGTTCGTGACCATGACGTGGTAGCGGCCGTTCGACAGCAGCTGCACCTCGGGGATCGCGGTGTCCGCACTGGCGAGCACGCGCACGGGCAACTCCCCGCCGCCGGCCAATGCGCGCAACTCGGGAACGTCGACCGGATTGAAGTGGAACGACGTCGGCCGCGGCACGCGCTCCTGGAGCAGCAGCAGCGTGCTCTGGAGAAGCGGATCCGACTCGAAGCGCCGCTGCATCGGCTGCCCGAGGAGCACGTACGCGTACGCGAGCAGGCTCATGCCCTGGTGGTGCGCCATGTACGAGCGAACCACGGCACTCGTTTCGCCGCGACGTTGCCGCGACGGCGTGTAGTCGATCGCCTCGAAGAGGCCGAATTTCCCGGCGAGCCCGCCTTCGGCGAGTCGCTGCAGGTTGAGGCATGCCGCCTCCGGCGCAACCATCAGGGCCAGCGCCGACGCGTAGGGCGCGACCACCAGGTCCGCCGCCAGTCCGCGTTTCAGGCCCAGGCCGGGAACGCCGAAGGCGCGATACTGGTAATTGAAATGGACGTCGACCGTGTTGTAGCCGCACTCCGACATGCCCCACGGGACACCGCGCTGGTGGCCGTAGTCGATCTGCCGCTCCACCGCAGCCATGTAGGTCTGATCGAGCAGGGTGTTCTCGTAGTTCGGCATCACCAGCAGTGGCATGAGGTATTCGAACATCGAGCCACTCCATGCCAGCAGGACCGGCTCGCCGCCTGCGGAAGTGAGCAGCCGTCCGAGCGCAAACCAGCTTTCCTGCGGCAGCCTCCCCTGCGCAATGGCGACGAAATTGCACAATCGCGCTTCCGAGGCGAGCAGGTCGTAGTAGCTCGGATCGGAACGCAGCTCCGTGACGTTGAAGCCGATCACCAGTTGCCGCCGCACCTTGTCGAACAGGAAGTCGTACTCGACGTCCGCGAGCTCGGCGCACTGCAACGCGAGCTGGTCGATCTCCGCCATCCGGCCGGCGGCGCGCTTCGCGCCGAGCGTGACGAGATCGCGCATCGCGACGGCGGCATCCGGTGCTTCGCCTGCGCCATCGTCGCGCGGCGGGTTGTCGGGCAGCGCCGCAGACTGCATGCGGACCGTCGCGATGTCGCGCAGGGTGGGCATGCCATTGCCACCGAAGAACGGGGCGGCCATCCCTGCCCCATCCGGCAAGGCCAGCCACGGCGCCAGGAACAGGAGCTCGTCACGGAAATCCGCGCACTGCGTGGCGAGCGCGGCGGCCCACGACGCGGCCTCGTTCTCTTCATCCGCCGGTGCAGCATGGGTGAAATGCGCGGCCACCTCGGCCGCACTCTGCGCCAGGGCCTGCAAATGCACCCACGCGTCGACCAGCGCGACCGGCCTCGAATTCCCGGCCGTCTCGAGCAACCCGCTGAACTTCGCGAGCGCGACCGGCACATCGGCGCCCGCTGCGTCCATCAGCACCGCCAGCGTGTCGCTCAATCCCTCGAGCCATCGCGCGTTGAGGATCGGTGCGTCGCAAAGTCCGGCGAGACCGGGTCGCAACGTGAGCAGGTGCCCTGCGAGATTGCCGCTGTCCACCGTCGAGACGTAACGCGGGGCGAGAGGCAGTTTCGTGCGGGTGTCGTACCAGTTGTAGAAGTGGCCGCGATGACGCTCGAGCGATGCCATGCTCGCGAGCGCGTTCGCGGTGCGCTCGACCAGGCGTCCCGTCGACAGGAACCCGAAGTCGTGCGCCGCCAGGCCGCCGAGCAACGCCATGCCCATGTTGGTGGGCGACGTGCGATGCGCCACCGCAGCGACCGGCGCTTCCTGCATGTTGTCGGGCGGCAGCCAGTGATCGTCGGGACCGACGTAAGTGTCGAAATAGGCCCAGGTCCTGCGCGCCATCTTGCGGAGGAAGCGCGTCTGCTCGACCGTGAGCCTTGCGCTGCGCCGGGGCAGCGGCCGACTCAGCCACCACGCCATCGCGGGTGACGCGGCCCAGAGCAGCAGGATGGGCGCGGCGACGTCCAATGCTGCCGGGTGCATGACCGCGAGGCCGATCCACGTCGCGAGGGCGACGAAGGGTGCGATCGCCATCGAGCGATAGGTCGCCGATCAGGTCCGTGCGATCGGCTCCCTCGAGCGCGCGGTTCACGTCGGTGGATGGATTCCAGTCGAGCAGGTGCCGGTGCGTGATCAGCATCCTTGCCAGGGTGCGGAGAATCGCATCGAGGCAGAAGTACGCTTCGTACGGAAGCAGGGCGAGTGCGAGGAGCGCCTGGGCGATGTGTCGTCGTGCGGAACGCCCGACCGCCGCTGCATGTCGCGGGAAGGGCATCTCGGGGGGCTTGCCGACAAGATCGGACAGCGACGCGATGAGCGACGGCATGAGCAGGACCCCGACCACCACCGCCGTCCAGAGCGATGCCGGCGGCAGGACCGTCCATCCGAGCAGCAGCAGCAACGCGAGCGCGGGGGGGACGAGGCTGCGGCGAAGGTTGTCGAACAGCTTCCATTGCGACAGCATGGAGAGCGGATTGGGTTCGCGCCGCGCGCTGCGTCCCCTCACCCGCCGTCGCAGCCATCCGACGAGCTGCCAGTCGCCGCGGATCCAGCGATGCCGGCGTGCCACGTCCGCGCTGTAGCGCGCGGGGAACTCCTCGTACAGTTCGGCGTCGCTGAGGAGGCCGGCACGGGTGTAGCAACCTTCGAGGAGGTCGTGGCTCAGGATGCGGTTGGCGGGAAAGCGTCCGTTCAGCGCACGCTCGAACGCGTCGACGTCGTAGATCCCCTTGCCGATGAACGAGCCCTCGTCGAACGCGTCCTGGTACACGTCCGACACGGTGCGCGTGTACTGATCGATGCCCGCCTCGCCACCGTACAGGCGTGCGTACCAGGAGCGGTTGGCGCCCGGCAGGCTGACGGATACGCGCGGCTGCAGAATGCCGTGACCGGACGTGACCACGTCCCTTCCCGCACGCTTCCCGGATTCGTCGAAGCGGGGCCGATTCAGTGGATGCGCCATCGCGCCGACGAATTGCCGCGCTGCGTCGCGCGGCAGTTGCGTGTCCGTGTCGAGCGTGATGACGTACTTCACGCGCGAGAGGATCGCCGTCCGGCCCACGATCAGGGAGAACCGCTCCGCAGGATCGCCGCGCAGGAGCGCGTTCAGGTCGCCGAGCTTGCCGCGCTTGCGCTCATAGCCCATCCAGATCCGCGCTTCCGCGTTCCAGCGACGAGGCCGATGCAACAGATAGAACACGCTGGCGTCGACGGACTCCGTAGCGGCGTGGCGGGCATCGCCTGCCGCCTCGACTGAAACGTCATCCAGCGGCCCGTACTTGCGGTTCAGCTCGTCGATGCGCGCGGCGGCAAGACGGAGCAGCAGCTCGTCGTCGGGAGTCGATTCCACGGGCGCATCGGGAAAATCCGTCAGCAATGCGAAATGCAGATGGGCATCGCGGTTGGCGAGGAACCTCACTTCGAGCGCCTCGACCAGTTCCTCGACATTGCGTGCGCTGGTGAGCATGGTCGGAACCACGACGAGCGTGCGCGCGTCCGCCGCGATGCCGGCCGTGGCGAAATCGAGTCGCGACAGCGGACGCGGCGTCACCAGCAGCGTTGCCAGCCAGTTGACGATCGTCACCGCAACTTGACTGGTGGCGAGCAGCGCAGGCAGCACTGCCAGAGCGATCAGCTCCCTGCCCGTGCCGGCAGCAACGGCGGCCGCGGCCAGTACCGCGGTCAGGCCCCCGGTGATGAGGGCGATAGGCAGGAGATAGAAGAAGAGCGGAACCCGCTTCCCGATGCGCCGCGCGATCGCAACCGCGGAGAGCTCGACGCCGGCGGCGCGCTCGAGCGCGGGCACTCCGTCGTCGACGAGGTAGAACCCGACGTGCCCGCGGCGGTCGTCGTCCCCTGGCGCGCGGGCACCCCCGGCGGCAAGCTCGATCGCCTTGGCGGCCACTTCCGCCTCGGCCAATCCTCCCTGTTTCGCGATGCGCTCGGCCGCATGGCGGTAACGGTCCCGCGTCGCGAAGTCCATCGCCCGATACACGTCCGCGGGATCCTGGCGCAGGAGTGCTTCGACGACGCTGGTGTCCTCGACGAACTCGCGCCAATCGATCGCGCCGAGAAAACGCAGACTGCCGATGCTGTTGCTGATCGATACCTGGTCGGAGGCCTGCTGCTGGTTCTCGATCTGCACCAGCTGCTCGATCGTCAGATGCGACTCCGCCAGCCACTGCTCGATCCAGGTCAGCGCCAGCGCGAGCGGCGCGCTCTGTCCCTGCAAGCGGCGCGCGAGCTCGGCGACGAAGGCGCTTCCCATCGGCGGGGCCGATCGCGCCATGTCGGCGATGACCCCGATGAGACCTTTCGGCTCGCGCTCCGCGGTCTCCATCATGCGATCGGCCCAGTCGTTGGCCAGGTCGCGCTCGTCCATCCCGACGAGGATGCGCACACCGACGCGGCGAAGATTCTCGATCAGCGCCAGGCGCAGCATGATGGGAATCGCCCAGAGCTCACCCAGCTTCAGCGTGGTGACCGATTGGTACGCCGCCACGAAGCGGCTCAGGCTCTCGGCATCGACCCGGCCGTCACCATGCGAAATGGTCTCGAGCGCGATGTCGTACACGCGCGGCTTGCCCGCCGAAGGACCGACGGCCAGGCGGGGCAATTCCCGGCTGTAGCCGCGCGGCAGGTGGCGCTTGGCCGTCCGGATCTGTTCGTCGATCAGGTGGAAGTTGTCGAGCAGCCACTCGCCCGCAGGACTGATCCGATGGTTCTCCGACACCGCGGCCGTCAGTCGCTTGCTGACATCGATCAGCACGGTCTCGTTGGCGGCGAGGCGTGACAGAAGCTGGTCGCGCGTCCTGGCCTGCGTGAGTCTGTGCGCGGTGGCCAGTGTCTTGCCGTACCGCTCCATCTGGTCGGCGCTGAAGAGCTCCGACCGAAGCGGCAGTTCGTCGCCGACGGGTCTTTGCGCCAGCGCCGTGGTCCGCAGTCGCGTCTTGAACTGCGTCAGGTGTCCGAATATCGATGTGCTGCTCGCCACCAAGTGCACCGTCCTGTTCTGCTGCGTTGCCTCAAGCGCGCGCGGTTCACCGGCAGGGCGGTCCGCGGCTGGAGCCCCACCAAAGCAGTAGCGATGGCGACGCGATCGCCCGAGGCTAACACGCCGTCGGATGCCGTCGACGGCATCGTGAGCGAGCTGCGACGCGCTGTTGTCGCCGTGCGCCCGTCAGAGCGCGGCGAAGGCGGATTTCCGGAGGGCACCCATCGCGCCGCAGCGGGTCCTGCCGCCCCGTGCGACCGGCACGCGCTGCATGGGAGATTACTCGCCCAGCAGTTCCGCGACCGGATTGAGCTGCTCGACGTGCTGCGAAATGACCTTGGCGATGACGATGAGCGGAATGCTGAGCAACATGCCCCAGACCCCCCATAGCCAGCCCCAGAACAGCAGCGAGATGAAGACCGCCGCCGGGTTCATGTTGGCGATGCGTCCGGTCATCCAGGTGGTCACGAAGGTTCCGACCACCGTCGCGATGCCCAGCGACGCGCCTGCAACGAGAAGCGCCGTGCCGAAGGACTCGAACTGCATGAAGGCCGCCATGCCCGCCGCCATCGCGGTGACGCCGGGACCCAGGTAGGGAACGATGTGCAGCAGCCCTGCGGCGACCGCCCATGCGCCCGCATTGTCGAGACCGATCCACCAGAAGGCGCCCCAGCTCAGCAGCGCAACCAGCAGATTCGTCACCAACAGCATCACCATGTATTTCTGGATCGAGCTGTTGATGCCGTCGAGGATGTGGACCGTGATCTTGCGCTTCGTGAGCGAGGGTCCGGTCAGCCGGACGAGCTTTCGCTTGAACGTGTCGCCACCGATCAGCAGGAAGAATACGAGGAACACCACCATCGCGGCCTGCCCCAGCGCGCCGAGAGCGCCCATGGAGCCCGCCCACAGGAAGGTGCCCAGCTTGAACGGTGCCTGGTCCACGACGATATGGGTGACCGGCTGACGCGGCGCAACGGTCCCGCCGGCCGCCTGGGTCGTCGCCTTCTCGACCTCCATCGCGGCGCTTTGCACCTTCTGCATGTTGCCGGTCGCGTTGCCGCGCATGCGCGCCAGTCCGCTCGCGAACTTCGCTGCGGCCTCGGGCAACTGCTCGATGATGGTCTGCACCTCCCCGCGCAGCGAGTAGGTCGCGAGCGCGAGCCCACCGATCACGCTCGCCATCACGATCGCGGTGCCGAAGACGCGTGGAATGCGCACCGCCTCCAGCCAGGAGACCAGCGGATTCAGCGTGTAGGCAATCACGATGCCGAGCAGCAGCGGCACCATCAAGGTCTGCGCCCAGGAAAGCGCGAAGACGCAGGCGAGCGTCGCCAGGACGCCGAGCGCGATACCGCGTGCATCGACCGACAGCCGCAGACCTGCCAGCGAAACGAGCGGCGTGTCCGCAGCGCCGGCCGGTTCCCCCGCCGGCGAGGCTTGTTCGGCGGCGGTCGCGGCGTCTGCCACGGGCGATGCAGGAGCGGCAGCAACCGTCATGGCGATGGCCTCGATGGGAACGGGCAAGTCGACTCCGGCCTGCCCGTCCACCCGATGCCTACTTGAGACGCATGTCGTTCTTCACCGATTTGACGCCGCCGACCGACTTGGCCACTGCGACGGCCTTGTCTTCCATGGCCTGCGAGCCCACGAAGCCGCTCAGCTGGACCACACCCTTGAACGTCTCCACGTTGATCTCCGACGATTTCAGCGTCGGTTCCTCGAAGATGGCCGTCTTGACCTTGCCGGTGATGACGGTGTCGTCCACGTATTCGCCGGTGCCTTCGCGCTGCGCCGTGGAGGCGCAGCCCACTGCCGTCGCCATCATCAGCACCGCGGTGATCATTGCCAGTCTGCGGGTGATCCTGTTCATGTCGTTCCTTTGAGTGAAGTGTCGCGTTCAAGCACGGCATCCGGTCATCCCGTCAGCAACTGACGACCACGATGGACAAACGGCTCCTCCGACGTGCACCCGCGGAGGAAGGCGAGCCGGTGCCAGCCTAACGGCCGGCCAGTCTCTTGCCGACGATCGACGACACCTTGCCGGGCGTCTCGGCGCTCAGCTGCAGCGCGCGTGCCGAATCCTGGCGACGAGCGCGGCGGATCCTCGCGAATGTCTTCCTGAGATCCGTGTCGAAACTTGCGGTGTAACGGAAGGAAGGATCGAGGATCGATTTCATGAGCGGTGCAATGTGGTCGGTGCCGGCCGGGCGGCGAAGGGTTCGTGTACCTGCTGACCGGCGGCAGCGACACGACGGTAGCGGCAAACACTCGCTCCGGTCTGTTCGCCAGCGCACATTGCCTCGCGCCGCAGCGAGCGCCGGATCGACGGCGGGTGCGCCATGGACGCGGCGGCAGCGTGCGAGTCTATGGCGAGGTCTTCGGTTGATAGTCCTTGTGCAGTGTTTCGAATGCCTTGACCTGCATCTCCGCCTGGTCCTTGGTGATGCCGTACGCCTCCTGGATGTTTCCCGCCAGCTGGTCGCGCTTGCCGCCGATCTGGTCCAGCTTGTCGTCGGTGAGCTTGCCCCATTTCTCCTTGACATGGCCCTTGAACTGCATCCAGTCGCCTTCGATGATGTCCCAATTCATGATGTTCTCCTTTAATCGTCGTGAGAGTGATGACCGATCAGCATGCGTGCGCCCCACCGCGCCGTCTGTGCGGTGCCGCACTCATGCGCAACCTCGCGAGCGGCGGTCCGCACGCCGCTCTGTCCGACACCGCACAAAGCAGCGGCAATGGCCTAGACTGTGCGTCATGGCACGCGACAAGCCGACGCGCAGGTTCGCAAAGGCCTCGGCTTCATCGCCGAAGGCGGGCACGCGCGTCTCCGTCCCGGCGCTCCACGATCCTCGTCACAACCATCTTCTGAATGCCCTGCCGCCGGGCGAGTTCGACCGGCTGTCTCCGCATCTCGAGCTCATACCGATGAAGCTCGGCGACGTGCTGTACGAGCCGGGTGGGCGGCTGCGCTACGTTTACTTCCCGACCACGTCCATCGTGTCGCTGCTGTACGTTCTCGAGAGCGGCGCATCCGCGGAAATCGCGATCGTCGGCAATGAAGGCATCCTCGGCATTTCGCTGTTCATGGGCGGAGAAACCACGACCAGTCGCGCCGTCGTGCAGAGCGCCGGCCACGGCTACCGGCTCAAGGCCCAGCTGCTCAAGAACGAATTCGGCCGATTCGGCCCGATGCTGCACCTCTTGCTGCGCTACACGCAGGCGCTGATCACCCAGATGGCGCAGACCGCAGTGTGCAACCGGCATCATTCCGTCGACCAGCAGCTGTGCCGGTGGCTGCTGCTGAGCCTCGATCGCCTCTCGTCGAACGAGCTCCGCATGACGCAGGAGCTGATCGCCAACATGCTCGGCGTGCGGCGCGAAGGCGTTACCGAGGCGGCGGGAAAGCTGCAGGATGCCGGATTGATACGCTATCGACGAGGCGAGATCACCGTGCTCGACCGCCCCGGCGTGGAAGCGCGATCGTGCGAGTGCTACCAGGTGGTCAAGACCGAGTTCGATCGTCTCCTGCCGTACGTCGCCGCCAAATAGCGGGGGCCCCGCTCCCCGGCGGGCACTCGCCGCACCGTCCGCGTGTGTGCGCTAGCGCGCAGACGCGAGCGTGACGTCGTCCTACGCTCCGGCTTTCGGTGACGGCACATCGTCCGCACCCGACGGCTCGGCAGCGGCTTGCCGGATGCTTCCGGTCACCGATTCGCAAGGAAGCCTCCGGTGCCATCCATGCAGCGCGCACCCCCATTGAATCACCTGCTGAAGGCGATGCCAAGCACCGAGACCAGGCGCGTGATCGCCGGGTGCGAGTCGATCGAGCTCGTGCTCGGCGACGTCCTGTACATGCCTTGGGCGCCGATCGGCCATGTGTATTTCCCGACCCGGGGTTACATCTCGCTGATCCTGCCGATCGACCATTCCGCTTCGATCGAGATCGGTCTGATCGGCAAGGAAGGCATGCTCGGCATTCCCCTGGTGCTCGGCGTGGCCGTATCGCCGGTACGCGCCGTGGTACAGGGCGCGGGGCGGGCATTGCGCATGGAAGCCCACGGGTTCCAGCGCGAGCTGGGGCGCAGCGAGGCGCTGCGAGGCGCGGTCAATCGCTATCTGTTCGTGCACATGAGCCAGCTGGCGCAGGCGGCGGCCTGCACGCGCTTCCACCTCGTGGAGGCACGGCTCGCGCGATGCCTGCTGATGACGCAGGACCGCGCGCGCGCCGACGACTTTCACGTCACCCAGGAGCTGCTGGCGGTGATCCTGGGCGTGCGCCGCGTCGGCATCACCAAGGCAGCAAGCTCGCTGCAGAAGCGCGGACTGATCCACTACAACCGCGGTCACATCACCGTGCTCGATCGCCGTGGACTCAAGGCGGCTTCGTGCGGGTGCTACAACGCCGACCGGGAGTCGTATCAGCGCATGCTGGGCTGACGCCGTTCAATGGCCACCGCGCCGGCGATGCGGTGCCCCATGCGCAAGGCACGACCCTGGCGGCGCGGGAAGCGCGGTGCGGCGATCGCGCACCGCCGTGGGACTGCTCGACCTACGCCGGGACCAGCAATGCCGCGCAGGCCTTGGCAACGGCCGACACCTGGTCGGGCGGATTGGTGCCCGGACCGGTCGCCCAACCACCCTTTTCGACGAAATCGCCCTGGGACCAGGAGTCGGTCTTCTTGAGTGCGGCGAGGTTCGTCGGAGCTTCGCTCGCGTGCTGGAATCGCTCGACGCAGACGGGCGCGAGCGCCACGACGACCGCCGCTTTCGCTCGCTGCGCCGCGTCCGCTTCCGCCCTGCTGCCCGTCATCCAGCCACCCCATCCGAAGCCCACGATGGCCAATGCAATCGCACCGCCTGCAATGCCCCAGATCGCGGGCTTCGTTTCGACGGGAATCTTCATGGTCGTACCTTTCCAGAATGTGGGGAGAGAGCGGCGCCACGCGACGGATCCCGTCCGGGTCCCCTAACCTGCCCAATCGGAGTGGACCGGGTGGTCCCGTCCGCAATGCGCGCGGCGCAGCGGCATCGCCACACACCAGTACCGGATTACCCGGGCGAGGTATGTGCGCTGTCACACATAGCGCATCGTCGTCGGCGCGTTGCGCCCGCATTCGCACCCCCCTGAGCCCACGGCGACTGGACGCAACCGCGTCTTCGCCGGTTGCCGAACCGCGTGTCGTGCTGTCGTTGTAAGGTTCCCGCATGGCGTCGCGTCGAAAACATGCCGCTCGCGCTGCCGGACGTCTCGACTAGAATGGCGCCGCCCGACTCGGCACCCCTCGGCCGAGCCACCGATGTTCGTGAACTCGACAGGCAGGGAGCGACATGCGACACCGCGAATGGCACCGCACCGACCGCATCGGCTGGCTGCGCGCCGCAGTGCTCGGTGCCAACGACGGCATCGTCTCGACCGCGAGCCTGGTGCTCGGCGTCGCGGCCGCCGGCGCGACGCATGACAGCGTGATGGTTGCGGGCCTCGCCGGCCTGGTGGCGGGTGCAATGTCGATGGCGGCCGGCGAATACGTGTCGGTGCGTTCGCAGGCCGACTCCGAGCAGGCTGCCCTCACGCTGGAACGTACCGAACTGGAAGCAGACCACCATGGCGAGCACCGCGAGCTGACCGCCATCTACGTCGAACGGGGCCTCGATCCGGCGCTCGCGAAACAGGTGGCCGAGCAGCTGATGGCGCACGACGCGCTGGGCGCCCATGCCCGCGACGAGCTCGGCATCTCCGAGACTCTCAGCGCACGTCCGCTGCAGGCCGCTTTCACCTCTGCGGCGAGCTTCGCCATCGGGGCGGCCATGCCACTGCTGACCGCCGCCGTCGTTGCGCCGCCAAGCCTCATTCCGGTCATCTCGGCCACATCGCTGGTGTTCCTCGCGATCCTCGGAGGTCTGGCTGCGCGCGTCGGTGGCGCAGCCGTGACGACGGGCGCGGTACGCGTCACGTTCTGGGGCGCCCTTGCGATGGTGCTCACGGCGGGCGTCGGCGCGCTTTTCGGCACGGCGGCGTGACAGCCGGCGCGTTCCGGCGCTGTGCCGCGCTGACCGCGAGACCGAGCGTGTGCGGCACGGAGGGCCCCGTGCGACACTAACGCGAGCAGCCTGAAGGCATGCCGCAGGCGCATCGCGCCTTTGCCGCGGCACCATGCGGGGGCCGACGCATTGTGGCACCCGACCACGAGGCGCGAGAGGATCATCTGACCCGGAGACGGTGCATGCTTCGAATCGTTGCGGTATGGGTTGCAGGCGCGTTGCTGGCGATGAGCGCATCCGTGGCGGCGCAGGGGTTCCCCGCGCGGGCCGTCACGTTGACCGTGGGCTTCGCGCCCGGCGGCGGGACCGACACCGCGGCGCGCATCGTCGCGCAGAAGCTCACCGAGAACATCGGCCAGGCCGTCGTGGTCGAAAATCGAGCGGGTGCCGGCGGCAACATCGCTGCGCAGCACATCGCGTCCGCGCCACCGGATGGCTACACGATCCACCTCACGTCCGTCGGTCCCATGGCGGTCGCGCCGCACATGGTGAAGGCCCTGCCCTACGACCCGTTGCGCGACGTCGCACCGATCACGATGGGCGTCGTCTTCCCGAACATCATGGTCGTCGGCCCGAGCGTGCCCTCGAAGACGCTGGCCGAATTCGTCGCCTACGCCAAGCAGAACCCGGGCAAGCTCAGCTATGCCACTTCCGGCGTCGGCAGCGCGGGCCATCTCGCCGCGGAGCTCTTCAAGCAGCGTGCTGGCATCGACCTCATCCACGTGCCCTACAAGGGCGGTGGGCCCGCGATGACCGACCTGCTCGGCGGCCGCGTCGACATGTATCCCGCCGTGCCCTCCACCGCCGCGCCGCACATCGAAGCGGGCAAGGTGCGCGCGCTCGCAACGACGGGAAGCAAGCGCTCGGCGACGACGCCGAACGTGCCCACCGTTGCGGAGTCGGGATATCCCGGCTTCGAGGCGACCAACTGGTACGCCTTCGTCGCTCCTGCGAAAACGCCGAACGACATCCTCGACTTCTGGAACCGCGAGCTCGTGAAGGCGCTGGACGATCCGCAGGTGAAGGCGGACCTCGCCAAGCACGGCCTCGATCCGGCCCCGGGCACGCGCGAGGAGCTGGCCCGCTTCATCGCGCGGGAGAACGAGCAATGGGGCAAGGTCGTGCGCGACGCGAAGATCACCGCCGAATGAACTGACCCCGCAGGTTCCCGCCCCGCCTCCGGGGGTCCACACCCGGGCAGGAATTGCACAGCCGGGGTGTGGAAGTTGCCGACGACACGTGTGTCTGCATCGGCGTCCGCTTTCCGGGACAGCCCCGCCACCCGCCGGATGCAGGACCCGCATGCGTCCGGTGACCGCCGGTACCACGAGCCGTGCGCAGGTGCGTCGATCGTGCCCGCGCGGGCACAGGCGCCCTTGCTACCGCGCGCCGGCAACGCCGCCGCTGCGACGGACATCGCACGAGTGACGCCCCTGCCCGGCGACGGCAGGCACGCGGGTTGCGTGGGCTACCGCTCTGGCGCGCTTGCTGTCTTCGCTGCGCCGGGCAGCAATCTTCCTTCATCACTGGATCAGGAGAGCACCATGCGCGATTCTTTCAAGCAGCTGACGTTGATCGTGGCACTGGCGACCGCCTCGGCCGTCGCCTTTGCGCAGGCGGGTGGCAGCAGCTCGGGCGGCAGCGCCGCCGGCGGCGCCGCGGGTACGGGCGCCAGCTCGGGCACGAGCGGCGGTGCAGCCGGGACGTCCGGCTCGACCAGCGGCAACAACGCGGGCAGCGGCACCGGCGCGACCAGCGGCAACAACGCCGGAAGCAACACGGGATCGACCAGCGGCATGAGCGGGTCCGGCCCCCAAGGTTCGAGCTCGAGCCCGGGCTCGACCGCGCAGTCCGGCGGCCGCACCGGCAATGACATGGGCACGAACCCGAGCGGCAGCACCAGCGGCACCACCGGGACCACCAGCCGGTCCGGCACGACGGGCAATATGGGCAGCACGACCGGAACGAGCTCCAGCACGGGTGCCCGGACCTCGGACGCAGCCGCCACGACCACGCGCGCCCCCCGCGCGGACCGCAACTAAGGCATCGCTCGATGCTCCTGACGTCGAACCGGGCCACGCGGCCCGGTTTGCGTTGGTGGACGTCGTACGCCCGCTCAGCGCGCCGCAGCGACGTCGCGCGCGCGTTCGCCGGTAGCGAGCGACGCCGCGGGCGAAACACCGTCTCGCGACCGGAAGACTTCGCGCAGCGCGCGCGTTTCCGGCAGCACGTACACGACGGCCTTGCCTGCGGCGAACACGGGGCTCACGTAGGCGTTGAAGAACGCCACGGGCACGTTGATGCAGCCGTACGAGATGCGGTTGTCCGCGACGGTGGGTGTGGCCAGGCGCTCGAGTCGCCGCTCGCGCGGATTGGTGGCGCGCACACGATGCATGGAGACGGCCGCATCGTAGTCGATCCACACGATGTCCTCGCCCTGCAGGTTGCGCCCTGCCTCGGCCACGAACCGGCCGGCAGGCGTGGTGCGCTCGTAGGGCTTGATGTCGGCGATCCTGCGCTCGCCGATGCCCGGCACGGAATCGTCGCCGCGCGCGGCGCCCAGGAGCACCGGCGCCGTCGCGGCGAGACGTGCATCGGGATCGAACACGAAGAGCCGGGCGTTCTTCTTGTCCACGATGAGGAACGGTGCGCCTTCGTTGTCGCGCGCCTGGCGTACCCAGTCGGCGACCGCGCGCACGTCCGCCGCGGCGTGCTCCGCGCCGAACGCCGCCTGGCGCGGGAGCGAAGACGCGTCCGTGGCGGCCACGGAAGTCGTGACCGGCTGCGCGTCGCGCGACACCACGTCGGCGGCGAGCACGCCTGCAGCAGGCGCACCGAGTGCGAGCGCAGCGAGCGCGATGCGCAGCGCACTGCGCCCGGCAGCAGTGATGCATCGTTGCCTGTTGCGTGAAAGTTTTACGCTGGAAGCCATTCGAACGAGGAGCCCTTCGGGTAGCGGCGCCGCCGCCGGTTGTTGGAATTCTCCGCGGGTGGACAGGTTCCCGCAGACGTTGCGCATGAATGTGCCCCGACCGCGCGTGGGCACTGCCTTAGCATCGAGCGTGCCCGGGCTTCGCGCGTCACGCGATACGCCTAAGCGGGTGCAGTGCTGCGTCGTCGCGCCAGCACGCGGTCGACCATCACCCCCGCCTGACCAAGGTAATTCACCGGATCGCAAAGCCGCGCCAGGGCGGCGCGGTCGAGATGCCGGGTGATCTCGGGGTTCTCGGCGAGAAGGTCGAGAAGCGGCCGATCCTCGCGGATGGCCTTCCGGCAGATGTCGTACACGAGGTCGTGCGCGTACTCGCGTCCGATGTACGGCCCGAGGCCCATCATCACCGCCTCGGACATGACCAGCCCGTTGGTGATGTCGATGTTCGCCCGCATGCGCGCGGTGTCGACCTCGAGCCCGTCGAGAACAAACCGCGTCTGCTTCAGCGCACCGGCGGTGAGGCAGAAAGCTTCGGGCAGCACGATCCATTCGATCTCCCACGGCCCCGTCGATCGTTCATGGTCCGCGATCATCGCGTCCATCAGGGCGGCAGCATGCTGGCGCACGACGGACACCGCGGCATGGATGTAGCATGACGAGATCGGATTGCGCTTCTGCGGCATCGTGCTGCTCGATCCGCGACCATGGGCAAACGGCTCGTAGACCTCGGCCACCTCGGTCTGCATCATGAGCTTGACGTCCATCGAGATCTTGCCGAGCGTGCCACCGACGAGGCCGAGGAAAGCGCCGACCTCGGCGATCGCGTCGCGCACCGTGTGCCATGCGATGACCGGCTGCGCGAGGCCGAGCTCCGCCATCAGCGCCGCCTGCGTCTCCATCGCGCCCTGCTCCAGCGACGCCAGCGTGCCGCACGCGCCGCCGAACTCGCCGACCAGCACGCGCGGCTTCAGCTGCGCGAGGCGCTCGCGGTGGCGCTCCACCGCTGCGAGGATCGTGGCCATCTTGTAGCCGAAGGTGACGGGGATCGCCTGCTGCAGGTTGCTGCGGCCCACGACGGGAGTGTCGCGATGCCGCTGCGCGATCGCCGCAAGGGTATCGGACAGCGCCGCGAGGTCGGTCTCGACGAGCGCCAGCGCCTCGCGGATCTGCAAGACGGTCGCGGTGTCCGTGATGTCCTGCGTGGTCGCGCCCCAGTGACAGTACTCGCCCAGCTTGTCGCGGCAGAGGGCGTTGAGCTGCGACACCACGCCGAGGATCGGATAGCCGATGCGCTCCGTCTGCGCCCGCAGCTTGTCCATGTCGATCTTCGCGATGTCGCAGTTGCGCACGATCTCGTCCGCGGCCTCGCGCGGGATGATGCCGAGGCGCCCCTGCACCGTGGCGAGCGCACGCTCGATGTCCACGTACTTCGCGGTGCGGTTCTCGTCGGACCACACGCGCCGCATCGCCTCGGTGCCGAAGATGTTGCCGAAGATGCGGGAATCGATGATCGTTGCAGCCATGGGTGTCCTCGTCGACGCCGGTAGTCAGCGGCGGCGCGCGCGGGCGGTCGTGCCGATGCGCGCCGCAATCCGCACGCGGGGCTCGATCACTTGCGCACGTTCTTCTTCGCGCGCTCGAAATACGTGTCGAAGTTGCGCAGCACCTGCTCGACATGCTTGGGGTTGTCGGATTGGTTGAGCTCCATCTCGGAGGCGCCGTTGTCGGTGCACCACAGGCGCGTGCCGCTGGTCGTGACGGCCTTGGTCGTGCGGCCGGCCTGCCGGTCCTCGAGATAGATGTAGCAGCGCACGTAGGGCTCGGGCTTGTCCCAGCTTTCGATCGTCGCCTTGTCGTCCCTGTGGAACCCGCGCTTCTCCAGCGCCGCGAGCACGTCCATGAAACGGTGGAATGCACGGTCGTCGTAGTGTGGATCGTTGCGCCAGAACTGGGTGTTGACGAGCACCTTGTTCGACGCGCCGTCCATCAGGTACACGTACGTGACGATCGTGCGCGCCGGATCGGGCTTCGCGGCGGGTTGCGCGCTCACGGCGGACATCGTGAAGCAGGTCGCGAGCAGCAGTGCGGCGCGGATGGCGCTACGCAGCAATCGGTGATTGGGCATGGGTCCGTCCTCCAGGGCTGGCAAAGGTCGGATTATGCGGTCAGGCGGGCGCTCCGCCACTAGCCGCATGAACAGCCCTGATCGTAGCTTGCCCCACAGCGTCCGCAGCCGGCTCCGCTGCGCCACGGCGTCCAGCCCCGACAGCTTCGACAGTCCGCCACTGCGCGCCGTGAAACCTGTCTCGCTTGATAAACCTCAACGGGTTACCCGCCCGTGCGCGCAGACTCGAATTGCGCGCTGCAACCTCCTGCAACGCGGACACCGACAAATAGACTGGGGGATACCATGAACGGGAATTTGGCGCTGCTGATGATCGCAGGTGCATTCGCCCTGAACGCGGCCACGGCGCTGGCGGACGACAGGACACCCAGCCCACCGGCATCTGCGGCCGAGCAGGCCCAGATGAAGAAGGATGCGGCCGCGGCGAAGGCCAACAAGGCTGCGATGACACCCGAGCAGAAGAAGACGGCGACCGCCCAGAAGCAACGTGACCTGGACGAGGTCCTGAAGAGCTGCGATGCCTACAACAGCGGGCACCCGACGGCGGAGCAAACCGCCAAGATGAAGAAGGACGCCGCGGCCGTACGGGCGGCCAACGCGAACATGACTGCCGCTGAGAAGCAGGCGATGTCGGCCGACAAGAAAAAGATGATGACCGAATGCATGAAGTACGGCGGGTGACCCATGCTGTAGGTCAGGCTTCAGCCTGACATTCTTCGGACAACAGCGTTCGGCTGAAGCCGAACTCACAATAGCCTGCGAGTCATGGCTTCAGCCGCTGGCGAGCTTGCTCGCCGGCGGTTCTCGTTTACACCGTGCCGTGCCTGCGGACGGGATGACCGCGTCCGCGCGGTCGCGCTAACCCGCCGGGCTGGTGCCCCAGACATCGCGCGCCGTATCGACGATGAGACGCATCTTCTTCTCTTCGTCGGCCGGAGTCAGCGCGTTCCCATGCACCGTGCTCGAGAAGCCGCATTGCGGCGACAGGCAGAGCTGATCGAGCGGCGCGAACTTCGCCGCCTCCTCGATGCGGCGGATGAGCTCCGCCTTGGACTCCAGTTGCGGCACCTTGCTCGTCACCAGCCCGAGCACGACCCGCTTGCCCTTGGGGAGGAAGCGCAGCGGGCTGAAGTCCCCGGACCGCGCATCGTCGTATTCGAGGAAGTAGCCGTCGACGGCCAGCTCGTTGAACAGCACCTCCGCGACGGGGTCGTAGCCGCCCTCCGCCGCCCACGCGCTCTGAAAGTTGCCGCGGCAAAGATGCACGCACACCCGCATGCCGGCCGGACGGTCCTTGATCGCGGCATTGATGAGGCGTGCATAGCGGCGCGGCAGCTCGTCCGGATCGTCGCCACGGGCGCGTGCGCCCTCGCGCATCTTCGCATCGCAGAGATACGCGAGGTTGGTGTCGTCGAGCTGCAGGTACGTGAGGCCGGCTTCGCCCAGGCTGCGGATCTCGTCGCGATAGCACGCAGCGATGTCGTCGTAGAACGCCTCCAGCTCGGGATACGCTTCACGGCTGATGGCGGCGCGCCCGCCGCGAAAATGCAGCATCGTCGGCGACGGGATCGTGACCTTCGGCGTGCGCGTGGTCACGGACTTCAGGAACTGGAAGTCGGCGAGCTGGATAGCCTTGGCGTGGCGCAGCTTCTGCGTGACGTGCATCACCGGCGGCGCGAAGTCGACCTCGCCCGCGGCGCCGTGGAAATGCAGGGGAATGCCGCCGCGCACTTCGACGCCTTCGAGCTGCTCGAGAAAGTCGATGTGAAAGAACGTGCGCCGGTACTCGCCGTCGGTGACGCTCTGCAGGCCCCACGACTCCTGCCGCGCGACGACGTCGCGGATGGCACGGTCCTCGACCTCGCGCAATTGTGCCTGCGTGAGCTCGCCTTTCTTGCGCCGCTCGCGGGCGGCGAGAAGCTCCGGTGGGCGCAGGAAGCTGCCGACGTGATCCGCGCGAAACGGGGGAATGGTGCGCATGGCCATGGCGATGTCCTTCGGAGTGCGGTGATGGAACGTATGCTACCGCGGCGCCTGCGTGGTGCGGTCGGCGCGGGACGCCTGTCTCGCGTCGGTGACCCCGAGATGCGTCTCGAGCGTGGCCGCGTCGTGCCGCAGCGCCTCCGCCGTGCCGTCATACACCACTCGCCCGCGCACGATGATCGCCGCGCGGTCCGTGACCGCGAGAATCTTGCGCGCGTTCTGCTCCACGACGATCGTCGCCACGCCTTCCTCGCGCACGACGCGCCGCAGCACCGCGACGAGCTCGTCGGCGAGGATGGGAGCCAGTCCCTCGAGCGGCTCGTCGAGCAGCAGCAGGCGCGGATTGAGGACGAGCGCGCGCGCCACGGCGAGCATTTGCTGCTCGCCGCCGGAAAGCTGGCCGCCGAGGTTGCCCCTGCGCTCCTCGAGCCGCGGAAATAGCTCGTACACGGCGCGCACCGTCCAGCGGCCGTCGCGCGCGACCGCGGTGAGGTTCTCCTCGACGGTGAGCGACCGGAAGATGTTGCGCTCCTGCGGCACCCAGCCCATGCCCGCCGCGACACGCTGCTCCGGCGCCAGCCCCGTTACGTCACGCCCCGCGAGATGGATGCTGCCACCGAAGCGGCGCGTGAGGCCGATGCAGGATTTCACGAGCGTGGTCTTGCCCATGCCGTTGCGGCCGAGTAGCGCGAGCGATTCGCCCTGCGCGAGCGCGATGGTCACGCCCGACAGCACGATGGCCTCGCCATAGCCGGCGGAGAGATCGTCGATGCGAAAGAACTCACGCAACCTGCGACTCCTCGCCGAGATAGACCGCGCGCACCCGCGCATCGCGCCCGACCTCGTCTGGCGTGCCCTCGGTCAGCAGCGTTCCATTGACCAGCACCGAGATGCGTTGCGCGAAGCTGAAGACGAGATCCATGTCGTGCTCGATCAGCAGCACGGTCACGTCCGCCGGCAGCGCCGCAACGGAGGCGAGGATCTCGTGGCGCTCGTCCTCGGGAACGCCCGCCGCCGGCTCGTCGAGCAGCAGCACGCGTGGCCGGCAGGCGATCGCCACCGCGATCTCGAGCAGCCGCTGCTTGCCGTAGGGCAGTCGGCCGGTCCTTTCGTGCATCACGTCGGCGAGATGGAAGCGCTCGAGGATCCCACCGATGTGCGCGTCGATGCTGGGCTCGCTGCCGGGCGTGCGCCACCAGTCCCCGCCCCGGCCCGCTTCCTCCGACACGGCGAGGCCGATCGTTTCGAGTGGCGTGAGGTCGGCAAAGAGCTGGTTGATCTGGAACGTGCGCACGAGTCCGCGCGCCACGCGCAGCTGCGGCGGCAGGTCCGTGATGTCCTCGCCGTCGAGCACGACACGCCCCGCGCTGGGGCGCAGCACCCCGGAAAGGAGGTTGATGACCGTCGTCTTGCCGGCGCCATTGGGGCCGATGACCGCATGCCGGGCACCGCGCGCGATGCGCAGCGACAGGCCATCGACCGCGCGCAGGCCACCGAAGCGCATCGAGAGCCCGACCGTTTCGAGCGCGGGCGCGTTCATCGCTTGCCGAGCACCGCGCGCCAGCGTCCGAACCACGCCGCAAGACGCTCGCGCCCGACGAGCACGAGGCCCACGAGCACGAGCCCCATCCAGAACTGCCAGTACTGCGGCGTGATCGCGGCGAGCGAATCCTGCACGAGCTTGAACACCACCGCACCGATCAGCCCGCCGTAGAGATAGCCGATGCCGCCGAGGATCAGCACCAGCAGCAGGTCCGCGGAGCGATCGAACGAGAGCACGTCGAGCGAGCAGAACTGCGTCGTCTGGGTGAGAAGCGCGCCGGCGACACCCGCGTAGAACGCGGCCACCGTATAGATCGCGACGAGGCGCCGGTTGACCGGGATGCCGATCGATGCCGCCCGCAGCGCATTGCCGCGGATCGCGCGTAGCGACAAGCCGAACGGCGAATGCACCAGGCGCCGCGCGACGAGGAACAGCACGAAGAGCACGGCGAGGCTGTAGGCGTAACCGACATGACCAAACATGTCGAGCGCGAAGCGGCCGAACAGCGGCGCGGTCGTGACGCCCTGCAGGCCATCCGCTCCGCCCGTGAGCGAAGCGTACTGGTTCGCCACCTCGCGCAGCACCAGGGCGATCCCGAGCGTCACCATCAGGCGGGTGAGGTCCGATCCGCGCAGGACGAGGAAGCTGCTCGCGAACCCCAGCAGCGCTGCGAGCAGGCCCGAAGCGAGCAGCGCCAGCAGCGGATCCGCGACGATGCCGTGCTTTGCGAGCAGGCCCGCAGCGTACGCACCGAGACCGAAGAAGGCAGCGTGGCCCAGCGAGAGGATGCCGGCATAGCCGAGGATGAGATCGAGCGACAGCGCGAACAGGCCGAGGATCGCGATCTCGGTGAGGATGAGGTGCTTGCCGGGCAGGAGGAAGAGCGTTGCGGCCGCCGCGATCCAGAACACGATCTCGCCGCCTCGCCAGCGCACGCGGCGCGCGAGCGAAGCGCGGATGTCGCCCGCGAGCGGCGTGGCGATGACGTCGGTCGTCACCGGCCCCCGCTCCGTGCGAAGAGCCCCTGCGGTCGCCACATCAGCACGGCGATCATGATCGTGTAGATCACGAAGCCGCCGAGCTTCGGCACGTAGTACTTGCCCGCGACGTCGCCGATACCGAGCAGCAGCGCGGCGATGAAGGGGCCGGTGATGCTGGACGTCCCGCCCACCGCGACGACGATGAGGAAGTAGATCATCGACTTCAGCGGAAAGCCCGGATCGAGGCCGAGGATCTCGGCGCCGAGCGCGCCGCCCAGTCCCGCGAGGCCGGAGCCCACCGCGAACGTCGTCGCGAACACGCGGTTGACGTTGATGCCGAGGCCGCGCGCGGTGGGCGGATCATCGACCGCTGCACGCAACCGGCTGCCGAAGCGGGTGTGTGTCAGCGCGAGCTGCAGCGCTATCGCGAGCAGTCCGCAGACAACGATGATCAGCAGCCGATAGCGGCCAATGCCGACGCCAAGAACGTCGAACCGCCCTTCGAGCGAGCGCGGCAGCTGCACGAAGACCTGCGACGAACCCATGAAGTAGTCCATGGCGGCCACCGACATGAACACGAGGCCGATCGTGAACAGCACCTGGTCGAGGTGACTGCGGGCGTAGACCCGGCGGTACACCGCGCGCTCGAGGACCGCGCCGAGCAGCGCCGTTGCAACGAACGCAAGCAGCAGCGACGGGTAGAACGGCACGCCCATCCGGTTCACCAGCACGACCGTGACGTAGCCGCCGGCCATGGCGAAGGCGCCATGCGCCAGGTTGATGAAGTTCATCAGCCCGAGCGTGACCGCGAGCCCGCACGCCAGCACGAACAGCAGCATGCCGTACGCGACCCCGTCGAAGAGGATGGTGAGCATCGCTCGCGGGCGAGCGCGGCGCCGGCTTTACTTCTTGGTCTTGCCCGGGTCCTTGACCTTCTCGAAGGTGGCGAATTCCACGTTGTAGAGCTCGCCGCCCACCTTCTCGACCTTGCGGATGTAGATGTTCTGGATGATGTCGCGTGTCTCGGGATCGATCTGGATGGGACCGCGCGGGCTCTCCCAGGCCATGCCCTTCATCGCGTTGATGAGCGCATCGCCGTCCGTCGAACCGTTGGTCTTCTTGAGCGCCTCGTAGATGAGGTGCATCCCGTCGTAGCCACCGACCGACATGAAGTTGGGGCGCAGGCCGTTGTTCGCCTTCTTGAAGGCCTCGACGTACGCCTTGTTGCGCGGCGACGGGTGCGCCGCGGAATAGAAGTGCGCGGTGACGGTGCCGATCGCCGCATCGCCCATGCCGTTGAGGAGGTCGTCGTCCACGACGTCCCCCGGACCGATGAGCTTGATGCCGGCCTTGTCGAGACCGCGCTCGACGTACTGCTTCATGAACGTCCCGCCCTGGCCGGACGGCACAAACACGAAGATGGCGTCGGGAGAGGCGTCGCGCGCGCGCTGCAGGAACGGCGCGAAGTCGGGGTTCGCGAGCGGCACGCGCAGCTCCGCCACCACCTGCCCGCCACCACCGGCGAGCGCGCCCTTGAACGATTCCTGCGCGTCGATCCCGGGCGCGTAGTCGGAAACGAGGGTGACCACCTTCTTGATGCCGTTCTTCACCGCCCAGTCGGCGATGACCGTGGCCGATTGCGCCACGGTGAAGCTGGTGCGCGCGATGTAGGGCGAGCGCTCGGTGATGATGGAGGTGCCCGCCGCCATCACGATCTCGGGCACCTTGGCCTGTGTCGCCAGGGGCGCCACCGCGAGCGCCGTCGGCGTCACGCCGAAGCCCGCGATGAAGTTCACCTTGTCGTTGACGATCAGCTCCTGCGCGATGCGCTTGGTGTTGTCGGGCACCGCACCGTCGTCCTTGAGAATGACCTCGACCTTCTTGCCGGCCACCTGGCTGCCGTTTTCCTGCATGTACAGCCTGACCGCGGCGTCGATCTGCTTGCCGGTCGACGCCTGCGGGCCGGTCATCGGCAGGATGAGGCCGATCTTGACCTGCGCCTGCGCGATGCCGGCGCCAGCCACGCCGGCCGCCAGCGCCAGGGCAGCGGCGCAAAGACGAACGTGCTTCATATCACCTTCCTCCTCGTAGCGACATCATGTTGTCGTGCGGACCGAGGGCCGCGGGCGCGGCGTCACGGAGCGCCGGGCGTGTGCGCGGCCAGACCGGATCGTACACGCGAAGACGCCGCGTTGCAGGTCCCGCGACGGCGCCGTGGCCGAGGCGCAAGTGCGCCCGATAACCGGCTCCGTCGCCGCCGCGTCCGACAGTTCAAACGGCCCCGCGGCGTTCGACAAGCTCTGCGAGTCAGGCGCCGGTCTCCCTGAGGCGCCTCGAGCGCCCGGCGCGGCAGCGCACATGCGCATCCCCGATGACAGCGCGTGCGCTACCCGTCCCCGAGCCCGCCCCCTGACGCGGGACGTCCGAAGCGCCGGCGCAGCGCCTGGTCGAATACACGGCCGCGCTGCGGCTTGATGAACAGGGTCACGACCTCCGGGTGGGCACGGCGCACGCTGTCCTCGATGCGAACCACCGCAGCTTCGAGTTCGCACACGCGCAGCATGTCCGCGAACTCGACGCTGAGTGCCGCGAGGATCTGGTCCGGCGCGAGCTGCACCGTCAGCACGCCGTTGACGACCGCCACTTCCGGTTCCTGCGCTGCGATCCGTACGATGGACTCGGTGAGCTTGCGGTCGGCGCGCTCGCCGAGGAGAAGGCTCTTGCTTTCGCGGGCCAGCAGCATCGACGTGATGGCGAGAACGACGCCGATGAGGATCGATGCAATGCCGTCGAACACGGGCATCGCCAGCGCGGATGCGCCGAAGGTCCCGGCAGCGGCGAGCGCAATACCGATCAGCGCCGCGGTGTCCTCGAACAGCACCATGAAGGACGGGGGATCCTTGCTGCGCCGGAATGCCTCGTAGTAGCCGAGATCGCCCTTGGCCGCGCGGAACTGGCGCAGCGAGTAGAGCCACGAGCCACCTTCGAATAGAAACGCCAATGCGAGTACGGCATAGCTCACGCCGGGATGGCTGATCGGAGCGGGCTGCAGAACATGCACCACGCCCTCGTACATCGACACGCCCGCACCGAGGGCGAAGATCAGCACCGCGACGACGAAACTCCAGAAATAGAGCTCGCGGCCGTAGCCCAGCGGATGCCCGGGGTCGGGGCGTTGTGCGGACCGCCGCATGCCATACAGCAGCAGGACCTCGTTGCCGGTGTCGACGAACGAGTGGATCGCCTCGCTCACCATGGCGGAGCTGCCCGTCCACGCTGCCGCCCCCGCCTTCGTTGCCGCCACCAGCAGGTTGCCGGCGAGCGCGGCGTAGACGGCCGCTTTGGTGGACGGCGGTGTCGGCATCGTGAAGCCGGCTCAGCGCCGCGGCAGCGCACGCACCGGCGTGCACGCCGTGAGCGGGTAAGATGCATCACCCGCTGACATCACTGCCCAAGGAGCTCGTCGCATATGGCCGATGTACTCACCGTGATCGCAAGAATACGCGCCGCACCCGGCAAGGGTGATGCCCTCGCCGCGCTGCTCACGGAACAGGCCGGCGTCGTTCGGGAAGCAGAGCCCGAGGTGCCTCGCGTATCGGGTTCACCGCTCGAGCAGCGATCCCGAGCTCTTCGTGTTCTACGAGATGTACGCGGACGACGCGGCGTACGCCGAGCACCGCAAGTCGCCCCACCTTGCTGCCTATCGCCAGCGTCGCGAAGCGGAAGGCCTGATCGACGCGCCGGCGCAGGTCGAGATCTTCCGGTCCATCACCGATTGACGCACGCCGGAAAACGGCGCCGCGTTGCTGCGCACCGCGTGCCGGTCTTCGGCTACAGGATCTCCGCCGACTTGCCGTAGTGGCGCAGCGTGTCCGCGATGAAGGCGCTCCAGCGGGCATTGGGCACCCAGACGCCGGTGAGCAGGGACGCGCTCTCGGCAGCCGGCGCGTCCTCGTCGATGACGCGGTAAAGGAAAGTGAACGACGAGCCCCGCAGATTCGCCTGGCAATGCACCAGCACGCTCTTGCCGGAAAATGGCTTCATGGCCGCGCTGAAGCGTTGGTAGTCCTCCAGCGTCGGGTCGGTCGAAATCCACGGGAATGTTGACGTACGTGACGCCCTGCGCCCGGACGATGGCGCCCTCCTCGGCGATGGAGCCCATGCTGTCGGGCGGGGCGAGATTGATCACCGCGGCGTAACCGAGGTCCCGGGCGCGGGCGAGATAGGCCTTGTTGGGCTGCGCTGACGATGCGAGCCCTGCGCGCCAGACGACGTAGTTCGGCGGGTCGCCCGACCCGATGTGCACGCACGCCGACAGCAGCGTGACCAGGAAAGCGATGGCAAGACGGCGGAAGCGCATGGCGTAGGCGAGGGTTGGCGCCAGAATATACCGCAGCGCTGCGGCTTCCCGCGCGCGCCCCGTCCGGCACGCTGCGCACGCGGCGCGCAGATGGTGCTCGACGCGATCGAGGAGCGGCACCGGCGGTCGTCGTGCGACCGAACGATGGCGCTACCTATCAACGGGTGTCCGGTCAGCCGGTGCCCGCAATGCGGGCGGATCCGAGGCGCGCTGCGATGTCGGGGCTCTCGGCGCAGTCGCGCACGATGGCGTCGAGCCGAGCGAGCTCCAGCGGCTTGGCGAGGAATCGGTCGTAGTCGGCGGTGCGTTGGCGGACGATTTCCTCCGGCATCGAGCTCATGATCGCGAACCAGAACGGCGGCCCCGGACGCGTGCGCATCGCGCGCAGCAGGCCGTCACCCGGCAGTCCGGGCATCAGCAGGTCCGACAGCACCAGGTGGTACGGCGTCGCGGGCCGCATTCCGAGCGCGTCCGCCCCGCTGCTGGCCGTGGCCACCTGATGCCCGTCGAGCCGGAGCAGCTCGGCGATGGCGTCGGCGAGACCTGGCTCGTCGTCGACCACGAGTATGGACAGGGCAGTCACGGAAGATCCCCCGGCGTACCACGGCACCAATGCGCTGCACAACACATGCCACCGCGGCGGAGGCGTCCGGACCGGGCTCCGGAGGGCCGCGGCACCACTCTGGGCCGGATCGGCTCGGGCGCGATGTTGGCGGGCCTCCCAGCGGAGCCCGCCTGTGCTCTAATGGATGCGGCGTCGGTAACAAATTCCCGTCGTTTCTCCCTCTGCTCGCATGCAACTCTCCGAGTTCATCGTCAGCAACATGGAACGCATCATGGCGGAGTGGGAGAGCTACGCCAAATCGCTGCCTCCCGGCCAGAGCATGACCTCGATCGGGCTGCGCAACGATGCGGAAAGGATGCTGCGCTTCATCGCCGCGGACATCGCGACCGCCCAGACGTCGGGCGAGCAGTCCGCGAAATCGATGGGTCTCGGGCCCGCGTTGCCGAATGGCGAAAGCAGCGCCGCGCACCACCATGGATTGCATCGCCTCGACGAGGGCTTCAGCCTGGGCGAGATGGTGTCGGAATACCGCGCGTTGCGGGCGAGCGTCACCCGGCTGTGGCTCGAGAACGAGCCGGACGCAGCACAGCACGTGCAGCAGCTGATCCGGTTCAACGAAGCGGTCGACCAGATCCTCGCCGAGTCCGTTGCGCGTTTCACGATGCGCCTCGATCATGACCGCGACATGTTCATCGCGATGCTGGGCCATGATCTCAAGAACCCGCTCGGCTCGATCATGCTCGCCGCCGCCGCCCTGCTGCGCTCGGGTGGCGCCAGCCTGCAGCGCGAGCTGCTCTACCGCATCACGCAGAGCGGGCAGCGGATGGACCGGATGGTCACCGACCTGCTGGAGTTCGCGCGCACGCGCATCGGCTCCGACCTGCCCCTCAGCGTGCAATCATGCGACCTCGAGGAGATCGCGCGCGGTGTCGCCGGCGAACTCCAGGTGGCGCACCCGGAACGTGCCATCGATATCTCCGTGATCGGCAGCGTGGATGGTGAGTGGGACCACGAACGCATCGCCCAGGCCGTCTCGAACCTCGTCGGCAATGCCGTCGATCACGGTGATCCGCAAGGCATCGTGCGGGTGGACGTGCAGGGTCACGACGACGGCGTGGTAATGCGCGTCGGAAATGGCGGCGAGCCGATTCCGGAATCCGAGCAGCTGCAACTCTTCGAGCCGTTGCGACACCGGGCGCACTCCACCGCGCGCACGCGCCAGCGCAGCCTCGGCCTCGGGCTTTTCATCGTGCGCACGATCGCAGGCGCCCACGGTGGTCGCGTGACGTTGCGGCGCAGTGACGACAATTTGACGGAGTTCGAGCTCTGGCTGCCGCGAGCCGTACCGGCGTCACGTTCAGCCGATACGGCGCACCGCCGTTGAACACGTTGCAGAGAGGTAAGACGCGCAAGCGAGCTGGATCGTTGCGCGTCGGTCGGGCCGCAGGCGCAGAAAAACGCCCAGGGCGGCGGCCGTCCTGGGCGTGGTTCCGAGCGACTGATGCTGCCTAGCGGCGGTCGCTGCGGTTCTGGTCGTTGCCGCCTTGCTGGCTGTTGCTGCGTTGCTGGTCGTTGCTGCCTTGCTGGGTGTTGCGGCGTTGCGAGTCGTTGCTGCCTTGCTGGGTGTTGCCGCGATCGTCGTTCTGCTGCTGTTGCCGGTTCTGCTGATCCTGCGGGTTCTGCTGTTGCTGCTGGTTCTTCTGCTGGTTCTGCTGGCCTTGTTGCCCCTGGCCTTGCTGGTTCTGCTGGTTTTGCTGTGGCTTCTGCTGGTTCTGGTTCTGTTGCATCTCGAGTCTCCTCTGCGTGATCGACGCGCCGTGGCTGACCGCGTCCGGTGGCGTCGCCACCGGCAAGATTTGCATGCTGCCGTTGCCTGCTTACCGGCAACGGGCACGGTATAGCCTCGACCCAACTTGGGTTCCTCCGTTGAGGTAGAGTTCCAAACATGCCTTACGAGCTTTACTACTGGCCGACGATCCAGGGGCGTGGCGAGTTCGTGCGCCTTGCGCTCGAAGAAGCGGGCATCGCCTACGTCGACGTGGCGCGCAGTGCCGGCGGCGAGAAGCGCATGCAGGCACTCCTCTCGGACGATGGGCTCGCACAGCCGCCCTTCGCGCCTCCCTTCCTCAAGACCGGCACGCGCTGCATCGCCCAGACCGCGAACATCCTGCTGTTCCTGGGCGCGCGCCACGAGCTTGCGCCCAAGTCCGAGACCGGGCGCCTGTGGACGCACCAGCTGCAACTCACCCTGGCCGACCTCGTCGTCGAGGCGCACGACACGCACCATCCATTGGGTCCGGGCCTGTATTACGAGGACCAGCAGCCCGAAGCGAAGCGCCGCTCTGCCGATTTCGTGCGCAACCGGCTGCCCAAATTCCTGGGCTACTTCGAGCGCGTGCTGAACGCGAATCCGGGCGGACCGCGGCATCTCGTCGGTGCGCGACTCTCGTACGCCGACCTCTCGCTGTTCCAGGTCGTCGCGGGGCTGCAGTACGCCTTTCCGAAGGCCATGGCACGAACAGCCCGGCGGTGCCCGCACGTCATGGCGCTGCACGCGCGTGTCGCCGCGCGCCCCCGCATCGCCGCCTACCTTGCAAGCGAGCGGCGGCTGCCGTTCAACGAAGAGGGCATCTTCCGCCATTACGCGGAACTCGACGGCTGACCGGCAACGCATCGCGCCGGTTGGGAACGCTTGCGCACGCGTGATTCGCTCCGGTGGACCGATCGCTCCGAGCCCCGATGTCGCAGGTTGTCGTCCCGCCGCCGGCGCAGCCGCGAATTGCGCTACGCCGTAGTAGACTCGGCGGCTTTCCGATTCCCGCGGTCTTCCCTTGACGCATTCCGATCATCCGAGCCCAGTCCAGGGTGCTGCGGAGTCCAGCGCGCCCCGCCCCGGCGCCGCTGCCGCGATCCAGCTCGCGCGCATGCATCCGCAGGAACGCATCGAGCACGCGCAGCTCGTCGAGGCCAACAACCTGTTCCAGGCGATCTACGACCAGGGGCTGTTCGCGGGTCGCCTCGATCTCGCGGGCAACGTGCTCGATGTCAACCGATCCAGCCTCGAGCAATGCGGATTACGGCGCGAGGACGTCATCGGCAAGCCGTTCTGGGAGTGCGGCTGGTGGAATCGCTCGCCCGACGTGCAGTCGTGGGTGCAAGGCGGCGGTCGAGCAGGCGATCCGCGGCGAGCCCTTCCGCGGCGTTTCCACGTACTTCTGGGCCGACGGCAGCTCGCGCGTGGTGGACTTCGCGTGCATGCCCATCACGGACGATGCCGGCAACGTGCAGATGGTGGTGCCGACCGGCATGGACATCACCGAGCGCGTCGGCAGCATACGCAATCTGCACGCGATGGACATCCTCGAGAGCATCACCGAAGGCTTCTTCGGGCTCGATCGCGAATGGCGCTTCACCTATCTCAACGGTGAAGCGCAGCGCGTCCTCGGTCGCACGCTGAACGAGCTGGTCGGCAAGGTGATCTGGGACGCCTACCCGGACCTCGTCGGCAGCGAGTTCGAGCAGGCCTATCGGCGCGCGATGACCGACCACGAGCCGAGCACCGTGGTTGCGTATTACCCGGACCATGACCGGTGGTACGAAGTGCACCCATACCCCGCCACCGATGGCATATCCGTGTACTTCCGCAACGTCACCGAGCAGAAGCGCGCGGACCGCGAGCGCGAGCGGCTCATCGCGGCGTCGGAGCGCGAGCGGCGCATCTACGAAGCGGCGTTGTCGAACACGCCCGACCTCGTGTACGTGTTCGATCTCGACCACCGCTTCATCTACGCCAACGAGGCCCTGCTGCGCGATGTGGGGTCGCACGCGCGAGGATGCGCTCGGCAAGACCTGTCTCGAGCTGGGTTACGAGCCATGGCACGCGGCGATGCACGACCGCGAGATCGAGCAGGTCGTCGCCACGCGCCAGCCGATACGCGGCGAGGTCCCGTTCACCGGCACCAACGGCCGCCGCATCTACGACTACATCTTCGTGCCCGTGGTCGGGCCCGACGGCACGATCGTCGCCGTCGCCGGCACGACGCGCGACGTCACCGAGCGGCAGCTCAACGAGCAGGCCATCCGGGAGCAGGCGCAGCGCCTGCGCGAGGCGGACCATGCCAAGGACGAGTTCCTCGCCACGCTCTCGCACGAATTGCGCAACCCGCTCGCGCCGCTGCGCAACTCGCTCGCGCTGCTGCGGCTTGCCCGCAACACCGAGGCCGTCACCGCGGCCGATCCACGAGATGATGGAGCGGCAGGTCAACCATCTCGTCCGTCTCGTCGACGACCTGCTGGAGACGTCGCGCATCAGCCGCGGCACCTTCGTGCTGCGCAAGGAGCGCGTCGAGGTCGCCGCCATCGTGCGCAACGCGCTGGAGACGAGCGAGCCGCTGATCCAGGCCGGCAAGCACGAGCTCCGCGTGGCGCTGCCGAACGAGCCGCTCTGGGTCGAGGGCGACCCCGTGCGCCTCGCGCAGATCATCGCCAACCTGCTCAACAACGCGGCGAAGTACACCGACGACGGTGGCCACATCGCCGTGCAGGTGCGACGGCTCGACGGTGACGTGGCGATCACCGTCACGGACGACGGTGTCGGCATCGCGCCCGATCAGCTGCCGCGCATGTTCGAGATGTTCAGCCGAGGGGACCGCGCAAGCGGACGTGCCCAGGGCGGGCTCGGCATCGGCCTCGCGCTCGCGCGGCGCCTCGCGGAGATGCACGGGGGCCGCCTCGACGCGCACAGCGACGGCCCCGGCAAGGGCAG
The DNA here is from genome assembly GCA_963734575.1 of uncultured beta proteobacterium. Classification (GTDB taxonomy): domain Bacteria; phylum Pseudomonadota; class Gammaproteobacteria; order Burkholderiales; family Casimicrobiaceae; genus CAIWHR01. The sequence continues at coordinate 103,808 of CAVTHT010000015.1, read as the reverse complement.
CGAATTCACCGTCCGCCTGCCGCTCGCCGCGAACCAGCGACCGGATGCGACGACGGATGGCGACGTGCAGGTGGCGATCCCGCAAAAGCGCATCCTCGTGGTCGACGACAACCGCGACGCCGGCGACAGCCTCGGCATGATCCTCAACTTCCTCGGGGCCGACGTGCGCGTGGTGGAGGACGGACAAGCCGCGCTGCATGCGCTGGAGTCGTACGACCCGTCGGTGATCCTGCTCGACATCGGCATGCCCGGCATGGACGGCTACGAGGTGGCGCGCACCATCCGCGCCCGCTTTCCGCAGCGGCGCCCGACCATCGTCGCGCTGACGGGTTGGGGCCAGGACGAGGATCGCCGGCGCGCGCAGGATGCCGGGTTCGACCATCATCTGATCAAGCCCGCGGAGATCGCGGCGTTGCAGGCGCTCCTCGCGTCGATCGACGAGAGCGGCGGCCACCGCGCGGTGACGGCCGGGCGAACGTAGGGCGGACGACGGCGCGGGAACGCAAACACGATGAAACCGGTGGCGAGCTACCCCTTTCCCGCGGAGCTGCTCGATCAGGTGATCGCGCGGCGTGGCGCGATCCATTGTTACGATAGCGTCGATGCCCGCCGTACGGCGTTGCTCGTCGTCGACATGCAGCACGGCTTCCTGCAGGAAGGCTGGCCGACCGCGCTTGCGAGTGCCCGCGGCATCGTCCCCGCCATCAATCGGCTTGCCGGCGCCGTACGCCGCGCCGGCGGCGAGGTGGTGTGGGTCGTGTGGCGCATCGGTCCCGATCCGGCGGATCGCTGGGACGTGTTCTTCGACCACGTCATGGGCAAGGACGCCGGCGATCGTTTCCGGACGATCTTCGGTGCCGGTCACGAAGGCCAGGCACTCTGGCACGAGCTCGACTACCGGCCGGGCGAGGCGGTCATCGGCAAGACGAACTTCAGCGGCTTCTCGGGCAGCCACGGCAGGCTCGAGGAGCACCTGCGCAGCCGCGGCCTCGATACCCTGCTCGTTGCAGGCACGGTCACAAATGTCTGCTGCGAGTCCACCGCGCGCGAAGCGGCCTTCGCCAACTTCAGGACGATCATGGTCGCCGATGCCAACGCGGGCCGCAGCGAGGCGGACAACCTCGTCACGTTCTCGACGTTCCTCCGCGCCTTCGGCGACGTCATGACGACCGACGAGGTCATCGCGCGCCTCGATGGCGCCCCGCCGGCCTCGTAGCGGTCGCACGGCATGCGCCACGCCAGCGCCTGCAAGGCCGCTGCGGGGCCTGTTGACTCGCGCCGCCCCGCCCCCTTACCCTCCGCCAGACGCCACCGTGCGCCGTCACTGCGTGAACGCGACGACCGGCGCAGCCGGCGCACGCTCGAAGACAACCCCGCTCATTCCCGGAGGCACGATGTCACTGAAGGCCTGGACTGCTGCGCTCGCTGCAACGCTCGCCATCGGCTGGACGCAGGTCGGTGCGGCACAGACGCTCAAGTGGGCGAACAACGGCGACGTCTCGTCGATGGATCCCTACTTCCTGAACGAGACGTTCCTGCTCGGCTTTCTATCCAACATCTACGAGCCGCTGGTCGGCCGGGGCAAGAAGCTCGAGCTCGAGCCGAAGCTCGCGGAGTCCTGGCTGCAGACCGCGCCGACCGTATGGCGGTTCAAGCTGCGGCAAAACGTCAAGTTCCACGACGGGTCGCCCTTCACCGCCGATGACGTCGTGTTCTCCTATGCGCGCGTGCTGATGGAAGGCTCGGACATCAAGGGCAAGCTCACGACGGTCAAGGAAGTGCGCAAGGTCGACGACTACACCGTGGACTTCGAGACCAAGACGCCCAACCCGCTGCTGCCGGGCGACATCAGCACCTGGTACATCATGTCCAAGGCCTGGTCGGAGAAGAACGGCGCGGTGCAGCCCTCCAACGTGAAGACGAACGCGGAAAGCTACGCGAACCTGCACGCCAACGGCACCGGTCCCTTCATGCTGAAGAGCCGCGAGCCCGACGTGAAGACGGTCGCGGCGCGCAACCCGAACTGGTGGGGCAAGCCCGAGCACAATCTGCAGGAGGTCCAGTTCCAGGTGATCAAGTCCGATGCCACCGGTGTCGCGGCGCTGCTGTCGGGCGAAGTCGACATGCTCTACACGGTGCCGATCCAGGACGTCGAGCGCATCAACAAGACCAAGGGACGCAAGGTGCTGCAGGGGCCGGAGATGCGCACCATCTTCCTCGGCATGGACCAGTGGCGCGACGAGCTCGCGGACTCCAGCGTCAAGGGCAAGAACCCGTTCAAGGACGTGCGCGTGCGCAAGGCGTTCTACCAGGCCATCGACGAGAACGCGATTGCGAGCAAGGTGATGCGCGGGGCGGCGACGCCGTCGGGCCTGATGGTCGCGCCGACGGTCAATGGCTGGGACAAGGCACTCAATGCGCGTCTGCCGTACGATCCCAACGCCGCGAAGAAGCTCCTTGCCGATGCAGGCTACCCGAGCGGCTTCACCGTAGGCATGAACTGCCCGAACGATCGCTACGTCAACGACGAGCAGATCTGCCAGGCCGTGGTCCAGATGCTGGCGCGCATCGGCGTCAAGGTGAACCTGCTCGCGGAGACCAAGAGCAAGTACTTCGCGAAGATCCTGGCGCGCAATACCAGCTTCTACATGCTGGGCTGGACGCCGGATACCTACGACTCGTGGAACGCGCTGTCGAGCCTGATGGCGTCGCCGACCGAGAGCGGTCAGGGCAAGTTCAATCTCGGCAAGTACTCCAACAAGCGGCTGGACGAGCTGACGGTGGCGATCCAGAGCGAGGTCGACACCAAGAAGCGCAACGCGGAGATCGCCGAGGCGTTCAAGATCCACGCGGACGAGGTCGGCCACATCCCGTTGCATCAGCAGGCCCTGGCGTGGGGCATCAAGGACAACGTGCGGCTCGTGCAGCTGCCGGACAATGTCTTCGTCTGGAACTGGGTGCAGCTCAAGTAGGAGACTGCCCGCGGCAGCACGCGGCGGGCGGGAGCGCTGACGCGACGAAGAAGCCTGCATGATCGCGTTCGTGCTTCGCCGCGTGCTGCAGTCGATCAGCGTGATGCTGGCCGTCGGCCTCATCGCGTTCGGCCTGTTCCGATTCGTCGGCGATCCCATCAACAACATGGTGGGACAGGACACCGGCGACCGCGACCGCGCGGAGCTGCGCCGCAACCTGGGGCTCGACGATCCCTTTGCGGTGCAGTTCGTGCGCTTCCTGGACAACGCGCTTCATGGCGAATTCGGCATCTCCTATCGCCAGGGGCGCAAGGTTTCGGTGCTGCTCGCGGAGCGTCTGCCCGCCACGCTCGAGCTCAGCCTGACGGCAGCGCTGCTCGCGCTCGTGGTCGGCGTGCCGCTCGGCATCTACACAGGCCTCCGTCGTGACAAGTGGACCAGCAAGGTGCTGCTGGCGGCATCGCTGGTGGGGGTGTCGCTGCCTACCTTCCTGATCGGGATCCTGCTGATCCTCGTGTTCTCGGTGCTGCTCGGATGGCTGCCCGGATTCGGCCGCGGCGACGTCGTCCGCATCGGCTGGTGGACCACCGGGTTCCTGACGCAATCGGGACTGTCCGCGCTGGTCCTGCCGGCGGTCACGCTGGGCTTCTTCCAGATGACGCTCATCATCCGGCTCGTGCGCGCCGAGATGCTCGAGGTGCTGCGCACCGACTACATCAAGTTCGCGCGGGCGCGCGGGCTTCCGGCCCGCACGATCAACTTCGGGCACGCGCTCAAGAACGCGCTCATTCCCGTGATCACCATCACCGGCATCCAGCTCGGCTCCATCATCGCGTTCTCGATCATCACCGAGCAGGTGTTCCAGTGGCCGGGCATGGGCCTGCTCTTCATCCAGGCGGTCGCGTTCGTCGACATCCCGGTGATGGCCGCGTACCTGATGCTGGTGGCCCTGATGTTCGTGATCATCAACCTCGTGGTGGATCTCCTGTATTACGCGGTCGATCCCCGGCTGCGCGTGGAGCGCCCGGTCGCAGGAGCGATCGGTGGCTGACGTGGACCTTCCACAGGCGAGCCCCCCGGCCGTGCGCTCGGCCTTCTGGCGCGCGTGGGACAGCGATCTCTCGTACAGCTTCCGCCGCTCGCCGCTCACGATGACGAGTGCGGTCGTCACGCTGATCATCCTCCTCGGTGCCGCGTTCGCGCCGTGGATCGCGCCGCACAACCCGTACGATCTCGCGACGGTCAGCGTGCTCGACGCGCGCAACCCACCGGCATGGGTGCCGGGCGGAAGCTGGGATTTCCCGCTCGGAACCGACAATCTCGGCCGCGACATGCTGTCGGCGATGCTCTACGGGTCGCGCCTGTCGCTCGTCGTAGGTTTCGCGTCGATGCTGTTCGCCGGCGTGCTGGGCGTGGTGCTCGGTCTCGTCGCCGGCTACTTCGGCGGCGTGGTGGATGCCGTGCTGATGCGCATCGCCGAGGTGCAGCTGAGCTTTCCCGCCATCCTCGTGGCCCTCCTCGTCGACGGCGTGATGCGCGGCATCGTGCGGCCGGACATGCAGGACAGGGTCGCGGAATACGTGCTGATCCTGTCCATCGGCCTCTCGTACTGGGTGCATTTCGCGCGCACGGTGCGCGGCTCGACGCTGGTCGAGCGCAACAAGGACTACGTGCTCGCGGCCCGCGTGATCGGCAGGCACCCGGTCGCGATCATGCTGCGGCACGTGTTGCCCAACGTGATGGGGCCGGTCCTCGTGATCGCGACGATCACCCTCGGCGTGGCGATCATCACCGAGGCGACCCTGTCGTTCCTCGGCGTCGGCGTGCCGCCGACCACGCCGTCGCTCGGCACCCTGATCCGCGTCGGCAACGAGTTCCTGTTCTCCGGCGAATGGTGGATCACCATCTTTCCCGGCCTCCTGCTCGTCCTGCTGGTGCTCGCCGTGAACATCCTCGGCGACTGGCTGCGTGACGCGCTCAACCCGAAACTGCGCTGATGTCTGACCCGCGATCCAGTGCGCCGCTCTTGCGGGTCGAGCACCTGCGCGTCGAGATCCCGACCCGGCGCGGCGTCCTGACCGCGATCGATGACGTGTCGTTCGAGATCGCGGAGGGCGAGGTGCTCGGGGTCGTGGGCGAATCGGGCGCGGGCAAGTCGATCACGGGTGCCGCCATCATCGGCCTGCTGGAGCCGCCGGGGCACGTTGCCGGCGGACGCATCCTGTTCGAGGGCGAGCGCATCGACCACCTGTCGCCCGAGAAGATGCGCCTCGTGCGCGGCAAGCGCATCGGCACGATCTTCCAGGACCCTCTGACGAGCCTCAACCCGCTGTACACGATCGGGCACCAGCTGACGGAAACGATCCAGGCGCATTCGGCGATGAGCCCGCGCGCGGCGCGCCAGCGTGCCGTCGACCTGCTGCGCGAGGTCGGCATCGCGTCGGCGGAGCAGCGGGTGTCGCAGTACCCGCACCAGTTCTCCGGCGGGATGCGCCAGCGCGTGGTGATCGCGCTCGCGCTGTGCGCCAATCCGCGACTGGTGATCGCCGACGAGCCGACGACGGCACTCGACGTGTCGATCCAGGCCCAGATCATCGCGCTGCTCAAGCGGCTCTGTCGCGATCACGGCACGGCCGTGATGCTGATCACCCATGACATGGGCGTGATCGCCGAGACGGCCGACCGCGTGGCCGTGATGTACGCCGGCCGCATCGTCGAGGTGGGACCGCTGCGCGAAGTCATCAAGCATCCGCGCCATCCGTACACGGTCGGGCTGATGCAATCGATCCCCTCGGTGCGCGGCAAGAACGAGCGCCTGAAGCAGATCGACGGCAGCATGCCGCGGCTCGCGCAGCTGCCCACCGGTTGCGCGTTCCATCCCCGCTGCGAGTACGCCTTCGACCGCTGCCGCGCGGAACGCCCGGAGCTCCTGGCCGATGGCGCGTCGCTCACCGCATGCTGGCGCTATGCAGCCGTCGTCGATGGCTGAGCCCGCACTCCCGACCCCGCCCGTGACCGATGCCGCGCTCCTGCGGGTACGCGGCCTGACCCGCTATTTCGACGCGTCCGCGCCGCTGCTCGACCGCGTGCTCGCCGGGCAGCCACGGCGAACGCTGCGCGCGGTGGACGGTGTCGACTTCGACATCCCGCGCGGGAAGACCCTGAGCCTCGTCGGCGAATCCGGCTGCGGGAAATCGACGGTCGCGCGCCTCATCGTCGGTCTGTACGCGCCGACGCGCGGCTCGATCGAGTTCGACGGCCAGGACCTGACCGCGCCCGGCAACCCGCGCACACGCGCCGTCCGCCGCCGGATGCAGATCATTTTCCAGGATCCGTATGCGAGCCTCAATCCGCGCTGGCGCGTGTTCGACATCATCGCCGAGCCGATCCGCGTCAACCGGCTCCTGCCCACGGCGGATGCGATCCGCGTGCGCACGCACGAGCTCCTGCTGCAGGTCGGCCTCTCGCCGTCCGATGCCGCGAAGTATCCGCACGAGTTCTCCGGCGGACAGCGACAGCGGATATCGATCGCGCGCGCGTTGGCGAGCGCTCCGGAGTTCCTGATCTGCGACGAGCCCACGTCCGCGCTCGACGTGTCGGTGCAGGCGCAAATTCTCAACCTCATGCGCGACCTGCAGCGAAACCTCGGCCTCACCTATCTCTTCATCTCGCACAACCTGGCGGTGGTGCGGCACATGTCGGACCAGGTCGGCGTGATGTATCTCGGCCGGCTATGCGAGCTCGCCGCTGCCGAAATCATCTTCGCTCATCCCCGGCATCCGTACACGCGGCTGCTCCTCGAGACGATTCCGGATCTCGACCTCACGGGCCGCGCGCGCACGCCGGTCGGTGGCGAGGTGCCCAACCCGATCGCACCGCCGCCCGGTTGCAGCTTCCATCCGCGCTGCCCCTTTGCCAACGAACGCTGCCGGCACGAACGGCCCGAGCTGCTTCCATTCGAATCGACGCTGGTGGCATGCCACGCGGTTCAGGAGCGGCGCATCGACTGACCGAGCCGGGTCGGTCCGGAAGTACGGCCGATCGCGATCGCTCCGGCGCGCCTACCGCGGCGGTGCCAACGCCGGCGCTGGCGGCGGCGCGGCAGCGACGTCGTGCAGGAACCGGCGCAACTCCGGCGCTTCGCGCACGATGCGACCCGCCGCATGGCGCAGCCGATCGACGGCCTCGGGCTCGAGCACGAAGGACGTCGGCAGGTCGTTGAGATATGCGCGCTCCGCAGCATCGTCGAGCGCATCGAAGCGCACCTCGACGGTGTAGAGCTCGAGGTCGGGAACGTTCGCGACCTCCGCGAGCATGGCATCGCCGGACTTCTCCGCCAGGCCGCCGCTACGGAGCCGGCGCATCAGGCTCCATCGCGTGACGATGTCGCGCAGGAGCTCCACGGCGTCATGCGAGTAACGGTCGATGGGCACGCCCGCGGCCTGCAGCATGATCTGGAAATCGCTCGGCGGCCGCTCGCTCTCGTCCCAGCGGGTGCGCGGCGCAGAGACGGCGTTCACCACGAACACGACGACGCGACGCACGGGATCGAGGCGCGTGCTGCCGCGCGCTGCGTGGCTCGCCTCCAGCTGCTCGAGGCCTTCGAGCACGGAGCGCATGCCGAGGTTGTCCGCAAAGCCGCCGTCCACGAGATGCAGGTACGGTCGATGCGCGCCATCCTGGAACGACGCGAGCTCGCGCGAGCGCTGCAGGGCCCGGCCCGCGGGGCGGCCATGATTGCGAGGATCGCGCAGCGACCGCACCCAGCCGGGATCGGTGTAGTTGCAGGTGCCGCCATAATTGTCGATCGTGACCGGCGACAGCACGAGCGGCACGGCGGACGATGCCGCGGCCGCGCGCGACAGGGGAACGGCCGAGAGATCGGAGCAAAGCGCGTCCCAGTTGGACTGCGCGAACTCCACGCGCGCGCCGGAGGACAGGTCGGTGGCGGCGACGATCACCGCCGGACCTTTGCGCTGCTGCAGGTCGGCGAATGTCGCACCGTGGAAGAGGATGTCGTCGTAGAGCTCCGACGCGACCTCCGAGCGCCCGTAGGCGGCCGACGTGAGCGCCGGCCACCGCACCGGATTGAGCACGCGGCGCACGAGATCCCCCTGCACGTCGCGCTTGAGAAAGCGCTCCGGGTAATCGGCGAACAGGCTCTCACCGTAGAGGCCGTAGGCCAGCGCCGTGAAGCTGCCGCCGGATACGCCGGTGATGATGTCCACTTCGTCGAGCAACCGCGTGCGGCGGCCACCCACGACCAACTCGGTGCGCCGCAACTCCTCGAGCACGCCGTAGCCGAACGCCGCGGCACGCGTGCCTCCGCCGGAGAACGCGAGCACGACGATCGTGTCCTTGGCGACGCCTTCGAGCGCGCGCGTCTCGGGGCGATAGCCTTGGCTGCGGTCCGCGACCGCAATAGGCGGATTGACGGGCCGGTGCGCGCACCCGGCGACGAGTGCACCGAGCGCGATCAGCGCGATCAGCTTCGTGACGGACGCGGCGGTGCGGAACGTTTGCTCCGCAGAGCGAATGTGGCGTCTCTGGGGCGGCAGGAGCGCAACGATCCGGCCGATCCGGCTGCCTGACGTGCGCACCGCCGCGCGCAACGGCGGCTGATCGGCACCGAGCCGGTGTACGCGAGCGGGATCGTCGGGAAACAGCAGGTCGGAGCTCTTGCGGTCGGTCTCGACAGCACCATCGGAGCGCTGTCGGCGGGCGTGATTCTACCGCGGGATCGACGGCATCACGCAGCCGCGTGCGCACGATTGCACACGCTCGCTGGACTACCTTGGTGCTGCGCACTCCGGCTCATTTGCCAACCGTGGCCCTCGGGGGCGGTCCTGCGGGCCCATGCGTACGCTGTCACGGTCGCGCGCACATCACCACGCCTTCGTCGACGTAGCCGCGCGCGAGCATCTGGTCGTGGATCGCCGGGTTCGTGGTGTACCGGTGATTGGAGTCGGCGCGGGCATTCCAGAGCCGGTACACCGCCAGAGTGGGCGGTGGGCACGCACCACCGACGGGCGTGTCCACGTTGAAGACGGTGCCGCTCTCGTAGACGAACCCGCTGTAGAAACGATAGGCCGGGTTCGCGGGGTTCGTCGCTGCCTCGTAGATCGCCGAGCACTCGTCGTCGCTCGCGGTGTAGAAGTGCGAGTTGCCGCGGGCCGGCGGAATGTAGAACCGGCATACACCCGAAAGCCCGCTCTCTTCGGTCGCATAGGCCTTGAACGACGCGCCCGTCCGCGTCCAGCCGCCGATGCGCCCGCTGTCGAGGGCATCGATTTCCGCAGGTGACGCGGTGATGAAGTAGTGGTCGAAGCCGGCGTGGTAATACTCGACGACCTGCGCGGTCGGCACGTTGGCGACGCGCCGCGCTTCCTTCACCGCGAAATACGCATTGACGATACCGGCGCCGCAGTTGCCTTCGTCGCGACACGTGGTGCCGTGCGGGAAGTACGAGGACGTGTCGGCCATGATGGCCTTGAGGCGCGCCGGGGACAACGTCGGATTCGCGGCGAGCATGAGCGACGCCACGCCTGCAACGTGCGGTGATGCCATGCTCGTGCCCTGGTACTCCTCGTAGATCGACGCACCCGGGCCCTGCGTGCCGTCGTTGAGCGTTGACCACACCGCGTAGTACCGGCCGTAGCGTGTCTTGTCGCCGCCGGGTGCGGCAATGTCCGCGTAATAGCTGAAGTTGCTGTAGCTCGCCCGCTCGCCATAGGGATCCGTCGCCGTGACGGTGCTGACGCCGTAGCACGCCGACAGCCAGTGATCGTCACTGTTGGAATCGTCGTTGCCGGCCGACACGGCGATGAACGTGCCGGTCGCGAGGACCTGATCGATCATCGCCTGCAACTGGGCATCGCATTCGCCCTCGCCGCCGAGGCTCATGTTGATGACGCGTGCCGGCGTGGGGTTGGCGGGCACGCCGGGCACCGGCAGACCGGCGGCCCACTGCATGCCCTCCAAAATGTCCGACGTCGATCCGCCGCATGCGCCGAGCACACGCACCGGCAGGATGCGGGCAACCCAGTTGATGCCTGCGATGCCGATGCCGTTGTTGCCGGTGGCGAGCGCAATGCCTGCGGTGTGGGTGCCGTGCCAGCCGCTGTCCTCGGCTTCGCCGTCGCCGCACAGCGCCGCGTCGTGCCAGTCGCCGGGGTCGCGCGCGTCGGCGTCGCGACCGTCGCCATCGTTCGATTCGGTGCCATCGGAAACGAAATCCCAGCCCGGCAGGATGCGCCCTGCGAGGTCGGGATGATTCGTGATGCCGGTATCGACGATGGCGACGACGATGTTCGATCCGGTCGTGATGTCCCAGGCTTCGAGGGCCTGGATGCCGTAATAGTCGGTGGTGAGCGGATCGCCGAGATTCCACTGGTAATCCTGCTGGAAGTACGGATCGTTCGGCGCGAAATGGGGCCGGACGCGGTAATCGGGCGTTGCGAAACGGATCGCGGGATGGGCTTCGAGCCGCGTCGCGATCTCGCGCGCCCTGGTTGCCGGTACGGCGACGAACATCTCGACCAGCCACGCGCCATTCACGGTCGCGCGGACGACCCGCAACGGCATGCCCGCCGCCTCGGAGAGCAGCGCGTCGCGCGATGGATCGAGGCGCGCTCCCGCCACGGATGAGGCGCGCGCGGCTTCGTCGCTGAAGGTGACGATGAGCCGGCTCGTCGTGGCCCCCGGCGTCGCCGCTTTCGGACGCGGCCGCGTCGCGCTTGCGCCACCGGCACCGCTGCGGTCGAAGTCTGCCGTCAGCACGTCCGGTTGCCGGCGCAGCTCGTTGAGCATCCGTCTGGCCTCGGCGAGGGGCACGGGGTCCTGCAACAGCAGCACCGCCGCGCCGCTGCGCGTATAGCCGCCGAGCGCGAGCGGAACGCCGAGCTGGCGTTGAAAATCCACCACGCGGCGCGCGGCCAGCCGCGGCTCGCCCTGGGCGCGCCGCGTCGGCACGCATGCGCACGACGAAGCGATCGATCGTGACTCCTGGTCCCGGTGCCGTCACCGCTGCGGGCCCGCGATCGGCCGGCCGCTCCGTCATCGGGCCGGCGTGAATGTCACGGATGCCGTTCAGCGCGATCAGCGCCAGGAACGCGACCTTGCCCGCAGCATGCAGCCACGAACGACGATTGCACGTCTTCACGCGTCCTCCCCATGATTCCCTGGAACGTTCCCGGGCAAAGAGAGCTCGCGCAAAGGCGCGGCGCACCGGAGGTGAAGGTGCGTGACGCGGTGCGGATCTGCACGCCTCGTTTCGCATGACACCGGCTGCGATGAGGCGATGCGTCAACGTGCGCGTACACCGCATGTTCGCCGGGTCACGAGCCTGTGCAACAACCATGAGCGCCCCCGCCAAGAGCTGTTGCCTCGGCCGACCGAGCCCGGGCGGTGGCTACGATACCAGCGATTCGCAGCGGGGCAAATGGCACGCGTGCCCGCACGTTCCCATCGAGGTGCGCCCGCAGCGGGCGCGCAAGCGTGGCGCGCCAGTCCGCCATGCGGGCCTAACCGAGCTGCTCCTCCGGCCCGTACGGCACCGACCGATACGGATGCGCCGCGGCGACCTCCTCGTCGATGTCGATGCCGAGTCCAGGAACATCGGGGATGACGAAGCAGCCATCCTCGAAAGCAGGCCGCGCGTCGCGCACCAGGTCGAAATAGAGCGGGCTCTCCCCGACCTGCAACTCCAGCATCGGCAGCTCGGGCGCGCATGCCGCCACGTGCAGGCTCGCGTACGTGCACACCGGGCCGGTCGGGTTGTGCGGCGACGCCATCACGCCGTGAGTCGTGCGCGAGTCGCGCGATGTCGAGCGTGGCGGCGAGGCCGCCGGCGTACTTCACGTCGGGCATGATCACGTCGAGCAGGCGGGGCTCGGCGTACGGCCGGAAACCGTCGACGGACGACTGCGTCTCCGCACCCGCGAGAAGCACGCCCTGCGCCTGCGCTGCCGCGCGAAGACGCGCGATCGCCGGATGCCACAGCGGTCCTTCGGGCACGGGGCACTCGAACCAGAACAACCGCACCGGTGCAACGCGACGCAGCACGTCCAGCGCCGTGGGCTCGTCGAAGCGCCAGTGACAGTCGATCATCAGCGCGACGTCGGGCCCGACCGCTTCGCGCATCGCGAACACACGCTCCACGCCCGCGTCGATCGCACGCCGCACGTCGCAGCGCCCGAGCTCCGCACGGCGCACGCCGTCGAAGGGCGCGAGCTTCACCGCCGTGAAGCCTTGCGCGACCGCAGCAACGGCGGCACGCGCACATCCCGCCGGACTGCGATCTGTCGTGGCACGGTTGATGTTCGCGTACATGCGGACGTGGTCCCGCTGCTTGACCCCGAGCAGCGCGTGCACCGGCAGCGATCGTGCGCGCGCCTCCGCGTCGACAAGCGCCTGCTCGACGGCGCTGCGCACCGCGTTGGCGATCGAGGCCGCCGGGCGAGTGCGGATAGGTCCGCAGCATCGGCCGGGCTTCGGCGAGCGTCCTGCCGATCACCTCACCTGCCAGGCGCTCGAGGTACGCGAGCATCGGCGCTTCCCAGCCGTTGAGGGAACACTCGCCCCAGCCAGTGCTGCCATCGGCGAGCCCGACCTTGACGAAGAACCAGTTCGTCCTGGCACTCACGTTGACGACGCGCGGCGCGATGTTGGCAATTTTCATGAAGCGAGTTTGACCCGGGCAGAGTCGCAATACTAAACTCGCACGCTCCGTTTGATACCGGGTTCACATGAAACGACTCGCTTCCTTCTGCACGGCCTTCTTGTTCGCGATGGCTTCGCCGCTCGTCGCCGCACAGGCCTTTCCCGCCAAGCCCATTCGCATCGTGGTGCCGAGTCCCCCGGGCGACGGCTCCGACCTGATGGCGCGGGCGATCGCGCAGAAGCTCACCGAGGCGTGGGGCCAGCCGGTCGTGGTCGACAACCGTCCTGGCGCGGGAGGACGCATCGGCAGCGAGGTCGCCGCGAAGGCCGCGCCCGACGGCTCCACCTGGATCATGGCGAACGCGGGATCGCACGGAATCAATGCCGCGATCTACGCCAACCTGCCGTTCGACGTCGAGAAGGATTTCGCGCCGATCACGCAGGTCATGCGCGCGCCGAACGTCCTCGTGGTGAGCCCTTCGGTCGGCGTCGATACCGTCCAGCAGTTCATCGCGCTCCTGAAGAAGAATCCCGGCAAGTTCAGCTACGGCTCGGGCGGCAACGGCAGTTCCGCGCACATGTCGGCCGAGCTCTTCAAGATGATGGCGGGTGTGGACATCACGCACGTGCCTTACAAGGGCGCGACCCCCGCCCTCACCGATCTCATCGCCGGACAGATCGCCATGTTCCTCGGCAACCTGCCGCCGGCGATCCCGTTCATTCATCAGGGGCAGGTCAAGGCGCTTGCAGTCACGTCGCTCAAGCGGTCGCCGCAATTGCCGGACGTGCCGACGCTGGACGAGGCCGGCCTCAAGGGTTTCGAGACGATCGCGTGGTTCGGACTGCTCGCGCCGGCGGGAACGCCAAAGGACATCATCGACAAGACGCGGGCGGAGATCGTACGCATCGTCGCGATGCCGGACATCCGCGAGCGCATCGTTGCGCTCGGCGGCGAACCCGTCGCCAATCGCCCCGAGGAATTCGCGGCCATCATCCATAGCGACGTGGTCAAGTGGAAGAAGGTCGCGGCGGCTGCGCAGGTGAAGGTGGATTGATCCGCACGGAGCGGCGTGCTCCGGCCTCACTTCTACGACAGCCGGATCACGCGCTCTCGCGGCGCACGAACTCGAATCCCGCGTCGACGATCCGCCGCTTGACCGCGCGCCCCGCCAGCCGGGCGCCGATCATCTCTCCGGCTCGCTGGCCGATGAAATAGCGCGGGACGCGCAGGGTCGTCAGCGAAGGCACTACCTGTGCCGCGAGTGCGAGATCGTCGAAGCCGGCGATCGCGATGCGTTCCGGAATGGCCAGCCCGTGTCGCTGGCACTCGAACAGCGCGCCTACGGCGATGGCGTCCGCCGAGCAGAACACGGCGCGGATGTCGGGGTGGCGTTCGAGCAGCAACCGCATGGCTTCCGCCCCGGCATCGATGTCGAGCGTGGTCTCGACGCACAGGGTCGTGTCGGCCTTGCGGCCCGCCGCGGCCATCGCGCGGTCATATCCGCGCCGGCGATCGCGCGCGCGATCGTTGTCGTTCGGAAAGGCGCCGATGTAGCCGATCTTACGATAGCCCGCCGTCAGCAGGTGGCGCGTGACCTCGGCCGCCGCCTTCTCGTTCGAGTAGCCGACGACCATGTCGATGGGATGTCGCGTGAGGTTGCCGCCTTCGACCACGGGTATGCCCGCGTGCGTGAGCATGTGCACCGTCGCAGCGGTGTGCGTGACCCCGGAGAGGAAGATGGCGTCGATGCGGCGCGAGAGGAACGCTCGAACGAGCGTCTCCTCCTCGGCCAGGGAGAACCCGCTCGCACCGAGCAGGAGGTGGAAGCCCTGGGGCACCAGTGCATCGGTGAGGCCCTGGACGATCTCCGCGATCAGCGAGTTCGTCAGCACCGGCACGACCGCCGCCACGAGACCGGACTTCTGCGAGACGAGACCGCGCGCGATCAGGTCCGGCGTGTAGCCCGTCTCGGCGAGGATGTGCTCGACGCGTGCGCGCGTCGCCACGGCGACCTTGTGCGGCTCACGCATCACGCGCACCACGGTCATCGTCGATACGCCCGCCGCATGCGCCACGTCGAGCAGGCGGGTGCGCCCCGGACGAACGCCCGAGGCAGTGGACTTCGACGGAGCGCCGCGACGCCGGGGCATGCTCTGGGAAACGCTCGACCGTTGACAACGCGAATGGAAACGCTAACATGTAATCGTTAACATCACAAGGCAAGACGCGGCTCGACGACCGCGCGCTTCGGAGGAGCCGTGCCGCCCGGCGACCAACTCGCCTTCCTCGGATATCCGCGTGCCGACGGACGCTACGGCGTTCGCAACAGCGTGCTCGTGCTCGGCCTCAACGGCCTCGTTGCGCGTGCAGCGGCGAGGATCGCGGCCAACGTCATGGGCACGACGCTGTTCGCGACGTCCTATGGCCGCGGCCAGTATGGCGCCGACCAGCGGGCGCATACGGCGCAGCTCGTGGGTCTCGGCCGCAATCCCAACATCGCGGCGACGCTCGTGGTCGGCGCGGATCGTCCGGTCACCGACTCGATCGCGCACGCCATTGCGGCCGCCGGCAAGCCGGTCGCGACGATCGCGCTCGACGACGTGCACGAGGACGCCCTCGAGCTCGCAGCGCGCGGCACGCGCCTTGCTGCGCGGGCTCGTGCACAACGCCTCGTCGCTGCGTCGCGAGCGCGCGCCGGCGTCGGCGCTCTTCATGGCCGTCGAGTGCGGGCATTCCGATGCGACGTCGGGCCTCGTCGCCAATCCCCTGGCCGGGCCGCGTCGTGGATCGCCTGGTCGATGCCGGCGGCACGGCGGTGTTCGGCGAAACCATCGAATGGCTCGGCGCGGAGCACATCCTCGCGCGACGTGCGGTGCGCCCGGAGATCGGCGACGCGATCGTGGACGCGGTGCACCAGCGCGAGTCGGCCGTGGCCGCTGCGGGCGTCGATCTCACGGGCAACAATCCGGGCGCCGAGAACATCCGCGGCGGCCTCTCCTCCATCGAGGAGAAGTCGCTGGGCGCGATCGCCAAAGGAGGCAGCCGGCCGATCGCCGGCCTGCTCGGCATCGCGGAAGCACCACGGGGCCCGGGGTGTACGTCATGGACGCTCCAGGGTTCTCGCCGGAATCGATGACGGGCTTCGCGGCTGCGGGCGCGCAGGTCATGCTGTTCACCACCGGGGCGGGCAACAGCTACTGCAGCGCCATCGCGCCGACCATCAAGATCAGCGCGCGGCCGGACACCATCCGGCAGCTCGCGCAGCAGATCGACTTCGACGCGAGCAGCGTGTTCACGGGGCGCGAAGACGTCGACACCGCGGCCGACCGGTTGCTCGCGCTGGTGCTCGACGTGAGCTCGGGCACGCGCACGTGGGGCGAGGTACTCGGCGAGACCGCGGAGTCGGTGATCCGCGTCGGAGGGTCGCTGTGATGGCCACGGTGCGCGCGACGCGCTTCGCCACGCCGATCGCCTACGCCCGCACGATGGCGGTGTTCATCGTCGCGTGGTGGGCGCTGTCGCTGTGGACGGCGAACCCCGCGCTGCTGCCGTCCCCGTTCGAGGTCATCGGCGCGATCATCGATCTCGCCATCGATCTCGAGCTCTTCATGCACGCCGGCATCAGCCTCGCGCGCATGCTGCTGAGTCTCGCGCTCGCGTCGCTGCTCGCCATTCCGCTGGGGCTGCTGATGGGGCTGCGTCGAACCCTGGACGAGCTCGTGGATCCCGTCGTCGAGCTGCTCCGTCCGATCTCGGGCATCGCATGGATTCCGCTGGCGCTGTTCATCTTCGGCATCGGCAACACGCTGCCGATCTTCATCATGACGTACGCGGCGTTCTTCCCGATCCTGCTGGGCGCGGTGGCAGGCGTCCGGGGCGTGGACCGGCGCCTCATCGATGCAGCGCGCACGATGGGCATTCCGCGCCGGACGATCGTCACGCGGGTCGTCGTACCGGCCGCCCTGCCCGCGCTGCTGGTTGCGCGTGCGGCTCGGCGTGGCGTCGTCGTGGACGGCCGTGGTGGCCGCGGAGCTGATCGGCGCACCGAGCGGCCTGGGCTACGCCGTCGAGTGGTATCGCGAGCTCCTGATGACGCCGCAGGTGATGGCGTTCATCGCGATGATCGGCGTGCTGGGCTATCTGCACGGACCGCACGCTGCGCTGGCTCGTGGAACGCTTCACGCCGTGGGCCGTGCAGGCAGGCGGCGTGCGATGAACGCCGCTTCCCGGTTCGGCCGCGCCCTGCTCCTGCCGCGCGGTGCTGATCGTGCTGTGGCAGCTGTGGGGCACGACGACGGGGACGCCGCGCACGCCCGTGCCGACGAGGGTCGTCGCCGCGGCCATCGGCCTCGTCGCGTCCGGCGACATACCGAGGCGATCGCGCAAAGCCTCGGCCGCGTCTTCGCGGCTTCGCCATCGCCGCGCTCCTCGCCATTCCGCTCGGCCTCGCGATGGGTGCGTTCCGCGCCGTGGAGCGCAACGTCGATCCACTGGTGGAGAGCTTCCGCCCGATCGCCGCCATCGCCATCCTGCCGCTCGCGATCCTCTGGCTCGGCACCGGCACGCCGGCCGCGGTCATGATCGTCGCCTACGCGGCGTTCTTTCCGATCGTCATCAACACCGTCGAAGGGGCGAAGCGCATCAATCCGACGCTGCTGCGCGCGGCCGCGACGATGGGGCTCGGCCGCGTTCAGACCGATCGCAGCGGTCGTCGTGCCCGGCAGCGCTGCCGTCGATCGGCGTCGGACTGCGCATCGGCATGGGCGTCGGCTGGACCGCGATCGTCGCCGCCGAGCTCGCGGTCGGCGCCAAGGCCGGCGGCGGCGGCTCCGGCGGCATCGGTCAGATGATGTTCGTGTTCTACGCGTACAGCATCGAGCTCAACCGCATCGTCGTGTGCATGATCGCCGTCGGTCTCGTCGCGCTGGTGCTCGATCGCCTGCTGCGCGCCGTCCTGCGCTGATCGATGCCGTGGGCTGAGTGCCGCCATGACGACCGGCGGCCAAGCTGCGCGCTCGGCAAGCTGACCGAGCGTATTCGAGCGTTCGCGGCGCCGCGCCAGCCGACGATCGCGGTGCAGGACTTCACGCTCGACGTCGCGCGGGGCGAGTTCCTCGTGATCGTCGGTCCGTCGGGATGCGGCAAGACCACCGTGCTCAACATGCTGGCGGGCCTCGAACGCGCCGACGAACGGCACCGTCACCATCGACGAACGAGCGATCGGCGGCGCCCGGTCCCGAGCGCGGCGTGATGTTCCAGGATTACGCGCTCTTCCCGTGGCAGACGGTGTGGGGCAACGTCGAGTTCGGCCTGCGGCACGGACCCGCGGGCGCCGGCCTCGATGCCACGGCGCGCGAGCAGCGCGTGCGCGACACGATCGATCTCGTCGGCCTGACCGGCTCCGAGCGCAAGTATCCGAACCAGCTTTCCGGCGGCATGCGCCAGCGCGTCGCGCTCGCGCGGCTGGTCGCGAACGAGCCCGAAGTGCTGCTGATGGACGAGCCGCTCGCCGCGCTCGACGCGCAGACGCGGCATCATCCTGCAGGACGAGCTGCTGCGCATCTGGGGTCAGGATCGACCCGCTGCCGAGCGGCGCACCGTCGTGTTCATCACCCACGCGATCGACGAGGCGGTGTTCCTCGCCGACCGCGTGGCCGTGATGACGACGCATCCGGGCCGCCTCAAGGCCGTGATCGACGTCCCGCTGTCGCGTCCGCGCAGCGACGCAACGCGCGCGCAACCCGAATTCCAGGCCCTGAACCAGCACATCTGGAGCCTGATCCGTGACGAGGCGTACCGCGCCACCGTCACATGAACGTCAGCCAAAGGAGGAAGCGATGAATGTCGACGAACCACCCGAAGCACGCTTCGCGACGCCGCTTCATCGCCGCGGCGGGCGCCGCATCACTCACCCTCGCCGCGCCGGCCCTCGTGCGCGCGCAGGGCAGGCAAGCCGGTCAAGGTCTCGGTCGGCCGGCAGCCGTACGCGGCGGGCAACTCGCCGGTCACGCAGTACATGATCGCCAACAAGACCTTCGAGCGCTTCGCGGCGGAAGCCGGCTACGACCTGACCGTCGACTATCGCGACTATCCGTCCGCGCTGCCGATGGTCGAAGCGTTCGTGTCGAAGAACCTCGACTTCGGCATGTGGGGCAACACGCCGATCGTGCGCCTGATCGCGCAGAAGCAGCCGATCCAGCTCCTCACCGTCGGCGAAGGCCATTTCCGCTTCGTGCTCGCGACGCGCAAGGATTCGCCGATCCGCAACATCGCCGACCTCAAGGGCAAGACCGTCGGCGCGCTGCTGGGCGGCGATCCGTACAACGTGCTGACGCAGATGCTGCGCTTCGAGCTCGGCAATCCCGATCCGCGCGCGTTCAACATCACCGTCGTCAACACGCCGACGCAGGCGCAGGCGGCGACGATTCCCGACCGGCATGGACGCAGCGGTGCTGATCTACCCGGCATTCCTCAAGGCGCAAGCCGAGCTCGGCACGGTCGGCATCATGAATTCCTTCGGCTACACCGAAAGCCACTACAAGGGACCCGCCGGCGAAGGCGCCGGCATCCTGCTTGCCGTCGGTCAAGAAATCGCCGTTCTATCCCGACGGCTACTACCTGCACCGCTCGTTCTGGATCGGCAGCCCCGAACATCCTGAACAAGCGATCCCGCGATCGTCACGGCGTTCGTCGCTCGCGCAGCAGGACGCCGATCACCGCGCTCGGCGGCATGAATGCCGGGCCAGGTGTCGGAGCTCGCGCGCAAGTACTGGGAGCTCGATCCGGCGCTCGGTGCGAAGGTCGTCGGCGACGACGTGCTGTTCCAGCGCGGCTGGTGCTGGCCCACCGAAGGCGATGCGCTGGCGCTGCTCGAGACCTCGAAGTTCATGGTCGACGGCCGCTCATTCCCAAGCCGCTCGAGTGGTCGCAGGTGCGCGACGCGTTCGCGCTTGCCGCGCCGGTCGTGCGTGCCGCGTACGAGAAGACGGGCCGCAAGCCCGATACGGCGCAGTTCGAGGCGAAGGAAGCGAAGGACCTGCGTGGTGCGCCGGTATGGGAGATGCAGCGCTGGCGCGAGCGCACCTGATCGGATGACTGAACTCGAAAGCGAGCGAAACATGAACGTCGGATTCATCGGACTGGGCACGATGGGCGCGCCGATGGCGCGCAACCTCCTCAAGAAGGGGCATCGGCTCATCGTCGCCGACGTCCAGCCGGCGGCGGTTGCCGCGTTGACTGCCGCGGGCGCCACGGCCGCGGCGACACCGCGGGACGTCGCGGCGGCGAGCGACATCGTCATCACCATGCTGCCCGATGCACCCGACGTCGAGCGCGTGGCGCTGGGTCCCGACGGCATCGTCGCCGGGATCCGGCCCGGATCGATCTACATCGACATGAGCACGATCGATCCGGGCACGACGCGCAAGGTGGGCGCGGCGATCGCCGCCAAGGGCGCCGCGATGATCGACTGGCCGGTCGGCAAGACCGCCGACGCCGCAGTCGCGGGCACGCTGACGCTGATGGTGGGCGGCCCTGCGCGACGTCGTAGCGCGCTGCCGGCCGGTGCTCGATGCGATGGGCACCGACTTCTTCCATTGCGGCGAGCTCGGCGCCGGGCAGACGATGAAGCTCATCAACAACCTGCTCGCCACGGCCGTGTCGGAAGCCTCGATCGAGGCGCTCGTCACGGGCACGAAATCGGGCCTGACGCTCGACACCATGATGAGCGTCCTGCGCACGACGATGGCGTGGAACAATGCGCTGGCGATTGCGCTGCCGAAGCGGCCGCTCGCCGGCGATTTCGCGCCGGGCTTCATGATGAAGCTGGCGCACAAGGACTGTCGTCTCGCGCTGCAGATGGTCGAATCCGCTGGGCGTGACCGCGCCCGTCGGGCACGCCGCCCTCGCGAGCCTCGACGAAGGTCTCCAGCGGGGATTGCAGGACCACGACGTCGGCGCACTGCTTCGCCTGCGCGAGGAGGCCGCCGGCGTAGAGGTCCGCCTGCCCGCCGCCTGACATGGCGGGCACCGGACCGTGCGCCGCTGGGACGCCATCGCCATCCATCCCGACGATGACGTGGCGGTGGCGTTGCGCGACCTGGCGGCGGGCGAATCGGTCCGCATCCGCACGCCGGAAAAAGTGCAGAGCGCCGTCGTCGCCGAAGCGATCCCGCTGGGGCACAAGTTCACGCTGCGCGCGTTGCCGCGCGGCACCCCAATCCACAAGTATGGCGAATGCATCGGCGTCGCCATCGCAGACATCGCAGCAGGTACCCACGTGCACATCCACAATCTCGCGAGCCGGCGCGCCCGGCGGACGCCATGAGCTTCGATCCCGCCGCCACCCGGCGCATCGGCCGGCGCGACGTTGCCGTGTCGTTGCTCGGTGTCGGAACCGCGCCGTTCGGCAGCATGGCGGCCGGCGACACCGACGTTTCGATCGGCGCCGGCTTCGCGCGCCTGCACGGCGCCGGGCTGCGCTACTTCGACACCGCGCCGTTCTATGGTCTCGGCCTCGCCGAGCATCGGCTCGGCGCGTGCCTGCGCACCGTCGACCGCCGCTCGGTCGTGCATCTCGACGAAGGTCGGTCGCCTGATGAAGCCCGTTGCCGGTGGCGCCGCGCCGGGCTACGGCAGTGGCGCGTCGCCGTTCGAGGTCGCCTTCGACTACAGCTACGACGGCACGCTGCGCTCGCTGGAGCACAGCATGCAGCGGCTCGGCACCAACGCGCTCGACATCGTGCTGATCCACGACGTCAACCGGCGCTGGCAGGGCGACCTCGTCGAGCAGCGCTACCGCGAGGCGATGGGCGGCGCGCACCGCGCGCTGGTCGAGCTGCGCGCGGCCGGCGTCATCAAGGCGTTCGGCGTCGGCGTCAACGACTGGAGCGATCCTGCTGCGCTTCGCCGCCGATGGCGATTTCGACTGCTTCATGCTCGCGGGGCGCTACACGCTGCTCGATCACACCGCGCTCGAGACGTTCCTGCCCGATTGCGAACGGCGCGGCATCTCGGTCCTGATGGCGGCGCCATTCAACTCGGGCATCCTCGCGACAGGCGCGCGACCCGGCGCCACGTTCTTCTACGTCGAAGCCGATCCCGGAGATCATGGAGCGCACGCGGAGCATCGAGGCGGTATGCGAGCGCCACGGGGTCGCGCTCGCCGCGGCCGCGCTGCAGTTTCCGCTGGCGCATCCCGCGGTCGCGAGCGTCGTGACCGGCATCCGCAGCGCGACGGAGGCCGAGGCCAATCTCGCGCATTGCCGCGCGCCCATTCCGCGGCGCATTCTGGGAGGAGCTCAAGCACGAGCGGCTGATCGCTGCGGACGCGCCGGTGCCACCCAACGACTGAACCGCAGGACGAACACACCCACTCGCGTCGTCGATACACGGAGAATCCATGCATTTTCGTTTCGGATGTTCGGGATTGCTCGCAGGCCTTTGCCTCGCGTTGGCCACCACCGCGGGTGCGCAGGCGCCCTGGCCGACCAAACCCATCCGCGTGCTCGTGCCGTTTCCCGCCGGCGGGCAGCTCGACGTCGTCGTGCGCCTGATCGCAGAGAAAATTGCTCCGGCGCTGGGGCAGCCGATCGTGGTCGAGACCAAGACCGGCGCCGACGGCAACATCGCCGCGGAGCTCGTTGCACGCAGCCCCGCGGACGGCTACACGCTGCTCTCGACGAGCGTGCCGTTCGCGACCCAGGTGAGCGTCAATCCCGGTACCACGCACTACGATCCGCTGCGTGACTTCCAGCCGATCGCGAACCTCGGCACCAGCTCGTTCGTGCTCGTGGTGCCGGCCACCCTCCCCGTGCACAACGTGAAGGAGTTCGTGGCTTATGCAAGGTCGCAACCGGGCAAGCTGTCATACGCCGGGACCTCGCGCGGCTCGGTCACCCATCTCAGTACCGAGATGTTCGCCAAGGCCACCGGGATCAGGATGGAGATGATCCCGTACGCGGGCATTCCGCCGGCATTGACGGATCTCCTCACTGCGCGCACGCAGTTCATGTCGCTGGGCATCGTCGCCGCGATGCCGCACCTCAAGTCCGGCAAGCTGCGACCGCTGGCCGTGCTCGAGCCCACCCGCAACCGCCTGCTGCCGGACGTGCCATCGATCGTGGAGGAAGGCTATCCCGATCTCACCGTCAACACCTGGTTTGGCCTCCTCGCTCCGGCCGGTACGCCGTCCGAGATCGTCAGGCGGCTCAACACGGAGATCATGAAGGCACTCCAGTCGCCCGAGGTGCTCGCGAAGTACGAGAGCATCGGTGTCGACGCGGTCAAGGCGCATGCTCCCGAGGCGTTCCGCGCCCATCTGGAAAGCGAGGTCACGCGCTGGGCGAAGGTCGTGAAGGACGCCGGCATCAAGCCGCAATGACCACGAAGAACCAGCGGCCCGACGGTCTGCTCTCGGGCGACCCCGGTGCCGGCTATCGAGGCACGATCGGCCGCACGCTGCACGAATCGACGCCGTGGTGGCCGGATCCGCTGCGCGCCCCAGCCCATGCGCCCGACGTCATCGTCATCCTTCTCGACGATCTCGGCTATTCCGACTTCGCGTGCTTCGGGGCCGAGATCGAGACGCCGCATATCGATGCGCTCGCGGCCGGCGGACTGCGCTTCTCGCAGTACACGACGGTGCCGATGTGCACGCCGGCGCGCGCGGCGCTCCTGACCGGGAAGAACCCGCATGCCGTCGGTTGTGGCTGGCTCACGTTCAGCTCGCCGGGATATCCGGGATACCAGGCCGGAGAGATTGCGCGCGACGCACCAACGATGGCGGAGCTGCTGCGCGCCAATGGCTATTCGACCTATGCGGTCGGCAAGTGGCACAACACGGCGGATTACAACCTCACGCCGTCGGGCAACCGCGCATCGTGGCCGCTGCAGCGCGGGTTCGACCGCTTCTATGGCTTCATCGGTGGCGAGACGCACTACTTCGCGCCGGCGCAGCTGATCGAGGACAACGCCTTCGTCGACCGCGACGTCTATGCGCCGGATTACTACTGCAGCGACGACTGGACCGATACCGCCATCCGCTGGCTGAAGGCGCACGTCTCCGCCTCGCCGGACAAGCCCTACTTCCTCTACCTTCCGTTCAACGCGCCGCATGCGCCGCTGCACGCCAAGGCGAAGGACCTGGAGCGCTACCGCGGCCGGTACGACAACGGCTGGGACGACGCGCGGGCCGCACGCTACGAACGGCAGCGCGCGCTCGGGGTGCTCGCTCGCGATTGGCCGCTCCCACCGCACAGCCCGGGCGTGCCGGCGTGGAACGCGGTGGCCCCGGAGCACCGCACGCTGTTCGCACGGTACATGGAGCTGTACGCCGCCATCGTCGACAACATCGACCAGAACATCGGCCGTCTCGTCGCGCAACTCGAAGGCCTCGGGCGGCTCGACAACACGCTGCTCATCGTCACCTCCGACAATGGCGCCAACGGCATCGGCGGCGTCGACGGTGCGGTCAACAATCTGTCGAAGCGCCTCGCGCGGGTGGAGGATCCGGCGATGGTGCGACGCGTGATGGAGGCCGGCCGCCTCGGCGCAGCGGAGACGTGGCCCACCTATCCGCTGGGCTGGACCGACGTGTCGTCCACGCCCTTCCGGCTGTACAAGACGACGACGATGAACGGCGGCATCCGCGTGCCGCTGGTGATGCAATGGCCCGCCGGCATCGCGGATCGCGGCGCCATCCGCCACCAATGGGTGCATGTCACCGACATCCTGCCGACGGTGCTCGACGTGCTCGGTGCGTCCTATCCCGACCGCTTCGAGGGCTACCGTACCCGCACCCTCGACGGCAGAAGCTTCCGTCCGGTGTTGCGCGATGCAGCGGCTTCCGGCACGCGCACGCAGCAGCACTACGAGCTCGCCGGCAACCGCGGCTACATTCGTGACGGTTGGAAGATCGTCTCGCTGCAACCGCCCGGCAAGCCGATCGACCTCGACAACTGGATGCTGTTCGACCTCGACGAGGACGCGACGGAGGTGAACGACCTCGCGACGCGCAACCCCCAGAAGCTCGCGGAGCTCGTAAGCGCGTTCGATACCGATGCGCAGGCGAACTACGTCTATCCGCTCGACAATCGCGATCCCCGGCGAGCGCTGACGGTGCCGCCGTTCCTCGAGGATTCGTACAACCGCGCGCGTACGTTCCATCCCGGCGCCGGCACCGCCGCCCTGGCGGTCGTCGCGCCCCTGATCGCCGATCGCGACTATCGGCTCGAATGTGCATTCACCTGGCGCGAGGAGGACGATGGCGTGATCTTCGCGCTGGGCGATGCGATCGCGGGCATGGCACTGTTCGCCCGGCAAGGCACCGTATCGTTCGTGTACAACGGCGGACGCGGAAATCCCGTCGTGTGCGGGAACCTCCCCTGCCGGCCGGGTCTGAACCGGTTCGAGCTCCAGCATCATGCCGCGGGCGAACGCCGCGGACAAGGTGCGATCGTCATCGACGGCAGGACGGCCACGAAGCTCGACATGTCGCCGACGACCATCCTCGGTCTCGGCGTTGGCGAAAGCCTCGACATCGGTTGCGACCGGAAGCTGCACGTGACACCGCTATATGGCCGCGAAGGCACGTGTCCTTACACCGGCACCGTCGAGTACGTCCGCATCGAGCCGGGGGCGCACCCGCCCGACAGCTACGCGAACCGGCAGGAGTGGGCGTCGCAACGGGATTGAACACGACGGCGTAGCATGGCCGTTGCACCGACGCTGCGCGCGCGTCGCCATCCACGAACCGGAGGAGGCTACCGTGATCGATGTCGCCACGGCCCCGTGGGCCGCCCTGATCCTTCGTGTCGCCCTGGGCGTGCTCTTCCTCGCACACGGTCTGCTGAAGCTGCTGGTGTTCAAGCCTGCGGGCGCGTACGGCTATTTCCAGTCGCTCGGGCTGCCCGGAAGCGTTGCCTATCTCACGATGGCCGCGGAATTGCTCGGTGGCGCAGCGCTGATCGTCGGATTCGTGCCGCGCTACGTGGCGCTGCTGCTCATTCCCCTGATCCTCGGCACGATCGTGATGGTGCACGGGAAGAACGGCTGGATGTTCTCGAACAAGGATGGCGGCTGGGAATACCCTGCGTTCTGGGCGCTCGCGCTTTTCGTGCAGTTCCTGCTCGGCGATGGCGCGTGGGCGCTGCGGCCTTCGCCACAGTGGTTCTGACGGCTACGGCCATCGCTGCTGATCGCTGCACGGCGTCGACGCGTGCAGCACAGCGCGTCTTCAGGCGCAGCAATGTCGTCGCCAGGCGACGCCGCGTCGCCATGCGGCGACATCCGCTGATGACGCGCCATCGTCTGCTGGCTCAATGCGTTACGCATTCGGCGGAACCGCAGGGAAAGCGTCGTTGTCCACCGGACCCGCCCTCGGTTCCACACAAGAACATCCCTGCGAATGACCATTCAAAGCAACCTTCGACTCGGGCGCGCATTGTCCGCTGCGCTGCCGCTCGCCCTGTCGATGCATCTCACGCCGGCGCATGCGCAGATCGGGGCATGCGCGACCATCGCCGACGATCGCGAACGCCTGGCTTGCTACGACGGCATGACGAAGCCCGCGATTTCGCCGCCGCAGCAGGCACCCGCACCTGTCCCCACGACGAAAGACGCCGTTTCCGCGCCCACTGTGGCAGCCGCTTCCGACCTCGAGCAGCGATGGGAGCTTCGCCCGGACCTGCAACGCGGCGCGTTCAACCTCCTCGGCTATCGGCCGCTCTATGCGCTCCTGCATGCGACCGATTCCATCAACAATAGTCCCGGCTCGCCGACGCGATCGCTCGGCATGCAGGACGTGCAGCTCGACCACCTCGAAGCAAAGCTGCAACTGAGCTTCAAGACGAAACTCGCACAGGACCTGTTCGGCAGCCCGACCGACCTCTGGTTCGGCTACACGCAGCAGTCGTTCTGGCAGGCAGCGAACAGCCGGTACTCCTCGCCCTTCCGCGAAACGGACTATCAGCCCGAGCTGATGGTCGTGCATCCCGTGCAGAAGTCTGCGGGCGGGGTGAATCTCCGCTATGTCGGCGCGTCGCTCACGCACGAGTCCAACGGTCGCGGCGAAGCACTGTCGCGCAGCTGGAATCGCGTCATCGGCGAAGTCGCGCTCGACGCCGGGCCCTGGTCCGCGCAGCTCCGGCCGTGGGTGCGCCTGTCCGAGCCGAAGGACAGCCGCGACGACAACCCCGACATCGAGGATTACGTCGGCCGCGGCGAGATGATTCTGGCCTACCGCGCCGGGCGGCAGGTGGTGACGTTCACCGGTCGCCACACGCTGCGCAGCGGAGACGAGTCGCGCGGCTCGGCGAGGGTCGACTGGGCGTTTCCGCTGACGGGCAATCTCGATGGCCATCTTCAGATCTTCAGCGGTTACGGCGAAAGCCTCATCGACTACAACCATCGCCAGACCAGCGTCGGGTTCGGCCTTTCGTTCTTCGACTAGATCCCTGCTCTGCTCGTCCTGCGTCGCGACAGGCTCCTGGCGCCACGGACCACGCAACGTCCGCGTCCGTTACCATCACGCCTTCGTTCCGCGCTCCGCACCATGAAACCTGCCCAGCACCCCACCGCCCTGCGCACGGCGCAACTGCTGCGCGACGCCGGCATCGACACGCGCGTCGTCGAGTTCGAGCAGCCGACACGCACCAGCGCCGAGGCCGCCGCCGCGATCGGCTGCTCGGTCGCCGAGATCGCCAAGTCCATCGTGTTTCGCGGCGTAACCAGTGGCGAGGCGATCATCGTCGTTGCGAGTGGCGACAACCGGGTAAGCGAAGCCAAGGTCGCGAGTCACGTGGGTGAATTACTCGCGCGCGCGGATGCGGACTTCGTGCGTACCGCCACTGGCTATGCGATCGGCGGTGTGGCGCCGATGGGTCATGCGCGACCGGCGAAGGTGCTGCTCGACGCGGATCTCCAGCGCTTCGCAACGGTCTGGGCGGCGGCCGGGACGCCGTTCTCGGTGTTCCCGCTCACGCCCGTCCAACTGCAAACCGTCACGGGCGCCCGGTGGTCCGACGTGAAGCTGGCGAGCGGCGCGCCGTCGCGATAATGTCGAACCCGTGTCAGGCTGAAGCCTGACCTACATGTCTGACCCACAGCGCATCGTCAGGCATGGATTCCTGTAGGTTCGGCTTCAGCCGAACAGCAGCAAAAACCGTCAGGCTGAAGCCTGACCTACAGATCTCACGGTGACGCCTGACCCGCCAAATCGAGGCTGCGATGCATTCCACTACGGAGGCTGACCGATGAGCGTGATCGACACCAGGGTCGTCAACATCGACGAGCTGAAGCTGGAGCACTTTGAGAAGGGCGAGAAATTCGCGTCCGATGCCGTGCGCATCGGACCGCTGCTCGGGGCAAAGGACCTCGGGTACGCCTACGACGTCGTCCCGCCCGGAAAAAGCTCGTGCCCTTTCCACAGCCACCGCGGCGAGGAGGAGATGTTCTTCATCGTGCGGGGCACGGGCACGCTGCGCTATGGCGCGGAGACGCGCAGCATCCGTGCAGGCGACGTGATCTGCTGCCCGACGGGTGGTCCCGACACGGCGCATCAGCTCGTGAACGACTCGGACGCGGAGCTCGCCTATCTTTCCGTCAGCACCATGCTGCCGGTGGATGTCTGCGAATACCCCGATTCGAAGAAGATCGGTGCGTTCGGCGGCGGCCTGCGCCACATGACGCGCGCCGAGCACGTTACCGACTACTGGACGGACGAGACATGAGCGCGCGCTTGTCAGCGCACATCCGGCTCGCCCGGCTTCACTGGTGCGCCGGCAGCGCACGACACGGAGCAGCGCGCAAACCGCGCAACCCCGTCTCGTAACGCGTTACCGCGAGCGGCCTGCCGCGGGCTTGTTCTCCAGCATCTGTTCGCGCGCGGCCTCGGCCTTCGCCGCGCCGATCGCCGTTTCCACCTTCTTCACTTCCTCGGGCGGCGGCAGCACCGCGGGCATTCCGAGCGATGCGATCCAAAGCTCACGCGTCCAGCCCTTCGTGTGATAGAGGTGCTGGTCCTCCTGGTCCTCCACCTCGTCGTACGCAGCCTTGAGCGCCGCGCCCTCCTCGCCCCCGAGCTGTGGCGCGACCAAGCCGATCAGCTCCCAGTTCAGGTGATCCTTCGTCTCGGCGTTCACCACGCACTCGCCCGCCACGATCTGCGCCGCTTCCCTGGAGCCGCCGCTCTTCAGCGCCATGGTCATCGCCATGACGAGCGACTCACCGATGTGGCGAACCACCTGACGCCCGGGTGTCTCGGTCTCCGCGTCGAGGCCGAGCTTGTCGAACGCTTCGCGCAGGATGCGCTCGTGCTCGCGCGTCTGCTCGAGGTACTCCGTCCATTCCTTCTTTAGGTCCTCGTTGACCGCGCACTTGACCGCGGTCTCATAGACCTTGATGCCGCCCTGCTCGGTCTCGAGAGCCTGGTACAGCAGTTCGTTGACTTGACTGCGCTGGATTGCCATGGGAATTCTCCGGTGAGTGAAGGATGCAACGCGACAGCGTCACACCGGTGGCGGGTCCATCTCCCGCATGAAGTGGCGATGCTTCGCGATCGCGGTGACGAATTCGGCCAGTCGCGGCCTCGGCCTCGTCGTCCTCGTACAGCAGAAGTCCGGGATCCGCGTCGCCCGACGGCAGGCGCGGCGGCACACCCGCGTTCTCGACGATCGCGCGCGCGGCGCCGAGCGCCAGGATCGGCTTGCAGTGGCGGTAGGCGTTGACGACGCATTCGGCGACGTGGCCGAGCGTGCCCAGCGTCTTCGCGGCATCGTCGCCACCGGGTATCGCGACGGCGTCGAGCAGCACCGACGGCATCGTCTCGAGCGTGACCTCGACCTCGATGGTCTGGCCATCGTCGCCCTCGACGGGACCGAGCGTCGCGCCGACGTAGCGCGGCACCGCGCCGAGCTCGGTGAGCCGCGCGTGCAGCGCCGTGGCCGCATTGGCGTCGCTGCCGTCGGCGACGAGGATGCCGACGCGTCGCGTGCGGATGCTGCCGTTGCCCGGCCGCGCGAACAGCGACAGCGGCGGCGACGCATCGACCTCCGGCGCGCGCCGGCTTCGCCAGTGCGAGCGGCAGCGGCTCCGGCACGTCCATGCCGAGTCCCGCCGCCACGCCGGCCACGAGGTCGTCGTCGATGTTGGCGAGCATGGCGAGCACGCGCTGGCGCACGGCAGGTACCTGCACCATCGTCAGCTCGAAGCGGAGCGCCGCGATGATGTGCGCCTGCTCCACGGGCGTCTGGCTGCGGAAGAACAGCTTCGCCTGCGTGTAGTGGTCGGCGAACTTCTCCGGCCGGCCGCGCACCTTGTCCTCGTTCAACGGCTGCGGGAAGGAAGTGAAGCCGGCTGCGCCCACCTGGAACGGGCAGCCGCCCCCGAGCGAGTTCGGCTCGTACGCCACGCGCCCGCGATTGATCGCCTGCCGATGCATGCCGTCGCGCTGGTTGTTGTGGGCCTGCGCGACCGGTGCGTTGATCGGGATCTCGTGGAAGTTCGGTCCGCCGAGGCGCGTGATCTGCGTGTCGACGTACGAGTGGATGCGGCCCGCAAGCAGCGGATCGTTGCTGAAGTCGAGGCCCGGCACGATGTGCGCCGTGCAGAAGGCGACCTGCTCGGTCTCGGCGAAGAAATTGTCCGGATTGCGGTTGAGCACCATGCGGCCGATCGGCCGCACCGGCACGAGCTCCTCCGGAACGAGCTTCGTCGCGTCGAGCACGTCGAAGCTGAAGCGCTCGGCCTGCTCCTCGGTGAAGACCTGCACGCCGAGCTCCCACTCGGGGAACGCGCCCGCCTCGATCGCCTCCCACAGGTCGCGGCGGTGGAAGTCGGGATCGGCGCCCCCGATCTTCACCGCCTCGTCCCAGACCAGCGAGTGGGTACCCTCGACCGGGTTCCAGTGGAACTTCACGAAGCGCGACTCGCCCGCGGCGTTGACGAAACGGAAGGTGTGCACGCCGAAGCCCTGCATCATGCGGTAGCTGCGCGGTATCGCGCGGTCCGACATCGCCCACATGATCATGTGCGCCGATTCGGGCATCAGCGAGACGAAGTCCCAGAACGTGTCGTGCGCGGTGGCCGCCTGCGGCATCTGGAAGTGCGGCTCGCGGCTTCGCTGCGTGGATGAGGTCGGGGAACTTCATCGCGTCCTGGATGAAGAACACCGGCATGTTGTTGCCGACCAGGTCCCAGTTGCCCTCGTCGGTGTAGAACTTCACTGCGAACCCGCGCACGTCGCGCGGCGTGTCCGTCGAGCCGCGCTCGCCGATCACCGTCGAGAAGCGCACGAACACCGGTGTGCGCTTGCCCGCTTCGGCAAAGATCGACGCCCGCGTGATCTCCGCGAGGGACTCGTAGCATTCGAAGAAGCCGTGCGCTCCGGAGCCGCGCGCGTGCACGACCCGTTCCGGGATGCGCTCGTGATCGAAGTGCGTGAGCTTCTCGCGCAGGATGAAGTCTTCGAGCAGCGCAGGACCACGCAGGCCGACCTTGAGCGAATCCTGGTTCGTGGCGATCGGCACGCCCTGGTTGGTCGTCAGTGCCTGCCCGCCGGAGTCGACGCGCACGCGATCGAGCGGGCCGCTCGTGGGATTGATGCCCGCCGGCGGTTCACCGTCGCCGGTTTTCGTCGATGCGATCGTCTCCGTCAGCGTGCTGCCAGTGATCGCAGGGTCGTCCGGCTCGACGGTCGCGCCAGGCTGCGGCACCCTAGCGGCCTTGCCGTATTCGCCGGCCTTGTTCGCGTTGCTCGGCATCGCCGCGGCGAGCGCCTGCGTGCCTTCCATCTTCGCCGTGAGCGCGTCGTTGGCCGCGGCCTGCGACGTGGAGTCCGAGTGCGACGGGCCACTCACGGTCGAGCGCGCGCTGGTCGCGGCCGCGGATGCGCCGCCCCCCGCGCCGCGCCCGCGAGGTCCCTTGCCGGGCGACTTGGCCGCAGCTTTCGCTGTTCGTTGGCTCCCGGCTTTCGGTCCGGAGGCAGGTCTGGCTGGTTTGGTGGGTCTGCGGGTGGGCATGTCTATTCCTAAGGTCCGACAGTGGACGGGGTTGATTCAGCAGCGGATGGTGTGCACGGAGGGCGTATCGTCCAAACGCAAACGCCACTTGTTGACGGACGTCCGGACGGCGGCGCATCGGCGAACGCCGTGCGGCCGAACATCGGCGAGCAGACGAAGCGAGTTGCATGCCACCGCAGCGCAAGGGCGTCGCAGCAGGCGAATCGCTTCGCTGCGCCACGAGATACACCCGCGCGTGTAGGTCTTACCGGGAAAGATCGCGCATGTGGCGCTCTGCCGCAGCGAACATTGCGAGCCCGCCACGCGGGACCGGCTGCTGATCCGATCGGCCGTGATGCCGGAACCTGCGCTCGCGTCGCAGTCTGCCAAGCGCTGCGGCCGCATACAGTGGCGCAGCCAGGCACGTCCTCGGTGCGAGCCGCCGCTGCCGGAACGAAACGAATCGGCGGCTAGTCGGTGGCGATCAGGCGGTAGCCGATGCCGATCTCGGTCAACAGGTGGCAGGGGCGCGTGGGGTCGTCCTCGATCTTCTCGCGCAGCTGTTTCACGTAGACGCGCAGGTAATGCGTGTCGCGCTCGTGCGTGGGGCCCCAGATTTCCACGAGCAGCTGTCGATGGGTGACGACCATGCCCAGATGCTTCGCGAGCAGCGCGACGATGCGGAACTCGATGGGCGTGAGGTGCACGTCGCAGTCGCCGCGCACCGCGGTTCTCCGTTCGAGATCCAGGGTGATTCCGTCCAACCGGATCACGGTGCTCCCGGAGGTCGAGCGAACGCTGTGACGAAGCGCTGCGCGGATGCGCGCGAGCAACTCTCCCATCGCGAAGGGCTTCGTCACGTAATCGTCGGCCCCCGCATCCAGGGCCTCCACCTTCGAATGCTCCTGCGTACGCGCCGAAAGCACGATGATCGGCATCGCCGACCATTGCCTGATGTGGCGAATGACCTGCACGCCGTCCATGCCGGGCAATCCGAGGTCGACGATGGCGGCATCGGGCTTGTGCGATCCGGCGTCGATCGCTCCGCGCGGGCCGCTCCCCGACTCGACCACGCGATAGCCCTCGGCCCCGAGTGACGTTCGGAGAAGCCGTCGGAGATCCGGCTCGTCGTCGATGACGAGGACCGTAGGCCGCGTGTCGGTCATCTCAGTCCGGCACGGCTTCCAATGGAACCGATGGGGCCGGTTCGACCGGAAGGGTGAAATGGAACGCGGTGCCCCCGGCAGGCACGCGCTCCGCCCACGCGCGCCCACCGTGGAGACTGACGATGGCGCGACAGATCGCGAGGCCAAGCCCCATCCCGGTCCCACCGTCGTCCGCGGAGCCTCGGCTGAACTTGTCGAAGACACGCTCCAGGTCGGCCTCCGCCAGACCGCCGCCGAGATCTTCCACCGACATCTGCAGCTCCGCGCCTCGCAACTGCGCCCGCAGGCGCACGACGGTGCCCGGTGGCGTGTGCTTCACGGCGTTCTCGAGCAGGTTGCCGACGACCTGCTCGATCAGCGCCGCGTCGACCCGCACGAGCGGGAGACCCTGGCCAACCTCGACGATGAGCCGGTGCGACGCAAGGCGTTCGCGCAGACGGCGCACGACCGAGGTGACGATGTCGTTCACCTCCGTCCAGTCGCGGTCCAGGTTGATCGCACCGGTTTCGAGGCGCGTCATCTGCAACACTTTGGCGACGTGGTCGGACATCTCTTGCGAACGCTCGACGATGCTCCTCACCAAGGCATCGCGCTCGTCGGTCGAGAGGCGGTCACCGCCTTCCGCCAGCGCGGACGACGCTCCGGCCATGACCGCCAGCGGCGTGCGCAGGTCGTGCGAAATCGAGGCGAGGAGCGCGCTGCGTATGCGCTCCGTTTCTGCCTCGACGGCCAGCGACGCCTGGTCGCGCGCCTGCCGGCGCACGCTTTCCACCAGACGGGAAATGATCAGCGCAACAGCGACCATGATCCCGAAAGTGAAGAGGTACTGCACGTCCTCCACGGTGAAGGTGCCGCGCGGCGGAACGAAGACGAAATCGAGCGCCG
The DNA here is from genome assembly GCA_963734575.1 of uncultured beta proteobacterium. GTDB lineage: Bacteria > Pseudomonadota > Gammaproteobacteria > Burkholderiales > Casimicrobiaceae > CAIWHR01. Next base: position 70,129 of record CAVTHT010000015.1, on the reverse strand, counting down.
CGACACACAGCACCGACGTGGCAACCGCCGGTCCGCGCGGATAGCGCAGCGCGACGAACACCACGGCGAGCAGATACAGCATCGCGATGTTGACGAGATCGAAGCGCCCCCGCATCGCCATGCCCAGCAGGGTGCAACCCGCCGTCGCACCGAGTGCCCACGCGTAGCCGCTCCAACGTCGCCATGCCCCCATGTGGCGACTTTAGCGCAGTGCACGCATAAAGATCCCGTAAAGAATCGGGCCGGCGCGGCGCGCGCGCCGGATTTGGACCTAAGCTCCTCGCTCATGGATGCATCCATCCGGCAAGACGACGCGTCGGCAAGTCTCCACACCGGCCGACGACGACGCGACTCCACCGCGGGGCTCGCGCTGCTGGCGCTCGGCATCGTGTACGGGGACATCGGCACCAGCCCGCTGTATGCCGCCAAGGAAACCTTCAATCCGGAGCACGGCATCCCGCTGACCGTGCCGAACATCCTGGGTGGCGTCTCCGCCATCTTCTGGGCGCTGATGATCGTGGTGACGCTCAAGTACGTGATCCTGGTCCTGCGTGCCGACAACCGCGGCGAAGGCGGGATCATGGCGCTCCTCGCACTCGCCACGTCGGCCGTGCGCGACCGGCCGAGGCTGCGGGCCGTGCTGCTCGGCATCGGCGTGTTCGGGGCCGCGCTGTTTTACGGCGACGCCGTCCTGACACCGGCAATCTCCGTGCTCTCCGCGGTGGAAGGGCTGGAGGTCGGGACGACCGCATTCAAGCCCTATGTCGTGCCACTGGCGAGCGGCGTCCTCCTCGCCCTGTTCATGATCCAGCGCCACGGCACGGGCGTGGTCGGCCTGCTGTTCGGACCCGTGTGCGTGCTGTGGTTCCTGTCGCTCGCCGTGGTCGGCGTCTGGAACATCACACGAGCCCCCGCCGTCCTGCATGCGCTCGATCCGTCGTACGCGCTGCACTTCGTCACGGCGCACGGCTTCGCATCATTCGTCGTGCTCGGTGCGGTGCTCCTCGCGATCACCGGCGCGGAGGCGCTTTACGCCGACATGGGTCATTTCGGCAGGCGCGCGATCCGCTGGGCGTGGTTCGTCATCGTGGCGCCTTCGCTCGTCCTAAACTACTTCGGGCAGGGCGCACTGCTGATGGTGCAGCCGAGCGCGGTGGCGAATCCCTTCTACCTGGCGTTCCCGTCGTGGGCGCTGTACCCGATGGTCGCACTGGCGACCGCGGCGACCGTGATCGCCTCGCAGGCGACGATTTCCGGCGCGTACTCGATGACGCAACAGGCCATCCAGCTGGGCTATCTGCCACGCATGGCGATCCAGCACACCTCCGCGAGCAGCATCGGACAGATCTACATTCCGGCGGTCAACTGGACTCTGCTCGTCGTCGTGGGCGCGGCGGTGGTGGGGTTCGGTTCCTCGTCGCGGCTCGCCTCCGCGTACGGCGTCGCGGTGATGGGGACGATGCTGGTGACCACCTTGCTCGGCTTCTTCGTGGCACGCCATCGGTGGGGCTACCCCCTCTGGCTTTGCCTCGCGACGACCGGCCTCTTCGCGTTCGTCGACCTCGCGTTCTTCGCTGCCGCCTTGCACAAGGTCCTGGAGGGTGGCTGGTTCCCGCTGGTGCTCGGCGCCGCGGTGTTCTTCCTGATGACGACGTGGCGGCGCGGTCGGGCCCTGCTGTTCGAGCAGCTTCGGCGCGGATCGCCTCCGCTCAAGGAACTGCTCGGATCGCTCTTCGAGTACCCGCCGGCACGCGTGCCCGGCACGGCCGTGTTCCTGACCTCGAGTCCGGACGCTACTCCGAACGCGCTGCTCCACAGCCTCAAGCACTACAAGGTGCTGCACGACTCCAACGTGTTCCTGACGGTCGAGTTCAGCGATGTTCCATTCGTCGCGCCAGCGGAGCGCATCACGTGCGAGCCGCTCGAAGGCAACTGCTGGCGGGTACGCGCGCTGTACGGTTTCATGGAACCTCCTGACGTTGCCCACGCGCTGGAACTGTGCGGCCCGGCGGGGTTGCAGGTCGAGCCCATGGAAGTGTCCTACTTCCTGTCGCGCGAGAAGATCGTCCCCGGCGCAGGCCACAGCGGGATGCCTCCGTGGCGCGAGCGGGTGTTTTCCGCGATGGCACGTAACGCCGGGAGCATCACCGACTTCTTCAACATACCGCCGAACCGGGTCGTGGAGCTCGGGACGAGAGTGGAGCTTTGACGATCGGTCGGTTGGGCGCCACCGCGGAATGGCGTGCCCGCGGAGCGTTCCCGCGCGTCATTCGAAACGGCGCGCCAGCTGCTCCAGGCTCGATCGCGCGCCGGCCTCGTTGTCCTCCGGTCGCAGACCCGGCGGCAGGTTGGCGAAGAGCATGGTGACTCTCGTGCCGCCGGAGACCTCGTCGAACGTCACCGTGATCGTCATCTCACCCATGAATGCCGCGTCGGTCGTGACGAAGTTGACGGCTTCGACGATTCTGCGCGGCGGCACCAGTTCCACGAACCGCACGTCGACCCTGTCCTCGTTCGCCGACGTCTTGCCGGGCAACGCCTGCTGCGTCGGCTCGTAGAACAGCGACATCCGGTATCCGCCGCCGACGCGCCCGTCGAACGCGTGAACGACGCCCGTCATGCCTGGCGGTGGAAGCCACGCGACCAGGGCTTCTGGATCGACGAACGCGCCGTACAGCGCTTCCGGTCGCGCCTTGATGATCCGCGCGACGTGAGTCACCGAGGGTGCATGCTCGTGGGTCATGCGAAGGTCCGGTGTGGCTGCGTGAGCCTTCGTGGACTCACGGACTCGCGCGTCGCAGCTGACTCCGCTGCTCCGGCGTGAGCACGGCCCCGATCTCCTTGCGCGCCGCCGTTTCGTTTTTCATCATCTGCTGCCGCAGCTGATCGATCCGGTCCTCGATGACGTCTGCGGCGGCATCGTCGGTTGCCGCCGCCCTGCTCCGGGATTCGCCCTGCATCCGGCCCACGAGTTCCATCTGCTTGCGCCGGAGGTCTTCGTGGATGCGGTCGATCCGGGTGCGCTGCTCGTCCGTGAGATTCAGCTCCGGGCCGGGGCCGCGCCCATACCCGGACATTCCACCCGGACCTTGGCCCGGGCCGTGCGGCGCCATCATGCCCGGCCCCATCCCCGGGCCACCGCGATGGTCCATCCCTTCCATCCGGCTCGCCAGCCTATCGAGCGACGCAGAGACCTGGCCCAGGATCGTCGCGACGGAGCGCTGGGCTTCGAGCGTCGCCCACAGCTTGAGGTTGTCGATGTCCTGCCGACCGGGTCCGCCGGTGCTGCCCGCCGCGGCCTCCTCGCAATCCTGCCCCCCGTTCCTGTTCACGCAGCAGAACACGCTACCGTCCGACGTACACGCCACGTAATGCGGCTGTGCGACACCGGAGCGAAGGTCCTCCTCGCCCTGGATGAAGCAGGCCATGGCGGCGGGATTGTTCACCCAGCTCGCGCTGCACTTGGAGCCGCTGGCCGGTGGCAAGGCACTCGCCGGCGCCGACCCGAGCAACAGCGTGCACAGCAGGACCGCTGGGACGAGAGGCCCGCGCAGGTTGCGCGTCACATTGCACGAAGGGACTGCGCTGTGCGGGGGTCTCATCGTCGTTCTCCTTGTACGGCGGGGGGCCGATGACTATGCTCCGCGCGATTGGAGATGTAAACGACGTCACATGCGCGGGGCCGGCTGCGATTCGTTGCGCGCGAAGATGCGCGCGTCACCCGGCGTGGATTTATGATTCACGTTCCCGCGGTAGCCGGCGGCCTCGCATCGACGCGAACGGCTGCGCCCTGCTCGCGGCCAAACCCTTCAAACCCGACGCCCATTTCGCCATGGCGACCGCTGATGACCAAGACCTGCTGGCCGTGGGATCGCTGCGCATCGTCGAAGCCGGCGCTCTCGAGGTCGCCGGGCTGTCGATGGAGACGATGGCGGACGGCGGCTTCAGAATCAGGATGGAACGGCTCGCCGTGCGGCAACTCGCTGGACGGATGCCCTCCGCTTCATTCGTGGTCGGCAGCGCCGTTCTGACCGGCGTCGTTGCGGACGTGCGCCCGTCGGCGCACGCGCCGGCGGAGCTGCTCGCACTGTCCGTGCGGGAAATCACCGCGGATGGCGTGCACCTCGTGACCCGCGACTTCCCCCAGATGAGCCGCGCGGGCGCCGCGCGTTTGCGGCTCGACGCCCTCGACGATCTCGACGGCATCGTGCGCGCATTCATCACCGATGCACTCTGGTTCGTCGATGCCGAGATCGTGGTGCCCATCGTCGACGGCCGCATCGATTTCCGCGGTGTGGACGTCGAGCATATCGGGCCGAACTCGACGCTTTCCATCGGGCCGACCGGCGTGCATGTGAACGCGCCACACGGCGCACGCAGGGATCTGCTGGTCTTCAATCACTTGCCGGGCGCCATCGGATCGTCTCGAACAGCCGCCACACGCCCTGCGTTCGCGGATCAGGGCGTTCTGGAACTGCGCGCGCTCATCGAGTTGATGGCGGACGCGCCCTCCGACCAGCCGATTGCGCGTGTCGCCGACCCGAACCTCGCCGCGCCGCTCGCGCGTACGCGTCTTGCCGGCGAGCTTCGATTCGGCGATGGCGCGCTGGGCAGCGAGACTCATCACGTCGTTCTGACCGGGCGCGGCGAGGACAGGAATCGCGTCGATGTCTCATCGCCCGCGCTTGCGCAGCAGGTCATCCTGCGCATGCCGACGCTGGCGGCAAGCTCCGCCACGTTCGGCCTGGGAGACAAGTCGTTGGGCACGTCCGCCGTGTCCGCCGCTGCGGAAGTGCGCCTCGTCACGCGCACCGGCGAGCGCACGGCGACGGGCGGCACGCGCCGGGCGCTCGAGATCGTGCTGAGCCACGTAACGCTGCACGACGTCGCGCTCACCGCGCTCGACGTGCCGGTGCCTGCCGCGGGTCCGTAGACGCGCGCACACGCCGCGCTTTCCCGAACACGTGCGCCGGCAGCGCGACGACGACCAACGCTACGGGACGTCGTCCAGCTCGCCGGGCGGGCCTTCGTGGTGCGGCCTGAGCGCATGCGCGGGCTGGCGCGGCGCGCCGTCCACCGGCACGGCCCGCGAGAGAAAGTCCACCACCGCGTTCGCGAACGCGTCGTTCCGATCGCCCGCGACCATGTGTGCCGCGCTTTGCACATTGACGTATTCCGCATGCGGGCAGAGCTCCAGGAAGGCCTGCACGCCGGCGTCCGTCAGCACGTCCGACATGCCGCCGCGAACGAGCAGTGTCGGCAGCCGCAACCTGCGCGCACACGCTTCGAGCCTTGCCTGCCGCTTGTCGAGATCGAGGCGCGCACCGCGAATGCGCGGATCCCAGTGCCAGTAGTACCTGCCATCCGGTCCGACGCGCACGTTCTTGGCCAGGCCATCGAGCGTCCGCGGACGCGTGCGATGCGGCTGGTAGTTCGCGATCGCCTGCGCCACCGCCTCGAGGGAATCGAACCCGTGCGGGCTCTGGCTCATGAAGGCGCGGATCTTGTCCACGCCGTCGCGCTCGATGCGCGGTGCGATGTCCACGATCACGAGCGCCGTCGCATCGACGTGGTCCTCGCCTACTGCGACGAGGCTCGTCCCGCCACCCATGGACGCGCCCACCAGCACGGGACGCCGGCTGCCGAGCGCTGCGATGACGCACTGCAGGTCCGCGACCATCACGTTCTGGCCGTAGTGACCGTCCGGCGACCAGTCCGAGTCGCCATGGCCGCGGGCATCGAACGCGATCGTGTAGTAGCCGGCGCGCGCGAGCATTTCGCCGGTGTTCTTCCACGCATGACGCGTCTGGCCGCCACCGTGCTGGAGGATCACGAGCGGACCCGCGGGATCGCCCCAGGCGTCGCCCGCGATGCGCGCGCCGCCCGCGCCGGACCAGTAATGCATCGGCTCGGGGGTACCGGGAAGCTTTGCACCGGCGTTCACGATCGATCGCCTTCAGGTTCGTGTGTCGATGCTGCGGCGCGCTGCGATCCGATATTGCGTCGCAACAACCGCACCCGCAGGGGTAACGCACGACACGCTCGTTGACTTTCGTTAAGTCGTCGCGCCCGCATGCGCGTATCAAGTATGAAGAACGAACTCTCTTCCGGACCCGGCTGACGCGGCCGGGGTGCCGCGCGGTGTTCGCGGTTCGACGACCACCACGCGTCTTTGCGCCGCGGATGATCGTGAGTGCAGTTGTCAGTGGGGAGACGAACATGTTCAAGCATATCCTCGTGCCGACGGACGGCTCCGGACGGTCCGAATCCGCAGTCCGAAAAGGCATCGACCTCGCGAAGTCGGTGGGCGCCAAGGTGACAGGGCTGTACGTCATCCCGGATTTTCACATCTTCACCTATCGGACGGAGATGCTCGAAGATACGCGGGAGCAATACGCCAAGGACTGCGAAGCCCACGCGGCGCAATACCTTGGGCTCATCAACAAGGTGGCCAAGGATGCAGGCGTGCCGTGCAACACCGTCCACGTGTCGCACGATCATCCCTACGAGGCGATCCTTCGAACCGCCGAGCAGCTGGGTTGCGATCTCATCGTCATGGCCTCGCACGGCAGGCGCGGAGTGCAGGGTGTGCTCCTGGGCAGCGAGACCCAGAAGGTGTTGACGCATGCGCACATCCCGGTGCTCGTGAGCCACTAGCGCGCGCGAGGGTGTCGCGAGGCCGTGCCCCGGCAGCGTCAACGTTGTTCGTGGCCGACGATCTCGTCGGTCCGCACGCTGAAGGATGCCAGCCTGTTGGGGCCGAACGTGGTGGTGATCGCCACGTCCGCGGCATCCCGGCCACGCGCCATGAGCACCCGGCCGATGCGCGGGACGTTGTGCCGCGCATCGAAGGTGTACCAGTTGCCGTCGAGGTAGGCCTCGAACCATCCGGAAAAATCCATCGGCGCGTCCACCGCCGGCACGCCGATGTCGCCCAGGTAACCGGTGCAGTAACGCGCGGGGATGTTCATGCAGCGGCACAACGTGACGGCGAGGTGCGCGAAGTCGCGGCACACACCCTGCCGCTCTTCGTGCGCCTCGTACGCGGTCTTGGTATTGCGGGCATACGCATAGCCGAACGTGATCCGGGCGTGCACGTAGTCGCAGATGGCCTGGACGCGCGCCCATCCCGTGGGGCTCGGGCCGAACAGCGACCATGCGGTCTGCATCAGGAGGTCCGTCTCGCAATACCGGCTGGCCAGCAGGAACACGAGCGCTTCGTCCGGCAATTGCTCGACCGGCGTCTGCAGCGCGCCCGGCACCACCGGATCGGGCAGCCCCGAGTCGCGGACGACGGCGTCGCAGGTGATGCGCGACAAGCCTGGCGGCGCGACGATGCGCGCGCACCGGTTGCCGAAGCCGTCGGTGTACGACTGCAACGGCACCGGAGGGTCGGTGACGATGGTGTCGGGAACCTCCAGATCGGGTTCGCGCGACGGATGGACGTTCAGCATCAGCACCATGAACGTCGGCTGCGGACATTCGTACACCAGCTCGTACCCGATCCGGATCTTCATGCGGCGATTCCTTTGGCGGCTGTCTGGCCGGTTGTCTGCAGCAGGTCGGCGAGCGATTCGATCACCTGCCGTCGCAGCGTCCGCCAAGCGGGTCCGCCGGCGAGCGCATGCCTCTGGTTGACTTCGATCTCGATGCCGGCGTACGCCCGGTCGGCGAACTGCCGGCGCAGGAACGTCGTGAGACCGTCCGCATAACCCCGGTACGGATAGTTGCGCCGCACGCGCAGCGGCTCGATGCGTTGCCGAAGCAGGCCGCTCCATCGTACCGACAAGGTGCGCTCGGAGCTGCGCCGCGGATCGTAGAGCAGTCCCACGTCCGCGTTGCGCACGACGCCGGCGAGCTCGGGCGTGAAGGAATGACACGAGACATGCAGCACGCGGCTTCCTTTCGCCACAGCGTCGGCGATCCGGCCCTGCACGTCGCGGCGATAAGGGTCGTAGTAGCGCGCCATGAGCCGCCGCCTCCCTTCCGCATCCAGCGACCGCGTGCGCTCCGACAGCAGCGCGGGATGGCCCGGCGATCGATTGAGCTCCACGAGCAGACGGCTCACCGTCGATGCCACCAGGGGCGCCCCGAATGCGGCGGCCATGTCGCGCGCAAGCTGGAGCGCACCGGGGTCGTACCCGCGATGGGACGCGAGCACGCGTTCGAACCCGCGAAAGAGCCCGCGATATTCCCGCGGGATGCTGTTGCCGCCGTGCTCGCACGTGATCAGGACACGCACGGCCCCCTCCTTGTCGGCGCCGCGCTTCACGACCAGCGCAGCTCCGGCAGGCGCGAGAACACTTCGCGCGTGCCCTCGCTCCAGGAGTCGCTCAGTCGCTCGAAATAGGGGTCGTGGGTCTTGAAGCGCCGCCGCATCCGCACCTCGAAGGCGTCGCGCTCGTAGCACAGCAGATCGATCGGCATGCCGACCGAGAGGTTGCTGCGCATCGTGGAGTCGAAGGACACCAGCACGCATTTCACCGCGTCGGCGAGGCTCGTCGCTGGCGTGATCACCCGGTCGAGGATCGGCTTGCCGTACTTCGCTTCGCCGGTCTGGAGGAACGGCTCGTGCTCGCCGACCTCGATGAAATTGCCTTCGGCGTAGATGCGGAACAGCCGCATGGGCTCGCCGCGGATCTGGCCGCCGACCATCAGCGAAGCGTTGAAGGAGAGGTCGCTCTTGCGCAGGTTTTCGCCGTCGCGCAGCTCGGTCTCGCGCATGACGTCGGAGGCGCAGAGCACGACGTCGAACATCGTCCGGGCCGTCCAGATGTTGCAGGGGCGATCCTGGAGCTCGCCACGCTGGCGCAGGAGGCTGATCACCGCCTGGGTGCCCGCCAGGTTGCCCGAGCTCAGCATGACGATGACGCGGTCGCCCTTGCGCTCGAACACGGTCATCTTGCAGAACTTCGATGCGTTGTCGAGGCCGGCATTCGTTCGTGAATCGGAGGCGAACACCATGCCGCTCTCGAGCAGTACGCCCACGCAATACGTCATGGCTGCCCCGGCGTCTCAATGCTCGCGGAATGCTCGCGGGTGACACGCATATCGTACGACAGGCGCGATTCGCTGAGGTCCGCGGTCCCCTGCACGGGCGCGGCGCAGTCCGGGACCGCCGCCACCGCCAGGGGGATGTGATGCTGTGCCGTGAGCAGTCCCGAGGTGGCATCGAAGCCGATCCAGCCCGCCCCCGGAACATAGGCGTCGCACCACGCATGCAAGGCGACGGTGTCGTGCGCGTGGCCTACGGCGTCCGCGAGTTGCACCAGATAACCGGACACGAACCGCGTCGCCACGCCGAAATGCCGGAGCGTCTGCGCGAGAAGCCACCCCGAATCGCGGCAGGAGCCGCTCTGCTGCGCCAGCGTGACTTCGCAGCTCTGGGTACCGGGCTCCAGTCGCACGACGTAGCGGATCTTCTCCGCCACGGCGCGATTCACCGCGACCAGGAAGTCCACCGTAGCACTGTCGCCGGCAGCGTGGCGCTGGCGCAGCTCGTCGACCCAGGACAGGACGCTGGCGCTGCGGGGCTCGAGCGCGAGGTACGCAGCGAGCGCACGACGATCCTCGGTACCGTACTCGAACGGGATGTTCGCAGCCGCTTCGTCGACCACGAAATCGAATGGATTCACGGCATTCAGTCGCGCAGCGAGCGTCACCGTGAGCGTCAATTCCCGCGTCGGGTTCGGGAACGTCACGCGCGCCACGCGATTGCCATATACGTCCTCGTGCCAGTACAGATAGCGCTCCGCCGGATCCACGGCGAGCTCGTAGCGCTCGACGGCGTCCATTGCGCGGGCCGTCGGATGCAGCCGCAGCACGTGCGGCGAGAGCGACACCGGGCGGCTGTACTCGTACCGCGTCTCGTGCCGGATCAGGACGCGCAACGAATCCGCGGGGTCACCTTCGCGCTCGCCGGCGCTAGGCGAGCTTCTGGGCTTGCCGTTGTCCATTGGCGCGCTTGCGTGCCGGCGCGGGCTCGACAGGCACTTCGGCGCCGAAGAAGCTCGCCTCGACATGCCTGCCCAGCGCACCGCATTTGTCCAGGAATTCCGTCAGGAACTCGTGCAGGCCCTGCTCGAAGATGTCATCGATCCGTCCATACTCGAGCGCCGCACGCATTTCGCCGGCGCGGCGCAGCGTCTCCGACGACCGGTCGTTGCGCACATTGAGGAGCGTCGCGTTGACCTCGCGCATGCAGAACGCGAGCGAGCGCGGGATGTCGTCGCGCAGGATCATGAGCTCCGCCACGCGCCGCGGCGTGATCGCGTCCGTGTAGACCTTGCGGTAGGACTCGAATGCCGACAGCGACCGCAGCACGGCGGACCACTGGTAATAGTCGACCGCGCCGCCGACGTCCTCCACCGACGGCAGCAGGATGTGGTACTTGACGTCCAGGATGCGGGCCGTGCTGTCGGCACGCTCGATGTGCGTGCCGAGGCGCGTGAAGTGGTAGCCGTCATCGCGGCGCATGGTGCCGAACGTCACGCCGCGAAAGAGGTGGCTGCGTTCCTTGACCCAGTCGAACCACGGGGACGGCGCATCCAGCACGCGCGCCTCGTCGAGCGACGTGATGTCGAGCCAGGACGTGTTCAGCACCTCCCACATCTCGCTCGTGATGGTGCCCCGGACTGCGCGGGCATTCTCGCGGGCGCGGCGGATGCACGAGCAGATCGACGTCGGATTGTCCGGATGGAGCGCGAGGAAATGCATCACCTGCGCGGCGCACACGTCGGTATGGCGCCCGGCGAAGGGATACAGCGATCCGGTGATGTTGAGCGGCGCGTACCACTCCTGGTCCACGTGCTCCGCATCGGACGGCAGCAGCGACATGCGATAGGCGACATCGAGAATGCGCGCGGTATTCTCGGCGCGCTCGATGTAGCGCCCCATCCAGTACAGGTGCGATGCCGTCCGCGAAAGCATCAGTCCACCACCCACGTATCCTTGACGCCGCCGCCTTGCGACGAGTTGACGATCAGCGAGCCTTCGCGCAGGGCAACGCGCGTGAGGCCGCCGGGGACGAGCTGGACGTCGGCGCCGGACAGCACGTAGGGCCGCAGGTCGACATGCCGCGGTGCGATGCCGCCCGTGGTGAAGGTCGGCACGACCGATAGCGACAGCGTCGGCTGGGCGATGTAGCGGGACGGATCGGCGATGATGCGCGCGCGAAAATCGGCGATCTCCGCAGCGGAGCTCGTCGGCCCGACGAGCATGCCGTAACCGCCGGACCCCTGGGCTTCCTTGACCACGAGCTCCGGCAGATGCGCGAGGGTATACGCGAGGTCGTCGGGCTTCGACAGGACGTACGTCGGCACGTTGCGCAGCAGCGGTTTCTCGCCCAGGTAGAACTCGATCATGTCGGGCACGTACGGGTACATCGACTTGTCGTCTGCTACTCCCGTACCGACCGCATTGGCGAGCGTCACGCGCCCCGCGCGATAGGCCGACATCAGGCCCGCGACACCCAGCATCGAATCATGATGGAAGACGAGCGGGTCGAGGAAGTCGTCGTCGATCCGGCGGTAGATGACGTGCACCTGCTGCGGGCCGCGGGTGGTACGCATGAAGACGGTGTCGTCGTCGACGAAGAGGTCCTGCCCTTCGACGAGCTCGATGCCCATCTGCTGCGCCAGGAACGCGTGCTCGAAATACGCGGAATTGAACGGCCCGGGCGTGAGCAGGACGATCGTCGGCTCGCCGGAATCGCTCGGCGCCACGCTGCGCAACGTTTCCAGCAGCATGTCCGGATAGTGATCCACCGGACGGATGCGCTGCTGCGCGAACAGCTCCGGGAACAGGCGCATCATCGCGCGGCGGTCTTCCAGCATGTACGAGACGCCGGACGGCGTGCGCAGGTTGTCCTCGAGCACGTAGTACTCGCCATCATCGTTCTTGACGATGTCGATGCCGGCAATGTGGGCGTAGATCCGGCCGGGCACGTCGATGCCGATCATTTCCGGACGGAACTGCGGGTTCTTCTCGACCTTGTCCCGTGGCACGCGCCCCGCGCGCAGGATGTCCTGCGCGTGGTAGATGTCGTGCAGGAAGAGGTTGAGCGCCCTGACCCGCTGCTGCAGGCCGGCAGCAAGGCTGCTCCACGTCGCCGCGGGAATCACGTGCGGAATGATGTCGAACGGGATCAGCCGCTCGCGCCCCGCCAGCTCTCCGTACACGGCGAAGGTGATGCCGTTGCGATGGAACAGCAGGTCGGCCGCCTGCCGGTTCTGCGCGATCTTTTCGCTGGACGCCTGGGCGAGCCAGTCGGCAAAGGGCCGATAGTGCGCACGCGCCCGCGGATGGCCAGCATCCGCCTCGTCGTACATCTCGTTATGGAATCGGGCGAGCGTCATGATTGAAGCAATAGCTTAAACCTTAGCAACCGCCATGCCATACCGACGGCAGGCGTCTGCTCGAATTCGTGGCGCCGGGGCGCACCATTGGGACGCAGTCAAAAGGCAGGTCCGCACCACGAGCGATCGCCGGACATGACGGCGGTGAAAAATTCGACCGGGGTCCGTCGCGAAAAGTGGCATCCGGTGCGCAGCCCGGCATGACGGGGACGCTGGCGCGATTCCCAAGCCTGCCAGTCCACGCGCGGAGTCGTTGCGGTGAGCCACCCGCGATGGCACGATCGCGCACCGGCGTTTGGGATCGCCGTCCGCGCGGGTCGCTGCGTCCAGGCGAGCAACGGCGATGGAACCGGCACATTGATTTTAGGCAAGCGCGGCGCGCGGCCACCGCGCACTCCGGCCCGACGAAGCCTATGCTGAGCGTGCCCGCTGAAGTGAAGGTGGGCGCTGCACACGGACCGATGGTGGTCTCTTACCGACAGAGGATCGAAGATGGGCGAAGAAAAGAGTGTGATGACCAGGATCGGTGATGCCATGGGAGCGGCCATCGACAAGGCGCAGGAGATGGGCGCCTCGCTGGTGAAGAAAACGGAAACCGCAGCCTCGGACGTGAAGGGTGAAGCGGAGAAGATGGCGACGGTTGTCGAGCAGAAAGCGCAGGTCGCCACGGCCAAGGTGAAGCGCACCCGGAAGGCCGTCGAAGCAAGCGCCGCGAAGACTTATGGCGCGGCGAAACGGAGCGTGACCCGCAAGGCGCGGGCCGTCGGAGCCGATGCGGAGAAGGTTCTGGGCAAGGCCAAACGCGCGGTGAAGCGGAAGGTCAAGAAGGCCGCAACGGGTGCGAAGAAGGCGGCTGGCAAGGTCGAGCGCGCCATGCGTGCGAAACCCGCGGCGAAGCGCCGCGCCGGAGCGGCAAAGAAGGTCGCCGGACGCAAAACGCCGACCGCCCGTTCCGCAGTCAAGAAGAGCGCGACGAAGGCCAGGACCACCGCCGGGAAGGTCCGCACCGCCGTGAAGAGGACCGTCAAGGCTACCGCGAGAAAGACCGCGAAGACGCCTGCGAGGAAGACGGCGAGGAAGACGGCGAAGAAGACCGCAAGAAAGACGGCGAAGCGAAGCCGCGCCTGATCGCGCGCGGAGGTCCGCGCCCTGCTGCGCGGATGCACGGCAGGGCCGCGGGCGCGCTGAAGCCTAATTCACCGGATCGTAGCCCGGCGTGCAGGCGGCGGCGTCCTGATCGCCGGCAGCAGGAAGGCGTGACGCGCTGCGAAATTCGGCGAGGATCCGGTCGACCACCGCAGCGGTGCGAGCCGCGGATTCTCCCGTGCTCGGGCACGTGCCCTGCCCGTTCAGCTCCGCGACGATGCTCTCGATCAGTGGCTGCTGCACGTGCGGCGGATCGGCGATCGGAATTTCCTCGACGGCATCGCCGCGCATCAGCAGGATCGGCACGGGCCGGGTCGTCGAGAAGCGGATGCGCCCGCTGGACCCGACGATCTCGTTGTATTCCTCGTCGCGATCGGCCGCGTAGCACCACGTGCCGCTGCCATGGATGCCCGACGCGAACCGGTAGCTCGCCACCACGATGTCTTCCGGCGCATAGGCTCGCGCCTGGTTGTCCGCGAAAGCCCGGACCGTCTCGATGGGGCCGAAGAGGAAATCGAGAAAGTCGAGCGTGTGCACTGCGCCTTCGAAGAACAAGCCCCCGCCGGATACGGCAGGATCGGTGCGCCATTCGGGCGGTGCGCGACCTCCACTCTCCCGTGCCGGAAGACGCTGGAAGTGGCGCGACGAGACCATGCGCACCGGTCCGATGGCGTCCCCGGCGATCAGGTCGCGTACGGCCAGGAAGCGTGGCAGGGCGCGGCGATAGTAGGCCACCCACAGTGGAACGCCGGCGGCGCGACAGCCCTCGATCATCGTCACGCATTCCGCGTGCTCCATCGCCATCGGCTTTTCGACGTACACGGCCTTGCCTGCCCTGGCGCAGCGCAGCGCGTAGTCGCAATGCGTATCGGGATGCGTCGCGATGTACACCGCGTCGATGTCCGGCGCACCGATGATCGCTTCCGCATCGTCGTGCCACCGGGACGCTCCGTGGCGGCGTGCGAAATCCGCCGCGAGCGCTCCGTCGCGCCGCATGACGGCAACGAGTCTCGAGTTGCGAGCCTTGGTGAAGGCCGGGCCGCTCTTGGTCTCGGCGACGTCACCGCAGCCGATCATTCCCCAACGAACGGTCCTCACGGTCGTCCTCTGCGGCCGGTGCTCATCGCGCCGCCCGCGCACGCCGTGCCGTTAGATGCGGTGCAGATGCAACCCTCCGCCTACGTTGAGTATTTCGCCGGTTGCGAACGGCAGCAAGCCGCGCGCGACGGTCGCCACCGTGGATCCGACGTCTTCGGGTGTACCCCAGCGCCCGAGCGGTACGCCTTCGTCCTCGATGAGTCGATCGTAGGTTGCGCGCGCCGGCGCAGTCATGTCCGTCCGGATGATGCCGGGCCGAATCTCGAACACGTGCACGTGGTGACGTGCAAGCCTTGCGGCGTAGAGCTTCGACGCCATGGACAGGGCCGCCTTGGTCATGCAGTAGTCGGCGCGGTTGAGTCCGATGATCTCGGCGTTGGCCGAGGTGATGGTCACGATGGACCGGTAAACGGCGGCCTCGTCGTGCAAGGGATCGGCCACCATCGCGCGCGCCACCGCCTGTGTCAGAAAGAACGTTCCACGCAGGTTGACCGCGAGGCAGCGATCGAAGCTTTCGGCGTCGAGGTCCAGCATGTCACCGCGGCGCAGCGACGTGACGCCCGCGTTGTTGACCAGGCAGTGGATCGGTCCGAGCGCGTCGCGCACATCCTGCACGAGCTGCGCATGCATGCCGATGTCGCCGATGTCCTGGTTGACGTACAGCGCCTTGCGGCCGCTCGAACGAACGTCGGCGAGCGACGGCTCCGCTTCGGCCGCGCTTTCCATGCTCACATTCGCGACGTCGAACCCCGCCTCCGCCAGGGCCTTGCAGATGGCCCGGCCGATGCCGCGCGCGCCGCCGGTGACCAGTGCGACGCTCATGTTCGCGCTGGGACCATGTGACTACGCCTGGCTGCAACGAGGCGCCGACGGCGGCCGCTCACGTACGCTCACAGGTAGGGCTTCAGCCACCCGAGGCCCGCCGACGTGCCACCCGCGCGCGCGCCCGCTCGCGGCCGGTACTCGCAACCCACCCAGCCGCCGTAGCCGAGCTCGTCCAGCACGGCGAAGAGATACGGATAGTTGAGCTCCCCGACATCGGGTTCATTGCGCTCCGGAACGCCCGCGATCTGGATATGACCCACGTTCCCCGTCGGCAGGTAATGGCGCAGCTTGGTCGCGAGGTCGCCCTCCACGATCTGGCAGTGATACAGGTCCATCTGCACCTTGAGGCCCGGCGTGCCGGCGTCGGCGAGGACCTGGTGCGCCTGATCCTGACGATTCAGGAAGAACCCGGGAATGTCGCGTGTGTTGATCGGCTCGATCACGATCTCGACCCCATGCTTCGAGGCCTCGCGAGCGGCCCAGCGCACACGGCTCACGTACGTCGGGGTCAGCTCCTCGCGCGTGCTGCCTGCGGGCAGCAGTCCGGCCATCACGTGAACGCGCGGGCAACCCAGCGTCGCGGCGTACTCCAGGGCCTGCTCGATGCTGGCGCGGAACTCTGCGTCGCGATCTGGCAGGCAGGCGAGGCCCCGCTCGCCGGCGTCCCATTGGCCCGGCGGCGCATTGAACAGCGCCTGCTGCAGGCCGTGTTCCCGGAGACGCGCGGCGAGCACGTGTCGATCGTAGGCGTACGGAAACAGGTACTCGACGGCCTTGAAGCCGTCCTGCGCGGCCGCGGCAAAGCGATCGAGGAAGTCCAGCTCCGGATACAGCATCGACAGATTGGCGGCAAATCTCGGCATGGCGTCACCAGCGGGCGCCGAACGTCCGGCGCAGTTCATCGATTTGCTCGTCGGTGAGCGGTGCAATCGGCGACGGAGCGGCCAGCACACAGCCGCGCCGTTTCCTCGAGCTCCTCGAGCGTCGCCATGGCTGCGGCGGCCGTCCGGTGCCATACGTTCGGGCCGAGTCGCTCGAGCATGACGGCGCGTATCGGCGTGCCCGCTTCTCCGTAGCGGCGAATGACGTCCGCCACGAGCTGCGCCGCTTCCGGCGCGCCCGGTCGTCGATACGGGATCATCGGCACATGTCCCACCTTCATCACGAAATACGGCGTCACGGGCGGCAGCAGCTCCTCGCTCCATCCGCGCATCGAGAGTGCCACAGCAGTGCGTGCTATGGGTGTGGATCACGCACGCCGTATCCGGGTCGAACGCGGTGGCCGCCGTGTAGATCTGCCGGTGCAACGCCAGCGTCTTGCTTGCCGGATCGCCATTCAGCTGCCGCGCATCTTCATCCACCCGCGCGAGGCGCGCCGGATCGAGAAAGCCGAGGCACGCGTCCGTCGGCGTGATCAGGTAGCCGCCACCCTCGGACGCGGCGAGCCGCAGGCTGATGTTGCCGGCCGTGGCGTGCACGTAGCCGCGTTCGAAGAGACTGCGGCCGATGCGGCAGATTTCGTCCCGCGCGTGCGATTCGGTCATGCCAGCACCGCAAAGGCCTTGGCGAAGAAATCGTCGGTGCCGAAGTTGCCGGACTTGAGCGCGAGGTGCAGCCCGGCCGCCGGCGTCGTGTCGGTCATCGCGTAGCACCACGGCACGCCCGGATCGATCTGGCGGCCGATGCGCATGTGCGTGATCCCGAGGGCCTGCACGCAGGCGCCCGCCGTCTCACCGCCGGCGACCACCAGCTTGCGCACACCGCGCTGCACGAGACCGCGCGCGATCGTCCGCCAGCGTCCGCTCCAGCATCGCGCTCGCCTCGGTCGCACCGAGTTGCTCCTGCACCGGCCTGACCGCTTCGGGATCGGCCGTCGAGTAGATCAGCACCGGCCCGGCGGCCAGCAGCGGGGCCGCCCATGCGAGCGCCGCCTCGGCAACGTCGGCACCGGCCGCGATCTGCAACGCGTCGATCGCGAACGCAGGACGTCCGGCAGTTCTGAACATGCGCACCTGCCGGTTCGTGGCCTCCGAGCAGCTGCCCGACACGATGGCCTTCGAACCCCGCCGCACGCGGCAACGTGCTCGCGGCGTTCCGACGGCGCAATGCCGAAATTCGCCGGTAAGCCGATCGCCACCCCCGAGCCGGCGGTGACGAGCGGCATGTCCTTGCAGCGCCGGTCCCAGCCGCAGCAGATCGTCGTTGGAAATGGCATCGACGACGGCGACTCCCACGCCTTGCCGGCGCAAGCTCCTCGATGCGCTCGCGAATGGCCGCGGCGCCTCTTGCGACCACGCGGTAATCGATGAGTCCGACCTTGCGGCGGCATTGCGCCTGCAGCACGCGCACCAGGTTCGCATCGCGCATCGGCGTGAGCGGATGGTTCTGCATACCGCTCTCGTTGAGCAGCACGTCGCCCACGAACAGATATCCCTTGAACACGGTGCGCTGGTTGTCGGGGAACGCAGGCGTCGCGATCGTGAAATCGGCGTCTCGAGCCGGGCGCCAGTGCGTCCAGCAAGCGCCTCGGTGACGGGACCGATGTTGCCGCGCGCGGTGCTGTCGAACGTGGAGCAGTACTTGAAATAGATCTGCTCGGCGCCCTGCGCCCGCAGCCAGTCGCAGGCGTCGAGCGACGGCGCGATCGCTTCGTCGCGCCGGCGACGGTGCGGGACTTGAGCGCGACCACCACGGCATCGACCTCGGTCGTCGCAACCGACCGTGCCGGCACGCCGATCGCCTGCACGACGCGCATGCCGGCGCGCACGAGATTGTTCGCGAGATCGGTCGCGCCGGTGAAGTCGTCGGCGATGCAGCCGAGGGACAGCGTCATCGGTCGTCGCCTTCAGGGCAGCGCGAGACGGCAGTGTGTCGACCGCGCCGCGGGCCTCTGCGGCTGCAGCGCGTCGGCGAATGTCGGCTGCCTGCGACCGGGATTGTGCGCGCTCGCGTCCGCCGCGGGCACGCAACGGCCACAAGTTCGCCAACTCCGACGCGCTCTGCATGACGAGCGGCGCAAGCTCCTGAACGCGCTTTTCGGTCATGCGCACGCTCGGGCCGGCGATGCTCACCGTGCCGAGCGCCGCGCCGCCTCTCGCCGGAGCGGATGGCCGCGGCCACCGCGGTGACGCCCGGTTCGGCCTCGTTCAATCGCCAAGCCGTAGCCGCGTCGCGCCGTGGCCTTGAGCTCGCGCAGCAGCGCCTCGATGGACCGGATCACGTTCGGGCCGTACTTGTCGGCGTCGTTCGAAGCCGCCGTTCTTGACGCACGTTCTGGATCGCCTCGTCCGGTCGGCAGCGTCGCGAGCCACGCCTTGCCGCTCGCGGTCGCGTAGAGCGGCACCGTGTTGGTGGTGAGCGAAGGCTGATACAGCAGGCCGCCGGTGGCGCCCTGCGCATGCGCCACCCAGACCAGCGAATGGCCGTCGACGACCGCGAGCCGCGCGAACTCGCGGCATTGCGTGCGCGAGCCGGTCGAGCAGCGGCTGGCAGATGTCGGGAATGCCGGTCGCGACGTAGAAGCGCTGGCCCAGGATCGCGAGGCGCATCGTCAACCGATAGAAGCTGGTATCCGGATCCTGTCTCCGCCCAGCCCAGATCCACCAGCGTCGCGAGCAACCGGTGCGCGCCGCTCTTCGGCAGCTCAGGCGTTCCGCGATCTCGCCCAACGGCATGCTGCCGGCGCCGTCGGCGAGCAGCTCGATGATGGCCGAGGCATCGTTCAGCGGGTACGTGAGCCATCGGGCAGTGATCCATCGCTTGTGCGAACGGTGCATGGATGACGGCGCGATCTGGAGCTAGCGCCGATGGCCCGACGCGGCGCGAAGAAGCTCATGATGGCGTCGACCTGGCCCGCAGTGCATGTCACGACCGTTGACCCAGACGCAGCCGTGCGCATCGCGTGCCGGATCAACGGCCGTCGGCGACTCGGTGATGACGACGTCGCCGACGAGCGTGTCCGAGCGTCGAGCGGCCGATGTCGCCGGGCAGGCCGTCGCCGGGTCGCATCCCGACGGGCGAAGCATTGACGACCATGTCGACGTCGCCGCGGCTCCGCGCGCGGCGGCGCAACGATCGCATGCCGGGGAAGGCAGTCGTCAGCAGTCGCACCGAGAGCTCGGCCGCGACCGGCCGGCGTCGAGATCGACGATGCGAATCGATTGCGACGCCCGGCAGCCGGCAAGCGCGCAGGCGATCGCGCTGCCCGCGCCACCCGCACCGAACAGCAGCACCCGGCGTCCGCGAATGCGCTCGCCTTTGCGCTCGGCGGCACGCACGAAGCCTGCACCATCGAACATGTCGCCGGTCCATGATCCATCCGCCTCCCGGCGCAGCGCATTGACGGCGCCGATGCACTGTGGCGGCCGCGCCCAGCCGCGACTGGCGAACGGCACCATGCGCGCCTTGAAAGGCACCGTGACCAGCACGCCATCCAGATTGCCCAGTGCGAGCAGCGCCGGGATCGACTGCATCGAACATCGTTCGCCGGGAACGTGCGCCGGCAACAGCACCGCGTTCGACGCCCGCGGCCGCGAACCGCTCGGTGAAGACCTCGGGCGAGCGCACCTGCGCGATCGGATCGCCGACGATCGCGTACAGCCGCGTCGCGCCGGTGATCCTGGGCGGGCTCGCTCATTTGGCGCTGTCTCGTGCGCCTCGTGCCACTGCGCGACGCGCGCGCGACCGGTAGCGGCGCGGCTTGTGCTGCACGTCGGCGGCGAGACCCATCAGGCCCGGCTCGAAGATGCGCGCGTCCATGGGCTTGAGATCGCGCGCGACGCGTGGCCGGAAGCCCATGTGCGCGATGACGTCGCGCTCCGGCGTCGAGCCCGGGCGCGATCTCGATCAGCTCGAGGCCTTCGTCACCGACGCGGAACACGGCGCGCTCGGTGACGAACAGCGCCACGCTGCCCGCGCTCGCGTCCCATGCTCGCGCTGTAGCAGATCTGCTCCAGCTTCGGCACGAACTTCCGGTGGCGGCCCTTCCCTGCGAATGACCGTCCGGCCGTGCTCCCAGGCGACGTCGAGATCGCCGGCCGTCAGCGTGCCGCCGAAGACCACGCACTTGCGCGTTCTGGCTGATGTTGATGAATCCGCCGACGCCGATGATCCTGTCGCCGAAACGGCTGACGTTGACGTTGCCTTGCGGGTCGACCTCGGCGAACGAGAGAAACGCGAGGTCCAGGCCGCCGCCGTCGTAGAAGTCGAACTGCGCCGGCTGCTCGATCATCGCCGCGAAGTTCTGTCCGCCGCCCGAATCGCGGCCGGTGATCGGCGCGCCGCCGATCAGCCCCTGCTCGTTGGTCAGGAACACGGCGTCGAGCAGGCCTTCCTCGGCCGCGATCGTCGACAGGCCGGTCGACGACGCCGGCGCCGAGGTTGCAGATGGCGCCGGGAAAGAGCTCCATCGCGGCACGGCGCACGATCACCTTGCGCGGCCCGAACGGCAGCGGCTTGATGTCGTCGACCGGGATGCGCAGCTCGCCCGGAATAGCTGGGATCGTAGTCCGTGGCGTAGGTCTGGCGCTGATCGCGGATCGACGACGACGAAGTCGACCAGGATGCCCGGGATCTTCACCTCCTTGCGCCGGCAGCGTGCCGCGACGGGCCATGCGCTTCACCTGCACGATCACGATGCCCCCGGCGCGCCGCGTCGCCTGCGCCATCGGCGAGCATCTCGCCGAGCACCGCCTCCTGCTCCATCGTGACGTTGCCGTCCTCGTCGGCGGTCGTGCCGCGCAGGAAGGCGACATTGACCGGCACCGGCTTGAAGAACAGCCACTCCTCGCCGGCGAGGTTCACCACCTCCACGAAATCCGGCGGCGTGCGCGGGCTCTGCCGCGCGCCCTGCTGGCGCGGATCGACGAAGCGTGTGCAGCCCCGTCTTGGTGAGCAGGCCCGGGCGGCCCGCCGCCATGTCGCGCATGAGCTGCGACAGCACGCCCTGCGGCAGCGTGTACGCCTCGATCTTGTTCTCGGCCGCGAGGCGCACGAGTCCCGGCGAATCGACCAGCGCGCTGGTGATCGCGCGCTTGAGCAACCCTTCGTGCGCGAGATGCGTCGCGCCCGAGCGCGGCGCGATCGCCGACGCCGACGACGCTGACCGACGTGAGGCCGCGCGGCTTGCCCTCGCGCGAGGAAGCGACGCTCGACCGCGGCGAGCAAGGCCTCGGGCACCGAGTGGCCGCCGCCGGATCCGCTGATCAGGATGGCATCGCCGTCCTCGACCAGTCGCGCCGCTTCGTCGGCTGTGATCTTTTCCATGGTTCCGCTACTGTCCTTCGTTCACATCGAAAATTGCGTGCGCGCGAGCCGCTGGCCGCAGCAAGCCCGCGCCGCCCGTGATGACGACCTTCATGCCGCGATCCTCGCCATCCTCACTGCTCTCCCCACCGCAACACGCGCTGCTCCTGCACGCCGAGGCCCTCGATGCCGAGGCGCATGACATCGTCTGGACCTGAGGTACTGCGGCGGTTTCATGCCGAGCCCGACGCCGGGTGGCGTTCCCGGTGGTGATGACGTCGCCCGGCTGCAGCATCACGTACTGGCTGGTGTCGGCCACCAGCCGCGCGACCGCTGAAGATCATGTCGCTGGTCGAGGAGTCCTGGATGCGCTTGCCATTGAGCTCCAGCCAGAGGCGCAGCTTCTGCACGTCGGCGTATCTCGTCGGCGGTCACGAGCCACGGTCCGATCGGCCCGAACGTCGGGAACCATCTTGCCCTTCACCCATTGCCCGCTGCGCTCGAGCTGGAACTCCCGCTCCGAGACGTCGTTGCAGACGAAGTAGCCGGCGACGTAGTCGAGCGCATCGGCTTCGTCGACGTAGTGGGCCGGCTTGCCGATCACCAGTGCCAGCTCGACCTCCCAATCGGTCTTGGTCGAATTCTTCGGCAAGCGCACCGGGTCGTACGGTCCGGAAATGCACGACGGCGCCTTGTTGAAAAGAATCGGGTCCTTCGGGAATTGGCGCATTCGTCTCGCGCGCGTGCTGCACGTAATTCAGGCCGATCGCGATGAAGTTGCCCGGCTGCGCCACACACGGGCCGAGGCGCGTTTCGCGTCCGACGACGGGCAGCGTCTGCGGGTCGATGGCGGCAAGCTGCGCGAGCCCGTTGGCCGCGAAGAATGCAGGGCCGAAGTCCGCACAGACGCCGTCGAGGTCGCGGACCTGACCCGCGGCATCGATCATTCCGGGGCGCTCCTGGCCGACCGGTCCGTGTCTGACGAGTTTCATGCTGGAGTCTTTCGATGGAAAACGGGTTGGATCAGCTATCGCTTGCACGCAAGGAGAGTCGGCTGATCTCGAGCGAGTAGACCGCGGCATCCGCACGCACGACGCCACCGAGCGCCTGCAATTGCGCGCCGTCCACGAGCCTGCGGGCACGCGACGCGGCATCCGGGCGCGTCGCCTCCACCAGGACGATCCACTGCGGCACGTCGAATTCCCGCGTTCTCGATTCAGCCGTATTCGCGTAGCTCGCCGCCTGGTCGGCGGCAAGGAGATGGCATGCGACGATGCCGGTCAAGGCCATTGCGCCTGGGAAACACGGAACGGGCCAGGTGCTCGCACAGCGCGTCCGCGCGTGCGGCGGACGCATCGATGCGCAGCGCCAGGACGTGGCCGCCGCGTGCTCGATCCGACGGATCGCACCAGCCGGCACACCGCACGGGACGTGTTGCGAAAGTAGCGCAGGCGTCTCGACCGTCTGCGGCGTCGGCGCGTTCAACCGCGCCAGGTAGGCCGGTGCGGTGAGGACGTCGAGATCGTCGGCCTCGTAGAGCGTCAACCATTCCGGCGAATGCCCCGGACTGATGTAGCGGCGGCCGCGCCGGAAGCCGGCAATCCCGAGGCGCTCGGGAATATGCTCCTTGTCGTGCCAGGCGTAGAAGCGCTCACGGCCTTCCGGCGCGACGTCGTTCCAGACCACCACGGCGCCGCGTCCCAGCATCGCCGTGCCGGCGGCCTCGTCCGGGACCGGTTGCTGCTGCAGGCGATGCGAGCCATCGCATCGTTCACGCTCATCGTCCCTTGAACTCCGGTCGCGCTTAGCGAAGAACGCGGCGACGCCTTCGTGCAGATCCTCGCTGTCGAAGATCTCCTGCTGGGCGACCGGTCGACATCGACAGACCGGCGTCGAGCGGCAGATCCTGCGCGGCATCGACGAGCTTCTTCGCCAGCCGGTTCGAGAGCGGGCCACGGGAGGCGATCGTCGCCGCCAGCTCGCGCGCGCCGTCGAGCGCCGAGCCGTCGCTCGACGCGGTTCACGAGGCCCCACGCGAGCGCCTGCGCTCGGTCGATGGTCTCTCCGGTGAAGAGCATCTGCTTCGCTCGGCCCGGACCGATGAGGCGCGTCAGGCGCACGCGCGCCGCTGCCCGCGAGTCCGCCGAGGCGCGATTCGGTCAGACCGAGCGCGACGCCGCTGCCGGCAGCACGCGCAGGTCGCACGCGAGCGCGAGCTCCAGTCCGCCGCCGAGCGCGGGACCGTCGATCGCGGCGATCGTGGGCATCGGCATGCGCGCGAGGCGGCGCAGCACCATGTCCTCGAAGAGGATCTTCTGCTCGCTCGCGTCGTCGCGCAGATGCGCGAACTCCTTGATGTCGCTGCCGGCGCAGAAGGCGCGCGCCTCGCCGCCGTGAAGGATCAGGCAGCGGACGTCTGCCGCGGGCGCCGACACTCGGTCAGCACGCGCGTTGCAGGCTGCGCAGCATGTCGCTGGTCACCAGGTTGATCGGTCCGCTGTCGAGAGCGATCTCGGCGATCGCGCCGTGGAACGCGAGCGTCGACCAGATCGCGTGACGCGGAGGTCGCCGCACGTCGGACAGCCTGCTCGCGCTCATCGGAACGACCGTTCCGATGCGCCTGCCGGCGCCGCTGTCGATGCCGTGGAGCACGCCCATCCGCTCGAAATGCCGGTGGATGCGGTCGACGTAGGCGCTGAATTCCGGCGCGTCCCCGAGCACGATCGGCCGCGGCCGCGGCAGCTCGACCTTGATCTCCTCGACGACCTCGCCGGGACTCGGGCTCATCACGAACATGCGATCGGAGAGCCCGACGGCCTCTTCGACGCTGTGGGTGATGAACAGCACCGTGGGTCGGCGCCGCAGCCACAGCGCCTCCAGGTCCATGCGCACCTGCAGCCGCGTCAGCGCATCCAGCGCGCCGAAGGGCTCGTCCATCAGGATGCACGGACGGATCGTGCACCAGCGTGCGCATCAGCGAAACGCGCTGCCGCATGCCGCCGGACAGCTGGCGCGGATACTTGTCGCATCGCGTGCGGTCAGCGCGAAGCTGCTCGAAGAGCTCCTTCGCCCTGCGCCTCGATCGCCTTCTTCGGCAGCGCCGGATGTCGGCCTGCAGCGTGACGTTGTCGATCGCCGTGCGGAACTCGAGCAGCAGATGATCCTGGAACGCGATGCCGACGTCGGTGATGGGCTTGGTGACCGGCTTGCCGCCGACGAGGATCTCGCCGTCGCTGCGGCTGAGCAGCCCCGCCACCATGAGCATCAGCGTGCTCTTGCCGCAGCCGGACGGACCGACGACGGAGACGAACTCGCCGGCATCGATGTCCATGTCGATCTCCTTCAGGGCGCGAAACGGCTTGTCGCCGTCTTCGCCGAAGATCTTCGACACCTTGTCGAATCGCGATCGGCACGCCCGGACTTCGTGGTCGCCGGATCGCGTGCCGGTCATCGGCCGCATCACCGCGCTCCTCACGCGGTGCGCGAGGCGCCTCGACGCCGCCACCGCCGCGAGCGGCACCTTGGACAGCGAGCAGCGCCTTGCGGCCGCGCTGCACGACCCGCTCGTCCTGGTCCACGACCGAGACGTCGAACATCGCGATCGCCTGCGTCGGCTTGGACTTGCTGTCGCGCAGCTCGCGATCTCGTAGTTCACGAAGATCGTGTCGCCGACGAAGATCGGCCCGACGAACTTCCAGTCGCTGATGCCGAGGAACGCGATCGCCGTCTCGCGCAACTCGCCGGTGCGCGCCCACATGAGTCCGTGCGCGTACGCGAGCCCCAGCATGCCGTGCGCGACCCGGCGTCCGAACTGGCTGCTCTTCGCGTAGACGTCGCTCGTGTGCAGCTCCGAGAAGTCGCCGGTGAGACCGGCGAAGCCGACGAGGTCGGCATCGGTGATCGTGCGGCCCGGGACTGCGGAAGGTCATGCCGACGTGAAGGTCGGCGTACGTGTAACCCGAGTCGGGGTTCGTTGTGCACGATCGAAGCCTCTGTCAGTCGGTCGCATGCGACGGGCGATGACCTCGTCCTGCCGCAGCCGAGCGTCCTGCGTTACTTGCAGGCACGCATCTGCGACTGCGGGCGGCAGGTAGTCGTTCGTGTAGTAGCTCTTCGGGTCCTGGCCGGCCGGCAGCAGCTTGACTTCCGAGAGCAGGTCCTGCGATCTTCGCCCACAGCGCATCCTCGGCCTTGCCGATGTACTTCGCGCCGCCGCTGCAGAACAGCGGCGTGATCGCCGCGAGCTCCTGCGCCGCGAGCTTCTCGTTCACCTCCGGGAACACGGTCTTGAGGTCCTTGACCGCCTTGTCGGGATTGTCGAGCGCGAAGCTCCAGCCCTTGAGGCTCGCGGCGATGAACTTCTTCACGACCTCGGGGTTCTCCTTGAGATAGCTGTCGCTCGCGAAGATCGATGTGCTGACCGTCGGGCACGCCGTAATCGGCGAAGCGGTAGACGTCCAGTTGCGCGCCCTGCGCTTCGAGCCTGGATCTGGTAGGCGTCGATCGAGCCGAGGATCGCGTCGACCTGCCCTTGCAGCAGCGCCGGCACCATCGACGTGACGCGGCATGTTCGATCAGGTTGATGTCCGACTCCTTGAGGTTGTTGGCCTTGAGGAACAGCGGCAGCATCGTCGTCTGCGACGACGCCGGAAGGCACGCCGACCTTCTTGCCCGCGAGGTCCTTGACCGACTTGATGCCGGTCTTCTTGAGCGCCACACCTCGTTGGGATTCGATTGGTAGATGGTCGCGACGATCTTCATCGGCGCGCCCTTGGCGATCAGCTGGCTGACCGCGACCGCGTCGGCGTAGGCGATCTGCGCGCGCCCGTTGGCGACGAGCTGCGCGGTGTTGCCGGAGCCGTTGCCCTGCACGAGCGTGACGTCGAGTCCCGCGTCCTTGTAGTAGCCCTCGGCGACCGCGGCGGCGAAGCCCGCATTCGGTCCGCCCGCACACCCAGTTCAGCTGGAACGTGACGGGCGTGCCGGCCGCGGCGGCGAACGCGTCGGCGCAGCCGCGACGCGCCGCGGCGAACTGCGCCGACGATGAGCAACTTGCTGGATCGAGTTGCGTCATTGGATCTCCTCCTCTGAATGGGGTGGGCCGGATGCTTGCCCGGAAACGTCGGATGCGTTGCAAGAGCGTGCTGTCGGCGACTCAGGCGTGCCTAGTTGTTCTTCGCGCGCTGCCATGGCGTCATCGCCCATTCGCTGAACTCGACCACGTAGTTGATGGCGATGCCGACGATCGTCAGCACGACCAGCACGGCGAACGTGAGCTCGATGTCCATCGTGCTCGTGCCGCGGAGCAGCACGTAGCCGAGACCCTTGTTGGCGCCGACGAACTCCGCGACGATGGCCGCGGTCGCGGCGATCGTCGCCGACGTCTTGATGCCGGAGAAGATGACGGGCAGCGCGGCCGGGAAAGCGCAGGTACCGGAAGGTCTGCCAGCTGCTCGCGCCCATCGACTTGCGTCAGATAGAGCAGCCGGTCGTCGAGAATCTGGAAACCGCTGATGCTCGCGAGCAGCAGCGGAAAGAACGTCATCAGCACGGTCAGCAGAACCTTCGACTCGATGCCGAAGCCGAGCCAGACCAGAAACAGCGGCGCGACCGCGATCTTCGGCACGAGCTGCATCAGCATGATCGGCGGATAGACGATCTGCTTCGCGACGCGGCGACAGCGCGATCACGCAGGCCGAGCGGGATGGCCGTCAACGAGCGTGAGGCCGAACCCGAGCAGGATCTCGGTCAGCGTGACCATCGAATGCGTCCAGAGCATCGGCGCGTCGGTGACCATGCGCGAGAACACGCCGCCGGGCCCGGGAAGCAGATACGCGGGGATCTTGAAGATCGGGATCGGCCGCCGCCACAGAGCGCGACGATCGCGACGAACGTCAGCGGCGGCAGCAGGTTCCAGCCCACCCGCATCGCCGCGCGCACGCTCTTCGACCGCTTGCCGCGCGTCGCACGAACGGGGACGAGGACCGCGTCCGGCGACTCCCAGTCGCTGGCGCTACGGAGTCCGGCCGCGGACGCCGGCGACGGCTTCGAAGACATGCAATCCTCCAAGATTCCCGGGTCGTCGCTGCCGAACGAGATCGGCCTCGCTCCGGATATTCGCGACTCGAGCGCCATGCACGCGAGCCGGGGGCCGGCTCAGTGACGACGTGGCACAGTGGTCAATGTTAGAACGATATTCCACTTTGCGCCGAACGACAAGCCTCCGGCGTTCGATGAGCGCTCTTCACGGCCCCCGGCGCGGGGGAGCGGTGGCAGCGTGCAGAGAATGCTTTCCGATGCCCCTATTCGGCCCCTCCCGCGAGGCGTCTCACCACCGCGACGAACTCCGCCGGATCGATGGGCTTCGCAAGATGTGATTGATAGCCGCTGGCGAGAGCGCGCTCGCGGTCCTGCTGGCGCGCGAAGGCCGTGACCGCCACGGCCGGGGTGGCGCCACCCTCCGCACTCGGGAGCGCACGCACCCACGAGATGAACTGGTAGCCGTCGTGCCCCGGCATCTGGATGTCGCACAGCACGACATCGGGACGCTCGGTCTTCAGCATCTGCAACCCTGCAACCGCGTCGGACGCGATCGACACCGCAGCGCCGAACTCATCGAACAGCAGCCGGGTGAGCGTTTGCATGTCGGGGTCGTCATCGACCATCAGCAGCTTGACGTGGTCGAGACGCGCTCCGCGAACTTCGGAACCGGCGGGCGACTGCGAAGGCTTGTGTCGCCGGCTTGCGGCTCCCCCGGTGTGCGCGGGCAGGCGCACCGTGAACGTCGCGCCCCGCCCTTCGCCCGGGCTTTCCGCGCGCACCGTGCCGCCGTGAAGCTCGACCAGCTGCTTCACGAGCGCAAGGCCGATGCCGAGCCCTGCGTACGAGCGGGTGGTGGACGCATCCTGCTGGCGAAACCTTTCGAACGCATACGGCAGGAAATCCGCGGCGATGCCGCGCCCGGTGTCGGTGACCGCGAGCTCGAGTGTGCCTGCATCGGCCCGCAGGGAAACCCGTATCTCGCCGCCGGAGTCGGTGAACTTCACCGCGTTGCTGAGCAGATTCCAGACGATCTGCTGCAGACGATTGGGATCGCCGGCGACCATTGCCTGGGCCGTCGCGATGGTGGTGTCGAGCTCGATCCCCTTGGCGTCCGCCGCCGGCTTCATCGATTGGACGGCGGCGAGGATGACATCCGCCAGGTTCAGCCGCTGGATCTCGAGCCGCATCTTGCCCGATTCGATGCGACTGAGATCGAGCAGATCGTCGATGAGCTGCGCCTGCAATCGCGCGTTGCGATGAATCGCAGCGATGCCCTCCCGGGTCTCCGGCGTGGAATGACCACGCTCCAGCACGTGCGCCCAGCCGAGGATGGCACTGAGTGGCGTGCGCAGCTCGTGCGAAAGCGTCGCGAGGAACTCGTCCTTGAGCTGGCCAAGGTGCACCGCCTCGGCATGCGCCTGCTCGAGCTGTGCCTCGATGCGCTTGCGAGCGCTGATCTCCCGGGTCGAGCCCGCAACCGCCTCGATCCTGCCGTCGTCGCCGAACACGGGGACGAAGATGTACTCGTAGTAGCCCGTGGCCCCGGCAGGATTCGTATACGGCGTCTCGTCCGTCACCCGGCTGCGCGTTTCGATGACCTGCCTGATCTGCGACTGAAGCTTCGACGCGAGGTCCTCGGGGTAGGGCAATTCGTGGAAGTTCTTGCCCAGCGCCTGCTCGAGCGTCAGGCCCCACAGGTCGAGCAACGCACGGTTGACGTAAAGGAACCGGCCCTCCAGGTCGAACACGTACGCAAAGTCCACGATCGACGAAAGCGTCGTATCGAACAGCCGCTTCTGGCGCTCGAGGGAGCTCGCCAGCTCGGCGAGCTCCCGGTTCTGGCGGGCGAGCTGCTGTTCCTTCTCGCGCAGCGCGTTGCGGCCCGCGACGAGATCGGTGACATCGACGCCATGCACGAAGATGCCGGTGATCTCCCCGGATTCCGCGCGCACCGCCTGGTAGACGAAATTCAGGTGACGTATCTCGAGCTCGAGACCGTTGCGCCGCAGCGGCACCGGAATCTCGCGACCGACGAAGGGGTCGCCAGTGCGGAGGACCTCGTCGAGGAGCTCGAAAAAGCCCTGGTGTTCCAGTTCCGGAAATACGGCGCGCACCGGTCGCCCGAGGAGCTCCCGGCGGCCGGCGAGGTCGTGGTAGCGGTCGTTCGCAAAGTCGAATACGTGGTCCGGCCCGGTCAGGGTGCAGATGAAAGCAGGCGCTTCCACCATGAGCTTGGCGAGACGTGCGGCCTGCTGGGGAGAAACGTCGTTGTGGCGACTCGTGGTCATCGTTCAGCGGAGCTTGTCATTCGCGACAGATCGTCGGCCGGGACGGCCGCGACGGGATGTTGTTGATTTCTCGGCGAGGCTGCGTGGTGACGCACCCCGGGGTGGCGTGCCCACCGGGGTGACCAGCGATGGGATCCGGAGTTGCCCGCTTCCTTCGCGCTGGGCGGTGTGTCGGCGCGTGGAACACGGAGCGCAGGTGGCAGGCTACACCGGTAGGGTGCGCGCGTCCGGCCTTTGCTTCACGAGGACGCTATCGCGAGGTCGTCCGGGATCACCGCCGCAGAACTTCCGTTTCCCGTCTCTGTCGCACCAGCGCGAGGCTAACCATTCAACGACGAGCCAATCAGCAGGACGCCAAAGCAGGCGAGCACCGCGGCGGCGAGCTTTGGAATGAGCGAGTACTGGTGATCCGGCAGCAGCTCGCCGGTGACTGCGCCGAAGACGATCCACAGACAGCCGACCAGCGGGACGATGCCAAGGAAGGTGGCGAAATGCGATACGGGGCTCCGTCCGCCGGGAGGGTGGATGAGGATCGC
Source organism: uncultured beta proteobacterium (assembly GCA_963734575.1). GTDB lineage: Bacteria > Pseudomonadota > Gammaproteobacteria > Burkholderiales > Casimicrobiaceae > CAIWHR01. Next base: position 39,595 of record CAVTHT010000015.1, on the reverse strand, counting down.
GAAAACGAGCACTTTCGGATTCAACAGTGTGGTCACGAACACTTCACGCCACACGACCGTACGCACCCTCGGGCCAACTATCCTGCCCCAGAGCCGGACGGCCAGCGCGCAGAGATAGATACCTACCGCCACACTCAACACCGCACGCGCGTGCGGCATCATCGCCATGGCCGGACGAATCAGGACCCCGACGACGAACACCGAAACGCCGTACCCGCTCGCCTCGGCAAGCAGCAGCGGCAGCGCGCGACGGACCCCGACGGTGGCGCCGGCCGTCATCAACAAGGTGTTGGTCGGGCCGGGCGTGGCAAGGACTGCCACGACAGCCAGGACGAAAAGCAGCGGATCGGTCACCGTGACGTCCCTTCCTGAACGCGGTGGACGCTGAACCCGGTGCGATGGTACTGCGTTCCGTCCCTGACGATGCCTCGAAGCGTGCGCGTGACCTCCCTTCTGTAAATCGGAGAATCGAATGGCTACTTCAAAGTTCACGGCGGGCGACCCCTTTCCCGCCATGGCATGGCCCAAGGTTGGCGGCGGCGTGTTGAAGCTGACCGACCTGACGGGCTGGCGCCTGCTCGTGGTGTATCGCGGCAAGCATTGCCCACTGTGCCGCAAATACCTGAACACTTTGAACGAGCTCTTGCCGAAGTTTCTCGAGTCGGGCGTTCAGGTGGCGGCGGTCTCGGCGGACTCACGCGACAAGGCCGAAACGGAGTCGCGGGAGGAAGGCTGGCAATTTCCGGTGGCCTACGACTTGTCGGTCGACGCCATGCGCGAGCTCGGCCTCTACGTTTCCAATCCGACATCGCCCAAGGAAACGGATCGTCCATTCGCCGAGCCGGGTCTCTTCGTCGTCAACCCGCCGTGGCCAGACGCAGGTCGTCAATGTGTCGAACGCTCCTTTCGCGCGGCCCGAGCTGTCGGTCGTGCTCGAGGGCGTGAAGACCGCGCAGAAAGAGCATTCGCCGATTCACGGCACGGCGTGACCTCCCGCGCAGGCGTCACGGCAGGCTGGCGGCCGACGAGAATGGCCGGGTGGCATCGACCACGAACATCACGAGAGCGTGGAGGTCGGTCGAACCGCTGCTGGAAACCTGCATCGGCACGTCCGCGCCGTTGCCCGCCTCGGCCTGCCCCACCGACACACGCATGACGCCTTTCGGCCCACGGATGCTCTGCTCGCCGCTCAGCACGAAGAAGGCCTCCGAGCCTGGATGCGAGTGAACCGCGGTGATGCTGCCCGGTGACCCGGTGGCCTCGTTGATCCGCAGCAGGTATTCCGGCGCGGAGACCCGCGGGATGGGCCCGAGGTCCGTGACCTTGGTGGCGCCTGGCGTCGCGCCTCCCGCCGGCCCCAGCGTCAGGAGCCAGGTCTTGCCCGCGGATTGCACGACGAGGGACCACGGCCCGGCCGCAGCCTGCGCTTCGGCGGCGCTGGCGACATTCTCGATGCGCCAGTAGAGCGCGCCGGACGGCAGGTCCGCAACCTTCTTCTCGCCCAGGGATTTGATCGTCAGCGGCTGCGCAGCAGCGCTGCGCGCCGGCCACGAAGCGATGGTGGTCATTCCAACCGCGAGCATTGTTGCGATAACGAATCGATGCATGGCAACCCTCCTGGAGAATGCGCCACGAGCGAAAGCCCGCGCGAGGGCCATTGAGCATCCACGGGGCCGCCGGGAACCCGACGAACCGGTTATGCTTTTCCTAATTCCGCGCTTGTCCGCGGCGGTGCAGAGGTTCCAGGAACCCAGGGTCGTTCGAGTGCTTGCAAGCAGCGTCATGGTCGACAAGGAACTGCCGCGAAGCGTCCGGATCGGCGACTGGTCCGTCGATCGCGACGGCAATGCCTTGCGTCGAGGCGACGAGGTGGTGCGGATCGAGCCCAAGGCGATGGACGTCCTGACACTGCTCGCCGCGCGGGCCGGTGGCGTAGTCAGCCGCGAAGAGCTCTTCGCTGCCGTCTGGCCGGGCGTGGTCGTCGGGGACGAAGCCCTCACGCAGATCATCATCAAGCTGCGCCGCGCGCTCGGTGACAACTCGCGTTCGCCGACCTATATCGAGACCATTTCCAAGCGTGGCTACCGCCTCATCGCACCGGTGCGGCCCGGTAATGCGCGTGCATCGGATGGCGACACTAACCCGGCTGGCCCAGCGCCGAGCGCCCCAAAGGCGCGCCGCTTCCCGCGCCGGGCGGCGTGGGTCGCCGGTCTGCTGCTGGTGAGCATGGCCGCGGGTCTCTACCATGTCGCGTCGCGATTCCCAACCGCTCCACTGCCCGGCACCTTCGATGCCAGCGATTCTGGTCAGGCCGCGTGGGTCATCGTCGTGCCGTTCGAGTCACTGGGATCCGACGATCGGCAGGCCTACCTGGCACGTGGCATCAGCGAAAGTCTTGCGACGGATCTCTCCGCGTTGTCCGCCGTGCGCGTGATCCGCCAATCCGACGCATCGACGCCGGGTGCACCGCCACCGGGCGCCCGCTATCGCATTTCCGGCACGGTCCAGCGCGAGGCGGAGACGCTGCGGATCGATGTGCATCTCGCCGATACCCAGTCCAACGAGCAGCTCTGGTCCGGACGGTTCGAACGACCTTCCGGCGATCTCTTCGCCGTACAGGACGAGATCATCGCCAGCATCGTGGCGTTGCTGCCGGGCAAGATCAGCGACATCGAGCGGCGCCGGCTAGCCAAGCGGCACACCCGCAGCCTGGAGGCTTATGACGCGTTCCTGCGCGCGCAGGCGCTCTTCCTGGTGCGACGAAGCGAGGAGAACGAGGAGGCACGGGCACTGTATCGCAAGGCGATCGATCTGGACCCCGGCTTTGCCCGCGCGTACGCGGGACTCGCGATGACGCATGCGATGGACCAGCGCTTGCGGCCCTCGGCGGACGGATCGCTCGCGCTCGAGCGCGCCTTCCAGCTCGCGGAAACCGCCCGCTCGATCGACCCCGACATTCCGCAGGTCTACTGGGCCATCGGCTTCATTCAGGCGCAGAGCCGTCGTCACGGCGAGGCGATTGCGGCGTTGGAACGCGCGATCCAGCTCGACCGCTCATACGCCGATGCGTACGCCCTCCTGGGCGGCATCTACACCTATACCGGGCAGCCGGCCAAATCGATCCCGTTGCTGCGCACGGCAATGCGGCTGAACCCCGAAGGCGGCTATCTCTACTTCCTGCTCCTCGGACGCGCCTATCTTTTCGAAAACGACATCGAGCAGGCGCTGATCAATCTGCGTGCCGCGAGGATCCGCAACCCGGTGGACATCGAGACGCGCGTTTTCCTGACCGCCGCGCTGGCGGCCGCAGGAGACCGGGAAGGTGCGAGTTGGGAGGCCGCGGAAGTGCGCGGACTCGAGCCTGGCTTCTCGAGTCGTGGCTGGCTCGAAACTTACCCGATGACGGATGCCGGCCAGCGGGAGGCGCTTTTCGCGCATCTCGCGAAGGTGCCCTTGTAGCGGAGATATTCCGCTGCTGCCGAATTCGGCGAGCCTTCGCTTGAACGGCGACTGCAACGACAGGCCCAATGCTAGCGACTCCGCAGAATCCGACGCGCCTCCTCGCTTGCGAGAAGACCTCGATCCATGCGATTGCGCGCGCTCGCCGCATACACGGCCTTGCGCGCGTGCGTGATTCCGAGCGGCTCGAACCCGTTCGCCGGGTTGAACGCCATCCGGCTGATGAGCGACTCGTCCTCCGTCGACGGCATCGCCGGGATCTCGAGCTCGGCCACCGGAATCAAGGCCGCATCCCAGACCACCGATGCATCGTTGACCGGCGTGGACTCTTCATCCGCGAAGAGCTGCACGCTCAGCTGCCACTTCACCGGACCGCTCTGCAACCGCGTCCGGAGGTCGTCACGCAGATAATCGTCGGCGGATGTGTCGGCGGTCGTCTCCGGCGTTGTTTCAGCGTGCGGATGCAATGAGTACTTGATCGCCGCGGCGCCAAGCCTGACCACGGAACCCCAGTAGTGCTCCGTCGCCAGACTGTCCACGCGACGCAGCGTCGCCTTGCTCACGATCGCGATCGTGCGTGCCGCCTGAACGGGACCGAGCTTGCCCGACAGAACCTCCGACGAAAGCTCGGATACGAAGCCGAGCGTACCGCGCTCGATCTGGGCCACGAGGACGTCGGCGAAATGCATGAACTGGACTGCGTCCGGGGTATGCGACCGGCCGCCTTCATTGGTCATGAGCAGATCGGTCTCGACATCGGCGTCGGTGAAGAGCTTGATCGCAACACCCCGCACGTCCGGCTTGGGATCGGCAAACGGGCATGGCTGGCCGTTGGAAAAGCGGCACGCGACACGGTACGCACGCGGCGCTGCGAAAACGCCCTGCCGCAAAGCGGCCGGGACCCCATCGCCAATGCGCAAAGTGCCGAACGCGGCAAGCACCTGCTTCTGATGCTGAGCACGGTCGATGCGCCCGTCCAGATGCGCGTGCTCGCTGGCTGCGACTCGCCGTTGCTGTTCCGCAACCTTGGCGACCAGCATTTCGATTTCCTCGGCACTCGATGGCTTGTCGAGCCAACCGGAGCCGGTTCCTGGCGTGTTCGCATTTGCGTCGCGTGTCCCCGTCATCGCTTTCCTCCTCGCTGCGCCATGGACCGGCAAATGGATCGATCGTGCGGCCGCTTCGATCTCCCGCGGCAGTCGAACCCGCGGCGGCCGTCCGATTATTGTGCGCCAGTTTGGCGGGAGTGGAGGTGAGCGTCGGCCGAGTCGCGCCGAGCGCGGCACGCTGCCATCGCCACCCGTTTGCCGCGCGAGCCGCGTGGGCGTGCGGCAGTCAGTTCGGATGCTTCGTTGCGACGAGGCGAATCATGCCGGCGAGTCCGGGCTCGCGACGGACGTCGAACCCGTACGACCGGAAACAATCGATCAGGTACTGAGGCGAAACTCGCACCTTGCGATAGTGGCCGACCCGGGTTCGCCCAGCCATCCGCTGTCCGCTCGTGAAGAATGTCGTGCACCCGGACAGCTTCCGACTCGTATTCCAGGAAACACGTGAGGATGCGATCCTCGCTGCCCCTTACGGGAATGAATCGCTGCGCTCCGGTCAGGGGCACCGAGTAGTCGCGGAACGAGATCACGACCATGCCGCCAGGCGCCAATGCGGCGGAAGCTCATTTCGATGAGGCGTCTCGATGGCTCGGAGGCTCGGCAAGTGCGTAATCGTGTCTCCCATGGAGAGGATCGTCGATGGCGCCTCCGTGACGTGATTCCGAAACGCAAGCAAGTCATCGTGGACCACGTCGATCGGCAACTCGCCGCGCAGCTCGGTGAGCGTACGCAGCAGCGCAGGCGAGGCATCGATCGCCGTCACTCGCGCACCTCTGCGCGCAAGTGGAATGGAATGCATCCCAAACCCTGCGCCAAGATCGAGCACGACGGCGCCCGGTGTGACCGGCAGGTTCAGCGCTTCGATCTCGGCGCCACCCGACTGCAGCGCGGCCTCGATGCCTCCGGTCATCCAGACGTAGATCGGTCCGAGGAGATTCTCGTAATGTTCTGTCACGCTGCTCGTCCCGCGCGCGAGTCCCGTCCGGTCCTCGCGCGATGCGCGCGTTGCGAGAACCTGCGACCGTGTTTCCATGCTCGACTCCTACGATTGGATGTTTCGAGGTCGTGCCGCCTTCGGATGAGGTGCTAGTATTCCCGCAGCAGCAACGACATTGAATGCCCGGGCGTCCAACTTTCTTGCGCGCGACGCCACGATTGCACAGCCGCTACGATGGATGCTCTCTCCGACGTATTGCGCGTTGTCCAGCTGACCGGCGCGGTCTATCTCGACGGCGCGTTTTCGGCGCCCTGGTGCGTCATCGTCCCCGCGGATTCGGCGCTTTGCTCGGCCTACCTGCCGCCCTCCGAGCGCGTCGTCTCGTTCCATCTGGTGACGGAAGGAAGCTGCTGGGCGATGCTGCCGCACGATCGCTGGCGGCGCGTTGCAGGTGGACGCCGGCGATGTCATCGTGGTGCCGCAAGGCGAAACCCACGTGCTCGGCAGTTCCACCGATCTGTCGCCCGAGTTCTTGGCGCCGTTACTGGCGAATCAGGTGGAGACGACGCCGGGTGAAGTCATGACGCTCGCCTACGGCGGCGGCGGGGCGGTGACGCGAATGGTCTGCGGCTTTCTCGCGGCGCGGGACATTTGGAGGAATCCATTGCTTTCCGCGCTGCCGCGGCTGTTCAAGGTCGGCATGCGCGGATCCAGCGCCGCATGGCTCGAATCGTCGCTGCGCTTCGCGACCGAGGAGGCCGCCTCCGCGCACGCCGGGCAGTGCCACGGTGCTGGCCAAGCTCTCGGAGTTGGTGTTCGTCGAGGCGGTGCGGCGCTACGTCGACACGATGCCCGACGATCGCAAGGGGTGGCTGGCCGGATTGCGCGATCGCTTCGTCGCCCGCGCGCTCACGCTGATGCATGCGCGCCCGGCGCACCCTTGGACGGTGGAAGATCTTGCCCGCCAGGTCGGCATGTCGCGTTCCGGGCTCGCGCAGCGTTTCGCGGACCTGCTTGGAGTGCCACCGATGCAATATCTGGCGCAGTGGCGCTTGCAGCTCGCCGCGCAGCAACTTCGCCTCGCCGATCGGCCGCTCGCGTCGGTCGCGGAGGACGTCGGTTACGAATCCGAAGCCGCATTCAATCGCGCATTCAAGCGGGAGTTCGGTGTGCCGCCGGCGACATGGCGCAGGAACGCCGCCAGTGCCGCGACTCGCGATAAGGCTTCGCGCCGCGCCGCATTGCCGGGCTCCGTGTCCGGCTGACGGCCGCGCGGCGTCTCCGGACATCGGGCGGCGCCAGTCGCCCTTGTGCGGCGTCGCCGCCTCGAGCGGCCATCTGGAACCACACCGAAGCGCCAATGCCGGACGCCCGGACAAGAATGCCGGCGCCTGGATCATGGCGGCCGAATCGTCGCGGGGGCACGATCGCAGTACCCCACTACGACTTTCGCATGCCATGGCCACATTGCCCGACTCCGCTGGACTGATCACGTCGACCGACGACCCGCTCTCGCTCGAACGCTTCGAGCAAGCGGTCGCGAGCCTTTTCCGCTGCGACGGAAACGCGCTGCCCACCATCGAACGCGCCATCGAGCGCGATCCGGCGTTTGCCATGGGCCACTGCCTGCGTGCCGGAGCGCTCGTGCTGAGCGGCGCCGACACGCCCGCGGCGGCGTTGGCCGCATCGGTCGCCGCGATCGAATGCAACTCCGGCGCGAACGAGCGCGAACGCAGGCATGCCGCCGCCGCGCGCCACTGGCTCGACGGCAACATCGCGCGCGCGGCCCGCCTCTACGGCGACCTGCTCCGCGACCATCCTCGCGACCGACTGGCGCTGCTGGTCGCGCACGGTCTCGATTTCCGCCTCGGCCGGCGCGACATGCTGCGCGACCGCATCGCCGCAGTCCTGCCGCATTGGGACACGAGGGACCCCGAGTATGGGTACGTGCTCGGCATGCATGCGTTCGGACTGGAGGAGACCGGCGACTACGATCGGCGCGCTGGCGGCGGCCCACAGGTCGCTCGAACTCGTCCCCGACAACGCGGCGGCGATCCACGTGATCGCCCATGTCCTCGAGATGAGAGGGCCGCCCGACAAGGGTATCGCCTGGCTGCGGGGGACGCAGCCGATCTGGGTCGGCAATGCCGGCTTTCGCATCCATCTCGCGTGGCACCTTGCGCTCTTTCAGATCGACGCCGACGCCGCCGCGGATGCGCTCGCCACCTACGACGATCTGATCGCGCCGCAACTCGATGGCGGCAACAACGGTCTCGTCGATGCCTCCGCGCTGCTGTGGCGGCTGCAACTGCGCGGAACCGAATCGCAGTGGCGATGGCGCGAGGTCACGGGACTCTGGATGCGCCAGCGCACCATCGGCAACCGCGCCTTCGACCTCGTGCATGCGGTGATGGCATTCGCGGCGTCGAAGCAGCACGCGCGCGCCCGCCATTGGCGAAGCGGCTGGAGAGCGACGCGATGCTCCGCGCCCGCAGCGGGAACGAGGAACTGGCACTGGCGGGACCTCTGTCGGCGGCCATCATGTCGTTCTGCCGCGGCGATTATGACGGCGCCGTCGAGTCGATCTCGGCGATCCGGGCCGCGGCCGATCGATGCGGCGGCAGCGTGGCGCAGTGCGACCTGATTCATCTCACGCTGCTCGAGGCGGCGCTGCGCGGGCACCGGAAGCGTCTTGCGCGGACGCTGGCGGCCGAGCGCGCCGTGCGCAAGCCCGCGAGCCGCCTCAATCGCTGGCTCAAAGCACGCGCGTGGAACGACAGGCGCGCTGCGATGGCGGCCTAGCGCTGCACGCGGGAGTCGGCGCAGGGCTTTCGCTGGATGGTCGCCCGCGAGGACACCGTCGACCTCACTGGCCGCGAAGTGGCGCATCCCGCGCTCGATGCGTCGCTAGATGATGCCCGTTTCCGGACAAGGCGCGTTCCTCTCCACGCGCTCGTACCCGAATCGGGTGAGATCGATGGTCTGGAACGCGCCTTTCGTGATCAGCTCGGCGATGGCGCGGCCCGCGGCCGGAGCATGCATCATGCCGTGGCCGGAGAAGCCGGCGACGGTGTACAGGTTCGCGCAGCCGCTGTTCCACCTGCCGATGATCGGATTGCCATCGAGCTCGCAAATTTCGTACAGCCCGGCCCAGGTGCGATGACACTTGGCGGCTTCCAGCGGGGGGAACCGGTGCGCGGCCGCCGGCCAGACGAAACGCTCGAAGTAATCATGGTCGACCTCGAAGTCGAAGCCCCGAGGCCCCAGGCCATCGACCAGACCGCCGGAAAAGCCCTGCCCTTCCGAGCGAAACGCCATGCGAACCAGATCCTTCACATACGGCAGGCGCTCCATCGGCGACCCCGCTGTGAAGTAATGCTCGTACCGCTTCAATGGCGACACCGGCAGGTCCATCGCGGCCATCGCTGCGACTTCCCCCGACCACGCGCCGGCCGCGTTGACGACATGCTCGGCCACGACCTTTCGTCCGTCGTCCAGGATCAGGGCGCGAACGGCGGTGGGTGTGCAGTCCATCGCTACGACCCGTGCCTTGACGAACGCGACACCCTCCGACGCCGCCTTCCTGCGAAAGCCCCAGAGCAGACTATTCGGGTCGCACCAGCCATCGCGCGGGGTATGCGCTCCGGCGCCGAGGTCGTCCACCCGCATCGAAGGGAACCTCGATTTGAGCTCCTGCGGCGTCAGCAGATGAACCTCGCACCCCATCGACTGCTGGAGCGCGACGTTGCGCTCCAGCGATTCGACCGACTCGGGCTGCACGATGAAGAGATAACCGCCTTCGACCCAGTCGACCGTGGCAGGCGCCTGCCCCGGAACGGACATGCGAGATGCGAATGTCTTGATGAAGTCGATGCTGAACTTCGACATCTCGATGTTCTCGGGCCGGCTGAACTGCACGCGACAGCCTCCGGACGCGCGCAGCGTGGACGCGAACTCGTAGGTCGGATCGGGCTCGATCACGGCGACGTTCGCGTCCGGCGCCAGCGACTTCACGAAATGCGCGACGCTGCAGCCGATGATGCCTCCGCCGACGATGGCGACATCGAATCGAAGCTCCTCAGTGTGCCAGTTTCATTCTCCTCGGGGAGGTGCGTATAGCGGTACTTGCGGTGGATCGCGCGCGGTTCCTTCACCATGCGCGCCACAAACCACGCGACACAGGAGGATGCTTCCCTCACACGCCCCGATCGTTGGGATGGGCAAGGGCGTCCTTCAATGGCGGAGTCATCGGGAAGTTGAGATTGACGTTCTTGGGCGGAATGGGGCTCATGAACCACCTGGCGTAGAGCTTCTCGAATTCGCCGCTCTTGATCAGCGTGTCCAGCGTGCGATCCACGAGCGCCTTGAATTGCGGATCGTCCTTGCGCACGATCAGCCCATAGGGCTCGACGCGCAGGGCATCGTCGATGATGCGCCAGCTGCCCGGCGAAGTGCTGTTCGCCACCATCCCCGCGAGCAGGATGTCGTCCATGACGAAAGCGTCGGCGCGGCCGCTCGTGAGGGCGAGGAACGACGCGGCGTGATCGGGATTGAAGAACTTGACCGTTTCGAACTTCTTCTCCTGCTCGCGGCCCGTCAGCAGCGTGATGGACGTCGACGCCGAGGTGAGCGAAACGCGCTTGCCCCGCAGGTCCTCGAAGGTCTTGATGGGCGCGTCGCTCCTGACCACCGCGCGAATGCTCGAGACGAAGATGGTGTTGCTGAACGCCACGACTTTCTGGCGCTCGAGCGTATTGGTGGCCGGCCCGCACACGATGTCGATCGTGCCGTTCTGGATCAGCGGTATCTGATTGCCGAGCTGGACCGGCTGCAACCGGGTCTTGAGGTTGGGTAGCTTCAGCTCCGCCATCACCGCATCGGCGATGCGGGCGCAAAGATCCATCGCGAAACCGATCGGCTTCTGCTGGTCGTCGAGATAGGAGAACGGGATCGAGGCGTCGCGATGCCCCAATGCGATTTCGCCCGTGTCCTTGATCTTGGCGAGCGTACCGCTCGGCCCCTGTGCATCAGCGGATTGGGATGCCGCGACGACGAACGTCATGGCGGCGAAAGTGGCGAACAGCTCGAGCTTCATGGCTTCTCCTGTTGCAAGGGGTGGTACATCGCGGAGCTGCGGGGCGTTTACTTCCTAAAGGCTGCCGCGGCCGAGCTCGATCAGCTCGGCCATCAAGGCCCGCTCGGCGTAGCGTGCGCGGGACAGCGACTTCGCGTAATCCGGCAATGGCATATTGGCCACCCAGGCGGCGCAAATCGAGCCCGCGGCACACGCGGCCATCGAGCCGAAACCGGATAGCGCGCCGGCCACGAACGCGCCTGGTGTTTGCATCGGCCCGATCAGCGGCCAGTTCTCCTCGGTCATCGTGTAGTACCCACCGTAATGGTGAGTCCCACGCGGCAGGCGGCCGATGTAGGACGCAAGCCCTGGGTGCAGGCGGCTGGCGGCACGCAGCACGACGTCGGGGAAGTTCGGATCGATCGGCTCGTCGTCGTGGGGGTCGGTCGCGCGATCGTTGTAGGCCCAGCCGATCTTGATCCGCGTCCCGTCGACCGGCCCGTCGGGGCGACAATGAATGCCGCCGGGCATGGCCTCGACGAGATGGCGTGTATCCGAATCGGCGGCCAGCACGTCGCGGTCCTCGTCGCTCCATGCGATCTGCTGCCCGTCCAGATCGATGGTGAATGGCATGTTGCGCGGGATGGCTGAGTTGCGATCCTCGAACGAGATCTTTTGCTGATACACGCAGCGCACCGGCAGGTTCTCGCCGAACATGGCCCCGACGTCGCGCAGGAACGGCCCCGCCGCATTGACGATGCGGTCGGCGTTCAGATGCTCCACGCCGCGATCTGATGCCAACTCGATCGCGAACGGCGATGACCCGGTGATGCTACGTACTTCCGCGCGCCGCACCCGCACTCCCGTGTCGCGCATGACCTCGAGCATGTACTGGCCCAGCTGCTGGGCGTCGATCGAGCCGGCGCGCCGGATGTGGATCACGGTGGCGACGTCACGCGCGTACGAAGGAAACGTCCGCCGGATCAGCGCCTGATCCAGCAGGACGTCCACGCCGTCGGGCGCATCGCTCCAGGGCGCGCGGCGCGGCGGCTGGTAATCCCCGTCGGCCGACTCGCGAATGCGGATGCGCTGCGGCGACGCATCGTAGCCGCGGTACAGGCTGCCGATCAGGTCTTCCGGACGCTCGCGTCGGGAGACGAGCGCATAGCCACCGCGCGTCATGTTGAGGCGCGAGCCCGAATGCCGATCGATGTCCTCCATCAGGGAAATCGAGTGGTCGGTGAACGCCGTCATCACCGGGTGCGGCCACCAGTTGCGGTAGTTCTCGCCGGACTGCGCCGAGGTGAGGCTCATCGGGTCCCGCCGATCGATCAATGCAACGCGGCGCAGCTTGTGCTGCGTAACGAGGTAATACGCGACCGCAATGCCGACGCTTCCGGCGCCGATCACGGCGACGTCAACGTGGTCGTTGGTGGCAGTCGACAAGAATCCTCACTCGCGATGCCCAGCGCGCGTTTGCGCCGGGTGTGCTACCGAACCTGCTGCTGGAGCACGGTCTTGGTGCGCTCGATGTGCGCTTCGAGCAGCTTCAACGCGGCCGATGCGTTTCCAGCGACGCACAACTGGAGCATCCGGTGGTGTTCGGCCTGCGGGTGCTCGCGCCCGGCGACAGCGGAGATGTAGGTCCTCAGAAATCGATGCGTGCCAAGGACGACGTCCTCGATCATCTTGACGAGTCGCGGACGGTTGCACGGCTTGTAGAGCGCCAGGTGGAACGCGAGGTTGAGATCCCGCCACTCGCAGGGACTCTCACTGCCGTCGTAGCGCTTGAGGATGCGCTCGGCCTCCTTTGCGTGCTCCTTGGTGAAGTTCGGTAACGCCAGTTTCAAGGCGCGCAGCTCGAGGCCAATCCGGATATCGAGCATCTCACCCACCTCACCAAGGCTGAGTGACGACACGAAGGCGCCCTTGTGAAGCTCGGTCTGGATCAGTCCTTCGGCCTCCAGTTGCCGCAGGGCTTCGCGAACGGGGACGCGGCTGACACCGAACTGCTCCGCCAGCGCCTCCTGTCGCACCTGCAGTCCCGGAGGCAGCACGCCATCGCGGATGCGCTCTCGAAGCGCGTCCACGATGCGGACGGAGGTGGCCTTGGACACGGATATAATCGTATCCGATTTTGGATCCAAGTCCAACCTGGATTGGGCTCCTCCACGATGACGGCAATCGCGAGCGGTCGTCGATGTAGGTCAGGCTTCAGCCTGACGACGGAGCGTGGTTTACCGCGCCGGGATCCGCGGGGGCATGGCTCATCGTTCGTGGCGGCCGATGGATGGTCGGGACAACTGGCTTACCGCATCCACATTCCAAGCGGCGGGCATCACGTCAATCGATCTTGACGTTCGCGTCCTTCACCACCTTGGCCCACTTTGCCTTCTCGGTGCGGATGAACCCACCGAACTCTTCACTGCTGTTCGTCCGCACCTCGGCGCCCTGCTTAGCCAGGTTTTCTCGCATCTCGGGCGTGTTCAGGATTCCGGTGATCGTCGTGTTGAGTTTCGCCACGATGTCCCGTGGTGTGCCCGCGGGGGCGACAACGCCTTGCCACGAGCCCGTTTCGAATCCCGGCACGCCGGATTCGGCAATGGTCGGAACGTTCGGGATGGCACTCATGCGTTTCGCGCTCGACACCGCGAGCAGCTTGAGCCGGCCTCCTTGCACAAGCGGATAGGTCGCGAGCATCCCGTTCAGGGTAACGTCCGCCTGTCCACCGGCGACATCGGCGATCGCCTGCGAGCCGCCTTTGTACGGGATGTACTCCCACTTGACGCCGGTGCGCAATGCAAAATCAACGCCCGCGAGATGCGGTGCGCCACCGACGCCCGAGATGGCGAAGTTCAGCTTGCCGGGCTTGGACGCCGCGAGTGCGATCAGCTCCTTCACCGACGACGCGGGAACGGATGGATTGACCACAAGGATATGCGGCGAGTACGCCACCATCGTGACCGGCGCGAAGTCTTTCGCGGGATCGAAGCCGAGGGTCGGATACAGACTGGGACTGATCACGAGCGCGCCGATGTCGGCGAGCAGGAGCGTGTAGCCGTCGGGGGGCGCCTTGGCGACGAATTCGGCGCCCAGGTTGCCGTTCGCACCAGGCTTGTTCTCGACCACCACGGGCTGACCCCATGATTCGGTGAGCTTCTGTCCGAGCGTACGGGCGAGGATGTCCGACGTGCCACCCGCCGGATAGGGCACCACGATCCGGATCGGTTTCGCCGGGTAGGTCTGCGCATAGCCCGCGCCGGAAGCGACAGCAAGCGCGAAGCCCAGCGCTAACGCAACCACGATCCTGGACATGGATGCTCCTGACGTCTGGTTGGCCGAGATTCGATATTACGCCGCGCCTCGGCGTCCCACGATCAGCGCGGCACTGCTACCGGACATCGACAGATCGCGCCACAGGCTTGGGCTCGTTCGAGCGCATTTGTTGCCGAATCACCTCGAGGCAATCGGATGGGGTGAACCCGGCGCCGTTTCCCCCTTGCGCCTCGGTCGTGTCGCGAACGCGCGCGAGGAGGAACGCCGCCGCCGCTAGCGGCATCTAACGCCTGTGCGCCAATTCCTGGGAGGAGTCATGAGAACGCCAGCCAATATCGCCCGTCACCCGATCCACCCGATGCTGGTCCCGCTGCCCATCGGGCTGTGGGTCTTTTCGCTCGTCTGCGACATCGCCGGGCACTTCGCCGCCGACCCCGCGACGTGGAAGGTGGTCGCGCTCTACACAATCGTGGGCGGGATCGTCGGGGCGCTGCTCGCGGCGGTGTTCGGCTTCATCGACGTGGTTTCACTGCCGGCCGGCGACGTGCGCAAGACGGGGTTCACCCACATGGGCATCAACCTCGTCGTGGTGGTGCTGTACTGCCTCAACGCGTGGCTGCGCTTGGGCGAGCCGGGAACCGGCGCCACGAGCGGCGCGCCACTGTGGCTGTCGATCATCGCCATCGCGCTACTTGTCCTGTCCGGATGGCTGGGCGGCAAGATGGTGTACACCGCCGGCGTCGCCGTCGACACCGAATCGCTGCTGTCCAATCAATCGCGGCGTTAAGGTCGCCGACAGCGAAGCCAAGTGCAGGCGCCGCTGGCCATACCGCATCCGACGGTCATTGAGCCGGACGCATCGGCGCCGTGCTCGCCGACCCCGTGTTACCGGGCTGCCGCGCCGCATCCGACGCCGGAGGCAGGTCAACGCCGTACCGCTGGCGAACGTAGTGCGCTAACTCGGCCGCGGTGACGGCGCCATTGCCGTCGACATCCATGTCCTTGAAGCGGGCCTGCATGTCCACGCTGCCGTACACTTCCTCGAACGTGAGGCGACCGTCGCCATCACGGTCCAGGGCCTTGAAGGTCGCGACGTCGCGGTCGGCAGCGCGGCGGTTGAATTCCGCGGCGAGGTCCGCGAGCACCGGGCCCGCTGCGACGCACAAAGCCGCTCCGGCGATCATGGCAGCGTGGGAGGGTTTCATCGCGTACTCCTCGTCCAGGCACCCGGAGGCAGGGTCGATGCCGTTTCGACAGCACGACCCGGCACCCGTTCGGATTGAGTGCGCGGCCTGGCGATTTACGTCAGCATGTTCTTCCGCGTTCTGACGCTCGGCAGTGTCCTAGCGAGTGAGATTGCGTCGATGGCTGCGCATGACGCACATCAGTGCTGCCGCGGGCGCGGTGCCGCATTCCGCTGTCCTGGCACGCGAAGATCCGAACTTGGCCCTGACCCCATCGATGCACCGGCGCATCCGTAGTCGCCGAAGATCCCGAACCACGCGCGCGCCCTACGCGCTGCGCGACTTGCAATGCTTTAGTCACCGCTTATGCGTCGCATTGCATGCATCGCAAGAAGATGTCGCATCTCGTGCGCGCTGGCAGGTCAACGTGTCGGTACCAAGGAAGTCGACGACGACATCTGGATCGCAAGTTTCGCTCACCGGCAAGTGGCGCAGGACCCGCGCTGCAACAAATTTTGTGTGGACAACGAGGTTATTTTCAACACGCGGCCGCAAGCTGGCCGGAATCACAGTGCCAGCGCGATCTGGCGGACGCGCAACTTCGCTACCTGTTTCTAGTGCCGGCTCTCTATTTGCCGCAGAGCGGTGCGCCATGCATCCGACACATAATGTTGACGAGTTCCGGAATCATCTTTTCGCCACCTCCCACATTCGAAGCGGTGAGAAAGGTCTGATGTACGGCCTCGCCGACGAAGGCGCCGACCTGAAGCTCCTCCGCCATGTGCGTGAAGTACCGCAGGTCCTTACCGGCGTTGATGAGAGAGAACAGCATGCTGCCGGGCTCGCCGCTATCGAGAAAGGTCAGCAGACGCTTGAGCACGACGCTGTCGCCCCCTCCGGTGGCCAGCACCTGGGTCAGCACCTTGCGGTCGATCCCCGCCTTCCCCGCGCAGGTATAGGCTTCGGCGAGCAGAGCCAGGGTTCCTAACGAGATGTAGTTGTGCAGCAGCTTCATCCGATGGCCGGAGCCGACATCGCCGCCGATGTAGATATTCTCCGCGTAGGTCTCGATCAGCGGGCGCACATCGGCAATGGTTGCGGGATCACCGCCCAGCATCACGTTCACGCACCCATCCTCGGCGTGCTGCGGCGTGCGCGTCATCGGGGCGTCGACGTAGCGCCCGCCGCGCTCCCGCACGGCGGCGGCCACCTTGACCGTCGACACCGGGTCCGCCGTCGTAGCGTCCACGATCACCGCCCCCGCGCGCAACCCTTCGAGCAGGCCATCGGGACCGTAGACGCAAGCTTCCATCTGCGGCGATCCGGTCACGCAGACGAATACCACGTCGGCGGCGCTCGCCACCTCCCTGGCGGTCGCGACCTTCCGTGCGCCCATCGCGACTAGGTCGTCGACGGGCTGGTTGCCGGGATGATCGAGCAGGGTCATCGCGTGTCCCTGCTTGAGCAGGTTTTTCGCCAGGCCGTGCCCCATCATGCCGACGCCTATGAAGCCGAGCTTTCTCGTTGCAGAAGTGTTCATCACCTTCGACTCCTTCAGTTCGTTCAGGTTGCGTATTCCGGCTGCTCGCGTTCGAGCTTGCGGCGCAGCGCATCGAGATGCAGCCGCGCCCAGTGCTCGCGCTCGCGCCGGAACTGACCGACTGTCTTCTTCGCCACGTCGTCGGGAACGAGGCGCAGCGGCCGGTTGCAGCTCATCGCCTTGACCTGCAGCTCAGCGGCGCGCTCCAGGTAATAAAGATGATCGAACGCCTGCGCGACGGTGGGCCCGACGACGATGACGCCATGGTGCGCCAGGAAGAGCACGTGACGCCCGTTCATGCAGCGCGCGATGCGCTCGCCTTCGGCGCGATCGTGCGCAAGGCCGTTGTACGAGTCGTCGTACGCGATGTCGTCGTAGAACCGCAACGCCTCCTGCGAGGCCGGTTCGAGCCGGCCATTCGTCAGCATCGTGATCGCCGTCGCGTACGTCATGTGGGTGTGCAGCACGCAGTGCGCTTCCGGATGGATGGCATGGACGGCCGCGTGGATGTTGAACGCGGCGAAACCCGCATCCGCGTCTCCGCTCTGGTCCACGCCCTTGTCGTCGACCAGCATCAGGTCGCTCGCCCGCGCTTCGGAGAAATACACGCCCCACGGGTTGAGGAGGAAGAGCAGCGGCTGGTCTGACACGCGAAGGCTGAAATGGCTGCACACGCCGGCTTGACCACCGAACATCGCGGCACCGCGGAATACCGCAGCCAGGTCCCGGCGTTCCTCTCGGAAGGCGTGCTTCATCATGCAGTCTCCTGAATGGAGCCGGACGCAACGGGGCGAACGACTGGAGGCGTCGTCGGCAGCGTGCCGTCGGCCGCGAGGTGGCAGGCACACGGCACGGCCGTCCGCGAGAAGGGCCAGTGCAGGGTCGACCTCGCGGCAGCGCTCTTGGGCAAACGGACACCGCGGCGCAAAGTGGCAACCCGACGGGATCGCGAGAGGGCTAGGCACGTCGCCCGATAGCTCGTGCCGGTGCCGCGACTCGCGTGGGTGCGTGATCGGCACCGCCGATAGCAGCGCGCGCGTATATGGGTGCGTCGGCCGCTCGAACAGAGCGTCGGCAGTCGCGATCTCGACGATGCGGCCGAGGTACATGACGGCGATCCGCGTCGAGATGTGCCGCACGACGGCGAGGTTGTGCGAGATGAACAAGTAGGTGAGCCCAAGGTCCCGCTGCAGATCCTGCATCAGGTTGATGATCTGCGCCTGGACGGACACGTCGAGCGCGGACACCGCCTCGTCGCAGACGACGAAGGCCGGTTTGAGCGCGAGCGCGCGGGCGATGCCGATGCGCTGCCGCTGCCCGCCGGAGAACTCGTGGGGATGCTTGTCGGCCGCCGATCGCGGTAGTCCGACGAGGTCGAGCATTTCGCCGACCCGGCGCGAGCGTTCGTGCGGGGCACCGATCCGGTGGATCGCATAGGCTTCGGCGATGATCGATTCCACCGTCATGCGTGGATTAAGCGACCCGAACGGGTCTTGGAAGATGATCTGCATGTTCTTGCGCCGCTCGCGCATCGCCCTGCGTCCGAGCGTCGTAAGGTCGACCCCCTCGTGGAGAATGGCGCCGGCGGTCGGCTCAATCAGGCGCAGGAGCAGCCGGCCGGCAGTCGACTTTCCGCATCCCGACTCGCCAACGAGTCCGAGGGTCTCGCCCCTGCGGATTGCGAGATCGATGCCGTCGACCGCGCGCACGACGGCTTTCTTCGCGACACCGAATGTGCCGCCGCGGACGGCAAAGTGCTTGGCGAGGCCTCGGGCCTCGATCAACACGTCGGCGTTTACGCTCCCGCTCACGGTGCGGGTTCCTGCGCGATCAGTGCCACCGGCATCGACGCGAATGATTTCACACACGCGACGCCGTGCTGTGGCGATAGCAGGCGCATTTGGGGAGAGCTCACCACGCAAGCATCATGGCGGTCGGGGCAGCGCGGCGCGAAGCGACAGCCGACCGGCATTGCGCCGACCGTCGGCACCGCACCGTCGATGGTGGCGAGTCGGTCGCGACGCGAGGCGAGGTTCGGAATCGACGCGAGCAGCGCCTGGCTGTACGGATGCGCGGGCGCATCGAACAGCGTCGCGACGCTCGCCGTCTCGGCCACGCGTCCGGCATAGAGGACCATCACGCGATCGGCGATCTCGGCGATGACTCCGAGGTCATGGGTGATCAGCATCAGCGCCATCCCGGTATCGCGCTGCAGCGAGCGCAACAGATCGAGTATCTGCGCCTGGATTGTGACGTCGAGTGCCGTGGTCGGCTCGTCGGCGATGAGGAGCTTCGGATCGGCCGCCAGCGCAATCGCAATCATCACGCGCTGGCGCATGCCGCCCGACAACTCGTGCGGATAGGCCATCAGCCGGCGCGCGGGCGACGGGATCTCGACCCGCTCCAAGAGTTCGATCGCCGTGCGCTGCGCGGCGGCGGCCGAGAGCCGGCGCCGGCGCAGCAATACTTCCTCGATCTGCGTGCCAATGCGCATCACCGGGTTGAGCGAAGTCATCGGCTCCTGGAAGATCATCGCCATGTCGCGCCCGCGGCGCTCGCGCCATGCCCCCTTCGATGATTTCACCAGGTTAGTACCGAGCAGACGGATGGCGCCGCTGGTGCACTCAATTGACGGCGGCAACAGTCCCATGATCGTGAGCGCGAGCATGCTCTTGCCGCTGCCCGATTCGCCGACGATGCCAAGGACCTCGCCAGCGCGGAGGGTGAACGAGACATCCTCCAGGATCGTATCCTGTGACTGATTGCGCAGGGTCGTCGTTAGCCCTTCGATCTCCAGAACCACACCCGTCCCGCTCATGGTCCAACCTTGATTCGCGGATCGAGCGCGTCGCGCAACCCGTCACCGAGCAGATTGAGTCCGAGCACGCATGCGACGATGGCGAGGCCGGGGAAGATCGTTACCCATGGCGCTTCGACCATGAAGTCCCGGCCGTTGGAAATGATGTTGCCGAAACTCGGTGCAGGCGGCGGTGGCCCGACACCGATGTAGGAGAGCACCGCCTCGGCTAGGATGGCCGACGCGAACACGAAAGTCAGCCGCACGATCAGCGGCGCGAGCGAATTGGCGAGGACGTGCCGCACCAGGATGCGGAGATCGCTTGCGCCGAGCGCTCGCGCGGCTTCGACGAACTGCATCTCGCGGACGACCAGAACCGAGGCCCGGACGATTCGCGCAGTATGCGGCGTCGTCGCGATGCTGAGGGCGATGATCACGTTGGTCATCGACGCGCCAAGGGTGGCGCTCACTGTGATCGCGAGCAGGATCGCCGGAAACGCCATCAGTGCGTCCATGAGACGCATGATCGGATTGTCCAAGGCGCGGAAATACCCAGCGAGCGCGCCGATCAGCGTACCGAAAATGCCAGTCATGACGACGACCAAGCCGCCGATCTCAAGCGACAGCCGGCCGCCGAAGATCACGCGCGAGAGGATGTCACGTCCAAAATGATCGGTGCCGAACCAATGCGCCGCGGTTGGCGGCAGCAGGCGAGCACGGAAATCGTTGCGCAACGGGTCATAGGGCGCGATGAAATCCGCCCCGAGTGCCACTAGGGCCACGGCCAGAACGAGAGCGCCACCGATGACGATCGCCCGGTGCCTGGCCAGGCGCCGCAGGCCTCGGCCGGTGGCGCGGATCCAGTTCATCACTCGGCTAGTCGCTTGCGCCTCCCCCGTCAAAGCCGGACCCTCGGGTCGACCGCCGCGTACAGCAGGTCGACAACAAGGTTGATCACGAGGTAGATAACGGCGAGAAAGAGGAGCCCGCCCTGGATGACCGGAAAATCGCGGCTCATGATCGCGCCAATGATCAGGCGCCCAACGCCGGGCAGCGAGAACACCTGCTCCACGACGACGGCACCGCCGAGCAGCGAGCCGGCGATGATTCCAATCACCGTCAGGATCGGCATCATCGCATTGGGCAGGCCGTGACGCATGATGACGTAACGGCGCGTAAGCCCCTTGGCATCGGCAGTGCGCATGAAATCCTGGTGCAGCACGTCGAGCATCGCCGAACGTGTCATGCGCGCGATGAAGCCCATCTGCACCAGCGCAAGCGTCAGTGCGGGCAACGCCATCGTCGCCATCCAGCCGGACACGCTTTGCGTAATGGGAACGAAGCCGCCGGACGGGAGCCAGCCGAGGCCCACGGCGAACACGACGATCAGCACGAGCCCGAGCCAGAAATCCGGTACCGAGAGCCCGAGCAGCGCCAGCGTCATGATGGACTGGTCCGCGAGCGTTCCGCGACGAATCGCGGCCAGGACCCCAGCGAGTATGCCGAGGGTAACCGCAAGCGCCAGCGCGACGCCGGCGAGCGAGAGCGTGACGGGGAGACGCTCCATCAGCGCGGCGCCGACGCTGCGCCTGAGCAGGATCGATTGGCCGAGATCGCCGGTCAATACCCGCCCGTACCACTCCGTCATCTGTATCGGCAGCGGCTGGTCGAGGCCGAGCTCGTGCCGGAGGCGGGCTACCTGCTCCGGCGTTGCGCTCGAGTCGAGGAACGCCGCCGCGGGATCTCCGGGAACGAGCCAGATCACCGCAAACGACATCAGCGACACCAGTATCAGCACCGGAATCGCCGCGGCCGTCCGGCGCAGCAGGTAATTCAGCATTGGCGATCGTTCTACCGGTCGAGAAGAGGGACGCCAGCGCGGCGCCCCGCCGGCCGCATTACTTGTCCAGCGACACGCCCCACATCCGCGGGATGCGGTACGGTTCGAAGTTCTTGAGCTTAGCCGTCGCGACCTGGAAGAGGCCGTAGTTGCCGATCTTCACGGCGACGGCTTGGTCGTACATCCGCGTCTGGAACTCGGCGAACAGCGCCTTGCGCTTGTTGAAGTCCATTTCGGCATTCAGCGCGGTCAGGAGCCGGTCGATCTCGGGATCGTCCTTCTGTTGCGACAGGCCGTTCACCCACGCGGCCATCACGGTGCCCGGCCCTTCGAACGGTTCGACCCCGAAGCCGTGCGCGAACAGGTTCCATCCGGCCGGCGACCAGCCGATCTTGACTGCCGTGGGCCAGTCGGTGGTCTGCAGTTCGACCTTGACGCCGATCTGCGCGAGCCGCTGCTGAACCACGGTGGCGGTGTCGATGTTCGGCCGCAGATTGTCGACGAGAAAGATCAGCTTCTCGCCCTTGTACTTCGACTTGGCGAGCAGATCCTTGGCAGCCTTCAGGTCCGGCTTGTTGTAGCTCTTCAGTCCCGCGTCGACCCAGAACGCCGACTTGGGATACACCCAGCCGCCATCAAGCTGGTAGATGTCCGGATAGGAGATTGCCATGATCTCCTCCATGTCCAGGGCCGCGGTGACGGCGCGCCGGAAATTGACGTCGTCGGTCGGCGGCAGTGCATGGTTGAACTTCATGATCTGGAACGAGAACGGCAGCGCGGGATAGATCTTGTAGGCGGGGTTCGTCTCGAGCCGCTTTTTCGTCGGGCCGTCGACGGTCTCGACGAGTTGCACCTCGCCTGACTGCAGCGCGGCGACGCGGGCGCCGGCTTCCGGCATGAAGCGGAACGTTACGGTGTCGATGAATACTTCCTTCTTGCCAGCGAAGCCGTCGCGCTTCGTGTAATGCGGATTCGGCACGTAGTCCTTGAACCGCTCGAGCTTGACGTGGCTGTCGGGCTTGTACTCGACGAACTTGAACGGCCCGGTGCCGATGTAGTTGATCTGGTTGGCGCCCTTGGCCGCTTCTTCGGCCGGATAGATGGCGAGCGGCGCGCGCGGTGAGGACAGGTTATCGAGGAGCGTCGACTGAACGGTCTTGAGCTTCACGACGACCTCGTACGGTCCCTTCGCCTGGATCGTGTCGACGGCGTTGAGCAGGCTCGCGGACGCACCCAGCTTGCGGTAACGCTCGAGCGAAGCGACGACGTCGGCGGAGGTCATCTCCTTGCCGTTGTGGAACTTCACGCCCTTGCGCAGCGCGAATGTGTAGGTCTTGCCGTCCGGCGAGATCGCCACGCCCTCGGCGAGATCGGGAACCGGCTTCGCATTCTCGTCGCGCGCGTAGAGCGTCTCGTAGATATGCAGCGTGATGTGGCGCGCCGATTGGATCGCCGTGATCTGCGCGTCCAGCGTCGGTGGGGCCTGCGTGATGGCAACGACGACGTCGCCACCGCGCGTCTGCGCGTGGCCGCCGATCGGCGACAGCGCCAGCGCCGCGACGCCGGTCGACAGCGCGAGAGCGAAATTCTTCCAGTTCATGCGAGTCCCTTTGTTGGGTGGAATGGGCAAGCGTAGGCTATCCGCAACGCGGCGCCCTGGCGAATGCAAAGACATGATCGGGCAATGCCTATACTGCATAGTCGGCACGTTGCATCCAGTCGGGTGGCGACATCGTCAGAGCCGGATGCCGACGTTCTTGGTTTGCACGTACCCGAGCAAGGCCTCCTGCCCCTTCTCCCGGCCGTAGCCGGACCGTTTCGTGCCGCCGAACGGCGTCTCGACCCCGCCTGCCCACCACTCGTTGACGTAGACCTGGCCCGCAACCAGCCGATCCGCGGTCCAGTGCGCGAGCGTGAGGTCGCGGGTGAAAACGCCGGCAGCGAGACCGTAATCGGTGCCGTTGGCGATGGCGACGGCCTCCTCGGGCGTATCGAAGGGGATGACCACGAGCACCGGCCCGAAGAACTCCTCGCGGGCGATGCGCATGTCCGGCCGAACACCGGTGAAGATGGTCGGGCGCATGAAGTAGCCGTTGGCGTTCGGCAGTCGACCGCCCCCTGTCGCCACCCGCGCCCCTTCCTTCTGGCCGACGTTGCAAAGCGCTTCGACGCGGTCGAGCTGCTCGGCCGAGATCAGCGGCGGCATGTCGTGTCCTTTCTCCCCGGGGGCCAGTACTCGGCTTTCGGCCTCGGCGACCAGTTTCGCCACGAGTTCGTCGTGGATCGAACGGTGCACGAGAAGACGGCTCGCGGCCGAGCATATCTGGCCGGAATGGAAGAAAATGCCACGGGCGACGGCCTTGGCCGTCCGGTCGAGATCGGCATCGGCATGCACGACCGCCGCGGACTTGCCGCCAAGTTCCATGACGCAGGGTACGACCCGATCGGCAGCAGCGCGCAGCACGCTCTTGCCTGTTTCGACAGAGCCCGTGAAGACAATGTGATCGATGTCGCGGTGAGCGGCCAGTGCCGCGCCGGCATCGTGCCCGTAACCGCAGATGATGTTGATGGCGCCCTTCGGCACGCCAGCCCGTTCGCAGGCCTCGGCGAGCTTGAAGAGGCTCAGCGGCGAGTCTTCGGGGCTCTTGAGAACGACAGTGTTGCCGGTGACGAAAGCGCAGCAGATCGAGCGTGCACCCACGGGCAGCGGCCCGTTGAAGGGAACGATCTGCGCCGAGACGCCGAAAGGCGTGTGCACCGTGTAGTCGAGGTAATCCTTGCCCAGCGGGATCTGCCGCCCCTCCAGCTTGTCAGCCATCCCGCCGTAGTAAGTCAGGTAGCGTGCCGTGAGCGCGACCTCGTTGCGTCCATTGGCGATGGTCTTGCCGTTGTCGAGGCATTCGAGCAGCGCGATCTCCTCGGTCATCGCCGTCAGCTGTCTCGCGACTTCGAACATCATCTGGCCGCGCTCGGACGGGCGCATCTCCCAAAGCACACGGCTTTCGAAGACCTTGCGCGCCGCTGCGACGGCACGATCGACGTCGGCGGGAACGGCACGGGCAACTTCGGCGATCCGCTCCCCGTTTGCCGGATTCTCGACTGGGATCGACTCCCCGGTTGCCCCGTCGCACCACTCGCCACCAATGAAGTTCTGCCAATATGCCTTGATGTTGCCGGTCATGTCTGGTCTCGCCTATGCTGGGGTGTACCAACGCACGGCTCCTGGCCGATGGTGCGATAGTTACGCCGAAGCGGCCGTGATGGCGAATGCCGATTCCGGATGGCGCCATACCTAACCTGCATATTGGTCGGCTGGCCGGCGCTTGCCGGGCCCCGACGGCCTACGAACACGCCTCCCGATCCCCCCATCCGGACAAGGACACGATCATGGAAGTGAGATGGCTGGAAGACTTCCTCAGCCTGGTCGACACCCGCAATTTCTCGCGCTCGGCGGAGGCGCGGTTCACTACCCAGCCCGCGTTCAGCCGGCGCATCAAGAGCCTCGAGGAGTGGGTGGGGACCACGCTCTTCGACCGCGCCACGCAGCCGGTCGGCCTGACCGTAGCGGGCACCAAGTTCCGCCCTGTCGCCGAAGAGGTGCTGCGCCGCTTGTACCAGAGTCGCGAAGATATCCGGCACCTGGACAAGGCCGCGGCGAGCACCGTCACCTTCAGCGCGACGCACAGCCTGTCGCTCAGCTTCTTCCCGCGCTGGATCCGCTCGATCGAGGAACGGGCGGGCATCCTGATCACGCGGCTCGATTCGAACCACGCCGAGGAATGTGTGCAGTCACTGCTGAAAGGGCATTGCCACTTCATGCTCTGCCACACCCACCCCAGTGTCGACCTCAACCTGCCCGCGACCGATTTTGATTCGGTCGTGGTCGGTACCGACCGACTGCTTCCCGTTTCCGCGCCCGGTGCGCGCGGCGAGCCCGTGCACGCGCTGCCGGGGCGCCGGGACCGGCCCGTGCATTTCCTCGCGTACGCCGAGACGTCGGCGATCGGTCGGGCGGTCCAGAAGATGCTGGAGCGCCGGCCGGATCCGGCGCACCTCGAGTGCGTGTTCGTCTCGCACCTCGCCGCAGTCCTTGCGTCAGTTGCGCGCGAAGGACGCGGTCTTGCCTGGTTGCCCGAAAGTCAGGTTGCCGAGGACTTGCACAGCGGTCGCCTGGTGCCGGCCGGCGACGAGACGTGGTTAATCCCGATCGAGATCCGCCTCTTCCGCTCGCATGATCCGCTGCCGCCCAAGTCCGAGGAATTCTGGTCCCAGGTCAGGGAGGCGGCCGCCAGCGCCGCCACGCTCCAGGGTCCCAGCAAGGCGAAAATTGCATCGGCCTAGGTGAAGCTTGCATTGGCCTTGCGCTCCGGGCGGCTGTTAACCTTTCGGGACCGTCTCTTGGGGATCGATCGATGCAATCGCGTA
Organism: uncultured beta proteobacterium; assembly: GCA_963734575.1. Classification (GTDB taxonomy): domain Bacteria; phylum Pseudomonadota; class Gammaproteobacteria; order Burkholderiales; family Casimicrobiaceae; genus CAIWHR01. The sequence goes on along the minus strand of CAVTHT010000015.1, from coordinate 13,954 downwards.
CGTCCAGACGCATCGCAGTTCTCGGCTTGCTGCTCGAAAGCAACCGCTTCGCGCCGGTGACCGTCAAGGAAGACTATCTCGACCGCGTCTACCTCGTTGGCGACGAAATTCTGACGGCGCTCGGCAAGCCCGAGTCCGAGTTGCCGGCCGAGATCCTGGGCTTTCGCAGTGCGATGGACGCAGACGGCGCCTGGACACCGATGCCGATCCTCGTCGGGCTGGTCGAGGCCGGAGGGCCGCTCGACCACTCGTTCTTCCGCTCGACGGTCGACGAGATGCGCACGCGTCTGCAGGCCGCACTGCCGGTCGACGGCGTCTACATCGCCAACCACGGGGCGATGATCACCACGGAAAGCCTCGATCCGGACGGCGAGATATTTGCGATGGTGCGATCGGTCGTGGGGCCCGACGTGCCGGTCGTCGCGACGCTCGACCTGCACGGAAACGTGTCGCAGACGATGGTCGACCAAGCCGACGTGATCGTCGCCTATCGCACGAATCCGCACGTCGACATGCGGGCGCGCGGCGCTGAGGCGGCGCGCGCGATGGCCGAGATGTTCCGTGGCATGCGGCCCAGCACTGCATTCATCAGGCTTCCGGTGGCGCCACCGACGGTAACCCTGCGCACGGATTCCGGCCCCTACGCGGACCTGATCGCGTACGGGCAGGCGCAGATCACTGAAGACATCGTCAACGTGTCCATCCTCGGTGGATTCGCCTATGCCGACACCCCGAAGAACGGCCTCGCCATCATCGTCACCAGTCGCAACGGTCCCGAGGCGGCGCGGTCGCTGGCGCGCGACATCGCGCGCAAGGCGTGGAGCGACCATCAGCGCTACCTGCCGAAACTGACGTCACTCGAGGATGCGGTCGCCCAGGCGGTGGCGACGGGGCTCGATCCGACGCGGCGGTCCATCATTATCGCTGACGTGGCGGACAACCCCGGCGGCGGCGGCAGGGGAAACACCACCTGGCTGCTGGAAGCGCTGCACAAGGCGGGCGCTCGCGGCGTCCTGATCGGGATCTTCAACGATGCTGCATTGGCGCGCGAAGCCCATGCGCTCGGCGAGGGTGCGCGCTTCGACGCGGTATTCAATCGCGACGAGACGGATTCCTTTTCTCGTCGTTTCGAAGCCACGGCGACGGTGCTCCGGCTCAAGGACGGCGATTGCGTCGGTCGCCGGGGCTTCTATGCCGGGCGGCGCATGAATCTCGGCCCGAGCGCCCTGCTCGATCTCGGCGGCATCGCGGTCGTGGTCATTTCGATCCGCACCCAGTGCGCCGATCCCGTGTTCTTTGAAATGATGGGCGTCGACATTGCCGCGGCGAGAACGGTCGTCGTGAAGTCGCGCGGCCACTTCCGCGCGGGTTTCGACGAGTTCTTCGCATCCGACCAGGTCGTCGAAGTCGACGCTCCCGGGCTCACTTCGCCCATCCTGTCGCGGTTCGATTTCGAACACCTACCGCGGCCGATCTTTCCGGTCGATGCGGTGGTCGACTGGAGTCCGCCGTCGGAACCCGCCTCTGCTCAGCTCGCTCAGGAACTCCCGCAATGACGCTCGCCGAGCTCGATACACCGAGCCTGATCCTCGACCGAGCGATCCTCGACCGCAATGCTTCGGCGATGACGCGGCGCGCCCGCGCGCTCGGCGTGCAGCTGCGGCCGCACCTAAAGACCGCGAAGTCGGCTGAGGTGGCGCGGATCGCCCTGCGCGACAACTTCGGCGGTATCACGGTGTCCACGCTCAAGGAGGCAGAGTATTTCGCCGCCGCTGGCATCCGTGACATCGTCTATGCGGTGACCATCGTTCCGGCCAAACTGCCGCGGATCGCCGCGCTGCTTCGCTCCGGAGTCGACCTTGCCGTCGTGGCGGACCGGGTCGACGTGGCACGCGCGCTGGGGGAGAAGAGCGCGCAACTCGGTATCGAGCTGCCGGTAATGATCGAGCTCGATGCCGGCGAGCACCGCTCGGGCGTCGCACCCGATTCCGAGACGCTGGTCGAACTCGGCACCGTATTGCACCGCACGCCGGGGTTGTCGCTGCGCGGTGTGCTGACGCATGCCGGGCATTCGTACGGGTGCCGCAGCGTCGACGCGGTTCAAGTCATCGCCGAACAGGAGCGCGCGACGGCCGTCGGTGCGGCGCAGCGACTGCGCGGCGCAGACCTGCCGTGCCCCGTCATCAGCGTCGGCTCGACGCCGACCGCCGTGCATGCTCGCAATCTCGATGGCGTGACCGAGTTGCGCTGCGGCGTGTACATGTTCGGCGACGTCTTCCAGTCGGAGATTCGATCCTGCAGTCGCGGCGACCTCGCCGTTTCGGTCCTGGCGACGGTGATCGGCCATCGCGAGGACCTGGGCTGCGCGCTGATCGACGCCGGTGCCCTGGCGCTGTCGAAGGACCGCAGCACCGCGGCCGAGGGGCTGGCGGAGGACATCGGATTCGGCCTGGTCACGGACGCCAGCGGCCGCGAGCGCATCGACGGCATGCGAGTGGCCCGCGTCTATCAGGAGCACGGGGTCGTGGTCTGCAACGGTGCCTTCCCGTTCGACCGCCTGCCGGTCGGCGCCCGCGTCCGCGTGTTTCCGAACCACGTCTGCCTGACGGCTGCGATGTACGACGCCTACGATGTCGTCGACGGTAGCGACCAGGTGGTCGCCACGTGGGCGCGTGTGAACGGGTGGTGACGCAGTTCGTCGGACCTACACTGCTAGAGCTCGACCTCGAGCCCCAAGCCGCGCTCGCGCGCTCGCGCGACGACGGCGCCCGCGGCCGCCAGGTCTTGCAGCGCGATGCCGGTGCCGTCGAACAGCGTGATCTCGTCGTCGTGCAACCGGCCCCGCTGACGCCCGCTTGCAAGTCCGCCCAGCGTTCGCGTCAGGTCGCTGCGGCCGATGAGCCCAAGACGGAACGCGTGCTGGCACTCGCCGATCGTGATCGCCTGCTCCACGGCGTCGACGTAAACGCTGGACAGCGCAACGAGCTCGGGCGTGAGCTCCTGCTTGCCGGCGGTGTCGGCGCCCATGGCGTTGATGTGCGTGCCGGGGCGCACCCAGTCCTTCTGCACGATCGCCGCGTTGGACGGCGTCACGGTGATCAGGATGTCGGCCCGCCGGACCGCCTCCTCGGCCGAATCGGCAGCGGTGAAGTCGAGGCCCAGCGCCGAGACGTCGCGGCCCAGCATCTCGAGATTGGCGGCCGAAGGGTCCCAGGCGACCACCGCTTTCACGTTCCTGACGGCCAGCGTGGCGTGCAGTTGGTAGCGGGACTGAACCCCGGCGCCGATGATCGACAGCGTCGATGCGTCCTGACGGGCAAGGTGCCGCGTCGCAATCGCACTCGCGGCGCCAGTGCGAACTCCGGTGAGATAGTTGGCGCCCACGAGGGCCAACGGCATCCCGGTCTCGGGGTCGAACAGCAGGATGGTCGACTGGTGATTGGTGCGGCCGGCTGCCGCATTTTGCGGCCAGTAGCCGCCTGCCTTCAGCCCCAGCACCATCGCGCTGCGGTCGAAGCCCGACTTGATTCCGAATACCGCGGCCTTGTGGCCGATCGTTTCGCGCACCACCGGATAGGGCTGCGCCATATCGCGGTCATAGGCGGCGAACGTGCGCTCGACTGCGGCGAGCGCGTCGGTCACGGACAGAAGCTCGGGGACCAACTTTTCCGGAATCAGCAGCATCGGAGGCCTCGCGGTGGACGTTGCGAACATGCTAGAGATGTAACCTGCAAACCGCGCCCGTGGCGAATGCTGAATGGTGATCGCCTAATGCGCCGCCGGCATCGGGATGCGGGGTGCTTGCCGCGTGCCCGTTCGTGCGGTCTCCAATCCGTTTTCCCGCACCCGTTTCCGCTGTCAACGAGGAGAATTTGAGCATGCACCCCCGGTACGTTGCCGCCCTGCTTCTTTGTGCCGTCTCGGCCATGTTGCCGATTGCCGCCTGCGCGGCGTATCCGGAGAAGCCGATCCGGCTGATTCTGCCGACCGCGGCCGGCACGTCGTCCGACACGCTGGTGCGCGTTCTCGCCGATGCATTGGCCAAGGAGTTGGGGGTGCCCGTCGTCGTCGACAACCGTCCCGGTGCGTCTAACGTCATTGGCACGATGGAGATCGTCAAGGCGGCTCCCGACGGCTACACGCTGGGTTACGGCAATATCGTGTCACTGGCGATCAATCGCTCCCTGCTGGCCAGTGTTCCTTATGATGTCGACAAGGACCTGACCCTGATCGCGAGCTGCTGGTACGTTTCCAACGTGCTCGTCGTCAACAACGACGTGCCGGTGAGGAGCGTGAAGGAACTGGTCGACTATGCGAAGAAGAACCCGGACAAGCTGGCGATGGCGTCCGGTGGCAACGGCACGACCGGCCACCTGAGCGGGGAACTCTTTAAGGCGATGACCGGGATCTCGATGCTGCACGTGCCCTACCGCGGCGGCGGGCAGGCAGTGACCGACGTCATGGGCGGGCAGGCGCAGGTCATGTTCGACAACATCTCGCTGCTCGCGCCATTCGCGAAATCGGGTCGCGTGCGCGCCCTCGCGGTGACCGGATCGCGCCGTTCGCCAGTCTTTCCGGATCTTCCGACGATCGCAGAAGCCGGCATTGCGGGCTACGAGACCGTGTCGTGGGGCGGCATCGTCGGCCCGGCAGGACTGCCGAAGGCCGTCGTCGACAAGCTGAACGCCGACATCCGGAAGGCACTGGCGAGCCCAGCGCTTCGCGAACGGTTCAAGGCGCTCGATACGGAACCGACAGGCGGAACGCCGCAGGAGTTCGTCGATCTCGTGCGTCGTGAAACTCCCAAATGGGCGGACGTTATCAAGCGCTCCGGCGCGAAGGTGGACTGACCCGCTCGCGCTTTGGCGGCAGGTCGGCCAGGGCATCGTGCTGATTTGCGACCGTTGCCGTGGGTAAGACGCTCCTACCGTGCTGACGAGTATGTCGAAGCGCACGAGCCAGACAGTGGCTCGCCCTACCCTGACGTCCTCCCGGAATTTCGTAGCAGTTCAAAACTAGAGTAGCGTAGCGGCGCTGGCTCCTTCAATGACAAGGAGAGGCGCATGAAGAAGTCACGGTTCACCGAGGAGCAGATCGCGTACGCGCTGCGCCAGGCAGAGGCCGGGTCCCCAGTCGGCGATGTTTGCCGCCAGCTCGGGGTGTCGGAGGCGACCTTCTATGTGTGGAAGAAGAAGTTCGCCAACCTGGGCATCACCGAGTTGCGCAAGCTGCGGATGCTGGAAGAGGAGAACGCGCGGCTCAAGCGCGTGGTGGCCGATCTGACGCTCGATCGCCACATTCTGCAAGAGGTGCTGCGAAAAAAAGTCTGAAGCCGGTCCGTCGCCGCGAGCTCGCCCACTGGATCCGCGAACAGTTCGGGACGAGCGTGCAGCAGGCGTGTCGGCTTGCACTGTTGCGCCGCTCGACCTGGTATCGCCGCAGCCACGCCAAGGATCAGACGCCGCTGCGGATGCGCATCCGGGAGCTCGCCCTGAACCGCCCGCGCTTTGGCTACTTGCGCATTCACGTCCTGCTGCGACGCGAGGGCTGGCTGATCAACCGCAAACGCGTGCACCGGCTCTATCGCCTCGACGGGTTGCAAGTGCGGATGCGAGTGCGGCGACGCAAGCGCCTGAGCCTACACCGCGGCCCGGTGCCGATGCCAACGGCCGCCAATCAGCACTGGAGCATGGACTTCGTGCACGATCAGCTGCTTGATGGGCGGTCGTTTCGGATCTTGACCGTGATCGATCAGTGGAGTCGCGAGAGTGTGTCAGTTGAGCCGGGCTTTTCGCTCACAGGTAGCAGCGTCGCGAACGTCCTCGATGAGTCGCGCAACACCGGCCGTTGCCCAGGGCGATCACTGTTGATCATGGCACTGAATTCACCTCCAGAGCGCTGGACGAATGGGCGTGGCGACGCGGTGTACAGCTCGACTTCATTCGGCCCGGCAAGCCCGTGGAAAACGGGCTGATCTAGTCGTTTAACGGGCGCTTGCGGGACGAGTGCCTGAACGTCACCGAGTTCACGTCGCTCGAGCATGCACGCGACACGCTGCGCGCTTGGCGAGACGACTACAATCATCGGCGACCCCACGGTTCGTTGGGCCATCTGACCCCCAGCGAGTTCGCCCGACGTGGTCAGGAGCGGAGCCCACGCAGCTGCGAAATTCTGCTTATGAACTGACGCGGAACGGGGGGAACGTCACAGCTGCGAAATTCTGCTTATGAACTGACGCGGAACGGGGGGAACGTCAGGATCGATCTCATGCGCTGCCGTGGCAGTTGTCCCATGACAATGAGGCTCCAGGCCCTCATTCGCGCTTCAGGTGCTGACCTGAAGCGCAACGGTCTGCCGATGCCGTCGGAGCCTGGAAATGATTGGAAGAACGAATGCCGCAATCGCGAGCAACAACAGGGTACAGCTGATTGGACGGCGGAAGAACGTCGTCCAGTCATTTTCGTAACGTATCATGGTGCGCAGGAAGGAAGTCTCGGCGAGAGGTCCAAGAATCGTTCCGAGGACCATCGGGGCAATCGGAAAACCAAACCGATCGAACAGGTAACCGATGATTCCGAATACGAGAATCATTCCAACATCAGCGAAACTGTTACGCTCGGCATAGGCTCCAACCACGCAAAAGAGCACGACCACCGCGATGATGATCGGCTGCGGGATAAGCAGCACCTTAACGACCAGTCTAATCCAGAAGAACCCAATCAGGCACATGCCCAGCACACCCACGAAGAGCGACGCGAGAATTGCATAGGCCGTATCGGGATGTGCCACAAAGATTTGGGGGCCGGGCTGCACGCCGTGCAACAAGAACGCCCCCAGGATCACGGCCGTCGCCCCGCTGCCCGGAATGCCCAGGGCGAGCAGCGGCACCATGTGTCCCGCCACCGATGCGGTTGATGCGATCTGCGGTGCGACGATCCCTTCCGGTACGCCGGAGCCAAGCTCGTGACGTCGCTTCGAGTATTGCCGCTCGATGCCATACGCTACAAAAGATGTGATCACCGCACCGGCACCGGGCACCACCCCAAGCACGGTACCTACGACAGTGCTGCGCGAGACGGTATAGCGCATCGCCCACAGCTCGCGCATCGAGGGAAAGCGGGTGGCTACGTCGGGGCGAGCGGTGGCTTTGGAATCAATCTTGAGGGTGTGGCCAAAACGTGTGAACACTTCGCCCAACCCGTACGCGCCCACCAGCACGGTAATGTAGTTGATTCCGCCCGCAAACAGCGGCTGGTCAAACGTGAATCGCTGGGCGCCATAAGTACTGTCAATCCCCACTGTGGCAATGATCAGGCCAAAGAAGAGGCTCATGAATGCCTGAGCAAGCGAGCTCGTTGCGAGACAAACTACGGTGGCAAGACCGAGCACAATGATGGCGAAGTAATCGGGTGAGTCGAAGGTCAACGCGAACTTTGCGAAAGGACCCGCGAGCGACACCATGACCGCCGAAGAAACAAGTCCGCCAATCAGCGCCGCCACCAATGCCCAACCAAGCGCTTTGGATGCCTCGCCCTTCAAATTCATGTTGTAGCCATCCCAGAGTAGCGGAACGTCGGACGGCTCGCCGGGGATTTTGTATAGGATTGCGGTGAAGCACCCGCCATAGGTGCCCGCGATGTAGATGGCAGTGAGTAGAATGATCGCCGGTTCGATGTCCATGGCATACGTGAACGGCAGCGTCAGTACGATGCCCATCACCAGACCCAGCCCGGGCATGATCGATACCGCCATACCGATCAGGATGCCGATGGTGAGCATCAGCATGTTATAGGGCACTAGGACGTGGGCGAATCCCACTCCAAGATCGGTGATGAAGGTATGCACTGGGCCTCCGAACTACTCGACACCCATGGCCTGCATCAGCAATGTGGAGAAGCGCGCAAATGGATCCACACCAATCGGCAGAGACACGTATACGACGCGCATGAACAAGAACATGAAGGCGAGGCTCGCCACCAGTGCCACGCCAAAAGCCACCACCGGCCGACGATAATTGCCAAAGTATACGAACGCGGCCATGTACAGGAAGGTCGAGAGCGCATAGCCCAGCCAGGGGAACGCGGTCACATAGGCGATAGTGAGGCCGATACCCACCCATGGGGCGTAGCTGGGAACATCACCCCTGCTTTCGGCGGGGTTGCCCCTCGCTACTGCCGATTGGTCGGCATGGTTCGTCTTCGTGCTGTCGGACGCGCGCCCACTACCGGTGACACTGCGGACGATTTCCCAGACGCAGGTCAGCATTGCCAGCAGCAAGATCGTCTTTGGCCACAGATCTGCGCCCAACTGACCATCCGCTGGCGCGATCTGCAGCGCCTGGAAATAGAACAATGCGCTTGCCGCCAATGCAACGGCATAAGGACCCACTACTTTGGCGTCAACGCGTCTCATCGCGGCTCCCTCCTCGCGCGGCAATCGCGACGGCGCGAACGACCTGCGCCCGCTATTTCGGTTGCTTGATGCGCCGCGCGTCCTGCAGCCACTTGTCGATAAATGACTGTGCTTGATCCGCGGAGACGACCGAATTCGACAGCGCGCCTTCGTATTCGAGCGCGGCCTTGTATCCCGGCGACGCCGTAGCTTTGATCACCGCTTCGGTCAGTCGCTGCACGATCTCCGGCGGCGTTCCTTTTTTCACGAACATTGCGCGGAAGTGGATCAGCGATGCCGACAACCCGGCATCCTTCGACACCGGCACGTCCGGAAACTTCGGATCTTTCCCGTCGCTGAACATCAGGATCGGTCGGAGCTGCTTGCCGTTGATGTAGGTCACGACGTCGCCGGGCTGCGTGAACAGCAGGTCATTGTGCCCGCCGAGCAACGATGCAATCCGCTCACCGGGCTTGTCGTACGGAACCAGATCGAACTTGACACCCAGCTTCCGGCTGAGGTAGTTCACGATCAGGTCGCCCGAGCTTCCGTAACCATCAAAGGCCACGCTGACGCGGCGCGTCTTGGCGGCAGCGATGACATCATCCCACGTCTTGAACGGACTATCGGTGCGCACCAGCAAGCCCGCATTCTGCTGATCAACCACCGCGAGACAGATGAAATCGGAGAGTTTGAACAGCGGCTTGCCGGTTACTTCGAGCAGCACCGTCTCGGAGGTGACCTCTTCGATGGTATAGCCGTCCGCTTTCCCCGTCGCGCATTTTGATGAGCCCGGTCTGCCCGGTCCCACCCGGGACGTTGAGCACGGGTAAGGACACCCCTAGTACAGGCTGCAGCTCTTTGGCGAGCGCACGACCGATGTAATCGGCGCCGCCACCCGTGCCCCATGGGACGATGAGATCAATGGGTCGCGCGGGATAATCGGGGGCGCCGAGGGCACTGCCCGCCGTGAGCAATGCTAACACGCAGGAAGCTGCGAACAGGGCGCGACACTCACGCGCGTACCACAAGCGCATAGCCATCCTCCTATCACCGCCATTACACTTCGGCGGCGCTCGCGACCCACTTGCCGTCGCGGCGCACTTGTTGTGATGCTCCGTGGAGCTGGATGGACTTATAGCAGAACTTTATGCGTAAATGTGTCGCCTTTTTGACACTTGGGCGTGTTGCGGGCGTGACTTCCTGTGCAGAAGATTTACGATGCGAGCATCAATGGGCGAGCGCCCTTTTCCACTTCGGCAAACGACCGGGCGATCTCGAACGTATGCAACGACATGCCCAACTGCGTGCTGCGCTGCGACAGTGCGAACAGGCCACGCACAATCGGACGACCAGCGTCGTCACGGTCCATGACCATCGCATGCTGTCGGCCCACCGAAGTCAATGTCGCCAGAACGTCTCCGACGCGCGCGCGCCGCACATCGGCCATGGCGATCACTTCGATCCGATCGCGCGGCGTCATGACATCGCCCACGCTGAGCTCGTACCGACGCACCCCTAAACGATGCATCGCCAGGAGCGGCTTTTCGCCTTCGATGTCCGTCGACGTGATGAGTCCGAGGATCGTATTCTGTTCATCGACGACAAGAAGAAGATGAACACTGTTGGCGCGCATGCGCTGGGCGGCGTAATCCATGGATAACGAGACCGGTACAGTGATCGCCCGGATAACTCTGAAATCAGTCATAACTTCGTACGCCGAGTCGTGCACGGTCACGCGTCGACCCGCCGCCAGCAGCGGCTGCTGAAATGTCGTGCTCGGGGGCAACGCTTGCGAGGACAGTGGCTGGTGAATGCGTTCCATTCGAAACCTCCGAAGGTGAAGCCGCACATCGGGAAATGTTTGATGCGCACGCGTTTTGAGTGTGCTCCGGAAGTTTCAGCGCAGCTGGTGAATTTGCTGATTCAGCGATAACGGACATCTATGCGCGTGGCCCCTTTTGTCCTGTTTGCGACAGATTGACGAGGTGCTTTGGCTACGTCATCCAACGGAGGGCTGGCATCCGATGCAGTCATGCGGGCCGCGCTCAGGGCCAACGACCGCGCTTCCGGCCCCCTGTCCCAGAATTCCCAGCAAAGACCTACATCGCTCGGAGCCGAGGACGCCGCGGCACTGCGACGCGCGCCGGCCGGCCGAGCGCGGTACCTCTGCGGGCTGATCGGACTTGGTAACTTGACTCACCTCCTCGTTGCGTTTGGGTGGTGAAGCGCTCGCCGGCATGCTCATGTCCATGGGCGGCGGGGGTGGCGGGATTCTGGTGGGAGTTGGACACATTTCGATCCTGGGGGTTACCGATCCCAATATGATCAAGGTGGTGAATCAAATTCTCGAATTCACCAGTCGGCTGGTTTCAGTCCCGGTTTACTATCGTCAGCGCCGCCTGGCGTGGGGCGTGGCTCTTTTGTACGGCATTGGCGCCCCGATCGGCGCGGTGTGCGGTTCATGGTTATCGAAGTTCTACGTGGCCGACATGACTCTTTATCGCAGTGCGTTCGGTGTCTTGGTTACGCTCGTCGCCGCGCGCGTGCTGTACTGAAGGGTGGGCGAAGGCTCTAGTGCAGCACGTCGGTCATCAGCGCGCGCGTCATGCCTCCGAGCGTGTGGCGCAGCGCGTTCGTGTCGGCGGCGTGAAGGGCAGCTTGGCGCGGAGCAAGCGCCGCGCACGACGCACATCAGCTGGAACCGCATTCGGGTGCGCTTCGGCGGCGAAAATTTCGACTTCAGTCCGTGGGCCGCGATCGTGGGTGGCTTTTGCCTGTCGTTTTTGGCTTCACTGTTCGGCGTGGGCGGTGGGTTTCTGGTCACTCCCTTTCTAGGAAGCATACTGCTATTACCGATGTACATCGTGGTAGGGACAAGCTTGGTAGCGCTCATGATTCCGCTCGCCGTGAGCGTACTGGCTTACCTTGCGTTGCGCGTCCATGTCGATTGGATGCTGGTGGCAACCGAAGTACCCGGTGTGCTGGTCGGCTCTTTATTGGGCCCAGTGCTTAACCAGTACTTCAACGAAAAGGCGCTCAGGACCTTCGTTGCTGTCGTGTTACTCATGACGGGCATGTATTACATCGTGTCGTGACCTGAAACTACTCCGTGCCACTCTGTGAGCTTGATCGGCATCAAGGCAGTACGGTACCAACGCGCTACGCTTGTGCAAAATGCAACCCGAAAGAAGGATGTCATGAACTCCTCATCGACAGGGTGTGTGCGAGCAGGCATTGCCGAGACCGTACACGGTTTCGTCGCGACATGCTCCCAATGGATCAGTGATGCGCGATTGGTGCTCGCCCACCGTCGAGAGATCGAGAAGTTCGAACAAAGTGCAGATAGCGAGGCTCTGCTGGAAGCCCTCGCCATCACCGAGCGCGGTCGCGCAAGCAAGGCTCCGGCGTTCGTCCCCTCGACACTGCTGGCCGGTGTCGTGCGTCGGCTCGGGTGCGAATCACCAGCCGCAGCGGTCAGACTTCATCAAGGGTGCGCGGTATGTCCTAGGTGGCGTACTTGCCGCGCGTGGGGGCAAGGAAAAGGCAAGGACGAGATTACCGCTCGTTCTGTGCGCACGCCGGGCTCTTGGAGACGCTCCCGCGACTGGCCGGCACGCGTGACGGGCAAGAACGTGACGCGAACTCACGGTTCGCGACCGCCTGCGGATCTTAGGCGCCTTCATTTATCTCTACTTGACCAGCTGCGCTCACCGCGCGCCGGTGTAGGTCGCGCACCAATCCAGTCAGGGCCTGGCGGCCGATCCGGGCGGCGCGCCCGAAGTGAAGCGTCTCGGGCCGGGGGCCGTCGGGCGTCCGGGTGACGCTTACGGCGTCTTGGGCCTTGTACTCCACTTCCTTTTGGAATGGCTTCCAGACGGTTTCATAGCCGACGAAATCCTTTTCGTTCGCCGGTTTCTGACGCGTGGTGTAGAAGCGCATCTGCCCGTCGGGAACGTTGGTGATAGGTTTCTGCTCGCTCATAGGTCACCTCTTTTCTTCATGATCTAGGAGTTCGGGAACGTAGTCGTCGCATCGCCTTCACCGCGGCTACGCAAGCGGTCGCATCATCGACGGCTCGACGTTGGGCCCCCCCGTTAATCGCCCCGCCGGCTTTCGCGTCCTCATCGGTAGCGTCGCGCACGTCAGTGTCTCGAGCGTGCAGACGACCCCCTGCCGCAAAGCGGGTTGTGCCGTTGACCGTTAGTGTGTCGTCGACCCGCGTCACAATGAAGCTGCGGGTCTGACCGCTGTCGTTTTCCATCGGGATGGAGACGCCAATCTGCCGATACTCCTCGAGGACGTTTCCGAGGCGATCCGTAAAGACCAGCGACTCGTCTCTCGGGCCGAAGATACGATTGCCGTCGATCGGCACTTCGATCACGTCGCCGACGCACCTGCCCTCCAGCTCCTTGTGGACGGCGGGGGCCAAAATTTCATTGTGTCCGTGAACGTACGCCAACGGGAATTCGACGCCGATGTAAACGCGAGGTCGATGAACGCGAAATTCCGTATGCGGTCATAGAGCGCGTGAATAGCGCTGAAGAGTCGGGCCTATGTTCCCTTTCGCGACCGCGAATCTGTCTACTATTTGATATTCGAGCGGCCGTCCCAAGCTTAGCCTCGCGGAACGGAGGATTGTCGAGAATGGCTATTAGCGCCTGCAACCGGCTGGACGGTGAGGTTATGAGCTCAAGAAGGGCAAGGCGACAACCAACGTCCGGATGAGCACTGAGTTGGGGGAGATCACGCTGGTGATCACTAGCTCTGCCGTCGAAATGCTCGAGCTCGTGCCAGGAGACCAGATCGCCGCATTGTTCCGCGAGATCGACGTGATGCTGATGACTGGTAGCGGGATGGTCAGCACACGCAATCGGTTTTCTGCCACGATTGTCGATATCCAGAAGGGTGGTGTGACTGCCGAGATCAAGCTGGACGTTGGAGATGGCCGTCACTTCATCGCCGTCATTGCCCGTACCGCAGCAGAGGAAATGGGCCTGGTCGTGGGAAGTAGTGTCACTGCGTGCGTGCGCGAAGGCGATATGCTGCTCAAGAAGGGCGATACGATCAATGTTCGCAACCGCGCTACCGGCACCATCACCAACCTTCGGCCCGGCACAGTCACGACCGAGCTAACCCTCGCGACCGAACGGGGGGATCTATTCGCACTGCTGGCTCGTTCCGTGGCCGATGACATGACGCTTAAAGTTGGAGACGCCGTCACTGCGCTTATGCGCGAACGTGACTTCTTGGTCGAGACGAAGGATCCGCCTAACGGGTAAGAGCGGCGATCTCGAACGGTCGAAGTGCAATCCTTCTCTACCGCGCCTTCGTTCGGGTCGGCTTGAGGAGGAGGACCCCGAAGAAACTGGCTGGGCTGGATGTCCTTCCCGCTTTGCCGCTGCCCTCGTCAGACTCACCAAAAGTCACCGGCCTGCGTTCCGAGGCCCGTGCCTTCAGTCCGCAAAGTTGGGCTCTACTGATCGCCGTTGCAGCGAGCGACCCCTACTCCTTCGGTCAAGGCACGTCTGCGTTGTCCATCAATAGACGCTCGACGACCTTG
>CAVTHT010000014.1:0-55742 GCA_963734575.1 uncultured beta proteobacterium | reverse complement strand
AGACACCGCGGCACGCGAGTACACGGCGATTCTGGAGTACGAATTACCCCGCGACTCACGGCGGCCCGATGTGATCGTGCTCGAACGCGGGTGCATCGCGGTGCTGGAACTTAAAGGCGCGTTCCACCCCACTCAGGCGGCGCTCGACCAGGCATTCGGGTATGCGCGGGATCTTCGCGCTTACCACGCGGCGTGCCACGAGCGCGATGTAACGGCTGTGCTCGTCGTACGAGGCGCCACCTCAACCCCAGTCGAACGCGACGGTGTTCAGATTGTGAGTCCCGAAGGCGTCGACCAGGTCCTCGAGCGCTTGTCTACAGCCGGCAAGCAGGTCATTACCACCGAAGAGTTTCTCGCGGCGGACGCATACGCGCCCCTGCCGACGATCGTTCAGGCGGCCCGCGAACTCTTCCATCATCGCGAGTTGCCCATGATCAAGCGGGCTCGCGCTTCGACCGACCCTGCGCTGCGCTACATCTCTGACGTCGCACGCGAGGCGGCGCAGACCAACACGCGCCATTTGGTCCTGCTGAGCGGAGTCCCCGGATCCGGGAAAACGCTGGTCGGCCTCCAGGCTGCACGCGCATTGGTTGGACGAACTTGCGGTTCCACGCCGAACGGCCGGCTGTCTTCACCGGCCGTGTACCTGTCCGGTAACGGGCCGCTGGTTCAGGTCCTTCAGGATGCGCTCAAGGACGCAGGTGGCGGTGGCCGGACCTTCGTGCCGGGCGTCGGAGTACGTCCGCCAGCACACCCGGCCCGGACAGCCCGTCCCCCCTGAGCATCTCATCGTTTTCGATGAGGCACAGCGCGCACACGACGCAGAGCGCGTGGCGTATGTGCATGGCGGACAGGTCGGCATGTCCGAACCCGATCACCTCATCGAGTTCTGCGGCCGCATCCCCGGTTGGTGCGTGCTGGTCGCCTTAATAGGGAGCGGCCAGGCAATTCACGCGGGCGAAGAGGGTGGCATCGCACTATGGCAGAAAGCGGTATCAAAATCGTCGGCAGCAAATGGCTGGACCGTACACGCGGCGCCGGCAGTAGGCGAGGTGTTCCATGGCACTCCGGGAAAGCTCCGCTGCGGTAGCGTTCTCGACTTGGACACCGAGATCCGCTTTCATCTGACGCCGAAGGTGCATGAATTCGTCAGTGGGCTGCTGGACGGACGGGCGTTCGCCGAACTCAGTGCGCTCGCTGACGAACTGCACAAAGGCGGTCATCGCTTCCTGCTCACACGCGACCTCGACGCCACGCGATCGTACCTCCTCGAACGCTACGCGGACGCTCGCTTCGCGCGTTATGGACTGGTAGCTTCGTCGAAGGACAAGTGGCTGCCGAAGTTCGGTATCGACAACACGTTTCAGACTACGAAACAGCTGCGGGTCGGACCGTGGTACAACGCCGACCCTACAGATCCGCGATCGTGTTGTCGTTCTGCGACGGTCGCGACCGAATTCTCGTCTCAAGGTCTTGAACTGGATTGCGCGCTACTTGCGTGGGGATCGGACCTGCTATGGGAGCGAAACCAGTGGTCGATTGCGTACTCTGGCACGAACCGGCCGCCATTGAAGGACCCGTTGGCGGTCCGCAAGAACGTGTATCGAGTACTGCTCACTCGAGGGCGGGATGGCACTGTGGTATTCGTGCCCCCTGATATCAGGATGGATGCAACGTTTAGCCGGCTGCGGGACATCGGCATGCGTGCGCTTTAATTAGGCAACGCCGCAAGCTACGTGACGTTAGCGCGGGAGGCCTTACAGGTCTAGCACCGTGCACACGTCGCGTCTCTCCAGGAACGCCACGACGGGACGACATGCCCGAAGTGCGGGTCGGCGCTGGTCGAGCGAGTCGCAAAACAGGGCTCAAACGCGGGTCGCCCGTTTCTCGGCTGCTCGGCGTTCCCGAAATGCCGGTACGTTCGATAGCGCTGCGGCGTCCGCCAACCCGATACGTACCGCCTACACAAGTCACGGAGTTGGTCCCGTTCCGCCATGCGATACCAGGGCAAGATTGCGACGTGGAAGGACGATCAGGGCTTCGGATTCATCGCGCCGAACGGCGGTGGGCCGCCCGTGTTTGTCCACGCGAAGAGCTTCGTAAGTCGGCAGCGACGCCCTGTCGGCGACGAACTCGTCACCTATGAGCTGGTTACCGACGATCGGCAGCGTCCGCGCGCTGCCAACGTCGCGTTCGTCGGCGAGCGCCGTGCGGAGCGGTCGACGGGCCGCGCACCTTGGGTGCCCACGCTCTTCGTGACCCTGTTCCTCGCACTCGTGGTCGGCGCGACCGTCGCCGGCAAGCTGCGGCCCGTCGTGCTCGCCGTCTACCTCGGCGCGAGCGTGGTCGCGTTCTTCGCCTACGGCATCGACAAGTCGGCTGCCCAGAAGGAGCAGTGGCGGATCCCGGAACGCACCTTGCACCTGTTCGGCGTGGCCGGTGGATGGCCCGGCGCGCTACTCGCGCAGAAGGTCTTTCGCCACAAGTCACGCAAGCAGGAGTTTCAAGCGATCTTCTGGGTCACTGTCATCCTCAACTGCATTGCATTGGCGGTCTACTCGACGTCTGCGCGCGTTCTCTAGACACAAACGGCCTTCACGCGCCCTTTCGTCGTCGAGCAGCTACCGCCCCTTCGGCGCCCCCGCCTTCCGTCCCGGCGCGGGCTTCGCCCGACTCCTCGAGGGCGAGAAGATGGCGGAGCTGTGCCGCGGTTCGATACGTCGCGCAAGACCGGCTACAAGATCTTCACGCGCTGTAAAGATCAAGGGCTTGAAGCTCTGTGTGATCGATCATGGCGCCCGGTGGGGTACGCCAACCGATCGGCGCCGTCCCTGCAGGATGCCTATTTCTGCCGCGCTTTGCGCGCGGCGTACTTGGCGTCTCGCGCCACCTTCTGATCCTTCTTGAGCGCTGCAGCGGCCTCGGCTTGCGCCGCCCGCTCCGCCTCCTTGCGCGCCTTTTCTTCCAGCACGGCTTGTGCTTGCCTGGCTTTCTCAGCCGCCCGTTGTGCCTCTCTCTCTTGCGCAGCGGTCCGGTTGGACTGCTTGCGTTCCGCGGTGCGGATCTTGCGCGCCTCTGCAGTATCAACTCGCGCAGCTTGCCGCTCGGCGGACTTTGGGTCGTTGGTCACTGCCCTCGCGCGAACTTTTTCGAGCTGCACCTTCTTCGCCTTGGCGGACGTTTGCAGGCGTTCCGCAAAACCTGGTTCCTTACTGGGCATGTGTTCGATCTTTCGTTTCGGATGGCCACCCGGCTGAAAGCGCCAAGCCGACACGCGAGGTACGGCGGGATAAAAGACCCCGACGTTTTCGCGTCAGTGCCCTCATGCGCTTCCTGAGAACTAGGTGTTGTTGGGCCACGTTGCAGCGACCGACGCTACCGCCCCTTCGGCGCCCCCGCCTTCCGCCCCGGCGCCGGCTTCGGCGCGTACCCCGACAGCCGGCACTCCAGCGCCTCGATCGTCTTCCCGCCGTCGTAGCGCGTCAGCGTGCACATGACCACCGCGCCGGTGGCGCTGAGCTCCGCGAGCCGACCGCGCACTGTCGCGAGCGGCAGGCGCATCTCCGCCGCGATCTCGAGGTCGAGCCGCTGACCGTACTTCTTGAGGCACTGCAGGACGTCTTCCTTCACACGCGCTCCCGTCGAATGCGGCTCCGCGCCGTCCTTCGGGAAGGCGATGATCCGGATGAGTGAAAAGACGAAGAGCCCGGCACTCTCGCACCAAGCCCTCGATTTTTTTGGTAGGCCGTGTAGGGATCGAACCTACGACCAACGGATTAAGAGTCCGCTGCTCTACCAGCTGAGCTAACGGCCCACGCTAGCCGCGCCGGGAACCCGGCGGGACCGCTATTTTAGCGTGTTCCGCCGGTCTGCTTCAAGTTGAGCGCCGAGCAGCAACCCCAACGCTACCGTCGCTGCATCTCTCGCTGCTCGAGCCACCGCCGCCCCCCGGGCGCCCGGGCCAAGGAGGCGCGTCCCAGCGAAACGTTCAGATAACTTCGTACGTCACGCAATCCCAGCCCATCTTGATCACGCCGGCGGGGGCACCCGACGTCGACTGTGGCCGGTACTCGAAGTCGTATCTCCTTGCCGTGAGCACGACCTTCTCCGCACCCCGGCTCACCTCTGCGGAGCTCGTCTGCGCGAATTCGGTGACGAGCACCTCCTTCATCGTGAGGACGTAGTAATCGGCGTGGTCGCCACCGTCCCGCTGCAGCGTGAGCACCATCTGCGGAAAGTGCACGCCTTGAATCAGCTTCTTCGCGAGTATCAAGCTCGCCGAGTCCAGGTACTTGTACAGCGTCACCGGCGGACAGCTCACCTTCCCGCTGCCACGGCCGGACGTGCTCGCCGTCGAGGGCGGCACCACTAGGGACAGATCGTGAGAAACGATGTCGATCTCGCCGGGGTGCGCGGCATTGGTGGATTCGCCTGGAACGCCCTGAACATTGAGGAATGCGCCTGCGACTGCGGAACTTGTCCACCCCATTGCGGCTGCTGCGGCGACGACGCCGGCCCATGCGACGACACTGCACCTGCCGCGCCACGTGCCGGCGCGCCTTGCATGCACGTCTTGCATGACTTCCCCCTGGTGACGCAGCCCGCACCGTTGCAGGCCGCGGACTCGCATCGTAGGCCGCGTCCCAAGTCGATACAAGGTGCGACAGCGTGCGAGGTTGCCTGATGCGGCATGCCTACCGGACTAAGATCAGCCGCGGCGGGAAGTCGATCCCGCGCTGCCAGTAAAATGGCTGCCGCATGACGGCCCTCACGCACCTCCAGCAGCTCGAAGCCGAGAGCATCGACATCATTCGCGAGGCCGTCGCCGAGAGCGAGCGGCCGGTGATGCTCTACTCGATCGGCAAGGACAGCTCGGTGATGCTGCACCTGGCGCGCAAGGCCTTCCATCCCTCGCCGCTGCCCTTCCCGCTGCTGCACGTCGACACGACGTGGAAGTTCCGGGAGATGATCGAGTTTCGCGACGCCACCGCGCAGCGCCTGCAGCTCGAGCTCATCGTGCATCGCAATGCGGAGGCGCACGCCCTCGGCATCAACCCGTTCACCCACGGTTCGGCCGTGCATACCGACGTGTGGAAGACGCAGGGCCTGCGCCAGGCGATCGACCAGTTCGGCTTCGACATGGCGCTCGGCGGCGCGCGCCGCGACGAGGAGAAATCGCGCGCCAAGGAACGGATCTTCTCCTTCCGCTCCGCGCAGCACCGCTGGGACCCGAAGGCGCAGCGCCCCGAGCTCTGGCGCCTCTACAACGCGCGCAAGCGTCCGGGCGAGAGCATCCGCGTGTTCCCGCTTTCCAACTGGACCGAGTTCGACGTGTGGCACTACATCCATCGCGAGCGCATTCCCGTCGTCCCGCTCTACTTCGCGAAGCCGCGACCCGTCGTCGAGCGCGAGGGCACGCTGCTCATGGTGGACGATGACCGCATGCCGCTCGCACCCGGCGAGCAGCCCGGCGCTGCGCACCGTGCGCTTCCGCACGCTCGGCTGCTATCCGCTGACCGGCGCGATCGAGAGCGCGGCGCAAACGGTCGTCGACATCCTCGACGAACTGCTTTCCTCGCGCGTGTCCGAGCGGCAGGGCCGCATGATCGATCACGACGCGAGCGGATCGATGGAGAAGAAGAAGCAGGAAGGCTACTTCTGATGGCCGCATCGCTCGCCGCCGCTTCTCCCTCCGCTCTCGACGCTCGCCTCGCGGAGCACGAGCGCAAGGACCTGCTGCGATTCATCACGTGCGGCAGCGTGGACGACGGCAAGAGCACGCTGATCGGCCGTCTGCTGTGGGAGGCGCGCGCGGTGTACGACGACCAGCTCGCCGCGCTGGAGCGCGACTCGCGCCGCTACGGCACGCAGGGCGACGACCTCGATTTCGCGCTGCTTCTCGATGGCCTGACGGCCGAGCGTGAGCAGGCCATCACCATCGACGTGGCGTACCGGTTCTTCTCGACGGCGCGACGCAACTTCATCGTCGCCGACACGCCGGGCCACGAGCAGTACACGCGCAACATGGCCACCGGCGCCTCCACCGCGCATGCCGCCGTGATCCTGCTCGACGCCAGCAAGGGCCTGTCGGTGCAGACGCGCCGCCACAGCTACATCGTGTCGCTGTTCGGGATCCGCCGCATCGTGCTCGCCGTGAACAAGCTCGACAAGGTGGAATATTCGCGGGAGACGTTCACGACCATCGAGCGTGAATATCGCGAGTTCGCGAGGACCATCGGCCTCGACAACATCACGTGCATTCCGGTGTCGGGCCTGCGCGGCGACAACGTGTACCGGAAGAGCGATGCGACGCCCTGGTACGACGGTCCCACGCTGCTCGAATGGCTCGAGTCCGTGGACATTCCCGATGTCGCGGCCGCGCAGCCGCTGCGCATGATCGTGCAGTGGGTGAATCGCCCGCATGCGGACTTTCGCGGCTTCTCGGGCCGCATCGTCGGCGGCGCGATGCGACCTGGCGATCGCGTTCGCGTCCTGCCCTCGGGGCGCGAGACGGCAGTGGCGCGGATCGTCGGCATGGAGGATGACGCGACCGAGGCGGTCGCGCCGCAATCGGTGACGGTGACGCTCGCCGACGAGGTGGACGTCAGCCGCGGCGACGTCCTGTGTCCGGCCGATGCGCCCGCGGAGACCGCCGACCAGTTCGAGGCGACGATCGTGTGGATGCACGACGACGAGCTCCTGCCCGGGCGCTCCTATCTCCTGAAGATCGGTGCGCGCACCGTGGGCGCGACGTTCGCGGCGCCCAAGTACAAGGTGAACGTGAACACGCTGGAGCACGTCGCCGCGCACACGCTGCACCTCAACGAGATCGGCGTCGCCAACCTGCACCTCGACCGCGCCGTCCCGTTCGATCCCTACGACACGAACCGCGACATGGGCTCGTTCGTCGTGATCGACCGGTTGAGCAACGAGACGCTCGGCGCGGGATTGCTGCACTTCGCGCTGCGGCGTGCGCACAACATCCATTGGCAGGCGATCGAGGTCAACAAGGAAGCGCACGCCGCGCTCAAGGGTCATCGGCCCTGCGTGGTGTGGTTCACCGGCCTTTCGGGCGCGGGCAAGTCGACCATCGCCAACCTCGTCGAGAAGCGGCTGCACGCCACCGGCTGTCACACCTACCTGCTCGACGGCGACAACGTGCGCCACGGCCTCAACATGGACCTCGGCTTCACCGAGGCCGACCGCGTCGAGAACATCCGCCGCGTCGCGGAGGTCGCGCGCCTCATGGTCGATGCAGGACTGATCGTCCTCGTGTCGTTCATCTCGCCCTTCGCCGCCGAGCGGCGCATGGCGCGCGTCGCTGGTCGGGCCGCAGGAGTTCTGCGAGGTGTTCGTCGACGTGCCACTCGCCGTGGCGGAGGAGCGCGACGTGAAGGGCCTCTATCGCAAGGCCCGCGCCGGCGAGCTCAAGAACTTCACCGGCATCGACTCGCGGTACGAACGTCCGGAGCAGCCCGAGATCGCGGTCGATACGAGCGTGGTGAGCGCCGCGGACGCCGCCGAGCGCATCATCGATTTCCTGCGCGCGCAGGGCGTGATCGGCGCCCGCTGAGGAGCGCGGCCCATGTGCCTCGCCGGCCCCATGTCAGGCTGAAGCCTGACCTACAAGACCGCGACGGCACGTGATCGGCGCGAAGTCAGGCTGAAGCCTGACCTACAAGGCCCGCACGTTCGGCCTCGAGCCTGGCGAGCGCCTTCGTCTTCCAGAGATTCCAGGCGCGGTCGTAGTTCTGCCACGACACGTTGGCAGCGACCTCGTCGTCGTCCATGAAGACGATCTCGCCCTCCGCACCCGCAAGCAGCGCGTGCCTGCAGCTGCATGCGCGCATTCATCTCGAGATAGATCGTGCGCCCCACCGCGCGCTGGATGTTCTCCCCGACGACGGTGGACCCATGGCCGCGCATCAGCGCGGCGGGATGCTTGCCGAGCGTCTCGGCGAGCGAGCGGCCGAGCGCCGGGCGTCCTGACCAGCAGGTCCGTGCCGCGCTGCGCATCGCGGATGTCCCACGTCGGCACGCCGAGCCCGATGAACGCCGACATGTGGAAGATCGGCTGCAGCGCCGTATGCGTGCACGCGAAGGGCACCACGGTGGGCGAATGGTTGTGCACGATCGCGTTGATCTCGGGCCGCAGCTTGTAGATCTCGCCGTGGATGAAGCGCTCCTGGTACACGGCCCGGCCGCGCGCATCGAGAGCGTTGCTGTCGAGATCGAACTCGAGAATGTCGTCCTCGGTGACGAGCTCCGGAGCGATCGCGCGCGCCATGTAGTAGCGCTGCGCATCCGTCTCGGATCGCACCGACGCGTGGCCATAACCGTCGATCACGCCGTGCTCGGCGAGCGTGCGCGACGCGATGACGAGGTCCTCGATCAGGCTCATGGCGTGCTTACTCCCCCTGGATGTTCGCTGCGGCGACCACGCGTTTCCAGCGGTCGAGCTCGTTGCGCAGGAGCGCGCCCATGCGCTCGGGTCCGGCCACCACCGGGGTCATGCCCTGCTGGGCCACGCTGTCGCGGACTTCGGGAAGCTGCAGCGCGAGATTGATCTCGGTGTTCAGGCGCTCGACGATCGTCCGGCGGTGTCCCTGCCGGCGCGAGCGCGCCGTACCACGTGTCGACGATCACGTTGGGCAGTCCCGCCTCCTTCGCCGTGGGCACGTCGGGAAACGCGGGCGAACGCTCTTCGCTCAGCACCGCCAGCATGCGCAGCTTGCCGCTCTTCACGAAGGGCGCCATGGTCTGCAGTGCGGCGACGGTGGCCTGCACGTGCCCGCCGATGAGGTCCGTCGCCGCGCCGGCCGAGCCCTTGTACGGCACGTGCACGAGGCTCGTGCCCGTCTCGAGCTTGAACAGCTCCATCGTCAGGTGCTGCACGCTGCCGTTGCCCGGCGACGAGTAGTAGAGCGCGCCGGGCTTCGCCTTGGCGAGCGCGACGAGCTCCGCCACCGTCTTCGCCGGAACATCCGGCGCGACCACGAGCGCCAGCGCACTGGTGGCGAGCAGCGCGACGGGAGTGAAGCTGTGGAGAGGGATCGAACGCCAGCTTCGGCTTCAATGCGGGCAGCGTGCCGTGCGAGGTGGCGCTGAAGAGCACGGTATAGCCGTCGGGCTTCGCCTTGGCGACGGCGTCCATGCCGATCGCGCCGCTCGCGCCGGGGCGGTTCTCGACCACGAAGGGCTGCTTCAGGCGCGCCGCAAGCCGCGGCTCGAGCAGGCGTGCGAGGACGTCGGCGCCGGTGCCGGGGGTGAATGGAACCACGATCGTGACCGGCCGCGGTTGGGCCAGGCCGCGGCTTGCGCGAACGCGGGACCGACGGCGAGCGCGCCCGCCGCCGCGAGACCCGAGCCGGATGAAGTGCCGCCGCGATGCGACGCGCAACGGCTGCTCGTGATGACTCATGCTGGCGTTGTATCCTTCGCTGATGTGCCGTCGGCGCGCAGATGCAATCGTGCGCCGATCGCGTTCCACGTTGCGGAACTGCGTTCGCATGCGTGGGAGGCGCAAGTTACCAAAAGTCGCGCGACGAAGCCACGCATCTCTCGCGCCCGTTTGACCAGCGCGCGCCTGCGCCGCCCATGCCATGAACGTTGCCCGCTACGTCATCAACGACCCTGCCGCGCTCGACTTTCCGCGTGCATCGCGGTGCGCTGGCCGAACCCGGCGTGCTCGAACGCGAGCGCGAGCGCCTCTTCGACCGCTGCTGGATCTACGTCGGTCACGAAAGCGAGGTCGTCGAGGCGGGCGACTTCCGCACGCGCAACGTGTGCGGGCGTCCGGTGATCTTCTGCCGCGACAGCCAGAAGCGCGTGCGCGTGTTCCTCAACAGCTGCCGCCATCGCGGCGCGATGGTCTGCGCGCGAGCCGTCGGGCAACGCGACGCGGCTACTTCTGCTTCTATCACGGCTGGAGCTACGACCGCGACGGCAATCTCGACGGCGTGCCCGGGCAGGCGAGCTATCCGCCGTCGTTCGACCGCTGCAAGCTCGGTCTCGCCGAGCCGCCGCAGGTCGCGAGCTACCGCGGCTTCGTGTTCCTGTCGTTCGATCCGGCGATCATGCCGCTGCGCCGAATACCTGGCGGGCGCGAAGGAGTACATCGACCTCGTCGTCGACCAGTCGCCGACGGGCGAGATGGAAGTGATCCGCGGCGTGCAGGAGTACGACATCCGCGCGAACTGGAAGCTTCTGGTCGAGAACAGCTTCGACGACTACCACCTGCTGACCACGCACTCCACCTGGCTCAACTACATGAAGAGCTCGGGGGTGGAGATCAAGCGCCCCGCGAAGGGCCACCTCATGCCCTCGCACGGCGTGGGCAAGGCGCTCGGCAACGGCCACGCGGTGATCGACAACGAGAACTTCCGCGGCCGTCCGGTCGCGAAGTGGATTCCGATCTACGGCGAGGATGCGAAGCCCGAGATCGAGCGCCTGCGCGGGGAGCTCGTGACGCGCCTGGGCGAAGCGCGCGCGCAGCGCGTCGCCGACACCAATCGCAACCTGGTGGTGTTCCCGAACCTCGTGCTCAACGACGGCTCGTCGGTGACGATCCGCACCTTCTGGCCCGTCGCCGCGGACCACATGCAGGTGCGGGCGTGGGCCCTGGGCCCGAAGGGTGAATCGGCCAAGGCGCGCGCCATCCGGCTCGACAGCTTCCTCACGTTCTACGGACCGGGCGGCTTCGCCACGCCCGACGACGTCGAGGCGCTCGAATCGGTGCAGGCGGGACTCGCGACATGGCGCGAGATTCCATGGTCGGTGATGACCCGCGGCATGGCCAAGGAGGGCGAGCAGCTCAACACGGACGAGCTCCACCTGCGCGCGTTCTGGATCCGCTGGGCCGAGCTGATGGAGGGCGACGATGTGCGCTGACCTGGCGGCCGTCACGCGCCAGGACGTCGAGGACTTCCTCTATCACGAGGCGGCACTGCTCGATGCGTGGCAGCTCGACGAGTGGCTCGCGCTCCTCACCGACGACGCCTGCTATCGCGTGCCGGCGAACGACACGCCCGAGGCCGACCCGGCCGACACGCTGTTCCTGATCGCCGACGACATCCGGCGCATCCGGGCGCGCGTCACGCGCCTCAAGGACAGGAACGCGCATGCGGAATTTCCGCACTCGCGCACCCGGCGGCTGATCGCCAACGTGCGCATCGTCACGCGCGACGCGGACACGCTGCGGGTCGAGGCGAACTTCGTGGTGTATCGCTTCCGCCGCGACCAGGGCATCCGCGAGTACGTCGGCCGGTACCGCTATCGGCTGCGCAGTGTCGATGGTGCGTTGCGGATCGCCTACCGTGAAGCGATCCTCGATCCGATGGAGCTCGGTGCGCTCGGCTCGGTCAGCATGATCCTGTAGCGCTCAGCTTGTCGGCATCAATTGCGTGAGTGAGCGCGTTCACGTGCCTCGGTGTCGGCGCATTTGACAAAAGTCATCTGCCAATTCTGGGCTCCCTTACGCATCAGCGCCTTAGCGCTGCGCACGGTTATTGCTCACACCGGCCGCACCGCCCGTTCGCCGCCTGGCGTGCGAGCCAAGCACACAACACTGAACCAGGGAGCGTTCTCGATGAGCCGGACCCCGATCGACGGTGGCCGTTCCACCGTTCGTAACACTGCTGCGCCCGCACTCGCCGCCGCGCTCTACGCGACGTTCACCACCGGCTTCGTGCAGGCGGCGCCGGTCATCGTCGACATCGATCCCGACGTCACGCTGGGCATGTACGACCTCGTGATCGGCGGCAACACGCTGTATTCGTTCCTGCGCGTGGGCGATTCGTGCATCCCGGATCCGCTCAACCCACTTCCCTGCACCTTCACGACCAGCGTCAATACCTTTGCGAACGAGGTGGTCGGCTATGTCATTCCGCCCACGCAGGCCAAGCCTGGGACGTACGCATCCGCGCTCGCGGCGGGTGAGATCATCGACGGCAGTCGCGCGTTCGTGTCCGATGCGGACGGCAACCCGCCATTCCTCGCCGGCAAGTCACCGATTCCGTTCGGCGATTTCTTCAACTCGGGCCTCGCCTATGTCGGCCTGCGCTTCGACCTGCCCACCGACGTGGGGCCGCACTACGGCTGGGTGGAAGCGATTGGCAGCAACGGCCAGGTCACGCTCACGCGCTACGGCTACGAATCGACGCCGGACACCGCCGTCCAGACGCCGGGCCGAGTGCCCGAGCCCGGGTCGCTCCCGCTCCTCATCGCGGGCGCCGTTGGCGTGCTCGCGCTGCGCCGCCGGCAGCGGATGCGCTGAGCTTCGTCGTCAAGCGGAGTGCGGGCGTTCGATCGGCACGCAGACTTCGAGCGTGGTGCGCGCCAGCGCGGCGCCCATGCGTTGCGCGAGATTCATGGTGTCGCGCACGCGCTCCTCGCAACGGAACCGAAAGCGCGTCGCGCCGGCGGCGAGCCCGTTGCGGGTGGCCCGTTCCAGCAGCAGCACGTTGGCCCAGCCACCGCGCAGCGACGGCGCCACGACATTGACGTCCACCTCGGGAACGCCATCGCCCCAGCGATAGAGCAGCGCGCCCGCGACCTCGCCCCGATGCACCAGCACGACGGAGTTCTCGCGGTCGTAGCCGCTGCCGCCGCGCATGTTGCCCAGACAAGTCTCGTAGCGGCTGCCGAACGTGCCGCTCACCAGTCTTGCCACCGGCTCGGGCGAAACACTCGCAAGAGAAACCACGCCCGCGTCGACAGGTACGCGGCCGCGCGCCTGCAAGCGGTCGCGGATCGATGCGATGACGCCATGCAGCTCGGCGCCGCCGGCCTCGAAATGCAACGTGCGCTTCAAGGTGCGAAAGCCATTCGCCAACGCGAAGTGCGCGCCGGGGCTTTCCTCGTCGAGGGCGTCCCAGCCATGGAAGTTGAGCGTCTCGCCGCGGCAGGCATCGCTCGCCGCGCGCAGCAGCGCGCGACCGAGTCCGCATCGGCGGGCTTCCGGTTCCACGTGCACGAACAGCGGGAACCCCGGTGGATCCCCCCACGCGCGCCACGCAATCGCCGCAGCGCCATGAACCGCGCCGTCGGGCGCAACGGCGACGAGCAGCAGCTCCGGTGCGCTCCCGCTCGCAAACACCTGCGGCACGAGCCGGCGCACGAGGCGATGCTCCACCAAGTGCGCCTTGCGTATGGAATGAGTGGAAGACACCTGCATCTGCACACCGCCATTGTAGGGGCCCGACCCGCTTGCGTTGCGGTTGCGCACCCCGTCCGGTCCGCACGAGCGGGAAGGGCCGTCCCGCGAACGATTACCGCATCGCTTCGCACGAAGCTAGTCCAGTGAGACATCGCGTCATCCTCGTCGGGCTCGATGGCGCCGACCCGGCCATCGTTTCCGAGCTCGTCGATCGTGGCGCGCTTCCGCACCTGCAGCGCGTCGTGGAAATGGGCTGCTCCGGCCGCATCCACGCAACCGGACCGCTGGTGCGCTCAATGCTGTGGACCTCGCTCGCCACCGGAGTGAACGCGCCTGCGCACGGCGTGTGCGGCGACGTGGCCGTGCGTCCCGATCAGGGCGGCGTGGAGCCCGTGGGGCATGCAGCGTGGCGGCGGCCCGCCTTCTGGGAAATGCTGCAAGGTGCGGGCGTCGCGTGCAGCGTCGTGGGCTGGCCCGCGAGCGCACCTGCAACGTCGTGGACGGCCGGCACCGTGATCGACGATGCCTTCGCCGTCGCGCGCGGACCCGGATTCGATGCCTGGCCGCTGGCGCCGGAGTGCGTGCATCCGGCGGAGCTTCGCGACGCGCTGCGACCGCTGCGGGTGCACCCGGGGGACATCACCGGGACGGACATCGCGGGCATCGTGCCGCGCGCGAACGAGGTCGACCAGGAGAGCGACGCGCGCCTCACGCGCATCGCCGTCGCGCTCGCGCACACGAGCAGCATTCACGCTGCGGCCACTCACCTTGCCGCCGCAGCGGACTGGGATTGCCTCGCGGTGTTCTATCCGTGGCTCGCCGAGATCCAGCGTGACTTCCTGTCCTTCCGGCCGCCCCGTCTGCCCCAGACGAACGAACGCGACGCGGCAATCTACGGCGACGTCGTCGATACCGCGTATCGGTTGCAGGACGCGATGCTCGGCAGGCTGCTGGAGGTCGCCGGGGATGACGCGACGGTGTTCGTCGTGTCGACGCATGGCTTTGCCACTCGGGCCGACCGTCCCGCGACGGCCGAATCCATGTTGCCGCCGTCGGTGCAATGGCATCGCAACGAAGGGTTCCTCGCGGTGGTCGGACCGGACGTGGCCCACGATGTGCTGGCGCATGGGACGCGCGTCGTCGACATCGCACCGACGATCCTGGGATGCCTCGGCTTCGCGCCGGCGCCTCGACGGCCGTCCGATGGAAGACATCACGCTTCCCGAGCATCGACGCATCCTTGCAGCGCCATCGATCGTAGACGTGCCGCGCCGAAGTTCGTGCCGGACGACATCGACCTCGACGGCCGTCAGCGGCAGATCGTGCAGGACACGCTGGTCGCATGGAACGCAAACCGCGCGGAGGCATTGCTCGCAACGGGTGATTACGCGAACGCGGCCCGCGCCTTCGATGCGGTGCTCTCGATCGCGCCCGACGACTGGCTGGCGAAGGCCCGGCGCGCGCGGTGCGAGCTCAACATGGGCGATCCCGGCGCGTGCCTCGCGACGGCCAACGAAGTGATCCGCGCGAGACCGGAGCTGCCGTGGGGCCACCTGCTGGCCGCAGCAGCCAGCGTGCTCGCCGGTGATCAGGACGCGGCCCAGCCCCATCTGCAGCAGGCCGCCCTTACCGGTCGCGGCCTGCCGAACGTCATGCTGCGCCTCGGCGCGCTGCATCTGGTGCGGCGCGAATGGGCTCTGGCGGAACGGCAGTTTCGCGATGCGCTGGCCGCGACGCCGCGCTCCGTCGAGGCATACGACGGCCTCGGCTGCGCGCTGCAGGGGAACGGAAGGCACGACGATGCGGAACGCGCGTTTCGCACGGGACTGGGATACACCTACCGCTATCCGCTCGCCCACCTGCATCTCGCCATTTCGCTGGCCTCGATGGGCCGCTGGCAGGATGCAGAAGCCGCTGCAGCCACCGCCTGCGCGCAGGACCCGGCGCTGCCTGGCGCACGGGAGGTGCAGCAGCGGATCGCGCAGCAACGCACCGCGGCGACGGTGCAGCCCTAGCGGGGCGATTCGCCGCCGAGCGCGGCGATGTCCTCGATGTGCTTCCTTCGCGCGTCGAAATCGCGGGCCCGCGCTTCGTCCGACGCACCCAGCCGGTCGAGCGGCACCTGCGCAAAGCCGAGCACGCCCATCTTCGAGTAGGCCTCGCGAATGCGCGGTCCCCACAGACCGATGTCCTTCACGGCGGGAACGATGCGCGCGAAGAGCATCGCGCGGAATGCCTGCCGCGCCTCGCTCGCCTCGACATGCTGCGCGCACTCCGCGGCGGGCAACCCGAGCGTGGACCAGAGCTCGATGGCATCGAAGCGGTTGCGCAGCAGGTGCGACGCCTCGACCACGAACTCCTCGCGCTCGTCGCGTTCCCGGGCGGTGAGTTGCGGATAGAAGTCGCGCAACGCCAGCCGCCCGAAGGCGACGTGGCGGGCCTCGTCTTCCATCACGAAGGCATTCACGGCGGCGGCGAGAGGGTTGCACGCGGTGTCGCGGATCGCCGCGAACGCCGCGAGCGCCAGGCCTTCGATCATGACCTGCATGCCGAGGTAGGTCATGTCCCAGCGCGGGTCGCGCAGCACCTGGTCGAGCAGGTCGCGCAACGGACCCGTGATCGGGTGCGAGGTGCCGAATTTCTCCAGCAGGCGGCTGTAGGCCTCGACGTGCCGTGCCTCGTCGACCACCTGCGTCGCGGCGAACAGCTTGGCGTCGAGGTCCTCGACCTGCTGCACGATCTTGGACGCACACAGCAGCGCGCCCTTTTCACCGTGCAGGAACTGCGCGGTCGACCACGCCTGGTACTCGCGAAAGACGTGCGCGCGCTCGCCCGTCGACATGCGGTCCAGAAACGGCGCGCCATGGATCGGCAGCACCTCGGCCGGCAGTTGCTGCGGGTTGTCGGCGTCGAGTTCCCACGACCAGTCGATGCGGGTCGTGGCGTTCCACTGCCGCGCCTTGCCCTTCTCGTAGAGCGCGAGCAGATCGGCGCGGTCGTTGGGCAGCGCGCCACCCAGCGTGGCAGCAAACTCCAGCGCGAACGGCTGCGCCCCGCCGTCTTCGGCCACCGTCGCGGTTTCGAACCCCTGCGGGGCACTCACCTGCGGTCGGTCACCGGGCGACGGCGACCCGGCGGTCACGCGCAGGCGCCGACGCGCGGGCAGCGGCGGCTGGTGCACCCAGCTTCATCAGCCGCTCCGCGTTGCCGTGGTAGATCTTCGCGCGATCCTCGTCGGAGCACGTGAGCTCGTCGATGATGCGCACCGTCTCGCGGATGTACATCGGTCCCTTCTCGGGATCGAATGGCGCGTCGGACGCGAACACCGTGCGATCGGCGCCGAAGAACGCAAGCCCACACTGCGTCGCAGCCACCGATCCGAACACCGCCGTGTCGGCGTAGAACATGCGGAAGTAGTCGATCGGTCGCTTCTTGAGCTTCGCGAGGTCGTCCTTCCAGTCGGCAACCGACGTGCGCGATCCGATCTGGTCCAGCCCAGGGCCCACGCGGCCTTCGAAGAACGGGATCATGGCGCCGTAGTGATGGGCGATGATCTTGATGTCCGGGTACTGCTCGAACATGCCCGCGAACACGATGCGCGCCATGGCGACGCTCGTTTCGTAGGGCCAGCCGAACGCCCACCACAGCTCGTACTTCGACTTGTCCTCGGTGAGGTAGTCCGGAAAGTTTGCCCCGCGCGCCGGATGCAGGAAGATCGGCAGGTCGTACTCGGCCATCGCCGCGAAGATCGGCGCGAACTCCGGCAGGTCGAGCGGCTTGCCGTTGATGTTGGAGAAGATCTGGATCCCGCGGGCATCGAGGTCGCGCACGGCGCGGTGGATCTCGCGGATCGACGCTTCGGGATTGTTGAGCGGCAGCGACGCGATGAACGTCGGGAAGCGGTCAGGGTACTCGCGACACAGCTCCGCCATGCCGTCGTTGCAGATCTCCGCGAGCTCCGGGCTCTTGTCCGGGCCCGCGAGGGCCTCGATCGGCGGCATCCCCGCCGACAGCACCTGCACGTAGTCGGGGAACCGGTCCATCACGCGGAAGCGCTCGTCCAGGTCGAACAGCATCGGCACGTCGCGCATGCGCTTGCCGATGTCCTTGTAGTCGCCGATACGCTCGAAGAACTTCACCGGCAGGATGTGGTTGAAGATGTCTACCTTACGCATGTTCCTCTCCGCAGAACGCCATTCCTCCAATCATACGCGCGTGATCGCGCAGCCAACGCGCACGACGAGCCCGCTGGCGCGCATCGGTGCTGCGCAATCCGATCGATGCCCGACGTGGAGCCGTGCGGCGCGGCGGCCGCCGATACTCAGTAGATCTCGGGCATCGAAATGGGTTCCGCCTCCGGCTTGCATACGCCGCACCACAGAGCATCCGACACGACCACCGCCTTCGGCGTATTGCCCGCGCCGACGTACACGGTGGTGATGTAGGGCATGCGCTTCTCCGCGTGCGCGCTGCAGATGCAGCGGCCGCAGAAGCGGCATACGCCGCGCGCGTCATTCTCGTCGAAGAAGCATTTCACGCTGGTTTCCTAACGATGCGCCACGGGTTCGTGCGGCGCGGAATGCCAAAGATGCAGCCGGTGCCCGGTGGCCCGGGCCGGCTCGAAGCTGGTCTCGCCATTGCGCATCGTACGATGCAGGTGACCGCGCGCGACGAGCTCCTCGAGCATGTGGTGCGCGACGTGGTGCTCGTGGCCGAAGCGTTCCGCCACGCGGTGCGTGGTGACGGTCACTTCGCTGGCCACCCAATGCAGGCAATGGCGGAGGGCGTCCGGAAGCTCGTGCGGGCCGCCGCGCTGCGCCGACGGAAGCGTCGTGCGCAACTGCAGCGCACGGCCGACCCGCGCGTACATGTCGGGGCCGGCGTCCCTGCCGATGGTGGCCGGCACTCGCGCGCAAGCCCAGACGTCGACGCCGATCGCGGGATGGTGCGCCACGGACTGCGCCAGGCGCATCCAGAGCGACCACTGCGTGTCGGGGAAGATCGAGCGCACGTACAGCATGACGTACATGCCGACCTTGTCGCGACCGCTCGCCACCGCCCGTTCGAGCTGCGCGACGCGGCCCGCGATCTCGGCGCGCGCGCCGGGGTCGGCGGCGCGCTCGCAGGCGTCCTCGGCGAGCCCCAGTTGCGCCTCGAGATGCAGCAGGGCGGACACATCGTGGCACTTCCTGGCACCGAACCGATCGCGGACCGGGCGCAGCATGTGCTCGAGGTCGCTCATGTGCTGGATGAGATTCGCCTCGCCGACGGATACGCCGGGCGTTTCGCCGAGGGATGCGCGCAGGCGCCGGGCCTCGAAGCGAAGGCCCACGAGGATCGCCGCGCCGACCATGGCCACACCGGCAAGGCCGATGCTCACGAGAATCCATTCCGTGGTCGTGCGCGAGAAGGGCGAGAAATTCGCGAAGATGTTCCACGCGTAGTGGAGGCTCATGGCCGCGATCAGGCCGAAGACGATGCCGCGTCCGCGGCCGTGCGCCCTGTCGCGCAGCGCGAAGTGCCCCAGAGCGATGCCCGTCATGGCGGTCGCCGTGCCGTGCGCCAGCGCCGAAGAGAAATCGCGGATCACCACCAGCGCAACCGGGTTGTCGGGAAAGAGCTGCACGTAGCGCAGGTTCTCGATGATCGCGAAACCGATCCCGGAAGCGAAGCCGTAGATCGCGCCGTCGACGAAGTACGTGAGCCTGCCCCGGCGGACGAGATAGACGAGCACGCCCGACTTGAAGAGCTCCTCGACGAACGGCGCCGTCCGCGTGCTGACGAAAGGGCGCGACAGCCCGAGGATGTCGATGCAGAAGCGGTTGGCGAGAAAGGACAGCAGGAATGCCACCAGCCCCCAGGCGAGGCATCCCACGATGACGCGCGGCCGATCCGATCCGTAGAGGTCGAGCCAGTGCATCACGTAGAGGAACGTGAGCGGGACCACGATCGCCAGCAGCACGGTCAGCGACAACTGCATTTCAGGACACAGGCGAGTCCGTGGGCGCGCCGATCACCCGCGCACGCGGTGAACATGAAAGCGGCCAGACCGGGAGTGCCGATCTGGCCGCGGAGCATCCAGGTCCGGATGCCGGTTCGTCGAGCGGCTTGAGCAATGAGCGGCCCAAGCCGTGAAGCGTCAGCGCGCCGTGCTGGCGGTGAGCGCCGAGTTGGCCGTGTTCGCCGTATTGGCGGTATTCGCGGTGTTCGCCGTCAGCGCCGAATTGGCCGTGTTTGCCGTATTCGCCGTGTTGGCGGTGTTCGCCGTAAGTGCCGAATTGGCCGTATTCGCCGTGCTGGCGGTATTCGCCGTGTTGGCGGTGCTCGCGGTATTCGCCGTCAGCGCCGAATTGGCGGTGTTCGCCGTGCTGGCCGTATTCGCCGTATTGGCGGTGCTCGCGGTATTCGCCGTGTTGGCGGTGCTGGCCGTATTGGCCGTGAGCGCCGAACTGGCGGTATTCGCCGTGCTGGCCGTGTTCGCCGTATTGGCAGTGCTGGCCGTATTCGCCGTATTCGTCTTGATCTGCAGGTTGGGCGCCGGGACTCTGGTTCTGCACGCTGTTGATTGCTACGACGGCGACGACCAGGATGCCGGCGCCGATGACTGCCATCTTCATGCTGCGAGAGTTCATTCTTTTTCTCCTTCGCGGTGCCGTCCCCCGTAGATCGGCAAGCGTGGATGTGGATGACCACTTCCGGGCAGTGGCAAGACTACCGCTCCAGCACAAGCCGCGAATGGTAGTCCGTCCCCCTGCTTTGTCAACGGGGCAGCGAATAGCTCATGCGGCGGCGCAGCATCCCGGTCAGTAGGTAATGCCGGGGCCGTGCCACGATTGATCGCGCGGCCGGGCACGCGCGAGCGCAACTCGCGCATCGATCCATCCATCGCACGCATTGCGGCCCGGCCGTTGCCGCCAGCGGTTCAGCAGGCCCTTGCAGCGCGCGTAGAAGCGGAAGAAGCGCAGCACGCGCTGGCGTTCCGCCGCGCCGACCGGCCGCGCGCTGCAGATGAGCTTGTCGTCGAACAGTCCGCGGTCCGTCAGCGTGACGGCACCCCACGCACGCACCTTCAGCCGGCGTCCCAGCGCGAGCCGCGGTCCGAGCACGACCGCATCCAGGAGATCACCTTCGAGGCCGAGCAGCGACGGCACCGCACCGTAGTTGTACGGGCACGGCAATGGCGACACGAAATCGATGTGGCCGGTCGAGCCGCGCTTGAGGAAGCTGCCGCGGGGAATCTCGATCACGACCTCGACTTCGGGTGGATCAGCTTTCCACGCCGTCGTTGCGCGTCATCGATTCATCGCCCGGCGCCAGCTTCCCATGCTGCGGTGCCCTCGAGAAAGATAGGTAACAGGGTATTCCGAACACAGCAGCAATACTTGTGCATTTACCAAAAGGGCGACCCGCTCGCGCTCCCCGTCGAGACGCCGATCGTTCAGGTCGAGCGCGAGCATCCGAGTAAGGGGCGTGCCCAAGCACTAGCCGCAATGGGATGAACTCGCGGAGCTTGATATTAGGCAAACGATACGGGTGACGTCCAGAAATGCAAAGCCTCCGATGCTTGCGAGCGGATAACGTTTGGGCTGCATCGCAGCGCGTCCGGATCGGGAATGCGCAGTGCGACACAGGCAGCCATCCAGGCCCGAATGCCGACACGCGGCAACTTGTCAGTGCGGTCGCCTGCGAGCCGATCTGACCGCCAGCCAAAATACAGGAGTTGCGAATGAACACGCCCGCTCGAGATGCCAGCCCGTCGTCACGCCGAACGATGCTGATCGGATCCGCCGGCCTTCTTGCAGGCGGCGTCCTCGGGTGCGCCTCCGGAGCAAGCATTGCCGCGGCCACCGGTGATGCAGCCTCGCCTGCGCCTTCACTCCCGTGGAAGTGGACCCGGCTCGATCCGCTGGAGGCCGGGCGACGCGCCTACCGCTTCTACAAGGACAAGGGCGGATGCGGTACGGCGTCCTATTTGAGCCTGCTCAGCATGCTCAAGGAGCAGGTCGGCTATCCGTGGACCACGCTACCGGAAATGATGATGGCCCATGCGGCGGCCGGCTACGGGGGGCATGGCACCCTGTGCGGAGCGCTCGGCGGAGCGTCGACGATCATCAACATGGTCACGTACACCGGGAAGCGCGACGAGCAGCAGAACAATCAGATCATCGATCGCCTGTTCTGGTGGTACGCCGAGCAGGACTTTCCGACCGACCGGTTCGATGACCTCTCGCCGATGCCGAAGCAGATCAGGGTCAAGGCGATGTCGCCCTTGTGCCATACGTCGGTGTCGAAATGGACGGTGGCCGCCGGTGCGACGATCAAGTCGGACGCCAAGATCGAACGCTGCGCGAAGGTGGCCGGAGAAGTCGCCTACACGGTGGCACTCGCGCTGAACGAGTACTTCGACGGCAAGTGGACGCCGCCCGTGTGGAAGCCGGCGCAGGGCGTGGAGCATTGCGTGAGCTGCCACGGTCCCGACTTCGGGTCGCAGAAGGCCGCGAGCTGGAACCAGCAGGGACACATGGACTGCGTCATGTGTCACGCCGATCACACGAAATAGCGCACCAGGGGCTGCGCGCTATCGGATCCATCCGGCGGCGCGAGGGCCACTGCGGCCCCGCGCAGGGCCACCGTACGACACCGCGTGCTGCCGGCCGGTCAGGGGGATTCCCCACCGGCGCACGCAGGGGCTACCAGCGGAAGGTCACTCCGAGCATCGGCCCGTTGAACGTGAGATCGTTCACCGGCTGCCCCGACTTCATGTCGTAGCTCACGTAGCGCCAGAGCGCCGCGATGTCGCCCCAGCTGAACGCATAGCCAAGCCCCGCTGCCGCCTGCCACGTCAGACTCGATTCGCCCGTGCCCACATCGACGTACATGGGCACGTACCACTGCAGGCGATCGCCAAAGGCGTAACGGCCCTTCAGTCCAATGATCGCATCCCAGTTGTTGGCGTCGATTTCGTAGGTGCCGCCGCGGCTCGCAGGGGGAAGCGACCCCAGCTCCCCACTAAGATTCCAGCTGAGCCGTGGCGTGACGTCGAGCAGTCGCGCACCGAGCAGAAGATCCATCGTGAGCTCGCGACTCGACTGCAGGCGGTATTGCCCCGCGATCGTCCACGCGAAGCCCTTGACGCCGAGGTCGAGATCCCCGGTGACCGACCCCGGCACGTTGGCGCCGCCGATCGAAAAGTCGCGCGTGCCCGAACGCGATCCACTGACGTCCAGATAAAGATAGTCGGTGAACAGGCCCCAGCGACCGTTGTGCAAATCGAGCGCGCCCATGAACGCGCCGTTGAGGGAATCGAACACGTTGCCCGCATCGACGATGACCTCGCCGCTGCCCGAACGCTTGGGAAATGCCCAGCTCCCATCGATCGACGGCCCGTATACGTACAGGGTAGCGCCAACCTTCCAGCCCGTGCCTTGCCAATCGGGGGTGGTGGACTGTGCAACCGCTTCATGTCCGAGCATCAGGCAGCCGGCAAGCGCTGCCATGACTGTTTGGGGCCACGTCCATCGTCTCATCGCGCTCTCCAGAAGGGGGGTCGGGGGCCGGTGTCAGCGACGTACGCAGCTGACTCGTGGCGCTCGAGCATTCTTCGCGTTCCCGCGCCATCTGGCTTTGCAATTCTGGACATTCCGAGGCGCGAGCCGCACGAGCGGGGCTTCGCTTTCGCACTCCGGTCACGCTGCCCGCGCATTTTGGCGGCCGGTGCGCGTCAGGACTGTTGTCGCGCCGCAACGCAAGATGGCCGTGACGAGCGCATGCACCTTGAAAAAGGGAAGCGACGCGGCCACCAGGCATGAACCGGCTGCAGCAAGAGGCGCTTCGATGCATTCGTCGGCGAATTCAACGCCAAGCGGGGCACGAGGCGCTGGCCATGAATGTCGCTGCGCGCGTTCCTGGAAAGCCCGCGTGGCTACAACGAGGGCGACGGTCCATTCATCACGCGGCAAGTCTCGTACATCCTCGCCCGGGTCCAGCCCAACGGCGCAATCAGCGACGCGTCCGGCAATGCCGGGCTACAACACTGCCGTTTGCCTTTCGGCCCTCGCCGCGACGAAGAATCCGCAGCACGAGAAAGTCATTGCGGCCGCACGACAGTTCCTCGTCACGCATCAGTTCGACGAAGGTGAAGGCTACGCGCGCGACCACGGCCACTACGGTGGGTTCGGATACGGCGGCGACCAGCGGCCCGACCTGTCGAATACCTACATCGCCCTCGAGGGCCTCAAGGATGCGTCGCTCGATCCCGCGGATCCCGTCTGGCAGAAAGCCCTGGTCTTCGTCAGTCGCAACCAGAACCGCAGCGAGAGCAATGACCAGAAATGGGCCGGCAACGACGGCGGCTTCGTATATCGCAGTGCCAGCAATCCAGCTGAGTTCGAAATCGGTGCGACGCAATCGTATGGAACGATGACGGCGGCTGGGTTGCTGAGCCTGCTGTACTCCGGCGCCGACAAGAATGACCCACGCGTGCAGGCCGCACACAAGTGGATGACGACCAACTTTGCCCTCGACACTGTTCCGGGCACTGGCAAGACGCACACGCTGTTCTACTTCTACAACGCTTTCTCGAAGGTCATGCGCGCGTACGGCGAAGACACCTTCGTCGACGGCAGCGGGCAGAAGCGCAACTGGCGCAACGAGCTTTCGTCGAAGCTGCTCGCCATGCAGCAAAAGGACGGATCCTGGGTCAACACCGGATCGAGCCAATGGTGGGAAGACAAGCCCCAGCTCGTGACCAGCTGGGCGGTCCTGGCGCTGGAGAAAGTGAGGGCCGGCGTCAAGCGCCGTTGAATCATGGCCGGTCGAGCGAGTCAGCGATGGAGCGGGGTCGCCGGCTTTGCGCCGTACGACTTGCGATTCGTCGACGATGAGACATGTCACCTGGAACCGGCGGAGAACGTGTTCCAGGCGACGGTGTTACCGATGTCTCCGGTACAAACCTTCACCGATGTGACCGGAATACACCCTGATGGGATTGGTAGGCCGTGCGGGACTCGAACCTGCGACCAACGGATTAAAAGTCCGCTGCTCTACCAACTGAGCTAACGGCCCACCGAGCGCGGGATTATAGCGGACGGTCGCAGCCGGCCCTGCCGAACGAGGGCGTCAGTGCGACTCGTCGACGAGGAACGACGGCAGGCTCGCGAACTCGATGCCCTCCTCGCGCAGCGCATCGGCTTCATCGCCCGAGGCCTGTCCGCGAATGGCACGCGGCGGTGCTTCCTCGTAATGGATCTTGCGCGCCTCCTCGGCGAAGCGCATTCCGACGTCGTCCGCGCGCTGCACGATCGCACGCAATTGCTGGATGACTTCCGCGGGAATGGGCATGGAGTCCGATGCCCGCGCCGCCGGCGTCGCCGGCGCGACGGCGGGAGCGGCCTTGCCCGTGTGCACCTTCGCCGAAGGAATCTTCGCGACGCCGGCATCGTCGCAGACCGGGCAGCGCACGAGCTGGCGCTCCGCCTGCGACGTGTAGTCGTCGGTCGAGGCAAACCAGCCCTCGAAGCGATGACCGTTGGTGCAGGCGAGATCGAAGATGATCATGACTGGTTAACGTGCCGGCCGGGGTGACGTTGACCCTGGCTCAGCCGGTGCGGTCGAGGCGCCACACCTGGTACTTCACCGCGGCCACCGAGCCGCCGATGATGGCACCGAGCGCGAGGAACGATCCGATGGCGAGCGTCGAAATGCCCGTCAGCCCCTGGCCGATCGTGCAACCCAGCGCGGTGACGCCGCCGAACCCCATCAATATGCCGCCGACGACATGATGCACAAGGTCTTCGGTCGAAGCGAATCCTTCCCAGCGGAACGTGCGCGTGGCGAGCGCCATCGCAGCAGAGCCGACGATCATGCCCAGCACGCCGGCGATGCCGAACGTGAGCACGCGCGACTGGTCGCTCCAGAACAGCAGCAGCTCGAGCAGGTAGGCCACCGGCGCGGTGAACGAGTACGACTCGGCGCGCCCCGAGTTCGTGGCGACGAAGCGCTCCTCGAGGGTGCTCGGGTCTTCCGCCAGGTAACCCAGGTGGCCGGAGATGTACCAGCCGGCGACGATGACGGCACCGATCAGCACGCCGCCGATGATCATCTCGCGGCTCTCGCGGAAATCGCGGCTCGCGAAGATGAACGCGGCGAGCGCCGCCGAGAACGCGAAGGGCACCCACAGCCGTGCCGCCGGTGCGCCGAGCGCGGCGATGATGCTGGGCAGGTCCGACGTCGCCGCGCCGAGCGCGCTGACGTCCAGCCGGATGGGATCGAGGGCGCTCGCGCGGACCACCGCGAACAGGCCCTTCAGGGTCATGTACGCGGAGATGCCGAGGAAGATCAGCACGATCAGCGACTTCAGGTTGCCCGCGCCGACGCGCAGCAACGTCTTGCTGCCGCAGCCCGACGCGAGCGTCATGCCGAAGCCGAACAGGAAGCCGCCCACGAGGTGCGACACCCAGCTGATGCGCGGGCTGGTGTAGATCGTCTTGCCGAGGTCGATCAGCCCCGACACCTGCAGCGCGCCGGCGCCGGCGATCGCGACCGCGATGGCGAGCAGCCACATGCGCATGCGGCGGAAGTCGCCGAAGTTCACGAAATCGGTGACTGCGCCCATCGTGCAGAAGCTCACGCGATTGGCGACGGCCCCGAAAACCACCGCTAGCGCGAACGCGAGGCCCGTGACGAGCGGGGACAGATGGGCGGCGTCGGGCATCCGCAAATTATCTCATGCACCCTTTTTTCCCCTGGGCGCGCTGCCGCGAGCGCTACCCCCGGGCAAGCGTGTGGTCACCGCGTTCGAGCGAGCGCGGATCGTGCGTCGCCAGTCGCCTGGCGTAGTTGGAGTGCGCGCTCACACTTGCCCGGGTGCCCCCGAGTCCGGCGGCACGATCAGTCGAACAGGGAGCCGCCGACCGGCGCGCGCAGCGAGCGCAATAGCCGTTTGACCGGCGCGGGAAGTCCTGCGGCGAGCGCCTGATCCACCGTCCACCACGCATGCGCCGGTGACTGCATCGACGTCACGCGGCCGAGAGCGATCCGGCGCGGAAGCATCGTCAGGTGATAGTGGGTGAAACCATGCTCGATCGCGGGCAGCGCCTGCGCGCGCGGTGCCTCGACGCCGTAACGCACGCGGCACGCCGCGAGAATGTCCTCGTGCTCGGCGAACTCCGGCAGGCTCCACAGTCCGCTCCACACACCGGTCGCGCCGCGCCGCTCGAACAGGATCGCGCCGTCGTGCTCGAGCAGCGCGACCTGCACCGCGCGCTGCGGCAACGCTCGCTTCGGACGCGGTGCCGGCAGCTCGTCGACCCGGTGCGTCGCCACCGCAACGCAGTCGCTGGCTACGGGACATGCGTGACACAGCGGTCGCCTGCGCACGCACACGGTGGCGCCGAGATCCATCATCGCCTGCGTGTACGCCTCGATGCCCGCCGAGGGAAGCAGCGCCTCGGCCGCGGTCCACAGTGCGCGCTCCACCGAAGCGTCACCGGGAAACCCTCGATCCCGCGATGGCGCGCGAGCACGCGCTTGACGTTGCCGTCGAGAATCGCAGCACGCGTGCCGAACGCGAAGGCCGCAATGGCGGCCGCAGTCGAGCGGCCGATGCCAGGCAGCGCAGCGATCTCTGCAAGCTCGCGCGGAAACACGCCGCCATGGTCGGCGACGACGATCTTCGCTGCCGCGTGCAGATGCTGCGCGCGCCGGTAGTACCCAAGCCCGCTCCATACGGCGAAGACCGCGTCGATCGGTGCGGCGGCGAGCGCGGCAATGTCCGGAAACGCGGCGAGGAAGCGCTCGTAATACGCGATGACCGCGGCGACCTGCGTCTGCTGCAGCATCACTTCCGAGAGCCAGATGCGGTACGGATCGCGCGTGTCCTGCCACGGCAGGTCGTGGCGCCCGGAGCGCGCATGCCATGCAATCACGCGTGCGGCGAATGCCGGCACGCGCGTCGCGGAAGGCGGAGTCACGTTCCCCGCCGGCGGTGCATCGTCAGCGGATGGCGAGGCGCTGCCGGGCCTTGGCCGCGGCTTCCGATTGCGGATAGCGCGCGATCAGGTCCTCGAGGGTGCGCCGCGAACCCGCACCGTCGCCGAGCTCGAACTGGCTGGTGGCGATGTTGAGCATGGCGTCGGGCACCTTCGCGCTGTCCGGATAGTTCGCGATCAGCTGCCGCTGCGATGTGATCGCAGCCTTGAAATCGCGCAGCGCGAACTGGGCGTTGCCGATCCAGTATTGCGCCGAGGGCGCGAGCGGACTGCGCGGATACGTGCGCACGAAGGAACCGAAGCTCGTCACCGCGGCGCCATAGCTGCCGCTCTTGAAGAGATCGAGTGCAGCGTCGTACGCACGCTGCTCGCTGGCAGGGTCGCCGCCCGGCGGGCGCGTCGCTGGGCCTGCCGCGGGCGCGCCCGGCGGAGCGGCGGACGGGCCGAAGCCGGCACCGGCCGGCGGTGCACCACCCGGCATCGCCGCGGGCGGCGCACCGGGAATCGACTCTGCGACCGGCGGGTTGGGCGAAGGCGCGCTCGCCTGTGGCGTCGTGCTGGCGGATTCCAGTCGCCGCATGCGCGAATCGAGATCGACGTAGAGATCGCGCTGGCGCTTCTGCGCTTCCGAGAGCTCGAACGTGATGACCTCGAGCTGGCCGCGCAACTGCGCCACCTCGCGCTTCAGCTGCTCGATCTGGTTGACGATGTCGACGAGACCCTGGCTGCGGATCTGTGCCTCGAGGGCGGCGATGCGCTCGTCGACCTGGCGGCGCAGCTGCTCCAGGCGCTGATTGGTCGCCTCGATGCGCTGCCGCGCCTCCGTGTCATCGAAGAGCGCTGCGCTGGCTGGTGCCGCCGCGGCGAGCGCGAGGAGCCCGGCACACAGCGCCCGGGCGACGAACGGACTGCGCGCGCGACGCTTCACTCGCCTGAATAGACGATGTCGGCGCGACGGTTTTCCGCGTACGCGGCTTCGTCCTGACCGGGGTTACGCGGCTTCTCCTTGCCGAAACTCACCGTCTCGATCTGCGCGTCGGTGGCGCCCAGCACCTTCATCAGCTGGCGCACGCTATCGGCACGACGCTGCCCGAGAGCGATGTTGTATTCACGGCTGCCGCGTGCGTCGGTGTTGCCCTGGATCGTGACGCGCGCATTGCGGTTGCTCTGCAGGTAGCGGCCGTGCGCCTCGATCAGGCTGCGGAACTCGTTCTTGACGACGTCGCTGTCGTAATCGAAGTAAACCGAGCGCCGCGAGAGGATGTTGTTGGGGTCGCGGAGCGGGTTGCCGGCCGCGCCGGTCGCGCTTCCGGCCGTGCTGCCGGAGACGCCGCCGCCGCCCGCACCACCGGTGGTTGCACCGCCGGTTCCACCGGAAGGCGCCGTGGTGGCGGGGGTCCGGTCTTCAACCGGGGCCGATTGCTGCGGATTGGTCGAACAGCCAGCGACGAGCGCGATGAGGAACGCGCCCAGAATCCAGTTACGCATTATTGCCTCCTTGACGACGAATGGTGATGCAGTGATGCATGCCGCAGCGCCTTGAATCAGCGCTGCAGCGGACCCCAGGCCGGCTCGCGCACATCGGTGGCAGGTGCGACAAGCCGTTGCTTCACGCGGCCGTCGGAAGAGACCGCGGCCAATATACCACGCCCCCCCTGCTCGGCAGCGTAGAGGATCATCTTCGAATTGGGCGACACGCTCGGACTTTCATCGAGTGGTCCCGACGTCAACACCTGCACCTGGCGCGTCGCGATGTCCTGGATGGCGATCTGGAAGCGGCCGCCTTCGCGGCGCATGAACACGAACGATTTGCCATCGGGCGTTGCGTGCGGCGACACGTTCCAGTTGCCGTCGAACGTGAGGCGCTCGGGCTGCCCGCCGCCGCCGAGCGCAAGCCGGTAGATCTGCGGCGAGCCACCGCGGTCGGACGTGAAGAGCAGGCTCTTGCCGTCCGCTGCGAAGCTCGCTTCCGTATCGATGCTCGCCGAGGACAGCAACCGCTGCACGCCGCTTCCATCTGCATTGATGAGGAAGAGTTGCGAACCGCCGTCCTTGGTCAGCGTGACCACGAGGCGCCGTCCATCGGGCGCCCACGCGGGTGCGCTGTTGCTGCCGCGGAAGTTC
This sequence comes from uncultured beta proteobacterium, assembly GCA_963734575.1. Lineage (GTDB taxonomy): Bacteria > Pseudomonadota > Gammaproteobacteria > Burkholderiales > Casimicrobiaceae > CAIWHR01. The sequence goes on along the minus strand of CAVTHT010000014.1, from coordinate 26,474 downwards.
GCGAGGACCTGCCGCCGGCCCGTGTCGAGCGACTGGATGTACACGACGGGCTTGCGGTTCTCGAGCGACACGTAAGCAATCCGCGTGCCGTCGGGTGACCACGCCGGCGAGAGCAGAGGTTCGTTGGATGTCACGATCGTCTGCGGACCGAAGCCGTCGGCATCGGCAACCTGCAGCTGGTAACGCGGACCCTGCTTCGTGATGTACGCGATGCGCGTGCTGAACACGCCGACATCGCCGGTAAGTTTTTCGTAGATGATGTCGGCAATCTTGTGGGCCGTCGCGCGGAACTGCTGCGGCGTCACCACGTAGCTCATGCTCGCGAGCTCGGCCTGCTTGACCGCATCGACGAGCGCGAAGCGAACGTCGACGCGACCATCGGCCACCGGCGTCATGCTGCCGACGACGATGGCATCCGCACCGCGCGCCCGGAAGTCGCCGATGCGGATCTCCTGCGGTCGCGACGGACGCGGGACGATGCCCGGACGCGTCGACCAGCCGGAAGAGACCGCTGCGCGACAGGTCCGCGCCGACGATGCCCGTGATGCCGAGCGGCCAGTTCGATTCGTTCTCGAAACCGACGATGGAGATCGGCACGGCGCTGCCGGCGCCGCCGACGATCTCGATGGTCAGCTGTGCGTGCGCAAGCCCAGGCAGGAACGCGAGCAGCAGCGGAGCGAGCAGACGGAAAAGACGATGCACGGAATGCCTCGAGGGGAAACGACAGGTGCGCGACGGATGCGAAATGCGGGGCGTTGCGGGGCAGGGACGGCAGTTGCATCCGGATTATAGCGAGGTGTCGACGCCGCCCCGCCTGCGGCATCACGATGCGGCCTCAGTGCGCCGCGATCGTGGATGGCAAGCCAAGCTCGGCGCGGATGCGCTCTGCCATTCGCGCGGGCATCGTCACGCATCCCGTAGGGGCCAACGAATACCCGGAACAATCCGTTGACCTGCCGGACGTGCGCTTCGACCCCGATCGCCGGCAATTGGTTCGCAAGGCGCGCGGCGAAGGCCTGCGCGTTGGGATAGCTTCCGAACGCGCCGAGCTGCACCACGAAGCCCGTGCCGCTCGTACCCACCGGCACGCTCTCGATCGGCGCGAGGTCCCGCGCCGCGACGACGCCGGGGGGCACCGCTGTCGCAGGGGCCGTCTGCACGCCCCGCGGCGGCACGTCGCCGGGCATCGGCGCAACGGCGGCAGCACTCATCACCGGCGGCAGCGCGGGTGCCGCGCTCGCGAGGGTGTCGTCGAGCAGCAACGCCTCCACCTCGACTTCACCGCTGCCCTTCTGCGCGATGCCGAGGCGATGCGCCGCGGCGTACGAGAGGTCGATGACGCGCTCGTGCAGGAACGGTCCGCGATCGTTCACGCGCACGATCACGCTTCTGCCGTTGGCGGGATTGGTGACGCGCGCGAAGGAAGGCAGCGGCAGGGTGGGATGCGCAGCCGTCATCGCGAACATGTCGTACGTCTCGCCGATGGAGGTCTTCTGGCCATGGAACTTGCGGCCATACCACGAGGCGATACCGCGCTCCCGGTACGGCCGCAGGCTCGTCGCGGGAACGTACTCGCGCCCGAACACGGTGTAGGGGCGGTTGGCGAAGCGGTGCAGCGGCTCGCGCCGCGGCACGGCGTCGGGAATGGCATCGAGGTCGGCGGGCGCAACTTCCGCGGGCCCGTCGTCCTTGTAGTAGCCGCCCTGGCCCGGCACCGCCGGCGGGCGCGCCGGCGTCACGTCGCGTGGCGGGATGCTGGAGCAGGCAACCATCAGCATGGCAGCGAAAGCCGCGCACGCGCGCCTGGCAGTGGACGTCGCTATCATTGGCGCGTGAATTTATCATCGCAGCGTACGAGCTGTCATCGCATCGCATGACGCCGCGCATGCGCATCGCCGGCGACGACTGTCTGGACCGTCGGTCACTCCAACCGCACGTTCGCGGATTTCACGGCCCTGCTCGCGAGCTTCGACATCGAAGCCATCGCCGACGTGCGGCGCTTTCCCGGATCGCGCCGGTGGCCGCAGTTCGGTTCGCCCGCGCTCGAGCAGGGACTCGAGGCCGAGGGCATCGCGTACCGCTGGATGCCCGTCGCTCGGCGGCCGGCGGCGAGCGCAGCCCGACAGCATCAACGTCGCGTGGCGCAATGCGTCCTTTCGCGGTTACGCGGATCACCTCGCCAGCGAGGAATTCGCGCAGGGTCTCGACGAGCTCGCGGCACTCGCCTGCGGCCTGCGCACGGCCATCATGTGCTCCGAGGCGCTGTGGTGGCGCTGCCATCGCAGCCTGATCGCCGACGCGCTCACCGTCACCGGCTTCACGGTGCTGCACATTGGCGCGCCGGGCCGCAGCACGCCGCATCCGATGACGGCACCCGCGCGCATCGTCGCTGGCCGTCTCACCTACGTGGCGGCGGACGCCGCCGTGCCGGCGCGCTGACCATGTACCTCGTGCAGATCCTCCTTCCGCTGCGCGCCAACGATGGCTCGCCGTTCCCGGCGGCGCACTACCGGACCGTGCGCGACGAGCTGACGGAACGCTTCGGCGGCATGACCGCGTACACGCGTGCACCGGCCGAGGGCCGCTGGAAGGACGCCGACGACGAGGGCGTCACGCGCGACGAGATCGTGATCTTCGAGGTGATGACCGATGCCCTCGACCGCGCATGGTGGCGGCAGTATCGCGCGGAGCTGGAGGGGCGCTTCGCGCAGGATGCGCTGGTCGTGCGCGCGACGGCGCTCGAGATGCTCTGACGGCGTACCGCGCCTCGGTGCGTCAGGTGTTCACGAGCTTGCGGTGCGACTGCACGCTCATCAGGATGCCGAGGCCGATGAAGAGCGACACGAGCGCGGTCCCACCGAAGGACACCAGCGGCAACGGCACGCCGACGACGGGCAGCAGTCCGCTGACCATGCCCATGTTGACGAAGGCGTAGGTGAAGAACATGAGCGTCACTGCGCCCGCCATCAGGCGCGAGAACAGCGTCGACGCATTGGCGGCGATCACCATGCCGCGGCCGATCAGCAGCAGGTAGAGGAACAGGAGCAGGGCGGCGCCGATCATGCCGAACTCCTCGCCGAACACCGCGAAGATGAAGTCGGTGTGCTTTTCCGGCAGGAAATCGAGGTGGGTCTGGGTGCCGTTGAGCCAGCCCTTGCCGATGACGCCGCCGGAGCCGAGCGCGATCGACGCCTGTGTCGAGTGATAGCCCGCGCCGAGCGGATCGCGCGACGGATCGAGGAACGTCAGGATGCGCTCGCGCTGATAGCCATGCAGGTGGTGCAGGATCAGCGGCGGCAGTCGCGCCCGCGATCGCGACCAGGCCGACGATCACCTTCCACGACAGCCCCGCGAGATAGAGGATGTAGAAGCCCGAGGCGCCGATCAGGAGCGACGTGCCGAGGTCGGGCTGGCGCTTGATGAGAAAGACCGGCACCGCGATCAGCACGCCCGCGATCACGAAATCCTTCCAGCGGATGCGGCCCTCGAACTTCTGGAAGTACCACGCGAGCATGAGCGGCAAGGCGACCTTCATGAGCTCCGAAGGCTGGAACCGCGCGAACGCCGAGGTTGAGCCAGCGGCGCGAGCCGTTCACCACGATGCCGAACAGCGCCACGGCGATCAGCATCGAGATCGCCACGCACGTAGAGCGGCACGGCGAGGCGCGAGAGCGTCTGCGGCGGCACGTTCGCGACCAGCCACATCAGCACGAGCGCGAAGCCGAGGCTTGCCGGCCTGGCTCATGACGCGGGCGACGTTCTGGTCGGCCGCCGAGAACAGGGTGATGAGGCCCGACGCCGACGATCGACAGCGCGACGCCGAAGAGGAACGGATCGACGCGCCGTGTCAGCACCTCCCACACCTGGCTCAGGATCGTGCCCATCAGTCGCTCTCGTCCTCGCTGTCGGCAGGCGCCGGAACGGCCTGCCCTTCGACGCCGCTTGCGCTCACCGGTCAGGTAATAGTCGAACACCTGGCGTGCGATCGGCGCGGCGGCCGCAGCGCCGAAGCCGCCGTTCTCCACCAGCACCGCCAGCGCGATGCGCGGCTTGTCCACCGGCGCGTAGGCGATGTACCAGGCATGGTCGCGCATGCGCTCGTCGACGTGCTTCTCGGAGTACTTCTCGCCCTTGAGGGAGAAGACCTGCGCCGTGCCCGTCTTGCCCGCGCTCGCGTACGCCGCGTTGCGGAACGCGGTGGCGCTCGTGCCTTCCTTCGGCACGCCGGCGAGAGCGTTCTTGATCATCGCCACGTTCTCAGGCCGGAGCGGGATCGTGCGCTCGGGCTCGCGCACCACCTCGGTCACCTCGCCCGTGCGCGTGTTGCGCACCGTCTTGACGAGATGCGGGCGGAAGGACACGCCGTCGCTCGCGACGGCCGCGATGGCGTGCGCGAGCTGGATCGGGGTGAAGGCGTTGTAGCCCTGTCCGATGCCGGCGGAGATGCTGTCGCCGAGATACCACTTGCGGTGCTCCTCGCGGAACTGCGCGCCGGAGAAGCGCGTGCGCTTCCACTGCCGCGACGGGAGGGTGCCGGTGAGCTCGCCTTCGATGTCGATGCCGGTCTTCTGGCCGAAGCCGAACTGCGACAGGAAGCGCGCGGTGTCGTCGATGTCCGTATCGTTGGCAAGCATGTAGTAATAGGTATCGCACGACACCACGATGGACTTGTACATGTCGACGGTGCCGTGACCGCCCGGCTTGTCGTCGCGGAAGCGATGCGCCTGCCCGGGAATCTGGAAGAACCCGGGGTCGTGGATCGTCTGCCCCGGCGTTCGCTTGCCGGACGTGAGCGCCGCCAGCGCAAGGAACGGCTTGATGGTCGATCCCGGCGGATACGCGCCGCGCAGCGGCCGGTTGAGGAGCGGCTTGTCGGGCGAATCGTTGAGCAGCTCCCAGTTCGCGGGATCGATGCCATCCACGAAAAGGTTCGGATCGAAGCCGGGCTTGGAGACGAACGCCAGCACGTCGCCATTCGCGGGGTCCATGGCGACGAGCGCGCCGCGGCGGTCACCGAAGGCCTCCTCGGCCACCTGCTGCAGCTTGATGTCGAGCGAGAGCCGGAGGTCGTTGCCCGACACCGGCGGCGTGCGCGACAGCGTGCGCACCGCGCGGCCGCCGGAATCGACCTCGACCTCCTCGACGCCGGTGGTGCCGTGCAGCTCGCGCTCGTACGAGAGCTCGACGCCCACCTTGCCGATGTAGTCCGAACCCTTGTAGTTCGCGGTCTCGTCCCACTCGTCGATGCGCTCGAGGTCGCGGTCGTTGATGCGGCCGATGTAGCCGACCACGTGCGACGCGACCTCGGCCAGCGGATAGTGCCGGAACAGCCGCGCCTTGATATCCACGCCCGGGAAGCGGTAGCGATTGACGGCGAAGCGCGCGACTTCCTCGTCGGTCAGGCGCGTGCGCAACGGCAGGCTCTCGAAATTCTTCGATTCCTCGAGCAGCTTCCTGAACCGCTTGCGATCGCGCGGCTGCACGTCGACGATTTCGGCGAGACCGTTGATCGTCTCTTCGAGATTGCGCACGCGCGCCGGCTGGATCTCGAGGGTGTACGCGGAATAGCTCTGCGCGAGGACGATCCCGTTGCGGTCGGTGATCACGCCGCGGTTGGGCACGATCGGCACGATCGCGATGCGGTTGGTCTCGGCCAGCGTCTGGTAATGGTCGTGCTGCGCCACCTGGAGATAGAAGAAGCGCGCGAAGAGGCCGCCGAACGCCGACGAAGATCAGGAAGCCGGCGATCGACAGGCGACGCCGGAAGAGGAAGACGTCGCGCTCCGGATTGCGCAGCTCCGCGGAGCCGAACGCGCTCGGCACCTCGTGGCGACGGCGGCGACGGCGCCATCCCATCATGAGGCGTCCCCTCCGGCCGCGTGCAACGACGCTACGCGCGATCGGTCCACGGCCTCAGAACTCCGACGCCGAGCGCCGCGGCTGCTGCGGCGCCTGCAGCAGCACGGACACCAGCGGCCACAACACCGCGCCGACCGCAGGGGACGCGAGATAGGGCCAATGCGGCAACGGCGCGCCACCGACGACGCGGACCAGCGCCACGAGGCCCGCACACAGCAGCAGCAGGATGAACACCTGCGCCGCCTGCTGCCACAGCGGGAAGCGCAACACGCGCCGGCGGAAGTAATCCGCCGCGTACGCCAGCACGGCGTAGGCGAGTGCATGCTGGCCGAAGACCGTGGCGTCGGAAATGTCCATCAGCAGGCCTACCATCCAGGCGGTGCCGACGCCGACGAGCCGCGGCTCCTGGATGCACCAGTAGAGCAGCACCAGCGCCAGGAAGTCGGGGCGCAGCTCGAGCACGCGACCGGTGAGCGGCAGCATGTTGCCACCGAACGCGAGCAGCAGCGTGAACAGCACGAACCACGGGCTCGCCGGCTTGAGGATGACGTCGGGGCTCGCGGGCAACAGCGGAGGCACGCGCCGCAGCGCCATCATCGGCCGACCTTCCGTCGCCCCGCCTGCAAAGAGTCCATGCCTGATCCGCCATGCGTTTGCTGCGCCACGCCGCGGCGCGCACCGCAGCGCGCTCCATGTCCGCTGCGCAACGCGCGTGACGCTCGCGGCATGCTACCCCTAACCGCGTGTCGCATCATTCCTTTCCCCGCCGACCCTTGCCGCGACCGCGCTTGGCGACGTCGGCCTGCGCCGGCTCCTCGGGCTGCGCCGGGAGCGCCGCGACCTTCCCCAGCACGAGCAGGTAGCGGCTGCGATCCGCACCGGCGAGCGGCTTCGCGAGAATGCGCGCGAACATCTGCCCGGTTTCGCGCTCGATGCTGGTCACGTTGGCGACCGCGAGACCCGATGGATACGTGCCGTCGATGCCCGACGTCACGAGCACGTCGCCCGTCTGGATATCGGCGTTGGGCGCCATGAACCGCAGCTCGGGCAGGCGGCCCGCGCCGGCGCCGAACAGCACCGAGCGCACGCCGGAGCGCTCGATCTTCACCGGCACCGCATTGTCCTTGTCGGTGACGAGGGTGACCTCGCCCATCAGCGGGTACACGCGGGTGAGCTGGCCGACCACGCCTTCCGCGTCGATCACCGCCTGGCCCGGCGTCAGGCCGGCTTCGGCGCCCTTGTCGATGAAGATCTTCTGCGAGAACGGGTCGCGCCCGGTATAGAGGACTTCGGCGGCCGTGGCCGCCCCGCCGTAACGCGCCTGCACGTCGAGCAGGCCTTTCAGCCGCTCGTTCTCCTGCTGCAGCAGCGCGTGGCCCTGCACCAGCGGCGCCTGGCGCAGCAGCGTGCGCTGGAGCTCGGCGTTGGCATCCGCGAGCTCGCGCTGGTTGCGGAAGTACTCGGTCACGTAATTGAAGGCGTCGCGCGGCATCAGGACCATGCGCTGCACCGGCGCCAGCACCACGCCGGCGACGTAGCGCACCTGCTCGAGGTAGCGAAAGCGCGTGTCCGCGAAGAGCAGCGCGACCGAGAGCAGCCCGAAGAACGTGACGCGGGCGAGGGGCGACGGGCCGCGATGAAAGAACGCCGGCGGCTCGACCTGGATGTGACGCATTCAGCGGCGGGAAAGGCGGGCGGGGAATTGCGGCGCGGCGATGGCGTCGATCCGGCCGCGGCGCTCGGGCTGCGGGAGGATCACGTCGGCAATGCGGGAGGCGTTCGGGGCGGCGCCGGGCAGCGGGCGCATCGGGTGGGTGATCAGTCGGTCGTGAAGATGGTGGACAGCTTTTCCATGTTCTCGAGCGCCTTGCCGCAGCCGCGCACGACGCACGTCAGGGGATCGTCGGCGACGATCACCGGCAGCCCGGTTTCCTCCATCAGCAGCCGGTCGAGATCGCGCAGCAGCGCGCCGCCGCCCGTGAGGACCATGCCGCGCTCGGCGATGTCCGCGCCGAGCTCCGGCGGCGTGCGCTCGAGGGCGCTCTTCACCGCCGACACGATGCTGTTCAGAGGATCGGTCAGCGCCTCGAGGATCTCGTTGGACGACACGGTGAAGCTGCGCGGGATGCCCTCGGCGAGGTTGCGGCCCTTCACTTCCATTTCCTTGACCTCGGAACCGGGAAACGCCGAACCGATGGTCTTCTTGATCTGCTCGGCCGTGGTCTCGCCGATCAGCATGCCGTAGTTGCGGCGGATGTAGTTGACGATCGCCTCGTCGAACTTGTCGCCGCCCACCCGCACCGACCCGGAATACACCATGCCGCCGAGCGAGATCACGCCGACCTCGGTGGTGCCGCCACCGATGTCCACGACCATCGACCCGGTGGCGTCGGAGATCGGCAGGTCCGCGCCGATGGCCGCGGCCATGGGCTCCTCGATCAGGTACACCTTCGAGGCCCCGGCGCCGAGTGCCGATTCGCGGATCGCCCGCCGCTCCACCTGGGTCGAGCCGCACGGCACGCAGATGATGATGCGCGGGCTCGGCGAGAACAGCCGTGAATCGAGCACCTTCTTGATGAACTGCTTCAGCATCTGCTCGGTGACGGTGAAGTCGGCGATGACGCCATCCTTCATCGGCCGGATTGCCGTGATGTTCCCCGGGGTGCGCCCGAGCATCTGCTTGGCCGCGAGGCCCACTTCCTGGATCACGCGCTTGCCGTTGGGCCCGCCTTCCTGGCGGATGGCGACGACCGAAGGCTCGTTCAGGACGATGCCCTTGCCGCGGACATAGATGAGCGTGTTGGCGGTTCCCAGGTCGATCGCGAGATCGCTGGAGAAATAACCTTTGAAGAACTGGAACATGAAGTCCGCGATCCGGTGAGATCCGAGCCCGGGCGATGGGCGCAAAAAGAGCAGCCACGGGAGCGTCGGGCGCTCCGGGCTGCTGCGAGAAATTATGACATTATGATACCCTAATGCGCTTGGCCGCCGAAGTGGTTCCCGGCGTGCGGTTTGCAATTTCCGGCCGGACGTCGCAACGCGGCCGCGGCTCGAGACATATCAGCCCTTCGCGCCGGCCGCGCCCCGGCCACCCGAGCGGCGTTCCTGCGCGACCCATGACCATCTCGCCCGAAGACGTCCAGCGTCTCGCCCATCTCGCGCGCATCGACATCGATGCGGCCCAGGTTGCCGCCGTACGTACCAAGCTCGACGGCATTTTCGCGATGATCGGCGAGCTCGCCGCCGTCGATACCACCGGCGTCACGCCCATGGCCCACGCGCAGGAGGTCACGGCCCCGCTGCGCGACGACGAGATCACTGAAGCCGACCAGCACGCGCTGTTCCAGGCGGTCGCGCCGAGCGTCGAGCGCGGTCTGTACCTCGTGCCGAAGGTCATCGAATGATCGGCGGCCCGTCGGACATGGCCTCCGCGACGATCGCGGAGCTCGGTCGCGCGCTCCGGGCGCGCGAGCTGTCGAGCGTGGAGCTCACGAAAGAGTCGCTCGCGCGGGTCGAAGCCCGCGGACGCACGCTCAACGCATTCATTTCCGCCGACGCCGAAGGTTCCCTCGCAGCGGCCCGTGCCGCCGACGCCGCCCTGCAGCGCGGCAATGGTGGCCCGCTCACCGGCATCCCGATCGCGCACAAGGACATCCTGATGACCGCGGGCCTGCGCACGACCTGCGGCTCGCGCATGCTCGCGGAATTCGTCGCGCCGTACGACGCGCACGTGGTCGCCGGGCTGCGCACGGCAGGCGCCGTCCTCGTCGGCAAGACCAACATGGACGAGTTCGCGATGGGCTCGTCGAGCGAGACCTCGCATTTCGGACCCGTGCGCAATCCCTGGCGCCCGGAATGCGTGCCCGGAGGCAGCTCCGGCGGCTCGGCCGCTGCGGTGGCCGCGCGCATCGTGCCGGGCGCAACCGGCACCGACACCGGCGGCTCGATCCGGCAACCCGCCGCGTTCACCGGCATCTGCGGCCTCAAGCCGACGTACGGACTGTGCTCCCGGTATGGGCTCGTCGCGTTCGCCTCGAGCCTCGATCATCCCGGCCCGTTCGCGCAGACCGCGGAGGACTGCGCGCTGCTGCTCAACGCGATGGCGGGCCACGATGCGCGCGACTCCACCAGCGTCGAGCGCGAGCGCGAGGACTACACGGCGCGGCTGCGCGCGCCGGCAGGCGACGCGCCGCTCGCGGGCGTGCGCATCGGGTTGCCGCGCGAGTATTTCGGCGAGGGCGTCGACGCCGAGGTCCGCGCCGCGGTCGAAGAGGCCGTCGCCGGTCTGCGCCGCCTCGGCGCGACGACGGTGGACGTGACGCTGCCGAACGTCGGCCTCGCGGTGCCGGTGTATTACGTGATCGCCCCGGCCGAGGCCTCGTCGAACCTCGCCCGCTTCGATGGCGTGCGCTACGGTCACCGCGCCGCGAGCTACACCGACCTCGACGACATGTATCGCCGCACGCGCGCGGAGGGCTTCGGCGAGGAGGTGAAGCGGCGCATCCTCGTCGGCACGTACGTCCTCTCGCACGGCTATTACGACGCGTACTACCTCAAGGCGCAGCAGGTGCGCCGGCTGATCGCGGAGGACTTTGCCCGCGCGTACACGACCTGCGACGTCATTGCCGGGCCGACGACGCCCACCACCGCATTCGAGATCGGCGCCAAGAGCGAGGATCCCGTCGCGATGTACCTGAACGACATCTTCACGGTCGCGGGGAACCTCACCGGCGGCCCCGCGATGTCGATCCCGTGCGGCTTCGACCGGCGCGGACTGCCGGTCGGGTTGCAGTTGCAGGGCAACCACTTCTCCGAAGCGTTGCTGCTCGACATCGCGCATCGCTTCCAGCAGGTGACCGACTGGCACCGTCGCATGCCGGAGATGGCGCGATGAGCGCGCGGCGGTCGGCCGAAGGCGCCGACTCTCTCCGCCGGAGAGAGTCGGCGAAGCGTGCAGCGCGCCGCCTGGCAGAGGTTGTCCGATGACCTGGGAAGTCGTCATCGGGCTCGAGACGCACGCGCAGCTTTCAACGGTCTCCAAGATTTTCTCGGGCGCGGCGACGGCGTTCGGTTCGGCACCCAACACGCAGGCTTCCGCGGTCGACATCGCGCTGCCCGGGGTGTTGCCGGTGCTCAACCGCGGGGCCGTCGAGCGCGCCATACGGTTCGGACTCGCCACCGGCGCCACCATCAACCGGCGCAGCGTGTTCGCGCGCAAGAATTACTTCTATCCCGACCTGCCGAAGGGCTACCAGATCAGCCAGTACGAGATCCCGGTGGTGCAGGGCGGGACCATCACGATCGCCACCGCGCAGGGCGAGAAGACGGTGCGGCTCACGCGGGCGCATCTCGAGGAGGACGCCGGAAAGAGCCTGCACGAGGATTTCCACGGCATGACCGGGATCGATCTCAACCGCGCCGGCACGCCGCTGCTCGAGATCGTGTCGGAGCCCGACCTGCGCAGCGCGCAGGAAGCGGTTGCCTATGCGAAGACGCTGCACACGCTGGTGCGCTGGATCGGCATCTGCGACGGCAACATGCAGGAAGGCAGCTTCCGCTGCGACGCCAACGTGTCGGTCCGCCGGGTCGGCGACCCGAAGCTCGGCATGCGTTGCGAGATCAAGAACCTCAACAGCTTCCGCTTCCTCGAGAAGGCGATCGAGTTCGAGATTCGGCGCCAGACCGAGCTGATCGAGGACGGCGGCCGCGTCGTGCAGGAGACGCGGCTCTACGATCCGGATCGCGGCGAGACGCGGTCGATGCGCAGCAAGGAAGACGCGCAGGACTACCGCTATTTCCCCGATCCGGACCTGCCGCCGCTCGCGATCGACGACGCATGGATCGAGCGCGTGCGCGCCGAACTGCCCGAGCTTCCCGAAGCGCTGCAGGAGCGACTCGTCGCCGCGCAGAACCTGTCGCGACAGGATGCGCTCGCGCTCACGTCGAGTCGCGAGCTCGTGCAGTATTACGAGGCGGTCGTGGCCGCGGGCGCAGCGCCGAAATTTGCAGCGAACTGGGTGCTGGGGGAGGTCTCGGCGGCGCTCAATCGCGCGGAGCTCGACATCGATGCAGCGCCGGTCAAGCCCGCCGCGCTCGCCGGGTTGCTGCGTCGCATCGACGACAACACCATCTCCGGCAAGATCGCGAAGGATGTGTTCGACGCCATGTGGGCCCATGAAGGTGATGCCGATGCAGTCATCGCCGCGCGCGGCCTGCGGCAAATTTCCGACGAAGGCGCGATCGAAGCCGTCGTGGACGACGTGCTCGCCGCCAACGCGGCGATGGTGGCCGAGTACCGCGCGGGCAAGGAGAAGGCGTTCAATGCTCTCGTCGGCCAGGCGATGAAAGCCACCAAGGGCAAGGCGAATCCTGCGCAGGTGAACGCCATCCTGAAGCGCAAGCTCGGCACGGTCGAGCCTTCGTAGTCCGCGTCGCTTGCCTGGTCCAGACTGTAGGTTCGGCTTCAGCCGAACGCAGTCAGGCTGAAGCCTGACCTGACCACGCGACTTCAGCCAGCGAGGTGGAAGCCTGACCCACAAATGCCGCGGCGTCAGCTCAGCAGCGCCTTGTAGGTTCGGCTTCAGCCGAACGCAGTCAGGCTGAAGCCTGACCTACAGAGCGCTCTCAGGTGGAAGCCTGACCCACAAAGGCTCCCAACGCCCACAGTTGCCGCCGCGTCAGCGAAGCAGCGGCTTGTAGCGCAACCGATGCGGGCGCGCGCCTTCCTCGCCGAGGCGCTTCTTCTTGTCGTCCTCGTACTCGTGGTAATTGCCTTCGAAGAAGCGCCACTGCGACTCGCCTTCGGCGGCCAGGATGTGCGTGGCGATCCGGTCGAGGAACCAGCGATCGTGCGAGATCACGAGCACGGTGCCGGCGAACTCGACCAGCGCGTCCTCGAGAGCGCGCAAGGTCTCGACGTCGAGATCATTGGAGGGCTCGTCGAGCAGCAGCACGTTGCCGCCCTTGAGCAGCGTCGCCGCAAGGTGTAGCCGGCCGCGCTCGCCGCCCGAGAGCTGGCCGACGATCTTCTGCTGATCGGCGCCCTTGAAGTTGAAGCGTCCGAGGTAGGCGCGCGACGGCATCTCGAAGCGTCCGACATTGAGGATGTCGCGCCCGCCCGAGATGGCTTCCCACACGGACTTGTCGTCCGGAAGCGATTCGCGCGACTGCTCGACGACGGCGAGATGCGCGGTCGGGCCGATCGTGACGGTCCCCGAATCCGGCTGCTCGCGCCCCGTGATGATGCGAAAAAGTGTCGACTTGCCCGCGCCGTTGGGCCCGATCATGCCGACGATGGCACCTGCGGGAATCTTCAGGCTCAGGTGATCGATGAGAAGCCGGTCGCCATAGCCCTTGCTGACGTCGTTGAATTCGATCACCTGGTCGCCGAGGCGCTCCGCGACGGGGATGAAGATCTCCTGCGTCTCGTTGCGCTTCTGGTGCTCGTACGACGAGAGCTCCTCGAAGCGCGCGATGCGCGCCTTGCTCTTCGCCTGGCGGCCCTTGGGGTTGGTGCGCACCCACTCGAGCTCCTTCTGCATCGCGCGGATGCGTGCGGCCTCCTGCTTTGCCTCGGTCGCGAGCCGCTGCTCCTTCTGCTCGAGCCACGACGAGTAGTTGCCTTTCCACGGGATGCCGTACCCGCGGTCGAGCTCGAGGATCCACTCGGCGGCGTTGTCGAGGAAGTAGCGGTCGTGCGTGACTGCGATCACGGTGCCCGGGAAGCGTTGCAGGAACTGCTCGAGCCACTCCACACTCTCCGCGTCGAGGTGGTTGGTGGGCTCGTCCAGCAGAAGCATGTCGGGCTTCGAAAGCAACAGCCGGCACAGCGCGACGCGGCGCTTCTCGCCGCCGGAAAGAGGCCCGATCCGCGCGTCCCACGGCGGCAGCCGCAGCGCGTCCGCCGCGATCTCCATCTGGAGCCCGCTGTCGCCGCCCGCGGTGGCGAGGACGGCCTCGTACTTCGCCTGCTCCGCCGCGAGCTGGTCGAAGTCGGCGTCGGGCTCGGCGTAGGCCGCGTAGATCTCCTCGAGCTTCTGTTTGGCCTGCAGGACGTCGCCGAGCCCCTCCTCGACGATCTCGCGCACCGTGCGCTCGGGATCGAGCTGCGGCTCCTGCGGCAGGTAGCCGATGCGCATGTCGGGCATCGGCACGGCCTCGCCTTCGTACTCCTTGTCGACGCCCGCCATGATGCGCAGCAGGCTCGATTTGCCCGACCCGTTGAGGCCGAGCACGCCGATCTTCGCCCCGGGAAAGAACGAGAGCGATATGTCCTTCAGGATGACGCGCTTCGGCGGCACGATCTTGCCGACGCGGTTCATCGTGTAAACGTACTGGGCCATTGCTGTCCTGCAGGGTAAAGGCGGAATTATCGCAGCCCGGACGGGGCCGCCGGAATGCAGAAGCGGCCCGCAGGCCGCTTCGAGGGAGCGCCGACGAGCTACTTGCGGCTGCTGGCCTGGCTGAGACCGTTGCCGGTGGCAACCTCGCTCGACGGCCGGGCGGCGGTGAGCTCGCGATAGCGCGCCTTGTCGCCATCGTACTTGGCGGTGACGCTGGCCGTTTCCCGGCGCTTGGCCGCGATCACGGCAGCCTGCCTACCGAGTTCCTCGTCGAGGCTTTCGAGCTCGCGCTCCAGCACCACCGGCACCGGACGGTTCTTGAAAGTCTCCATCTTCGCCTTGAGCTCGACGCGCCGCTTGTTGAGCTGCTCGGTGTAGGCATTGGTGGACTGCAGGACGGCGTCGATGGTGCCCAGGGCGCGTGCCTTGGCGAGATCGATCTCGCTCTCGCTCGCGTACGACGCCAGCAGCGCACGGTCACGGCGCGCGGTTTCCTCCTGCTGCTTCGCGAGCTGGCGCTTGCGCTCCTCCTCCTGCTCGCGCGCACGCCGCTGCTCCGGCGTCAGCGCGGGGTCGAGCTTGCGCATCGGCACGCCGTCCTTGGAGAGCTCGATGTTGCCGCGATTGACCGCTTCCGGTGGCACCTTGTCGGTGTAGTGGATCACGCCCTTCTCGTCGACCCACTTGTACGTTGCGGCGTGCACGGCGCCCGCGTGCCACGCGAAGGCGAACGCGCCGAGCGCGAGCGCGATACCCATGGCAATGCCGCGTCCGGAGACGCGCCCGCCGCGCGATACCCCCATCGCCTGCGCTGTTCCCGATACCCTCATGCCGTCACCGTTCCTTGCACACCGTATTGCCTGCGATACGCCGCCACGGCGTCCGCGTATTCCACGAGCTCGCTGCGCCCTGCGATGAAGCGCATCAGGTCGTCGAGCGTGGCGATGGCCACGACCGGAATGCCGAAGGACTGGCGCACCTCGTCCACTGCCGAGCGCTCGCCCTGGCCGCGCTCCATGCGGTCGAGGGCGATGAGCACCCCGGCGGGCACGGCACCGCTGGCGCGGATCAGGTCGACCGATTCGCGCACCGACGTGCCGGCGGTGATGACGTCGTCCACGATCACCACGCGCCCCTGCAACGGTGCGCCCACGATCGTGCCACCTTCGCCATGATCCTTGACCTCCTTGCGGTTGAAGCTGAACGGCAGATTGTGACCCTTTTCCGACAGCGCGATGGCCAGCGCCGCGGCGAGGGTGATCCCCTTGTACGCAGGCCCGAACAGCTGGTCGTACGCCATGTCCGAGGCCAGCAGCGCCTGCGCGTAGAACCGGCCCAGCCGCCCGAGGCTTTCGCCGTCGTTGAACAGGCCCGCATTGAAGAAGTACGGCGTCTTGCGGCCGGCCTTGGTCACGAACTCTCCGAACCGTAGCACCCGACGTGCCAGCGCGAAGGCGAGGAATTCCTGCCGGAAATCCGGGCTTGTGGTGGACATCTCCATGGCGGCGCAGTATACGCGCGCCCTGTCGCACCCCACGGGCACGGGGCAGCGTCCACGGGCGTGTACACTCGCCGATTTTTCGGCTTCCAAGTGTCGTGCGCGTCATCACGCTGAACTGCAACGGCCTGCGTGCCGCCGAGCGCAAGGGGCTCGGCCACTGGCTCACGCGCGGGCGGCCGTGGGACGTCGTCTGCCTGCAGGAGATCAAGTGCGCGCATGACGATGTCCCGTCGATCCTGCGCTCGCCGCGGCGCACCCACGCCGCATTCCATCCGGCGCAGCGTCGCGGCTACTCGGGGGTCGCGGTCTACGCGCGGGTGGCGCCCAGCATCACCACGGGCTTCGGCTGCTGCGAGTTCGACGACGAGGGCCGCTACATCGAGGCCAACTTCGCGGAACTGAGCGTGGTCAGCGTGTACCTGCCGTCCGGCTCGTCGGGCCCGCACCGGCAGGCCTCGAAGTACCGCTTCCTGGCGGAGTTCCTGCCGCATCTGCAGAAGTTGCGGCGCGCCGGGCGCGAGATCATCCTGTGCGGCGACTGGAACATCGCCCACCAGCCGATCGACCTCACCAACTGGCGCGCCAATCAGAAGAATTCCGGCTTCCTGCCCGAGGAGCGCGCCTGGCTGACGCGGGTTTTCGACGAGATCGGGTTCGTCGACGTGTTCCGACGCCTCGATGCCCGGCCCGGCCAGTACACGTGGTGGTCGAACCGCGGCCAGGCGTGGGCGAAGAACGTCGGCTGGCGGCTCGATTACCAGATCGCGACACCCGGCATCGCGGCGCGTGCCCACGCCGTGCAGATCTATACGGCGCGACGCTTCAGCGACCACGCGCCGGTCATCGTCGATTACGACTACGAGTTGCACTGACTCCGGTCGGGTGCGGTAACGCCGCCATGCTGCGACTCGTCAACGTCGTTCTCGCCCGCGGCGCCAAGCGCCTGCTCGACGGCGCGTCGCTCACCGTGCACGCGGGCCATCGCGTCGGCATCGTCGGGCCGAACGGTGCCGGCAAGTCGAGCCTCTTCGCCCTGATTCTCGGCGAGCTGTTGCCGGAAGCGGGGAGCGTCGAGCTGCCGGCGAGCTGGATCGTGGCGCACGTCGCGCAGGAGACGGCCGCGGCCGACCGGTCGGCGATCGACTTCGTGCTCGACGGCGATCGGGAGCTGCGCGAGGTGGAGCGCGAGCTCGCGGGAGCCGAAGCCGAGCCGCAGCACGACGAGGCCACCGGACACGCGCTCGCCGAGTTGCATCACCGCTACGAGGTGATCGGCGGTTACGCGGCCCGCGCGCGTGCCGGCATGCTGCTGTCGGGGCTCGGCTTCGGCAACGAGCGGCACGACGACGCGGTGCGTGCGTTCTCCGGCGGGTGGCGCATGCGCCTCAACCTCGCGCAAGCGCTGATGTGCCGCTCCGATCTCCTGCTGCTGGACGAGCCCACCAATCACCTCGATCTCGACGCGGTGCTCTGGCTCGAGGACTGGCTGGTGCACTATCCCGGCACGCTGCTCCTCATCACCCACGACCGCGATTTCCTCGATGCGGTCGCGGGCACGATCGTCCACTTCGACCGCCAGACGCTGAAGAGCTATACCGGCAACTACTCGCAGTTCGAGCGCGAGCGCGCCGCCCAGCTCTCGCTGCAGCAGGCGACGTATGCGAAGCAGCAGCGGCAGATCGCGCACCTGCAGTCGTTCGTGGACCGCTTCCGCGCCAAGGCCACGAAGGCGAAGCAGGCGCAAAGCCGCATCAAGGCGCTCGAGCGCATGGAGCGCATCGCCGCGGCGCATGTCGACAGTCCGTTCACGTTCACCTTCGCGCCCGTCGGCAACACCGCGCGCCAGCTCGTGCGCCTGGAGCACGCGTCACCCGGCTATGGCGGCACGCCGGTGCTCGCGAACGTCGAATGGAGCGTGCTCTCGGGCGATCGCATCGGTCTGCTCGGTCCGAACGGCGCCGGCAAGTCGACGCTGCTCAAGGCCGTCGCGGGACTCATGGATCTCGGCGGCGGCGTCCGGCATGCGGCACAGGGCCTGCGCATCGGCTACTTCGCGCAGCATCAGCTCGATCAGCTGCGCGCCGACGAGACGCCGCTCTGGCATTTCAGCCATCTCGAGCCGCAGACGCGCGAGCAGGAGCTGCGCGATTTCCTCGGCGGCTTCGATTTCCGCGGCGACATGGTCACGATGCCAGTCGGCACGCTTTCCGGCGGCGAGAAGGCGCGCCTGACACTCGCGCTGCTGGTACGGCAACGGCCCAATCTGCTGCTGCTCGACGAGCCCACCAACCACCTCGACATCGAGATGCGCGAGGCGCTCGCGGAAGCGCTGCAGGACTACGACGGCGCGCTCATCGTGGTCGCGCACGATCGGCACCTCCTGCGCGCCACGACCGACGTGCTGTGGCTCGTGAGCGACGGTGCGGTCGCGCCGTTCGACGGCGACCTCGACGACTACCGCGACTGGGTGCTCGGCGCGCGCCGCCGCGCGAGCGAGACTGCGGCGGTCGCGGACGGTGGTCGCGTCAGCGGCGCCACCGGACCGCAAGGAGCAGCGCCGCCTCGAAGCGGCCGCGCGCCAGCAGCGCTATGCGCGGCGCAAGCCGCTGGCCGACAAGCTCGCGCGTCTCGAGGAGGGCATGGCCGCGCTCGCCGGCGAGAAGCGCGAGCTCGAGGCGTGGCTCGCGACCGAGGACGCCTATGCAGCGGACAACCGCGATCTCCTGAAGACGCGTCTCGCCCGGCAAGGCGACGTGACGTGGGAGCTCGCCCGCATGGAAGCCGACTGGCTCGCGCTGTCGGAGGCGCTGGAGCAGCTCGACGACTGAAGTGCCCCGCTCAGGGCCGCAGGAAGAGATAGCAGCCGAAACCGAGCGTGCCGCGTCCCCAGCGCAGATAGCCGTCGCGCCACGCGCGGCTGCGTTCCAGCATGGCCGGCACGTCGGGATCCTGCGGCATCTCCCGCGCGTAGCGCTCGATGGCGCGCGCGTACTTCCATTCGTAGTCGTCCCACTCGTCGCGCGACGCCGTCGCCGCATGCAACGGGACGAGCCCCGCATCGACGCCTGCCTGCACGTTGCCGCGATGCTCCGGAAGGTCGTCCTCGCCGCCCAGGAACGCGAGGTATTCCGGATCGGGATCGCGCTCCCAGAAACCTTCCGCCACGAGCACGTGTCCGCCAGGGCGCGTCAGCGCGGCGAGCTTCGCGCACACACCGCGCATGCCCCCCGCGATGCCGCCCGCGCCCATCATCACGGTGAGGTCGAAGGCCTCGGGCGCGGCGGTGAAGCGCGCGATGTCGTCTTCCACGAGATGGAGCCGTTCCGGATGCTGCAGGCGCCGTGCACGCTCCCGCGCGGCGGCAAGCATCGGCGGCGAGCGATCGACGGCGGTGACGTGCGCCCCGCTGCGCTCGATCACGCGCAACGCGAGCTCGGCGCGGCCGCAGCCGAGGTCGAGCACACGGGCATCGGCGGTGAGCGGCACGAGATCGAGCATTGCGTCGATGCGTGCGCCCGAGATCGGGTTGCAGTAATCGTGATCGCGATGCGCGATGGCGCTGAACTTATGGCTGTCCATCGGGCTTCGGCGTGGGTTCGTTCCATGGCGCGACCTTGAACAGCAGCGCCATCCCGGGAATCGCCAGCACCGTGCACAGCAGGAAGAACGTGAACCAGCCGGTGTGATCGACGATCCAGCCGGTCGATGCATTCACCACCGCGCGCGGCACCGAGAAGAGGCTCGTGAACAACGCGAACTGTGTCGCCGTGTAGCGTGGATCCGTGGTCCGGGCGATGAAGGCGGTGAAGGCGACCGTGCCGAGTCCCGCGCCCAGGGCCTCGAACGCGATCACGACCCCGAGCACGAACGGGTCGGGCCGGTTGACGTAGGCCAGCAACGCGAAGCCGAGGATCGACACGATCTGCACCACGCCGAAGACCCACAGCGACCGGTTGATGCCGAGCCGCACCATCCATATGCCGCCGATGATCCCGCCCACCACGTTTGCCCAGAGGCTCACGTTCTTGGCGATCAGCCCGATCGCGGACAGGCTGAACCCCATGTCCATGTAGAACGGCGTCGCGAGCGCGGTCGCCATGCTGTCGCCGAGCTTGTAGCAGAAGATGAAGGCGAGCACGAGCAGGGCGTAGCGCCATCCCGAGCGGGTGATGAATTCGTGGAACGGCTCGACCACCGCCTCCGCGAGCGTGCGCGGCCGGCCGTGCACCAGCGGCGGCTCGTCGACCATCGAGCGTCATCACGATGCCCGGCAGCATGAACGCCGCCGTGATCAGGAACACCTGCGTCCACGGCAGGTGATCGGCGAGGATGAGCGCGAGCGCGCCCGGCACGAGGCTCGAGATCCGGTACGCCTGGACGTACACCGCGTTGCCGAGGCCGAGCTCGGCATCCGGCAGGATCTCGCGCCGGAAGGCGTCGAGCACGATGTCCTGGCTCGCACTGAAGAAAGCGACGCCGGCCGCGAGGTACGCGATCGTCCACAGGTCGAGCACGGGCCGCAGATAGCCGAAGAGCGGGATCGACGCCATCAGCAGCACCTGCGTGAGCAGCATCCAGCCGCGGCGGCGGCCGAGCACCGGCAGCGCGTAGCGATCCATCAGCGGGGACCACACGAACTTCCACGCGTACGGCAGCTGCACCAGCGTGATCAGTCCGATGGCCGTCAGATTGACGTTGGCCGAGCGCAGCCATGCAGGGATCAGGCTGAGCAGGATGTAGAGCGGGAGGCCCGCCGAGAAACCGATGAAGATGCAGATCAGCATCCTCCGGTTGAACAGGGCCTCGCGCCAGGTCTCCCTGGGCGGGGATTTCGCGGGAGCTTCCGGAGTGCCGCTGGTTGCAGTGACGGGACGCGCGCGCACTTCGGACATGCCCGATTCTAACGGCATTCGCTC
Source organism: uncultured beta proteobacterium (assembly GCA_963734575.1). Lineage (GTDB taxonomy): Bacteria > Pseudomonadota > Gammaproteobacteria > Burkholderiales > Casimicrobiaceae > CAIWHR01. Next base: position 5,856 of record CAVTHT010000014.1, on the reverse strand, counting down.
ACGTGCGAGCCGTGCGTCGCGCGACGCTCGCGCGTGCTATGGCCTTGCGGAACCGGTAGATCGCGACTTCGCCGCGCAGGTTGGGCAGCACGCGCGCCGGCCGATCGCCGATCAGCACCACGCGGTCTTCCACGGCATAGCCGCGGCGCGCGAGGAACACGTCGAAGTCCGTCACCGTGCACAGGTGGATGTTCGGCGTGTCGTACCACTGGTAGGGCAGGCTTTCCGATACCGGCATGCGCCCCTTCAGGATCTGCAGGCGATGCGACCAGTGCCCGAAGTTGGGGAACGACACGATCGCCTCGCGTCCCACGCGCAGCATCTCGGCGAGGATCGCCTCGATGTTGCGCATCGCCTGCAGCGTTTGCGACAGGACCACGCAATCGAACGAGTCGTTCTCGAATCCCGCGAGCCCGCCTTCGAGGTCGCGCTGGATCACGTTGACACCAGCTTCCAGGCTTGCGCGCACGCCCGCGTCGCTGATCTCCACGCCGTAGCCGCGCACGCTTCGCTGGTGCATGAGGAAGGCGAGCAGGCTGCCGTCGCCGCAGCCGAGGTCGAGCACGTTCGCGCCGTCGCGGATCCAGCCGGCGATCGCCTTGTAGTCGGCGCGCTGCGCGGCACGCGATTCCGTCTCCACCCGCTCGGCGACCGAGGCGCCGAAGCGGAAGGTCGAGTATTCCTTGACGTCGCGCTCGACGCGCTCGAAATACGAGCGCACGACCGCGTGGTACTGGGGATCGTCCAGCAGGAAGGCGTCGTGGCCGTGGGGCGCCTCGATCTCCGCGTAGGAAACGTCGTGCCGGTTGTGCACCAGCGCCTTCACGATCTCGCGCGAGCGCGCCGCCGGGAAGCGCCAGTCGGTGGTGAACGAGACGACCAGAAAGCTGCATTCCGCGGGCGCCAGCGCGCGCGGCAGGTCGCCCGCCGTCGCCAGCGCCGGATCGAAGTAATCGAGGGCCTTGGTGATCCGCAGGTAGGTGTTGGCGTCGTAGTAATCGGCGAACTTCTCGCCCTGGTGGCGCAGGTACGACTCGATCTGGAACTCCGGCGCGAAGCTGAACCGCAGGCCGTCGCGGAGCTGGCGGCCGAACTTCGTCTCCATCTGCTCGTCGGAGAGATACGTGATGTGCCCGATCATGCGGGCCACGCGCAGCCCGCGGCGCGGCTTCACGCCGTGCTGATAGAAGTGACCCTCGTGGAACTCGGGATCGGTCATGATCGCCTGCCGCGCCACCTCGTTGAAGGCGATGTTCTCCGCCGACAGGTTCGGCGCCGCGGCCACCACGATCGCGTGCCGTATGCGCGACGGATAGCGCACCGCCCAGGCGAGCGCCTGCATGCCGCCGAGGCTGCCGCCCATCACGGCGGCGAACTGCGTGATGCCGAGGCGGTCGGCAAGACGCACCTGCGCATCCACCCAGTCCTCGACGGTCACCAGCGGAAAGTCGGCGCCCCACGGGCGGCCCGTGCGCGGATGCATCGACAGCGGTCCGGTCGATCCGAAGCAGCTGCCGAGATTGTTCACGCCGATGACGAAGAAGTGGTCGGTGTCGAGCGGCTTGCCGGGCCCGACCATGTTGTCCCACCAGCCGACGTTGTCGGGCTCGTCGGCGTAATAGCCAGCGACGTGATGCGACGCGTTGAGTGCGTGGCAGATGAGGACCGCGTTGGAGCCCGCGGCGTTGAGCGTGCCGTACGTCTCGTAGGCAAGCTCGTATGCGGGGAGCTCCTGCCCGCATGCCAGGGGCAGCGGCGTGTCGAAGCTCGCGCGCTGGGGCACGACGACGCCCACCGAGTTGCCGGTGTCGAGAACGGGGTTGCCGCCGGTGGTTGCTGCGAATGAGGCCATCGTGTTTGCCCGACAAAAAACCCGGCCAGCTTGGCACTGGTCGGGTCGGGCCGACCGCTTTAGCCGTATTTGTATGGCGCCCGCAAGCTGGTTCAAATCGGCGCAGCGTGCAGTGTAACGCGAAACGCCGGGACTGCCGTGATGCCGCCATGCGTGCGCCATCTCGCCGGCTGATGGAACACGCGTGCCGCGACGCGCGCCCGACCATTTATGACAATGGTATAACGTCCACTCGCCTCCTGCCGCCTCCCGTGCTGCCCTCGATGTTTCGCGTTGCCGCCGTCGTGCTGTTCCTGTTGCTCGTTGGCGGGGTGACCGCGCGCCTTGCGATCGCGGTCGACCCGACCGCGGGCGCCGCGGTGTACGGGGACTTCTGCGCGAGCTGCCATGGACCCGCACGCGACGACAAGGACCGCATCCTGCTCGGCGCCGACAACGCCACCGCGATCGAGATCGAGATGCAGCGCCCCGGAAGTCCCATGGCGTATCTGCAGGAGATCCTCGATACGGGCGACATCGCCAACGTCGCGGCCTACCTCGGCACGGTGCAGGGCGGCGGCGCGCCCGCAATGGTGCCCGTCGTCGAGTACTGGCACGCCGGGTTCGACCACTACTTCATGACCGCCGCGGCCGGCGAGATCGCGGCCCTCGACACCGGCCGCATCGCCGGCTGGCAACGCACCGGGCAGCAGTTCGGCGCCTATGCCGTGCCGGCCGCGGGGACCGCGCCGGTGTGCCGGTTCTTCAGCACGGCGTTTGCACCGAAGAGCTCGCACTTCTACACGCCGTCGGCGCCCGAATGCGCGCACGTGAAGACGACCGCCGAGTGGACGTTCGAGGCCGAAGCGTTCCACGTGGCGTTGCCCGACGCGAGCGGCAACTGCCCCGGGGCGACGCGGCCGATCTACCGCCTCTACAACGACGGCCACGGCGACGCGCCCAATCATCGCTACACGAGCGACCCCGCGATCCGTGCGCAGATGATGGCTGCCGGATGGATACCCGAAGGTGAGGGGACGAAGCAGACCTACACAGCGCCAGGCAGCTTTTTCTCCGGCAATGACTCCAATAAACTTTTGATACATTAAGCCCGCCTTTTGGACTGCCAATTTTGATTCCACTCTCTTTTCTTTGAGTAATTGGTCACATGTCCAATCTCGCTCTATGATTTTTTTCCCGGCTTGCTTAACGCCGTCAATGTAAACCTTAGAAGGTGTTGCTTCGCCGAGGCGGTACTTCCCTATATCAGGTTCAGGGCTTCGCTTGGCGAGCTTGGCGGATACGCTTGGTAGCGCAATCCAATCTATGAAAACAGGAAGGTTAGCTTCTTGCTCTGATTCGTTAAGGCGCAGATTAACCTGTTTTGCTCCGAGAGGTCGAAAGTCATGTAGGATGTCCTGCGTGCGTTTTCTCAAACTATTCCACGTTACGTCGTCCAACTTTACATTGTTGGCTCCAATTCTCACCTTAGGCATAACCCTTTTACCCCTTGCCGTCTGTAGGTCACTCGGATAAGAGCGCTAAACCTCGCCAAGTCACGGTAAAGTATAGGAAGTTCACTAATCATTGCAAGCGGTTCCGTTGATCCCGTCGCACGCTATTTTTTACGGAGATCGGCTAGCACACGGTTGAGGAAGCTCACGTCCATGTAATCCCTCGGCTCTTTCACCGGCTTTACTCCTAACGAGCCAGACACCAGTTCCGCCGTCGTACGTACGGCCGGCTCAGTGAGATTGGGGTTAAACGATCTTTGGATTAAACGGTAAGTCTCGCGGGCTTCGTCCGGCGCCATCTTCATGTAGCTCTGCATGGCTCCGATCGCCGCTGCCGAGTCATCGCGGGCCAAATAGGTTCCGCGCACTATAGCCCGCACCATTCTCTCTACTGTTTTCGGATTTTCCTTAATATATCGGTTTGTTGCAACGAGTCCTGTAAAAGCCATTTCGGGCAGCACATTTCCAAAGAAGACCAGTCGCTTGTAACCAGCTTGAATCGACTTGAGTTCACCGGGAGGAGCGATCGGAGTTGCGGCTATAATGCCTTTCTCTAATGCTGCCACCTTGGCACCGGAGCCAAGAATATTCACGTATTCTACTCCCTTATCTGGATCGATACCGTTAAGCCTGAAGACCTCTCGAACCGCGGCAAAGGTCGCGGCGCCAATGGTAACTCCAATCTTTTTTCCTTTGAGGTCCTCAATTTTCTGGATCTCCGGCCGCACAATAAGCGAGAAAAAAAGCGCGTTCGTCATCTGAGCCAAAATTTTCAGATCCGCTCCGCTCCAAACAGCTGGGAAAACGGAACCGAATTGCATTACAAAATCAACATTTCCACCTACAACGGCCTGTACCCCCAACGTTCCTCCTCGCATGACAATCAGCTCCACGTCCAGACCCTCTTCTTTAAAAAAGCTTTTTCCCTGAGCTAAAAAGGCGGGAAGATACTGTACGTCGATCGCCGGAAAGACGGCTCTAACCTTTACAGGCTGGGCCTCTGCCGGAAGAGCTAAAAAAAATGCAAGACATGATCCGACTATCCACGAAAATGAACGGAGAGCAACTTTCACGCCATAATTCCTCTCGTCTAATTGTTCTGGTAAAGCCTATACCGAGTTGGATATGAAATACTAAAGCTAATCAAACCTTGAGCATGAGCTGTAAACGCAGGCTGTCATAGAAAGCGGGCCTATCCATGGCGTATCCTTTGGTCGTTCAGCGTATCGATTTAGGCGAATCCATACCTACGTCTCCCCTTATCGCATATCTGAAGCCCGGGCTCACTCAGCCATGCTTATGCGATTGTCCACGAGTTGATCAAACGTGGCATCCTGCGGGATGAGTCCCCGGCTCAACATCCACTGACAAGCTCGATCAAACTCCTCCAAGGGGTAGGGGGCCGGATCGACGTACCGGAGACGAGCAAGATGCAGATCCGCAGGCTTCAAAGAACCTATTTCCAGGGGAACATCGGCAATGAAATAATTAACGTATCTCTTCTTATTGTCGTTGATAAGCCGAACTGCCTTTTTAATCGCGCGCTGAATTGCCGCATAGGTCCCGGAATCGATTTCGGGCAAAGCCACTTCAGAACCAATGCAGAACGCTTCGCACAGTACTTTACATCCTTGCTTCTCTGCTAGGCTGATCCATGGCTCAGGGACAGTGATCGCACCGACATCATTATTCAAAAGCGCTTTGTAACGTTGGGCGCTGACCGGAACATGCATCATCTTGATCTGATCGTGGGAAAGAAAACCTTCTAGCATCCTTAAAGTCATATACTGGGACCCAGCATGGTAGTGTGTAGCAATCGGAACGTTGCTCAATTCTTCCGGATGAGCGTAAGGGGACTTCGCGGACACAATGACAGCCTGACTTACAACCGCGGCACGTTTACTAATGACCCGGCCTTTGACTTTGCTGTCATAGGCGCGCCGCAGCTGACCCCACTCACAACCACGTTGAAACTGAGCTTCGCCTTGTTCGAAAAGGAGATGGTTGCCTGTAGAAACGATATCAGAGAAATCTAGTTTGGCATCAGTGCGCTGAGGAGAGCGCACCAACTCAACCTCGAGACCTTCATCGGCAAACAGACCCTCGTCTCTGCCAACAAGCCACGGCAAAGAGAAGACGGCTCCGCCAGCAATATCGCTAGTGATTTTTTTAGCCACGGATTACCTCTCGGTATTAAGCATCTAGATATCAATTCGTCGGGATAAATTCAGTAAGAACGTTTATGTCGCAGAATGCAATCCCTCCGGCGGCATACATTCTATGACAAAAAATACGCCCATTAGCTGGCTAATCTTTGAAAAACTATCGCATGAGGATTATTGAAGTCAAACTAAAATGGGGTAGCAAGGATTGACATTAAGAAGCAACCTAATTTAACGTAAAATTCGACGATGACTCCTCATGAACTCTATCAGATTTGCGGCAAGGGACACGAACAATGAGCAAAATCAGTTACCAGGGATTCGACAAAGCCGAACTGGAGTTCCAATA
>CAVTHT010000013.1:0-359313 GCA_963734575.1 uncultured beta proteobacterium | reverse complement strand
GCCGAAGCCCGCGCAGCAGGGCCTATCGCCAATTGCTGAGCACCCGTACTCCATGAGATCCTCACCACCGCGGCCACCGAGCCGTAGCCGAGCCATCGCACCACCACCGGGTGCAGGCTCCCGTCCCGGCGAGATCGTCCTCGTCGCGGGTGGCGACCCCACCCTCACCGCTCAGCCCGTCGGCGAAGACGGTTTCGTCCCCGGCGGCTCCCGCATCGCCGATCTCGCGCAGCAGATCCAGCGCAGCGGGGCCGTCGTCGACACCGTGGTCGTCGATGTCGGGATCTTCAGCGGAGACCCGCTCGCGGTCGGATGGGACGCCACGGACGTCGGGGACGGGTTCGTCGCACCCATCGAACCGGTGATGCTCGACGGGCAGGTTATGGCTGCTCGAATGAGTCGCCGCGATCGGCGACTCCTGCGCTCGATGCCGGGCGAGCGCTCGCCGCCGCACTCGGCCTATTCGCCGTCCGTTCGCGCAGCGTCGTTGCCGGGCCAGCCTCGCGCTTTGCTATCCTGCCCTGCATGGATGATGCGGCGCTTCTTCGCTACAGCCGGCACGTGCTCCTCGAGGAGCTCGGCGTCGACGCGCAGGAGCGCTTCGCCGCCGCCCACGTGCTCATCATCGGCGCCGGAGGGCTCGGTGCGCCCGCGGCCCAGTTCCTGGTCGCGGCAGGCATCGGCACCGTGACCCTGTGCGATCCCGACGCGGTCGATCTCACGAACCTCCAGCGTCAGATCCTCTACGCGACCGCCGATGTCGGACGGCCGAAGGTCGACGCGGCGCAGGCGCGCCTTGCCGCCGTGAATCCCGACGTGCACGTGCAGACCGTGCGTGAACGCGTCGACGGCGCCCGCTTGCATGCGCTCGTCGCCGCGGCCGACGTGGTGCTCGACTGCTCCGACAATTTCGCCACGCGCCACGCCGTGAACCGCGCCGCGTTCGCCACGGGCAAGCCGCTCGTGTCTGGCGCTGCGATCCGCTTCGACGGCCAGGTCGCGGTGTTCGATCCGCGCGAGCCGGACAAGCCCTGCTATCACTGCCTGTTCGGTGAAGGCGAGGAGCTCGAGGAGACACGCTGCGCCACGATGGGCGTGTTCGCGCCGCTGGTCGGAATCATCGGCGCGACCCAGGCGGCGGAAGCGCTGAAGCTGATCGCCGGCGTCGGCGAGTCGCTTGCAGGCCGGCTGCTGCTGCTCGATGCGCTCGCGATGGAGTGGCGCGAAGTGCGCGTGCCGCGCGATCCCGCGTGCCCGGTGTGCAGCCATCGCCGCGTGACGTAAAGCACGGGCGCCTCCGCACGATAACTCGGTGAGGGCGCTCGACGCGTCGCGCAACGCAGGCAACCCTAGCTTCGCGACCATTGCAGCGAACCGTGGATCGCCTCGAAGCGCATCGAACGCAACGTATCGCCGCGTGACGAGGGCCATAGGGCAGCGCTCCGCGATGGCCTGGCGCAGCCAGCGGATCGCCGCGTCGGCAAGACCACCCACGGCATAGGAGCGGGCCAGCTCCCAGGCCGACACGTAGCGCGTCGCGCGCGCGGCCTCGAGCGCGAGCAGCCGCGGCATCGCCTCTTCCATCGCGCCACTCGCGGCGATGACGAAGGTAAGCATCTCCTGGATCCGCACCGGCGAGGCTGCCTCGCGCACGGCGCGTTCCGCTTCCTGCCGCGCCGCCGCATGCTCGCCGAGCAACGCGAGTGCCTCCGCAAGGCGAGCGCGCGCGGGCACGAAATGCGGCGCCATCTCGAGCGTCCGGCGGAACTGATCCACTCCCTCGCGCAACCGCCGTCCGAACACGAGGTAGTCGCCAACGTTCATATTGAGCCCGGGATCGAGCGGATTCAGCGCCGCGGCGCGCCGGATCAATCGCAGCGCGTCAGTGACGTCCCCGGCAAAGAGGCGCAGGTCGCCGTACGAGAGATACGTGACCGCATGGCTCGGCGATAGCGCCAGCGCGCGTTCGAATGCAGCTTCCGCGGCGGTGAAATCCCAGTCGAAGAAGAGTCGCACGGCGCCTCGGGTCGCCTCCGCTTCTCCGCTCTCCGGATCGAGGCTGCAGGCGCGCTCGCTGTACTCGCGCGCACGCGACGCGGCTACCGCGGGCGCATCGATGCCGTACAACCCGAGTACCACGTGGCAATCGGCGCGTCCGCTCCAGCCCGGCGCGAAGTGCGGCGTCGCCTGGGTGCAGGCCGCGAATGCGGCATCCGCCTCACGCAAGGCTTCGGGCGTGCGCTGCGCCCAGCAATAGCGGCCGCGCAGGTACGCCGCAATGGCGTCCCGGGACAACGTGGGCGTGCGCGCCAGGCGCGCGATGTCCGCCGGCGTCAGGCACGCACTGATCCCTTCGGCCACCGCCGAGGCGATCTCGTTGAGGAGGCCGATGATGTCCACGAGCTCGCGGGCGTAGCTGCTCGACCATCGCTGCGTGTCCGTCGCCGCGTCGATGAGCTCAACGACGACCTCGACCCGCCCGCCCGCGTGCAGCACGGATCCTTCGACGACGTGATCGACCTTGAGCTCTGCCGCGATCTGGGTGAGGCTCTGGCCCGAGCGCTTGTAGTGCATCGACGACGTGCGCGAGATCACGCGCAGGGAAGCGATCGACGCGAGCGTCGCAATCAACAGGTCGGTCAAGCCATCCGCCAGCAGCTCGTCGGCCGGATCGCCAGAACGATTCACGAAGGGCAGCACCGCGAGCGAATGTAGCCCGGCGCCGGATGCGGATGCGGAACCGACCGTCGGACCCTCGATCGGCGAAACCTGGGCAACCACCCGGTAGCCGTGCTTCGACAGCGTCTCGATGAATCTGGGGCCGTCGCGCGCATCGCCCAGATGGTGCCGCAGCAGCGAGATGCACCGCGTGAGCACGGCGTCGGTCACGAAGGCGCCACCCCATACCGTCTGCAACAACTCCTCGCGCGACACCGGTTGCGGCGCACGGTTCGCGAGCATGACGAGCACGCTCATCACGCGCGGTTCCACATGCACGGCGCCGGCCGGTCCTTCGATCCGCAGCGCGGCGGGCTCGATCCGTACATCGCCGAGCAGGAACGTCGGCGCCAGAGCGGCTGCTGCCACGATACCTCCGGTGCTGGCTCGAACGGTGCCCGATCGAGACCTCCCTCACAAAAGCATCTGGTTTCCGTGAGGACATCGCGCACGCCGTGGCGAACACTGCAATCGCACGACAGAGGCGACTGCATCGACTCCCGCCCCGTGGGCCTCGATCCAGTGTAGCCACCGGCGGCCGACACAACAAGTCAGGAGGAGCTATGGGCAGCAGACTGGAACGGACGTTGGGACTCGTCTTCGCGGTCGCGATGACCGCCATGACCGGCTACTTCACTATCGTATGGCCCGCCCAGCAGGCGCCGATCCCAGCCGATCAGGCGATCGTGCTCGCTGCGCGGACGGAGCCATCGCACCATGTCGACGCGGCGCCGCGAGTGCAAACCGGGGGTACGGCACCAGACGTCTCGCGCGGGGATGCGCATCAGGCCACGCCGAGCGGCGCGCGCGCGGACGCAGTACGGAACTGAGTGCGGCCGATGCCGCTCACAGGTTCGGTTTGCGCCACGCGACGCCCACGTGGCCGCCCCGGACGCGGCTAGCGGAATAGATACTGCCGCTGCGCGTCCCAGCCCTCCTGCGGCGCGCGCTTGAAGCCGTTCTTCGCGAAGAGGAGCCACCGGCCAATCACGAACGCCGTGAGCACGTTGGCTTCGGCGGCGGGATCGCCGGTCCATTGGCCGCCCGCTTCCGCGATGCGCAGCGACTGGCGCAACGCGGCCTCGATGCGGTCGTAGAACTGGTTCATGCGCGCCTGCAGCCGCTCGTCCTCGTTCACCAGCGCGTCGCCGATCAGCACCCGGGTCATGCCCGGATTCTTCTCGGCGAACCCGAGCAGCACGGCCGACGATCTGCTGCGCCTGCGCGACGCCGTCCGGCGTTTCGCCGCCGATCTTGTTGATGAGCGTGAAGAGCGTCGACTCGATGAACTCGATGAGGCCCTCGAACATCTGCGCCTTGCTCGCGAAGTGCCGGTACAGCGCCGCTTCCGAGACGTCGAGGCGCGCCGCGAGCGCGGCAGTCGTGACGCGTTCCCCCCGCGGCTCCTGCAGCATCTCCGCGAGGGTCTGCAGGATCTGCAGGCGGCGTTCGCCCGGCTTGGTCGCCATCGGCCGAGTCCGCGGTCAGCCCGCGCCCTGCGTGTCGTCGGCGCGGATCATCGTGCCGACGCCCTCGTTGGTGAGCACCTCGAGCAGCAGCGCATGATCCACCCGGCCGTCGATGATGTGCGAGCTGCGCACCCCGTTGCGCACGGCGTCCAGGGCGGAGCCGATCTTGGGCAGCATGCCGCCGTGGATCGTGCCGTCGGCGAATAGCGCATCGATCTCGCTTGCCGTGAGCCCGGTGAGAAGATTGCCGTCCTTGTCGAGCACCCCGGTGGTGTTCGTCATCAGCACGAGCTTCTCGGCACCCAGCGTCTCGGCCAGCTTGCCAGCGACGAGGTCCGCATTGATGTTGTAGGCCTCGCCCTCGGCGCCCACGCCGATCGGCGCGATCACGGGAATGAAGTCGCGCGAATCGAGAAGATGGATGAGCTCCGGGTCGATGCGCTCGATCTCGCCGACGAGGCCGATGTCGACCATCTCGCTCGCGACGGTGTCGCTTTTCAGCAGCATCTTGCGGGCATGGATGAACGCGCCGTCCTGGCCGGTCAGGCCCACCGCCTTGCCCCCCTGCTGGTTGATGAGCCCGACGATCTCCTGATTTAGCTCGCCCAGCACCATCTCCACCACGTTCATGACCCGCTCGTCCGTCACGCGCATGCCCTGCCGAAACTCGCTGGGAATGCCCATCTTCTTGAGGAGGTCGCCGATTTGCGGTCCGCCGCCGTGCACGATCACCGGGTTCATGCCGACGAGCTTCAGCATCACGACGTCGCGCGCGAAGCCCGCCTTGAGGCTCTGCTCGGTCATGGCGTTGCCGCCGTACTTCACCACGATGGTGCGGTCGTGGAAGCGCTGGATGTAAGGCAGGGCCTCGGCCAGGATCTGGGCCTTGAGCGAGGCGTTGACGGCGTCGATGGGCATGGCGGTCGCGAGTGACGGCGGGCGAAAGCAAGAGGTGGGTTGCCTGCGCGGGCCGATTGTACAAGAACGCCGCGGCACGCTCCGGCGCACGCAGCAATGGCCTCCGGCCTTCGGCGGGCGAGTGAGCCCTGACTGGTGCCGACCCCGTGCCGACACACTCGCGCCGGTGCTGCGGCTTTTTTGCTATCGTTCGGGGACATGCCGAGTCCCCTACAGGACGCCGTCGACCTCACTGCCGTTCGCCGCGCGCTCGTCGTCAAGCTTCGCCATCACGGCGACGTCCTGCTGACTTCCCCGGTCTTCAGCACCTTGCGCCGCGCCGCGCCGCATGCGGACGTCGACGCGCTCGTCTATCTCGAAACCGCGCCGATGCTCGCGAACCATCCGGCCATCGCGCACGTGCACACCATCGACCGCGGCTGGAAGCACGCGGGGCTGCTGGCGCAATGGACGGCCGAGCGCGCGCTCATCCGGACGCTGCGCGCGCGCCGATACGATCTGCTCGTTCATCTCACCGAGCATCCGCGAGGGGCCACCCTCGCGCGGCTGCTGCGGCCGCGCTACGCGGTGGCGCGCGAGCGCACCGACGCCGGACGCTGGTGGCGGCGGAGCTTCACGCATCAGTATCGGCTGCCGCGGAACACGCCGCGCCACGCGGTGGAGGCGAACCTCGACGCGCTGCGGCGCATCGGCGTGCAGCCGTCGGCGGACGACAAGCGTCTCGTGCTGGTGCCCGATGCGAACGCCGAGGCGCGCGCCATGGCGGTGTTGCGCGAGCACGGCTGCGCCGACGGCGGCTTCGTCCAGTGCCATCCCGGCTCGCGCTGGCTGTTCAAGTGCTGGCCGGCGCCGAAGACGGCGGCGCTTCTCGACCGCGTGGTGACCGCCGGGCACCGTGTCGTGATCACCGGGGCCCCGGACCCCCGGGAACGCGCACTCGTCGACGAGGTGCTCGGCGCGGCGCATCCAGGCACCCGGGAGCGCATCGCCAACCTCACCGGCACCCTGCCGCTCGATGCCCTCGGTGCCGTCACGGCGCGGGCGCGCGCGTTCATCGGCGTGGATTCCGCACCCATGCACATCGCGGCGGCCGTGGGCACGCCGGTCGTCGTGCTGTTCGGCCCATCGGGCGAGCTGGAGTGGGGCCCATGGCTGGTGCCGAGCCGCGTGATCACGTCCAGCGCATTCCCCTGCCGCCCCTGCGGCATCGATGGCTGCGGCGGCGGCAAGGTGTCCGAGTGCCTGACGACGCTCGACGTGGATCGCGTCGCCGCGGCATTCTTCGATCTTCTCGCCGCGACGGCGCCCCGCTGATGCGCCTCGCCCTGATCCGCCAGCGGTACACGCCGTTCGGGGGTGCCGAGCGCTTCGTCGAGGCGGCACTGGAAGCCCTGCTCGAGCGCAACGTCGCCATCTCGCTGTACACGCGGCAGTGGCCGGACACCAAGCTGCAGCTGATCGAGCCGGTGCTGTGCAATCCGCGCTACGTCGGGCGACTGTGGCGCGACTGGAGCTTTGCCCGTGCGGTATGCAAGGCGCTCAACAGCGCCGATGCCGACCTCGTGCAGTCCCACGAGCGCCTGCTGTGCTGCGACGTGTACCGGGCCGGCGACGGTGTGCACGCGGTGTGGCTGGAGCAGCGGGACCGCGTGGCCTCCCCACTCGCACGGGCAGCATCGCGGCTGAGTCCGTATCACCGGTACGTGCTCGGCGTCGAGCGCAAGCTCTTCACCAGTCCGTGGCTGCGCGCCACGATCTGCAACTCGAAGATGGTGCGCGACGAGATCCACGCGCGCTTCGGCGTGCCCGAGGACCGGCTCCACGTCATCTACAACGCGGTCGACAGCGATGCGTTCCACCCCGGGCTGCGGTCGCTGCGCAGCTGGGTGCGCGAGCGTCATCACATTTCCGACTCCGCGACGGTCTTCCTGCTCGTGGGCTCCGGCTATGCGCGCAAGGGGGTGGCGGCCGCGATCGCAGCCATGGCGCAGCTTCCCCCCACGGCGCACCTGATGGTCGTGGGACGCGACCGCCATCTTGCGCGCTACGCGGCGCTGGCGCGGCACCATGGCGTCCACGAACGTGATCACCCTGGCCGGGCCGCAGATCGAGCCCAAGCCCTACTATGGCGCGGCCGATGCGTTCGTGCTGCCCACGCTCTACGACCCGTGCCCGAACGCCGCGCTCGAGGCGATGGCCTGCGGCCTGCCGATCGTGACCAGCACGAAGTCGGGTGCGGCGGAGCTCACGCTCGACCACGAAGCCGGCTTCGTCTGCGACGCACTCGATGTCGATGGCCTCGCCGCGCACATGCGCACGTTGCAGGACGACGCGCTGCGCGCGCGGCTCGGGGCCCGTGCGCGGGCATGCGCCACGCAGCTCACGCCGGCGGCGATGACGCTGCGGCTCGTGCTCCTGTACCGCGACCTCCTCGCCGCGTCGGTCGAAGCGCGGGAGGCGAGCGCAACCCCGACGGCTACTGCGCAGCGCACGGCAAGCCTGCAGGCCTCCGCCGCGCCTGCTCCGAGCGCGACCGCACTCGATCCCGGATCGATCGCGATGCGCGACGCGCCGGCGCCGGAGCTCGTCCCACCGCCCGGGCTCGCGGATGCCGCCGCCGAGCTCCCATTGCACGACCGCGAGCCGCCGGTGCTCGAGGAGCGCGCGCCCGTCGACCGCGGCGTTCCCCCCGAGCTCGGCGACGGGCTCACGAGCCGCGATGCTCGCGGAGGCTGAACGATGGGCTGGTCTATAATTCCGCCCCTCTTGTCCAAGCATCGGCCGCTTCGCGCGCGGCAGCCCCGCACGAGCCGCAGGATCGCTTCCGGCACGCTGCGCCGCATCGCCACCCGCGCCAGTCACGCGCGATCCGCTCGCCCGGCCGTGCGCCGCATTCCCTGACCGGCATGCATCTCTATCTTCGCCTGCTTCGCTACGTGCGTCCCTACTGGTGGGCGTTCGGCGTATCCATCGGTGGCATGGTGGTCGTCGCTGCGGGCGACCTCGTCATGGCGTATCTCGTGATTCCGATCATCCGGAATTTCGAGAACCCCGATCCGGTGCGCACCCACATGCTGCCGCTCGTCATCGTCGGCGTGTTCGTGCTGCGCGGCATCGGCTCGTTCGTCTCCGAGTACGGGATGGCCTGGACGGGCCACCGGGTGGTGTTCGACCTGCGCCGCGAGCTGATCGACAAGGTGCTGGCGCTGCCCACGCCGTATTACGACATGACCTCGCCCGGCGTCGTGCTCTCGAAGCTGACGTTCGACGCGCACCAGCTCGCGTCGGCCGCCTCGGGAACCGTCGTGACGGCGGCACGCTCGACGATCACGATCGCAGCGAGCGTCGGTTATCTCCTGTGGATCAACTGGCGCCTCACGCTCCTGACGACGATCGTGCTGCCGATCGTCGCCGTCGTCACGCGGTACTTCAGCCGGCGCCTGCGGCGGCTGTCGCGCGACGTGCAGACCCGCACCGGCTCGATCACGCACGTGCTGGAGGAGATGATCGCGGGACACCGCGTGGTCAAGATCTTCGGGGGCCAGGTTTACGAGCGCCGCCGTGCCGTGCAGGCAGCCAATGCGCTGCGCTCGTCGATGAGCAAGGTCTCCTCCGCCGGCTCGGCGTCGGGTCCCGATCACGCAGCTGTTCACTGCAAGCGCGATCGGCTTCATCATCTGGCTCGCCCTCGGCCAGAGCCAGGCCGGGCGACTGAGCCTCGCGGAATTCATGTCGTACGTCGTCGCCCTGCTCACGCTGCTCGAGCGCCTGCGCGCACTCTCGGGCATCAACGCGAACATCCAGCGCGGACTGGCCGCGGCCGAGAGCATCTTCGGTCTCATCGATACCACGCCGGAGGACGATCACGGCGCGGTGGTGCTCGGGCGCGCGAGCGGCGAGATGCGCTTCGAGCGCGTGAGCCTGCGCTACCAGGGGGCCGAGCGCGACGCGCTGGAGGACGTGACGCTCGCCATTCGCCCGGGCGAGACCGTTGCCCTCGTCGGTCCATCGGGCAGCGGCAAGAGCTCGCTCGTGAACCTGGTGCCGCGCTTCTACGAGCCCACCGCGGGCCGCCTCTTCATCGACGGGCACGACATCACGACCCTGACGCTCGCCTCGCTGCGCGCCAACGTCGCGCTCGTGTCGCAGGATGTGCTGCTGTTCAACGACACCGTCGCCTCCAACATCGCGTACGGCGCGATGTCGGATGCACCGCGCGAAGCGGTGGAGCGCGCCGCACGCGCGGCGCACGCGCTCGACTTCATTCGCGCCATGCCCGAAGGGTTCGACACGCAGGTCGGCGAGAACGGCGTGCGGCTTTCCGGCGGGCAACGCCAGCGGATCGCGATCGCCCGCGCCCTGCTGAAGGACGCGCCGATCCTGATCCTCGACGAGGCCACGTCCGCACTCGACTCCGAATCCGAGCGGCAGGTGCAGGCGGCGCTCGAAACGCTGATGGAAGGGCGCACGACGATCGTCATCGCGCACCGGTTGTCGACGATCGAGGGTGCCGATCGCATCGTCGTGATGGATGGCGGGCACATCGTCGAGCAGGGCACGCACGCCGAGCTGCTCGCGCGAAACGGTCTCTACACGAAGCTCCATCGCATCCAGTTCGCGATCGCGCCCGCGATCACGGAAGCGCCGCCGGCCGCCGTCGCACCGTGAGTGCGGTACGGTTGGACGACCGCTGCGCATCGCCCATACCGAGGCTTCGCGCGGCTGGGGCGGCCAGGAGATCCGCATCCTGAGCGAGGCCGCCGGCCTGCGTGCGCGCGGCCACGAGGTCGCCCTGTACTGCCCGCCGGACGCACGCATCGCCGCCGAAGCGCCGCGCTATGGCGTGCCGGTGACGCCGCTGCCGATCGGGCACAAGGCTCCGCGCGGCGTCGCGGCCCTCTGGCACGCCTTGCGTGCGGCACCGGTGGACGTCCTGAATGCGCACAGCTCCACCGATGCATGGCTCGGCGCGCTTGCGCTCCGCGTCCTGCCGCGCCCTGCCGGTGCTCGTGCGCACGCGTCACGTCTCGGTGCCGGTGCCGGACAACGCTGCCACGCGCTGGCTCTATCGCCGCGCGACCACCCGCATCGTGACCACGGGCGACATGCTGCGCGAGCAGTTGATCCGCGACAACGGCATCGCCCCGGAGCGCATCGATTCCGTGCCCACCGGCATCGATCCGCGGGCGTACGAGGGCCGCGACAAGGCGGCGGCGCGCGCACGGTGCGGATTGCCCGCCACGGGCCCCCTCGTCGGGAATCGTCGCCACATTGCGTAGCTGGAAGGGCCACCGGTTCCTGATCGACGCCATGCCGCTCCTTCGCCATGCCGAGGCGCGTCTCGTGATCGTCGGCGACGGCCCGCAGGACGACGCGCTGCACACGCAGGTGCGCATGGGCGGCCTGACCGGGCGCGTGCTTCTCGTCGGGCACCAGCACGACGTCGCGCCGTGGCTGGCCGCCCTCGACGTGTTCGCCTTGCCGTCCTATGCGAACGAAGGCGTGCCGCAGGCGATGCTGCAGGCGATGTTCTCGCGCGTCCCGGTGGTGACGACGGACGCCGGGGCCATTCCCGAGATTGCGCAACACGAGGCGACGGCGCTCGTGGTGCCGCGGCAGGATGCGGCTGCGCTTGCCGCAGCGATGGATCGCCTGCTCGACGATCCGGCGCTGGGGGCACGCATCGCGGCAGCCGCCCACGCCCAGGTCGCCGACAGGTTCACGCTGGACGCCATGCTGGACCAGATGGAAGCGGTCTTCCGCCGCGCGATCGAGCAGCGCGGCACCGGCGCCGGAGTACGCGGGCGATGATGCCGGCCAGCAAGGCGCGCAGCCGGCTGTCGGGTCGGGCCGAGGTCGTCACGCGCGCGTTGATCGCCCGCGCCACCACGCGGCACCGCGCCCCGGTCGCACCGCAACGCATCCTCGTCGCGCATCACTTGCTGCTCGGCGACACGCTCATGCTCGCGCCGCTCTTCGCGAAGCTGCGCGCGCAACACCCCACCGCGGAGATCGTGACCACGGTGCCCACGGCCATCGCTCCGCTTTTCGCGGGCCGCCCGTACGGCGTGCGCGCGCTGCCATGGAACCCGCGCGAGCGTAACGTCGCGCTGTTCGACGCAGCGCCCTTCGAACTCGCTCTCGTGCCAGGCGACAACCGCTTTGCATGGCTCGCCGCGGCCATGCGCACGCAATGGATCGTGGCGTTCGCGGGCGACCGGCCGCGCACGAAGGACCTGCCGGTCGATGCGCTCGTGCCATATCCCGACGTGCCGATGGCGTGGGGCGACATGGTCGCGGGCCTCGTCGCCGGGCCGTCGCCGCCGCGCTACCGTGCCGGCGACTGGCCGGCCCCACCCTTCGGGCCGTTCGAGCTGCCGGGCGCGCCCTACGCGCTGCTGCACGTCGGTGCGAGCTCGCCCTTGAAGCTGTGGCTGCCGGAGCGCTGGCGCGCCGATCGCCGATGCATTGTCGCAGCGCGGTCTCGTGCCCGTCTGGTCGGCGGGCCGCGGCGAGGAGCACATCATCGACGCCTGCGATCCGCAGCGCCGCGACGCACGCTTCGCGGGAAATCTCGACCTCGCACAGCTCTGGCATCTCGTGGCTCGCGCGCACGTGCTCGTTTGTCCCGACACCGGCATCGCGCACATGGGTCGGCTCGCCGCGACACCCACCGTGACCCTGTTCGGACCGGGGTCGGCGGTGATCTGCGGTCCCGGCGATTTCTGGCAGCGACGTGCCGTATCGCGCGGTGACCATCGCGCCATTCCCGTGCCGCGACCAGCACGTGCTCTTCCGCCGCGAGATCGCTTGGGTGCAGCGCTGCGGACGCACCCCGCGCGAATGTGCCGAGCCGCGCTGCATGCATGCCATCGGCGTCGATGCAGTCGTCGCCGCCATCGACGAACTGCCCCGGAGGCCCTCATGAAGGACTGGTTGTTCGGCGACGTACGCGCGAGCGCGCTCCTCGCCTTCCATGACTCCGCGGTCGCCAGCCGGGGCTGGAGCACGCAGGAGCCCGCGCATGCCACGGGAGTGTGGGCGGCGATCGAAGCCAACCATCGTTACAACCATCTTCTCTGGGACGAGGAGGATCTCGCCCGAAGACGCGACGTGCCCGATGCGGAGATCGTCGCGAACAAGCGTGTCATCGACCGCTGCAACCAGCTGCGCAACGACGCCATCGAGCGCATCGACGAGGCGCTGCTCGCGCGCCTCGCCGAGGTCGAGCCTGCCGCGGATGCGTGGCACAACTCCGAGACGGCGGGCGCGATGATCGATCGCCTGTCGATCCTTGCCCTGAAGATCCATCACATGGGACTCGCCGCGCGGCAGGCCTACGCCGACCCCGCACTGCGCGACGCGTGCACGCAGAAGCACGCGCGGCTCGAGCTCCAGCGTGCGGACCTCGCCCGGTGCCTCGACACCCTGCTCGATCGGGCCGAGCAGGGCCGCGCGTTCTGGCGCGTCTATCGCCAGTTCAAGATGTACAACGACGAGCAGCTCAATCCGCACTTGCGGCGGGCCGGCGAGGCATCACGCGAGCGATGAAGCGCGTGCCCGCGCGATGCGGGCACGGCGCGGCGGGTTCAAGCCTGCTGACCCGCCTGCACTGCGGGGAGCGGCGAGGCGTCCACGGCCAGCGGTTCCAGCGCCGCCATGATCTCGGCGTCGGGGACTTCGCCGATCGCACGCGGGGCCTCGATCCAGCGCGCGCGCACACCGACGGGCGCCCATCGCGACGCGGGCGCTGAGTCTTCCGGTGCGGCGAAAAGACCGAGCACACCGCCAGGGCTCGCCGCCGCGAAGTGCATGAGCCCCGAATCGGGAAACACCGACGTGCGTGCATTGAAGACGAGGCCGAGTGCCTCGTCGATCGGGCCGCGAAAGGGGTGCAGATGCGGCAACGCCCGCGCGAGCACCGGCGCCGCAATGGCGTCGTCGCCGGGATAGAGCGCGTTGTCGCTCGCACCCGGCGTCCACATGAACACGGTCGCGAGTCCCCACGCCTCGCGCCAATGCGCGGTCCACCGCACGATCTGCTCTGCGCTCGGCTGCTTCTTCGCCCGCCGGGCACCGAGCCCCAGGACGACGTACGTGCCGTGCGACAACCCACGGTCGCGCAACCAGCGCCGGGCGAAGTCGTCGCCGGCTGCCGGAAGGCGATACATTCGGCTCGGGCGCGTGCGCCGGTGGCGCGATGCCGAGCGGTGCGAGTTGCTGCATCATCCGTGCGATCTCGTGGCCCGATGCGGGCGGCAGCGGATCCGTGAGCCGGCTGCCATAACGCGCAGGATCGGTCGCGTAGGCGACGACGCGACGCGCCCCGACGGCGAGTGCGCGCTCGATGCCGCGCGGCGATTCTTCGCCGCCTGCCACGATCGCCCAGTCGAAACGCTCGCGGCGCAAGGCCCACGCGAGGCGCGGATACGCGAGCGCCGCGCCGAGGCGCAGGCGCCCGGCGTGACGCACGCGCGGATAGACCCACGTGCGCGTGAGCGCAGGATGATCGCGCGCCACCCACGCGTTGTAATCGTTCGCCAGCAGGTGAATCCCGGCCTGCGGCAACTGCGCGCGGACGTGCGCGAACACCGGGGTGGTCAGCAGGAGGTCGCCGAGCTTGTCGCGTTTGATGAACAGGATCTTCAAGGCACGGCGCGCGAGGCATGCGGCGATGGCGGCGGGAGCGGGCAGGAGGGATGAAAGGTACAATCGCGCGCCCCCTGTCGCGGGGACCCCGCCATGCTTGCCCATTGTAATCGCTGGCTGCTGCCGTCTGCCGCACTCTACGTCGCGCTGCTGACCACCAATGCGCTGAACTTCTGGCGCAGCCTGTCGCTCGTCGTCGGTGGCGCATGCGCGGTGACGATCGTCGCTGCCGGCCTGTTGGCTCGCGGTCGGCGCGTGCCGGCGCCCGGGATGTTCCTGCCGCTGGCATTCGTCGCGTGGTGCCTGTGGTGCACTGCGTCGCTCCTGTGGACGCAGCGGCCGGCCTACAGCTTCGCGCAATGGCGGCAGGAGGTGATGTGGACGTCGGTGATCGTGCTGATCGTGTACGTCGCCGCCGTGATGGATGCACGTGCGTGGCGGGTCATCCTCAAGTCGCTTTTCGCCGTGTTCGCGATCTCCGGGGCGTTCGCGCTGCTGCTGGAACTCTCGCCGTGGGGGTGGAACCCGGGCCGCTGGCATCTCGGCGTCGGGCCATGGACCACGTTCCTCGTCCTGATCACGCCGTTGCTGCTCACTCTCATGCTCCCGCCGCCGACGGGCCTCGGAGTCAGCCGCCGCGCCTACGCGACGGCCGCATTCCTGATGGCGCTGGTGCTCGCGACGGCGCGCGTGTCGGACAACCGCATGGTGTGGGTGGGACTCGCAGTGGCGATCGCCGTCGTCAGCGGCCTCGGTGCGCTGCACTGGCGCACCGCGCTCACGACGCCGGCACGCTGGCTGCTGCCGCTGATGCTGGTGCTGGTGGTGACGATCGGCGCACTCTTCACCGATGCCGCGCGCGAGAAGGCCGAGGTGTTCTTCCCGCCCGACACGCCCATCGCACGCACGCTCGAGGAGGATCCGCGACTGGCGCTGTGGGAGCACATGGTCGCCCACATCCGCGTGCGGCCCTGGACGGGCTTCGGCTTCGGGCGCGCGATCCTTGCGAGCGAGCTGCGCAGCGAGCTCGGTGATCCGCTGCTCTGGCACGCGCACAACATGTTCGGCAGCCAGTGGCTGCAGACGGGGGCGATCGGCCTCGCGCTGTTCCTCGCAGTGCTGGGCGGCCTCGTCTGGCGTTACGTGCGGTTCTTCCGCGCCTCCGAGGACGCGCTGGCCATCGTGGGCATCATCGGCCTCGCGTTGCTCGCGGGTTTCGTGCTGAAGAACCTGACCGACGATTTCCTGTTTCGCGCCAACGCGAAGCAGTTCTTCGCGTTCAATGCGCTGCTCATCGGCTGGGGTACGCGCCTCGAGCGTTCGGGCTCGCGCACCCCGGCAGAGCCGCCGGCTTAGGGAGCCTCTGTCCTAGCGCCGGCGCGGCGCGCGCAGCGGCAGCGGTGCCGCGACGCCATCCGTATCGGTTCCCGCCGGGATCGGCTGCACGGGCGCGCCGGCAGGCGGTGCGTACTCCGGGATCCAGGCGCGCAGCCGCGCGCGTACCTCGGCGACGTCGGCGATGCGGTCGCGCTCGCACCATGCAACCATCTGGCCGACCGCGTCGCGATTGGCGGTGCGCGCCTGCGCGATGCGCAGCTTCGGATGCGTCGTGGGCAGCGTCGCCTCTTCCGACGCGAGCAGCTCCTCGTACAGCTTCTCGCCGGGCCGCAGCCCGGTGAACACGATGGCCACGCGCTCCGGATCCGCTCCCGACAACCGGATGAGATCGCGCGCGAGATCGAGAATGCGCACGGGCTCGCCCATGTCGAGAACGAGGATCTCGCCGTCCTTGCCTTGCAGCGCCGCCTGCAGCATCAATTGGGTGGCCTCCGACAGCGACATGAAGAAGCGCGTGATATCGGGATGCGTCACGGTCACCGGACCGCCGCGCACGATCTGCTCGCGAAAGCGCGGGATCACGCTCCCGGCGCTGCCGAACACGTTGCCGAAGCGCACCAGGACGAACTGCGTCCCCGCACCCTGCAGGCTCTGGCACACGATCTCCGCCATGCGCTTCGAGGCACCCATCACGCTCGTCGGGTTCACCGCCTTGTCCGTGGACACGAGGACGAACTTCTCGACCTTGCCGCGCACCGCGGCGCGCGCCAGCACCCAGGTTCCGTACGCGTTGTTGCGCACCGCCTGCCAGGCATTGTTTTCCTCCATGAGCGGCACGTGCTTGTACGCGGCGGCATGGAAAACGACGTTCGGCTGTTCCGTCTCGAACACCTTGTCGACGAGCGCGGCGTGCTTGACATCGCCGACAACGGGCGAGAGTGGCAACTGCGGGAACATGTCGGTGAGCGCGATCTGGATCTCGTACACCGCGGCCTCGGACACGTCGAGAAGCACGAGCTTCGCCGGCCGGAAGCGTGCGATCTGCCGGCAGAGCTCCGCGCCGATCGAGCCGCCTGCGCCCGTGACGAGCACGACGCGATTGCCAAGCCATTCGCCGAGGCCTGCGCTGTCGAGCACGACGGGGTCGCGGCCGAGAAGATCGTCGACCTCCACGTTGCGGATGGTAGTCAGCACCGAGCGGCCGCTGATGAGGTCCTCGTACGACGGCACCGTGAGGGCCTCGAGCCCGG
Organism: uncultured beta proteobacterium; assembly: GCA_963734575.1. Taxonomy (GTDB): domain Bacteria; phylum Pseudomonadota; class Gammaproteobacteria; order Burkholderiales; family Casimicrobiaceae; genus CAIWHR01. The sequence goes on along the minus strand of CAVTHT010000013.1, from coordinate 342,971 downwards.
CCCGCGCGCAGATCTCGGCGACGCGCCGGCGCACGCCGTGCGCGGCCGACGGCAGCGCGATGATCACCTTGCGGACGTCGTACTTCCGCGCCCAGGCCGGCAGCTCGGAGATCGGCCCCAGCACGTTGACGTTGCGCAGCAGGCGGCCATGCTTGGCCGGATCGTCGTCGAGGGCACCCACGACGCGCCACTGCCGGCTGTGCGACAGCTCCATGGTGAGTCGCGCGCCCGCTTCGCCGGCGCCGATGATGAGCACCGGCTCCCCGAGTGCGGCAAGCGGGCTGTAGAGACGATGCTCCTTCCAGATGCGATACGCGAAGCGGTTGCCCGCCATCAGGAAGATCAGCAGCAGCGGATACAGGAGGAGCACGCTGCGCGGGATGATGGTCTGCATGCGCAGCATCACCACGATCAGCGGCACGAGCACGGCGCCGAGCGCTGCCGCGAGCACGATGCGCTGCAGGTCGAGGAGGCTCGCAAAGCGCCACAGGCCGCGATACAGCCCGAACGCGAGGAAGATGCCGCCCTGCAGGGGCATGATCCAGGCGAGCGTCCAGAGCATGTCCGTGAGGTACGGGACGTGCTCGTCGAGGTTGAACCGCAGCCAGTACATGGCGAGCCACGCCACGCCGGCGGCGGCGACGTCGTGCGCGAAGGCGAGCCATGCCCGCCAGTTCTGGGGAGATTTCATTGCGAGGAAGGAGCCCGCCGCCGCCAATGATAATCAATGGCCAGGTACACCACAGCCAGTGCGGCACACCATGAGCCTAAGACGATCCAGCCCCGCGCGGGTTCGGCCCGAAGCGTCCATACCGCCGTCGCGGCCGTCGCGAGCATCAGTGTCCCGTACGCCACGAGCGTGCCGGCGTGACCCGCCCCCAGCTGGTGCAGTCGCTGGTAGTAGTGCTCGCGGTGCGCCAGCCAGACGCGCTCGCCCCGGGCGAGGCGCTTCCCGAGCGTGAGCGTGGCGTCGGCGAGGAACGGCAGGAAGACCAGCAAGGGGAACCAGCCCGGCCAGGTGCCACGCAGCCATTCTCCGGCTCCGCACGCGCCCGCGAGAAAGCCGAGCGGCACCGCTCCGCAATCGCCGAGGAACAGGCGCGCCGGGGGGGCGTTGGCGAACGCGAGCGGCAGCACCGCGGCGACGAGCGTCCAATAGCCGAAGCTCCAGCCGGCGGCGCCAGCGGCCAGCGCATAGGCCGTGAAGCCGACGATGCCCATCGCCGCCGCGAGCCCATCCGAGCCGTCCATGAAATTGAACGCGTTCGAGCTCCAGGCGATCGCGAGTGCAACGAACGCGGCGAGGACCAGGTGTGCACGTACGTCGTCGATCAGCATGGCCGCGGTCAGCATTGCCGCCGCGCCGTGCACCGCCAGCCTGACCGCGGGGTGGACGCCGACGCGGTCGTCGCGCAGCGAGACCAGGACCAACGCGAGCCAGGCGATCCATGCGGGCGCGCCGCCGGGCATGGCCGCGAGACCGATCAGCGCCAACGGTGCCCACCCGGCCCAGATCGCCAGGCCGCCGACGCGTGGCACCGGACGCAGGTGCAGCGAGCGGTCGTTCGGCGCGGCAAGCGGCAGGCGGGCGCGGTGGCGCAGCAGGAGCCACGTCACGAGCCACGACAGCGTCAGGGCGCTCGCCGCGCCCGGCAGGAGGGAAAGGGTGAGATGCACGGCAGCGGCGCGGCACGAGCGCGCCCGGTTTGCAATTGGCCGGAAGGCGTGGGCAGGGGACCAAAGCGCCCCAAAAGTGTCATTTTAGGCCGCTTCGCGCACGCAGGCCGGGAACGACTCAGGAAAGTCAAAATAGTCCTGCCTGCTCAGCGGCTTGCGGCATGTTTTTGGATGCGATTCTTGCCTCCCGGTGCCCCGTGATGTCGCGTTTTAGCAACAGGACAGCATCGTCTTACCCATGGGCCGGGGTTTGCCTTGCCTCGCCGTTCCGCGCTTTGGCACAATGCACTCAACTTCTCGACACCCTGAGAAGGCGTTTCCGATGGCAGGGGCAGTTGCTGGTCACACTTGCCAATTTTTCTAGTTAGAGGAGAGACTCCATGAACAAGAAGCTCGTCGCTCTCGCTGTCGCTGGCGCGTTCGCGCTGCCGATGGCGGCGCAGGCGCAAACCGCGAACGTCACGATGTACGGTCGCTTGAACGTGGACATGGAAATCGTGTCCGGTACGCAGGCCAACGGCTCCAACCCGCACGTGTTCCGCGTGAGCTCCAACTCCTCGCGCTGGGGTGTTCGCGGCACCGAGTCGCTGGGCGGCGGGCTCAATGCCATCTTCCAGATCGAATCGTCCATCAACGGCGACGCCGGCGGCGGCACGCTGGCCGGACGCGAAACGTTCGTCGGCCTGCAGGGCAGCTGGGGTACCTTCAAGATGGGTAACTTCCTGGCCCCGTACGACGACATTCACCCGATCTTCGGCAATGCCCCCACGCTGACGACGTCTATCCTGTCGACCGCGGCGCTGTGGGCGCAGGGTCCCCTGGCGAAGACCGCCGGCGGCTTCGACGCACGCCTCGGCAACTCGATCCGCTACGACTCGCCGAACATGTCCGGCTTCACGGGCAGCGTCCAGTACTCGACGCAGGAAGGCGCGCCGGTCAGCAACGCGGGCGTGCTCTCCGCCGGCCTGTACTACAACAACGGCCCGATCCAGATCGGTACTGCGTATGAAATGAACGAGGACGTGCGTGGCGCGAACCTCGACGATCATTCCTGGTCGATCGCCGCCGGCTACAACTTCGGCTTCATCCGTCCGAGCGTCGTGTACGAAACCACGAAGTACGACACCCCGACGGGCGACCTCAAGCGCGACATGTGGGGCGTGGGCCTGACGGTGCCGATGGGCCCGGGCACGTGGTACGCGTTCTACGGTCATGCCGCCGACGGCAAGGGCGGCGCTGCAGACGGCACGCGCATCGGTGGGCTGGCGAAGGGCGCCGACACCTCGTCCGACCAGTGGGAACTGTCGTACACGTACCCGCTGTCCAAGCGCACCCTGATGTACGCCGGCTACGTGAAGCTGCAGAACGAGTGCAACGCGTCGTACACGTTCAACATCAACGCGTACGCAGTCGGTCGTCCCGCCGGCGGCTGCTTCGGCAAGCCCGAAGGCTGGATCGCCGGCATGGTCCACTTCTTCTAAGAATCACCCGCTCGAGCAAGAGCAACACTCGCAACTGGTTTAAAGTGATCATCGGGCGCCTTCGGGCGCCCGTTTTTTTTGGTCGCCGCCGAGCTTCGGCGCGGGCAAGGCATCGCGCGGGCGCGATGGCGCGAGTTAAGATTGCCGGATGATCACCGACTCCCTCATCCTCGGTCTCGACCGTGCGCTGCGCACCCTTTCCGGCGTGGCCGCCAGCGCGCGACCCATTCCCGGCAGCGACCTGCCCGACAGCACCCTCTCGGCCGACGAGCGCCGCCACGCCGGCGGGTTGATGCGCGTGAATCACACGGGCGAAGTCTGTGCACAGGCGCTCTACGCCGCACAGGCGGTGGTGGCTCGCGATCCATCGATCGGCGCGCGCTTCGCCCAGGCGGCCCGCGAGGAGGAGGAGCACCTGGCATGGACGCAGTCGCGCCTTGCCGAGCTCGGCCAGCGCACCTCGCGCCTCAACGCGGTGTGGTATGCGGGTTCGTTCGCGATCGGCATCGCGGCGGGACTCGCGGGTGATCGCAGGAACCTCGGCTTCGTCGTCGAAACGGAGCGCCAGGTGGAGGAACACCTCACCGGGCACATGGAAGACCTTCCGCCCGGCGATACGAAGAGCCGTGCCATCGTCGAACAGATGCGCGATGACGAGGCGCGGCATGGCGCGATGGCGCTCGCTGCAGGCGCCGAGGACCTGCCGCTTCCGGTCAAGGGCGTGATGCGCGTCGCGGCCAGCGTGATGAAAGCGATCGCCTACCGCGTGTAGTTGCTCGCGGCGTTGCGCCCGCGCATGGGCTGCCGTTGCGCGCCCTAGGGAGCCTCCCCCGCAGCGGCAGCCGCAGTACGCTCCGCCTTCCATGCGCGCAGCGCCTTCAACCGTGCTCCGCGCACGGCGTCGGCCACGGCATCCGGCCGCGCCGGCTCGCCACCCTTCGCACGATCCAGCACCGCGCGCGCAACGGCACCGGCGTCCACGCTTCGCGCCACTGCGAACGCATCACGCACGAGGTTGGCGGCAGCGTAGTCATCACGGCCGGGCCGCGAGCAGGCATCGGCCGCGCAGGCGAGCAGCAGCATGTCGAGACGCTCCGGGCGGCGAAAGGCATCGGCCTCGGTGATCATATCGAGGAGCGTCGCCGGCCGCAGCTCGTGCGCCCGATGCACCACGCCGTGCCAGCGCGCAGCAAGGCGCGCGGCATCGCGGCAGTCCACCGGCACCCGCAGGCGCTCGGACACGCGCGCGGCGATCCGCACGCTGCGGGCTTCGTGCGCGTGATGCTTCGGCCAGTGCGCCGGCGGACTTGCGCTCTTGCCGAGATCGTGCGTCAGGATCGCGTACTGCGCCGCCAGCGGATAGCTGCGCCGGGCCCCGTAATCGAGCGCCATGGCGACGTGCACACCGGTGTCGAACTCCGGATGATGGGCGATGGGCTGCGGGATGCCGTAGAGCGCATCGACTTCTGGCAGTATCTGCGCGAGGGCGCCACAGGCGCGCAGCACCGCGAGCATGCGCGACGGCTGCGGCTCCATGAGGCCGCGCGCGAGCTCCTGCCATACGCGTTCGGCGGAAAGCTCGGCGAGCTCGCCGGAATCCGCCAGCGAGCGCATCAGCGCCTCGGTCGCGGGAGCGACGGTGAAGCCGAAGCGGGCCGCGAAGCGCGCCACGCGCAGCACGCGCAGCGGATCTTCCCCGAATGCCGGTGATACGTGCCGCAAGACGCCAGCCGCGAGATCGGCCGCGCCACCGAAGGGATCGATGAGCGTGCCGTCCTCGTCGCGCGCCATTGCGTTGATGGTGAGATCACGCCGCCGCAGGTCCTCCTCCAGCGTGACGTCGGGCGAGGCGAAGAACTCGAACCCCCGATAGCCGCGCCCGTGCTTGCGCTCGGTGCGCGCAAGCGCATGTTCTTCGTTGGTCTCCGGGTGGAGGAACACGGGGAAGTCGCGTCCGACGGGCCGGTACCCCGAGGCGATCATGATCTCCGGCGTCGCGCCGACGACCACCCAGTCGTGGTCGACGACCGCGCGCCCGAGCAGCTCGTCGCGCACCGACCCGCCGACCCGGTAGATCTTCACGCTGGGACTGCGCGCACGCACGCTGCTCTCCGATGCTGCTGCATGGCTGCGGCCGGACTGCCGCCGTGAACAGGCCCTAACGCCCGCTCTGGCTGCGGTACGCGTCGTATCTGCTGCGAATCGCTTCCGGAGCGAGGTACGCGGGCGCGATGGCCTCGAGGGCGGTTGGCGCGAACCCGAAGACCGCGGGAAACGCGCAGTCGCAGACGCTGTCCTTGCGCATCGACGCGAGATTGTCGCGCGTCATGAGCTTGCCCGGCAGGTGCTCGAGCATCGCCGCCTGCAGGTTGCCCAGCGCACTGCCGAGCGGCAGGATCGGACGCGCATGTCCCGTCGTCTCGCAAACGTAGCGCACGAGCTCGCGCAGCGTGTACACCTTCGGCCCGCACAACGGGTAGCGCTGGTTGACCGTGCCATCCTCTTGCAGCGCCCGCACGAAGCACTGCGCGACGTCACCGACGAACACGGGCTGGAAGCGCGACTCGGCGCCGGGAAGCGCCATGACCGGCAGCATGCGTGCGAGCCGTGCGAAGAGGTTGAGGAAGCTGTCCTCGCGGCCGAAGATCACGGACGGCTGGAAGATCGTCCAGTCGAGCCCCGACGCGGCGATCACCGCCTCGGCGTCGCCCTTGCTGCGCTGGTAGCGGCTCGGCCCCGCGGGATCGGCATGCAGCGCGCTCATGTGCAGCAGACGGCGCACGCCGCCTGCCTTGCAGGCTTCGACCACCTTGCGCGCGAGATCGACGTGCACGGCCTGAAAGGTCTGCTCGCGCGTCTCGTGCAGGATGCCCGACAGGTTGATCACCGCATCCACACCCGCGGCGAGGCGCGCCAGCACCGCGGGATCGCCGACATCCGTCTCGATCACGTCGACGGTAGGCAGCAGGAAGAGGTGGCGTGCGCGATCGCGCCGGCGCGTGGGGACCAGCACGCGGCAGCCCTGCGCGACGAGGCGATTGACGACGTACCGGCCCACGAAGCCGCTGCCGCCGACGATCAGGACGGTGTTCGTCCCCATGCGGCTTCCCCGGCGACTCAGCGCAACGCGAGCGCTGCACCCGCCGGGGCATCGCGCGGCGGAATCACGCCGAGCCGCGCGGTCAGCGGCACGTACGGCTGATCGAGCTCGCGCGCATAGAACACCGCGTTGGCCAGCACTTTCTTCACGTAGTCGCGCGTCTCGTTGAAGGGGATCGTCTCGACCCAGATGGCGCCTTCGAGGGGTGCCGCAGCGCGCCACGCCTGCGCGCGCCGGGGTCCTGCATTATACGCAGCGGCGGCAAGCGCCGGCAGGCGCTCCAGGCGTTCGAGCCAGTAGCGGAAGTAGAACGCGCCGAATTGCGTGTTCACCTTCACGTCGCTGATGTCGCCCGCCGCGTAGTCGCTGCGCCCGAGTTGCTTCGCGACCCAGCGCGCCGTCGCCGGCATGAGCTGCATGAGCCCGACCGCACCGGCGGACGACACGATCGCCGCGTTGAAGCGCGATTCCTGGCGCGCGAGCCCGAAGAGCAGCGCTTCGTCGACCGACTGGTCGCGGGCAGCCGCGGCGAACTGCTCGCGGTACGGCGTGAGGTAGCGCAGCTGGAAATCGTGGCGCGCATTCGTGCGCTCGGCGGTGTTGATCGCACGATCGTAGAGGTTGAGGCGGCGCGCGTACTCGGCGGCCACGAGCAGGTTGTCGTCGTCGAGATTGCGCACCGCGTAGTACCACTCGCGCTGGGATTCCGTGCGCATGTCGAGCTCGGCGAGCTTCACCGCGCGGCGGACCTCGGGACGCTTGCCGAACGCGGCCATCGCGTCCGGCGTGACGGGCTGGCCGGGCGTGGTGCGCGGCTCCTGCATCTTGCCCGCGCCCTTGCCGAGCGCCTCTGCGGCGAGCAAGGCGTAGTACTGATGACCGGTGGCGAGGGTCGCGTACAGCGCGGCCGCATCGGTTTCCCTGCCCGTCGCGGCGAGTGCGCGCGCCTTCCAGTAGCGCCACGCGGCGTCGTCGGCGAGCGTCGCGGGCATGGCATCGATGGCCTTGAGCACGTCGTCCCACGCTTGCGCACGCAGCGCAGCACGTACGCGCCAGGCATGCTGCGCGTCCGACAACGTCGCGCCTTCCGCCTCGCGGTACCACTCGTTGGCCTGCGGCAGGAGCTGCCGCGCGGCGTAATACGCGATACGCGCATTGCCATACGCGCGGTCCGCCGGCGCGAGACGCGAACGCTGCTTCTCCCAGGCGGCGCGCACGCCGGCGGCATCGGTGCGCGCGGCCCGCTCCAGCGCGTAGAGCGCAAGCTCCTGCCCGCCCCGCTCCTTCCAGCGAAACTCGCCCTTCAGCAGGGCGCGCGCAGGATCGCGCTCGACGTGCGCCATCTCGCGCAGCGTGACGCGATCGTGCGCCGGCAGGTCTGGACCCAGCGCTTCCGCGAGACGAAGATTGCCGTTCTCGACGGCGAGCCGGAAACGCGTGCGGCGGTCGTCCACCGTGATCTCGCCACGGCCGAGCAGCGCCTCGAACAATGGCTGGCACGCCTCGGGCGTGCTGTTGCCGGTGAACCACAACGGCTTCGCGGCTGCGAGCGCGGCGTCCGGCTCCTTCTGCCGGCGAAACTGCAGACCGAAACAGGTGAGCTCGACGTCGTCGCCATTGCCGGCAACGTACTCTGCGCCGAAGGTGCTCCACTGCCCGCGCTTGCCGAGCGATTTCAGCCAATCCACCTTGAGGCGCTCGGCCAGAGGACTTCCCGCGTAGCGCTGCAGGAAGCCGCGCACTTCCTCGTCCGACGCCGTGTCGATCCCGAGCTTCAGGCGCCAGAAGTCGACGTAGCCCTCGAGCGGATGCCCCGTGAGACGCAGCGCGATCTGGTCGAGGCGGAAGCGCTCGCCGCGCTCGAAGGCCGTGCGCGCGGCAAGGAAATCCGCATCGTTGTCCGCAAGCGCCGGAGCGGCGCTGGCGAGCATTGCCAGGAGCAGGAGAAGACGAAGCACGATGGCGGAAGGAAAGGTCGCTGGATGGAGATGGCGCCATTCTCACGGACGCATCGGGCGCACGCAATGAATAACGCGACGAGCGGCGGATGCGCCGACCGGCGCGTCGCATTGTGCCAACGATCGGCAGTCGCCGCAGCGCAACGATTCACGCGCAGCGCCGCGTCCATATGTCGCCGCTCGCAACGGACTGCTAGAATCCGCGCACCATCCGTCGCCGTGCCATACAAAACAACGCGAACGGGACAACGCACCGGAGGGACCATGGCACAACGCAAGCCCGCGCCGCTCGTGGGCCTGGTGATGGGCAGCGACAGCGACTGGGAGATCATGCGCCATGCCGCGGCCCAGCTCGACGCGTTCGGCGTCGCCTACGAGCCGCGCGTGGTATCGGCGCATCGCATGCCCGACGACATGTTCGAGTACGCCGAGGACGCTTTGCCGCGCGGCCTGCGCTGCGTAATCGCCGGTGCCGGCGGGGCCGCCCACCTGCCCGGCATGATCGCCGCCAAGACGACCGTGCCGGTGCTCGGCGTGCCGGTGCCTTCCAAATATCTGCGCGGCGAGGACTCGCTGTATTCGATCGTGCAGATGCCCAAAGGCATTCCCGTCGCGACCTTCGCCATCGGCGAGGCGGGCGCCGCCAATGCAGGCCTCTTCGCGGTGGCGCTTCTCGCGACCACCGACCCTGCGCTCGCCAAGAAGCTCGCGGCGTTTCGCGTGAAGCAAACCGGCACCGCGCGTGCCATGCACGTTCCTCCCACCGCGCCCAAGGCCGCCCCCTGATGTGAAGCGCGTGATCCCGCCCGGGGCGTGGCTCGGGCTCCTCGGTGGCGGGCAGCTGGGGCGCATGTTCTGCATGGCCGCGCAGAGCCTTGGCTATCGCGTCGTCGTGCTCGATCCGGGCGGTGACAGCCCGGCCGGCACGGTGGCCGACCGTCACCTGCGCGCCGACTACCTCGACGCCGCCGCGCTCGACGTGCTGTCGGGGCTCGTGTCGGGGGCGACCACGGAATTCGAGAACGTGCCTGCGGCCGCGCTGGCACACCTCGCACGCACGGCGCACGTGACGCCGCACGCCGAGAGTGTGGCCATTGCCCAGGACCGCATCCGGGAGAAGACCTTCCTCGCGACGCACGGCTTCAGCGTGGCGCCCTTTGCGGTGCTGGCCGAGCGCCAGCGATGCCGCTGCGGTCGCGCCGCATCTCGTGCCGGGGATCGTGAAGAGCGCGCGGTTCGGCTACGACGGCAAGGGACAGATCCGCGTGCGGTCTGCAGCGGAAGTGCCCGCCGCGTTCGATGCCATGGGGGGGCAACCGTGCGTGCTCGAGGCGTTCGTGGACCTTGCGTGCGAGCTGTCGGTCATCGTGGCCCGCACCGACGACGGCGCCACCGCGACCTGGCCCGTCGCCGAGAACCGGCATCGGCACGGCATCCTCGACCTTTCGATCGTTCCGGGGCGCATCGCGCCGCCGGTGGCCGAGGAAGCGCGCGCGATCGCAACACGCGTCGCGACGGCGCTCGATTACCGCGGCGTCCTGTGCGTCGAGATGTTCGTCACGCACGACGGCCGGCTGCTGGTCAACGAGATGGCGCCGCGCCCGCACAACAGCGGCCACTATTCCATCGACGCCTGCGTGACGTCGCAGTTCGAGCAGCAGGCGCGCGTGCTCGCGGGGCTGCCGCTCGGCGACACGCGGCAGCATCAGCCGGCGGTGATGCTGAATCTCCTGGGCGACATCTGGTTCGAGGACGAGCACGCCAGCGTCGACGCGCGAGCCGGACTGGGTCGCGGTGCTGCGCCATCCGCAGGCGAAGCTGCATCTCTACGGCAAGCGCGAGCCGCGACGCGGCCGCAAGATGGGGCACGTGACCTGCCTCGCACCCGGCATCGACGAGGCGCTCGCCGTCGCACGGACCATCAAGCGCGATCTCGGCATTCCCGACGATCTGGGCCGCTGCATTCCATGACCAACGCCGCACCCGACGCCGGCCGCGGTCCGCTCAGCGGCGTGCGCGTGCTCGATCTCACGCGCCTGCTGCCCGGCCCGATGTGCACGCTCTACCTCGCACAGATGGGCGCGGACGTGTCAAGGTGGAAGACACGGGCGCGGGCGATTACGCGCGCACCCTTGGCGCGCCCGGCGCCGTGGCTGCGTTCTTCACCCTCGTGAACCGCGGCAAGCGCAGCATCGCGCTCGATCTCAAGCGCGACGCCGGTCGCGCCGCGTTCCTCGCGCTGGCGCGCACGGCGGACGTCATCGTCGAGAGCTTCCGGCCGGGCGTCGTGCGGCGCGCTCGGCGTCGATGCCGCCGCCGTGCGCGCGATCAATCCGCGCGTCGTGTACGCGTCGATCAGCGGCTACGGCCAGGACGGCCCGCGCGCCGCCGCGGCGGGCCACGACATCAACTACCTGGCGCTCGCAGGCGTGCTCGACCAGATCGGCAGCGCCGGCGGTCCGCCCGCGCTCGCCAACCTTCAGATCGCCGACCTCCTCGGCGGCGCAGCGATGCCCGCCGTCGCCATCCTCGGCGCACTCTACGATGCGCAACGCTCCGGCCGCGGCCGCGACATCGATGTCGCCATGACGGACGCCGTGCTCGCGCACAACGTCTTCCCGCTGCAGACGCTCGTCGAGAAGGGCCGGACCACCGCGCGCGGCACCGACCTGCTCACCGGCGGCGTGCCGTGCTACGGCGTCTACGCCACCGCGGACGGACGTCATCTGGCCGTGGGCGCGCTCGAGGAAAAGTTCTGGCGCACGCTGTGCGAGGCGCTGCAGCGGCCCGAACTCGTGCCGTTCGGTCGTGCGTCCGGCGAGGAGGGGGAGCGCACGCGCACGCGCGCTGGCGCAGATCTTCGCGCAGGCATCGCTCGCCCACTGGGTGGAGCACTTCAGGGACGTCGACTGCTGCGTCACGCCCGTGCTCGACGCTCGCCGAAGCCCTCGCCGACGCGCAGCTCGTCGCTCGTGGCATGGTGCATCGCATGCCGGACGGCAGCCCCGCCTTTGGCGTGCCGTTCCGCATGAGCGCGAACGCACCGCGACTGCGTCGCACCAGCACCGGCGCAGGGCCAGCACACGCGCGACGCTGCTGCGCGAGGCCGGCTACGACGAGGCGGCGATCGCGGCGCTCGTCGCGCAGCGCATCGTCAGCGTCGCGCCGGCTTGACGCCGGGTCGCATGACGCCCACCGGCAGCGCCGCGACGCGGGCGTATTCCGGGTCGTCGTAGCGGCGTCCGGCCGCGAGATAGTCGCGCGCCATCGCGGTGGCGTCGACGCCCCAGAAGAGCTCGTCGCCGATCGCGATCGTCGGCACGCCGAACACGCCCCGCGCAATGGCTTCCTCGGTGTTGCGGCGCAGGCCGTCCTTCACTTCGGCGCTGCGAATGCGTTCGTCGGCGTCGGGCCGGTGCAGCTCACCGATGAGCTCGGCCCATTCGATCGGCAGGTCGGGCAGCCGCCCGTCGCGCCACACGAAGCGGAAGATGCGATGCACCGCCTCGGGTGCGCAATCGCAGGCGATCGCCAGCCGCAGCAGCGGCAGCGGATTGAACGGGTGCTCCGGCGGGAACTTGAACGGGATGCCGAGGGCCCGTGCCTGCCACACGCAGAAGCGGTAGGTGAATGCGCGCTTGCCCGGAATCTCCGCCGGGCCCTTCTGGCCATGCGCGTCGAGCAGAGCGGCGAAGAGGATCGGCCGATAGCGGATGCGCACGCCCGGACCGAGCATCTGCAACCGTTCGCTCTGCAGGTAGGCGAATGGCGAGATGAAGTCGAAGTACCAGTCAACGCTCGCCATCGCGGCCTCCCCCGGTCGTTGCGCGCCGAAGCGGTAGGCGCGCCAGCACGTCGCGCTTCGCGCCGTCGTCGAGCGCACCCCATGCGGCGATCTCATCGATGGTGCGAAGACAACCCTTGCACCAGCCGGTTGCCGGATCGAGCACGCAGACGCTGATGCAGGGCGAGGCCACCGTCGTCGCCGGAGATGGCTTCGCGGCGCTGGTCACGCGGCGGTCGCCTCGCGCGCAGCGAGGGCGCGGGCGACGCGCGACGCCGGCTCGCGGTGCAGGAACTCGCCGATGTAGCGACCGGCCTCGCGCAACGCGCGCCATGTCGACACCCGTCGCGATGCCGAGCCCGTCGAGCAGGTACAGCACGTCCTCGCTCGCCACGTTGCCCGTGGCGCCTTTCGCATAGGGACAGCCGCCGAGTCCCGCCACCGAGCAATCGAACGTGGCGACGCCCATCTCGAGCGCGGCGTACACGTTGGTCAGCGCCTGCCCGTAGGTGTCGTGGAAGTGACCCGCCAGCGCCTCGACCGGCACGTGTTGCGCGACGGCGCGGAAGAGATCGCGCGTGCGGCCCGCGGTGCCCACGCCGATGGTGTCACCCAGCGAGACCTCGTAGGCGCCCATGCGAAAGAGCGCCGCGGCGACTTCGGCCACGCGGCCGATCGGCACCTCGCCCTCGTAGGGGCAGCCGAGCACGCACGAGATGTAGCCGCGCACCGCGATGCCCTGCGCCCGCGCCGCGGCGAAGATCGGCTCCGTGCGATCCAGGCTCTCGGCGATTGTGCAGTTGATGTTCCGGCGCGAGAAGGATTCGGATGCGGCGACGAACACCGCGACTTCGTCGGCACCGGCGGCGACCGCGGCCTCGAACCCCTTCATGTTCGGCGTCAACACCGGATAGCGCACGCCGGGCTTGCGCTGGATCCGACGCATCACTTCGGCGGCGTCGGCCATTCGCGGCACCCACTTCGGCGACACGAAGGACGTCGCCTCGATCGCCGGGAAGCCGGCCGCGCTGAGGCGATCGATGAGCCCCACCTTCACGTCCGTGGGCACTTCGTCCTTCTCGTTCTGCAGGCCGTCGCGCGGGCCGACCTCGACGAGACGCACGCGGCGGGGAAATGCTGGGGAAAAGTCTGGCATGGGAAATCTCGCGGTGCTTCAGTAGCCGCGCTGACGGTCGATGATGCCGGTGATGGGTTCGCCGCGCTCGAGCTGGCGGATCTTGGCGGCGACCTGCTCCGCCGATTCGCGCACGAGCGTCACCGCAGAAACGTGCGGCGTCAGCACGATCCCCGGATGATGCCAGAACGGGTGGGCCGCCGGCAGCGGCTCCTCGTGAAACACGTCGAGGGTCGCGCCGGCGAGATGCCCCTCGTCGAGCAGGGCGAGGAGATCGGCATCGACCAGGAGATCGCCGCGCGCGACGTTCACGACGTGCGCACCGCGCGGCAGCTGCGCGAGACGCGCCCGGTCGAGGATGCCGCGCGTGGCGGGCGTCGACGGCAGGAGGCACACCAGCATCTGCACCTGGCGCAGCAATGCGGCAAGACCCCCGTCGCCGGCGAACGTCGCGACGCCCGGCACCTTCCGCGCCGCGCGGCTCCAGCCGAGCAGCGTGTAGCCGAACGGCTGCAGCGCGGCAGCGCAGGTGCGGCCGAGCACGCCGAGACCGAGCAGGCCGACGCGGAAATCGCGCGCCGGCACACACGGCAGCGCCCGCCACTCGCGCGCCCGCTGCTGCCGTGCGTAGTCGTCGCGGCGACGATGCGCGGCGAGCACCGCAAGGCTCACGTATTGCGCCATCTGCGTGGCCATGCCGGCATCCTCGAGCCGCACGACGGGCACGTCCGCCGGAACGTTCGGCAGTTGCAGCAGCGCATCGACGCCGGCACCCAGGTTGAAGATGGCCCGGGGCGGCGCGATGCGTTCGAAGAGCTCCGGCCCCGGCTTCCACGCGGCGACGTAATCGGGCATGAAGGGGACGTCCGGCCACACGCCGATTTCGGCTTCGGGCAGCGCGGCGCGGAATGCGCTCGCCCATTCCGGCGATTGATGGCGCGCGGTGCGCAGCAAGAGGCGCACGCGGCGTGCGCCGTCACTCCCCATCGACATCGAGATCGACGAGGTCCGCGCCTTCCTGCACGCGATCGCCCGCGCCGTAATGCACGGCGGCGATGCGTCCCGTCGCCGTGGCGGTGATCGTGTGCTCCATCTTCATCGCTTCGAGCACGATGAGCGGCGCGCCGCGCTCGACCTGCTGGCCGGGCGCGACCATCACCGCGACCACGGTACCCGACATCGGCGCGCGAAGGTGCCCTTCGGCGGCTTCGTGCTCGCCGGCGTGCGCGAGGCGATCGCGACGGCTGAAGCGCCACGCCGTGCCATCGCAGAACACGTGACGTTCGTCGCCGAGCGCGACCACGGTGGCGTTGAACTCGCTGGTATCCAACCGGACCGAGACGTCGCGGCCGTTCGCATGCAAGAGCCGCGCGCCGATCACGCGACCCTTGGGAAGCTCGATCCGCCAGGCCTCGCCGTCGCGCCGCAGCGCGAGCGCCTGCACGCCGTGCGCGTCGGCGTATTCCAGGCGCAGCGCATGGTTCGCGCTGTTCGGCCACCAGCCGTCCGTACGCTGCCACGGCGAATACGGATCCGACGAGCGGCGCTGTGCGCTTTCCCGGGCCGCGCGCAAGACGGTCCAGTCGTAAAGCGCTGCGGCAACGAGCGCGCGCTCGTCGACGGCGGCGGCCGGCGCGAGCAGCTCGGCCTCGTGCCGCGCGATGAGGCCGGTGTCGAGCTCGGCCCTGGCGAACGCGCCCTGCTCGAGGATCCGCCGCAGGAAGGCGACGTTGGTCGTCACCCCCGCCACCTGCACGTGCGCCAGCGCCTGGGTCATGCGATGCAGCGCGGCGTCGCGGTCGCGTCCGTGCACGATCAGCTTGGCGAGCATGGGATCGTAGAAGGCGGAGATCTCGTCGCCTTCGCGCACACCGGTGTCGATGCGCACACCCCCTCCATCCGCCGGGAAGCGCAGGTGCGCGAGTTGGCCGATCGAGGGCAGGAAGCCGCGCTCGGGATCCTCGGCGTAGATGCGCGCCTCGATGGCATGACCGGCGATGGCAATGGCGTCCTGCGTGCGCGGCAGCCGTTCGCCGCTGGCGACGCGCAATTGCCATTCGACGAGATCGATGCCGGTGATCATTTCGGTCACCGGATGCTCCACCTGCAGGCGCGTGTTCATCTCCATGAAGAAGAAGCGGCCGTCGCGCGCGAAGCCTGCGTCGGCGATGAACTCGATCGTGCCGGCGCCGACGTAGCCGATCGCGCGGGCCGCCGCGACCGCGGCCTCGCCCATCGCCTGCCGCGTGGCCGCGGTCATCCCCGGTGCCGGCGCCTCCTCGAGCACCTTCTGGTGGCGGCGCTGCACCGAGCAGTCGCGCTCGAAGAGATGCAGCACGTTGCCGTGCGTGTCGGCGAACACCTGCATCTCGATGTGTCGCGGCGACGTGAGGTAGCGCTCGAGCAGCACGCGGTCGTCGCCGAACGACGATTGCGCCTCGCGGCGCGCCGAGACCAGCGCCCCGGCGAAGTCCTCGCGCGCGGCCACGACGCGCATGCCCTTCCCGCCGCCGCCGGCGACCGCCTTGATCAGCACGGGGTAGCCGATGGCATCCGCCTCGCGCGCAAGATGCGCTGCGTCCTGGTCGTCGCCGTGATAGCCCGGCACCACGGGCACACCGGCCGCGCTCATCAGGCGCTTCGCCTCCGCCTTCGAACCCATGGCTGCGATCGCCTGGGGTGGCGGACCGATGAAGGTCAGGCCTGCGGCGGCGCACGCCGCCGCGAAATCCGCGTTCTCCGACAGGAACCCGTAACCGGGATGGATCGCCTGCGCGCCGGCACGTTGGGCGATGGCGATGATCGCCGCGCCGTCGAGGTAGCTCTCGCGCGCCGGCGGCGGGCCGACGCGATACGCTTCATCGCATGCCGCGACGTGCATGGCGCGCGCATCGGCGTCGGAATAGATCGCCACCGTGCGCACGCCGAGGCGCTGCGCGGTGCGCGCCACGCGGCAGGCGATCTCGCCGCGGTTGGCGATCAGGATCTTGTCAAACACGAGGCTCCCCGGAGTCGTGACGCAGCGATGGCGGTGCCGCGTCGCGGCCGGCGCCCGTGAGGCGGCGGACGAAGCGCGCGATGAAGCGCCACATCTTCGGGATCAGCCAGATCATCAGTGCGACGAGACCCAGCAGCACGATCGCGGCGGCCAACGGGTGGGTGAATGCCAGCCACAGCACGGTGCCGACCGCGAGGTCCTCGCCGAACGACGCCGCCCAGTTGGAGAACGGCTCGGGCGACGTGTTGATCATCGCGCGCGTGCCGGTCTTCGCGAGATGCGCGCCTGCCGCAAGGCTGCCGCCGAGGATCGCGGCGGCCACCGTGCCCGCGGCCGGGGCGTCGCTGAACACGCTGGCGGCGAGCGCCGCGCCCGCCGGGATCCGGATGAACGTGTGCACCACGTCCCAGACCGAATCGACCCCCGGAATCTTGTCGGCGAAGAATTCCGTGGCCACCATGAATCCGGAAGCGCCCAGCACCCACGGATGCGCGAGCACCTGCAGGCCGCGCGGAAGATCGACCCAGCCGAGCCAGCCGAGGCCACCGACGACGAAGAGCACCGCGTACAGACGGATGCCGCTCGCCCACCCGAGCGCGCCGGCGAGCGCGATGAGCTGCCAGGTGTCGAGCTGCGCGATGCCCGGGACGTGCGTCATGACTTGCGCAGCGCCTCCGGCACCCATGCGGCGGCGCGCTTGCCGAGGAATGCACCGATGCCTTCCTTTGCCTCGGCCGTCGCGCGCACGGCCGCGATGCGCTTCGCGGTGTCGTCGATCACCGCCGCATCGACGGGCCGATGCGCGACGGCGCGGATCAGCGTCTTGCACGCCGCCTGCGCCGCAGGTCCGGCGAGCAGCACCGCGCCCAGGATCTCGTTGATGCGCCCGTCGAGCTCCTCCTGCTGCGCGATCTCGTGCACGAGCCCGATGCGGAACGCCTCGGCGGCGGTGAACCGCTCGCACGACAGGAAGTAGCGCCGCGCCTGGCGCGCGCCGATCGCCTCGATCACGTAGGGGCTGATCGTCGCCGGGATCATGCCGAGCTTCGCCTCCGAGAGCGCGAACACGGCGTCGTAGCTCGCGACGGCAATGTCGCAGCACGCGACCAGACCCACGCCGCCGCCGTACGCGGGGCCGTGCACCCGCGCGATGGTGGGCTTCGACAGCGTGTCGAGCGTATGCATGAGGCGCGCGAGCGCACGCGCATCGGCGAGATTCTGCGCCGCCGTATAGGAGGTGGCCTCGCGCATCCAGTTGAGATCGGCGCCGGCGCAGAAGCTCTTGCCGCTGCCGAGCAGAACGACCGCGCGCACTGCGGGATCGCCATCGAGCTCGACGAGGGCGTCGGTCATGTCGCGGATGAGCGCGGCATTGAAGGCGTTGTGCACGTCCGGCCGCGACAGCGCGAGCAGCGCCACGGAGTCGCGCAGCTCGACGGATATCGTCGCCGGCGCCTCGGCGACCGGCGTCTTGCGCGCGCGGGCAGGGGTGGTCCGCCGGACAGCGGTCTTTTTCGGGGCGGGGCTTTTCACTGCAACTCCTTACATGCGGAAGACGCCGAAGCGCGTCGGCTCGATCGGCCGGTTCAGGGATGCGGAGATGGCAAGTCCGAGCACGTCGCGGCTGTCGGCAGGATCGATGATGCCGTCGTCCCACAGGCGCGCGCTGGCGTAGTACGGGTGCCCTTCGCGCTCGTACTGTGCGCGGATGGGCGCCTTGAACGCCTCCTCCTCGTCCGCCGACCAGTGGCCGCCCTTCGCCTCGACCGCGTCGCGGCGGATGGTGGCCAGCACGGTGGCCGCCTGCTCGCCGCCCATCACCGAGATGCGCGCGTTCGGCCACAGCCAGAGGAAGCGCGGCCCGAACGCGCGGCCGCACATGCCGTAATTGCCGGCGCCATAGCTGCCGCCGATGATGATCGTGAACTTAGGCACCTGCGCGCACGACACCGCCGTGACGAGCTTCGCGCCGTCGCGCGCGATGCCGCCCGCCTCGTACTTCTGGCCCACCATGAAGCCCGTGATGTTCTGCAGGAACACGAGCGGGATGCCGCGCTGGCAGCAGAGCTCGATGAAATGGGCACCCTTCAGCGCCGATTCGGAGAACAGCACGCCGTTGTTGGCGATGATGCCGACCGGATAGCCCCAGATGCGCGCGAAGCCGGTGACCAGCGTCGTGCCGTAGCGTGCCTTGAACTCGTCGAACTCGCTGCCGTCGACGATGCGCGCGATGACCTCGCGGACGTCATAGGGCTTGCGGATGTCGGCGTTGATCACGCCGTGCAGCTCCTCGGGGGCGTAGCGCGGTGGCACGGGCTCGGTGACTTCGAGGGTCGCGACCTTGGGCCGGTTGAGGTCGCGCACGATGCGCCGCGCGATCGCGAGCGCGTGCGCATCGTCGAGCGCAAGGTGGTCGGCGACGCCCGACACGCGCGTGTGCACGTCGGCGCCGCCCAGCGTCTCGGCGTCGACGATCTCGCCGGTCGCGGCCTTCACGAGCGGCGGGCCGCCGAGGAAGATCGTGCCCTGCTCCTTCACGATGATCGCTTCGTCGGACATCGCGGGAACGTAGGCGCCGCCCGCGGTGCACGAGCCCATCACCACCGCGATCTGGGGAATGCCCTGTGCCGACAGCGTGGCCTGGTTGTAGAAGATGCGCCCGAAGTGATCGCGATCGGGGAACACCTCGAACTGGTTGGGCAGGTTGGCGCCGCCGGAGTCGACGAGATAGATGCACGGCAGGTTGTTGTCGCGCGCGATCTCCTGCGCACGCACGTGCTTCTTCACCGTCAGCGGGTAGTACGTCCCGCCCTTGACGGTGGCGTCGTTGCAGACGATCACGCATTCGCGCCCCGACACCCGGCCCACGCCGGTGATGATCCCGGCCGAGGCGATGTTGTCGTCGTACATGCCATAGGCGGCGAGCTGCGACAGCTCGAGGAACGGCGAGCCGGGATCGATCAGCATGCCGACGCGTTCGCGCGGCAGGAGCTTGCCGCGCGCGGCGTGCTTCGCGCGCGCGATCTCGCCGCCGCCGCCCTCGACCTCGGCCACCTTGCGGCGCAGGTCGGCGACGAGCGCCGCCATGGCATCGCGATTCGCCACGAACGTCGCGTCGCGCGCGTTGAGCAGGGTTTCGAGGATGGGCACGATGAGGGCCTAGTGCGTCGCAGCCGCCTGCGGCCGCGGGTGCCCCGGCATCAGCGTCGTAGGGATGCCGCCAGCCCGGCTGCGCCCGCAGCCGCGCGAGCCAGTCGCGCACGTTGGGATGGTCGTTCCAGTCGACACCGATCTCGTCGTCGAAGAAGAGATAGCCGCAGAGCGACAGGTCGGCGATCGTCAGGCGGTCGCCCAGCACGTAGCCCCGGCCGGCGAGATGCGCGTCGAGCACGCCCCATGCGACTTCGGCGCGGGCACGCAGGAACTTCAGGACTGCCGGGTCCGCGGCCGGATCGAACGTGCGCAGGAAGCGGTAGGTTGCCGTGTAGCTCGTGAGCTTGTGGTTGTCGTAGAGCATCCAGCGCAGCGTCTCGCGCCGCTCGGCGTCGGTCGCGGGTGCGAACCGGCCGAACCGCTCGGCGAGGTAGTGCAGGATCACGCCCGACTGCGTGAGAAGCTCGCCGTCGTGCTCGAGCATCGGCACTTCGCCCATCACGTTCTTCGCGCGGTACTCCGGTGACTTCGTCTCGCCATTGAAGTAATCGACGAAGCGCGGCGTCCAGTCGGCGCCCGCCAGCGCGAGCATGAGCGCCGGCTTGTAGGCATTGCCTGACTGGGCGAAGCAATGCAGCACGTACTCAGCCATGGCGGATCGTTGCGTCGGGGACGAAAAGCGCGATCATCTCAGAAGCCGCCGGTCTCGAGCCAGCGCTCGAGCTGGTCGAAGCGGTCGAGGCCCCAGAACGGCTCGCCGTCGACCACGATGTAGGGTGAGCCGAACACGCCGCGCGCGAGTGCCTCGTCCACGGCCGCCTTGAATGCGGTCTTGATCGCGGGATCCTCGATGGCCGCGCGCGCGGCCTCGCGATCGATGCCCGCCGCGGCTGCGGCGGCGAGCGCCTCTTCGGGATCGGAAATGTCGCGATGCTGCTCGAAGTACGCCCGAAAAAGCGCGAGCGCAACGGCCTCGACCTTGTCGGGCGCCGTTTGCTTGACCCACGTGAGAAGGCGCGCGGGCACCTGGGTCGGTATCGGGAATCGCTCGGGCATGCGCAGCGGCGGCAGGCCGTGAAACCGCGCACTGCGGGCGAAGTCGCGCCGCGAGTATTCGCCCTTGAGCGGAATCTCCGTCAGCGGTCCGGTGCCGGTGTGCCTGAACACCACGCCGAGCAGGATGGGTCGCCATTCCACCGCACGCCCGTGCCGCGCAGCGAGAGCGCCGATCTTCTGCGCGGCGAGGAAGCCGTACGGCGACGAGAAGTCGAAGTAGAAGTCGATCGGGGCACCGCTCGTCACTGCACTCTCCTCTTCACGACACGATCGCGCGGCCGATGACCAGGCGCTGGATGTCGCTCGTGCCTTCGTAGATCTGGCACACGCGCACGTCGCGGTAGATCCGCTCCACCGGGAAATCGCTGACGTAGCCGTAGCCGCCATGGATCTGGATGGCGTCCGAGCACACCGCCTCGGCCATCTCGGATGCGAACAGCTTCGCCATGGACGCTTCCTTGAGGCACGGCTCGCCGGCGTCGCGCAACGCTGCGGCGTGCCACACCAGCTGGCGCGCGGCCTCGATGCGCGTGGCCATGTCCGCGAGCCGGAAATTGACGGCCTGGTGCTCGGCGATCGGCTTGCCGAACGCGACGCGCTCCCTGGCGTACGCCACGGCAGCTTCGAACGCCGCGCGCGCCATGCCGACCGCCTGCGCGGCGATGCCGATGCGGCCGCCCTCGAGGTTGGACAGCGCGATGCGATAGCCCTCGCCTTCGCGGCCGAGCAGGTTCGCTGCCGGCACGACGCAGTTCTCGAACGTGATCTGCGCGGTGTCGGAGGCCCGTTGTCCGAGCTTGTCCTCGATGCGCGTGACGACATACCCCGGAGTCGCGGTCTCGACGATGAACGCCGAGATGCCCTTCTTCCCGGCACTGCGGTCGGTCACGGCGAACACGATGGCGAGATCGGCATTCCTGCCCGACGTGATGAACTGCTTCACGCCATTCAGCACCCAGTTCTCGCCGCGGCGCTCGGCGCGGGTGGTGATGGCGCCGGCATCGGACCCCACATGCGGCTCGGTGAGACAGAAGCAGCCGAGGCGCTCGCCGCGCGCCTGCGCGACGAGATAGCGCTCCTTCTGGGCGTCGGTACCGAACGCGTGCAACGGCCCGCACACGACCGAGTTCTGCACGCTGACGATCGTCGACGTCGCCCCATCGCCGGCGGCGACCTCCTCGAGCGCCACCGCGAGGGAAACGTAATCGAGACCTGCGCCTCCCCAGCGCTCGGGAACGACGGTGCCGAGGACCCCGAGCTCGCCCAGGCCGCGCAGCGCCTCGCGCGGAAACGTGTGCTCGCGGTCCCACCGGGCGGCGTGGGGAGCGAGCTCCGCCTGCGCGAAGCTGCGCACGCTGTCGCGGACCATGGCCTGTTCCTGCGTCAACCGCATGGCGCCTCCTCCTCGAGCGCAGCGACGCGCGCTCCCGCCGGTGCACGATTGATGAGGACCACTCCCGCGACCACCAGCGCGCCGCCTGCGAGCGTGGCCGCGTCGAGGCTTTCGCCGAGCAGCAGCACCCCGAGCAGCACGGCGCTGACGGGCACGAGGTTGATGAACACCGCTGCGGGTGCCGGTCCGATCGCGTGCACGCCTTCGTAGTACCACACGAAGGCGACGGCGGTGCCGATCACGCCGAGATAAGCGATGGCGATCCACGCCTTGGCGGAAGCCTCCGGTGGCGCGACGCCGTCACCGGTGGCGAGCGCCACGAGCGCGAGCATCGCCGTGCCCGCCCATGCCGCATACGTCGCCGCCGCGACGGCCGAAAGTCCGTGCAGCATGCGCTTGCCGACGAGCGTGTACGTCACCCACGCGGCGACGCAGCCGAGCAGCAGCGCCTCGCCGCGCCCGAGCGCGCCGTGCAGCAGTGCATCGGGCCGGCCGTGACTGATGACCACCGTCGCGCCGGCGAGCGCCAGGAGCACGCCCGCCGTCTTGCCCACGGTCATGCGGTCGCGGAAGAACGCCCACGCGCCGAGCGCCGTCACCACCGGATTGAGGGCGATGATGAGGGCGCCGCGACTCGCGGAGACGGTCTTCAGCCCCTGCATGAAGCACAGGTTGTACGCGAGCACGCCCGTCGCCCCGAGCACGGCGATGCCCGCGCCCTGGCGCCACGTCAGCGCGGGCCAGCGCCGC
This sequence comes from uncultured beta proteobacterium, assembly GCA_963734575.1. Classification (GTDB taxonomy): domain Bacteria; phylum Pseudomonadota; class Gammaproteobacteria; order Burkholderiales; family Casimicrobiaceae; genus CAIWHR01. The sequence continues at coordinate 320,486 of CAVTHT010000013.1, read as the reverse complement.
TCGAGCAACAGCAGCGCGCCGAGCATGGCGACCGATGCAACGACGTAGCGCCACAACGCCGCCTGCGCCGCCGGCATCTCCGCGGTCACGATCCGGCCGGCGATGAATGTTCCTCCCCAGATCACGGCCACCAGCGCGAGCTTGACGAAGGTGATCGCGCGCGATGGCGGAGCACTCACCGGTGCTCCAGCAGCGCGAGCCGCGCCGCGATGCCCGCGAACACGCTCGCGAGCACCCAGCGCTGTGCTGCCGCCCACCGCGGCCGGTGGCGTAGCCAGCCCGCGACGCGGGCCGCGGCCAGGATGAACAGAAGATCGCCCACGATGGCGATTGCGATCTGGATGGCGCCGAGCACCAGCGACTGCACGAGAACGCTGCCGCGCGAGGGGTTCACGAACTGCGGGAAGAGCGCGAGATAGAAGAGCGCGACCTTGGGATTGAGGATGCTGGTCAGCATGCCCATGCGGTACAGCCGCGCGGGCGACATGGGCGGCAGCGGACGCGGCTCGAACATGCCGCCACCGCCGGCACGCAACGCATCGACAGCGAGCCACAGGAGGTACAGCGCTCCGGCGTAACGCAGCACGTCATAGAGCACCGGAATCGTGGCGAAGACCGCCGACAGCCCCAGCGCTGCGGCAGTGACGTGCACCGAGAATCCGCTCGACGTTCCCGCGAGGGATACGATCCCCGCGCGCCGTCCCTGGCACAGCGTGCGCGACAGCAGGTACAGCAGGTTCGGCCCTGGCGTCAGCACGAGCAGCACGCTCGCGCCGCAGAACAGCAGGATGTTGTCGATGCTCGGCAAGGCCAATCCTCCGCTTCACGGTGGGTCCGGCTTCAGCACATGGTTCAGGCTTCAGCACGTGGGTCAGCTTCAGCACAGTGAGTCAGCCTTCACCACTGTGGGTCAGGCCTCAGCACAGTGAGTCAGCCTTCACCACTGTGGGTCAGGCTTCAGCACACAGTGAGTCAGCCTTCACCACTGTAGGTCAGGCTTCAGCCTGACGCTGCGGTGCTCAACCGCGTTCGAACCTTGCGATCAGCACATCTCGAGCGCGATCGCCGTGGCCTCGCCGCCGCCGATGCACAGCGACGCCACCCCGCGCTTGCCGCCCTGCTTGCGCAGTGCGCCGAGCAGCGTGACCATGATGCGCGCGCCCGACGCGCCGATCGGATGGCCAAGCGCACACGCTCCGCCATGCACGTTGACGCGGTCGTGCGAGAGCCCGTGCTCCTTCATGGCGGCCATCGTCACGACCGCGAACGCTTCGTTGATCTCGTACAGGTCCACGTTGCGCGTCGACCAGCCGGTCTTCTCGTAGAGCTTGCGGATCGCAACGACGGGCGCGGTCGTGAACCAGCCCGGTTCCTGCGCATGCGTTGCGTGGCCGACGACCACCGCAAGGGGATCGAGGCCGCGGCGCTCGGCGGTCGAGCGGCGCATCATCACCAGCGCGGCTGCGCCGTCCGAGATCGAGCTCGCGTTGGCGGCCGTCACCGTGCCGTCCTTCTTGAACGCGGGCTTGAGGGTCGGGATCTTCTCGGGCATCGCCTTCGCGGGCTGCTCGTCGCGCTCGATCACGATGTCGCCCTTGCGGCCGCTCACCGTGACGGGAGCGATCTCCCAGCTGAACGTGCCATCGTTGTTCGCCGCCAGCGCGCGCTTGAGCGAGGCCAGCGCGAAGGCATCCTGGGCCTCGCGCGTGAACGCGAACTTCTCGGCGCACGCCTCGGCGAAGACGCCCATCAGCGTGCCCTTGTCGTAGGCGTCCTCGAGGCCGTCGAGGAACATGTGGTCGTACATCTGCGCGTGGCCCATGCGCAGGCCCGCGCGGACCCGTGGCAGGAGGTAAGGCGCGTTGGTCATGCTCTCCATCCCGCCGGCCACCATGATCTCGTTGCTCCCAGCGATCAGGAGATCGTTGGCGAGCATCGCGGCCTTCATCGCCGAGCCGCACATCTTCGAGATCGTCGTGCAGTTGGCGGACGTCGGCAGCCCACCCTTGAGCGCCGCCTGACGCGCCGGCGCCTGGCCCTGGCCGGCCATGAGGCAATTGCCGAAGATCACTTCCTCGACCTCCTCGGGCTTGATGCCTGCCCGCTGCACCGCCGCGCGAATCGCCACCGCTCCCAGGTCGCTTGCCGCGAGTGATGCGAAATCGCCCTGCAGACCGCCCATCGGCGTACGCGCCGCGCCGACGATCACCACCGGATCGTTCACCATGTGCTCACCTCATTTCGTCTCGTTGAAGAGCTCCCGCCCGATCAGCATGCGCCGGATCTCGGAGGTTCCCGCGCCGATCTCGTAGAGCTTCGCGTCGCGCCACAATCGGCCCGTCGCATAGTCGTTGATGTAGCCGTTGCCGCCGAGGCACTGGATCGCCTCGCCGGCGCACCACGTGGCCTTCTCCGCCGCGTACAGGATGGCGCCTGCGGCGTCCTTGCGCGTCGTGCGGCCGCGATCGCACGCCTGCCCGACCGCGTACACATAGGCGCGGCAGGCATTGAACGTCGTATACATGTCCGCCAGCTTGCCCTGCATGAGCTGGAACTCGCCGATCGGCTGGCCGAACTGCTGGCGCTCGTGGACGTACGGCAGCACCGCATCGAGGCACGCGGCCATGATGCCGAGCGGCCCGCCCGCCAGCACGGCGCGCTCGTAATCGAGGCCGCTCATCAGCACGTTGACGCCGCGGCCTTCCTCGCCCAGCACGTTCTCCGCCGGGACCTCGCAGTCGCGGAACACGAGCTCGCACGTGTTCGAGCCGCGCATGCCGAGCTTGTCGAGCTTCTGCGCCGTGGAGAAGCCCGTCATGCCCTTCTCGACCAGGAATGCCGTGATGCCGCGCGGCCCGGCCTGCGGATCCGTCTTGGCGTAGACGACGAGCGTGTCGGCATCCGGGCCATTGGTGATCCACATCTTGCTGCCGTTCAGCACGTAGCGATCGCCCTTGCGCTGCGCGGACAGGCGCATCGACACCACGTCGGAGCCGGATCCGGGCTCGCTCATCGCCAGCGCGCCGACGTGCTCGCCCGAGATGAGCTTCGGCAGGTAGCGCCGCTTCTGCGCCTCGCTGCCATTGCGGCGGATCTGGTTCACGCACAGGTTGGAATGCGCGCCGTAGGAGAGGCCGACCGAGGCGGAGGCGCGACTGATCTCCTCCATCGCGACGATGTGGGCGAGGTAGCCCAGGCCGGTGCCGCCGTATTCCTCCTCGACCGTGATGCCGAGCAGGCCGACATCGCCCATCTTGCGCCACAGGTCGGCAGGGAACTGGTTGTTGCGATCGATATCCGCCGCGCGCGGCGCGATCTCGTCGGCCGCGAACTGCTGCACCGTCGCGCGCAGCATGTCGATGGTTTCGCCCAGATGGAAATCGAGCCCGGGATAGGCCTGCATCGTTTCTCCGTGTCAAGCGTCCGCCTTGCCGTGCATCACCATGAGCGTCTGCTGCATGATCGCGACGAGCTTGCGCCGGCCGCCGTGCTCCGCATGGACTTCGCCGCGCGTGATCGCCAGAGTGCGTCCGGGCTTCACGACGAAGCCCTCCGCGACGAGGCGCTCGCCTTCCGCCGGCGCGAGCAGGTTGACCTTGAACTCGACCGTCAGCACCGAGGCCCCGGCCGGGAAAAGCGAGAACCCGGCGTAGCCGCCCGCGGAGTCGACGATCGTGCTCACGATCCCGGCGTGCACGTAGCCGTGCTGCTGCGTGAGCTCCGGCCGCGACCGGCAGGGCGATGGCGCAATAGCCTGGCCGCACGTCGACGATCTCGGCGCCGATGTAGCGCATCGCGCCCTGGCGGTCGAAGCTCGCACGCACGCGCGCCGCATAGTCGGCGACGGCGGGCTGGAAGTGCGTGGTACGGATCGGCCTTCATGGGCAGCGACTGACACGCGGGCGTGCGGTCGACTCGAGCTGACGTTTACGTTAACGTCAATTGCGCGCGGCGTCAGCCGCGGCCGGGCTGGTCGGACGCATCGGCGTCGGACGAGCGCAGCCGGCGGCGGCAGTCGCGTTCGAGGATCGCCGATCTCGCGCCAGCACCGCGTCGATGTCCTCGCGTTGCTGGAGAAGCATCGCGCGGCGGTCGGCGAGCATCTGCAGGAACTTGGCGAGCTGAGCGCGCTCGTTGCGGGTGGCGGCATACAGATCGAAGAGCTCGCGGATCTCGGACAGCGAAAGCCCGAGCCGCTTGCCGCGCAGGATGAGCTTGATGCGCACGCGCTCGCGCTCCCCGTACATGCGCACGCGGCCCCGCCGCACCGGAGCGATGAGCCCCTCGTCCTCGTAGAAGCGGATGGCCCGGGTCGTGAGCGCGAACTCCTGGGCGAGGGCGGAGATCGAGTAGAGGCGCTCCGATGCGTCCGGCGCCGTCCGCGCGGCGCCCCGCACCCGGTTTCACGCGCGTGGCCGGAGCATTGGCGGGCATCGGAGTCGCAGCGGCGGGAACGAGGAACGAGGACGATACCATAGCGATTCCCTTCGCAGCGCGTGCCCGGCCGGGCATTGCACCACCCGCGGGACGCCTCACCTGTCACCTATGACCCTCGCCGTTCCTCCTGCTCTCGAGTATCCCTTCGCGGCTTTGCCGCCGCCGGGTGAGGCCGTCGCCGTCGGCCCGGGCATCCTGTGGCTGCGCATGCCGCTTCCCTTCGCGCTCGACCACATCAACGTGTGGCTGCTTGCCGACCGCGACGGCTGGACGCTCATCGACTCCGGATTCGGCACCGAGCCCACGCGGGCATTGTGGGAGACGCACTTCGGCTCGACCCTGGGCGGGCGCCCGATCGCCCGTCTGATCGCAACGCATTGCCACCCGGACCACGTCGGCAACGCGGAGTGGCTCGTCGCGCGCTTCGGGTGCGCGCTGTCGATGACGCACGCGGAATTCATGACGGTGCACGCCATGGCCGAGCAGCACAGCGGCTACGGCGTGGCGCACGACCATGGCCCTCTTTCGCCAGCACGGCATGGAAGACGTCCACCTCGACGGAGCTGGACCGGCGCGGCAATGCGTACCGCCGCGGCGTGCCCTCGGTGCCGGCGAGCTTCCAGCGGCTGCTCGATGGCGATCGCATGACCATCGACGGCCACGCGTGGCAGGTGATCGAAGGCCACGGTCATTCCCCGGAGCACGCGTCGCTCTACAGCGCCGAGCCACGGCGTGCTGATCTCCGGCGACATGCTGCTGCCGCGCATCAGCACCAACATCAGCATCTGGGCCGTCGAGCCCGACGGCGATCCGCTGCGGCGCTTCCTCGACTCCCTCGCCCGGTTCGAGACGCTGCCGCCCGACACCCTGGTGCTGCCCTCGCATGGCCTGCCTTTCCGCGGCATCGCGCAACGGGTGGCGGAGTTGCGCGCCCACCACGACGCGCGGCTGCAGGAGCTCGAGGCCGCCGTGAACGCCAGCGGCGCGGCCTCGGCCGCTGCGATCGTGCCTGTGCTGTTCCGCCGCGAGCTCGACCTCCAGCAGCGCTTCTTCGCCATGGGCGAGGCCATCGCCCATCTCAACCACCTCTGGCACAGCGGCCGGCTCAAGCGCATCCGCGCGAGCGATAATCGCATCCTGTACGCACCCGCCGCCTGACCGAACCTACCGGAAACTTCATGCCCGACGCCCAATCGACTGCCACGCCCGCCCGGAGCTACGATCCGATCGCCCTCGCGGAATCCCTCGCCGCTGCCGCGGAAAAAAGTGCCAGCCTGATCGGCGACTTCACCCAGCGCCATAGCCTGCGCCCTGTCATGGCCGACGAGCTCGGCATCGGCAAGGCGTTCATGGAGCTCGCGGCGAAGATGCTCGCCAATCCCTACCGCGTCGCCGAGGCGCAGATGAACCTGTGGTGGGATTACATGAACCTGTGGCAGGCCTCGACGATGAAGCTGCTCGGCGGACCGGCCAGGCCCGTCGCGAGCCCGGCCAAGGGCGACCGCCGCTTCAAGCACGAGGACTGGGAGGAGCACTTCCTCTTCGACTACATCAAGCAGAGCTACCTCATCGCCGCGCGCTGGATGCACGAGGCGGTAGGCAGCGTGGAAGGCCTCGACGAGAACACGCGCAAGAAGGTGGACTTCTTCACGCGCCAGTACATCGACGCGCTCGCGCCCTCGAATTTCGCCCTGACCAATCCCGAGGTGTTCCGGGAGACGATCGCGAGCGGCGGGCAGAACCTCGTCAAGGGGCTGCACAACCTCCTGGACGACATCGAACGCGGCAACGGCCAGCTCCGGATCTCGATGACCGACGAGAAGGCGTTCGAGCTCGGCGTGAACATCGCCACCACGCCCGGCAAGGTCGTGTTCGAGACGGAGCTCATGCAGCTCATCCAGTTCGAGCCGACGACCGCGAAGGTGGCGAAGCGGCCGATGCTGATCATGCCGCCGTGGATCAACAAGTACTACATCCTCGACCTGCGGGAGAAGAACTCGTTCATCAAGTGGGCGGTCGACCAGGGCATGACCGTGTTCGTGATCTCGTGGGTCAATCCCGACGCGCAGCTCGCGCACAAGGATTTCGAGGACTACATGCTCGAAGGACCGCTCGCGGCGCTCGACGCCATCGAGCGTGCGACGGGCGAGCGCGAGATCAACGTGCTGGGCTACTGCCTGGGCGGCACGCTGCTTGCCGCGACCCTCGGCTATCTCGCCGCGAAGGGCGACAAGCGCATCGTCAGCGCCACCTTCATGACGGCGCTCGTCGATTTCACGCTGCCCGGCGAGCTCGGCGTGTTCATCGACGAGGATCAGGTGACCTCGCTCGAGAAGAAGATGAGCGAGCGCGGCTATCTCGAAGGTTCCGAGATGGCCAACACCTTCAACATGCTGCGCGCGAACGACCTCATCTGGTCGTTCGTCATCAACAACTACCTGCTCGGACGCGATCCGTTCCCGTTCGACCTGCTGCACTGGAACTGCGACTCGACCCGCATGCCCGCAACGATGCACAGCTTCTATCTGCGCAACATGTACATGCACAACCGGCTGCGCGAGCCGGGCGGCATCACCCTGGACGGCGTGCCGATCGACCTGTCGAAGGTGAAGGTGCCAACCTACTTCGCTTCCGCCATGGAAGATCACATCGCGCCGTGGAAGACCACCTATGCCGGCCCGCAGATCCTCCCCGGCAAGTCGCGCTTCGTGCTCTCGGGCTCCGGACACATCGCCGGCATGATCAACCCGCCAACCGCGAACAAGTACGGCTACTGGACCAACGACGACCTGACCGAGACGCCCGACGCATGGCTCGACGCGGCGGAGCAGCATGATGGGTCCTGGTGGACCGACTGGGGCAACTGGCTCAAGCCCTTCCGCGGCCCCGAGGTGCCGGCGCGCGTACCCGGAAGAGGCAAGCTCAAGGCGATCGAGGCCGCGCCCGGAAGCTACGCGAGGATGCTCGCCGAATGACGCATCTCATTCACGACAGCATGGAAAGGAGAACGCGATGAACACAGGATGGGCTCGTGCATTCGCCGTGCTCGCGGCTGCCGCATGCCTGGGCGGCGCGGCGCCGGCGACGGCGCAAACGAAGTGCAACAACGATTGCGGGCAGGTGCAGTCCGTCCGCTTCGTGGAGCAGGCGGGCGAGGCGTCGGGCCTCGGTGCGGTGGCAGGCGGCGTGGTGGGTGGTGTCCTGGGCCACCAGATCGGCAGCGGCCGCGGCAACACCGTTGCGACGGTCGCCGGCGCCGCCGGCGGCGCGTACGCCGGTCACCAGATCGAGAAGGGCCGCAACAAGAAATCGTACTGGTCGGTTGCGATCAAGATGGACTCCGGCAACGTGCGCACGTTCACCTACGGCAGCAAGCCGGCGGTGCGCGAAGGCGAACGCGTGAAGCTCATCGACGGGGGCAAGCGGCTGGCGCTAGTCACCGGGTAGGCGGCGCGACGCCGATGTGACGCGAAGGCGCCGGCGGGACCGGCGCTTTCTCATGGCGCATCTGCCGCGCCGCTGGCACGGGTACGCATCACCCGCTTCACGCAGAAACGACAGCATCGCGTGCCTCGCGCGTACTCTAGAATGGGGCGCCGTGGCACAACTTCGAATCGAATCCAGACACGCAGGAGATCGGCCAATGCAATCGTTCAAGCGCACGCTGGTTGCGGGCGCCATCGCACTGGGCCTGGCGGCCCCGGCGTCGGCTCAATACAGCAACATCTACTTCTTCGGTGACAGCCTCACCGACACGGGCTCCTTCAAGCCGGTGCTGCCCCCAGGCACGGGCCTGTTCACCACGAACCCGGGCCCGGTTTACCCGGTCCCCTTCGCCAGCGCGCTTGGCTTCACGGCCACGCCCGCCAACCAGGGCGGCAACGACTTCGCGGAGGGCGGCGCGCGCGTGACCCAACTCCCCGGCGTGCCGAATTCAGCGCCGACGGGCACGGCCGCACCGGTGGCGACGCAGGTCTCCAACTATCTCGCGCGCGGACCTGCGGATCCGAATGCGCTCTACGTCATCTGGGCCGGCGCGAACGACATCACGGTCCAGCTCGGTCTCGCCGGCGCCGGCCTGATCAGCCCCGCACAGGCACAGGCGGGCGTCGCCACGGCCGCCGCAGAACTAGTCGGGCAGGTCGCGCGGCTTCAAGCGGCGGGGGCGCGCTATATCGTCGTCTTCAACCTCCCCGATGTAGGGCGAACACCGGCGGGCACCGCTTCAGGCGCCGCAGGCACGCTCACCGCTTTGTCGACGCTGTTCAACACCACCTTGTCGTCGGCGCTCGATCAGACCGGAATCCAGGCCTTACGCCTCAACATCTTCGGGCTGCTGAACGAGATGATCGCCAATCCCGCGCTGTTTGGATTCTCCAACGCAACGGCGCTGGCCTGTGGCGCGACCGACGCTCTCCTGTGCACGCCTGCCAACCTGGTCACGCCGAACGCGGCTCAAACGTTCGTGTTCGCCGACGGCAAGCATCCGACCACGGCGGGCCACGCGCTGATCGCGCAATACATCGAGGCTGCGCTCGCCGGCCCGCAGCAGATGGCAGCGCTGGCCGAGGCGCCGCTCGCCGTGCAGAGCGCAAGCTGGCGCTCGCTCGACGGCCGCATGCTGTCGGCGACCAACGCGCCGGGCCGTGGCCGCGTCGAGGCGTGGGTGACGTACGACTACGCGAATCCCGACATGAACAGCGGCTTCCTCTCGGGTGACGGCAAGCTCGACACGATCTCCGTCGGCGCGGACATCAAGCTCTCCAGCAAGCTGCTGGTGGGCGCAGCCTTCGGGTACACCGAGAACCGCGTCGATTTCTCGCAGAGCGGGTTCAAGCTGAAGGAATCGACCGGCACGCTCTACGCGGGCTATGGCCAGGGGCCGTGGTATCTCGGCGCGACCGTCGGCGCGAGCGATCTCGATTACAAGGACGTCCACCGCGACATCACGCTCGGCGCGCTCACGCGCCGCGAATCGGGAACGACGCGCGGCTACGCAACGACCGCACGGCTGCTGGGCGGGTACTGGTTCAACGTGGGCGGCAGCCTCCTGCACGGGCCGAGCCTGCGCTACACGTACCAGGACATCAAGGTGCGCGCCTTCTCCGAGGACGGCAGCTCCAGCACGACGATGAATTTCGACCAGCAGCGCCGGAAGTCCGGCATCGCGAGCCTGGGCTGGCAGGTCGCGGGCACCTTCGGCAGCTTCCGCCCCTTCGCCCGCGCGTCCTGGGAGATCGAGACCAAGGATGACGAGCGGCAGGTCGGCGCATCGATCGTCGGCATGGGCGGGCGATTCACTGTGCCGGCTTACCGGCCCGACAAGGATTACGCGCTGTTCACGGTCGGTGCGGCGACCGACATCGGCCGCGTCACCGCGTTCGTCTCCGGCGAGGCCACCGGCGGCAAGAGCGACGGCAACGGCTACGCCATCACGGTGGGGATGCGCGTACCGCTCTGAGCGTTGCAGCGTCCGCGAGGGGCCGCCTGCGGGCGGCCCCTTTCGTTGGCGCCTCAGGCGCCGTCGGCGGCAGCGAGGGAGCGGCGCAGATCGCCGAGATACCGCATGCCATTGATCGCGCGCGGCCCGTACCAGGACGTCATCTCGGCATCGATGAGGTGCACGGGCCGGCGCTTCGCGGCGGCGAGCGTCGCGCGGTGCCGTTCGACGAACGCATACGGCTCCGTTGCGAGCAGGATGCGCTCTGCGCGCGCCCACGCCGCATCCTCATCGCCGAGCGCGGGATACCGACCCGCTTCGCCTGTCGTGCGAACGACGTCCCAGCCCGCGGCCGCCAGCACGTCGGCGATGTAGGTGTCGGCGGCGACCGTCATCCAGGGCTTGGTCCAGATGAGGTACAGCACGCGTTCGCGCGGCATGGACGCGACGGCTTGCGCGAGGTCATCGCGTGCGCGATCGAACGCATCGCACAATGCCGCGGCCATCTCGTGGCGCGCAAAGACGCTGCCCAACAGGCGATAGAGGCGCCGGTTCTCGTCGAGCGCGAGCGGATGCGTGACGATGACGTGCGGCACGAACGCGCGTGCGGCGTCCACGATCTCGCGCCGGTTCTCGTCGACATTGACGATGAGGTGCGTGGGTGCAAGCTCGCGCAACCGGCCGAGGTTCGGGTCCTTGGTGCCCCCGACCTTGGGCACGGCGCGGATGGCATCGTGCGGATGGATGCAGAAACCGGTGCGGGCGACGACGCCCTCGCCCAGGCCGAGCGCGAACAGGAGCTCGGTGATGCTCGGCACGAGACACGCGATGCGCGCCGCGGGCGCCACCTCGTGCACCGTGCCTGCCCAGTCCATCCGTGCGTCGCTTTCCGGCATCGCCTACTTCGGGTGCCGCGGCTTGCGCGGGGCGCGAGCGAACAGCGCGTCGAAGAGAGGCCGCGGCAGCACGCGCAATGCACGCCCGACGAGCGCCATCTGCCAGGGCAGCACGTACCACCGCCTGCGGCGCGCGATGGCGCGCACCATGAGCCGCGCCGCGCGGGGCGCAGGCATGAGGAACGGCATGCGGTACGGATTGCCCGACGTCATCGGCGTCGCGATGTAACCCGGACAGATCGTCACCACCGCGATGCCCGAGCCGCGCAGCTCGACGCGCAGGCTCTCCAGGTAGTTGATCGCCGCTGCCTTGGATGCGGAATACGCGCCGCCGCCCGGCAGGCCGCGGAAGCCCGCGATGCTCGCGATGCCGACGAGCGTGCCCCGGCGGGCCGCCCGCATGGCGGCGAGGAACGGATGGAACGTGTGGACGATGCCCAGCACGTTGGTGTCGAAGACGGCGCGAAACGCGTGCAGATCCTCGGTGCGCGCGGTATCGGTGCCGCGCGACACGCCCGCGTTGGCGATCACGACATCCGGCAAGCCGAAGCGGGCGATGAAGCTGCGTGCTGCGCGCTGCAGCGCGGCAGCATCGGCGACATCGCCGGTATAGGACGCCACGGCGTCGGCCGGCAGCGTGCCCGCAAGCTCCTCGAGCGCATCGGTGCGGCGCGCGAACAGCCCCACGCGGGCGCCCTGCGCGACGTATTCGCGGGCGAGCGCGGCGCCGATGCCGCTGCTCGCCCCGGTGATGAACACGTTCACGCGCGCGCCGAGCCGGAACCTGCGACGCGCAAGCGGGCGATCAGCGCTTGCCGCGCTCCGCGCGAGCCTTGTCGACCAGGACGTTGATCGCGGCCGGCAGGTTCGCGTGCGAGCCGACCTTGTCCGACGCCGTCATGAACTTGCCATCGACGATCACCGTGGGCACCGACTGGATGTTGTAGGCGGCGGCCTGCGACTTCGCGCGATTCACCTTCCCGTTGATGCCGAAGGAATTCATCATGTCCTCGGCCTTCTTGCGGTCCACGCCCTTGCCCGCGACCCAGTCGAGGAACGTCTTCTCGTTGGAGAGATCCACGCCCTGCTTGTGGATGGCGGCGAACACCTCGCCATTCAGCCGCTGGTCGACGCCGAGCGCCTCCAGTGTGTAGAACTCCTTGCCCAGCGTCACCCAGCGTTGCTGGAAAAGCACGGGCACGCGCCGGAACTGGACATCCTGCGGCAGCGACTTCGCCCAGGACTCGATGATCGGCTCGAGGTCCGCGCAATGCGGACAGCCGTACGAGAAGAACTCGATCACCTCGATCTTGTTGCCGGTCTCGACGGGGACGGCGTTCTTCAGCCGCACATACTCCTTTCCCTCCTGCATCGCGGGCTGGGCGGCAGCCGCGACGGCCACCAGGGAAAGGACGGCGGCGAGGACCGCGCCGAACAGTGCGGCCACCGGGCGCGGCAGCGCATGAGCCGATCGTGACATGGATGACATGCTGGGGTTCTCCGTGGGAACTGCCGCAAGCGACGGCCGCGGCATTGTACTAACGTCGCGCGGGCCGGATGCGCTGACTCGCAATCCGGCCGGGCGTGGGCTGCAACGCCCGATTCGGTAGTGAACGCAGTGGTATGGCGTCGCGATCCGGGTCGAGCGCAAGGTGAACGAGCGCAGCAAGGGTGGGCCCCTTGCAAGCTCGAGCAACGCAGCGATCGGCCCGGATCGCCCGCCAGACACTTTCGAAGCGGGCGTTACAGTCCACTAAAACTTGATGACCGCCACGTCGAAGCCGCGGCGCGCGAGATCGCTCTTCATGCGGTTCAACTCGTCGGTGTTGTCGTACGGCCCGATGCGTACGCGGTAGCGCACGCCCTTGTCGGGAACGTCGGCCTCCTGCACCGTGGCTTCCCACCCGGCCAGAGCGAGCCGCGCCTTCAGGTTCTCCGCCTCGCTCTCGTTCGCGAAGGAGCCGGCCTGCAGCCAGAATCGATCGACAGGTCTGGCCTCGGGGACGGCGCTGCCCGCCTTGCCTTCCTGCGCGGCGCCGGCGCCCTTGGTGGTGCTGCGCTCCTCGGGAGGCGCCGCAGCGCGATCCACGGTGCCGCGGTCGCTCGCGCGCTCGGGGGGTTTCGGCTGGACCTTGGGCTCCTCGCCTCCGGGAAGGATCTTGTAGAAGTCGAAGCGCGGCTTGCCGGTTCCCGTGTCGCCCTTGCCTGGCTTGGCGGTGACCGCGTCCCGCGAGGCATCGCGCGGTGTCGTCGCCGACTGGTACGGGTTGCCCGCGCGCATGAGATAAAAGGCGACACCCGCGGCGATGGCGAGACCGAGCGCGACACCGATGAACACACCGAGCAGCGTGCCGCCGGCGCCACCCTTGCGGCCGCCGCGCGGCTCGCGCGCGGCGCGGCCCGGCTCCGTGCTGCGTGCGGTGCGGGTGCTCATGAGTTGCGGCTGCGGCGAGGAATCACATCTGCTCCGGTGCGCTGATGCCGAGCACGGCAAGGCCGTTGCGCACGGCATGCCCGGCCGCTGCTGCGAGCGCGAGACGCGCGCGGCGCAGCGCATCGTCGTCGACCAGGAAGCGCTCGGCATTATAGTAACTGTGGAAATCGGCAGCCAAATCCTTGAGGTAGGACGTGACTGCATGCGGCGCGAGGTCGCGCGCGGCCGCGGCGAGCTCGACCGGCAGGTCGGCAAGGCGACGCAGGAGCGCTTCCTCGTACGGACTCGTGAGGCGCGACAGGTCGGCGTCGGCCAGCTGTCGCGGCGCATCGGCGCGATCGATGCCGGCCTGCTTCAGCACCGAGCACACGCGCGCATGCGCGTACTGCACGTAATAGACCGGGTTCTCCTCGGACTGCGAGCGCGCGAGATCGATGTCGAAGACGAACTCGCTGTCCGCCTTGCGTGAGACGAGGAAGAAGCGCACCGCGTCGCGGCCGACCTCGTCGATGAGGTCGCGCAGCGTGACGTAGCTGCCCGCGCGCTTGGAGATCTTCACTTCCTCGCCGCCGCGCATGACGGTCACCATCTTGTGCAGGACGTAGTCGGGATAACCGGCGGGGATCTCCAGCCCCGCGGCCTGCAGGCCCGCGCGCACGCGCACGACGGTGCTGTGATGGTCGGAGCCCTGGATGTTGATGGCGCGCACGAACCCGCGCTCCCACTTCGTGAGGTGGTACGCGACGTCGGGGACGAAGTACGTGTAGCCGCCGTCCGACTTGCGCATCACGCGATCCTTGTCGTCCCCGTAATCGGTGGTGCGCAGCCACACCGCGCCTTCGTGCTCGTAGGTCTTGCCGGACTGCACCAGCCGGTCGACCGTCGCCTGCACGCGGCCGTCGGCGTAGAGCGAGCTCTCCAGGTAATAGCGATCGAAGCGGACGCCGAACGCCTGAAGGTCGCGGTCCTGCTCCTTGCGCAGCTCGGCGACGGCGAAGCGCCGGATCACCTCGATGTCGGAGAGGTCGTGGCCGACCTCGGCGAGATATTGCTGCGCGAGCTCGCGGATGTACTCGCCGCGATAGCCGTCCTCCGGGAAACGTGACGTGCTCGCCGAGGAGCTCCTGCGCTCGCGCCCGCACGGAGATCGCGAGGTTCTGGATCTGCTGCCCGGCGTCGTTGTAGTAGAACTCCCGGCTGACGCTGGCGCCCTGCCACTCGAGCAGGTTCGCGAGGGCATCGCCGAGCGCCGCCTGGCGGCCGTGGCCGACATGGAGCGGACCGGTCGGGTTCGCCGACACGAACTCGATCAGCACGCGCTCGCCTGCCCATTCGCTGCCGCGCCCGAAGGCATCGCGTTCCTGCAGGATGCGGCGCACGACGCGCTGGCGCGCATCGGGCCTGAGGAAGATGTTGATGAAGCCGGCGCCGGCGATCTCCGTGCGCTCGACGAGCGGCAGTGGCGGCAAGGCGGCGACGAGCTCCCGGGCGATGTCGCGCGGGCTGCGCTTCAGGCGCTTCGCCTGCTGCAGCGCGACGTTGGACGCGTAGTCGCCGTGCTGCGCCTGCTTCGGGCGCTCGAGCACGATCGTCTCGGCGTCGTGGCCGGGAACCGCAGTCGCGAGAGCGCCGGCAAGCCACGTCCGGAGCTCGGTCTTGACGTCATTCACGACGATGCGCGGCGAATCATTGCAGCCGGGGAAGGATGACAAACGCATGATTATAGCGGTCGCGGGATGACCCGGGCGACCGGTTGCTCGCAGTCACGACACGCCGATCGGGTCGACGTCGATCGTCCAGCGCACGCCGCCGCGCGCCGGAACTGCCGCAACGAGCTCGCGCCACCCCGGCAGGAACCGCTGCAGCGGGCCTCGCGCGGCGCACTGCACGAGCACCTGCCCGCGCTCCATCCCGGCGCGGCGGGCGAGTGTGGCGGGAACCGGAGCGAACACCTCTACGGGCAACGCGAGCGTGCGGGCATGCTCGCGGCCGAGCGTGCTCGCTTCCTGCAGGAACGCGTCCACAGCGGCGCGCACAGGCGCTTCGGCGGCGAGCATCACGAGGTGGCTGAATGGCGGCATGCCGGCGACCCGGCGATCCGCCAGCAGCACTTCCGCCAGATTCCGATAGTCGTGCGCCGCCACGGCGCGATAAAGCGCATGCGCGGGGAAGTCGGTGGCGATGATCACCTCGCCCGGAAGCTCCGCGCGACCCGCGCGACCCGCGACCTGGAACAGCAGCGCTCCCAGGCGCTCGGTGGCGCGGAAGTCCGCGCTGTAGAGGGCATTGTCCGCCCCGAGCACACCGACCAGCGTGAGGCGAGGGAAATCGTGGCCCTTCGCGAGCATCTGCGTGCCCACGAGGATGTCGAGCGTGCCGGCGTGCATCTCGTCGCGCACCGCGGCGAACGCGCCCTTGCGTTGCGTGGTGTCGCGGTCGATGCGCGCGATGCGCGCGCCCGGGAAGCGTCCGCGCAGCGCGGCCTCCAGACGCTGTGTGCCATGGCCCACCGGCAGGAGGTCCACGTTGCCGCACTGCGGACACGCGCGCTGCAGACGCGCGGCATGGCCGCAGTGATGGCAGCGCAGCGCGCCCTCCTGGCGATGCACGACCAGGCGCGCGCTGCAGTGCGGACATTCCGCGCTCCAGCCGCAACTGCCGCACAGCAGGCTCGGCGCGAAACCGCGGCGGTTGATGAACACCAGCGACTGCTCGCCCCGCTCGAGGCGCTGCGCGATGGCTGCGAGCAGTGCCGGGCCGAGTCCCTCGTGGGCGGCGTCGCTGCGCGCCGGCTCGAACGAAACGTGCGGCATGCGCGCGGGCGCGACGGCGCGAAACGAGAGCACGAGACGACGGTAGCGGCCATTGCGCGCCTGCACCAGGCTTTCGAGCGACGGCGTCGCGCTGCCGAGCACCACGGGCACGCCGCGCTGGCGCGCACGCCAGACGGCGAGATCGCGCGCGTGGTAGCGCACGTTGTCCTGCTGCTTGAACGACGCATCGTGCTCTTCGTCGATCACGATCAGTCCGAGCCGCGGCAACGGGGCGAAGACCGCGAGCCGCGTGCCGAGCACGAGGTCCGCCTCGCCGCTGGACGCCTGCCGGTACGCCCGGACGCGCTCGCCCGCGGCGAGCCGGCTGTGCATCGTCACGACGCGCCGGGCGCGCAATGCGTTCGCCACGCGTTGCTCGACCTGTGGCGTGAGGTTGATCTCCGGCACCAGGATGAGCACCTGTCCGCCGCGCGCAATGACGGCCTCCGCCGCGGCGATGTACACCTCGGTCTTGCCGCTGCCGGTGACGCCTTCCAGCAGGAAAGCATCGAACGCCGCGGCCGCGGTGATCGCCTCGGCGGCGGCGCGTTGCTCGTCGTTGAGGACGGGCTGCGGCCGCGCATGCGGCACGCCAACGGCGAACGGGCTCGATCAGTCCCTGCTCGTGCCAGGCGCGCAGCGTGCGCCGCAACGAGGCCGGCAGTGCGGCCGTGCTCGTCGGCACCGAGCAGCCCGTCCGGTCGGGTGCTCCAGTCGGCCAGCAGCGCGCGCGTTTCGCCACGACTGCGCGCCATCCGCGCGGGCAGCGTCTCGCGACCGGCCTCGCTCAGGCGCCACGCGCTCGGGGTGGGCCTGGATGCCGCCGGGCGCGCCATGGGTGGCACCATCTGGGCCAGCACCATCCCGAGCGGCTGCTGGTAGTAGCGCGACACGAAGTCCGCCATGTCGAGCAGATCGGAGGACAGCGGCGGCACGGCGTCGAGGCAGGCCGCCACCGTCTGCAGCTTCTCGGCCGGCACGGTGGATTGCGTGACTACGTCGACGACCACGCCGATCACGGAGCGGCGGCCGAGCGGCACGCGCACGACCGCGCCGCGCGTTGCGGCGGGGCCGTCGGGGGCCCAGTACTCGAACGTGTTCCAGGCGGCGACGGGCAGCGCTGCGGCGATCACCGCCACGACGTCAGGGCGCGCATCGTGACGCGATCGGCAAGCGGCGGGTGATGAGCTGATGCATTACATGAAGTGCACAAGGCAAGCCCACGGACGCGAATGACAACGGGCGTTGATCTGGCTTTCTGTGGATAACTTTGTGCGTAAGTGACTGCCTGCCACAGGTGCCTTTTCGATGCGCCCATGCAACATCCGGGCGCGCACCGGAGTGCACGGTGCGCCTCGTTTGCAAAACAGAGAGTTGCGCATCCCTTGCCTCGGCGGTGATTCGCGGGCCGCCAAGCGCGGGGGCTTGACAGGGCGATGTGCATAAGTGCCGGCGACGCGTCATCGGACGCCGCCGCTTGTCAATGCCCGTTCGTCCGGCAGAGATCCGTCATCGACCTCGTGATGCCTCGCCATGGATCGTCCGCGAGACCGAATGCACGGCGTCCACGAGGGCGCCCACGTGGGCCGGCGGCGTGGCGGGGACGATGCCGTGTCCAAGGTTGAACACGTGTCCGGGCTGCGGCCCTGCTGCGCGCACGATGGCCTCGGCTTCGCGCCGGACCGTTGCCTCGTCGGTCAGCAGGGCGAGGGGATCGAGATTCCCCTGCAGGGCGACGCGCGAGCCCACGCGCCGGCGCGCGTCGGCGATGTCACAGGTCCAGTCCAGGCCGAGCGCGTCCGCACCGGTGTCGGCCATCGCTTCGAGCCACTGGCTGCCGCCCTTCGTGAAGAGGATGGTCGGCACGCGATCACCCGAGGCCGCGCGCACGCTCGCGATGACTGCACGCATCGGCTCGAGCGAGAACTCGCGATAGGCGCGCGCGGACAGCAGGCCGCCCCACGTATCGAACAGCATCACGGCGTCGGCGCCGGCGCGGATCTGCTCGACGAGATACGCGCTCACGGCTTGCGCGTTCACATCGACGATCCGCCGCAGAAGGTCCGGTCGCGCGTACGCCATGCGGCGCACGCTCGCGAAATCCGCGCTGCCTCTGCCCTCGATCATGTAGCACGCCAGCGTGAACGGGCTGCCGGCGAAGCCGATGAGCGGCACGCGACCCTGCAGCGCGCGCTTGATCTCGGTCACCGCATCGAACACGTACCGCAGCGCCTGCATGTCGGGCGGCGACAGGGCGCGGACCGACTCCTCCGTGGCGACGGTGCGCGCGAAACGCGGTCCCTCGCCCTCGGCGAAGCTCAGGCCCAGGCCCATCGCATCGGGGACGGTCAGGATGTCGGAGAACAGGATCGCCGCGTCGAGCGGAAAGCGCTCGAGCGGCTGCAGGGTCACCTCGGTGGCGAGCGCGGGCGTCTGCGCAAGCGTGAGGAAGCTGCCCGCCTTCGCGCGCGTGGCGTTGTATTCCGGCAGGTAGCGCCCCGCCTGTCGCATCAGCCACACCGGCGTGTACGGCGTGGGCTCGCGGCGCAGGGCGCGCAGGAAGGTGTCGTTGGCGAGAGTGGTCATCGGGGGCGGGCGGTGCGCGCGTGCTCGGGCGGATACGGTGCACACCGCTGCGAAGGAAGTTGCGTTGCGGCCGCGCGCGACCGGCAGCGCGCCGCAGCGGGGTTTCAGCGCGGCAGCTCGGAGTTGCCCATCAGGAAGGCGTCGACAGCGCGCGCGCACTGCCGTCCTTCGCGGATGGCCCAGACGACGAGCGACTGGCCGCGCCGCATGTCGCCGGCCGCGAAGACGCGCGGCACGGAGGTCGCGTAATCGTTCGTGCTCGCCTTGATGTTCCCGCGTCCGTCGCGCTCGGTTTGCATCTGCTCGAAGAGCTGCAGCGGCGCCGGGCCGGTGAAGCCCATGGCCAGCAGCACGAGATCCGCCTCGAGCGCGAACTCGCTCTTTTCGACCTCGTGCATTCGCATCTGGCCGTCGTCGCCCTTCTTCCATTCGACGCGCGCCGCGACGAGCTTGCGCACCTTGCCGCCCGCGCCTTCGAAGCGCTTCGTGGCCACGGCCCAGTCGCGCTCGCAGCCCTCTTCGTGCGAGGAGGACGTGCGCAGCTTGATCGGCCAGTAGGGCCACACGAGCGGCTTGTTCTCCTGCGCCGGCGGTTGCGGCAGGAGCTCGAACTGGGTGATCGAGGCTGCACCCTGCGCGGTTCGACGTGCCCACGCAGTCGGACCCGGTGTCGCCGCCGCCGATCACGATGACGTGCTTGCCCTTCGCGCTGATCTGTCCGGCGACGTGATCGCCGGCATTCACGCGGTTCTGCTGCGGCAGGAACTCCATCGCGTAGTGCACGCCCTCGAGATCACGTCCGGGAACCGGGAGATCGCGCGGCTGCTCCGCGCCTCCGGCGAGCACCACCGCATCGAACTCCGCGAGCAGGTCCTCGGCCGGATAGTCCTTGCCGACCTCGACGTTCGGGCGGAACTCGACGCCCTCGATCGACATCTGCGCCATGCGCCGGTCGATGAGGTGCTTCTCCATCTTGAAGTCGGGAATGCCGTAGCGCAGGAGCCCGCCGATCCGGTCCGCCTTCTCGAACACCACGACGTCGTGCCCGGCGCGCGCGAGCTGCTGCGCGCACGCGAGGCCCGCGGGGCCCGAGCCGACCACGGCCACGCGCTTGCCGGTCTTGTGCGTCGGCGGGAGCGGCAGCACCCAGCCCTCTTCCCAGCCCTTGTCGATGATGAAGTGCTCGATCGACTTGATGCCGACCGGGTTGTTGTTGATGTTGAGCGTGCAGGCGGCCTCGCAGGGCGCGGGGCACACGCGGCCGGTGAACTCGGGGAAGTTGTTCGTGGAGTGGAGCACGTCGAGCGCGGTGCGCCACTGCGAGCGGTAAACGAGATCGTTCCAGTCGGGAATGATGTTGTTCACCGGGCATCCGCTCTGGCAGAACGGAATGCCGCAATCCATGCACCGCGCGCCCTGCTTCGACGCGTCCGCATCGGACAACCGCAGCACGAACTCGCGGTAGTTGCGGACGCGCTCGCCGACCGGCAGCGCCGGCTCGTCGACGCGCTCGAGCTCCATGAAGCCTGTGATCTTTCCCACGCTGTATCTACTCCAGGACGGGCTGTTCGGGCCTCAGGCGGCCTGCTTCTGCCGCGGCTTCCCCGTCCGGGGTTCCGCGTGCTCCTCGTACATCTCGGTCAGGGCGCGCGTGTACTCGTGCGGCACCACCTTCACGAAGCGGCCGAGCGCGCTGTCCCAGTCATCGAGGATCGCGAGCGCAAGCGTGCTGCCCGTGAACCGCAGATGCCGCTCGACCAGCCCGCGCAGCAGCGCCTCGTCGGCCTGGCCCGCGTGACGGAGGCGTCCCTTGCCGGAGGCTCCCCATTCCTGCTCGAGCTTCGCCTGGTCGATTTCCTTCAGCACCTTGTCGAGCCCGACCATGCTGAGATTGCAGCGGTCGCGGAACGCGCCGTCGGCGTCATACACGTACGCGATGCCGCCGCTCATGCCCGCGGCGAAGTTGCGTCCGGTGTGACCGAGCACGACCACGGTGCCGCCGGTCATGTACTCGCAGCCATGATCGCCCGTGCCTTCCACGACGGCCGTCGCGCCGGAATTGCGCACGCAGAAGCGCTCGCCAGCCACGCCGCGGAAGTACGCCTCGCCATCGATCGCGCCGTACATCACGGTGTTGCCGATGACGATGTTCTCCTCCGGCTTCGCAGGACACGTCGGATCCGGATAGACGACGATGCGTCCGCCGGAGAGCCCCTTGCCCACGTAATCGTTCGTCGCGCCTTCGAGCTCGAACGTGATGCCACGCGCGAGGAACGCGCCGAAGCTCTGCCCGGCGATCCCCTTGAAGGTGACGTGAATGGTGTCGTCCGGCAGTCCGGCGTGCCCGAGCTTGCGTGCGACGACGCCCGACAGCATGGCGCCGACGGTCCGGTTGGCGTTGCGGATCTTGAAATCGAGCCGCACCGGCTGCTTCTTGTCGATGGCCGGCGCGCAGGCGGCGATCAGCTGGTGATCGAGCGCGCGCTCCAGGCCGTGGTCCTGCGTCTCGCAGTTGTAGCGCGCGACTTCCGCCGGCATCGTGGGCTGGTAGAAGATGCGGCTGAAGTCGAGACCGCGCGCCTTCCAGTGCGCGATGCCGCGGCGCATGTCGAGGAGGTCGGACGCGGCCGATGAGCTCGTTGAACGTGCGCACGCCCATGCGCGCCATCAGCTCGCGCGCTTCCTCGGCGACGAAGAAGAAATAATTCACCACGTGCTCGGGCTGGCCGGCGAATTTCCGGCGCAGCTCCGGATCCTGCGTCGCGATGCCCACCGGACACGTATTGAGGTGGCACTTGCGCATCATGATGCAGCCCTCGACCACGAGCGGGCGCGGTCGCGAAGCCGAATTCGTCCGCGCCGAGCAGCGCACCGATGACCACGTCGCGACCGGTCTTCATCTGCCCGTCGACCTGCACGGCGATGCGCCCGCGCAGGCGGTTGAGCACCAGCGTCTGCTGCGTCTCGGCGAGACCGAGCTCCCACGGCGTCCCGGCGTGCTTGATCGACGACACCGGCGAGGCGCCGGTGCCGCCGTCGTGGCCGGCGATCGTGACGTGGTCCGCCTTCGCTTTCGCGACGCCCGCGGCGACGGTGCCCACGCCCACCTCGGACACGAGCTTCACCGAGATCGATGCCCGGGGATTCGCGTTCTTGAGGTCGTGGATGAGCTGCGCGAGATCCTCGATGGAGTAGATGTCGTGATGCGGCGGCGGCGAGATGAGGCCCACGCCAGGCACCGAGAAGCGCAGCTTCGCGATGTACTCGGACACCTTGTGGCCCGGCAGCTGCCCGCCCTCGCCGGGCTTCGCGCCCTGCGCCATCTTGATCTGGATCTGGTCGGCGGAGGCGAGGTATTCGGCGGTGACGCCGAAGCGTCCCGACGCGACCTGCTTGATGCGCGAGCGCAGCGAATCGCCTTCCTTGAGCGCGATGTCCGCGACCACGCCATCGATGCGCGTCTTGAGCGTCTCGCCCTTCGCCAGCGGAATGTAGCGGCGGGCGTCTTCGCCGCCTTCGCCGGTATTGGACTTGCCGCCGATGCGGTTCATCGCGACGGCGAGCGTCGAATGCGCCTCGGTCGAGATCGAGCCGAGGCTCATCGCGCCGGTCGAGAAGCGCTTCACGATCGCGGCGGCGGGCTCCACCTCGTCGAGCGGCACCGGTTGCGCAGCCTCGTGGATCGTGAAGAGGCCGCGCAGGGTCAGCATGCGCTCGGACTGGTTGTTGATGAGCTCGGCGTATTCCTTGTACGTCGACCAGCTGTTGGCACGCGTCGCGTGCTGCAGCTTGGCGATCGAATCCGGCGTCCACATGTGATCTTCGCCGCGCACCCGGAAGGCGTACTCGCCGCCCGCGTCGAGCTGCTCGCGCAGGAGCGGATCCTCGCCGAACGCGAGTCCGTGCAGGCGCGCGGCCTCCTCGGCGACCTCGAACAGGCCGATGCCCTCGACGTTGCTCGACGTGCCGGTGAAGTACTTGTCGACGAATTCCTTCTGCAGGCCGACGGCCTCGAAGATCTGCGCGCCGCAGTACGACTGGTACGTGGAGATGCCCATCTTCGACATCACCTTGTACAGGCCCTTGCAGATCGCCTTGACGAAACGCTTCGCCGATTCCTCGGGCGAGATCTCCGCCGATACCGTGTTGAGGTCCGCGAGGGTCTCGAGCGCGAGATACGGGTGGATCGCCTCGGCGCCATAGCCCGCGAGGAGCGCGAACTGATGCACCTCGCGCGCGGAGCCCGTCTCGGTGACGAGGCCGGTGCTCGTGCGCAGCCCCTTGCGCACCAGATGCTGGTGCACCGCCGCCGTGGCGAGCAACGCCGGGACCGGCATCAGGTCCTTCGACACCTTGCGGTCGGACACGATGAGCACGTTGTAGCCGAGCTTGATCGCGTCCTCGGCTTCGGCGGCGAGCGACGCCAGCGCGGCCTCCATGCCGTTCGCGCCCCAACCCGCGGGATAGCAGATGTCGAGCTCGTACGCCCGGAACGCACCGCCGGTGAAGAGATCGATGTGGCGGATCTTCTCCATCGCATCGGCCGTGAGGATGGGATGCGGCGCCTCGAGGCGCATCGCAACGTCCTTCGCGTCCTCGATGTCGACCGCGAGGAGGTTCGGCCGCGGCCCGATGAACGTGACGAGCGACATCACGAGCTCCTCGCGGATCGGATCGATCGGCGGGTTCGTGACCTGCGCGAAGAGCTGCTTGAAGTAGTTGTAGAGGATCTTCGGCCGCGACGACAGCACCGGCAGCGCGGCGTCGTTGCCCATCGAGCCGGTGGCCTCTTCGCCACCCTGCGCCATCGGCGCGAGGATCACCTTGAGGTCTTCCTGCGTGTAGCCGAACGCCTGCTGGCGGTCGAGCAGCGGCACGCTGGTGCGCTGCGGTGGCGCCGGCTCGGGCAGCGTGTCGAGGCTCACGCGCGAGTGCTCGATCCATTGCCGGTACGGACGCGCGGTCGCGAGCGAGCGCTTGAGCTCGTCGTCGTCGATGATGCGGCCCTGCTCCATGTCGACGAGCAGCATCTTGCCCGGCTGCAGGCGCCACTTCTTGACGATGCGCCGCTCGGGGATGTCGAGCACGCCGACTTCCGACGCCATCACGACGTAATCGTCGTCGGTCACGATGAACCGTGCCGGACGCAGCCCGTTGCGATCGAGCGTCGCGCCGATCTGGCGGCCGTCGGTGAACGCCATCGCGGCGGGGCCATCCCATGGCTCCATCAGCGCCGCATGGTATTCGTAGAACGAGCGCCGGTCCTCGTCCATGAGCGGATTGCCTGCCCAGGCTTCGGGGATCATCAGCATCATGGCGTGCGCGAGCGGATAGCCGCCCATCACCAGGAGCTCGAGCGCATTGTCGAAGGATGCGGAATCGGACTGGCCGTCGTAGATCAGCGGCCAGATCTTGTCGAGGTCATCGCCGAGAACCTTGCTCGCGATGCCGTGCTGGCGCGCACGGATCCAGTTGACGTTGCCGCGCAGCGTGTTGATCTCGCCGTTGTGGCAGATCAGGCGGAAGGGATGCGCGAGGTCCCACGTCGGGAACGTGTTGGTCGAGAAGCGCTGGTGCACCATCGCGAGCGCCGACACCATCGACTCGTCGTGCAGGTCGAGGAAGTACTCGCCCACCTGATGCGCGAGCAGCATGCCCTTGTAGACGAGCGTGCGCGTCGACATCGACGGCACGTAGAACTCCTTGCCGTGCCGGAGCTTCAACGCCTGGATCGCATGCCCCGACTTCTTGCGAATGATGTAGAGCTTGCGTTCCAGCGCATCCTGGTCCATCGCGTTGGTGCCGCGCGCGATGAAGACCTGCCGGATGATCGGCTCGACTTCCTTGGTGCGCTCCGACAGGCCGCCGTTGTCGGTGGGCACGTCACGCCAGCCGAGCAGGATCTGCCCCTCGCTCGCGATGGCGCGCTCGATCTCCTGCTCGCACGCCATGCGCGACGCGGGCTCCTTCGGCAGGAACACCATGCCCACGCCGTACTGTCCGACGGCGGGCAGCGTGAGCCCCTGGCGGCCGCAGGCGCGGCGCAGGAAGCGGTCGGGGAGCTGGATCAGGATGCCGGCGCCATCGCCCTGCAGGGAGTCGGCGCCCGTGGCGCCGCGATGGGTCAGGTTTTTGAGGATCTGCAGGGCCTGGGTCACGATGGCGTGACTTTTCTGGCCCTTGATGTGGGCGATGAAGCCCAGGCCGCACGCGTCGTGCTCGTTCGCCGGGTCGTACAGCCCCTGGCGTCCGGGCACCCCTGATCGCTGACTCACCGAGCCGTGTTCCACGTTGTCCTCACGATGCCGTACGGGCGGCGCGCACAGAGACCCGGGGCCGGGCCGGCCGCCGCCCTAAAGCTGGGGCGAAACCGAACGATATTACCGATGATGCTGCATTGCGGCAAGACTGGCGCGGCCGTGCAACAACCCGTCCGGCCACCCGCCACCGCCCATCCGAAACGCTTGCGCCGGGGAACATGTTAGGCTTTAATCTGAACAAGATCGTCTAGATGCTTGTTGCATCATCCAAAACGCTCGTCCGGACAACTCCGGTTTAGGACACCATCATTGGGATGACCATGGCTGACAACTGCCTTTTCGCCGTCTGGCTGAAACGATTCGCGGGCCTCCTCGCCCTCTCCGGAGTGCTCGCCCTGTCGGCCTGCGGCGGCGGCAGCGGAGCCCCCAACAATCCCTTCACGCCGGCGCCGCCGACGGCGTCCCAACTGGTCGTGCTGCCGACGGTCACGACGGCGTATTCGGGCGTCCCGACGACCCTCACCGTCCAAGGCGGCGTCGGTCCGTACCGCGCGTTCTCCAGCAATGCAACGGTGCTCCCGGTGGCGCAAACGGTCAACGGCAACACGGTGGTTCTGCTTGCCGCCGACGTCGCCGGCGACACCCCGGTGGTGATCACCGTGCAGGATGCCATCGGGCAGACCGCGCCGGTCACCGTCACCGTGCGGGCCAACACCCTGCTCAACACCTTCAGTGTCACGCCGAACCGCTCCGAATGCGGCACCAACGCCATCTGCTCCGGCCAGACGGGCGTGGCCTCGATCACCGTGCTCGGGCCGGGCGGCGCCCCCGTTGCCGGCCGGCAGGTCCGCTTCGACGTCGTCTCGGGCCCGTACAGCCTGGTCAGCGCCAACCCGGGCCAGCCGAATGCCGCGTCCGTGACGGTCGTCTCCGATGCCTCGGGCGCCGCGCAGGTCGTGGTGAGCGCCAACGTCGACGCACCGACACAGCCGGCGCAGCTTCGCGCCACCGATCTCGCTTCAGGCCAGCAACGCACGGCACAGTTCCTCGTCATCCAGAACACCAATGGCGAGAGCATCCTGACCGTCGTTCCGAGCGCTGCCACCATCACGGGCGTGTTCAAGAACGAATGCTCGACCGGCGCCCGCGTCGACTACTACATCTACGGCGGCACGCCGCCCTACCGCGTCACGCCGTCGTTCCCGACGGCAGTCACCGTGTTCAATTCGCCCGTGAACGCGGCCGGCGGCTTCTTCGAGGCCGTCACGAACGGCACGTGCGTCGATCCGGTCACGTTCTCGATCCTCGACGCGACGGGCCGGCAAACCACCGCAACGCTGCAGAACCTGCCGGGAACGGATGACCGTCCGGGGCCCGCGCCGATTCCTGCCATGACCCTGGCGCCGAGCTCGGTCGCCGCGGACACGTGCGCCGGCGCGACGTTCAACTTCGTGGTCGCCGGTGGCGGTGGCTCGCGCTTCACGAGCGTCTCGCCTCGCGTGGGCGGGAACCCGACGCCAAGCACCGTGGGCAGCAATGGCGCCTTTACCGTCGCCTTCAACGCGACGCCCATCACACCGGGCTCGACGTTCACGGTCACGGTGGGTGACGCCGTCGGGTCCACGCCGGTGACGGCGGTGATCAGCTGCACCAACGGCTAGTCTCGAAACGCTGACGGACAGGGCGCCTGCGGGCGCCCTTTTCGTTTCTGGAGCGTTCGATCGACGCGAGCGGGCCAGAGCGCACCATCCCGCAGCGTGCGCCCGCAAGGGTGCCGTTCAGCGCGGCAGGACCTGCTCCAGCTGCCCGTCCGTGACATCGGAGGCGACGTACGCCTCGCCGATGCCGCGCAGAAGGATGAAGCGCACGGCGCCGGCGAGCACCTTCTTGTCCCGCGCCATCAGCTCGCGGTAGCGTCCCGGGCCGAGCGCGGGCGCTTCGGTCGGCAGCTTGGCGCGCCCGAGCAGCGCGCGCAGGCGCTCCGCGGCCGCCCCGTCGATCTCGCCCCGGACGACCGACAGTCGGGCGGCGAGCATCATCCCGCCGCGACCGCCTCGCCGTGCAGCCATTCGCCGTAGCCCACGCCGGTCTCGATCGCGTGGCCGAACGTGTGGCCGAAATTGAGCAGCGCGCGCTCACCGGTCTCGCGCTCGTCGCGGGCGACGATGTCGGCCTTGAGGCGGCAGCTCTCGAAGATCGCGTGCGCGACGGCCTCGGGTTCGCGCGCCATGACGCGCTCCACGTTCTGCTTCCAGCCACGCGAAGAACGCGGCATCGCAGATCGCGCCGTACTTGATCACCTCGGCCATGCCGGCCGAGAACTCGCGCGCCGGCAGCGTACCGAGGCAATCCACGTCGATCACCACCGCGCGGGGCTGGTGGAACGCGCCGATCATGTTCTTGCCGAGCGGGTGATTGATGCCCGTCTTGCCGCCCACGGAGGAATCGACCTGCGCGAGGAGCGTGGTCGGCACCTGCACGAACGACGTGCCCCGCTGGTAGATCGCCGCGGCGAAGCCAGCAAGATCGCCGACCACGCCGCCGCCGAGCGCAACCACAGGCGTCGAGCGCTCCATCCGCAGCTCGAGCAGCCGCGTCAGAACGTCGTCGAGGGTCGCGGCATTCTTGTAGCGCTCGCCGTCGGGAACCATGATCGTCTCGCTGCCGACACCCGCGGCCGCGAGTCCGGCGCGCAGCGGCGCCAGCCAGTGGGCGGCCACCGTCGCGTTGGTGACGATGCAGACGCGGCGCACCGCGAGCTCGTCGGCGAGCATGGTGCCGACCCGGGAAACGAGCCCCGGACCGATGAGGATGGGATAGCTGCGCGTGCCCAGCGCGACGTCCAGGCGGCGCGGCTGCATCACGCGCCCAGGACGTTGCGCTGTTCCTGCTCCAGCGATGCAGCGAAGCGCGCCACCTGGTCGCGATCGGAATCGAGCACCCAGTCGGCGATGGAACGATAGAGCGGATCGCGCTCGGCGTAGAGCTCGTTGAGCCGGGCCTGCGGATCGCGCGTGTTGAGCAGCGGCCGATGGCGGTTGTGACGCACGCGATGCCAGAGCATCTGCGGCGAGGCATGCAGGTAGAGCACGCTGCCGTTGTCGCGCAGGCGCTCGCGGTTCGTCTCGCGCAGCACCGCGCCGCCGCCCGTCGCGAGCACGATCCCCATGCGGGTGACGAGATCGGCGATCACCGCCTCCTCGCGATCGCGAAACGCGGGCTCACCCTCGATCTCGAAGATCATCGGGATCGAGACGCCGCAACGCGCCTCGAGCTCCAGATCCGCATCGACGAACGGCTTGTTGAAGCGGCGGGCAAGCTGGCGCCCGAGCGTGGTCTTGCCCGCGCCCGGCAGTCCGACGAGGAAGAGATTGCCGCGGTGAAGCTGCATCACGGCATTCTAGCGAATTGATCCGCCGGGCGCCGGGGGTCCGCTCGTCGGCCTCGATGGCGCGAAGGCGCCGCCCAGCAAGAATGCGAAGCGGCCCCTCGGGCCGCCTCGTCACCGCGCGGATTTGCCGCGGCGCTACTTGACGGCGTTGATGGTGTCCTTGATCACGCGCGGCGTGAGGAAGATCAGGAGCTCGGTCTTGTTCGACTTGCGGTCGGTCGTCTTGAAGACGTTGCCCAGCAGCGGAAGGTCGCCCAGGAACGGCACCTTGGTGATGTCGCTGCGCACTTCCTCCTCGTAGATTCCGCCGATCACCGCGGTCTCGCCGTTGTTGACGGCGATCTGCGTGGTGACGTTCTTGGTGTCGATCGACGGTACGCTGCCGCCGCCCTGCACCGGCACGAACGCGCCGACGGAATCCTTGCGGATCTCGATCGTCATGATGATGCGGTTGTCGGGCGTGATCTGCGGCGTGACGTCGAGGCGCATCACCGCTTTCTTGAACTGCACCGTCGGCGGCGAGTTGCCCGAGCCCGGCGTCACGTAGGGAATCTCCGTGCCCTGCTCGATCGACGCCTTCTGGTTGTCCGCCGTCACCACGCGCGGACTCGACACCACCTTGCCGCGGTTCTCGGCCTCGAGCGCCGACAGCTCGAGATTGATGAGGTTGCCGCTGCCGAGGTTGATGAGCGTGAGCGCGAGCTGGCCCGCCGGGTTGGCGATGGGCAGGTTCACGTTGAGTTGCGGGGAGTCGGAGTAGCCGGCATTGGCGATCCCGGACGCGAGTTCGTACGGCGTCTGCGTGCGCGTCTCGCGGATCAGCTTGTCGCCCTGCAGCGTGACGACGGGCTGCGTGTTCAATCCGCCACCTTGGCCGACGGCGTAGCGCGAGCCGATCGTGAAGCCGGTCTGGGCGCCGAAACGTGCACCGAGCTGGCGCCCCCACTTGTCGTCGGCGATGACGATGCGCGCCTCGATCACCACCTGGCGCATCACGGTATCGATCTGCCGGATCATCCGCCGCACCTCGTCGAGCTTGCTGGGGATGTCGGTGACGAACAGGATGTTGGTGCGCGGATCGACGAACGCCGTGCCACGCTTCGACAGGAACCGACCGCCGCCACCGCCGCCGCCCGTGCCGCCGCCGCCGAGCGTGCCACCGCCGCCGCTGCCGCCGACGGTGATGATGTTCAGGATGTCGGACGACTTCGAGTAGTTGAGCTGGAACGATTCGGTGATCAGCGGCTCGAGATCACCGATCTGCTGCTGGGCCTCGAGCGCCTGCTTCTCCTTGAGCGCCAGCTCCTCGCGCGGCGCGATGAGCACGACATTGCCGTTCTTGCGCATGTCGAGGCCCTTCGTCTGCATGATGATGTCGAGCGCCTGATCCCATGGGATGTCCTTGAGGCGCAGCGTGAGGCTGCCCTGCACCGTGTCGCTGGTGATGATGTTGAGGCCCGTGAAGTCGGCGATGACCTGCAGCACCGCGCGGACCTCGACGTTCTGGAAGTTGAGCGACAGCTTCTCGCCCTTGTAGCCCTGGCGCGTGCCTTGGGTGAGCTTGTTCGGGATCCTCCTGGATGGCCTTCACTTCCAGGATGAACTTGTTGTCCGCCTGATAGGCCGAGTGCTCCCAGAGGCCCTTGGGCTCGATCACCATGCGCGTGTTGCCGCCCTGGTTGAACGTGTCGAACGAGACCACCGGCGTGCCGAAATCGCCGACGTCGAGACGACGCTCGAGGTTGCGCGGCACGGAGGTGCGCAGGAAATCGACGATCAGGGTGGCGCCCTGCTGGCGGATGTCGATGCCGGTGGTGTTGTCGGAGAGATCGACGATGATCCGGCCTTCGCCGTTGCGGCCGCGGCGGAAGTCGACGTCACGCACGTTGTGCTGCACGTCGGTGGGCCGCGCCTCCGCGAAGCGCTGCACCTGGGTGGTCTGCGCATCGCCGACCGCACCGGCCTGGTCGAGCAGCGTGACGAGCACGGTGTTGCCTTCGACCTGCGTCTCGAAGTTCTGCGCCCGGTTCAGGTTGAACACGACGCGCGTGCGGTTGCCGGCCTGGATGACGTTGAGGCTGCGCAGCGACCCATCCTCGATCGCGCGCTGCGCGGCGCCGAGGTTGTTCGCGGTGTCGAGGAAGTCGAGCGCGATCCGTGGCGGGCTCGCGATGGCGAATCCGGCGGGCGGATTGGCCGGCGCCGACTTGAGGGTGAACTTCACCACGGTGCGTCCGGAGGAACCCTTGGCAACGCTCACGGCCTCGATGCTGTTTGCACTGGCCGGTGCCTGGGCCTGCACCATGCCGGCGAAGCCCAGCAATGCCAGCGCGACCAGGAACAGCGTCTTGAGCGGCGCCCAGGACGCCCCACGGCGCTCGCCGGAAACCTCGTGCCAAACAAACGGGATCATTATTTTCGCTCCTGTGCTTTGTCTGGCTGAAGGAGCTGCAGCGTGCTGGACCGCTCGGTCCAGTCCCCGGCGCCGTCCTGGATCAGCTCCTTCAATTTGATCTCGCTGTCGCTCACCCCGAGGATCACGCCGTAGTTCTGGCCGAGGTGATTCCCGGGCCGGACCTGGTAGAGATCCTTGCTCGGGGTGCGCACCAGCGCGTAAACCTGGTTGTCCTTCTGCAGCGTCCCGACCATGTTGAGCGACTCGAGCGGATACGCTTCGAGCGGCTCCTTGCGGCGGGCGAGATCCGGCGCGAGCTTGCTGTCGCCTTTCGCGGGCTCGATCTTGCGCGGCTTGAACGGATCCGGCAGGTCGAAGGCGTTGTAGGCGAACGGCTCGTAAGGCTTCATCTGCGGCAGCGGCTCGAGCTTGCCCTTCGCGCCCTTGCCCTGCTCGGCCATCCAGTTGCGCAGGTCCTGGTGATTCTCGCCGCCACATGCGGAGAGTGCCGCAACGCACGCGAGCAGCAAGCCGAGAGAAGGTCTCATTTCTTGGCCTTTTCCTTGGCTTCGCGGGCGAGCTTGCGCTGGTGCGCCATCTCTTCCTCGTCGAGGTAGCGGAAGGTCTTCGCCACCGTCTCCATCGTGAGCACGCCCTTGTCGTTGGAGATCGCCAGGTCGTTCAGGGTCACGATCCGCGGCAGCTGCGCGACGTCGCTCGCGAACGCGCCCATGTCGTGATAGCTGCCGGTCACCTTCACGTCGATCGGCAGCTCGGCGTAGAAGTCGGCCATCTTCTCCTGCGCGGCGGGCTTGAAGAGCTCGAACTGCAGGCCGCGGCCGAGGCCCGCCTGGTTGATGTCGGTGAGCAGCGCGTCCATCTCGGAGCGGTTCGGCAGCTGCTTCAGGAGCGCGCCGAACGACTGCTCGATCTCCTTGAGCTGCTGCACGTAGAGATCGTAGTTGATCGCCTTGCCCTTCTTCTCGGTGTACTGCGTGCGCAGCGTGGCCTCTTCCTGCGTCACCTTGTCGAGCGTGTCGAACTGGTCCTTCCAGTCGAGGGCCGCGCCGGCGGCCACGATCACCAGGAAGAGGGCAGCGAGGATCGCGAGCTTCGGCAGGAGCGGCCAGTTGCCGACCTCCCGGATGTTGAGCTGGCGAAGGTCGTCGAGGGTCATGCCTTGCCTCCCTTCGCCGAGGCGGTGATCGGATTGGCGGGCGTCGGCCGCCGATGACGTCGGTGGGCGGGGCCGAGCGCTTCATCTGGAAGTTGAGGACGAACTCGTTGACGCGCGCCTCCCGGCTGCTCGGCGCGCCGACGGCCTTGATCTCGACCAGCTCCGGCTGCTGCAGCCAGGGCGACGCCTCGATGTTGCG
Source organism: uncultured beta proteobacterium (assembly GCA_963734575.1). GTDB lineage: Bacteria > Pseudomonadota > Gammaproteobacteria > Burkholderiales > Casimicrobiaceae > CAIWHR01. Next base: position 288,458 of record CAVTHT010000013.1, on the reverse strand, counting down.
CATCAGGGTCGGACACGCGGGCATTCGACTGGGCGTAGCCGACGATCGTGACCTTGGTGCCGCCTGCTTCAGCGACTTGAGATAGATGCCGTCGGGAAGCTGGCGCACCATCTGGTCGATGCAGGTGCACGGCCTCCGTCCGGTTGGCCTGCAGCGTCTCCACGACCTGCTTGCGGGCGAGCAGCGCCTGCGTCTGCTCGCGCAGCTTGTCGATCTCCTTGATCTGCTCGTCGAGCTTGGCGATCTCGGTCTTGAGGAGGCGGTTGCGGCTCTCCTGGTCCTCGATGCGCGCCGCCATGACGACGTGCACGAGGCCCGACGACCGAGATGCCGAGGATCGCGAGGCCGAGCGCGAGCCCGACGAACTGGCGCTGGCGGGCGGCGCGCTTCTGCTCGCGGTGCGGCAGCAGGTTGATGCGGATCATTCGCGGCCTCCGCGCGGATGTTGGGAACGCGAAGACTGGGGTGTCGGCCGCGCCTCAATCGGGCGGCGACGCGCGCTTCGCGCCTGGGCGTTGCCCGCCGTCCTCATTCGCGGCCTCCGCGCGGATGTTGGGAACGCGAAGACTGAAGTGTCGGCCGCGCCTCAATCGGGCGGCGACGCGCGCTCCGCGCCTTGGCGTTGCCCGCCGTCCTCATTCACGGCCTCCGCGCGGATGTTGGGAACGCGAAGACTGAAGTGTCGGCCGCGCCTCAATCGGGCGGCGACGCGCGCTCCGCGCCTTGGCGTTGCCCGCCGCGCTCATTCGAAGCTCCGCAAGGCGAGGCCGCACGCGATCAGCAGCAGCGGCGCATCCTGCGCGATCTGGCGCGCCCGGATGCGGTCGGAGCTCTGCATGTGCGCGAACGGATTCGCGATCACCGTCGGGATGCCGGCCCGCTTGGCGACGAGCTCGTCGAGTCCGGGCAGCAGGGAGCAGCCGCCGGCGAGGATGATCTGGTCGACCTGGTTGTACGACGTCGACGTGAAGAAGAACTGCAGCGCGCGCGTCACCTCCAGCGCGAGCGTTTCCATGAACGGCTGCAGGACGTCGGAATCGTAGTTCTCGGGCAGGCCCTGGCTCTTCTTCGCGGACTCGGCCTCTTCGGGCGAGAGGTTGAAGGCCCGCTGGATGTCCTGCGTCAGCTGGTTGCCGCCGAACGCCTGGTCGCGCGAGAAGAGGAAGTGGTTGTTGCGCAGGACGTAGAAGTGCGTCACGTGCGCGCCGATGTCCACCAGCGCGATGTTCTGGTCGCGGCCGCCGGCAGGCAAGCGACGGGGCGATCAGCCGCAGGGCCTCCTGGGTGGCGTAGGATTCCACATCCATGACCCGCGGCTTGAGACCGGCGGCCTCGGCGATGGCGACGCGGTCCTCGACCTTTTCCTTGCGCGAGGCGGCGATGAGCACCTCGACCTCGTCCGGGTTGCTCGGGGCGGGGCCGAGCACCTGGAAGTCGAGATTGACCTCGTCGAGCGCGAACGGGATGTACTGGTTGGCCTCGGCCTCGACCGTCAGCTCGAGATCCTCCTCCCTCTGCCCGGCGGGAACGATGATCTTCTTGGTGATGACCATGGCCGCCGGGAGGGCCATCGCGAGGTTGCGGTTACGGCTGCCGAGGCGCTTCCAGGCGCGCTTCAGGGCGTCGCTGACCTGGTCGAGGTTGGCGATATTGCCGTCGGTGACGACGTCCTTCGGCAACGGCTCGATGGTGTAGCGCTCGAGGCGGTAGGCGCCCTTGCCGGCTTCCGAGAGCTCCACCATCTTGATGGACATGGAACTGATGTCCACGCCGATCAGCGAAGGCGTCTTCGTCTGGAAGATGTCGAGCGTGGAACTGAGTCTCTCGGAGAGCATGGGAGTCCCGGGCACAATGCTGATAACTTACATTAAAGATTGGCAGCAAGTATGAAGATGTCAATTTGTTTACCGTCCCGCCGGACGGGTTGTTGTAAGCCTGCATATAATCTGGGTCCCTTCCCCGTCCGGCCCTAGTTTTCATTCCTTCATGCTAAAGCGCTGGCTCCTGTACGTCGGCTCCGTCCTGCTCGGCCTCACGGTCGTGGGCGCGCTCCTGGGCGCCTTCGTGCTGGCGCTGCTCTACCCGACACTGCCTTCCCTCGAGACCCTCACCGACTACCAGCCCAAGATCCCGCTGCGCATCGTCTCCGCCGAGGGCGAGCTGCTGGGCGAATTCGGCGAGGAACGCCGGGCGATCGTGGGCATCGCCGAGGTCCCGGATGTCATGAAACACGCCATTTTGGCCGCCGAGGACGAGCGTTTCTATCAGCATGGCGGTGTGGACTATTTGAGCGTCCTGCGGGCGGCGGCCGCAAACCTGTCCGCGGGCACCCAGCAGGGGGCCGGCACGATCACGATGCAGGTGGCGCGGAACTTCTTCCTGACCAGGGAGAAGACCCTCACCCGAAAGCTGCGCGAGGTGCTCCTCGCCTGGAAGATCGAGGCCAACCTCACGAAGGACGAGATTTTGGAGCTGTACGTCAACCAGATCTTCCTCGGGCAGCGGGCCTACGGGTTTGCCGCGGCCAGTCAGATCTATTTCGGCAAGCCGCTGAAAGACTTGACGGTGGCCGAAGCGGCGATGCTCGCGGGGCTGCCCAAGGCGCCGTCGGCGTACAACCCGGTGTCCAATCCGAAGCGCGCCAAGACCCGGCAGCTCTACGTCCTGCGCCGGATGCACGACCTGCGTTACATCAACGACAAGGAATTCGAGGTCGCCAAGGACCAGTCCCTGCCGGTGCGCCTGTATCTGCGCGACACCGTGGCCATCCACGCCGAGCACGTGGCGGAGATGGCGCGCCAGGTGGTCTACGACGCCTATGGTGACGACGCTTATACCCACGGCCTGACGGTCTACACCACCATCCGCAAGGCCGACCAGGAGAACGCCTATGCGGCGGTGCGCCGCGGGGTCATCGACTACGACCGCCGGCACGGCTACCGCGGCCCGGAATCGTTCGTGAGCCTGCCCGCCGACGACGACGAGCGCGAGGCAGCGCTCGAGCGGGTGTTCCAGGAGACCGTCGACATCGACGACATGCCGGCCGCCGTCGTTCTGGACGCCACGCCGGGCGAGGTCCACGCCGTCGCGGAGGACGGGGAGGAAATCCGGATCACCGGCGACGGACTCAAGTTCGCCGCCCGCGCGCTCGGCGACAAGGCCAACCCGGCGACGCGCATCCGCCGCGGCGCGGTCATCCGCCTGGCGAAGGAAGACAAGGGCCGGTGGGGGATCACGCAGGTGCCGCAGGCCGAATCCGCCCTGATCTCCATGCGTCCCGCAGACGGCGCCATCATCGCCCTCGTCGGCGGGTTCGACTTCGACCGCAACAAGTTCAACCACGTGACCCAGGCCCTGCGGCAGCCGGGCTCGAGCTTCAAGCCCTTCATCTATTCGGCGGCCCTCGAGAAAGGGTTCACGCCGGCCACGGTCGTCAACGATGCGCCGTTCTTCGTCTCCGCGGAGAAGACGGGCTCCGATGCATGGGAGCCCAAGAACTACGACGGCAAGTTCGAGGGACCCATGCGTCTGCGCACGGCGCTCGCCAAGTCCAAGAACCTCGTGACGGTGCGCGTGATGCAGGCCATCGGGCCGAAGTACGCGCAGGACTACATCACGCGCTTCGGCTTCGATCCGAAGCTCCATCCGGCGTACCTGCCGATGGGCCTCGGGGCGGGTGCCGCCACGCCGCTGCAGATGGTCGGGGCCTATGCGGTGTTCGCCAACGGCGGCTATCGCGTGACGCCCTACATCATCGCGAAGATCGTCGACAGTCGCGGCAACGTCCTGTCCCAGGCCACGCCTGCCGTCGCCGGCCAGAACGCCGAGCAGGCCATCGACCCGCGCAACGCCTACATCATGACTTCGCTGCTGCACGACGTGGTCCGCTACGGCACGGGCGCACGCGTGCAGCAGCTCGGGCGCAACGATCTCGCGGGCAAGACCGGCACCACCAACGAGAGCGTCGACGCCTGGTTCTGCGGCTACAACGCGGCGATGGTGGCGGTGGCGTGGATCGGCTTCGACCAGCCCCGTACGCTCGGCAGCAACGAGACCGGGTCGGCCGCGGCCCTCCCGATCTGGATGAACTACATGGGCAAGGCCCTCAAGGGAACCCCCGAGGCGACCCTCCCCATGCCGGAGGGGATCATCACGGCCAAGGTCAATCCCGAGACGGGGTTGCGCGACGACGGCGGCATTCCCGACGTCTTCTACAACGAGTATCCGCCCCGCCGCGACGAGAGCTTCGCCACGCCGGTGCCTGCCACCGGACGCGACATCCGGGAACAGCTCTTCTGATGGCGCCGGCGAGGGAACGCCGCGGCATACAGCGGCGCGAGGGATCCGGCAGCACGCGCGCGCTCCAGGACCGCACCCGCATCGCGCAGGCCGCGGCGCGTCTCATCGCCGAGCACGGCATCAAGGACTGGTCCGCCGCCAAGCGCAAGGCGGCACGTCAGCTCGGCTTGCCGGAAGGCCTTGCCCTGCCGTCGAACGAGGACCTTGAGCAAGCGCTTACTGACTATCACGCCCTCTTCGGGGGCGAGGCCCATGCCGAATCGCTGCAGGAGCAGCGCGCCGAGGCCCTGCGCTGGATGGGACGCCTCGAACAATGGCAGCCCCTGCTGGTCGGCGGCGTCGCGGCAGGATGGGCCACGGAGCACAGCGACATACGGCTGGAGCTCGTCGCCGACGACTCCAAGGCCGTGGAGATGCTTCTGGTGTCGAAGGGCGTGCGCTACGCCGCGCTGCCGGCGCGGGGTGACGAGACCGGGGAAGCCGCGGGCGCCGAGCTGCTCATCGAGACCCCGGCAAGCAGCATCAGGCTATCGGTGATATCGCCGGTGCAGCGCCGCAATCGCCCGCGCCGTGACGAGCCCCGCCTCGACCGCGCCGAGCTCGAGGCCTTGCTCGCGCAGCAGTGAATAGCGGCTGGGCGCCGGTCACGCCGCGTCGCAACCACTGCGCGGCATCCAGCGCGAAGTAGGTGAGGATCGCGTTGGCCCCCGCGCGCTTGAACGCGAGCAGCGCTTCCAGCACGCAGGCCTGCTCGTCGATCCAGCCCTGCCCGCCCGCCGCCTTCAGCATCGCGTACTCACCCGACACCTGGTAGACCGCGGTCGGCACGCCGAACGCATCCTTCACGCGCCAGAGGATGTCGAGGTAGGGGAGGCCCGGCTTGACCATCACCATGTCGGCGCCTTCCTGCAGGTCGAGATGCACCTCCCACAGCGCCTCGTCGCTGTTGGCGGGATCCATCTGGTAGGTGTACTTGTTCCCGCCCGAGAGGTTGCCGGCGGAGCCCACCGCATCCCGGAAGGGTCCGTAGAACGACGACGCATATTTCGCGGCGTATGCGAGGATGCGCGTCCGCTGCGATCCGGCGGCATCGAGCGCCTCGCGCACGGCGCCGATGCGGCCGTCCATCATGTCCGACGGCGCCACCATGTCTGCGCCGGCCTGCGCATGCGCGAGGGCCTGCCGCACGAGAGCGTCCACCGTCACTTCGTTGTCGACATAGCCGGTCGGGTCGAGGATGCCGTCCTGGCCGTGGCTCGTATACGGATCGAGCGCCACGTCGGTGATCACGCCGAGGTCGGGGAACTCGCGCTTGAGCGCACGCACGGTGCGCGGCACGAGACCCTCGGCGGCCCATGCCGCGGCGGCGTCGAGCGACTTGTGCTCGGCTGCAACGACAGGAAAGAGGGCCATCGCCGGCACGCCGAGCTGCATGCATCGCTCGGCGTCGCGCAGCAGCAGATCGACGCTCTTGCGCATCACGCCCGGCATCGACGGCACGGCCTCTTCGCGCCGCTGCCCGTCCAGCACGAACACGGGATAGATGAAATCGTCCGCGCTGAGCCTGTGCTCGCGCGCGAGGCGCCGCGAGAAATCGTCGCGGCGGAGCCGCCGCATCCGGCGGGCCGGGAATTGTCCTGTGTACTGGAAGGTCATTGCGAAGCGTGCGAAGGTGGGCGCGGCGAACGCCGCAGACGCGCATCGTAGCCCGTCCGCAGGCGGCGCCGCAAACCCGCGACGCAATGAGCCTCGGTCGAGCCGTGTCGATTTTTTGCACGACGCCGGAACTCGCTGCGCAAAGGCCCGGTCATATCCTGCAGACGGTCGTAGACGTCTCCCGCTTTCCTCCCTGAGCGGGTGCCCGTGCGGAGGTGTTCTTCCCCGTGCAGGGCGTTTCGGGCCCCGGATCACTCCCCTTGATCGCGGGGCCTTTTCTTTGGGGCCGCTGCATGATCACGCCCCTTCGCTGCGACTTGCTGCGCTTCCGGCGCCGATTCGATGCCGAGCCAGCCGGCGATGATCCCTTCGGCGTCGTCCACGCCGATGCGCCGCAATGCCGAGAACGAGATCACGGAGATGCGCGACGCATGCACGGGAAATGCGGCATGCGCCTCCGCGGCGAGCTTGCGCTGTGCGATGCGCTGCGCGGAAGGCGTGAGCTTGTCGCTCTTGGTGGCGAGCAGCAGCGCGGGCCGCCCGCTCGGCAGATACGAGGACAGGAGGTCGCGGTCGAGCTCGGAGAGGCCATGACGCACGTCGATGACGACGACCAGTCCGACGAGCGCCTGGCGCGTGGCGACGTAGCGTGCCAGGAAATCCTGCCAGTGGCGCTTGAGCTCGCGCGGCACGGCAGCGTAGCCATAGCCCGGCAGGTCGGCGAGGAGCGCGCCGCTGCGCAAGCGGAAGAAGTTGATCTGTTGCGTGCGCCCGGGCGTCTTGCTCGTGAACGCAAGCCGCGTCCGATTGGCGAGAGCATTGATGGCGCTCGACTTGCCTGCGTTGGAGCGGCCCGCGAACGCGATCTCCGGAGGACCGGAAGGTGGCAGCTGCTCGTCGTTGGCCGAGGTGCACAGGAACTCGGCCTGCTGCAGCGGGTGCTTCACGGCTGCGCGCGCCTCGGCCGCGGGGGGGCCGCGGGCGATTCCGTTACAATGGCAGGCTTTTGCATGTCGTTCCGGCGGGTCCGTGGTGCCGCGCGCAGCGGCGGTCGCCGCAGTCCGCGCCAGCGCGGCGACATGCAGCGCTGCCGCATCCGATCGGGGAGTCCTCAATGATACGCACGTTGCTGCTGGCCGCCGTCATGGCCAGCCTCGGTTCAACCGGTGCCATCGCCGCCGAAGCCGCTACGCCCGCGGCAGCGGCGGCGGCCAAGCCGGATCTCGACAAGGCCGCGGCGACGGTCAAGAACGTGTGCGCCGCCTGCCATGGCGCGGACGGCAACAGCACCGCGCCCGTGAATCCGAATCTCGCGGGCATGCCGGCGGATTACATCGCGCGCCAATTGTCGCATTTCAAGGATGGCATCCGCGTGAACCCCATCATGCAGGGCATGGCTGCGCAGCTCTCACCCGAGGAGATGACGGCGCTGGGCGTTTACTTCTCGCAGCAGAAGCCCAAGGGTCTCGCCGCGAAGGATGCGACGATGGTGCAGGCCGGACAGAAGCTCTATCGCGGTGGCGACGCGACTGAAGGCATCCCCGCGTGCGCGGCCTGCCACGCGCCCAACGGCGCCGGCATCCCGAAGAACTACCCGCGGCTCGCGGGCCAGCATGCGGACTACACCCTCGCGCAGCTCAAGGCATTCAAGGCCGGTGAACGCGGCAACGACAAGGCGGGCAAGGACGTCAACGGCCGCATCATGGGCACCATCGCGGCGCGCCTGAACGACGACCAGATGCGCGCGGCCGCCGAATACACGCAGGGCCTGCGCTGACGCGATCGCCCTCGATGAAGCTGCGGGCCGCCGGCGCGCGCCGCCCGGGGGTTACTGCGCGGGCGAGCACATGATCACCGCATCCGGCCCGTAGCCCTCGGGAATCCATCCCGGCGTCACGAGCAGCTGATTGCGCTCGTCCACCTCGGCCGTGTAGCGATGGTTCGTCCGCTCGGCATGGAAGAACCGGTACACCGGACGCGTCGTGGCCGGGCATGCCCCGGTCCCACGATCGGGCAGCCCGGATCCAGAACACCGACGGGCTCTCCTCGATCCACGATGCACCGAACCGCGCGGCCGTGGCGGCGCATTCGGCCGGATCCGCCGAATAGAAGTGCGAGTCTCCTACCTCGGGACGCAGATAGAACCGGCACACCGGCGACACCCCGGGTGGCGCGAGTGCAGGGTCCACGTAGGCGAGGAACCGGTACCCGGTGCGCACCCAGCCCGGATGCACGCCTGTGTCGAGATCGTTGATCTCCGCCGGATTCGCGGACATGAAATAGTGATCGAGATCGCGGTTGTAGAACTCGACGACCGTCGCCTCGCCATTCGGATTCGCGTCGTTGGGGGTGAGGTACTGGCGCAGCACCGGCAGCGCCTTGTCGAGACGCGAGAACTCGTCGGTGCCGCCCGGGTTCGTGCACGCCGCCGTGCCCTCGAAGAGTCCACCGCGCAGTTCGTAGTAGCCGGCGCCCGATTGCATCGTGAAGAGGCCCGCTCCGCTCGAGCCGGGCTCGGTCGAGCCGCGTGACCAGAGCATCTCGATGAAGCTCGAGCCATCGTCGAAGGGGATATACCCCAGCACGGTGCCCTGCGACACCTTCTTGAGATCGCCTTCCGGGTGGTGCACGGTCAGCGCCGCGAGGCCCGGAACCACGGGGTCGGCGCGCCACGCCGAGAAGCGCGCCCCCGAGGGCGGCGTATCGCGCAGGCGCAGGAGCTCCCAGTCGTAATCCACGCTGCGCCCCAGCAGCATGGCGCCGCCCACCGTGAGGACGTAAGGCGGCACGTTGCGGTTGTTGCAGCTCGTCGCGTCGAAGAACCAGTACGCGTTGAGGTTCGACGCCGCACCCTGCGAAGTGACGCAATGGTTGGCGGTGTAGACGTACGGCGTGAACGAGGTGATCGAGTCGTTGACGAGGGTCGCCGTGCACGTCAGCGTGCGACCGTCGTCCTGTGTCGCCACGATCTGAAGCGTGCTGTTCGCCACGTCGCGCAGCGCCTGGCTAGGCGCGACGCAAGCGACGTCGACCTCGCAGCCGCCTGCCGTGCCGATGTCGCTCACGGTCTTGGCCGCAATGCCCTGCAGCATCGCGCCCGCGACGGCGAGGTGCGATACGCGCAGGACGTCGATGTGCACCGCATCCGGCGCGACGCTCGCCGGCAGCTCGATCTCGATCGCGCCGGTGTCGCCCTCGAGCACCGGCGTCCAGAACGCGCCATCGGCGGCGGCCGCACCCGCGATCCGGTTCGCGGGGAACGGGCCGAAGATCTTGTCCGGGGCAGCGACGCCGCTGAACCGCACCGTCACGTCCGGATCGGTGACGTTCATCGACAAAGCGATGCGCACGGCCGCCGCTCCAGGCGACGAAACGTCGATGCGCGCGACTCGCGTTCCGCCGGGGAGCGCCTGCCATGCGAGATCGCTGCCCGCGATGGCGCGCGCAGCCGATGGAACGTCCCGGCCGAAGCCGATGGCCAGGCCATTCTTCGCGCGCGACGCCGGTCGCGCATTCAGCGCCTTGAATGCGGCCAGCTCGGCGGGCGTGGGTGCCGGCAGACGGATGCTGCGCTGCGCGCCGCTGATGATCGGACGTTGCGGCGCGCTCTTCGGCGCGGCGGGCGCCACATAGGTGGCTGGCGGTGCCGACGTGATGCCCTGCGCATCCGCGAGCGCCGACAGGCATGCCAGGACGGCACCGAGAATGAGCGCGCGACGCGCCCGTGACACAGACTGCATGGAATCTCCTGGGGCGGCGCGGTCACGCCGGGGTGCACCTTCGATCAACGTCCCGGCGCAAGGTTCGGACGACATCGACCGACCATGCCGCGACGCGATCGTCTTGCGAGAGTGACGCCGAATGGCGACACGCCCACGCATTCAGCGCGACAGATCCTGCCTGCAGCGCTCCAGCGCGACACGCCAGTCGGGCAGCGCGAAGCCGAAAGTCTCGAGGAAGCGCGTCGTGTCGAGCACCGCATACGCCGGTCGCCGCGCCGGACGCGGAAACTCCGCCGTGGTGATCGGAACGATGCGCGGCGTTTGCACGTCGCCCACGATGGCGCGCGCGAACTCGTACCACGTGGTCGCGCCCGAGCAGGACAGATGATAGAGGCCCGCGCGTTCGCGCAATGCGGGCAGGCCGGCGGCAACGATGCGCTCGATCGCCTCGGCAAGCGCACCGACCCAGTTGGGCACGCCCCACTGGTCGGCGACGATGCGCAGCTCGTCGCGCTCGCGAGCGAGCCGCAGAATGGTCAGCAGGAAGTTGCTGCCGCGCGCGCCGTACACCCAGCTCGTGCGGAAAACGAGCGCCGCCGCACCGCTCGCTGCCACCGCGGCTTCGCCGGCGAGCTTGGAAGCGCCATACACGTTGAGCGGATTCGTCGCGGCATTCTCCGCGTAGGGCACGCGTGCGGTGCCGTCGAAGACGTAATCGGTCGAGAAATGCAGGAGCACGGCGCCGCAGCGCCGCGCCTCCTCCGCGAGCACGCCCGGTGCCCGCGCATTGATGGCGAAGGCAAGGTCGCGCTCGTCCTCCGCCTTGTCCACCGCGGTGTACGCGCCCGCATTGACGATCAGCGCCGGCTGCAACGCACGCACCGTTGCGGCGATGGCATCGGGGTCGCCGAGATCCAGCGTTGCCCGGTTCGTCGCCCGCACGTCGCCATGCGTGCCGAGCGACCGCACGAGCTCGTGGCCGAGCTGGCCGTCCGCGCCGGTGACGAGAATGAGCGGCCGTGGCATGCGGTCGCTTAAGGATAGGTCTCGGCCGCGGCGAGCGGCAGGCCCTCGCTGTCCTTGGCTGCGAGCGTGGGGGCCGTCGACAGCGGCCAGTCGATGCGCAGCGCCGGATCGTTCCACAGCAGCGTGCGCTCGTGCTCGGGATACCAGTAGTCCGTCGTCTTGTAGAGGAAGTCGGCGGCCTCCGAGAGCACGAGGAAGCCGTGGGCGAAACCGGGCGGCACCCAAAGCATGCGCTTGTTGTCGGCGGAGAGGACGAGCGACACGCTCTGGCCGAAGGTCGGCGAGGCGCGGCGCAGGTCGACCGCGACGTCGAACACCTCGCCGATCACCACGCGCACGAGCTTTCCCTGCGCATGCTGGATCTGGTAGTGCAGCCCGCGCAGCACGCCGCGCCGCGAGCGGGAATGGTTGTCCTGCACGAACTGCGCGTCGAGGCCCTGCTCGGCGAGAGCGCGCGCATTCCAGCTTTCCATGAAGAAGCCGCGCTCGTCGCCGAACACGCGGGGCTCGACGATCCGCACGTCGGGGATCGCCGTCGCGATGACCTTCATCGCACCGGCGCCTCGCGCAGCAGCCCGAGCAGGTACTGGCCGTAGCGGTTCTTTGCCATCGCCTGCGCCGAGGCGCTCCACCTGCGCGGCATCGATGTAGCCCAGCCGGTACGCGATCTCCTCGGGACACGCGATCTTGAGCCCCTGCCGGCGCTCGATGGTCTCGATGTACTGCGACGCTTCGAGCAGCGACTCGTGCGTGCCGGTGTCGAGCCATGCCATGCCGCGGCCCATCACCTCGCACGTGAGCTCGTCCCACGCGAGGTAGGCCTTGTTCACGTCGGTGATCTCGAGCTCGCCGCGCGGCGACGGGCGCAACGCGGCGGCAACGTCGACCACGCGCCGGTCGTAGAAGTACAGGCCCGTGACGGCGTAGCGCGACTTCGGCTGGCGCGGCTTTTCCTCGAGGCTCAGCACCCGTCCGCTCGCATCGAACTCGGCGACGCCATAGCGCTCCGGATCCGCGACCGGGTAGGCGAACACCGTCGCGCCCTGCGTGCGCATGCTGGCGCCGGTCAGCAGGCCGTGCAGGTCGTGCCCGTAGAAGATGTTGTCGCCGAGCACCAGCGCAGAAGGCGCGTCCGCCGATGAAACTCGCGCCCGATGATGAATGCCTGCGCGAGGCCCTCGGGCTTCGGCTGGACCGCGTACGAGAGCGACAGGCCCCAGCGGCTGCCGTCGCCGAGGAGCTGCGCGAAGCGCGGCGTGTCCTCGGGTGTCGAGATCAGCAGGATGTCGCGGATGCCCGCCAGCATCAGGGTGCTGAGCGGGTAGTAGATCATCGGCTTGTCGTATACCGGCAGGAGCTGCTTGGAGATCGACCTGCGTGACCGGATAGAGCCGGGTGCCGGATCCGCCGGCCAGGATGATGCCCTTGCGGGGCGGCGACGACGATGCGGGCTGCGCGCTCACGCCTGCGCCGGAGCGTCGTGCATGCGCGCGCCACCGGCGCGTGCGGCGTCGTACTGCGTCGAGATCCACTTCTGGTACTCGCCGCTCGTGACCGCCTCGAGCCACGCGGGATTCGCGAGATACCAGCGCACGGTGCGCAGGAGCCCGGACTCGAACGTTTCCGCGGGCGACCAGCCGAGCTCCCGACGGATCTTCGACGCGTCGATGGCGTAGCGGCGGTCGTGACCGGGGCGGTCCTTGACGAAGGTGACGAGGGCGTCGTAATCGCGGCCGCCGACTTCGTGCCCGAGCACCCGGCACAGCGTGCGCACGACCTCGATGTTGGCGCACTCGGCGTTGCCGCCGATGTTGTACGTCTCGCCGACGCGTCCCGACGCCAGCACGCAGCGGATCGCAGCGCAGTGGTCGTCCACGTACAGCCAGTCGCGCACGTTGCGGCCCGTCGCCGTACACCGGCAGTGCCTTGCCCGCCAGTGCGTTGACGATCATCAGCGGGATCAGCTTCTCGGGAAACTGCAGCGGACCGTAGTTGTTGGAGCAGTTGGTCGTCAGCGTCGGCAGGCCGTACGTGTGGTGATAGGCGCGCACGAGATGGTCCGAAGCGGCCTTCGACGCCGAGTACGGGCTGTTCGGCGCGTACGGCGTGTGTTCGTGGAAGGCAGGGTCGCCGCTCCCGAGCGAGCCGTAGACCTCGTCGGTCGAGACGTGCAGGAAGCGGAAGCCCTCGCGCTCCGCGCCCTCGAGCGAGGACCAGTGCGCGCGCACCGCGTCGATCAGCGTGAACGTGCCCACGACGTTGGTCTCGATGAACGCTGCCGGGCCGTGGATGGAGCGGTCGACGTGGCTCTCGGCCGCGAAGTTCACCACGGCACGGGGCCGGTGCTCGGCGAGGAGCCGCTCGACGAGCGCGCGATCGCCGATGTCGCCGCGCACGAATACGTGCCGCGCGTCGGCGCGCAATGCGGCGAGATTGCCGAGGTTGCCCGCGTACGTGAGCTTGTCGAGGTTCAGGACCGGCTCGTCGGACTGGGCGAGCCAGTCGAGCACGAAATTCGCGCCGATGAAACCCGCGCCCCCCGTGACGAGGATCATGTGCGCCTCGCGCCGCAGTCCTGCGGCAGGCTGCGCGTGGCGGACGCAGGGCGGGCGCTGCGCGGTAACTTGGATGGGGTCATCGGCGGGAGGAGCGCGCCATGCCCGGCGCGGACGCACGGGACGCAGCGGCATGCGCTTCGTTGTCGGTGTCCGGATTCTAGCATCGGAGCACGTGCGTCATGCCCGGACGCCATAGTACGTGCGATACCAGTCGACGAACCGCGCGAGTCCGTCGACGAGCGGCGTGCGCGGTGCAAAACCCGTCGCGGCGTGGAGGCGCTCGATCGACGCATACGTCGCCGGCACGTCCCCCGGCTGCATCGGCAGGTAGCGCTTCACTGCCTTGCGTCCGAGCAGGCCCTCCAGCGTGCCTATGAAGGCCTCGAGGTCCACGGCTTCGTTGTTGCCGATGTTGTAGATCGCGCTTGGCGCAGCGGCATCGCGTACGTCGGGCGGAAGATCGAGCACGCGCGCCACGCCCTCGACGATGTCGTCCACGTAGGTGAAGTCGCGCCGCATGCGGCCGTGATTGAAGACGTCGATCGGCTCGCCGGCGAGGATCGCGCGGGTGAAGAGCATCGGCGACATGTCGGGGCGGCCCCAGGGGCCATACACGGTGAAGAAGCGCAATCCGGTCGTCGGCAGGCGATGCACGTGACTGTAGCTGTGCGCCATCAGCTCGTTGGCCTTCTTCGTCGCCGCATAGAAGCTGACCGGCTGGTCGACGCGCTGGTCCTCCGTGAAGGGCAGCGTGTGATTGGCCCCGTACACGCTCGAGCTCGACGCGTAGACGAGATGATCGACCCCGGCGTGCCGGCAGCCCTCGAGCACGTTTCCGAACGCGACGAGATTGTTGCGCACGTACGCGCCCGGGTTCACGAGGGAGTAGCGGACACCCGGCTGTGCCGCGAGATGCGCGACGCGATCGAAGCCCCCGTCGCGGAAGAGCGCGGCGACGTCCGCCGTCTCGGCGAGATCGAGGCGCCGCAGCGTGAAGCGCGGGTCCGTCGCGAGCTGCCGAGCGCGCGCCTCCTTGAGCCCGACGTCGTAGTACGGATCGAAGCTGTCGACGCCGGTGACGCGACAGCCCGTGGCGAGCAGGCGCTGCGCGAGATGCATGCCGATGAAGCCGGCGCATCCGGTCACCAGCACGTGCAGCGGTTTGCCGGGAGGCGCCGTGCTCACGTCGATGTCCTTCGCGCGGCGAGCTCGCGCAGCTTGGCGTATTTCATGAAGCTGTTGACGCAGCCGATGGCGATGTGCACGAGACCGGGTACGCCATCGAGAAAGCCCAGCCGGAAGACGTACATGCGCACGAAACGCACGAGCGGCGAGAGCACCATGCGCGCCGTGCTCGGACGCTGCCCCTTGCCGAACAGGATCTGCGCCTGCAGCGTGGTGTAGCGGTTCTGCTTGTCGAGGTAATGCTCGAGCGATTCGGCCGAGGCGTGCAGGAGATCGCCGCTCAGGCGCCCGACCCGGCCGTCCACGAGGACGTGCTCGTGCACGGCATCCTCGGACCATCGACCATGCGCGCGATCGAACAGGCGCAGGTTCCAGTCGGGATAGCCTTCGCCATGCCGCAGCCATCGTCCGAGGAAACGGTTGCATCGTGCCATGGCATAGCCGCGGGTGTCGGCGCGATCACGCGCCAGTGCATCGCGGATGGATGCGGCGAGCTCCGGCGACACGCGCTCGTCGGCATCGAGGCAGAGCACCCAGTCGTGCGCCGCCTGGGCGATGGCGAAGTTCTTCTGCGGGCCGAAGCCCAGCCACGGCTGCTGCACCACGCGTGCGCCGCAGCCGCGCGCGATTTCCACGGTATCATCGCGGCTGCCCGAATCGACGACCACCACTTCGCTCGCGAACGGCACCGAGGCAATGCACGACGCGAGCTCGGACGCGGCATCGCGCGTGATGATGCACAGGCTCAGCGGTACCGGCATCGCGTGGCGCCTGCGCCATTCCCGATCCACGGCATGCGCGCCACACGCGCCGGCGGCTGCATCGTCGTGGCAGGCGTTCGGGGTGTGCCACCGCCGTTGCACGAGCGGGCGATGACGAAGATGGCGTGCGTGGCAGGGAGCATGGAGCGAACGGGACCGGGATCGAAGCGCGCCACCGCCGCAGCCGGGACCATCGCAGTGCTCACGCTGCGCGCATTCTACGTCCTTTGCCGCGCCCTTCGACCGACCAGCCCGTGAGCGGCGTCCTCGTCGTACGGCCGTCGTCGCTCGGCGATGTCGTGCATGCGCTGCCCATCGTCGCCGACATCGCCCGGCACGCACCCGACCTGCCCGTCGACTGGGTTGCCGAGGAGGCATTCGCACCATTGGTGCGCCTGCATCCGGGCATCCGCCACGTCATTCCCGTCGCGCTGCGGCGCTGGCGGCACCACGTGGCCGAAGGCGATACCTGGCGGGAGTTCGCGCGCTTCCGGCGCGAACTTCGCGGGGAGCGCTACGACGCCGTGCTCGACCTGCAGGAGCAGCTCAAAGGTGCAGTGATGGCGCGTCTCGCGCACGGTACCCGGCACGGCTTCGCGCGTCAGACGATACGCGAGCCCGCCTCCACCGTTCTGCACGATCGCCATCACGCGGTCGCGCTGGAGCTTCATTTCGAGCAGCGCTGTCGCGCCCTCGCCGGCAAGGCGCTCGGCTACGAGCCCGAGGGTGCGCCGCGCTATGGCCTCGTGCCGCCGCCCGCTCGCGCCGGGCCAGGTTCCCGGCGGCCGCTTCGCCGTCGGCGTGCACGTCACCAGCCGACCGGACAAGCGCTGGCCCGAGGCGCATTGGCATGCATTGATCGAGCATGCTCGGCGCGGCGGGTCTCGAGGTGCTGCTGCCGTGGGGCACCGCCGAGGAGCATGCGCGCAGCAACGCACTCGCGCAGGGCCACGCCAACGCCATCGTGCCCGCGCATCAGCCGTTGAACCTGCTGGCGGCGACCTTGCGCGCTGCCGAGATCGCGATCGGCGTGGACACCGGCCTCGTGCACCTCGCCGCGGCGCTCGGCACGCCCACCGTCGCGCTCTTCACCGAAACCGATCCCGCGCGCGCCGGCGTCGCCATCGCGGGACCGCATGCGCGCGATCTCGGCGGCAACGGCAGCGTCCCCACGCCCGACACCGTGCGCGGCAGCTGCGGCCACTCTCCTGCGCGCCACACCGCGATGCTGATGCGCCGCGTGTACACCGGGCTGTGGTACGCAGCGCTACCCTGGCTGCCGCTGCGGCTCTGGTGGCGCGGACGCAAGGAACCGGGCTACCGCGCGCACGTCGGCGAGCGGTTCGGCCGCTTCGCAGGCGCCGTGCATGCGCCGGTGCTCTGGGTGCACGCAGTGTCCCTGGGCGAGACGAATGCGGCCCGGCCGCTGCTGCAGCGACTGCGCAGCGCCTATCCCGATGCCACGCTGCTGCTGACGCACATGACCGCCACCGGCCGCGAGGCCGGGCGCGCCATCGGGGTCGATGGCGTCGTGCAGGCGTGGCTTCCTTACGACGTGCCCGTGCTCGCCCGACGTTTCCTGGATCACTTCCGCCCCGCCGCCGGGATGCTGCTCGAGACGGAGCTGTGGCCGAACATCATCGGCGAGGCGCGACGGGCTGGCATACCGATGTTCCTCGTGAATGCGCGCCTGTCGGAACGCTCCGCGAGGCGCTACCGGCGCGTGGGCTCGTTCGCGGCGGCGACCTTCGGCGCCCTTGCCGGCATCGCCGCACAGACGGCCGACGATGCGCGCCGCATCGCCTCCCTCGGCGGCCGCGCGCCCGTCGTCACCGGCAACCTGAAATTCGACGTGCACCTGCCCACGCCGGGCACGACGACCGGGGCGGCGCTGCGCGCGCGCATCGGTGCGCGCAGTGCGTGGCTCGCCGCGTCGACGCGCGAAGGCGAGGAAGCGCTGCTGCTCGACGCCTGGCTGCCGCGACGCGGCGGCGAGGTGCTGCTCATCGTGCCGCGGCATCCGCAGCGCTTCGACGACGTCGCCCGCCTGCTGCAGGCACGCGGCGTGCCGTTCGCGCGTCGCAGCGACGACACGCCGTGGCCCGCGGACATCGCGGTGCTGCTCGGCGACTCGATGGGCGAGATGGCCGCGTATTGCAGCGCGGCCGATGCGGTCTTCGTCGGCGGAAGTCTGTTGCCGCTCGGCGGCCAGAATCTCATCGAGCCGATCGCGCTCGGCAGGGCAACGGTGGTGGGGCCGCACATGTTCAATTTCGCCGCGGCGACGGCCGCAGCCATCGCCGCGGGCGCCGCGATGCAGGCGCGCGACGCCCGCGAAGCCGTGGATGGCGTGCAGCGCCTGCTTGCCGACGCTGCGCGTCGTGAAGCGATGGAACGCGCCGCGCTCGCCTTCCATGCGCAGCACCGCGGCGCGGTCGATCGATTATGGCAGTGGCTCGGGCCGCAGCTCGATGCGGCCCTCCGAGCGGGCGCGACAACGCGCGCCGCAGCGCCGGTCAGCCCGCCAGCCGGCGGTTGATCGCCTCGACGTCGGCGTCGGTCAGCGTGCCCGCGGCCGACTTGAGGCGCAGGAACCCGATCAGGTAGTTGAAATAGGCCTGCGCCAGATCGCGCCGCGTCTGGAACACGGTCTGCTGCACGGTGAGCACGTCGAGCGTGGTGCGCACGCCGACCTCCAGTCCGAGCTTGTTCGACTCGTACGCGGACTGTGCCGAGACGAGCGCCTGCTCGAAGGCCTTGATCGAGGCCGCTGCACTGGTGACGCCGGTGAAGCCCGTCTGCGCGAGGAACAGCGCATTGCGGCGCGTGGTCTCGAGGTCCTGCCGCGAGCGCTCGAGCAGTGCGGCCGTCTCGCGCACCCGCGACTCGACCGCGCCACCCGAATAGAGCGGCACGGCGGCCTGCAGGCCGAGGATCGCGCTGTGCGCGCGGATGTCGGAGTTGTTGACCTGCGTGCCCGTCGCACCGTTCTGGTTCCAGCTCGCCACAACGTCGAGCGTGGGCAGGTGCGCGGCCCGCGCGCGCTGCACTTCAAGCGCGGCGATGTCGAAGTTGGACTGGGCGATGCGCACGGTATAGTTGCTCGACAGTGCGCGATCGACCCAGTAGTCGATGTCGTTCGGCTCCGGCAGCGCAGGCTCGAAGCCGGGACCCAGGCGCTTCAGTTCGCCGGGCGCACGACCGATGATGGTGCGCAGCGCCGTGCGCTTGTTCTCGAGGTCGTTGCGCGCCGCGATCTCCTGCGCGTTGATCGTGTCGTAGCGC
This sequence comes from uncultured beta proteobacterium, assembly GCA_963734575.1. Classification (GTDB taxonomy): domain Bacteria; phylum Pseudomonadota; class Gammaproteobacteria; order Burkholderiales; family Casimicrobiaceae; genus CAIWHR01. Next base: position 269,966 of record CAVTHT010000013.1, on the reverse strand, counting down.
GCCTGCGCCTCGTTGGTGTCGGTGATGGTCGACACGCCGACCTCGAAGTTGCGCTTCGCCTGCGCGAGCTGCTCCGATACGGCGGCCTTCTGGCTCTCCGTGAGCTCGACGGTGAACTGCGCCAGCAGCACGTCGAAGTACGCCTGCGCCACGCGCACGATGAGATCCTGGCGGGCAGCATCGAGGATGTAGTCGGCCTGGCTCACCTGCTCGCGCGCCTGGTTCACCGCGACGACGTTCTGCGGACGATAGAGCGGCTGCGAGGCGGAGATCGTGTAGCCGAAGTTGGCGAAGTTGCCGCTCGTCACGGCGCGTGGATCGCTGCGGACCTCCGTGCGGCCATCGTTGAGGCCCGTGGCCACTGCCGCGCTCACCGCAGGCAGCAGGCCCGCTCGCGCCTGCGGCACGCGCTCCTGCGTCGCCGTCCAGGTTGCACGCGCGCCGGCGATCACCGGATCGTTCTGTTGCGCCTCGCGATAGACGTCGAGCAGATCCTCCGCGGACGCGGGAAGAGCGCAGTACGCACAAGCGAGGGCGACCGTGAAGGCGGCGATTCGTTTCTTGCGTGTCATGGCTTTCCGTTCAGTAGCGCGGCATCGACGGATCCACTTCGTCCGCCCAGCCGGCGACGCCGCCACGGAGGTTGTAGACGTCGCCAAGGCCCGCGTTGCGCAGGAGCATCGCGGCGTGCTGGCTGCGTCCGCCGTGATGGCAGACGCACACGATCGGCCGGTCGCGTGGCAGCTCGTCGATGCGCCGGCCGAGCTCGCCGAGCGGAATGCCTCGCGCGTCGCGGATGCTGCAGATCGCGAGCTCCCATGGCTCGCGCACGTCGAGCACGAGCGGGGCGGCACGCGCGTGTCCGCTTGCCAGCGCGCGAGTTCGGCAGGAGCGAGCTGCGGGATCATGCGACCGGCGTCAGAACTCGAACCGCGACGGCGCCGGAGCGTTGCGCAAGGGATCGATCACCGTTTCGAAGAGGTCGTCGGTGGCATATGCGCCTTCGGCGACGTACCGCGTCATGCGCGCCTTCATCACGGGCGCCTCGCCGACCACGGCGAACGCGCGGCCACCGGGCGCAAGCTGGCGCAGGATGGTGTCGGCGAGGATCGGCGTCGAGCCCGTGAGCACGATGGCGTCGTACGTGGCGTTGCCCCAGCCGCGCGCGCCATCGCCGGTCGCGAGCTCGATCCCGGGCCGGTCGAGGCGGGCAAGCCGGGCACGTGCCTCGGCGGCGAGCCGCGGATGGATCTCGACACTCGTGACCTGTGCGCCTTGCGCGGCGAGCAATGCGGTGAGATAGCCGCTGCCGGTACCGATCTCGAGCACGCGCTCACCGCGCTTCAGGCGCAGCTCCTGGAGCACGCGCGCCTCGAGCTTCGGCGTCCACATCCTTTCGCCATCGCCCAGAGGGATCTCCAGGTCGGCGAAAGCGAGCATGCGGTATGCGCGAGGCACGAAGTCCTCCCGCTTCACGACGAAGAGCAGGTCGAGGACATCCTGGTCCAGCACCTCCCACGTGCGGATCTGCTGCTCGACCATGTTGAAGCGGGCTTGTTCGAGGTCCATGACTTGTGAGCGTCCCGCGGCGCGCGGGACGAGGTGATCTCGAGGCGGCCGGTTTGAAATGACCGCGAGTCAGTTATTATCGTCCCGACGATTATCCCACGTCAATCGGCGGACGCCGGCGCGGCGTCGGCGCGCGCGAGCGCGACGTGGTGCGCGGCCGCGCGCCGCACCCGGCGCCGCTCGGCCCAGCCGTCGAGGTAAGCGTAGAGCACCGGTACGACCACCAGCGTCAACAGCGTGCTCGTGATCACACCGCCGATGATGGCCCGGCCCATCGGCGCCTGCGTCTCGCCGCCCTCGCCGATGCCGAGCGCGAGCGGCAGCATGCCGCCGATCATCGCCGCCGTGGTCATGAGGATCGGCCGCAGCCGCACCTGCCCCGCCTGCAGCAGCGCATCGTGCAGCGACGCCCCGGCGCGGCGCGCGCGATTGGCGAAATCGACGAGCAGGATCGCGTTCTTGGTCACGAGGCCCATCAGCATGATGAAGCCGATGATCGAGAAGATGTTGAGCGTGGTGCCGGTGAGGAGCAGCCCGAGGAACACGCCGATGAGCGAGAACGGCAGCGAGGCCATGATCGCGATCGGCTGCGTGAAGCTCGCGAATTGCGAGGCCAGGATCAGGTAGATGAAGATCACCGCGAGGCCGAGCGCCGCGAGTGCCGCGTTGAACGAGTCGATCATGTCCTGCTGCTGGCCTCCGATCGAGAAGCGGTACCCCGGCGGGAGCTGCATCTCCTTCACGATCTTCTGCACGTCCGTGCCGACGTCGCCCGAGGGCCGGCCTTCCGCCGACGCGTACAGCGCGACGCGTCGCTGCAGCTCCTGCCGCTTCACGATCTGCGGACTCGTGGTCTCCACGATGTCGGCGACCTGCCGCAGCGGAACCATGCGCGCCTGGCCATCGGCACCGGTCTTGCCCGACGTGACGTAGAGGTTGGCGAGGTCGGCGGCGACCTCGCGGTCCTTCTTCGCGAGCTGCACGTTGACTTCGTAGTTCTGGCCGTCGGGCGCCTGCCAGTAGCTCACGGTGTCGCCGGCGAGCAGCGGGCGCAATGCATTGCCGAGTTGCTGCACCGTGATGCCGAGGTCGGCGGCGGCAGCCTGGTTGAGACGGATCGTCAGGGCAGGGTTCGCGGCCTTGTCCGAAGTCTCGAGATCGGCGATGCCGGGAACCTTCGCCACCTTCGCGGCGAAATCCTTCATGAGCCCGGACAGCGTGTCGGGGTCCGGACCGAGGATGTTGACGAAGATGGGCCGGTCGAAGCCGACCGACAGCTGGATGCCGGGAATGGGCTGCAGCGCGCGCCGAATATCGCGCTCGAGTGCCTTCTGCGAGCGCGTGCGCTCGCCGCGCGGCTTGAGACGCAGGTTGACGCGCGCGTAGTTGCGCCCCTCCTCCGTTCCGACCGTGGTCATCGCGAGATCGATTTCCGGATACTGCTTCAGCACCGCCTCGACCTGGCGCACCTTGCCGTCCGTGAACTCGAGACTCGAGCCGACGGGCGTGTTGAGGCGCAGCGACAGGAAGCCCTGGTCCGCCTCGGGAATGAACTCGGTGCCCACGAGCGGCACCACCAGGAAGCTCGCGAAGAACACCACGACGGCGAGCACGACGACCTTGACGCGATGGACGAGCGCCCATTCCAGGATGTCGCCGTAGAGCGCGTGCACGGCCTCGATGACGCGCTCCACGCGGTCCATGAACCGGCCGAGCCACGGCACGCGCCGGAATCGCGACCCCGGGGGATCGCGCCAGATGGACGACAGCATCGGATCGAGCGTGAAGCTCACGAAGAGCGACACCAGCACCGCGACGGTGACCGTGAGGCCGAACTGGAAGAAGAAGCGTCCGATGAGGCCGCTCATGAAGGCGATGGGCACGAACACCGCCACGATGGCGAGACGTCGTCGCCATCACCGCGAGGCCGATCTCCGCGGTGCCTTCGCGCGCGGCATCGACGTGCGACTTGCCCATGGCGAGATGCCGCACGATGTTCTCGCGCACGACGATCGCGTCGTCGATCAGCAGCCCGATGCACAGCGACAGCGCCATCAGGGTCAGGAAGTTGAGGGTGAACCCGAACGCATGGAGCGCGATGAAGGTCGCGATGACGGCGATCGGCAGCGTCAGGCCCGTGATGACCGTGCTGCGCCAGCTGTGCAGGAACAGGAACACGATGATCACCGTCAGGATGCCTCCTTCGACGATGGTGTGCTTCACCCGGTCGACGCTCGCCTCGGCGACGTCCGCCGTGGAGAAGGCGACGCGGAGCTCGACGTCGGGCGGCAGGCGCTTGCGCAGGACGTTCACCGCCTCCGTGACACCGGCGCCCGTCTCGACGATGTTCGCGTCCTGCGCCTTCTGCAGATCGACGGTGATCGCCCGCCGGCCGTTGATGCGTGCGAGCGACGTTTCCTCCTTCTCGCCGTCGACGACGTCTGCGACCTGCGACAGGAACACGGGTGACCCGCCCTGCTGCGCCACGACGATCCGCGCGAACTGGGCCGGGTCCTTGATCCGGCCTTCCACGCGCACGAGCGCGTCCGTCGCGCCGCGCGAGATGCGGCCGGCGGGCACGTCCTGGTTGGCCGCGCGCACGGCGTTCATGACCTGGTCGATGCCGATGCCGAGCGCCGTCAGGGCGTGCGGCTTCACCTGGATCAGGATCTGCCGCGTCACGCGGCCGTTCACGTCGATCCGCGCGACGCCCGGCACGTTCTCGAGGCCCTTGACGATGGTCTGGTCCGTGAGCGACGTGAGGTCGCGCGGGTTCATCGTGGGCGACATCACGGCGAGCGACACGACCGGTTGCGTGTTCTCGTTGTCGGCGCGGATCACCAGAGGATCCTTCACGTCGCGCGGAAACGTCGGGCGGACCTGGGCGACCTTGTCGCGCACGTCCTGCATCGCGCGCGCCATGTCGGTCGACAGCCGGAACTCCGCGAAGACCTGGCTCTGCCCCTCCAGCGAGTTGGAGCGGATGAGCTTCACGCCGGCTACGGCATTGATCGCGTACTCGAGCGGCTTCGTGACGTCGGTCTCGACCGATTCGGGCGACGCGCCCGGATACGTCGTCATCACGAGCACGAATGGCAGGCTGACGTCCGGCATCTGCTCGACGCGCAGGCGCTGGTAGGCGAACAGGCCGAGCACCGTGAGCGCGACCATGACCATCGTCGCGAACACCGGATTGTTGATGGAAACGCGCGTGATCCACATGCGTGTGGACTCCCGGATTCGTTGCGGTGGGATGAAGCGCCGGCTAGCCGGCCACTTTGGAGCTCGACACCGTCGGCGCCCGTACCATGGCGGGCGCGCCTTCCTTCAGGTTGTCGAAGCGGGCCGCGAGCACGGGCAGCGTCGCGGGCAGCGCCGTCTTGATCTCCACCACGCCGGCCTCGTCGTCGCGGCGGCCGAGCACGACGCCGCGGCGCACGAGCTTGTTGTCCTCGATCGCCCACACGTAGGCCTGTCCGCCCTCGGTTCGCACGGCGGTCGCGGGCAATGTGGGCACCGGCGCCGCGGTCGCGAGCGCGATGCGCCCCGACGCGAACATGCCGGCCTTGAGCGCGCTCTCCGGATTGGGAAGGTTCACGTAGACGAGGATCGCGCGCGTGCCGGCTTCGGTGGACGGATTGATGCGCTCGATGCGTCCGGTGAAGCGCCGGTCGAAGCCGTCGACGGTGAGCTCGACGGGCATGCCGGCCGCCAGCTCCGCGACGTCGACCGCCGGCACCATCGCCTGCAGCTCGAGATCGCGCAGGTCCATGACGGTGACGATGGGCGTGTCGAACGCCACCTTCTCGCCGGGCTGCACGTGCCGCTTGGCGACGATCCCGCCGATCGGCGCCGCCACGACCGCGTCGCGCAGCGCATTGCGCGCGATCTGCACCTGCGCCTCGGCCGACTTCACGCTCCCCTTGGCGACGTTGTAGCCGCTCTCGCTGTTGTCGAAGGCGTTCTGCGAGATGAAGCTCTGCTTGAGCAGCGTCAGGTTGGTCTGGCGCGTCTTCTCGGCGAGCGCAAGCTGCGCGCGGGCAGCCTCCAGCGCCCCGACGCGGTCGACGAGCCGCGCCTCCAGGTCTGCCGTTTCGATGCGCGCCAGCACTTCGCCGGCGCGAACGGTCTGGCCTTCGCGTACGGCGATGGTCAGCACGTCGCCCGAAACCTTGGATTTGACCGTGGCGAGCTTCACCGGCTGCAGCGCGCCGGACACCGGCAGCCAGCGCGCCAGCGGACGCGGCTCCACGCGCGCGAGGTCGCCCGCGGCGAACTCCAGGGAAACGGCGGCGGGCGCGGGCTGGCGCCTCTCTCGCCTTCATCACGCGGTAGCCGGCGGCGCCGCCGACCGCGATCACGAGAACGATGCCCACCACCGTGGCGACCAGGCGTCGCCGGCTTCTTGGTTTGTTCATGGTTTCCTTTCGATGCGCGGATCGACGCATCGCGCGTTCCGGCCCGGTAACGTGCGCGCTCGTGGCACGCACGCGTCCGTGCCTGGCTTGGATGCCGGCAGTCCCGGTTTTGGATTCGCGACTGTACGGACGGACCGGTGCGGCGGCAAGGCGGCTGCGACGAGCCGCGCCCGGCGGCGACGGGATGCGGCCCGGTTTGGCCCGATTGACAGCCCCCGGGGTGCAACCAATAATGCTCCGTTGCCCCACCCCGCCCCGGAGATAACTACATGACCATGCAGCGCCAGCTCGGCCTCACCATCGTCGCGGCCGCGATCCTCGCCGTGTACGGATGCAGCAAGGAAGAACCGAAAAAAGCGGAAACGACGCCGGCCGCCCCCACGGCAGCAGCCGCGCCCGAGACGACCACGATCAAGATCGGCCACGCCGGTCCGCTCACCGGCGGTATCGCCCATCTCGGCAAGGACAACGAGAACGGCGCCCGCCTCGCGGTCGAGCAGGCCAACGGCAAGAACCTGAAGATCGGCGGCAAGACGGTGAAGTTCGAACTCCAGGGCGAGGACGACCAGGCCGACCCGAAGCTCGGGCCGACGATCGCGCAGAAGTTCGCCGACGCCAAGGTTGCGGGCGTCGTCGGTCACCTCAACTCCGGCGTGACGATCCCGGCCTCCGCGGTCTACAACCAGGCCGGCATCCCGATGATCTCGGGCTCCGCCACGAACCCGAAGCTCACCGAGCAGGGTTTCAAGAACATCTTCCGCGTCGTCGGGCCGCGACGACCAGCAGGGTCCCGCCGTCGCGCAGTACCTGCAATCGATGAAGGTGAAGAAGGTCGCCGTGGTCGACGACGCCACCGCGTACGGCGAAGGACTCGCCAACGAGGTCGAGAAGACGCTCAAGGCCGCCGGCGTCAGCATCGTCGCCCGCGAGAAGACCAACGACAAGGCCACCGACTTCAAGGCCATTCTCACCAAGATGAAGGGCCGCAATCCCGACGCCGTGTTCTACGGCGGCATGGACGCCACCGGCGGGCCGATGCTGAAGCAGGCCCGCGAGCTCGGCATCAAGGCCGTGTTCTCGTTCGGCGACGGCGCCTGCACGGAGACCATGAAGACGCTCGCCGGCGACCAGGCTGCGCAGGGCTTCATCTGCTCGCAGGCCGGGCTGCCCGTGGTGGCGGCCAGCAAGAGCTTCCTCGACGCGTACAAGGCGAAGTACAACGTCGATCCGATCATCTACGCGCCGTTCACGTACGACGCCGCGAACCTGCTGATCGCCGCCATGCAGAAGGCGGACTCCGCGGATCCTGCGAAGTACCTGCCGAGCTCCAGAAGATCAGCTTCGACGGCGCGACCGGCCACATCGAGTTCGACGACAAGGGCGACCGCAAGGATGCGGAAATCACGATCTTCACGATGAAGGAAGGCAAGCTCGACCCGATCGCCGTGGTGAAGGGCGGCAAGAGCACCAAGTTCGACGACTTCATGAAGAACGCGAGGCGCGCCCGCCGCCACGACGGCGTCGGCCGCGGCTCCGGCCGCTCCCGCCGGCGGCGAGATGAAGCAGGAAGCTCCGAAGAAGTAAGCGCGTAGCACGCGCAGCACGGCAGCGGCGCCCCTCGCGGGCGCCGTTTCTTTTTGGACGGCTTCACTTTGTCGCACGCGGCATCGCACGACGCCGGGCTGAAGGCGAAGACGAGTACCGAAGCCGGCGCGCGTGGTCGGCTGCGCCCAGGGTGATCCAGGACGTGCATCCGCCGCTTGCGGCGTGATGAACACCGCTTGCCGCCATCGTGCACGCGCCCCACAATCGCGCGGTGTTGCAAGAGAGGCGGCAGCGCCCGCCGGCGTTGCTACCATTCCGCCGGCATTGCGCCCTGCGAGAGCACCGCGGCGGTCGGATCGCCGGTCCGGAGGAAGGCGTGGACACGTTCCTGCAGCAGATGATCAACGGCCTGACGCTGGGCAGCGTCTACGCCATCGTGGCCCTCGGCTACACGATGGTGTACGGCATCATCCAGCTCATCAACTTCGCGCACGGCGAGGTGGTGATGATCGGCGCCATGGTGGCGTACACGACCATCGTGCTGCTCACCGGTGCGCACGTGCCGCTGCCCGCCGTCGTCATCGTGCTGATCGGCACGCTGGTGGCGATTCCCGTGTGCATGGCCGTCGGCTACACGCTGGAGCGCGTCGCCTACCGGCCGCTGCGCACCGCGCCGCGCCTCGCGCCGCTCATCACCGCCATCGGCCTGTCGATCATCCTGCAGCACGTGGCGATGATCATCTGGAGCCGCAACCCGCTGCCGTATCCGCAGATCATCCGCACCGTCACGTTCCATCTCACCGACAATCCCAACGGCGCGACCATCACCAACGTGCAGGTCGTCATCATCGTCGCGTCGCTCGGGATGATGGCGGGGCTGCTCGGGCTCATCTACCGGACGAAGCTCGGCATCGCGATGCGGGCGACGTCGCAGAACCAGCAGGTCGCGGGCCTCATGGGCATCGACATCAACCGCGTGATCGCGCTCACGTTCGTCATCGGCGCGGGCCTCGGCGCAGTCGCGGGCGTGATGGTCGGCACCTACTACGGCATCGCGCAATACCAGATGGGCTTCCTGCTCGGGCTCAAGGCCTTCTCCGCCGCCGTGCTCGGCGGCATCGGCAACCTCGGCGGCGCCATGCTCGGCGGGCTGCTGCTCGGCGTGATCGAGGCGCTCGGTGCCGGCTATGTCGGCGATCTCACGAACCTGTGCCAGATCGCGACGTGGTCGGATGCCATTGCGGAGCGCTGCGTGACCGACCCCAACCTCACGCTCTTCGGCAGCAACTACCAGGACGTGTTCGCGTTCCTGGTGCTGATCGCGGTGCTCGTGTTCCGCCCCTCGGGGCTCCTCGGCGAGCGCGTGGCGGATCGTGCGTAGCCGCATGGCCCGCGCGACGCCGGCGGGAGCACGCGCCGCATGAAGGCCGGCGTGCTGCCGTGGCGCGCCGATGGCCGGTTGGCGTGGGTCGGTGTCGCGCTGGTCGCCATCGCCCTCGTCGTGCTGCCGTTCGCGCTGGTGAACATCGGCACCGCATGGGTGCGGATCACCAACCTGGCGATCCTGTTCGTGCTCCTTTCCCTCGGTCTCAACATCGTGGTCGGTTTCGCGGGTCTGCTCGACCTCGGCTACATCGCCTTCTACGCGGTCGGCGCGTACGTCTACGCGCTGCTCGCCTCGCCGCACTTCAACCTGCACCTGCCGTTCTGGGTGATCCTGCCGATCGGCGCCGCCACGGCGTGCCTCTTCGGCGTGCTGCTCGGCGCGCCGACGCTGAAGCTGCGCGGCGACTACCTCGCCATCGTCACGCTGGGCTTCGGCGAGATCATCCGCATCTTCCTCAACAATCTCTCGCAGCCGGTGAACATCACCAACGGCCCGCAGGGAATCACCCTCATCGACCCGTTCCGCATCGGAAGCTTCAACTTCTCGCGCAACGAGGTGATCGGCGGGCTCAACGTCCCGGGACCCGTGAAGTACTACTACTTCCTGGTCCTGCTCGTGCTCGCGGTCATCGTCGTGAACCTGCGCCTGCAGAACTCGCGCATCGGCCGCGCGTGGGAGGCGATCCGCGAGGACGAGACGGCCGCGCGCGCGATGGGCATCAACACGCGCAACATGAAGCTCCTCGCCTTCGCCATGGGCGCATCGTTCGGCGGCATCTCGGGCGGCGTGTTCTCGGCCACGCAGGGCTTCATCAGCCCGGAGAGCTTCGTGCTGGTCGAGTCGATCATGGTGCTGTCGATGGTCGTGCTCGGCGGGATGGGCAACATCTGGGGCGTGATCCTCGGCGCCGTCCTGCTGTCGTTCGTGCCCGAGGTGCTCCGCTACACCGTCGAGCCCGTGCAGCGCGCGCTCTTCGGCCGCATGCTGATCGAGCCGGAAGTGATCCGGATGCTGCTGTTCGGGCTCGCGCTCGTGCTCATGATGCTGTTCCGCCCCGCCGGCATCCTGCCCTCCGCCGTGCGCAAGCGCGAGCTCGAGGCGACGAAGGACGTCACCAAGGGCGCGATCTGACGATGACGAGCGAGCGACCGGTCCTGCTCGAATGCAAGCGGCATCAGCAAGCGCTTCGGCGGCGTGCACGCGCTGGCCGACGTGAGCTTCACCATCCACCGCGGCGAGATCTACGGCCTGATCGGTCCGAATGGCGCGGGCAAGACGTCGCTGTTCAACGTGCTGACCGGGATCTACGCAGCCGACGGCGGCACGTTCATGTTCGACGGCGAGCCGCTCGCCAACCTTCCGCCGCATCGCGTCGCCGCGCGCGGCATCGCACGCACGTTCCAGAACATCCGGCTCTTCGCCAACCTGTCCGCCCTGGAGAACGTGATGATCGGCCGGCACGTGCGCACGCACGCGGGCGTGTTCGGCGCCATCCTGCGCGATGCGCGCACCCGCGCCGAGGAGCAGGGCATCGAGAAGCGTGCGTACGAGCTCCTGCGCTACGTCGGCGTCGCGCGGCGCGCCAACGATCTCGCGAAGCATCTGCCCTACGGCGACCAGCGCCGGCTGGAGATCGCACGCGCCCTCGCCACCGATCCGAAGCTCCTCGCGCTCGACGAGCCGGCGGCAGGCATGAATGCCACCGAGACGGCCGGCTTGCGGCGCCTGCTCGACGACATCCGCCGCGACGGCACGACGATCCTGCTGATCGAGCACGACATGAAGCTCGTGATGAGCGTGTGCGACCGCGTCCTGGTGCTCGACTATGGCCGCAAGATCGCGGAAGGCACCGCCGCCGAGGTGCAGAACGACCCGAAGGTCATCGCCGCCTACCTCGGCGGCGACATCGCCCTGCACAAGGGGGCTGCATGACTCGCGCGCTGCGGCCGCAGCGCAGGCGGGAAGCGTGATGGCGCGGGGCGCGGGCACGACGGGCACGCTGCTCGAAGTCGCGGGTTTGCAGGTCGCGTACGGCGGCATCCAGGCCGTGAAGGGCATCGACATCGTCGTCGCACAGGGCGAACTCGTGTGCCTCATCGGTGCCAACGGCGCGGGCAAGACGACCACGCTCAAGGGCATCTGCGGCCTGCAGCCGGTGAAGCACGGCACGATCCGCTACCGCGGCGAGAACGTCACGGGCCGGCCGGCGTTCGAGCTCGTGCGCAAGGGCCTTGCCATGGTGCCCGAAGGCCGCGGCGTGTTCGGTGCGCTCACGATCGAGGAGAACCTCGCGATGGGCGCCTACGTGCGCCACGACGCCGCGGCCATCCGCCAGGATGTCGAGCGCGCATTCACGCTGTTCCCGCGCCTCAAGGAACGGCGTCGCCAGACCGCGGGCACGCTGTCGGGCGGCGAGCAGCAGATGCTCGCGATGGCGCGCGCGCTCATGTCGCGACCGTCGCTGCTGCTGCTGGACGAACCGTCGATGGGTCTCGCGCCGCTGATGGTGCAGAAGGTCTTCGAGACCATCCTGACCGTCGCCGCGGAAGGCGTGACGATGCTGCTGATCGAGCAGAACGCGAAGCTCGCGCTCGAAGTGAGCGACCGCGGCTACGTGATGGAATCGGGCGAGGTCACGCTATCCGGACCGTCGGCGAGCCTGCTCGACAATCCCGCGGTGCGCGCGGCGTACCTCGGCGAGGTCGCCAGTTGACGATGCCCGGGTCGACGCCGCAATTGCCGGATCCATCCGGGTTTCCGCCGGTCAGCGTGCATCTCCATCCGCACGCGGTTCCCTGGCAGCACGCCCTCACGTGGTTCGAGGACGCGCTGCGCCTCTTCAAGCGGCGGCCCGCGGTGTGGATCGGGCTCGCGCTGCTCGCGATCCTCGCCGAGTTCCTGTTCCAGTTCCTGCCGGATCCCTGGCCGCTGCTGTCGAAGATCCTCGCTCCCCTCGTCGCCTGCGGGATGCTCTTCGCTGCCGCCGCGGCCGACGGCCAGGGCCAGCCGCGCATCGCGCACGCCCTCGCCGCGTTTCGCGCGCCGGGGCCGGCCGTGGCGGCGATCGTGATCGCCAGTCTCGTGACGTTCCTCGCCGAGGCCTTCGCCGCGTGGTGGATTGCGGATGCCAACCTCTTCCTCGCACACGGCGGCGCCGACGACCTCACGGCGTCCGCATGGATGGGCGTCTATGCCATCGGCGTCCTCGCCTCGCTGCCGGTCGCGTTCGTACCGTTGCACGTGCTCTTCGAGCCGGTGACCATCGCGCAGGCGTTCGCAGCGAGCTGGAATGCGTTCGTTCTGAACACCGCGCCCCTGCTCGTCTACGCCGGACTGTCGCTCGTCCTGCTCGGATTCGGGCTGATGACGATGGGTCTCGGCCTGCTGCTCGTCATGCCGCTCTGGGCGGCGTCGTCCTACACGGCGTGGCGCGACGTGTTCGGCGTCGGGGAAGCGCCGCAAGTGCGCTGACGCGGTCCAGGCTCCGCAGCGCTAGTGCGTCGGGCGGCGCACGAAGCTGCGCAATCCGGAATCGACCGCAGCGATCGAAACGTCCACCGCGCCGACCCGGGCGGCGGGCGGACCACGGCGACACCACGCGATGACCGCTTCGACGGCGGCGTCGTCGCCCTGGAGCAACGCCTCGACGGCGCCGTCGCGCGTGTTGCGCACCCACCCTGCCACGCCGGCATCGAGCGCGACGCCGACGAGGCCTTCGCGAAAGCCGACGCCCTGCACGCGGCCCGCGATGAGCAGGCGGCGCGCGATCATCCCCGATGGCCGATGCGCCGCGCGTACAGCAGGAGCGCGGTGATCGTCTTGCCGTCGGTGATCTCGCCGCGATCGAGCGCGGCGAGCATCCCGTCCACCGTGAGCTCGACGATCTCGAGGAACTCGCCGGCATCGAGCTTCGCGCCGACGTGCGTCAGTCCCTCCGCCACGTACATCTCGATGCGCTCGGTGGAGTACGAGATGATGGGATGCATCATGCCCAGCCAGCTCCAGCGTTCGGCGGTATACCCCGCCTCCTCGATCAGCTCGCGCTTCCCCGTGGCGAGCGCGTCCTCCCCGGGGTCGAGCTTGCCGGCGGGGAATTCGAGGAACACCTGCCGGTTGGCGTACCGGTATTGCCGCTCGACGACGAGCCGACGATCGTCCAGCACCGGCACCATCAGCACGGCGCCGGGATGCACGATGTACTCGCGCGTCGCCTCGCTGCCGTCGGGGAGCCGCACGCGGTCGCGGACCACGTGCAGGAGCTGGCCGTCGAACACGCGTTCCGAGTCGAGCGGGTGCTCGACGAGATGTTCGTCGGCCTCGTGGGTCTCGTCGCTCATGGCGCCTCCGTGCCGAGCCAGTCCTTTGCCACCAGGAAATCCGTATACAGCCGCGCCTCCAGCGTGCCGGGCGCCGGTTTCCAGTCGTAGCGCCACTTCACGATGGGCGGCAGGGACATGAGGATCGCCTCGGTGCGGCCGTTGGATTGCAGGCCAAAGAGCGTGCCGCGATCCCACACGAGGTTGAACTCGACATAGCGGCCGCGCCGGTACGCCTGGAAATCGCGCTCGCGCTCGCCGTAGGGATGATCCTTGCGGCGGACGAGGATCGGCGCGTACGCGTCGAGGAAGTGATCGCCCACGCTCCTCGTCAGCGCGAAGCAGCGCTCGAACCCGCCCTCCTGCAGGTCATCGTAGAAGATGCCGCCGATGCCGCGCGGCTCGCGCCGGTGGCGGATGAAGAAGTACTCGTCGCACCAGCGCTTGTAACGCCCGTGCACGTCGTCGCCGAAGGGCGCAAGGGCGGCGCGGCACGTGCGGTGAAAGTGGCGCGCGTCGTCTTCATCGCCGTAGTAGGGCGTGAGGTCCATCCCGCCGCCGAACCACCATGCATCCTGTTCGTGCGCTCCACTCGCATGCGCCACGAACATGCGCACGTTGAGATGCACCGTCGGCGCATGCGGGTTGCGCGGATGCAGCACGAGCGACACGCCCAGGGCCTCCCACGCGCGGCCGGCGATCTCCGGTCGGCCCGCGCTCGCGGAAGGCGGCAGGCGCTCGCCGCGAACGTGGGAGAAGTTCACCCCGCCACGCTCGAGCACGTTGCCTTCTTCGATGAGGCGCGAAATGCCCCCGCCACCTTCCGGGCGCGTCCACTCGTCGCGCCGGAATGGCAGCCCGTCGATGTTCTCGAGGCCGGCGACGATCCGCGCCTGCAGGTCGAGGAAATACGCGCGCGGCGCAGTGATGTCCACGAGGCTCAGGCCTTGCGCGCGGTGAGCGCGTGATGCGCGATGTCCGACCGGTACTGCATGCCGTCGAAATGGATCCGCGCCACGGTGGAATACGCAGTGCGCTGCGCTTGGCGCACCGAGTCGCCGAGCGCGGTGACGCACAGCACGCGACCGCCGCTCACCGCCACCCCGGCCGGCACGACCTGCGTGCCGGCGTGGAACACCTTCACGTCCGGGACGGACTCGTCGAGGCCGCGGATCAGGTCCCCCGGGCGCGGCGATTCGGGATAGCCGGCGGCAGCAAGCACCACGCCGACGGCCGTGCGGCGGTCCCATTCCGCCTCGACCGCGTCTAGGCTGCCGTCGATGGCAGCGTCGAGCAGGTCGACCAGGTCCGACTTGAGGCGCAGCAGCATCGGCTGCGTCTCGGGATCGCCCAGGCGGCAGTTGAACTCCAGCACCCGCGGCGCGCCACTCGCATCGATCATCACGCCCGCGTACAGGAACCCCGTGTAGCGCTGGCCCTCGGCCGCCATGCCGGCGACTGTCGGCATGATCACCTCGCGCATGATCCGCGCGTGCACCGCCGGGGTGACCACCGGTGCGGGCGAATACGCGCCCATGCCGCCAGTGTTGGGGCCTTCGTCGCCGTCACGCAGGCGCTTGTGATCCTGCGACGACGCGAGCGGCAGCACGTGCTCGCCATCCACGAGCACGATGAAGCTCGCCTCCTCGCCCACGAGGCAATCCTCGACCACGACGCGCGCCCCGGCATCGCCCATGGCGTTGTCGACGAGCATCGCGTCGATCGCCCGGTGCGCCTCCGCCACGCTGGTTGCGACCACCACGCCCTTGCCCGAGGCGAGGCCATCCGCCTTGACGACGATTGGCGCACCGCGCTCGGTCACGTAGGCGCGGGCGGCCGCGGCGTCCGTGAACGTGCGGTAGGCCGCGGTGGGAATGCCGTGGCGCGCCATGAACGCCTTGGCGAAATCCTTGGAGCTCTCGAGTTGCGCGGCCGCGCGCAGCGGTCCGAAGATGCGCATTCCGGCGGCGCGAAAGGCGTCCACCACGCCGGCTGCGAGCGGCGCCTCCGGCCCGACGACGGTGAGCGCAACCTCGCGTTCCTGCGCGAAGGCCACGAGCTCGGCAATGCCGGTCAGTGCGACATTGGTCACGCCAGGCTCGCGCGCCGTGCCGGCGTTGCCCGGGGCGACGAAGACGTTCGAGACGCGCGTCGACTGCGCGAGCTTCCACGCGAGCGCGTGCTCCCGTCCGCCGCCACCGATCACCAGTACCTTCATCGACCGATTCTCCGCCGCCTAGAAGTGGATGCGCATGAACAGGAATGCAACGTTGCCGTTGCCTGTCGTGCCCTGGCTCACCTTGGGGATGTAGGTCCCCATGACTTCGGCGTGGCCGAGGCGCACGCTGGCGAGGGGAAGGACGCCCGGGAAGGGCACACCGCTGTAGATGTCCGGCCGCGACCCGAGGAACGCAGTGTAGCCAAGGCCGAGGCCATAGTCGGCGCTGTCGGGCCAGTAGGTCATCCAGTACCAGCCGAGCATCTTGGTGTACTGGTAGTGCGAGTCGCGGAAGATGAGGCCGTACCAGCCGAAGTCGTCGCCGTGAGGGTTGCGCTTCGAGATGCCGTAGCCGCCGCCCCACGCCTCCTCGTTGAATTCCGCGATCTTCTCCGGCGTGTAGGTGCCACGGTCGTGGTGCGTGTAGCCGGTCAGGAAGAGATCCGACGTGCCATCGTGCCACGCCTGCCCGAGCCCTTCGCACTGGTACGCAACCCAGCTCCACAGCGGCTCGCAGGGGACGCCGGCATGGGCGATGGGGCTGACGATGAGAGCGGCGGACAGGATGAGGGCGCGCGTTGCGCGTCGTGCAGTCGTGAGCATGCGGAAGTGCCCGCAGGCGGAGCCCGCGGCGGAAATCAGTGACGGAAGTGGCGGATCCCGGTGAAGACCATCGCGAGGCCGCGCTCGTCGGCGGCCGCGATGACTTCCTCGTCGCGCACGCTGCCGCCCGGCTGGATCACGGCGACGGCGCCATTGTCGGCGACCACGTCGAGGCCGTCGCGGAAGGGGAAGAACGCATCGGAGGCGACGACCGAGCCGGCGAGGGAGAGCCCGGCATTGTCGGCCTTGATGGCGGCGATGCGCGCGGAATCGACGCGGCTCATCTGTCCTGCCCCCACGCCGAGGGTGCGGCAGTCGGCGCAGTAGACGATGGCGTTCGATTTCACGAATCGCGCCACGCGCCACGCGAACATGAGGTCGGCGAGCTGGTCGACGGTCGGCGCCTTCTTGGTGACCACCCGCACGTCGGTGCCGAGCAGGTGATCGACGTCCGGCGTCTGCAGGAGGAGCCCGCCGCCGACGCGCTTCAGGTCCCACGCGGCGGCGCCCGCACGGCCGGCGACCCGCGGCAACGCGATCTCCAGCACCCGCACGTTCACCTTGCGCCGGATGAGGTCGAGGGCATCGTTGGTGTAGCCGGGCGCGATCAGCACCTCGAGGAACTGTGCGGACACGACCTCGACCGTGGCGGCATCGACCGGGTGATTGAACGCGATGATGCCGCCGAATGCGGAAGTGGGATCGGTGGCGAAGGCCTTGCGATAGGCGTCGAGCGACGTCGCCGCGACAGCCACGCCGCAGGGATTCGCGTGCTTCACGATCACGCAACCGAAGGCGTCGCCCAGATCGAGCAGCGACTTCACGCATTCCCACGCGGCATCGCGCGTCGGCGATGTTGTTGTACGAGAGCTCCTTGCCCTGGAGCTGCCGGTACGCGGCGATGCTGCCCGGCGCGGCGAACTCGTCGCGGTAGAAGGCCGCGTGCTGGTGCGGATTCTCGCCATAGCGCAGGTCCTGCACCTTCACCGCCTGCAGGTTGAACCGCTCGGGGAACGCCGTCGGTGCGCCGGTGGGCGAGCGCGCCGTCAGCCAGTTGGAGATCGCGCCGTCGTAGGACGCCGTGTGCGAGAACGCCTTCCGCGCGAGGGCAAAGCGGGTGTCGGCGCCGAGCGTCCCGCCGCTCCCGCGCAGCTCGTCGAGGATCGCGGGATAGTCCGCGGGATCCACGACGATGCCGACGTGCTCCCAGTTCTTCGCGGCGGCGCGCACCATCGTCGGCCCGCCGATGTCGATGTTCTCGATGGCGTGCGCCAGGGTGCAGTCGGGATCGGCGACCGTTTCCCGAAACGGATACAGGTTCACCACCACGAGGTCGATCGTCGGGATCGCGTGCTCCGCGAGCGAGGCGACGTGGTCGGGGAGGTCGCGCCGCGCCAGGATGCCGCCGTGCACCTTCGGATGCAGCGTCTTGACCCGGCCGTCGAGCATCTCGGGAAAGCCGGTGTAATCACCGACTTCCGTCACGGTGAGACCGGCTTCCTTCAGCGCCCGCGCGGTGCCGCCCGTGGACAGGAGCGCAACGCCGAGCGCGGCAAGGCCGCGCGCGAAGTCCACCAGTCCGGTCTTCACCGAGACGGAGAGCAAGGCCTGCCGGACGGGAGCGGACATGAGTGGCGGTGCGCTAGCGCAGTGGGTTCGCAGGAAGCAGGCTGCGCATCATGCACGCGCAGCGCGACGCGGCGCGCGCGCCCGCCCGCGAGGCTCGTCGCCGCGAGTGCGCCGCACCGTGACCGTCGCGGCCGCGTGCGCCGCTGCCGCAGGCGAGCTTCAAGTTCGGATGCCGTACTTGGCGAGCTTGGTGCGCAGGGTGTTGCGGTTCATGCCGAGCATGTCCGCCGCCTGCGTCTGATTGCCGTTGGCGCGCTCCATCACCGAGGAGATGAGCGCGCGCTCGACGTGGGTGATCACCATGTCGTAGATGCCGTGCGGTGACTCGCCGTCGAGCTTGCGGAAGTACTCGTCGAGCGATTTCTCGACGCTCTTGCAGATGTCGTTGCTGCCGTTGATGCGAACTGTTTTTCTCACGCGGCCAGGGCCTCCCCGCCCTGCAATGCTGCCGATCTTGCCGCGCCGAACGCGACCCGCGTGTCGAGCACGTGCAGGGAAGGTTCCCGCACGTAATCGAGGCGCTCGCCGTGCCCGGCCAGACAGTCGAAATAATGATTCACCGCGGCGACCTGGGCCGTCGTGGTGGGGGCTGCGTTCATCTGCTGGCGGAACGCCTCCCCGCCGGCGAGATCGCGCGTGTACCACCCGAGGTGCTTGCGCGCCGTGCGCACGCCGATGTCCTCGCCATGAAAAGCGTAGTGATCGGCCAGGTGCTCGAGGATGAGCGCGCGCGCTTCCGCAACGGTCGGCGGCGGCAGCTCCACTCCATGCACGAGATAGTGCGCGATCTCGCGAAATATCCAGGGCCGTCCCTGCGCCGCACGACCGATCATGAGGCCATCGGCCCCCGTGGCGGCAAGCACGGCGCGTGCGCGCTGCGGCGTTTCGACGTCGCCGTTGGCCCACACGGGAATGCGGACTGCGGCCTTGACCGCAGCAATGGTGTCGTACTCCACCGGGCCGACGAAGGCACACGCCCGCGTGCGTCCGTGGACCGCGAGCGCCTGCACGCCCGCGGCTTCCGCGATGCGCGCGATGCGCACGGCGTTGCGTTCCGCCGGACTCCAGCCCGTGCGGATCTTGAGCGTGACCGGCACCGGCACGGCAGCCACGACGGCCTCGACGATCGCCGCGACGAGCGGCTCGTCGCGCAGCAACGCCGAGCCCGCGGCGACGTTGCACACCTTCTTCGCCGGGCATCCCATGTTGATGTCGATGACCTGCGCGCCGTGATCGACGTTGTAGCGCGCGGCGTCCGCCATCTGCGCGGGGTCGGCGCCGGCGATCTGCACCGCAATCGGCGCGGCCTCGCCCGAGTGATCGATGCGCCGCAGCGACTTGCGCGTCTCGCGCAGGCGCGGATTCGAAGCGACCATCTCGGACACGGCGTAACCGGCACCGAGCCGCCTGCACAACTTGCGGAAGGGCCTGTCGGTGACGCCCGCCATGGGCGCGACGGCAAGAGTATTCCCGATGACGAAGGGTCCGATGTGCACGTGCGGTCGGGAAACGAAGTGGGAAACGACGCGGGGGGAGCGGATTATACCGATTCCGATGTCACTGCGGAATGCGCTGTCGATGCCGCACGACGAGCGGCGATGCAACGCGCGCGCATTGCTGCAATGCGCCACATGCGCACAGCAAAATGAGCGCCAGCGGCCCGCGCGTTTTGCTTCGTCCGCGTGCTAAGTGAGCACCAACCCTGCCACGCACGATGCATGCCGATGCCACGCGTGCGCTTTGCGTCGCATGCGCGATGCCGCACGTTGATCCGCATCAAGGAACGCTGCGCGCGCGACTCAGCGCAGGCCGAAAAGCATCGCCCGCGTGAAGAGACGCTTCGCCGGCGGCATCGCATCGAGGAGCGACAGCGCAACGCCGCGCGGCCAGCGCAGCCATGCGTGATCGTTGGCGAAGACTCCGAGGACGCCGTGCGTGAACGCGACACCGCCCAGTCGATCCCTGCGGCGGGCGCGCGCGTAACGCTGCAACATCCGTTCGCCGCCGATGTCCGCACGCGGCGTATCGATGATCGTGCGTGCCAGCTGGTAGGCGTCGCGCAGGCCGAGGTTGAAGCCCTGTCCCGCGATGGGGTGCAGCGCCTGCGCGGCGTTCCCGATCACAGCGCAGCGCGTACCGACGATGGCCGGTGCGAGCTCGAGGGCGAGGGGAAAGCTCCGCCGCTCCGCGACCGCGGTGAAGTCGCTGCGCCTGCGCCCGAAACGTTCCCCGAGGGTGGCGATGAACGCCGAATCCGGCAACGCCAGCAGCGCCTCGACCTTGGCCGGTGCCGCCGTCCAGACGAGGCCGTAGTGATCCTGCTCGGGCAGGAGGGCGACGGGACCTTCCTCCGTGAACCGCTCGTACGCGAGACCGTGATGCGGCTCGCGGCACCAGATCTTCGCAACGAGCGCCGACTGGTGGTAATCATGGCGCCGTCGGCTCAGGCCCGCGACGCGTGGCGCCGGCGCCATCGGCGACGACGACCAGGCGCGCGAGCACCGGATCGGTTCCGGGGCCGAGCGTGACGGCGGCATACGACTGCGTGCCGCCGGCGTGCGTCACGGTGACGCCGAAGCCGAGCTCGCTCCGCGTGCGCCGCAGCGCGCCATCCAGCGCCTCCTGCAGCGCCCGGTAGCTCACAACGTAGCCGAGTGCCGGCAGCCCCTCTTCGCGGGCGCGCAGCAGCGCGCCGCCGAAGCCATGGGCCTGCGAGATGTCGATGTCCGTGATCGGCGTGACCGCCTGGTCGCGGCTGACGAGATCGCCCCAGATCCCCAGGCGCTCGAAGATGAGGCGCGCACCGTGCGACAGCGCGAGCGACCGGTCGGCACGCAGCGTGCCTTTCTCGGGCCGCGCATCGAGCACGGTCACGTCGAGATCGGCGTCGCGCAGGGCGACGGCGAGCGCCGCACCCACGGGGCCGGCACCGACGATCACCACATCGCGCAGGGCGGATGCGTTCATCCAGCGCTCATCCGATCACGCGCCGCGCCGTGCGGCTCAGCGGACGCACGCGGCTTCCACGTCGGCGACGCTCTTCGGTGCGGCGGACGTGAGGTTCTCGCAGCCGTCGGCGGTGACCACGACGTCATCCTCGATGCGCACGCCGATGTCCCAAAACGCCTCCGGCACGTTCTCCGCGCGGCGGATATAGGCGCCCGGCTCCACGGTGAGCACCATTCCCGGGGCGAGCTTCTGCGACGCGCCCTTCACCTGGTAAAGGCCGGCATCGTGCACGTCCATGCCGAGCCAGTGCCCTGCGCGATGCATGTAGAACTGCTTGTAGCTGCCGGATTCGAGGACTTCGTCGAGGCTGCCCTTGCACAGGCCGAGATCGATGAAGCCCTGCGCGAGCACGCGCTCCGCGACCTTGTGGTAATCGTGGAAGTCGCGGCCCGGCGCGACCGCATCGATGCAGGCCAGCTGCGCCGCGAGGACGAGCTCGTAGACCGCCTTCTGCGCGCCGCTGAACTTCCCGTCGACCGGGAACGTGCGCGTGATGTCCGACGCGTAGCCCTGGTATTCGCAGCCGGCGTCGATCAGCAGCAACTCGCCCTGCTGCAGCGGACGGTTGTTGTCCCGGTAATGCAGGATGCACGCGTTCGGGCCGCCTGCGACGATCGATGGGTAGGCGACCGCCTGCGCGCCGCCGAACAGGAATTCGTGCGCGAGCTCCGCCTCCACCTGGTACTCGTGCCACCCCGGCCGCGTCGCACGCATCGCGCGGCGGTGCGCCCCGGCCGATATCGCCGCTGCGCGGCGCATGAGCGCGATCTCTTGCGCATCCTTGACGAGGCGCATCGCATCGAGCGCCTCGCGCACGTCCACGATCTCGGCAGGGGCGCTGACGCCCGTGCGCGCACGGTTGCGCACCTCGTTCAGCAGATCCGTGACGCGCCGATCCCAGGCCGGGAACAGTCCGAGCGGCGTATGCAGCGCAGGCTGGTCGGCAGCGAGATCCGGCAGCCGCTGCTCGAGCTCCGTGATCGAGAACGCCTCGTCGAACCCGAAGATCTCGCGCGCGGCATCCGGGCCATAGCGGAATCCGTCCCAGATCTCGCGCTCCTCGTTCTTGTCGCGACAGAAGAGGATCTGCCGGTCGCCCTCGGGCCCGGCGTGCAGCGCAACGACGGCTTCGGGCTCCGGAAAGCCCGACACGTAATGGAAATAGCTGTCCGGGCGGTACGGAAAGAGCGAATCCCGGTTGCGCGCAACCTCCGGGGCCGTCGGCACGAGTGCAAGCCCGCCTCCGGTCTGCGCGCGCATCTGTCGAAGCAATGCGTCGCGGCGCGCGCGGTACACCTGATGGTTGTGGTTCATGAACGAGCCTCTCGATGGAGCGGCAGATTATAGGCGGTCCGCGAAGGGCCCTTCCCCGCGCACGAAGTGTGCCGCGGGCCATGCGCTACCATGGCCGCATGTCGCGCGTTCCACCCGAAACCCACGGCATGGCGCTGCGCGAGGCGAAGGTCGCGTTGCGCACTCGCGTGCTTGCCGCGCGCGATGCACTCCCCGATGCGCAGCGTGCCGCCGCCGCCCGTGTGATCACCGGGCGCCTGATCGGCCTGCCATCGTTCGACGCGGCCCGCACCGCATTGCTGTCGCTCGCCTTTCGCAGCGAATGGCAGACGACGGGGCTGGTCGAGGAGGCGCTCGCCCGCGGCAAGGAGGTGGCGCTGCCGCGGGTCGAGACGGTGGCGCGCATGCTGGCGCTGCACGCCGTGCGCGATCTCGCCACCGATATCGAACCCGGGTACCGCGGAATCCCCGAGCCGCGCCCGACCTGTCCGCTCGTGGATCCCGCTGCGCTCGACTGGATCCTGGTTCCCGGCGTGGCGTTCGACCGTCAGGGTCGACGCCTGGGTTATGGCGGCGGCTTCTACGATCGGCTGCTGCCGCTCGTGCCCGCGCGCGTCCCGCGCATCGCAGCCGCGTACGACATGCAGGTGGTCGACGCCGTGCCGTCCGCGCCGCACGACGCGACGGTCGATGCGTTGATCACCGAGCGCGAGGCCTTGTTCTTCCCGCGGGAACGCGCGGCCTGATGCGGCACGCTTCCGAGCCGGCGACCCTGGTCGACACCGCGGTCGCGCTGGGCGTGACGCTGGCGATCCAGATCTTCGTGGCGCTGGCCGCCACCGCGACCGCCGTGCTGGCGACGGAGATCGGCCGCGACCTCGGCGTGCCCGCGCGTCTGGTCGGCGTGTTCGTCGGACTCGTCTACGTCGGCGGCATGATCGCGAGCCTCGCTGCGGGGCATTTCATCACCCGTCATGGCGCGATTCGCGTGTCGCAGGTTTGCGTGCTGCTGTGCAGCGGCGGCCTCTGCGCCATCGCATTCACGTCGACCTTCGTGGATCGTGCTCCTGGTCGCGGCGGCGATCGTCATCGGCCTGGGCTACGGGCCCATCACGCCCGCCTCGTCGCACGTGCTCGCCCGCACGACACCCCCGTCGCGCATGGCGCTCACGTTCTCGATCAAGCAGACCGGCGTGCCCGCCGGTGCGGCGATCGCGGGCGCGATCCTGCCGCTGCTCGCGGTCGCCCTGGGATGGCGCACCGGATTGCTGGCGATCGCCGCGGTCGGACTCGTGATCGCGGGAGTCGCGGAGGCGTCGCGGCGCAGACTCGACGACATTACCGCAGCTGCCGCGGCGCCGTTCTCCATCGCTGCGCTGGTCGCGCCGCTGCGCACGCTCGTGCGGCACCGC
Source organism: uncultured beta proteobacterium (assembly GCA_963734575.1). Classification (GTDB taxonomy): domain Bacteria; phylum Pseudomonadota; class Gammaproteobacteria; order Burkholderiales; family Casimicrobiaceae; genus CAIWHR01. The sequence goes on along the minus strand of CAVTHT010000013.1, from coordinate 246,567 downwards.
CCCCTCGTCGAGCTCTCGATCACCGGGTTCGTCTATGCCGCCACGCAGGTCTGCCTCACGAGCTTCCTCGTGGTGTACCTCACGGAGACGCTGGGCTTCGCGCTCGTCGCGGCGGGGCTTGCGCTCACCAGCGCCAACATCGGGGGCATCGTCGGCCGCATCGCGTGGGGGGCCGTGGCCGACCAGTGGATCGCGCCGCGCCGCATGCTGGCCGTGCTCGGGATCGCCGCGGCGGCGTGTGCCTATGCGGTCGCGAGCTTCGACGAAGGCTGGCCGCGCGCAGCGCTGCTCCTCGTGTGCGCGCTCTTCGGCGGCACCGCCATCGGATGGAACGGCGTCCAGCTCTCCGAGGTCGCGCGGCGGGCGCCGGCCGGGCAGGCGGGTGCGATCACCGGCGCGTCCGGCTTCATCACCTTCGCCGGCGTGGTGCTCGGGCCGCCGGCCTTCGCGCTCCTCGCATCGATCTTCGGCAGCTACCGCGTCGGTTTCGCAGTGTTCGGCACGGCCAACCTGCTCTGCGGCCTCACGCTGTTCCTGACCGCGCGCGAGACGCCGCGGGCCTAGGGTCGCGGAATCACCGCGCGCTGCCGCTGTCCTGCCCGCATGGCGCCGCGTCGAGATAAGCGACGCCGCGACCCCGCCGGCCGGCTCTGCTACCGTGTCGATGGCCGCGTCGCGCGTACCGCCGCGCTGCGGCAACGCAGCAATACAGTCTCACCTGCCACGCATACAATCCCCTTCCCCCGGACGGCGAACTCGCCCCCGGGGACCAGGCCGCGCGACGTCCCGTCGGTGGAGGCGCCGCGCGACGCGGTGCGCAGGCACGGGGCACATACTGGAGACGCCGATGGATATGAGCACGCCACGCGACTACGATCCGCAGGAAACGCGCGAATGGCTGGACGCGCTGGAAGCCGTCCTCGCCAACGAGGGTCCCGACCGCGCTCATTTCCTCATCGAGCAGCTGATCGACAAGGCGCGCCGGTCCGGTGCGTACCTGCCCTTCTCCGCCAACACCGCCTACATCAACACGATCCCGGTCGATCGGCAGCCACGCCTGCCCGGCGACCAGACGATCGAGGAGAAGATCCGCAACTACGCCCGCTGGAACGCCATGGCGATGGTCGTGCGCGCCAACAAGGACACCAACGTGGGCGGGCACATCGCGAGCTACGCGTCGGCGGCGACGCTCTACGACGTCGGCTTCAATCACTTCTGGCACGCGCCTTCCGCCGACCACGGCGGTGACCTCGTGTTCGTGCAGGGCCACTCCTCGCCCGGGCATCTACGCGCGGGCCTTCATGCTCGGGCGCTTCACCGAGGCGCAGCTCGACAACTTCCGCCAGGAAGTGGACGGGCCAGGGCATCGCGTCGTATCCGCATCCCTGGCTGATGCCCGACTTCTGGCAGTTCCCGACCGTGTCGATGGGCCTCGGGCCGCTGATGGCCATCTATCAGGCGCGGTTCATGAAATACCTGCAGGACCGCGATCTCGCCAACACCCAGGGCCGCAAGGTCTGGGCGTTCATGGGCGACGGCGAGATGGACGAGCCCGAGTCGATGGGCGCCATCGGCATGGCCGGGCGCGAAGCGCTCGACAACCTCATCTTCGTCGTGAACTGCAACCTGCAGCGCCTGGACGGCCCGGTGCGCGGCAACGGCAAGATCATCCAGGAGCTCGAGAGCACGTTCCGCGGCGCCGGCTGGAACGTCGATCAAGGTGATCTGGGGCACGCGCTGGGACACGCTTCTCGCGCGCGACAAGCAGGGCATCCTGATGCGCCGGATGATGGAGTGCGTCGACGGCGAGTACCAGACGTTCAAGAGCAAGGACGGCGCCTACGTGCGCGAGTACTTCTTCAACACGCCCGAGTTGAAGGCGATGGTGGCGGACTGGTCGGACGACGACATCTGGGCGCTGAACCGCGGCGGCCTCGACCCGCACAAGGTGTACGCGGCCTACCACGCCGCGGTGAACAACAAGAACCAGCCCACCGTGATTCTCGCCAAGACGATCAAGGGCTTCGGCATGGGCCTGTCGGGCGAGGCGCAGAACATCACGCACCAGCAGAAGAAGATGTCGGTCGATTCCATCCGTGCGATGCGCGATCGCTTCGCGCTGCCGGTGCCCGACGACCAGCTCGAGAAGGTGCCCTACCTCACGTTCCCGAAGGGCTCGAAGGAGCTCGATTACATGCGCGAGCGGCGGATGAGCCTGGGCGGTTACCTGCCGGCGCGCCGGCGCACCGCCGAAGCGCTGCCCGTGCCGGAGCTCGCCGCCTTCGAGCGCTTCCTGAAGAGCACCGACGACCGCGAGATCTCGACCACGATGGCGTTCGTGCAGATCCTGCAGATCCTGCTGCGCGACAAGACCATCGGCAAGCGCGTCGTGCCGATCGTCCCGGACGAATCGCGCACGTTCGGCATGGAGGGGATGTTCCGGCAGCTCGGCATCTGGAACCAGTTCGGCCAGCACTACACGCCGCAGGATGCCGACCAGCTGATGTTCTACAAGGAGGACAAGCGCGGGCAGGTGCTGCAGGAAGGCATCAACGAGCCCGGCGCGATGTGCGACTGGATCGCCGCCGCCACGTCGTACTCGACGCACGGCGTGCCGATGATTCCGTTCTACATCTTCTATTCCATGTTCGGCTTCCAGCGCGTGGGCGACCTCGCGTGGGCGGCCGCGGACATGCGCTCGCGCGGCTTCCTGCTCGGCGGCACGTCCGGGCGCACGACGCTCAACGGCGAAGGCCTGCAGCACGAGGACGGCCATTCGCACGTCTTCTCCTCCGTGATCCCGAACTGCATTTCCTACGACCCGACGTACGCATACGAGGTGGCCGTGATCGTGCAGGACGGGCTGCGCCGCATGGTGGCCGAGCAGCAGGACGTGTACTACTACATCACGGTGATGAACGAGAACTACGTGCATCCCGCGATGCCCGAGGGCGCGGCCGCGGACATCGTCAAGGGGATGTACCGGTTCCGCGCGGGCGCCGAAGGCAAGGGCAAGGGGAAGACACCGCGCGTGCAGCTCCTGGGATCGGGCGTGATCTTCCGCGAGGCGGTGTTCGCGGCGGACCTCCTCAAGGCGGACTGGGGCGTCGAAGCCGACCTGTGGTCGTGCCCGAGCTTCACCGAGCTCGCGCGCGACGGCATGGCGGTGGCGCGCCACAACATGCTCGACGCGGCGGGCAAGCCGCAGCGCTCGCACGTCGAGCGCTGCCTCGCCGACACGCAGGGCCCCGTGATCGCCGCGACGGACTACGTGCGCGCCTTCGCCGAGCAGATCCGCCCGTACGTGCCGCGCCGCTACGTGGTCCTCGGTACCGACGGCTTCGGCCGTTCCGACACGCGCGAGAAGCTGCGCAGCTTCTTCGAGGTCGACCGCCACTTCATCGCGGTCGCGGCGCTGCAGGCGCTCGCCGAAGAGGGCACGATCCCGAAGACGAAGGTCGCCGAAGCCATCCGCAAGTACGGCATCGATCCCGCGAAGCCCGCGCCGTGGACCGTCTGAAGCACGCGAGCCACACCCGACGCGCCACCGCATTCGCTGCAGCCACGGAGAACGACGCGCATGAGCACACTTGAAGTCAAGGTTCCGGACATCGGCGATTTCAAGGACGTGCCCGTGATCGAGGTGCTCGTGCAGCCCGGCACGCGCGTCGCCGCGGAGGATTCGCTCGTGACGCTCGAATCCGACAAGGCGACGATGGACGTTCCTGCACCCGCCGCGGGCGTGGTGCGCGAGCTGCGCGTGAAGGTCGGCGACAAGGTGAGCGAGGGCAGCACGATCCTGCTGCTCGACGCCGAAGGCGCGGCCGCCCCGACGCCGAAAGCCCCGCAGGCACCGGCGAGTGCTGTCGCGGCCGCGACCGCGCAGGCCGCGGCGCCCCACGAGCACCCGGTGCCGGCACCCGCGCCCGATCCGGCTGCGGCAGCGGGCGGCGGCGCCACGGTCGACGTGAAGGTGCCGGACATCGGCGACTTCAAGGACGTGCCCGTCATCGAGGTGCTGGTGAAGGCCGGCGATCTCGTGAATGCCGAGGATTCGCTGGTGACGCTCGAATCCGACAAGGCCACGATGGACGTGCCCGCGCCGCAATCCGGGCGCGTGCGCGATCTCAAGGTGAAGCTCGGCGACAAGGTGAGCGAAGGCACCGTCATCCTCACCCTCGAGACGTCCGGTGGGGCGACGCCGCGTCCGGAAACACCGGGCGCGCCGGTCCGCACGCCATCGGCACCGCCCCCCGCGAGCGCACCCGACGCCGCGCGACAGGCGCCCGCCGCCCCGGCGCCGCGGCGGCAACCGCAGCGGCGGTCGCCCCCGCTGCGGCGCCCATCGAGCCCGAAGCCTTCCGGGCCGCGCATGCCTCGCCCTCGGTGCGCAAGTTCGCGCGCGAGCTCGGCGTCGATCTCGCGCGAATCACCGGCACGGGGCCGAAGAACCGCATCCTGCAGGAGGACGTGCAGAAGTTCGTGAAGGCGGCGCTGGTGGCGGCCGCCGCTCCCGCGGCTGCAGCAGGAGCGGGCGGCGCCAGCATCGGTGGCCTGCAACTGCTGCCCTGGCCCACGGTCGATTTCGCGAAGTTCGGCCCCATCGAGGAGAAGCCGCTCTCGCGCATCAAGAAGATCTCGGGAGCGAACCTTGCCCGCAACTGGGTGATGATCCCGCACGTCACGCAGTTCGACGAGGCGGACATCACCGATCTCGAAGCCCTTCGTGTCCAGGTCAACAAGGAGAACGAGAAGGCCGGCGTCAAGCTGACGATGCTCGCGTTCCTGATCAAGGCGAGCGTCGGCGCGCTGCAGCGCTTCCCGGATTTCAACGCCTCGCTCGCGGGCGACAATCTCGTCTACAAGAAGTACTTCCACATCGGTTTCGCGGCGGACACGCCCAACGGCCTCGTGGTCCCGGTGATCCGCAACGCCGACCAGAAGGGCGTGCAGCAGATCGCGAAGGAGATGGGCGAGCTCTCCGCGAAGGCGCGGGAGGGCAAGCTCGGCCCCGCCGACATGCAGGGCGGCTGCTTCTCGATCTCCAGCCTCGGCGGCATCGGCGGCACGGCGTTCACGCCGATCATCAACGCGCCGGAGGTGGCCATCCTCGGCGTGTCGAAGAGCAGCACGAAGCCCGTCTGGGACGGCAAGGCGTTCGCACCCCGCCTGATGCTTCCGCTCTCGCTCTCGTACGACCACCGCGTCATCGACGGCGCGGCCGCGGCGCGGTTCACGAGCTACCTCGTGCAGATCCTCTCGGACATGCGCCGGGCCCTGCTCTGAGACACCGCCCACACCGAAGCGCGACAGCGGAGCCAGCGACGTGAGCGAAGCGATGGAAGTGAAGGTGCCGGACATCGGCGATTTCCGGGACGTGCCGGTCATCGAGGTGCTGGTGAAGCCCGGCGACACGGTGCAGAAGGAGGACTCCCTCGTCACCCTCGAATCCGACAAGGCGACGATGGACGTGCCCGCGCCAGCGGCGGGCACCGTGCGCGAGGTGAAGGTGAAGGTCGGCGACAAGGTGTCGGAAGGGAGCCTTCTGCTCCTGCTCGACGCCGGAGCGTCCGCACCGGCATCGCCTCCTGCGCCCGCCAAGTCGGCCGCCGCCCCTGCAAGTGCTCCCGCCGCGGCATCGGCCACCGCGCCTGAAGCCAAGGCGACGGCACCTGCCCCTGCGCCAGCGCCCGCTGGCAGCTACGACGGCAACGTCGACGTGGAATGCGAGATGCTCGTGCTCGGCGCAGGACCCGGCGGTTATGCCGCGGCGTTTCGTGCGGCCGATCTCGGCATGAAGACCGTGCTCGTCGAGCGCTATGCGACCCTCGGCGGCGTCTGCCTCAACGTGGGCTGCATTCCGTCCAAGGCGCTGCTGCACGTCGCGGCGGTGATGGACGAGACGAAGGCGCTGGCGGCGCACGGCATCGGCTTCGCCGCGCCGGCCGTCGATCTCGACAAGCTCCGCGCCTGGAAGGATCAGGTCGTCGGCAAGCTCGTGCGCGGCGTCGCCGGTATGGCCAAGACGCGCAAGGTCGAGGTCGTGCGCGGTTATGGCACGTTCCTCGATGCGCATCATCTTGCGGTCGAGGTCACCGACGGCGCAGGCCAGGCGAAGACGGGCGCGCGCAAGGTCGTGCGTTTCGCCAAGGCGATCATCGCGGCGGGATCGCAGGCGGTGCGCCTGCCGTTCATCCCCGAGGATCCGCGCATCGTCGATTCGACCGGCGCGCTCGGCCTGCGCGCCGTGCCGAAGCGCATGCTCGTGATCGGCGGCGGCATCATCGGGCTCGAGATGGCCACGGTGTACTCGACGCTCGGCACGCGCCTCGAGGTCGTCGAGATGCTCGACGGGCTGATGCCCGGCGCCGACCGCGACCTCGTGCGTGCGTGGGACAAGATCAACAAGCCGCGCTTCGACCGCGTGATGCTGAAGACCAAGACGGTTGCGGTGGAAGCGCGGCCCGATGCCGTGCACGTGCGCTTCGAGGGGGAGCAGGCGCCCGACGGCCCGCAACCCTATGACAGCGTGCTCGTAGCCGTGGGCCGCAGCCCGAACGGACGCAAGATCGGCGCCGACCGCGCGGGCGTGGCGGTCGACGAGCGTGGCTTCATCCGCACGGACAGCCAGATGCGCACCAACGTCCCGCACATCTTCGCGATCGGCGACGTCGCCGGCCAGCCGATGCTCGCCCACAAGGCCACGCACGAAGGCCATGTCGCGGCGGAGGCGGCCGCCGGGGAAAAGTCGCACTTCGATGCGCGGGTCGTGCCTTCGGTCGCGTACACCGACCCCGAGATCGCCTGGGTCGGCGTCACGGAGGACGAGGCCAAGGCGGCAGGCCGGAAAGTCGGCAAGGGTCTCTACCCGTGGTCCGCGCTGGGCCGCGCGATCGCCAACGGCCGCGACGAGGGCTTCACCAAGCTCCTGTTCGATGCCGAGACGCACCGCATCGTCGGCGCCGGGATCGTCGGCACCAATGCCGGCGAGCTCATCAGCGAACTCGCGCTCGCGATCGAGATGGGCGCGGACGCGGTGGACATCGGGCGCACCATCCACCCGCATCCCACCTTGGGCGAATCCGTCGGACTTGCCGCGGAAGCGTTCGAAGGCGTGTGCACCGACCTCCCACCGCCGCGCAAGCGGTAGCGCCGGGGCGGTACGCCCTCCTCAGAGCGTACGCAGGAACGCCACGAGGTCTTCGCGCTCGCGCGCCGTCAGGCCGATCGCGAAGCGGGTATCGTAGAAATCCACCACCGCCGCGAGGTCGGGCGCTGCGCCGTTGTGGAAATAGGGCGGCCGTGCCGCGAGGGCGCGCAGCGTCGGTCCCTTGAACCGCCCGATGTCCTTCCACTTGCCGGTGATCAGTGCGCGGCCGGGATCGGTCGTCGCCACCGATTCTCCGGTGGCCTTGTTGCGGAGCAGGTAGAGCGGCATGTCCGGGGTGGCGCGTGCGCCGTCTGCGATGCCGATGTTGAGCGGCGCGGGAATCGAATGGTTGCCGCCGCCCGGGGTGTCGTGGCACGTCGTGCACGTGCCATTGATCACCGCGACGTTGAGGTCGTCATTCAGGCCCTTCACTCCAGTGATCCGGATGGGCTTGGTGTTGAACAGCGCCTGGCCGCGCGCCACCGCGTTGCGCGCATCGAACGTCTTGCTGTCCACACCCTTGCCGGGCGGCGCTGCCATCCATGCGTCATAGAGGTCGAACACGACCGGATCGAAGGGCGCCCCGCTGCGGTAGTCGCCCGACATGACATCGTTGATGCCGAAGTACGCGGCGGCGCTCGCCAACGGCCACGGTCCGCCCTTCGCACCGCGGGCGGAAAGCTGTTTCGCGTCGTCATCGAACACCTGCGCGACGAAGAGGCCCATCTCGAAATCGACGATCGCCTGCCGCTGCGCTTCGGTGAGCGGTCCGGCGGCCTGCGCGTGGCCGGTCGTGGCACCATTGGCCTGGTCGGCGAGATTGAAGCGCACGGGTGCGAAGCACGCCGTCGTGCCGCGTATGCAGTCGCTGGACGTCGCGTCCGCGAACGTCTCGCGCCCGTCCCACATCACTGCACTCAGATAGCGCAGATTCGCGGACGGCAAGGGCCTGCGAAAGAGCGACAGCTCCGCAGCCGTGGCATGCCCGTAGGGGTCGTCGACATCAACCAGCTCGAACTCCGCGTTCGGCGGAATGCCGATGCCCACGCGGATCAGGCCCTTGGTCAGCAGCATGCTGTAGGCGGCCCTGCGCGCGGCGACCGTCGAGACATCGGCGGCAGGCGAATTGGCGCCGTCGTTGGTACGGAAAATCGGGTCGAGGCCCTTGGTGGCGTTGAAACGCTGGCGCACGCTCGCCGGCGTGATCGACCAGCCCTGCGCCGGTCGATGGCACGTGTCGCAGCTGCGGCCGTTCGTGCCGAGCTGCTGGAAGAACGGATTGCGGGTGTCGATCCTGCCGTTCGCGCTGAACGTCCCCACCTGGCCCGAGCCGTTGCGGTAGACAAGCAGCCCGCCGTCCTCCTCGCCGTCATCGTCCGCCAGAACGTGCGACGGTGCGAGCAGAGTGAACGCGACGATGCATCCGGCGATGGTGGTGCGCAGCGCATGCATTGCGATCTCCCGGCTTGCCGTGCAGCCACGACGGCCGCATCCGGCTCTCTGATGGGTAGATCGGAATTGACGATCCGCGAGCGACACGCCGGCGACCCCGGCCGACCAGCGGCAACGCCGCTTGACGCTGTGGCCTACGGACCAAGCATGGCGAGCGCTTGCAGGGCGTCGCGCGTGTCGGGATGCTCTGGCCCGAGCGTCGGGCGCAGCTCTTCGACCGCGGCCGTCCAGGCGACGCGCGCGGCGGGCAGGTCGCCGCGGAGGCGCGCCGCGCGACCCAAGGTCAGGTATGCCATCCCGACGTCGGCCGACGGCATGCCGGGCGTGACGAACTTCTTCTCCAGTGCGAGTGCCCGCTCCGCGTTCGCGTAGGCTTCACCGGCCCGCTGCATCGCGATGTCCAGCTCCGCATGAAGGCGCAGCAGCTGGGCGAGATGAGGCGCATTCGTCTGCTCGTCGCCCGCCAGGCGCACCGCGCGGTCGGCCAACGCGAGCGCAGTGGCGAAGTCTCCCCGGGCCTGCGCGAGCAGCGCCCACTGCGACGCCAGTGATGCAAAGGCCCTATGGCCTTCGGGCAGCATGCGCCGGAGCCGCGGCTCGGCTTCGGCAAGGACCGCGTCGCTCTTCGCGAGCGCGCCGAGCGCCCGGTATGCCGACGCCCGAAGCAGCAACGCCTGGTTGACGATGACCTCGTCACCGGCAGCCTTGGCCTGCCCATAGGCCGTGTCCGCCAGCTTCGCCGCTTCGGCGAAGTTGTCGAGGCGGTTGACTACACGCGCATAGTTGAGGAGCAGCATGGGGGACACGCCGGTCGCATTGTCGCCGCCGGTGTTTTGCATCGCGCGCCGGAAGAGCGCTCCGGCTTCCAGCGGACGGCCCATGAAATACAGGCTGAGCGCCCAGTTGTTGTAGAGCGTCGTCGCGGTCTCGGTCTCTTCTCGCCCGAGAGCGATCAGCTGCTGCTCGGCGGCCTGGAAATCCTCGACCGCCTTCTGGTTCTGCTCGCCGATGCGATAGGACTCGCCCCGGTCCATCAGCACGCGCACGCGCCAGTTCGGCGACGGAAACGGCAGCCCTTCGACCAGCCGACGCGCGGCCTCCGCCGACTCGATGGCAAGCTTCGCATCATCGTTGTTGCGCGCCATCTCGCCCTGCTTCTGGTAGCACACGAGGCGCTCCAGGTCGAAGGCGTGATCGTGCGGCAGCTCCGAGAGAGACTCACGGATCAGTGCGGCGCCGCGCGCGTGCTCCGATTCGGCGATCGCCAGCCCGTAGCTGCACCCGGCGGCGGCGCGAGCCGACGGATCGCTCAACGACCGCGATGCTGCATACGCGCGCCCGAGCAGCGCGCGTGCCTTGTCGTCGCGATCCATGAACTTGTAGTGATTGCCGATCGCGACCAGCATGTCGACCCGGGTCGCGTCGACCGGACCTTGCTGGTGGTCGACGACCTTCTCGGCCCGCGCGAGCAGGTCACCGACGCGGAGCGGCTTGCCTGCGTGCACGGCATCCGTCAGCAGCAGCGTGTCGAGATCGTTGAGGGCATCGCGGCGGGCGAGCTGCCGCAGGGCGAAGTCGCGCTGGATCGATGCCTCCTGCGCCTCGCGGGTTGCGCGCTGCGCCTGGGAGATCGTGCCGAACAGGCCGCCCACCAGCGCGACCAGCGCAAACGCGACGAGCGCTACCGCCGCAAGGTTCCGGCGCACGAACCTCGACGTGCGATAGGCCATGCTGTCTGGCCGGGCCGATACCGGTTCTCCGCGCAGGTATCGTCGCAGGTCGTCGGCGAATGCATCCACGGTCGCGTACCGTTCGGCCGGCTCCTTCTTGAGGGACTTGCCGACGATCGTCTCCAGGTCGCCGCGCAGCTCGCGGGCAAGGTGCCCGGGCGTCGTCGCGCGCCGTTCCGCGATGTCCTGCGCCACCTGTTGTGCAACCACGGACAAGCGCGGCGGCACGCGCTCCGTGACCGCGCGCAATCGCTCCACCGCGGTGTCGGTGTCCTGTGTGGTGGGATGGCGCCCGGCGAGCAGACGGTAGAGCAGCACGCCGAGCGAGTACACGTCGGTGGCCGTCGTCACGGCGTCGCCCTGGAACTGCTCCGGTGCCGCGTACTCCGGAGTGAATGCCCGGCCCGCGAGCTTCGTGAGCTCGGTGGCGCCGCCCGGGGCATCGGCGTCCAGCAAAAGCTTGGCGATGCCGAAGTCCAGCAGCTTCACGTCGCCGTCGTCCGTGACCAGGATGTTCGACGGCTTGAGATCACGATGGAGGGCGAGGTTGCGGTGCGCGTGCGACACCGCATCCATCACCTCGAGCAGCAACGCGATCCGGTGGCGCGTGTCGAGCCGGCTCGCGTCGCAATACTCGTCGAGCGGCACGCCTGCCACGTATTCGAGCACCAGGTAGGGCTGCCCGCCGGGCGTTACGCCGGCATCGAGCATGCGCGCGATGTTCGGATGCGTCAGCCGGCCGAGGATGCGCCCTTCGCGCGCGAAACGCTCCGCGCCGCCACGACCCACGAGCGCGAGGTTGAGAATCTTGACCGCGACCGCACCGTCGAACCTGCCGTCGCTGCGCCGCGCGAGCCAGACCGTACCCATGCCGCCTTCACCGACAACTCGCTCCAGCGTGTAGGCGCCGATCCGCTGGCCTCCGAGCGATGCCCCGCATGCCAGCGCGGACGCGTCACCCGCAAGAAAGTCCTCGCCTTCGAGCGCCTTCGCGTGGCCGAGGAGTTCGTGCAGCGCATCGGCCGCGATCGGGTCCTGCGCGCGCAGCGCCTCGATCCTGCGTGCACGCTGCTCGTCGTCCATGTCGAGCAGCTCGTCCATCAGCGGACTGAGCTTGCTCCAGAGTGCGGGATCGATGTGGTTCACGTCCGCCTCCCGTTTCGGGACGATCAGATCGATCGTCGGTCAGTCGTCCACCAGCACGTGCCGCAGCAGCAGGCGCGCCTTCTGCCAGTCGCGCTGCACGGTACGTTCCGACACACCGCGTTGCGCGGCGATGTCAGCGAAAGTGAAGCCGCAGAAGAACTTGAGGTCGACCAGCTCGGCGAGCGGCGGGTCGGCGCGCTCCAGCTCGGCCAGTGCATCGCCCAGCCGATTCATGTGCTCGGGACTGGCGACCGCCTCTGCCACGTTGGTGTCAAGCGCGGTCAGATGGTACTCGCCGCCGCGCTTCTGCGCGTGCCGCCCGCGCGCATAGTCGATGACCAGACCGCGCATCGCGCGCGCCGCATACGCGAAAAAACGCGCGCGATCCGGAAACTCGGGATCTCTGGCCGCGATGTCCATGTAGACCTCGTGCAGCAGGGTGGTTGCACCGAGGCTCGACCCGGGATTGCGCCGCAGCTGGCTCGCGGCCAGGCGATGGAGCTCGCGATAGAGCTCCGAGAAGAGCGCAGCGCTGTCGCCGCCCGCGCCGTCTTCGGCGGCGCGGACCAGCGTTGCAATGGCGGCGAGCTGCGGATCTGAGCTCATCACTTACTCCAGCCGCGCGGGCCTCCATGTGTGACGCGGCGGCAGCGGGAGATCGATGCCCCATCTTACCTTCCGCCGCGGCGGCCGGAGACTGGCCCGGCACTCGCCTGTCGTGTTTGGCGGTCCGATTCCGATGTCATGAGTGTGGCGGGTCGTGTCCGCCCTGCACGTGGAGGTCACCATGCATCACACTCTTCTGCACCTTCCAGCCCGACGGCGCATTCCCGCGGCCGCCAGGGGAGCCATCGTCGCCGCCGTAGCCGCGGTCGCGGCAGTCGGCCTGCTCGTGAGCCACTCGCACTCGAACGCTTTCACCGAACCGGCTGCGAACGTCGGACCACCCGCGCCGCCGACGACCGACTCCGCGACGGTGTACTTCCCTTCCCAGTACGAGTTGCACGCCCCCGAACCCGGGCCGCACATCGAAGCCTTCTGACGCGCCATCGTGCGCGACGCGTCCTGGCGGCGTGGCTGCCGGCGAGCAGTGGCCGCTTCGCCCGCCGTGCGGTACTGTTGCGGACCAACGGCAACCGACCGGGATCATGGCTGCACCCCAGGACGAACTGAAGCAGGCCGTCGCGCGCGAAGCGCTGAAGTACGTCGAGTACGACGGCATCATCGGCGTCGGCACCGGCTCGACCGCGAATTTCTTCATCGACGAGCTCGGCAAAATCAAGGCGCGCATCCGCGGCGCGGTCGCGAGCTCGGTGAAAACCGCGGAACGCCTCAAGGGCCACGGCATCATCGTCGAGGAACTCAACAACGTGGCCGACCTGCCCGTCTACATCGACGGTGCGGACGAAGTCACGGAGGACGGGGCGATGATCAAGGGCGGCGGTGGGGCCCTCACCCGCGAGAAGATCGTCGCCGCCGTCGCACAGCGGTTCGTCTGCATCGTCGATGCGTCCAAGGTGGTGCGCAAGCTCGGCGCGTTTCCGCTTCCCGTCGAAGTGATCCCGATGGCGCGCAGCTACGTCGCGCGCGAGCTCGTGCTGCTCGGGGGCCATCCCGAATGGCGCATGGGTTTCACCACCGACAACGGCAACCTGATCCTGGACGTGCACGGCCTCGACATCCGTGACCCGGCGGCACTCGAGGCGCGCATCAACCAGATCACGGGCGTCGTGACGGTGGGCCTGTTCGCGCGGCGCGGGGCCGACGTGATCCTCATCGGCGATGCGGGTGGCGTGCGGACGATCCGCGTGCCGAAGCGCCAGGCTGGAGCCTGATCCACACGCAGCACCCTTCGCGCACAGGCCGTCCGCGGCGACGCAGCGCCGGGCGACCGGCGCGGAACGCGGCTCCGGCCGCAAGGTAAAATGCGCACATGAACGTGCCCGTGGACATCGCGGCCTACATGCAGGGTGTCGGCGAAGCCGCGCGCGCGGCCGCCCGGGACCTCGCGCGCGCCAGCACGGCGGACAAGAACGCTGCACTGCTTGCGGCCGTCGCCGCCGTCCGCCGCGACGCAGGCGAAGATTTTGGAGGCGAACGCCGAGGACGTCGCGGCGGCGCGCGCGGCCGGGCAGGATGCAGCCTTCGTCGATCGCCTCACGCTGACGCCGAAATCGATTGCCGCCATGGCGCAGGGGCTCGAGGAGATCGCCGCCCTGCCCGACCCCGTCGGCGAGATGAGCGACCTTCGCTTCCGCCCGTCCGGGATCCAGGTGGGATTGATGCGCGTGCCGCTCGGCGTCATCGGGATCATCTACGAATCGCGCCCGAACGTGACCGCGGACGCCGCCGGGCTCTGCCTCAAGTCGGGCAATGCCACCATCCTGCGCGGCGGCTCGGAGGCGATCCGCAGCAATCACGCGATCGCGGCATGCGTGCACGAGGGCTTGCGCAAGGCCGGCCTGCCGGAGGCCGGCGTGCAGCTCGTCGCGACCACCGATCGCGCGGCGGTCGGCCTCCTCGTCACCATGGAGAAGCACGTCGACGTGATCGTGCCGCGCGGCGGCAAGAGCCTGATCGAGCGGGTCGCCCGCGACGCGCGGGTGCCCGTGCTCAAGCACCTCGACGGCGTCTGCCACGTGTTCATCGATGCGAGCGCCGATCCCGACATGGCGATCCGGATCGCGGACAACGCGAAGACGCAGCGCTATTCACCGTGCAACACGATGGAGACGCTGCTCGTGCACGCCGGCATTGCCGCCGCGGTGCTGCCCGCGCTGTGCCGGATCTATCTCGACAAGGGCGTGGAGCTTCGCGGCGACGAGCGCGCCCGCAAGCTGGTTCCGGCCATGAAGGACGCGACGGAGGAGGACTGGTACACCGAGTATCTCGCTCCGATCCTCGCCGTGCGCGTGGTGGACAGCCTCGATGCCGCGCTCGATCACATCGCGCGCTACGGGTCGCAGCACACGGACGCGATCGTGACCCGCGATCACGGGAACGCCATGCGCTTCCTGCGCGAGGTCGACTCGAGCTCCGTCATGGTGAACGCGTCGACGCGCTTCGCCGACGGGTTCGAGTATGGTCTCGGCGCCGAGATCGGCATCTCCACGAACAAGCTGCACGCCCGCGGGCCCGTGGGCCTCGAAGGCCTGACCAGCCGCAAGTGGGTGGTGTTCGGTTCCGGTCAGATCCGGACGTGAAGCCGTCAGGCTGCAGCCTGACCCACGGCGCAAAACGTGACCCACGGCGCAAACATCTGTAGGTCGTTGTAGGTCAGGCTTCAGCCTGACATGCATCATCCCGCTCGGGGCCCACGCTTCGGCCCGACACCAGGCTGTCACGCAGCCGCGCGACGATGCACCTGCTGGCGCGACCACATGAGCCACAGCGTCGCGGCAGCCACGATCACCAGCACCGGCAGCACCGCCGCGTTCATGAGCTCCCAACCCGCCGTGGAAACGAGCGCTCCCGACGAGAACGACGAGATGCCCATCACGGTGAACACGATGAGATCGTTCGCGCCCTGGGTCTTGGCCTTCTCCGCCGGAGCGTAGGACTCCGTCAGGAGCGTCGTCCCGCCGACGTACATGAAGTTCCAGCCGACGCCGAGGAACATCAACGCGGCGACGAAGTGCATCACCGTCACGCCGTGCAACGCCACGAACGCGCAGCCCGCCATCAGCAGCGTGCCGGCGATGATCACCTTGAGCGGCGCCGAAGCGCGCGATCAGCGAGCCCGTGTAGAAGCCAGGCGCGTACATCGCGGCGACGTGCCACTCGATGACGAGCGCGGCGGCGCTGTAGGGATGGCTGCAGAAGCTCATTGCGAGCGGCGTGGCCGTCATGAGCAGGTTCATCAGCCCGTAGCCGAGCGCCGCCGCGAGCGCCGCGACGACGAACACCGGCTGGCGCACGATCTCCGACAAGCGCCGCCCACCATCGCCGCGCTCCGCCGCGGAGGGCTTCGGCACGTGTACCTGCGACTGCACCAGCAGCGCGAGCACGGCGATCGCCGCGAGCAGCAGGAACGAGCCGAGGAAAGGCTTCGGGAACCAGTCGCGCGCCCAGCGCGACAGCTCCGGGCCCACCATGCCGCCTGCGATGCCGCCCGCGAGCACGAGCGAGATGGCCTTCGCCTTGAATGCGGGTGCGGCAATTTCCGCCGCGGCGAAGCGGTATTGCAGCGCGAACGCCGTATAGACGCCGATGATCGCGGTGCTGACGCAGAACAGCGGGAAGCTCGCGAGCCACAGCGAGATCGCCGCGAGCATGCTCCCGAGCATGCCGATGGCCGAGCCCGTCATGAAGCCGCGCCGCCGGCCGACGCGCGCCATCCACAGTGAGGCCGGCATCGTTGCCGCCGCCGACCCGAGCACGTACGTAGTCGCGCCGACGCTCGCGAAGGCCTTGTTGCTCACCAGCCCGTAGCCGATGAGCGCGTTCATCGAGATCAGGCCGGACGTGTTGACGAGCAGCAGGGCCTGGCAGCACGACAGCAGGAAGATGTTGCGATGGGAAGTCTGCATGGAAACGCGACGGTCGTTGCCGTGGCACTATAGCAACAATGCACGAGACGATCCTCGCGTTCTGGTTCGGTCCGGACCCCGGCGTCGGCGCGGCCGGAGTGGTTCCGCAAGGACGATGCGTTCGACACGCTGATTCGCGAGCGCTTCGCGAACGCGATCGAGATCGCCCTCGCCGGCGGCTACGAAGACTGGGCCGCCACGCCGCGCGGCACGCTGGCGCGCGTGCTGCTCCTCGACCAGTTCACGCGCAACGCGTATCGCGACACTCCGCGCGCCTTTGCCGGTGACGCCCAGGCGCTCGCCACCGCGGAAGCGGCGATCGCCCGCGGCGCCGACCGTCAGCTCGGGCCGATGGAGCGATGGTTTCTCTACATGCCGTTCCAGCACGCCGAAAGTGTTGCGCGGCAGGAGCGCTCCATCGCGCTGTTCGAGGCACTCGCCAGGGAAACGGGGCTCGACTCGCCGCTGCCGTGGGTACGCCGGCACGCCGCCGTCATCGAACGGTTCGGACGCTTTCCCCATCGCAACGCGATCCTCGGCCGCGTCTCCACGCCGGAGGAAGTCGCCTTCCTGCGCGAGCCCGGATCGCGCTTCTGAGCCGACGTCGGCGCCGCATGGCGCGACGTCGCGCCGCGTCCGGCCTAAGGCGCCCGCGGCATTGCGCTACCGCAAACGGCTACCGGGTGTGCCCGCCTAGAATTCAGGCATGGCCATCGTCGAACTGGCGCTCGTCCTGCTGCTGATCGTCACGGTCGGCGGGGCGATCACGAAGTGGACTCCGCTGCCGTGGCCGATCCTGCTCGTGATCGTCGGTGCAATCGCATCGATGGTCCCGGGCCTCGGCGACCTTCGAGTCGATCCCGGAAGTCTTCCTGCTGCTGTTCATCCCGCCGCTGTTGTTCGCGGACGCGTTCGCGCTGCCGCGGCGCGACTTCGTGCACGTGCTCCGCCCGGTATTGCTCCTCGCGATCGGACTCGTCGTGCTCACGGTGGTCGCGATCGGCTACCTCCTGCACTGGCTCATTCCCGGCATGCCGCTCGCCGTGGCGTTCACGCTGGGCGCGATCGTGTCGCCCACCGACGCCGTCGCGACCGTGGCGACGACGGAGGTCCTGCCGCTGCCCCCGCGCGTCGTGCACATCGTCAATGCGGAAAGCCTGCTCAACGACGCCTCGGGGCTCGTCGCGTTCAAGCTCGCGGTCGCGGCGGCAGCCACCGGGCTCTTCTCGTCGTCGGACGTGGCGCTCGACTTCATCTCGCTCTCCGGCGGCGGCATCGCGATCGGCATCCTGATGGAGTGGCTCGGCCGGCAACTGCGACGGCGGCTGCTGCGGCTCGAGGCGCGCGATCCCACGGTGCAGACGCTCCTCACGGTGCTCATTCCGTACGGCGCCTACCTGATCGCCGAAGCGCTGCACGTTTCCGGGCATCCTGGCCGTCGTCGCAGCGGGATTGTGGGCGAGCGGGCACGAGATCCCGGAGCTCACCGCGGACGCGCGCCGGCACCATGCGCGAAGTGTGGCGGCTGTTCGGGTTCGTGCTGAACGGCCTCGTCTTCGTGCTGCTGGGATTGCAGCTGCACCGGATGATCGCCGGCGTGGCGGCATACCCGGTCGGCGACCTCGCGCTGTATGCGCTCGTGCTGTGGGTCGCCCTGATGGTGCTTCGCCTGGCGTGGGTCTACGTCTCGGCCTATCTCCGCTATCACTTCCGGTGGGGGTGGACCGACGAGCTGCATGCGCCCGATCCGCGCCGGATCTTCCTCGTCGGCTGGGCCGCGGTGCGTGGCTCCATCACCCTTGCGACCGCGCTGTCCGTGCCGCTGATGACGGCGAGCGGCGCGCCCTTCCCGCAACGCGACCTCGTGGTGTTCCTGGCCGCGGCGACGATCATCCTCACGCTGGGCCTCAACGGCATCCCGCTGCCGTGGATCATCCGCCGCCTCGCACTGCCGGGCGATGACATGTACACCCGCGAGGAAGCGGTGGCGCGCACGGAGCTCGCCAAGGCGGGCTCCGCTCGAGGTCGAGCTCGGCCTGCGCACGCTCGTGCAGCCCGAGGACGTGCTGTTCGCCAACCAGCTGCTCCGCGAGTATGGTGGCAGGGTGGAGCTCCACTCCAGCGACCCGTCGCATGCTCAGGCCCGCGCCCTGCGCGTGTCCGCCCGACGCGAGATGCGCCTGCGCGCCATTGCGGCGGAGCGGGCGCGGCTGCGCGAGCTGCGCGCCGAGAACGTGATCAACGACGAAACGCAGCGCGTCATCGAGGCCGAGCTGGACGAGCGGGAGATGCTCGCGGCGAGCGCCATCCAGCGCAGCTGATGGCCGACTCCTCGCAGCCGCGCGCGGCGTCGCGCCCGCTGGGCGTGTTCGGCGGCACGTTCGACCCGATCCACTACGGCCATCTCGAGCTCGCGCGCGAAGTCCGCGCAGCGCTGCGGCTGCCCGAAGTGCTGCTCGTGCCGGCCGGCGACCCGCCGCATCGCGCAGTGCCCGTGGCGCCCGCGTCGCATCGGCTTGCCATGGCCGAGCTCGCCGTCGCCGAGTACCCGGGCCTCGTCGTCGACGGCCGCGAGGTCGCCCGGCAGGGCCGCAGCTACACCGTGCTCACCCTCCAGGAACTCCGTGCGGAGCGGCCGTTCCAACCGCTCGCCCTGATCGTCGGCGCCGACGCGTTTGTGGCGCTCGCAACGTGGCATCGCTGGCGCGAGCTTTTCGAACTCGCCCACCTGATCGTCGTCGCACGTCCGGGCACGGAGCTGCCGGATGGCCTGGCCGAGCCCCTCGCGTCGCACTGCGCCGGTCGCTGGACGCAGGACCCGCGGGACCTTGAAAAGGCCGGGGCTGGCAGCATTTATCAACAGGCAATCACGCCGCACGCGATCTCCGCGTCGGCCATTCGCGCGGCGATCGCGCGCGGCGACCCCGGCCAGTTGCGCGGATTGCTGCCCCCCGCCGTTTTGGCCTATATTGGCCGCAACCACCTCTATCGACCCTCACCGGATGCCTTTTGACGCCCTGCAGACCGTAGCCGTAAACGCCCTCGAAGACATCAAGGCCCGCGACATCGTCGTGCTCGATGTCCGCAAGCTGACCAGCCTGTACGACACCCTGATCATCGCCAGTGCCGAGTCCAACCGGCAGGTGAAGGCGCTCGCGCATCACGTGCGCGACAAGCTCAAGGAAGCGGGCGCCACGATCGTCGGCGTCGAAGGCGAGGACGGCGGCGAGTGGGTGCTCGTCGATGCTGCGGACATCGTGGTGCACGTCATGCAGCCCGCGGTTCGCGCGTACTACAACCTCGAGGAGCTGTGGGCGCCGCCGGCCATCCGCCGCCGCCCGGCACCCGAGGATCGCGCCGCCGCGTGACCGAAGGCGGTCGCGCGCCTCTGCGATGACCGCCTGCTTTCCCCGCGACACCGCCCCATCCCGATGCGTATCCGGGTGATCGCGCTCGGCCATCGCATGCCGGCGTGGGTCACCGCGGGCTGGGACGACTACGCCCGGCGCATGCCGCGCGACTGGGCACTCGACCTGGTCGAGCTCAAGGCCGAGCCCCGCGACCGCGGCAAGCCCGTGCCGCAGCTTCTTGCCGCCGAGGCCGAGCGCATCCGCGCGGCGTGCCGGGACGCGCGCCTCGTCGCGCTGGACGAGCGCGGCCGTTCCTGGACCACCAGGGCGTTCGCCGATGCGCTCGGACGCTGGCGCGACGAGGCCCAGGACGTGGCATTCGTCATCGGCAGCGCCGACGGCCTCGATCCGGCCCTGCGCAACGAGGCTGCGGCCGTCCTCGCCGTTTCCGCGCTAACATTGCCCCATGCGCTGGTGCGGATCCTCCTCGTCGAGCAGCTTTACCGGGCCAGCGCACTGCTCGCCGGCCATCCTTACCATCGCGAGTGAGTGGCGCACGCGCGCCGGTTTCATCGCCATCGGGAAGAGGCCGTCATGAACTCGCAGCCGTTCGTGTTCCTTGCGTCGCGCAGCCCGCGGCGGCAGGAGCTCCTGCGCCAGCTCGGCGTCCGTTTCGACGAGCTGCGGTTTCGCGAAGCGCCCGGACGTCCGGCCGACGTCGTCGAAGGCGCGCTCGACGCCGAGCCGCCGCACCACTACGTCGAGCGGATCGCGCGCACCAAGGCGACGGTGGGCTGGCAGCAGGTGCTGCGGCGCGTCCTGCCGCAGCATCCCGTGCTGGCCGCGGACACCGAGGTCGCCCTCGACGGCACGATCTTCGGCAAGCCGGTCGACGCCGCCGATGCGGCGCGCATGCTCGCGCGCCTCGCGGGGCGCAGCCATCAGGTGCTGACCGCCGTCGCGCTGCGCTGGCAGGAGGAGCTGCTGGTCGAGGTCTCGCGCTCCGAAGTGACGTTCCGCAACATCAGCGCCGAGGAGATCGAGCGCTACGTCGCCACCGGCGAGCCTTTCGACAAGGCCGGCGCGTACGCCATCCAGGGCCGTGCCGCGGCGTTCGTGAGCCGCATCGAAGGCAGCTACTCGGGCGTGATGGGCCTGCCGCTGTACGAGACCGCGGAGCTCCTCGCGCGCATCGGCTTCCCCGTGCTATAAGTTGCGCCAATACGCGCGCTCCCGAGGGACGCGCCGCAGGTGACGCGACGTCGCCTGTCGAACGAGGATTTCAGCTTCCCGCCATGTGCCGTCGATGAGCCATGAAATCCTGATCAACGTCACACCCCAGGAGACCCGCGTCGCGATGCTCGAGCAGGGCGTCGTGCAGGAGCTGCACATGGAGCGCTCCAGTGCACGCGGGCTCGTCGGCAACATCTATCTCGGCCGGGTCGCGCGCGTGCTTCCCGGCATGCAGAGCGCCTTCATCGAGATCGGCCTCGAGCGCGCGGCGTTCCTGCACATCGCGGACATCTGGGAGCACCGGCAGAACGGCCACGGCGGCGCCGACACGCGCCCCATCGAGAAGATCCTGCACGAAGGCCAGTCGCTGCTCGTGCAGGTGATCAAGGACCCGATCGGCACCAAGGGCGCACGCCTGTCGACGCAGGTGAGCCTCGCCGGGCGCCTGCTCGTGTTCCTGCCGCAGGACTCCCACATCGGCATCTCGCAGCGCATCGAGGACGAGGCCGAGCGCGAGCTCCTGCGCGAGAAGCTGCAGCAGCTCCTGCCCGAAGGCATGACCGGCGGCTTCATCATCCGCACGATGGCCGAGACCGCCACCACGAAGGAGATGCAGAACGACATCGAGTACCTGACCAAGCTCTGGGGCGACCTCAACCAGCGCGCGCGCGTCGTGCCTGCGCCGGCTCTGCTCTACCAGGATCTCTCGCTCGCCCAGCGCGTGCTGCGCGACATGGCCACCGAGGAGACCCTGCGCGTGATCGTCGATTCGCGCGAGACGTTCGTGCGCATGCAGGAGTTCGCGCGCGAGTACACGCCGGCGCTCGTCGAGCGCATCGTGCATTACTCGGGGGAGCGGCCGCTCTTCGACCTGCATGGCGTCGAGGACGAGATCGAGAAGGCGCTCGGCCGGCGCGTGGACCTCAAGTCGGGCGGCTATCTCATCCTCGACCAGACCGAGGCGATGACCACGATCGACGTCAACACCGGCGGCTTCGTCGGCGGGCGCAGCTTCGACGACACGATCTTCAAGACCAACCTCGAGGCGGCGCAGGTCATCGCACGCCAGCTGCGTTTGCGCAACCTCGGCGGCATCATCATCATCGACTTCATCGACATGGAGCAGGCGGAGCATCGCACCGCGGTGCTGTCCGAGCTCAATCGCGCATTGGAGAAGGATCGCACGCGCCTGACGGTGAACGGCTTCACCCAGCTCGGACTCGTCGAGATGACGCGCAAGCGCACGCGCGAATCGCTCGCGCACGTGCTGTGCGAGGCGTGTCCGACCTGCGCCGGCCGGGGCGAGCTCAAGACCGCGCAGACGATCTGCTACGAGATCCTGCGCGAGATCCTGCGCGAGGCGAAGCAGTTCAACGCGCGGGAGTTCCGCATCCTCGCGTCGCAGTCGGTGATCGATCTCTTCCTCGACGAGGAGTCGCAGAGCCTCGCGCAGCTCGGCGACTTCATCGGCAAGCCGATCTCGCTGCAGGTCGAATCGATCTACACGCAGGAGCAGTACGACATCGTATTGATCTGACGTCCCAAACGAGAAACCAACTGGCGGTGCCCCGCAAGCATGAAGTAACCAAGAAGAACTTCTGGCGGCCGTTGCGTGTGTCCGAGCAACCGCTGCCCTGAAACCCCGCTTACCCTGTCTCGCAGGCGATGCTTCCCACGTTGCCCATGTCGCAATGACCAATCCTTTTTTCGACAAGCCGATTCTCAACTCGCCATACGAGTATCCAATCCGTCACTGGGAGCTCGATGCCTCGGGCCAGCCAACCCAACGCATCGTCGAATCGCGCCGTCGCTCGGACTTCATCACGCCCATCCCCGCACCGCGCGGCCAGCAATACGCCGCACAGGACGCGCTCATCTTCGACGATCTATCCACGCGCGAGCAGCAGTACCACAGCGCGATCATCAATGGCATGCGGGCGGAGATCGACCGCTGGCGGGCGCTCCCCAATTCACGCGACTGGAAGGTCACTCCTGAAACGGCTCGGCTACTGCAGCATTGGAGGCAGCACCTATTCGCGGGGCCGCGCCCATTCTTCTGCCAGGTTGAAGCCGTGGAAACGGCCATCTGGCTTTCCGAGGTCGCGCCGCATTCCGGCAAGGCCGGCGAGCGCTTTCTGAAGCACTTGCTGGAGACCAACGAACAGGCCAATCCGGGCCTTTCCCGCCTCGCCCTCAAGCTCGCGACCGGCGCCGGCAAGACGACCGTCATGGCCATGCTCATCGCATGGCAGACGGTGAATGCGGTGCGGCACCCGCAAAGCCGCCGCTTCACGCGCGCATTCCTGGTGGTGACGCCTGGCATCACCATCCGCGACCGGTTGCGCGTGTTGCTGCCCAACGATCCGGACAGCTATTACATGAGTCGGGAGCTCGTTCCTGGCGATATGCTGCGGGACCTCGAGCACTCACGCATCGTCATCACCAATTTCCATGCCTTCAGGCTTCGCGAGCGGATGGAGCTCTCCAAAGGCGGCCGTCTTCTGCTGCAAGGACGAGGTGGGGACGACCTGGCAACGATGGAAACCGAAGGTCAGATGCTTCAACGGGTGATGCCCGAGCTCATGGCTTTCAAGGACGTGATGGTGATCAATGACGAAGCCCATCACTGCTACCGGGAACGGCCAGTCGCCAACTTGTCGGCCAACGGCACGGAGCCCGAGCTCAAAGGCGAGGAGCGCAAGGAAGCCGACAACAACAACGAGGCCGCGCGGGTTTGGATCAGCGGCATCGAGGCCGTGCAGCGGAAGCTCGGTGTGGCGCGGGTGCTGGATCTCTCCGCGACCCCGTTCTTCCTTCGGGGATCGGGTTATGCGGAGGGCACGCTGTTTCCCTGGACCATGAGCGACTTCTCCCTGATGGATGCCATCGAGTGCGGCATCGTGAAGCTCCCACGGGTGCCGGTCTCCGACAACATTCCGGGTCAGGCCATGCCGGTGTTCCGGGATTTGTGGAAACACATTGCCAAGGATCTGCCGCGCAGCGGTCGTGGCAAGTCGTCGAAGCTCGATCCGCTCAAGCTGCCGGTTCCCCTGCTCGGCGCACTCGAGTCGCTATACGGGCATTACGAGAAGACTTTCGAGCTCTGGCGCGAGCGCGAAATCGCGGTCCCGCCCTGTTTCATCGTCGTATGCCAGAACACCGCGATATCCAAGCTCGTGTACGACTACATTGCCGGCTTTCGAGCGAACAACGGGGATGGAACCTCGACGCCGGTCCGGGGACGGCTTTCGCTGTTTCGCAACACGGATGAGCACGGCGTTCCGCTCGCGCGACCGCGTACGCTGCTGATCGACAGCGAGCAGCTCGAATCAGGCGAGGCGCTCGACGACAGCTTCCGCGCGCTCGAGGCCGATGCCATCGAGCGCTTCCGTCGTGAGGCTCTGGAACGCGGCGGGCGCCTCGCGGACACGCTCCGTGCGGGCGGCGACATCGATGACGCCACGCTGCTGCGCGAAGTAATGAACACCGTGGGCAAATCCGGCCGGCTTGGTGAGTCCATCCGCTGCGTCGTATCGGTGTCCATGCTCACCGAAGGCTGGGATGCGAACACCGTGACCCACGTGCTCGGCGTTCGCGCGTTCGGCACGCAGTTGCTCTGCGAGCAGGTGATCGGCCGCGCGCTGCGCCGCCAGTCGTACGAGCTGAACGAAGACGGACCGGACAAAGGGCTTTTCAGTGTCGAGTATGCCGACGTGCTCGGCATTCCGTTCGATTTCAATGCCGAGCCCGTCGTGGCGCCTCCGCAATCACCGCGCGACACGCTGCATGTGCGCGCCGTCCGGCCGGACCGCGACGCGCTGGAGATCCGGTTCCCCCGCGTTCAGGGCTATCGCGTCGAGTTGCCGGAGGAGCAGCTGTCCGCGTCCTTCAACGAAGACTCGGTGATGGTGCTTACACCCAAGGACGTCGGTGCGACTCGCACTCGTAACTCGGGCATCATTGGCGAGCCCGTGGACCTCACGCTGGAGCACACGGCCGCGGTGCGCAAGTCGCAGATCGTGTACGAGCTCACGTCGCACCTGGTGCTCAACAAGTGGCGCGAACCCGGCGAGCCGCCGAAGCTCCATCTTTGCGGGCAGCTGAAGCGCATACCTGCACAGTGGCTGGACGGCTAACTCGTGTGCAAGGGCGGGACGTATCCTGCCCAGCTCAAGTACAAGGCGCTCGCCGACGCGGCGTGCGAGAAGATCACCGCCGGTATCGTGCAATCGCTGGTCGGGTCGCGTCCGGTCGTCGCGGTCACCGACCCGTACACGCCCACCGGCACGACCGCACACGTGAACTTCAACACCTCCAAGACGACGCGGTGGCGCACGGCCGCGAACCGTTGCCATATCGATTGGGTAATCACCGACAGCACGTGGGAGGAGGCGTTCTGCCCGGTCGTCGAGCAGCATCCCCGTGTACGCGCCTACGTGAAGAACCACAACCTCGGCTTCGAAGTGCCGTACCGGTTCCGCAACGAGATGCGGATGTACCGGCCCGACTTCATCGTCGTCGTGGACGATGGTCACGGCCTCGATGACCCGCTCCACCTGGTCGTCGAGATCAAGGGCTATCGCGGCGAGGATGCGAAGGAAAAGAAGCTCACCATGGACACCTACTGGGTGCCCGGAGTGAACCAGCTGGGACGCTATGGCCGCTGGACCTTTGCCGAGTTCGGCGACGTCTGGACGATGGAAGACGAGTTCGCGGCGATGGTCCAGCAGGCGCTCGACCGGCTGGCCACACCAGCTGCATCGTCGGTGGCAGCGTAGAACCCGCCACTCGCCGCGTTGAGCGGAATATGGTCGATTTCTTTGCATGTGCCTCGCCACATGCAAAGAAAAGTGCCATTATCTATGCATGTCAGCCGCCACATCCCAAGCAACCGGCAGCTTTCCTCCTCTCGAGACGCTTCCGCCCTCACGGTTCGAGTCCTCCCGCATCCTGAAGCGACTGGCCACGGCCAGCCGCAACTTGGCCGAGCTCAAGGGTCGGGCCGCCGCCATCCCCAACCAGAGCATCCTCATCAATACCCTCGGTATGCAGGAGGCGAAGGACAGCTCGGCCATCGAGAACATCGTCACGACGCACGACGAGCTGTTTCGTGACGACGCCCTTCCCGACCAATCCAGCAATCCGGCCGCCAAGGAAGTGCTGCGGTATCGGCAAGCGCTCTGGGTGGGTTTTCAGGCCGTCCAGGAAAGCGGACTCCTGACCACTAACCACATCGTCGCGATCCAGGCCGAACTCGAGCGCAACGATGCGGGATTTCGCCGGCTCCCCGGGACCGCCCTCAGGGACGGAGCAGGCCGCACGGTGTACACCCCGCCGCAGGATGCTGGCGAGATCGTTGCCCTCATGGGAGACCTTGACCGCTTCATCAACACGCCGGACAGCTATGCGGCCGATCCTCTGATCCGCATGGCGCTGATCCATCACCGGTTCGAGAGCATCCATCCCTTTTACGACGGCAATGGCCGGACGGGGCGGATCCTGAACGTGCTCTACCTCGTGAAGGAACGGCTGCTCGACATTCCCGTGCTCTACCTCAGCCGGCCGATCGTGCGCACGAAGGGGGACTACTACCGCCTCCTGCAGGCGGTGCGCGATTCGGACGCGTGGGAAGACTGGGTGGAATACATTCTTGGCGCCGTCGAGCAAAGCGCTGCGGAAGGGATGGCCACCGTAAATGCAATCGGCGAAGCGCTGCTCCAGACGAAGCACCGCATCCGCAGTGAGTTCCCGAAGATCTATAGCCAGGACCTCATCAACAATCTCTTCATGCACCCGTACACGAAGATCGAGTTCATCGAGAAGGACCTCGACGTTTCGCGCGTGACGGCAACCAAGTACCTCGACGCACTCGCCGAGGCCGGCATCCTGCACAAGCGGAAGATCGGCCGGTCGAACTACTACATCAATCGGGTGCTCGACGCGATCCTCACTCGCGATACGGCGCCGGCACCTCAGGGATAGCGATGGCTAAACGCAGCAACGGCAAGCTCTCCGTCGAGACGCTCCGTCACGAGGACGCGACGCGCACGAACATCCCCACCGCCGAGTACCAGTCGGTGATGACGGCGCAGGAGCAGGCGCCGGTGTCCGTGCGCTATCCGCGCGGCGGCAAAGGGCTCGATGGGGAGAAGGCCGCGCGCGACCGCGACCTGGACCCGCAACTCATATGGCGCGGCAAGGATCTCCTCGACTGGAGCGATCTGGTCGTGGCTGCCCCGCCGCTCTACATCCAGGAGAAGGTGCACCCCAAAGTGCTGATCGACGATCTGCAGCGCTCGCAGCGTCGGGAACAGGACCCCGGACAGATCGATCTCTTCGCCGACTTCAATGGCGTTCCCGACGGCGACGCTCGCACCGAGTTCTACCGCCACGACGCGCACTGGTCGAACCGGATGATCCTCGGCGACAGCCTTCAGGTCATGGCCTCGCTCGCCGAACGCGAAGGGCTACGCGGCAAGGTGCAGTGCATCTACCTCGACCCGCCCTACGGCATCAAGTTCAACAGCAACTTCCAGTGGTCGACGACCAGCCGCGACGTCAAGGACGGCAACGTCGACCACATCACGCGCGAGCCGGAACAGGTGAAGGCGTTCCGGGACACGTGGCGGGATGGCATCCACTCGTATCTGACTTATTTGCGCGATCGGCTCACCGTCGCGCGCGATTTGCTGACGGAGTCCGGATCGATCTTCGTGCAAATTGGCGATGAGAACGTGCACCGCGTGCGAGCGGTCATGGATGAGGTGTTTGGTGCTGAGAACTTCTGTTCATCAATCACTACGCTCAAAACTACCGGTGCTGGCAGCCCGGCTGTGGCTACCGATGTCGTTTCTTCGGTCGCTGACTACGTCTTGTGGTACGCACGTGACCTGCCGTCCATAAAGTACCGCCGTCTGTACTTCCCGCGGCGACCATCTGATGACGCCAATTATCGAATGTGCCGAGAAAATGGCGTTTTCGACCGGCAACTCACTCCAGGCGAGATGAACGAGGTCGACGCACTTCCGAACCACATTGCGCTATTCAGCCCGAATCCTCTCACATCGCAGACGGGTGCCCCGACGACGACGTTCGCTTTCCTATTTCGCGGCCAGCATTTCACCCCCGGCAAAGGCGGCTGGAAGACCAACCTTCAGGGCTTCTCACGGCTGTACAAGTCTCACCGGCTAACTGGTATCGGCAACACCCTTCGGTACAACCGCTTCTTTAACGACTTTCCTTATCAGTCGTACAACAACATCTGGAGCGACACTCGTCAGAGTGGATTTGGTGCGGAGAAAATCTATGTAGTCCAGACTCCGCCCCGGTTGGTGCAACGATGCGTCCTAATGGCCACCGACCCCGGCGACCTCGTTCTCGATCCCACCTGCGGCTCGGGCACGACGGCCTACGTCGCCGAGCAATGGGGCCGTCGCTGGATCACCATCGACACCTCTCGGGTCGCGCTCGCGCTCGCCCGCGCACGCATCATGGGTGCGCGCTATCCCTTCTATCTGCTGGCTGACTCGCCCGAGGGCCAACATAAGGAGGCCGAGGTCTCCGGAACCGCGCCGAGATCGGCCGCCACCCACAACAGCATCCGCCAAGGCTTCGTGTACGAGCGCGTGCCGCACGTCACGTTGAAGTCCATCGCCAATAACGCCGAGATCGACGTGATCTGGGAGCGCTCGCAGCAGACGCTCGAGTCGTTGCGCGCGACGCTCAACAAGTCGCTGGGCAAGTCGTGGGAGGAATGGGAAATCCCGCGCGAGGCCGACGCGAAATGGCCGAAGGCCGCGCGGGATGCCCACGCGGGCTGGTGGGAAGCGCGCATCGCCCGGCAGAAGGAGATCGATGCATCGATCGCCGCCAAGGCGGAGTACGAGTTCCTCTACGACCGGCCCTACGTCGATAACCGCAAGGTGCGGGTCGCCGGGCCGTTCACGGTGGAGAGCGTGTCGCCGCACCGCACGCTCGCCGTCGGCGAGAATGACGACCTCGTCGATCGCGCGGCCGAGCGCACCGCCGACTACGGCAGCGCGGCGGTCGACGAGCGAGACTTCACCCGCATTATCCTCGAGAACCTGCGAACCGCTGGCGTGCAGCAGGCTCACAAGGAGGACCGCATCGCGTTCACGTCGCTCACCCCTTGGCCGGGTGTGCTCGTGTGTGCGGAGGGCCGTTTCGGCGACGGTGAGTCCGAACGCCGGGCCGCGATCTTCATCGGACCGGAGTTCGGCACGGTGCAGTCGCGCCGACCTCGTCGAAGCCGCACGCGAAGCCGCAGAAGCGGGGTTCGACATGCTCATCGCCTGCGCCTTCAACTACGAGGCGCGCACGACCGAGTTCGATCGCCTGGGCAAGCTGCCGGTTCTCAAGGCACGCATGAACGCCGACCTGCACATGGCGCACGACCTCAAGACCACGTCGAAGGGCAATCTTTTCGTCGTGTTCGGCGAGCCCGACATCGACGTTCTCAATGAGCAGGATGGCCAGATCCGCGTCAAGGTGAACGGCGTGGACGTGTTTCACCCCAACACGGGTGAAGTGCGCAGTGACGGGTCCGAGGGTATCGCATGCTGGTTCGTCGACACGGACTACAACGAGGAGAGCTTCTTCGTTCGTCACGCGTATTTTCTCGGGGCCAACGACCCCTACAAGGCGCTGCGCACGACGCTCAAGGCGGAGATCGACGCCGACGCGTGGGCGACGCTGCACAGCGATACCTCGCGGCCGTTCCCGAAGCCTTCGTCCGGCCGAATCGCCGTCAAGGTCATCAATCGCCTCGGAGACGAGGTGATGAAAGTGTTTCCGCGTTTGAATACAC
This sequence comes from uncultured beta proteobacterium, assembly GCA_963734575.1. Classification (GTDB taxonomy): domain Bacteria; phylum Pseudomonadota; class Gammaproteobacteria; order Burkholderiales; family Casimicrobiaceae; genus CAIWHR01. The sequence continues at coordinate 217,150 of CAVTHT010000013.1, read as the reverse complement.
AAGCGATCGCCAAGCCTCTCTCAACCAGCTCCGACATGGCCGGGGACGAGGTTCGCGCCCGCCGAGTGGGATGCGTGCGCTGCGTTGTGCGTGACTAAACGGAAATCCTGCAAGTGTTCCGCACACTCTGGCGTCGCACCAAGGCGTTCTTCGCACGCCTCTTCCGACTCGCGCCCCCGGAGCCGGGGCGGTTCGAGGAAGGATCGAAGTTCTCGTGGCACGGCCGGCTCGCCATCGCACCGTTGATATGGCCGCGGCGCGACTATCTCGTGTACGTGCCGCGAGGCCACGGCCGCGTGCCGTGGCGGCGCAGTCCGCTCCTCGTGCTCGTGCACGGCTGCCGGCAGAGCGCGGAGGACATCGCGGCCGGGTCGCGCATCACGGCGCTGGCCGATGCGCTCGGTTGCCTCGTGCTCCTGCCGAAGCAGAATCCGCGCGCCAATCCATGGGGTTGCTGGAACTGGTTCGACCGGCGCAGCGCCGCCGGCAACGGCGAGACCGCGATTCTCGCGGCACAGATCCGCGCGGTGCGCAGGCGCTATCGCGTGCACCGCCGGCGCGTCTTCGCCGCAGGATTGTCCTCCGGCGCCGGGCTCGTCACGGCGCTGGCGATGCACAACTCACGACTGCTCGCAGGAATGTTCCTGCATTCGGGCGTAGCGGCGGGCGCGGCATCGTCACCGATGACGGCGCTCGGCGTGCTGAAGGACGGGCCGGACCAGGACGTCGCGGCGATCGGTGCGCAGGCGCGCGCCGATGCCGGCCCAGGTGCCCACACCGTGCCCGCGCTCGTCGTGCAGGGCGAGCGCGACGACTTCGTGGCACCGGCGCATGCCACCGAGATCGTGCGCCAGGTGCTCGCGTTCGCGCGCTTTCCGGCGGTGCAGCCGGCGCCGGCGCCCTTGCCGCCCGCCGATCGCGAGACCGTCTCGCTCACCCCGGAGGGCCGCCGCGTGACAGTGCGCGAATGGCACGACGGCGCGCGCCTCGTGGCACGCCTGGTGCTCGTCGATGCGCTCGGTCACGCGTGGAGCGGTGGCGACGCTGCCGTCAAGTTCAACGACCCGCAGGGACCGGCGGCGACGGACCTGCTGCACGCGTTCATCGACGACGTGCTGGATTAGACTTTCGCTTTGCCACGACCGACGGAACGCCGATGGCCATCACCGCGATGAACCACTTCAACGTCCTCACCGACGACGTGCCGGCGACGGTGGCGTTCTACTGCGACCTGCTTGGCCTGCGCAACGGCGAGCGCCCGGCGTTGACCTTCCCGGGCGCCTGGCTGTACGTCGGCGACCGCCCGGTACTCCACGTCTCCGGCGGTCGCGTGCGCGACGAGCTCACGCCCGGCGTGATCGATCACATGGCGTTCTCGGCGAGCGGATTGCGCGCGACGCTGGAACGGCTCGAACGCGCGGGACACACCGCGGTGTGCCGCCGCCAGGTCACCACCGGCATCTGGCAGGTGTTCGTCAACGATCCGAACGGCGCGCGCGTCGAGCTCGACTTCGATCCTGCGGAAGCCGGACCCTGATGCGGCGCCCGGATCAGCCGCTCGCCGTCATCGATCACCTGGTGCTCGCGGCGACGACGCTCGCGGACGGCATCGACCACGTCGCGACCCTCACCGGCGCGGCGCCGCAGCCCGGCGGCAAGCACGTGGCGATGGGCACGCACAACGCGCTCCTGAAGCTCGGCGACCGGTTGTATCTCGAAGTGATCGCGATCGATCCCGCCGGCGCGAAGCCGGCCCGGCCGCGGTGGTTCGGCATGGATGGCGTGGCATTGCAGGCGGAGCTTCTCGAAGAGCCGCGCCTCATCCATTGGGTCGCGCGCACGAACGACATCGACCACGCGTCGCACGCGTGCGGCGTCGAGCTTGGCGCGGTGCACGCCATGTCGCGCGGCGATTACCGCTGGCGCATCACGATCCCGGACGACGGCGCGCTGCCCAGCCGCGGCCTGATTCCGACCCTCATCCAATGGGACGTGCCGATGCATCCCGCGGACGCGCTGCCCGACGCCGGGGTGTCGCTCGTGGAGCTCGCCGGCACACATCCGGATCCGCAGACGATCCGGACGGCGCTGGCGCAGCTCGGGCTCGCGAGCAGCTTGCGCGTCTCCTACGATCGCGAATCGCGCCTCGTGGCGATGCTGCGCACGGCGCGCGGCATCGTGCGCCTCGCCTCGGCCTGAATCAGGGCCGGTTGGGCGCCGAAGCTCAGTAGCCGCGGGCCACCCGCCACACGGTTTCGACGCGCTCGCCGCGCATGCCGACGAGCCAGTCGTGCAGGTTCACGGTGGGATCGCAGTGTCCCGGGATCAGCCACACGCGGTCGCCGAGGCGCGGCGCCGCCACGGCGTCGTGCACGCCGATCACGCCATGCTCGTCGGAGGCCTTCTCGTACACGAGCCCGGACGCGCCATGCACGAGCGGCGGGCCGGAATCGAACGCAAGCGCCTTGAGACCCGCATCGACCACGACGCGCTCCGCGCCCGGCGTGCTCATCACCGTCGCGAGCAGGAACAGGCTCTGCTCGAAGGCATGCTGGTCGGCGGCGAGCGCGTTGCGGCCGTAGTCCGCATCCATGAACACGTAGGAGCCGGGTTGCAGCTCGGTGTAGATCCCGCTGTCGCGCTCGAGCTGCCACGTGCCCGTGCCGGCGCCGGTGACGGTAGGACAGTCGATTCGCAGCGCCTGGATCGCATCGCGCGACTGCACCGCGAGCGCGGTCGCGCTGGCGATCGCCTCCTCGCGCTCCTGCGGCGTGCGCCGGTGCTGCGCCGCGCCGTGGTACGCCTGGATGCCGCCGAATTCCAGCGCGGGGACCGCCGCGATGGCCTGGGCGAGCCGCGCCGCGGCCTCGCCCGGCTCGACACCGCAGCGGTGCGCCCCGACGTCGACCTCCACCAGCACGCGCAACGTCGTGCCCGCCTCCGCAGCGGCGACGCCGAGACGCGCGACGTTGTGCTCGTTGTCGGCCAGCACGGCCACGCGTGCGCTGCGGGCGAGCGCGGCGAGGCGTGCCATCTTCGCGCTCCCGACCACCTCGTTGGTCACGAGCACGTCCGGAATGCCCGCGGCGACGAGGACTTCCGCCTCGCGCACGGTCTGGCAGCACACACCCACCGCGCCCAGCCCCATCTGGAAGCGCGCGATGTCGGGACACTTGTGCGACTTCGCGTGCGGACGCAGCGCAAGGCCCGAGCCGCGCACCGCGTTGGCCATGAGCTGGAGATTGCGCTCGAGCGCGTCGAGATCGACCACGAGCGCAGGCGTCTCGACGTCGGCCACGTAGTCGCCGACGCGCGCCGGCGGCGATGCAGCGAGCGCGGAGGGTTCCATCATGCCGGCCCGGCCAGGTCGCTGCGCCGGCGGCGCAGGTGCTGCAGGTTGGGTACGGGCAGCGAACGCCGCAGCACCGTCTCGCCCAGCCAGTCCGCGGCCTTGCGCGCGCGCTCGGCGACGACCTCCGGCGGCAACTGGCGGTAATCGTCGTTGTACACCGCGAGGCTGTAATTGCGGTAATACCCGATGCGGTCGACACGCGTGACGAGATCGGCGAGGACTTCGCTGTGCACGCCTTCGCCGGGAAAGACGCGGAAGTGCGTCGCCGTCGCAAGCTGCTCCTCGGCCGAGCGCAGCTGGTGCCACATGCAGTCCGAGAGCTGCACGAGCATGATCTGCTGCGGCTCCAGCGTGTCGATGTCCTCGAGCGAGATGGCACCGGCGCCGAAGAAGTGCAGCGCGTCGATGGCGATGCCGAGGTTGGGGCACGCGGCGCGATAGGCGATGTCGGAGGCGCTCATGAAGCCGTCGATCGTACGGCTCCACGGCAGGCCCTTGAACGCGACGCTGATGCCGAACGGGATCGCGAGCATCGCGAGCTTGCGCAGATCTCGCGCGAGCAGCGCGGGATCCTTCGCGGCATGGGTCGATACCGATGCTTCGACGAGCAGGAGCGTCGCGCCGACCTGCCGGCACAGCGCCAGCATGCTCTTGGCGATGTCGAGCTTGTAGGCGTGCAGGCGGCCGCTCAGCCCTTCGAAGTCGCGCAGCGTTTCGAGGCCGGTGATCCGCAGTCCGCTGTCGCGCACTGCGCGGACGGCAGCTGCCGTGCCGGCGGGATGATTGACGATGTCCGTCGCGGACAGCATCACCTGCGAGAAGCCGGCCTGCTTCACCGCCGCGAGCTTCGCCTCGAGCGATCCCGCCAGCGATGCTGCATCCATCCCGAAGTCGGCGAAGTTCACGCCGCGCCTTCCTGCGCCTGGTCGCTGTGCACGAGCTCGAACATGACGCTGCCGAGATACGACTTGGTCAGCGCGCCGCGCTCCGTCGAATGCACGGCGTCCGACGCGATGAACTCGACGCCGCGCTTCTCGAGCGCCGCGACCGTGGCCATGACGTCGGGGGTGCCGAGGCCTATGCGCTGCAGGTGCTCCTCGGGGTTGACGTCCTGCGCGGGATCGCCGGGCTCGATGAGCTGCAGGTAGAAATTGCGGCAGGGGCTCTGCAGCAGCAGGCCCTTGGGCATGATGCCGAAGCGCACGCGGTTCGGCAGCGGCAGGAAGCCGAAGAGCTGCGAGTAGAACGCGGCCCAGTCGTCGGTGCGCTCGGGGCCGACGTACTGCACGATGCCGAAGTAATGCATGCCGGCGATCGCGGGCGGCTGCGGCTCGACCGTCGGGATCGGGCGGAAATCGACGTCGTAGATCGAGAATTCGCGATAGCGGTCGACGAAATACACGAGGCTCTCGCCCACGCCGTGGATCGCCGGGATGTTGAGCTCCATCGCGTCCGCCCGGCTGGGCACCGCCCACGCGCCGAGGTCGAGCGCCCGCTTGAATGCATAGCTCGCGTCGCGCACGCGCAGCGCGAACGCGCTGATCACCGGCCGCTCGACGGGCTGCACTGCGCGCGGAATGTCGGCGGGCTGCGCATTCACGATGAGGTTCATCGTGCCCTGCCGGTAGAGCTCCACCTCGCGGGACCGATGGCGCGCTACGGGCCGGAAGCCCATCATCTCGAGCACGCCGCCCAGGGCCTGCGGTTTCGACGTCGCGAATTCGATGAACTCGATGCCGTCGAAGCCCAGCGGATTGATCGGTTCGGGAACGGCCTCGCGGTCCATCACGTTCGTCATCGGGTCCTCGTGTCCTCGCTGCCTGCGCGCGATCCGCACCATGACGTTGCGCGCGCGGGGCTCCGCCGCATTCTATAGCAGCGCCGCGCGCGTTCGCTGCGGCGGCATGCCGCCGGGATCACGTCGGCTCGCCGCGCACGGAGTCGCGCACGTCCCGCGGATCGAGGCCGATGAAGCGCGAGATGCGGACCGGAATGCCGGGCTGCTGCAGGTCGGCGATGCGCTGGTGTGCGTCGCGGTCGGCGACGGTCGCGCGGCTGCGCAGGCGCTGGTATTCGGCCCAGGAATCCACGATGTAGCGCTCGACGAAGAGGTCCTCCTCCTCGAGGTCGCGGAACACGCGCCAGTCGAAGGCCCCGTTGCGCCGGCGCACGTCCTCCATGCCGTGTATGGCGTGCAGGAAAGCCGCCCGCTGCTCGGCAGCGATCCGGTATTCGATCTGCACCAGCACGGGTCCCTCGTCGGCGTGGGGCGCGACCGTGAGGCCGAGGTCGGGCAGCTGCGTGCCAGGCATCACGTCGGCCTCGTCGCCCATGCGCACCCGCACGTTGCGCTGGAGCAGAACCAGCAACGCCAGCACACCCGCGGAAGTCGCGAGCGCGATGCGGATCGAGAACGACGACGCGAGCGAGCCCCATACCGCACTGCCGAGTGCGAGACAGGCCTGGTTCGCGACGAGGTTCATGGCCAGCGCACGGGCGCGCACCCACCCCGGCGCCGCGCTTTGCGTGCCGGCCGAAAGGCTCGCCAGCACACCCACCCAGGCGACGCCCGCGCCGAACATGCCGACGAGCGCAATGGCGGTGATGCCCGACGAGGCGATGAGCAGCGCCGCGCCGACCCACAGCACGGCCGCGGCCGTCACGACGGTGTTGAGCGAAATGCGCTGCAGCTGCCGCGGAATCGTCAGCGCGCCGAGGATCGCGCCGATCCCGAAGCCGGCCGACAGCAGGCCGAACCCCGCAGCGCCGAGATGGAGCTGGTCGCGCGCGACCACCGGCAGCAGCGCCCAGACGGCGCTCGCGCAAAAGCTGAACGTGATGTTGCGCAGCAGGAGTGCGCGCATGAGCGGCGAATGGCGCGCGTAGCGCACGCCGCTGCGCAAGCCCGAGAGCAGGCTCTCCGGCACGCCCGGCACGATCACCTTCGGCCGTTTCCAGCGCGTGAGCGCGAACATCATGAGGGTGAAGCACGCGGCGCTCGCGAGGAGCGCGCTGCCGGTGCCGACCCACGCCGCGATGGCGCCCGCGAGTGCGGGGCCGATCGCCCGCGCGACGTTGAAGGCGACCGCGCCGAGGGCCACGGCGCGCGGCAGGTCGGCGCGCTGGACGAGATCGTTCACGCTCGCCTGCTGCGCCGGCATGTAGAACGTGAAGCCGGCGCCGATCAGCATCGTCAGCAGCAGCAGCGAGATCGGGCCGATGATTCCTGCCAGCTCGGCAATGCCGAGGGCGGCGGCCGCGAGGCAGAGCACGATCTGCGTCACCAGGACGACGCGCTTGCGATCGACGATGTCGGCGAGCGTGCCGGCGAACAGCCCGAACAGCAGCGACGGCCCGGTGCTGGCCGACTGCACCAGCGCCACCATCAGCGCCGACGGCGTCAGGGTCGCCATGACCCATGCGGCCATGGTCGCCTGCATGGTGTAGCCGAGCGCGGTGCCGATCGAGCCGAGATAGAACAGCCGGAATACGGGGTGGCGCAGCGGCGAGGTCCGGAACACCCGCGCCAGCGCACCGTCGGACGTCGTCGTCATCCGACCCGCCGATGACGGGAGTGGCCTCCGGCGCACCGATGCGTGCAGCACGGACTGGCAGCACACGACCTGCGCTGCAGGGCGGGACAAGGACGCGAGGGGAGCACGCCGCAAGGATGCCACGCCCGGGCCGTGGCGTGCCCGCGCCGGTTACACGTGCGCTGCACCGTGTGGGCGAGGCTTCAGCCTGACTTGCATGACCGACGCGCGCGTCGAACAGGGCGTTTGTCGGACATCACGGCTCACCCGGTCGCGACGACGCACCCGGTGCGCGCGGCCTCGGCGATCGCCTCGACCACGCGCAGGTTCGCGAGGCCGTCGCGGCAGGTCACGAGCGGTGCGGCCTCGCCGCGAATCACCGCGACGAAGTGCTCCATCTGGTTGGCGAGCGGGTCGGCGCGCTCGAACCGCTCGGTGTGCGTGCGAAACGGCTTGAACCAGGATCGGTCTGCATCGCGCTCGTAGTACCTGATGCGCATCGTAGGCACGCCGAGCGACCCGCGCGCGCCGATGATCGTGTAGGCGTCCTCGTCATCACAGCTCGCGTAGGCGGTGTTTTCCTGCGACGTCTGCTCCCAGCTCTTCGGCGAAGCGCCGCTGTCGGAAAGCAGGAACGTCCCCAGCACGCCATTGGCGAAGCGCAGGTTGATCGCCACGGTATCCTCGACCGCGAAGCCGCGCGTGGCGTTCGACGCGAACGCCTGCACGGCGACGATTTCGCCGACCATCGCGCGCAGGTTGCCGATCTCGTGGATCATGTTGATCAGGATCGGCCCGCCACCCGGTTGCCGTCGCCATGCATTGGGGCCGTCGTAGTAGCCGTCGGCATCCGGCTTGTAGAACACGGCGCTGCCCATCACACCGACCAGCGGCCCCAGCACGCCCGATTGCACGATCGCCACGGCCTTGTGCAGGATCGGGCTGTGCCGGCGATGGTGCCCTACGAGAATCGCAACGCCTGCGCGCTCGGCCGCCTCGCACAGACGAACGCCTTCGGCCAGCGTGTGCGCGACCGGCTTCTCGATCAGCGCCGGCACGCCGGCCGCTACGCACGCGAGGCCCTGCTCGACGTGCAGCGGATTAGGCGTGGCGAGGACGATGCCGTCGGGCCTGTCTTTCGCGAACAGCTCGGCGATCGAGCCGTACAGCGGCACGCCCGCTTCGCGCGCGATCGCAAGCGCATTCGGCGCGATATCGACGATCGCCGCCAGCTCGGCCGAGCGGCTCTTCCGGATTTCCTCGATGTGCCGCGAACCAATGACACCGGCCCCGGCTACCGCGATGCGAACCCTGTTCATGAACGATCGCGGCGGCCCTGCATTCCGCGCGCCGGCACCCCATCAGCCCGTATAGCCCATCAGCCTCGGCAGCCAGAGCACGAAGCCGGGCACGAAGGCGATCAGCGCGAGGGCAACGAACGTGACATAGAGGAACGGCATGATCTCGCGCACCATGTCGCGCAGCGGAACGTCGGCGATCTTGTTCATCATGAAGAGCAGCAGCCCGTACGGTGGCGTGACCAGCCCGATCATGATGTTGACGATGCACATGACGCCGAAGTGCACCATGTCGATGCCGAGCGACTGTGCCGTGGGCAGCAGGACCGGCAGGATCACCAGGATGATCGTCGTGCCCTCGAGGAAACAGCCCAGGACCAGCAGCAGGATGTTGACGGCGAGCAGGAACACGACCGGCGACATCTCATAGGTCTTGAGCAGGGCGCTGAGCGTCTTCGGGATGTTTTCCGAGGTGATGACGAAGTTGAACACCAGCGCCCCTGCGATCAGCATGCTGATGGACACCGTGACACGCGCGCTCGTGGCGAGCGAGTGGTAGACGTCCCTCAGGCGCACGCTGCGATACAGCACGGCGGAGATCAGCAGGGCATACGCTGCGGCGACCGCTGCGGCCTCGGTGGGCGTGGTGACCCCGCTGTACAGGCACCCCAGGAGGATTACCGGCATCAGCAGCGCCGGCAGCGCCTCCCACGTTATGCGAGGCATGTCGCGCAAGGGGACGCGCTGCTCGACCGGGAACCCGCGCCGCTTGGCGGTGAAGGCAACCAGACCGCTCTGGACTGCGCCGAGCAGCAGGCCGGGGACGACGCCGCCGAGGAACAGGTAGCCGACCGACGTGTCCGACACGAGCGCGAAAAGCACCAATGGAATCGACGGCGGGATGATCGGCCCGATGATGGACGACACGCACGTCAGCGCCGCCGCGTAGGCAGCAGGGTACTTGCCGTCGCGGGTCATCAGCGATTGCATGAGCTTGCCGGAGGCCGCGGCATCGGCGAGCGCGGACCCCGACATGCTGGCGAAGATGACGCTCTGCACGACGTTGACCTGGGCGAGGCCGCCGCGGAAGCGCCCGACGATCGCATTGCAGAAGTGCAGCAGCCTGTCCATGATGCTGCCCGTGTTCATGAACTCGGCGGCCAGGATGAACAGCGGAATCGCGAGGAGCAGCTGGCTCTGCATCATCCCGTTGAGCAGCTGCTCGGCCGCAGTGCCCATGTCGAGGCCCGACGCGAACAGCCAGAGGATCGAGCCTCCGATCATCGCGTAGGCAAGCGGCAGCCCGGTGACGCTCAGGCCCACGATGGCGATGAGCGACAGGACGAATGGACTGGGCATGCTCATAGGCCGGAGCTCGCCTTGGTGATGTCGCTCTCTTCCGGCGTCTCGCCGCGCAGCAGTCTCACGATGGCCCAGACGTACCGGACGATCACGGCCACCGCGAAGACGACATAGACCGAATACAGGATGTCGAGCCGGACATTGAGGTACGAGCTCTTCTCGACTTTCATGAAGGCAACGTATTTGATGGTGGCCGGCAGCGCCATGCCGAAGAGGACAACGGCGGCGACCGCCACGATGAGTCCGAGCACGCGCTTTCCCGTCGGACCGAGCGAGCCCGACAGGAGGTCGAAACGGATCTCTTCGGATTCCTTGAGCCAGAACGCCGAGCCGAGCAGCGTCATGTACAGCCACGTCACGACGGATAGCTCGGACGACCAGCCGATCGGAAAGTTGAAGACGTACCTGAATACGATCTGGACGATGAACGCGGCGAACATGATGCCGAGCAGGCCGGCAACGACATTCTCCGCGCGGCGCCGCATCCATTCGACGGCGCCGTGCACGGTGAGATGCACGATGTTCCTCCCTCTCTGCCGGGGCAGCGGGGTCGCGTCGATGCTTCGGCGCGACCCTCGTGGACAGCGTCTGGATTGCCGGCAGCGGGCCGTGCACCGGCCCGCTGCATGCTGCCGTTACTTGACCGCGGCGATCTTGTCGAGGATGCCCGGCGCCCAGGCCTTCGCCTCGTCCGAGCCCAGGTAGACCTTTTGCGCATAGCCGCGAAACGCGGCGATGTCCGGCGTGTAGACGTCGAGCCCCTGCTTCTTGAAGCCATCGACGAGCTGCGCCTCGGCCTTCAGGTGCTCCTGCACGCTCCAGGCGAGGGCCTTGTCGACGGCGGCCTGGAAATTCTTCTGCTTCGCGGGGCCGAGCGCATTCCAGGCCTTCAGGTTCATGCACAGCACGTCGAAGGCGACCAGGTGCGACGTCAGCACGATCTGCGACATCACCTCGTAGAACTTCATGTTCTGCACGTTCGGCAGCGGATTGTCCTGCCCGTCGATGGCGCCCGTCTGCAGTCCGGTGTAGGTCTCGGCGTACGCCATCGGCGTGGGGTTCGCGCCGATCGAGCGGCCGAGGAGCTGCCACGCATCCCCCGGCGGCATCCGGAGCTTGATGCCGGACATGTCCGCGGGCGTGTTGATCTTCTTCTTCGGCTTCAATCCGACCTGGCGTGTGCCGAAGAACGTCGGGCCGAGGATCTTGATCTTCAGCTGGTCCTCGGCCTGCTTCTTCATCTGCGCGCCGAGATCGCTCGCGAAGAATGCCAGCACGTGGTTGGCGTCGCGGAACGTATAGGCCGACGTCAGGACCGACCACGCAGGCAGCTGCTTGGAGATGTCCTGCGGCGCGATATTGCCGAGCTCGAGGTTGTCGCGTTCGAGCGCGACCAGCTCGGTGCCTTGCTTGAACAGCGTCCCGCCGTAGAACGGCTCGATCTTGACGTCCGCTTCGACGTCCTTGGCGAGCATGCGGATCATGTCCGCGCGGATATCCTTGTCCGAGAACACCGCGGCGAAGCGGAGGTTCGGCTTGTCCTGCGCCCAGGTGGGCACGGCCTGCGATGCGGCCAGCGCGGCGGCGGCCTTGAGCAGGTTACGACGGTCCAGCTTGAACTCCATGATTGCCTCCTCGGTGAAGATCGGGTTATCGGGCTAGGGCGCGGCTGCGGACCCGAGCCAGCTCAGGACCATGTCGGCCGCCATGCGGCGGCGACTCGGCACGTCACCCTTCGCGCCCATCGCCCGCTGGAACAGGGCGCCGAAGGTATGTTGATTCGTCACGTTGAACATCCCCAGGGCAGCGATGGCCATGTGAACGTCGATGGGGTCCACGTCCGGAGCGAAACACGCCTTCCGACTGCCCGCGTGCGATCACGCCGGCGAGCAGGTCGATGATCGGACGGTTCAAGGTACGCAGCGCGGGAATGCGCTTCAGGTACCGGCCCTTGGCCTGGTTTTCCGCCACGACGAGTCGCACGAAGTCCTCGTTGTCGACGTAGTAGTTGTACGTGAACTCGACGATCCGGCGCATCGCCTCGACCGGGCGCGAGCTGGCCGAGGTCGAGCCGGGTCTCGGCCTCGCGGATTTCGGCGTAGACCCGCTCCAGCACGGCCGAGATACAGCCTTTCCTTGCTGCCGAAGTAGTAGTTGATCAGCGCGCGCGTGGTCCGCGTTCGTGCGGCGATCGCGTCCATGCTCGCGCCCTTGAAACCGCGCGAAGCGAACTCGGCGATCGCGGCGTCGAGGATCAACGCCCGATTCGCCTCGGGCGCCTTGGGCTTGCGCATGTTCGTCGAGCGCGCGGGCGCGAGCTGCAGTGCCATCGGCGAGCAGTCCAATTTGGCGGTATCGCAAGGAAACTTAACAGACCTGCCAAATCCAGGCAAGACGCCGATTGGCCCCTGCCAGCGGGTCCGGCGCTTCAGTACGTGATGCGCGCCACCGGACCGCAGCTCGTCCGGCGTGGCCGTGCCGAAGCCGAAGAATTCGAGGTAGGCGGGGATCATCTCGAACAGCATGTCCGTGCCGACCTGGTACGGGCAGCCGCGCGCGCGGGCCGCCTCGAGCAGCGGCGTGATCTCCTGCTTCATCACCACTTCGCCGACGAACGTCGTGCGGCGCGAGGCGTGCCACGTCGATGGGCAAGGGGTCGCCCGGCTTCATGCCGAGAGGCGTGGCGTTCACCACCAGGTCGTAGCCTGCGGGATCGTTGGAGCCGACGCTGCACCTGCGAGCTCGCGGATAATGCTCGCGAAGCCGTCCGGCGAGACCCTCCGCCGCGCCCGGGTCGACGTCGTACAGCGCGAGCTCGGCGACGCCTTCCGCCGCGAGCGACGCGGCGATCGCCGAGCCGACGCCGCCGGCGCCGACGACGAGGCATCGCTTGCCGGCGAAACGAGAATCCCTTGCGCGCCGCGACCGCGCGTGAAGCCGGCGCCGTCGAACATGTCACCGAGCAGCGTGCCATCGGGACGCTTCAGGATGGCATTGCACGAGCCGGCGATCTGCACCGTCGCGCTGCACGCGTCGAGCATGGCCGACGGTGGTCACCTTGTGCGGCATCGTGACGAGCGCGCGCGTGCACGTTGCGTCAGGCGAAACAGCGGACTGCAGGAACGCGGCGTAGTCCTCGGCCTTGCACGCCCATCGGCATGACCACCGCATCGATGCCGCGTGCCTCGAACCACGGGTTGTAGATCAGCGGCGCCTTGAACGACTCGGTCGGATAACCGATGTGCGCAATCAATGTCGTCTTGCCGCTGATCATGGCCGCTCCCGAGCTGAGGCGTTCACCGTGACGCGCCGTCGGCACTGGCGCGGATCATCGCGTTGCGACGCATGTGCGGCGACGTGGAACGACCGGCCGGACAAGAGCCGCGCCGGAGCGCCCGGCCCCGAGGCGCATGCGGGTGCCGGTTACTTCGCCGCGCGAACCTTGTCGATCTCGGCGTAGACCTGCTTCGCGAAGTCGGCGCCGACGTTGGCGCTGTACTTGTCGATGACGGGCTTCAGCTTGGTGCGGACCTTCGCGACCTCGGCCGGCGGCAGCTCCGTGTACTTCCATCGTCTTCTTCAGCGTCGGCGAGCGCCGCGTCCTGCGCGTCGCGCGACACCTTGCGCTGGTAGACGGCCGATTCCTTGCGCCGCCGTCGAGCAGGATCTGCTGCTCGTCCTTGTTGAGGCGTGTCCCAGGTCTTCTTGCTGATCGAACATCGACTGCGGGTTGTAGATGTGGCGCGTCCCCGCCGAGGTACTTCTGCACCTCCTTGAACTTGTTCGCCACGATCACCGTGAACGGGTTCTCCTGCGCCGTCGATCGTCTTCTGCTCGAGCGCCGTGTAGACCTCGGGAACGGCATCGGCACCGCGTTCGCGCCGAGCGCGTTGAACGTGTCGATGTAGATCGGCGACTGGATCACGCGGATCTTGAGGCCGGCGATGTCGTCCGCCGTCTTGATCGGCCGCCTGCTGTTCGGTGACGTTGCGGAAGCCGAGATCGTAGTACGCGAGATGGACGAGTCCCTTCTCCGGCAGCTTGTCGGCGAGCTGCTTGCCGATCGGGCCGTCGAGGATCGCGTCGGCTTCCTTCGCGTTGTTGAACAGGAACGGGAAGTCGACGATCGCGAATTCCTTGACCTGGCCCTGCAGGATCCCGGAATTCATCGACGTCATGTCGATCGTGCCGCCCTGCACCGCCGAGAGCACCTGCACGTCGCCGCCGAGCACGCCGCCCGGGAACAGCTTGACCTGCATCTTGCCGCCGCTCTTCTGCCGCGACGAGATCGGCGAACTTCTGGCCGCCGACCGACGATCGGGTGACCCGCCGGATTGGCCGTCGTCCAGCGGAACGTCTGCTCCCGCACCTGCGCCTGCGCGGCGCCGGCCAGCACCAGCGCGCACGCGCCGCCAGCAACAGTCCTCGTCGATTGCTTCATTTCCACCTCCTCGTCTCAGTGAAACTGCATTGACGTACGCCGGCGCGTTCCGCGCCGAGCCGCGTTCGCGCATCCGGCCGCCTCAGCCGCTGAACCATCTCGCCGGCCCGGTGACCAGGATCGGGAAGATGATCAGCAGCAGCAGCACGATCAGCTGCGCGATCATGAACGGCCACACGCCCTTGATGATGTCGTCCATCTTGACCTTGGCGACGCCGCAGACGACGTTGAGCACCGTGCCGACCGGCGGCGTGATCAGGCCGATCGAGTTGTTGATGATGAACAGCACGCCGAAGTAGATCGGGTCGATGCCGGCCTGCTTGACGATCGGCATCAGCACCGGCGTCAGGATCAGGATCGTCGGCGTCATGTCGAGCGCCGTGCCGACGATCACGACCAGCACCTGCATCGCGATCATCAGCATCATCGGGCTGCCCATGAACGGCTGCAGCAGCGCGATCGACCTGCGCCGGCAGCTCGGCGACCGTGATCAGCCACGCCGACACGAGCGCCGCGGCGACGAGGAACATCACGACGGCCGTCGTCTCGCGCGGCGGTGACGAACACGCCGAAGACGTCCTTCCACTTGAGCTCCTTGTAGATGAAGATCGCGACGAACAGCGCGTAGACCGCGCAGACGACGCGCGGCCTCCGTCGGCGTGAAGATGCCGAACTTGAGGCCGAAGATGATGATGCCCGGCAGCGCCAGCGCCCACGCGCCGTCGACGAGCGCGTGGATGACCTCCCGGCGCGTCGCCTTCGGCGGCGGGACGATGTGCTCCTGCCGCGACCTCCCACCACCACGCGATCGCGAGGCCGGCGCCGATCAGGATGCCCGGGACGATGCCGGCGAGGAACAGCTTCGAGATCGACAGCCCGGCGGCGACGCCGAAGATGATGAAGCCGATCGACGGCGGAATGATCGGGCCGATGATGCCGCCGGCGGCAATCAGGCCGGCCGACTTCGCCGGATTGTGGCCGGCCTTGACCATCATCGGGAACAGCAGCGCCGACGAGCGCCGCCGCGTCGGCGACCGCCGAGCCGGACAGCGCGGCGAGGATGCACGAGGCGAGGATCACGACGTAGCCGAGGCCGCCCCTGACGTGGCCGACCAGCGTCAGCGCGACGTTGACGATGCGCTTCGACAGCCCGCCGGAGTTCATGACCTCGCCGGCCAGCAGGAAGAACGGCGCCGCCATCAGCGGGAAGCTGTCGGCGCCGGCGATGAGGTTCTGCGCGATGATCTGCGCGTCCATCATGTTGAGGTGGTACATCAGCGCGACGCCGCAGACGAGCAGCGCGAACGCGATCGGCATGCCGAGCGCCATGGCGCCCAGCAGCGAGAACAGGAAGACGGCGATGGTCATGGCGGTCCCCTCAGCCCTTCGGCTGTCGGCCGGACGCGCCGGCGGATCGGCCCGCCTCCTTGTCGTGCAGCTTCGCCATCTTCGGCCTCGTCCTCGGACTCGCGGACCTGGATGAGGTCCTTCTCCGTCAGCTTGCCGGTCACCGCCTGCCAGAGATTGCGCAGCAGCAGCGCCGCGGCCCCGACGGAGAAGACGATGCCGACGCTGTAGTAGAAGCACCCGAGCGAGAGGCCCGTCGCCGGCGCCATGTTGTCGAGGTTGATGATCGGTCTGCTGCCAGCTGCCGAGCGAAGAACAGCCACACGCAGTACAGCATCAGCAGCGTTCGACACGATGAAGCAGGCCTTCTTGCCCCACGTCGGCAGCCGCGACACCACCGAGTCCATGCCCGAGGTGCGCGTGGTCGCGCAGCGCGACGACGGCGCCGACGAACGTCAGCCAGACGAACAGCCAGCGCGACAGTTCCTCGGAGACCGTGATCCCGGAGTTGAACGCGTAGCGGAGCACGACGTTGCCGAACACCAGCACGACCATCCCCGCAAGGCACAGCGCGATGAAGAACGCGCATGCAGCCGAAAGTACCCGTCGACGATGCGGATCATGCGGCGCTCCCTGCGAGTGGTGCATGGGCCAGTGCCGCGCGGTACGGAGCCTTGTCGGCGCGCGCGGCGTCGGAGGACTCGCGCGGTCTGCGCTGTCGTCGAGATGGCTCTTCGCCACGACCAGTGCCAGGCGCGCCTCTTCGCGGCCCGACGGCCCTGGTCAGCGTCGACCCGCGGGATCTCCAGCGCGTACGGGATGTCCTGCGGCATGCACGCGAGGATCTCGCGCACGGCGATCCCGCCCTCGCCCGGGAACAGGCGCTCGTCGCGCGCCGTGCGGATGATGCCCGCCATGCGTCGGCCGGCACTTCCTTCGGCGCGTCGCACACGTGCGCGAAGCGGAACCATTCGCGCGGCAGCGCCGCGAGCTCGTCCAGGCTCGAGCGCGAGCGGCCAAGTGCAGCATGTCGACCAGGATGCCGGCGTTCGGCTTCGTTCACGGCGCGCACGACGCGCGCCGCCTCGGCGAGATTGCCGGTCTCGGTCCAGTGCGGGAATTCGAGGCTCACGAAGATGCCGCGCGCTGCCGCGAGATCGCACAGCGTGGCGAAACGCGCCGTCGCGCGCTGCGCGATCCGGGTCGGGAAGCTGCGCGATGATGTGCTGCGCGCCGAGCTCGGCGGTCGCGTCGAGCTCGGGGACGAAGCTGCTCCGGCTCGAGCGACGGATCCATCCGGAAGAGCTCGATGTCGAGCACGCGCACGCCCGTCGCGGCGAGCCGCGCCTTCGTCTCCTTCATCAGCGCACGGTCGTGCGCGAGGTCGTAGAGCGGCTCGGCGGGCGTGACGCGCGTCAGGCGCAGGCCGACGTACTCGTAGCCGGTGCGCGCCGCCGCCTCCACCATCTGCGGCGGCGAGAGCGACAGCACCGTCAGGTGCGCGAGCGAATATTCATGCCTCATCGGGTTTCCTCCTGGCAGATGATCGGTCGTCTCGCGTTCAATCCACGGGGATCGCTGCCGTGCGACGTGATGGCTCTTCTTCTGCCCGGGCGAGTAGATGTCCATGATGTTCCAGTGACCCGCGGTGGGCACCGGCTCGTTCTGCATCATCGACGTCGATCACGAACGGCCGCTTCGCCTTGATGGCGCGCCTCGAGCGCCGGCCTGAAGTCGGCCGCCGACGTGATCTTCACGCCGTCGACGCCGTACGCTTTCGCGATCGCCGCGTAGTCGGGCGACTACGGCTTGCCGTTCTTCTCGAACACGGTGCCGAACGTCGTGTCGTAGTGCGCCTTCTCGAGGCCGGCGATGGTGCCGAACGCGCAGTTGTTCATGATCACCCAGACGACCGCGACGTCCTCCTCGAACGCCGTCGCGAGCACCGCCGGGTTCTGGCCGAAGCCGCCGTCGCCGACCAGCGCGACGACGACGCGATCGGGGCACGCGATCTTGGCGCCGAGCGCGGCCGGAGCGCCGAAGCCCATCGTCGCGTAGCCGCCCGGCGTGAAGATCGTGCCGGGCTCGTAGATCGGGAACTGCTGCCCGACGCCGTTCTTGTTCCAGCCCACGTCGGTGGTGATGAGCGCATTGCGCGGCAGCGCCGCGCGCACGTCGGCGAGGATCCGCTCCGGGCGCATCGGAAACGCGTTGCTCTGCATGTTGGCGCGGTTGCCGGCGACGAACGACGTCCGCGTCGGCGGCCATCTTCGGCGACGAGCTCCGGCCGCTGCACGCCCTTCGGCGCGAGGCGGCGCGCCACGCGGTTCAGCACCGTCAGCGCTTCCTTCAGGTCGGCGACCGCGCCGATCTCGACGGGGAAGTTGCGCCCGATCTCGGCGGGGTCGATGTCGATCTGGATGAGCCTGGTCGGGCGGGAAGTTGAAGCGTGTACTCGGGCTCCCACGAGCTGCATGTCGGCCTCGGAGAACCGCGTGCCGAGGCCCGAGCACCCAGTCGGCGCGCCTGGCACTTGCTCGTTGATGAACTTGGTGCCCCAGAAGCCCGTCATCCCGAGGATCAGCGGATGATCGTCGGGCAGCGCGCCCTTGCCCATCAGCGTATGCGCGACCGGCAGGCTACAGATGCTCGACCAGTTCGCGCATTTCCGCCGCCGCGTCGGCGAGCAGCATGCCGCCGCCGACGTACAGCAGCGGACGTCTTCGCCGCGAGCAGCTGCGCGCACGATCGCCTCGGCCGTCGCGTCGTCGAGCGACGGCTTGTGCAGCGTCTTGGTGTTGTGGCGCAGCCGCTCGAACAGCGCGACGTCGATCTCCTTGGAGAAGATGTCCATCGGCACGTCGACCAGCACCGGGCCCGGGGCGACCGCTCTCGGCGAGTGCGAACGCCTTCTCGATGATCTCCGGGAAGAGGTGCGGCTGGTCCACGCGCCATGCGCGCTTCACGAACGGCCGGTAGATCTCGTACTGCGACGCGTCCGCATGCAGGTTCACTTCCTGGTGCGGATGCTTGCCGTGATAGTGCGTCGGCACGTCGCCGGCGATCACGACCATCGGAATCGAATCGAGCGCCGCGTTGGCCACACCGGTCGCGGCGTTGGTGAGACCGGGCCCGAGGTGCGACAGCACGACGGCGGTCTGCTTCTTCGCCCGCGCGTAGCCGTCGGCCGCGTGCGCGGCGATCTGCTCGTGGCGCACGTTGACGAACTTGATGCTGCTTTTCGACAGCGCGGCCAGCACCGCGATGTTCGTGTGCCCGCAAAGCCCGAAGATGTGCTCGACGCCGCGCGTCTTCGAGGTACTTCACGAGCTGGTGCGAGATCAGGTCCTTCTTCATGCGCTCCTCCTGCAAGTCCGTGGGTCGGCTTCAGCTGACGCCGGTCCATCCGTAGGTCAGGCTTCAGCCTGACGCCGGTCCATCCTGTAGGTCAGGCTTCAGCCTGACGCTTTCCATCCATCGCCGGCAGCTCGCGGCGCGCCGGCCCGCTGTAGCGATACGGAATCTCCCGCGGCATCGGCCCCATGATCCGGCGGCCGCGCTGCTTCTGCTCCCACGCATGGGCGAGGATCCCGACCGAGCGCGACAGGATGAAAAGCCCGCGCCCGAGCTCCGGCTCGAAGCCGAGCTCGCAGAAGATCACGGCGGTGATGCCGTCGATGTTCATCGGGATGTGCTTGCCCTTGATGCCGCGCAGCGCTTCCTCGACCGCGCGCCCGATGCTCGCGAAGCGGCCGGAGACGACGCCCGCCTGCCGGGCGCGCTCGACGAGCTCGAAGAGCGGTGCGGTGCGCGGATCGATCGGGTGGAAGCGGTGCCCGAAGCCGGGCACGATCTTCTCGCCTGCCGCGCGCTGGCGCTCGATCGCGCGCGTGGCCGCCTGCACGAGATCGCCCTTCGCGCCGGCATCGGCGTCGATCTCGCGATAGAGCTCCATGCACTGCTGGCCGGCGCCGCCGTGGATGTCGTCCAGCACGTTCACCGCGGAAGCCATGGCACCGTTCACCGGCACGCCGCACGTGACCGCCATGCGCGCGATGGCGATCGACGGTGCATGCGGTCCGTGATCGACGCCGGGCACGAGCGCGGCCTCGAGCAGCTTCGCCTCCTCGACGCTCGGAAGCTCGCCGCGCAGCATCAGCCAGATCATCTGCGGAAAACTCACGCGGCCGATGAGGTCCTCGATCGCATAGCCGCGGATGGCGATCTTGCCGGGATGGATGTCGATGATCGACGTGTCCCACCAGGCGCTGCAGTCGGCGAGCAGTTCTTCGGGCGATTTCTTGGGCATGGCGTGAGCCGGACGATGGATCCAGTGGGTCAGGCTTCAGCCCGACGCGGTTGGGTGACGATCCAGGCCAAAGCCTGAACCGCAGCTATCGCTCAGGTGGTGATGAGGTCCGCGGTGTCGAGCTCGAGCGCCGGGTCGTAGAACGGCCCGAAGAGCTCCTCGTCCGAGGGCTTGTCTTCCTTGATCGGCACCGACACCCACGTCGTGTTGAGGTAGTGCTTGAGGTGCACGTTCTCGGAGATGATGTTGCCGCCCCAGGTGCCGCAGCCCAGGCTCGAGGTCATCGGCATGCCGTTGTTGAATGCACCGGCGTTCGCCTTCGACTGCGGCTGGCGGACCATGATCCGCGACACCGGCGCCGCCATCGCGAGGCGGTGGATGTGCTCCTGGTCGAACGAGTAGATGCCGCACGAGTGGCCCTTGCCGCCGACCTCGTAGACGGCCCGCATCATGTCGAGCGCCTGGTCGAACCCCTTGTACTTGTAGACGGCGAGCAGCGTCGTCAGCTTCTCGCTCGGAGAAATGGTGCTCGCGGCCGATGCCGTCGCCGTGCACGATGATGAACTTGCGGTCGGCAGGGATCTCGAACCCGGCGATCTTGGCGAGCTGTTGCGGAGCGATCGCGACGGTTTCGACGGTGCGATGGCGCTCGTCGTCCCACATCGCCTTGCGCAGCAGCTCCTTCTCCTGCGGCGACGCGAGGTAACCGCCCTCCTTCTGCAGCTGCGCGAGCAGCTTGTCGAAGATCGACTCCTCGATGATCAGGTTGCCGTCCGCCGAGCAGCCGGAGCCGAAGTCGGAGGTCTTCGACAGGCGGGTATTGCGCGCCGCCTCCTCGATGTTCGCGGTCTCGTCGATGATCATCGTCGAGTTGCCCGCGCCGACGCCGTACGCGGGCGTGCCGGAGCTGTACGCGGCGCGCACCATCGGCTGGCCGCCGGTGGCGACGATGAGGTCGGCGCGCGCCATCAGCGCCTGCGACATCGGGATGTTGACCTTGGTCAGGCACTGCAGGATGTCGGCGGGCGCGCCTTCGCGCTCGAGCGCCTCGCGCATCAGCCGCACCGTCTCGAACGACGTCTTCTTCGAGCGCGGGTGCGGCGAGAAGATGACGACGTCGCGCGCCTTGATCCCGTAGATGGCGTTGCCGGCGGGCGTGAGGTCGGGATTCGTCGTGGGCACGATGCACGCGACGATTCCCGCCGGCTTGCCGTACTTCACGATGCCCTTCTCGGGCAGCTCCTCGATCACGCCGACGCTCTTCTGGCGCAGCGCGTCGCGCAGCACGCCGCGGATCTTCATCCGCTTGCCCATGCGACTGACGGAGTCGCCGAGACCGCTTTCGGCGATGCCCATGTCGACGAGGCGCGTGAACGTCTTCTTGTTCGCCACGGCCCAGGCCACCGCCTGGCACAGGCGATCGACGCGCGCCTGGTCGTAGGTCTCGATGATGGCGAGCGCCTTTCTCGCGCGCTCGAATACCTCGTCGAGCTCCTGCTGCTGCTCCTCGGTGATGCCTTTCCTGGGTTCGCTGGCGGCCATGCGTAGCTCCTGCTGCGTTGACGGTGGCAACTGTGGCGGAGGCTGCTTGCGCTCCGCAGGCAGTCCGCCTTTCCCGATCGGCCTCCCGGCCCTACCGGAGGAAGCGAGCGCGCAGGCTGGTCGTTCTGGATCGCCCGTCACGGTCCTGTCGGCCCGTGCGTGCGCCGGAGAATCAGTGCGCTTGCGTGACGGAAACTTTGCGCGCCGCCCCAAACAGGGTCAAGGGCGAACAGCGCACGCTCGTGCGATTACCGCACGGCGCCGCCGCGCGGCAGCGTGGCCCCCAGATCGGCCGCCGCGCTCTGCAGATGCGGCAGGAGCCGCGTCTTCATCTCGCGCACGTTCGTGCGCAAACCTTGCGTCAGCACGTTGATGCCCGCGATGACCACGCCGGCCGGATCGCGCACCGGCACCGCGATCGAGCGGATGCCGATCTCCATCTCCTGGTCGGCGATCGCGTAACCGTTGCGGCGCACGCCATCGAGCACCTGGCGCAGCTGCGTCGACGACGACGCGGTGCGATCGGTGTACGCAACCAGGCGCGCGCGACTGATGTACGCCGCGAGCTCGTCCTCGTCGAGATCGGCGAGGATCACCTGGCCGATCGACGTGCAGTACGCCGGCAGGCGGCTGCCCACGTTGAGATTGACCGAGAGGATGCGCGAGGTGACGGAGCGCGCGAGATACAGGATGTCGTCGTGCTCGAGCACGGCGAGCGAGCACGATTCGCCGACCGCTTCGCTCACGCGATCGAGATACGGCTGCGCCGAGACCGCGAGCGACGCGGACCCGAGGTACGCATGGCCGAGATTGAGGATCTTCGGCTGCAGCGAGAACGTGTACGCGTCGGCATCGACGTAACCGAGCTTCTCGAGGGTGTAGAGGCAGCGTCGCACCGCCGCGCGCGGGATGCCGGTCTTGCGGCTGAGATCGGCGATCGTCGGACGCCGCCGGCGATCGGTGAAGGCCGCGATCACCGCGAGACCCCGTGCGAGCGAGGTCATGAAATTCGGATCGTTGGAGAGCGCCTCGATCTCGCTTGCGACCGTCGGCTGAGGACGGCGCGGCGCGCGCGACGGACTTCCCGGCTGCCGCGTCGTCGGGCAGCGGTTTCTTCGTGCGGGTGGAGCGGACTGCGGCGCGTTTGGCGGGCATCGGGAGCGGACGAGGCGGAGAACGCGCGCAACGTCCGTTGCCAATCTAGCCCACGGG
Organism: uncultured beta proteobacterium; assembly: GCA_963734575.1. Lineage (GTDB taxonomy): Bacteria > Pseudomonadota > Gammaproteobacteria > Burkholderiales > Casimicrobiaceae > CAIWHR01. The sequence goes on along the minus strand of CAVTHT010000013.1, from coordinate 194,754 downwards.
GCCGGCGCGTGTGCGCCGATTATCGCCCGTCCGGGCGATTACCGCCCGGGTGCTCCGGCTGTCCTAGCCGCCGCGCAACGCGCGCTGCGCGATGCCGAGCGCGGTGCGGAGATCCTCGATCGGGATCTGGCCGGGCGCTGAGCTGCTCTGGCCCACGGCGAAGGTGAGCACCGAGCCGAACGTCCAGCCGACGATGCGCGACAGCGACCCGTAACCGCCCATCGACATGCTCAGCACGGGAATCGTCAGCGTCTCGCTGGCGGCGAGCGTCGCCTCGAGCAGCGTCAGCACGTCGTGGAGGTTCTGCGGCATCACCGCGACCTTGGCGACGTCGCCACCGAGCGTCTCGGCCTGCCGGAACGTGGCAGCGAGCTCGGCTGCAGGCGGCGTCGCCTTGAAGTTGTGGTACGACAGGATGAGGCCGACGCCATGCTCGCGCGTGACGTCGCGCACGCGCCGCACGTGCTCCTCGCGATTGCTCATCTCGAAATCGACGAGGTCCACGCAGCGGTCGGCGGCGAGCGCTCCGAGGAGCGCGCCGATCTCGCGCTCGTCGCGCGCGATAGGCTGGCCGCCTTCGCGTGCGGCACGGCAGGTGAAGATCACAGGCAGGTCGCCGACCGCGGCCTTGATGCGGCGCGCCATCTCGAGGACTGCGCCCGTATCGGCGATGGCGCCGAAGAAATCCGCGCGCCACTCGATGATGTCGGGTCGCTTCGGCAGCACCGCCCCGAGCTCGCCGGTGATGGCCTCGGCGGTGGCGCCGACGAGCGGCGTGCAGATGAGCGGATGCTTGCCGCCGGCAATCGGGCGGCCACGGAGCGTGATGAGCTTCGGATCGGACATGATGTAGGCAAGGGGCGCGTCATGCAGCGGCGCGGCAAACGGGATCGTCACGATAACGGCAAGGACCGGTCCGCGCAAATGCGGCGCGCGGACGCGCGCCGATGCGCGTCAGTGCGGCTGGTTGTCGAACGCCGCGAGCTGCCCGTAGACGAGGCGCGCCATCGCAAGCAGCTGCGCGCGGTCGAGATTGCCGGTCAACGCATAGCTGCACTGGTCGTCGATCCAGTAGAAGATCCCCACCCCATCCTCGATCGCGTAGCGGAACGCGGTGTCGCCGCGGCCCGCGGGCTCCTTGCGCACCTGCAGCGACAGGCGCTTGCGATCGGCGTTCTCGTACATGAAGAGCGCCGTGGGGCGCTCGTTGCCGGCCACGAGACGGCCGCCCACGAGTGCGTAGCCGAACTGGTTGAGGTCCGGGGCATGGACCGCACGACCCAGGCGCTTGGTGAGCCACGTGACCAGGCGCTGCTCCTCCGCGGCCCACACCTCCACCGGGCGATTCACGTCGGCTGCATACAGGGCATGGGTGAATGCCGCCTGGCGCGGAAAGCTCGTGGGCACGCCTCGCGATTCCATCTCGAGGGTGTGACCGAACCAGCCGATGGCGACACCGACCACCAGCATCGCCGCAGCGGCAAACGCGGGCGCGCCCGTGCGCAGACGGCGGCGCAGCATCGCCACGCGCGACGGCGGGCTCGCCGCCGCCAGCAGACGCTCCGGAATCGGCTCGCTGAGAACCGAATCGAGGGCGGCGCGCAGGTCCGCGCTCTGGGCGCGAATTTCGGCGACGCGGGTGGCGAGTGCGGGTTCACGCTGCAGCATCGCGGTGAACGCCTCCACGCGCTCCGCCGGCAGGCAGCCGTCGGCGTACGCGTGCACATCCGCTTCGTCGTACGGTGCGGGATTGGTGCTCATCGGACCACCCGGAGCGCCGAAGACGGCTCGTCGACGAGGTGGCGCAGCCGTGCCCGCGCCCGCGACAGGCGCGACATCACGGTGCCCATCGGCACGTCCAGCATGGCGGCGATCTCGTCGTATTGCATCTCTTCCACGGCAGCGAGCAGCAGGACCTCGCGCTGGTCGGGCGGCAGCCGTCCCATCTGTTGCATGATCTCCAGCAGCTCGACGCGCTCGAGCTGGTTGGCCCGCACCGGCAGCTGCCATGCCGCGTGCGCGCCCTCGCTGTCGAGCGACACGTTCGCGGCATCGCGACGCGCGATCGAGAGCTGGTTCACGTAGACGTTGTGCATGATCGTGAACAGCCACGCGCGAAGATCCGTCCCGGCCTGCCACAGGCGCCGCTTCTCCCAGGCCCGCGCGAGCGTGTCCTGCACCAGGTCGTCGGCGCGCGTGCTGTCGCCCGTCAGCACGCGGGCGTAGCGGCGCAGGCGCGGGATCGCCGCCAGCAGCTCGGGATGCGGGCAGCGGCGGCGGATCGGAAGCGCCGTTCAGCATGCGTGGCTTTGCATCGGGATGAAGGCGTCCGGCTGAAGCCGGACCCACGGCAAGTCGCTGCAGGGTCCGACTCGCTGGGTGAGTCAGGCCGGAGCCTGACCCACACGCCGCCGTTCGACTACGGTTTCGCGACGTGCCAGACGTTGTTGAAGTTGTCGCCGGTCTTGTCGCCCGGCTTGGCGTCCTTGGACCACAGGTACACGGGCTTGCCCTTGTACGCCCACTGCTTCGCGCCATCGTCGCGGGCGATCACCGTCCAGTCGCCGCTGCCCTTGGCGTCGCCGGCGGCCATGAGCGGCGGCCACAGTCCCGCGCAGGGACCGTTGCACGCGCTCTTGCCGCCCGAATCCTTGTCGAACGCATAGAGCGTCATGCCGGCCTGGTTCGTCAGCGACGCCGTCGGTCGTCTTGACGGGGGCCTGGGCGAAGGCAACGGCAGGCAACAGCACGGCCGCGCCAACTGCGGCCGCTTGGCGCAACGTAAGGCTCATCGGAATCTCCCCTGAGATTGTTATCGGAAGGTGCGACACGCGATAAACAGCGTTGCGAGCAGGCCTATTCCGGCCGGCGCGATGGACAGTGTAGCGCGCGACGGACGGCAAGGGTGCCCGCGCCGTCAGAGCAGGAAGAGCGTCGCGAGGCCGAGGAAGATGAAGAAGCCGCCGGAGTCCGTGACCGCGGTGATGAGCACCGACGACCCCAGTGCCGGATCGCGTCCGAACTTCATCATCGCCATGGGGATGGCCACCCCCATCATCGCGGCGAGGATCAGGTTGAGCGTCATCGCGAGGACCATCACGAGTCCGAGCGACACGTCCTTGTAGAGCAGCATCGCGATGATGCCCATCACGCCGCCCCAGACGAGGCCGTTGACGAGGCTCACCGTGATCTCCTTGCGGACGAGCTGCTTCGCGTTCTGGATGCTGACCTGGCCCGAGCGCGGCCGCGCGCACGATCATGGTGATGGTCTGATTGCCCGAGTTGCCGCCGATGCCGGCGACGATCGGCATCAGCGCGGCGAGGGCCACCAGCTTCTGGATCGAGCCCTCGAAGAGCCCGATCACCCGCGACGCGATGAACGCCGTCACGAGGTTGATCGCCAGCCACGCCCAGCGATTGCGAAACGACGCCCACACCGACGCGAAGACGTCCTCCTCCTCGCGCAGGCCGGCCGCAGCCAGCAGCTCCTCGTGCTCCGCTGCTCGCGCACGAAGTCGAGGATCTCGTCCACGGTCACCCGCCCGACGAGCTTGCCGTTGGTATCGATGACGGGCGCGGAGACGAGGTCGTAACGCTCGAACGAGCTCGCGGCCTCGTCGGCCTTGGCGTGCTGCAGGAGCGTGACCGCGGCGGGCGCCATGACCTCGCGGACCGTGGCATCAGGATCGGTGACGAGGAGCTTGTCGACCGGCAGCACGCCGAGGAGCTGCTCGCCGCGATCGACGACGAAGAGCTGGTCGGTCTGGCTCGGCAGCTCGTTCGAAGCGGCGCAGATAGCGCAGGCACGACCTCGAGCGTCACGTCCGGCGCGCACCGTGACGTCGTCGAAATCCATCAGCGCGCCGACCATGTCCTCCTCGAACGACATCGCGGCCCGCAGCTGCTCGCGCTCCTCGATCGAGAGGCTCTGGAAGCACGTCGTCCATGACCTCCTGCGGGAGGTCCGGTGCGAGCTCGGCGATCTCGTCGGTGTCGAGGCTCTCCGTCGCGGCGACGAGCTCCTCGGTGTCCATCGAGGAGATGAGCGATTCGCGCACCGCATCCGACACCTCGAGCAGGATGTCGCCGTCGCGCTCGGCCTTGACGAGATCCCAGATGTAGAGCCGCTCGTCGAGCGGCAGCGCTTCGAGGATGTAGGCGATGTCGGCCGGATGCAGGCGATCGAGCCGGCGCTGCAGCTCGGCCTTGTTCTCGCGATAGACCGCGCTGTCGACGAGATCGCCCTGTCCGCCTGCGGCTGCCTGCTCGAGCTGCTGCTGCACGAGGCCTTCGACCAGCCGGTGCCGCCGCAGGAGAGCGGTGACCTCCGCGAGCGCCTCCTGCACGTTCGCGTGTGGCGCGTGGGTGTCGGTCCGCGTGTTGTCGAGGAGCTCGGGCATGGTCGCCGGGATTTCCGGAGTTCGATCGCAATGGCTGCACGCCGAGGATCAGACCGACGCCTGACCACATCGGGTCGTTGCGAGCATCCACGAGCGTCTCGTCGCGAGCACTACGCGGTGCGCTGGTGAGAGCACCCGGCAGAGCGCGATTGCAGGCCCGCGCGCGTGGCCCCGAGGGCCGTGGGCATTCTACGCGACCGATGCGCGCGCTTGGAGCGCGTCGCCGCGATCTCCGAGCCGGCAAGCGTGCGGTCGGTCCCGGGGTGGACGCTCGTTCAGGCAGGCCGCCGGCGCTGCCTCGATGCCTACGGAACCTCGGTTGCCGGCATGCGCCCCACGATGATGCCGGATCTTGCGATTCAGGCCCGGCGCCGCCTGGTTGCGTTCGTAGAAGCGCGGATTGGGGGCCATCGCCGCGAGGCGTGCCGCCTGCTCGGCATTGAGGTGTGCGGCGGAGGTACCGAAATAGCGCTGCGCCGCAGCTTCGGCGCCGAAGACGCCGCTGCCCCATTCGATCACGTTGAGATAGAGCTCGAAGATGCGGTTCTTGTCGAGCATGGCTTCGAGCAGCACCGTGATGATCGCCTCCTCGCCCTTGCGCCAGTAGCTCCTGGACGGCGAGAGGAACAGGTTCTTGGCGAGCTGCTGGCTGATCGTGGAGCCGCCCGCCACGACCCGCCCGCGCCGCTGGTTCTTCTCCAGCGCGAGCTGGATGCCTTCCCAGTCGAAGCCTTCGTGCTCGACGAAGCGCGCGTCCTCGGCGGCGATCATCGCGCGCTTGAGGTGCTCCGAGATGCGCGCGTACGGGACCCACCGATAGCGCAGTTGCGCGCGCGGATTGACCGCCTGCAGCGCGTCCATGCGCTGGCTCATGAACGCGGTTTCGCGCGGCGGATGGGATCGCCACCATGCGATGTGGCCGCCAACCCACGCGAGCCACAGCACGACGATCGCGACCAGGCCCGCGAGCGTCCACAGGAGGCCGCGCCGCACTGCAGCGCCGGCACCGTTTCGTCCGGTCATGACGCGAACGTCGCGCGGCGGTGGCCCACGCCCGGCGGACGCGACATCAGCAGCGCCGCCACGGCCGGTGGATGTGCAGTGCGATGGCGAGTGCTGCCACGCTCACTCGGAGGTGAGCTCGTCGCCCTTGCTGAAGCTCCAGGTGCGCGTGATCACGAGGACGTCGGTGTCGCGACGGATATCGGCCGGCAGCGGCGAGTACGGCGCGCCGAGCTCGACGATGCGCACTGCTGCGGCATCGAGGATGCGGTGCCCGGAGGAGCGATGCACTTCGACGCCTTCGAGCGTGCCGTCGGAGCGGATGGCGACGGACAGGATGAGATTGCCGTAGAGCTTGAGCTGGCGCGCGGCCTCGGGATAGTTGAGGTTGCCGATGCGCTCGACCTTGAGGCGCCAGTCCTCGACGTAGCGCGCGAAGCGGTACTCCTCCGCCCGGGCGCCGATGAATCGCCGCTTCGGGCGCTTCTGGTAGGCCTCGAACTCCTTGGCCACCTGCGCTTCGAGGCGCATCGATTCGAAGGCGCGGCGCGTGAGCTCGGCCGTGGTCGGCAGGTCCGGCGGCTCCGCCGACTCGGACGGCGCGGGCGCAGGGCGGCGCGACGACGGGCATGCTGCGCAGCTGCGTGAGGAGCTCCTGCGTCTTGCGCTCGAGCTCCTCGATCTCCTGGGGCGCCATCGCAAGCTCGGTCTTCATCGTCGGCTTCGGCATCAGCGGCAGCGGCGTGCGCGCCCGGCGATCGGCATCGGTGTTGCCGCCGCCGTCGAGATTGGCCTGCGCCAGGATGTCGGCCTTCGCCGGGCGGTCCTTCGTCTTGGCGTTCACCAGCGCGACCTCGAGCGTCGGTCCGCGGTCGAGCATGCGCTGCAGCTCCGGCTGGAAATGGATCGACAGCGCGACCAGGTGAACGAGGAGCGATCCGGCGAACGCGATGGTCAGGAGCGGCGAGCCGCCGATCATCCAGCGCCGGGGAAATACGGGCCTGCGGCTTGCGGCATGCGTGCGCACCGTGAGCCGCGAAGACACTGCGTGGAGCAGCGCGCGGACGCGATCACCGCGCATTGCAGGTGACGCGGCATGCGCGGTGCCGGCGGCGAGCGAAGAAGCGGGTTCCGGGGTGACGTGTGCGGGATCGACCTGCGCCGATGTTGCGGCAGGTGCGGCGGCGGTTGCGCGGTGCAGCGGTGGCCGCAGCTGCGCGTGCGGGCTTGCGTGCCGTCTTGCCGGCCGTCTTGCCGACCGGCTTCGGGGTCGCGACCGCTGCCGCGTCAGGCGCAGCGCCGACCGCGCGCGGCCCCGTGCGTGGCGGTCGCGGCGCAGCAGCGGGCCCGGGCTTCTTCAAGGGCGGCGCCGCACCCTCGACCAGCGCGAGCCCGGCGCTGACCCGTGCAGGGCCGCTGGGCCGTGCTGCGGCCGGCTTCGGCTTCGTGGATCGGCTGGGCAAGTGGCGGGACGCCAGGCAGCGCCATTCGGGTCAATAATCCATTGTAGCGTGCAGGCCATGACAGGTGCATAGCTCCTGCGACCGCTCATCAGCCCGGACCCGCGTACCGGCATTCCAGCGTGAGTGACAGCAGGTCGATGCGCCCGATCGCCACCCGCACGGGCGCATCGGCGGACAGGGACGGCAGGTCCGCGAGACGCATGACCAGCGGCAGCGACTCGAAGCGGACGAGGTTCTCGCGGATGACCATGGCCCGCGCTTCCTGCACGTTCTCCTGCAGCAGCCAGCGCAGGCACCAGTAGTGCTCCATGCGCGACTGGAACTCGGCGTAACCCGAGTACGTCGCCTCGAAATCCGCCAGCACGCCGAAGAGCTCGGCGTCGTTGTCGCCGTACGGCGGCTTCGTCCCATCGACGATGGCGAGGATCTGGCGCTGGTTCACGAGGTCGGAATAGCGGCGCAGCGGCGAGCTCGACCACAGGTAGTGCGCCACGCCCAGCCCCTGATGCTCGCGCGGGACGCGTGCTCATCTTCACCTTGCCTGCGCCCTGGGTGCGATAGAGCCCCGGCACGCGGGCGTCCGCGAGCAGCTTGCCCCAGGTGCTGTTGGTGAAGATCATCAGCTCGGCGACGAGCTTGTCGAGCGGCGAGCCGCGCGGGCGCGGCACGATCCGCACGCGTCCCTCGGGCAGCGCATCCCAGTCCACGTAGAAGCTGTAGTCGATCCGATGGATGTCGGCCTTGCCGCGGCGCTCGGCGAGCGCCTGCGCGACACGCCACAGCACGCGCAGCTCCGGCGTCCACTCCGGGTCTGCAGGCGACGGCAGCGGCGGCAGCGAAGTGCTCCGTGATCCCGTCGAGCCGCAGGTTCGCCGTGATCGGCCACGCGCTCGACGCGCGTCTCGTGACGCAGCAGCGCACCGTCCGCGGCGACGTCGACGTAGAGCGACAGCGCGGGCCGCGCAGCGCCGGCAGCCAGCGTGAAGGCGTCGACGACCGGCGTCGGGCAGCATCGTGATCTTGCGTCCCGGCATGTACACCGTGGACAGGCGCTGGCGCGCGACCCCGTCGAGCGCGGTGCCACGCGGAATGCCGAGCGCCGGCGCAGCGATGTGGACGCCGACGCGCCAGCCGCCGTCGGCGCGCGCGTCCACCGAGAAGGCGTCGTCGATCTCGATCGTGGTGGCATCGTCGATCGAGAACGCACGCACGGCTGCGACCGGGAGCGGAGGCAACGCATCGACCGTTCCCCACACGCCGAATGCGGTGCCTTGCGGAAACGCCTGCACGAGGAACGCGTCGTAGTGATAATCGTGCGTCGACGGGATCGCACCGCTCGCCGCCAGGAGTGCCACCGGGTTGGTCTGCAGCGCATCGCACGCGGCCGTCAGCGCCTTCCATTCCAGCGACTGCTTGTCGGGCTTGTGCAGCAGCATCCGGAGCTTGTCCCGGAACGCCTGCGGCAGCCGGTGTGCCTTGAGCTCGTCGATCCACGCCTGCGCCTGCTCGCCTTCGCGCTGCTTGCGCTCGAGCGACGCGAGCGCCGCACGCAATGCGTCGGCCGGCGCGCGGCGATAGCGGCCCTTGCCGCGCTTGTAGAAGAACATCGGCGCGGCGTGCAGCGCGAGCGCCACCGCGGCCGCCTCGGCCGGTGCCGGCGCATGGCCGTAGTAGTCCTGCGCGAGCTCCGCGAAGCCGAGCTCGTCGTCGCCGCACACGTCCCACAGGAACTGCGGATCGAGCTCTGCGGCCATGCGCTGTGCCTCGGCGAGCAGCGTCGCGGGGCCGGGCGACGGCAAAGCGCAGCAGCACGCTCGCCGCCTTCACCTTGAGGCGCTTGCCGGACGCGGCCTCGATCTGCAGCGACGACTCGTTGTCGGCGAGGATCGTGCCGGCCTTGCACTGGCCGTCGTCCTCGAAAAAGACATGCATGGGGAAAGAGGAGCAGGACTGGCGGTTCGACGTGCGCACCGCCGGGGCCGCGATTATACCGGCGGTGCCGATGCGCCGCGTTGCCCGGCTCCGGCGCTTGCTGCATAGTGGCGCGCTCACCAGGGGATGCAGTCATGACCATGCACTATCGCCGCCTCGGCAGGAGCGGCCTCGAGGTGTCGCCGCTGTGCCTCGGCACGATGATGTTCGGCGATCGCACGGACGCCGCCACCGCGTCACGCATCGTCGATGCGGCGGCCGATCGCGGCATCAACTTCATCGACACCGCCGACAAGTACGCGGAAGGCGAATCGGAGCGCATCGTCGGCGCCGCCATCGCCGCACGGCGCCATCACTGGATCCTCGCGACGAAGGTCGCCAACCCGATGACGTCGAAGCCGCACGACGGCGGCCTGTCGCGGCGGTGGATCATGCGCGCGTGCGACGACAGCCTCGCCCGCCTTGGCACGGACTTCATCGACATCTACTACCTGCACCGCGACGATCCGGGCACGCCTCTCGCGGAGACGATCGCCGCCATCGGCGACCTCATCCGCAGCGGCAAGATCCGCTACTTCGGCGTGTCGAACTTCCGCGGCTGGCGCATCGCCGAAGTGGTGCACCTGTGCCGCACGATGGGCGTGCCGCGGCCCGTGGTCTGCCAGCCGCATTACAACCTGCTGAATCGCGTCGCCGAGGTCGAGATCCTGCCGGCGAGCGATCACTACGGCCTGGGCGTTGCGCCGTACTCGCCCATCGCGCGCGGCGTTCTGACCGGCAAATACCAGCCCGGCGCGGCGCCGGCGGACGACACGCGTGCCGGCCGGCGCGACTCCCGCATGATGCAGACCGAATATCGCGAGGAGTCGCTCGCCATCGCGCAGCGCCTGCAGGCGCATGCCGCGGCGCACGGGCCGCTCGCTGCTGCAGTTCGCGCTCGCGTGGCTGTGGGCGAACCGGATCGTCACTTCGGTCATCGCCGGACCGCGTACGCAGGAGCAGTGGGATGCGTACGCCGCGGCGATCGGCACCGCATGGACGGCCGACGACGAGGCGCTCGTGGATCGTCTCGTCACGCCGGGCCACCCTTCGACGCCCGGGTACAACGATCCGTCGTACCCGTTCGCCGGTCGGCGCACGGTAGCCGCCTGACCGGCAGCGCCTTTGGAACGGGTCGTGGCCGCTGTCGAGAGCCTTGACAGCAGCCGGGGTCGGCGCGCGGCAAACGCTTGATTCGCTGGCGCAAAGGCGGACGGCTCGGTTATTGCTGAACGCCCTTCCCCGCCCCACCGTGTTCCGCGATGCCCGACGAGACCCCGCTGCTAACCCTGCTCCTGTCCGGCTGCGACGTGCTCGCGGCCGTCTCGCGGCGGCGGGGGTCGCGGACGGCACGCGTGATCCAGCCCCTCGATGCCGCCGTCGGCCGCCGCTGGCAGACGCGTCAACCCTGCGCGCGGGGGCCGCTCAGCCGGAAGGCTCGTTGACGATGCCGTGCGGGACGTGGCATGCCGCCACGTGCTTCATCGCCGACTCGACGTGCGTGCGCTGGTCGTCGAAGAAGATGTCGGCGCCGAACGCGCGCAGGAACTCGCCCTTGTCGAGGCCGCCGAGGAAGAGCGCCTCGTCGATCCGGATGTTCCATGCGCGCAGCGTGCGTATCACGCGCTCGTGCGCCGGGGCGCTGCGCGCCGTGACGAGCGCCGTGCGGATCGGGCTCTCGTCCTCGGGGAAGTCCGACTGGATCCGGTGCAGCCCGGCGAGGAACTCCTTGAACGGTCCGCCGGATAGCGGTCGCAGTGCCGCATCGGTCTCGCTCTGCGCGAACGCCGCGAGGCCGTTCGCCTGGTACACGCGCTCCGCCTCGTCCGAGAACAGCACCGCGTCGCCGTCGAACGCGATGCGCAGCTCGTCGGTCTCGTTGCGGAAGATGCTCGGGAAGATCGTGGCCGCGGCGTAGCCGTCCTCCAGCGCGCGGCGCACGTCGCCGGTGTCGGCCGACAGGAAGAGATGGGCGCCGAACGCGGGCACGTAGCGCGACGTCGGCTCCCCCTTGGTGAACGCGGCGCGCGAGATGTCGAGGCCGTAGTGCTTGATGGCGTTGAACACGCGCAGGCCGGTGTCGGCGCTATTGCGCGACAGCAGGATCACCTCGACGTACTGCTTGTCGGGCCGGTTGAGGCGCAGCAGCTTCTGGGCGAGCGAGAAGGCCGGGCCCGGCTCGAGCAGCTCATCCTCGTGCTCGATCTGGTAGCGGTGGTACGCCTCGACGCCGAGCTCGGTGTAGATGCGGTGGCTCTCGGTCAGGTCGAAGAGCGCTCGCGAGGAGATCGCCACGACGAGCTTGCCGGCCAGGGAGGGCATGGTCAGGTTCGGCAGTCAGCAGTCAGCGACATCGCGGAATCGGGCATCCGCCATGGTACTCCGCCCGATGCGCGTCCCGCATGCCGTGCAGCGCGAGCGCGCGCCGACTCCTTCCTGGCTCACAGCACGCGTTCTTCGCCAGCGGCGGTGCCACCGCCGGCAATCACCTCACCGAGCAGAACACCGGGCCTTCGAGCGTCCACCCGGCGCCGAGCATCGCCTCGACGTCGGCATCGTCGATGACGTAGCGGTGCCGCATGCCCGTGACGTCGGCGGCCGGCTTGTAGAGCCGCTGCACGACCTCGCTTCCCGGCGCACAGCCGCTGCCCGCGAGCGGCAGCACCCGGAAGGCAACGCCTTCGAACTCCCAATAGCGGTCCTGCCTCACGGCCGCGCATTCCGCGCCGTTCACCGTGTAGAAGTGGGAGTCCGGACCGAGACCCGGCGTGCCGAAGAAGCGGCACGCATCGACTGCGTTCGCCGGCTGCGCGCCGGCCGGCCACCCACGCAGCCGGCGGCCGGTGCGCGTCCACTGCGGACCGAGGCCGCCGCGATCGATGAAGTCGGCTTCTTCCGCGGACGCGGTGAGGAAGTAGTGATCGAGCCCCGCGTGATGGAACTCGACGATATCGACGGCGGGCTGCGCGGGCGCCGGCGTCCACGCCCGTGCCCGCGACCTGCAGGATGGCGAGCGATGCGAGCTGTGGCGCGTCGATGATGAAGTTGGCAAGGCGCGCGCCTGCCGCCGCCGGCGTGAACAGGAAGCGCAGCGCGCACGTACCGCCGGCGGGAATGGCCTTGCCGACGGCGCAGTCACCCACGATGTCGAAGTCGTACGCGCCCGGACCGTTGATCACCAGCGCGGACGGCGTCACCGGCACCGTGCCGCGGTTCTGCACCACGACCGTGAGCGCGTCGGACGTAGCGCCCACCGCGACGGTACCGAGCTGGGCCAACGCCCGGCGTGAACGCCAGGCTCGAGGAGCCCGCTGCGCTGTCGATTCCGCGGCCGTAGAACGTGATGAGCTGCGTGCCGGTGCTCGTCGTGTTGCGCAGCCACACGCCCCCCGACTGCTGGCCCGCGGCCGTGGGCACGAACGCGATGTCGAGCGTGCACGATTGCGCCGGCTGCAGCGTCGCACCCGTCGCGCACGACGTGGCGACGTGGAACGCCGGGCCCGTGGCCGAGTGCACGCTCACGTCGGTGAAGCTGAACGGTGCCGAGCCGCAATTGCTGACGGTGACCCGCGTCGACGAGGTGCTGCCGACGGGACGGTCGCCGAACACGATCGTGTCGCGATCGGTGCAGATGCGCGATTGCGCAGCGGCGAGCGTCGGCAGCAGAGCGATGACGGCGAGCAGGAACACACGCGCCAACATGACGGAGAAGCGATGGCGGGACATACGGGAAGGATCCGGAAGAACGGTTGCAGGGGCGGCGGGATCGTCGCGTGCGGTGCGAGGTCTCAGGAAGCGCAGCCGGCGAACTGCAGCACGGTGGGGATCATCGGCGCGAAGTCGGCCCAGCCGTGGTCGCCGCCGCCACCGACGTACTGGAATGCGCCGCCGTAGTACGCCACGGCCTCGCGCCAGTCGAGGAGCTCGTCGCCGGTGCGCACGAGGAGCAGGTAGCGCTCCGGCCGCGTGACGTGCTCGACGCGCAGCGCGGTCATCTCATCGAGGTGCGCGCGGGTGAGCTCCCAGGCTTCGCCGGTGTAGAGATTGCGCTGCGGACCGAGGAAGCTCTCGAGCGACGCGTACGGGCGCACGGCGGGATTGATGACGCATGCGCGCGCGCCGTGGCGCTCCGCGAGGCATGTGGCGTAGAAGCCGCCGAGGGAGCTGCCGACGAGCGTGAGATGGTCGTCGCGCGCGACCTTCGCGTCGATCCAGCGCTCCAGCATGGCGACCGCCTCGCGCGGACGATGCGGCAGCTGCGGCAGGTGGAACCGCGGCGGCGACGGCAGCGCGGCGACGGCGCGCGCGACGAGCTGGCCCTTGACGGATTGCGGCGCGGAGTTGAGTCCGTGCAGGTAGAGGACCACCTTCACCGCGCCGGTACCGCCGGCGTACCGATCGCCGTGTCTGCCCGCAAGCGCTGCAGCAGCTTGTCGTGGATGCCGCCGAAGCCGCCGTTGCTCATCACCAGGACGTGGTCGCCGGATCGCGCAGCGGCGACGACCATGTCGGCGAGGCGGTCGATGTCGTCGAGCACGGTGGCGCGCGCACCGAGGGGCCGCAACGCGGCCGTCACGTCCCACCCGAGCTTGCCGGAATAGCAGAACACGGCGTCGGCGGCAGCAAGGCTTCCGGGCAACGCATCCTTCACGGCGCCGAGCTTCATGGTGTTGGAGCGCGGCTCCAGCACCGCGAGGATGCGTCCGCCCGAGACCTTCCGCCTGAGACCGTCGATGGTGGTTGCGATCGCGGTGGGGTGATGCGCGAAGTCGTCGTACACGGCGACGCCGTTCACGACACCGCGCAATTCGAGCCGCCGCTTCACGCCGCGAAAGGCCTGCAAGGCTGCGAGGCTCTGCCGTACGGGCACCCCGGCGTGGCGCGCGGCCGCGATGGCCGCCAGCGCGTTGAGCCGGTTGTGCCGCCCCGCTTCGCCGAAGCGCAGCACGCCCTCGACATGGGAGCCGAGCATCACCGTGCCGTCGTCCGCGATGGACCATCGGGCGGCGGCCGCGCCGTCGCGCTGCGCAAGAAGGTCCTCCTCCTCGGCCGCACGGAAGGACTCGATCTCGCTCCACGCGCCGCGGCCGAGCACGCGCATGAGGCTCGCCTCGCCACCGTTGACGATCAACCGTCCCTGACGGGGGACCGTGCGCACGAGATGGTGGAACTGCGTCTCGATCGCCGCAAGGTCCGGGAAGATGTCGGCGTGATCGTATTCGAGGTTGTTCAGCACCGCCGTGCGCGGCCGGTAGTGCACGAACTTGGAGCGCTTGTCGAAGAACGCCGTGTCGTACTCGTCGGCCTCGATCACGAAGAACGGCGTGTCGCCGCCGCGGCGCGCCGAGCATCCGAAGTCGATGGGCACGCCGCCGATCAGGAATCCAGGCGCGAGTCCCGCATGCTCGAGGATCCATGCCAGCATCGACGTGGTCGTGGTCTTGCCGTGCGTGCCCGCCACCGCCAGCACCCAGCGGTCGCGCAGCACGTTCTCGTAGAGCCACTGCGGCCCGGACACGTAGGGCAGGCCGGCATCGAGGATCGCCTCCATGAGCGGATTGCCCCGTGACACCACGTTGCCGATGACGAAGATGTCGGCGTCCGCAGCGACGGAGCGGAGCTGCTCGGGGTCCCAGCCTTCGGTCAGGCCGATGCCGAGCGCCTCGAGCTGCGTGCTCATCGGCGGATAGACGTTCGCGTCGCAGCCCGTCACGACGTGGCCCGCCGCCTTGGCGATGGCCGCGATGCCGCCCATGAACGTGCCGCAGATGCCGAGGATGTGAAGGTGCATGATCGCGGTCAGACGGATGCGGCCGCGGTCGCGGCCGGATGCGGTGCGTGGCGGCGCCAGCCGGCGAGGAACCAGGCGTAGGTCAGCGCTTCGAGCACGAGCACGATCGGTGAACGCGAGCTGGAGCCCGCGCGCGGTGTCGAAGCCGAACGCCTGGCGGGCCGCGTCGACGATCACGCCCACGCCCCACTGCGTCGCGAAACTGCCGGAGAACATCAGCACGTTGAGCGCGGTATTGGCGCGCGCAGTGAGTTCGCGCGCGAAGCCCTGGCTCAGCACCGTGAACCCCAGCACGTTGACCGAGGCGCCAAGCCCGTAGAGCCCCCACCACAGGTAGCTGCCGGGGACTTGCAGCACGATCGCGGCGAGGGCGGCGATGTTGAGCCCGAATCCCGATGCGAAGAGGTGCCGCGCCTGGATGCCCGCATGCGCGAGACGGGTCGAGAAGGCGCCGAGGAAGAAGTAGCCCGCCAGGGTCACGATGCTCATCAGCAGCAGGTGCCGCGCGGCAGACGCGCGATCGAGGCCCTGCACGTCCATCATCCACGGCACCGACCACAACCCCTGGATCGCCATGAACGCACCCATGGCGAGCGCGCCGACGGGCGCCAGCCACCAGAAGCGCGGCGTGCGGAACACGAGCCGCACGCCCTGCCATTGCGCGCGCCAGCTCGTCACCTGCTTCGCCCGCGGGAGGTCGGGCACCTGCAGCCACAGCCAGATCGCGACCGCATAGGTGATCGCCGCGAGGAGCACGAACACGCTGCGCCACGACGTGAACCGCAGCGCGAGCTCGAGCGGCGCCGTGGCGAGCAGCGCACCCAGACCGCCGGCGACCATCATCCATCCCGACAGCGACGCATGACGCTCGGCCGGATACCACGTGGAGATGCCCTTGAGCGGCGCCATGAGGCACGTTGCGACCCCGGCGCCGATCACCGCGCGGGCGACGAGCAGCCCCGCCTCGCCGTGCGCGAGCCCGAACGCGAGCGAGCCGGTCCCCGCGAGCAGCAGCATGACCGGCTCGACGCGCCGCGGACCATAGCGGTCGAGCAGCATGCCGGCGGGGATCTGCATGGCCCCGAAGGCGATGAAGTACGCACTGGTGAGCAGCCCGAGGGCGGCCGGGGAAAGCGCGAGCTCGCGCGTCAGCTCGGGCGAGATGACCGCGTTCACCGTGCGGAACACATACGACAGGAGGTAACCCGCCGCGAACGGCGTGTACACGCGCAGAAAATTCATCGCGGGATGCGGGCCGTCAAGCGCGGAACACGAAGAACACCGCCCCGACGAGGCACAGGCCGGCCCACAGGTAATCGAGCTTGATCGGCTGCCCCATATAGAACACCGCGAACGGCACGAACACGCACAGCGTGATGACCTCCTGCATGATCTTGAGCTGCGCGAGCGAGAAGGTGCCGAAGCCGATGCGGTTGGCGGGCACCTGCAGGAGGTATTCGAAGAAGGCGATGCCCCACGAGATCAGCGCCGCGCCCCACCACGGCCACGTCTGCACATGCTTCAGATGCCCGTACCACGCGACCGTCATGAAGACGTTCGACGCGACGAGGAGCAACGCGCACAGGACGGCGGGGGACGCGAGGATGGAGGTCGGCATGCGGATGGGGCGGCCAGGTCGCAAGCGCGACAGCCCGGCATTATCGCCGACGGCCACCGCGCGGCCGCAGCTGGGGTCAACTTTCGGCCGTGCCGGCCGCTGCCGGTGTGGCTCTGCAACCGCGGCCGCCTACGCGTCGGGCTCCCGGGGCAAGGCGACCGTGATCACCACGCCCGAGCCGTCCGCGCGGTTCTCGGCACGCGCACGCCCGCCGTGGAATTTGGCGACGAGCTGCACGATGTAGAGGCCGAGGCCGAGATGCGGTCCGTCGCTGCCACCCTCGGGCCGCACCGACACCATCGAGTCGAAGAGCCGGTGCTCCATGCCCTGCGGGAGCAGGGGCCCGGAGTTACCGACGATGATCCGTGCGCGGTCGCCCGCACGCTCGAGCCGCACGTGGATCGGCGACCCCGGCAGCGCGAACTCGATGGCGTTGACGACGAGCTTGTCCAGCATCTGCGCGACGAGGTCGGGGGCCACCAGGGCGCGCAAGGGTGCCCGTGCGAGCTCCATCCGGAAGGCATGCGCGGGATACGCGGCCCGGTAGCCCTCGACGCAGCCGCCGACGAGCGCCACGAGGTCGACGCTTTCGCGCTCCGCCTCGTGCAGGCTCTGCTCCAGCCGCGTCGCCTCGGTCATGCGCGTGAGGATCGCACCGAGCCGCGCGAGGCCGCCCTGCGCCCGTTCCAGATACACGCGCGCGTCGTCCTCATGCACCTGCGCCTGCAGGTTCTCGAGCGAGGAGCGCACCACGGCGATCGGCGTGCGCAGCTCGTGCGAGAGCCGGCTCGCCATGTTCTTCTGGTACGCGGCGTACTGGCCCAGGCGCTCGAGCACGCTCGCGAAGCTGCGCGACAGGTCGCCGATCTCGTCGCGCGCAGTGGCGCCCGCGAGCCGGGCGTGCACGCGGCCCTGCGGATCGATCGCGCGCTCGGCATCGTCGCGCAGGGCGCGGATGCGCCGCGAGAGCCGCGTCGCGTACCAGGTCACCGCGGCGGACCCGATGAGGAGCGCCGCGATGACGATGTTGAACAGGCGCTCGAACGCCCGGTTGCGCTCGACCAGCACCGCATTGCCCGTGTCCTCCACGATCACGGCGCCGCGCACCTGGTCGCCCACCCAGATCGGGTGCGCGGCCGTGACGATCACCGCGCGGCCATCCGGTGTGGGCCGCCGGTCGGTGGTCAGGATGCCCGACAGCGCGCCGTCGACCTCGCGTGCCTGCGCGAGGGTGCGTCCCGCCGCCTCTTCGGCGAAGTCGTCGGTGGGCTGCTTCAGGGCGAGGCGATACAGGGGCGCGACCGTATGCGCCTCGATCCATGCGCTCAGGCGCGGCCACCCTGCGGGCGGCGAAGGCGGTGTCACGACGCGTTTGCGCAGCGACCCCGCCCGGGCTAGCACGTTGAGATTGCGATCGATCACCCAGATTCGCGCCGTGGTGCGCGAAAGGCCGTGCAGGATCTGCGCGATCTCGGCCGACGTTCCGGCCGGTCCGCCGGTGCGCGATGCTGGCTCGGCCTCACTGCCGTCCTCGGTTCCGCGCGCCGCGCCGAGCGGCGCGACGGTGGGCTGCTCGAACAGCCGCGCCCGATCGTGCAGCGCCGTGGCGACCGCCTCGGCCGTGTTGGCGAGCGACTTCTCGTGGGCATCGCGCAGGAAGCGCTCGAGCTCCTGCACGTACTGGTAGCCAAGCCAGGGCAGCACGAGGAACACCGTGAGGACGAGCAGGAGCTGGGCGCGGATGCCCAGCGCGAAACGGCGGGGGCGGCGCACTGCGGCGGCGGCGCGCTCAGGCGTCATCGCCCTTCCAGCGATAGCCCATGCCGTACACCGTGTCGATGCGGTCGAATGCCGGATCGACGGCGGCGAACTTGCGCCGGATGCGCTTCACGTGCGACGTGATCGTGCTGTCGTCGACGACGATGCGGGCGTCGCGCATCAGCGCCTCGCGATCCTTGACGTGGCCGGGGAAGCGCGCCAGCGCGTGCACCATCCAGAACTCGGTCAACGTGAGATCGACCGGACGTCCCTGCCAGCGCGCGGCCATGCGCTTCAAATCGAGCACCAGCGTCCCGCGCGTCAGCATCTCCTCCGTCGCGGGCGCGGCGTGGAGGAGATCGCTGCGCCGGAACAGCGCCGCGATGCGCGCCGTGAGATGCGGCAGGCTGACGTCCTTCGACAGGTAATCGTCCGCGCCCATGCGCAGGCCGGCGACGACGTCGAAGTCGCTGTCGCGTGCGGTGAGGAACAGGATCGGCAGCGTCGGTGACAGCGCGCGCAGGTCGCGGCACAGCGCAAACCCGCCGTCGACGTCCTCGCCCAGGCCGATGTCGATGAGCGCCAGATCCGGCAGGCGCGTCGCGAACGCGCGCATGGCCTCCGCACGGTTGCCGTAAGCCGCCACTTCGTAGCCGTGCCGGCGCAGCGCATCCGCATAGTTCGCGCGGATGGCGGGCTCGTCTTCGACGATGGCGATGCGGCGGCTCATGGAGTCGCGCCGACTATAGCGCAGCGCCGCCGCGACAAAGGCCGCGGCACCGTGCTGTCATCGGTTTGCCATTTTTCTTCGTCAGCCCGCCCTTTTCCGCCCCGGCGGTGCCCTGCCGTGGCGGTGCAATCGCAGCGTGCCCGAAAGCGGCGATGCACGGTGCAGGTCGCGCGCGGCACTCCGGAGGGGAAAGCAATGCAGGCAGGTCACGTCGGGTCGATGGCAGGGCGGACAGGCATCGTGCGCGACGTGCTGCGCCTCGCGGCCGAAGCCCTCGCGGTGGGGGTATTCGTCAGCATCGTCCTCGGCGCTCGCGGCTTTCGTCGTCGCCAACCAGGCGCACGCCGCGACGCGGCCGGCCGCCGGTCCCGGACAGGGCGCCCTGCTCTTCCGCAACGCGGGCGGCGATTTGCCGGCGCCTCTGCTCGCCACCGACGTCGTGATCGGCGTGACCGGCATCGTCGCCCGCACGCGCGTCACGCAGCGCTTCCACAACCCGGGCATGGAATGGCTCGAAGGCATCTACGTGTTCCCGCTTCCGGAGGGGGCTGCGGTCGATCACCTCGCCATGCAGGTCGGCGCGCGCCGCATCGAGGGCCAGATCCGCGAGCGCCGTGCGGCGCGCGAGACGTACGCGCAGGCACAACGGGAAGGCCGCAAGGCGACGCTCGTCGAGCAGCAGCGTCCGAACGTGTTCACGACGAGCGTCGCCGGCATCGGCCCCGACGAGGACGTCGTGGTGACGATCGAGTATCAGGAGAGGCTGCGCTTCGACGAGGGCGCGTTCCGGCTGCGCCTCCCGATGGTGCTCACGCCGCGCTACACGCCCGAGGGTGGAACATCGACGGCATCCGGCGAGGGTGTCGTACCCGTGAGCGATGGGTTCCCGAATCCCCCACTCGCGCCACGCGTAACGAAGGTCAACCCCGTGACCCTGCACGTGGACCTCGCTCCGGGGTTCCCGCTGGCCGACATTGCGAGCACGTCCCACGCCGTGCGGGTGGAGGAAGCGCCGGGGCAGCGGTACGCCATCGAGCTCGACGGTCCGGTGCCGGCGGACCGCGACTTCGAGCTCGTGTGGAAGCCCGACGCCGGAGCGTCTCCGGGCGCGGCGCTCTTCACCCAGCGGGACGGTGCCACCGACTACACGCTGCTGATGGTGATTCCGCCGACCGCGGAAGTGCCGAGGGCACGGTCCCCGCGCGAGGTCGTGTTCATCATCGACACGTCGGGATCGATGGAAGGCAATTCCATCCGCCAGGCGCGGCAGGCGCTCGACCTCGCCCTCGACCGGCTGCAACCCGGTGACCGGTTCAACGTCATCGAATTCAATTCCGTCACGCGCACGCTGTTCGGCGCGCCCTTGCCCGTCGATCGCGCGACGCTCGATCGTGCGCATGCGTTCGTGCGCGGCCTGCGGGCGCAGGGCGGCACCGAGATGCGTCCG
The DNA here is from genome assembly GCA_963734575.1 of uncultured beta proteobacterium. Classification (GTDB taxonomy): domain Bacteria; phylum Pseudomonadota; class Gammaproteobacteria; order Burkholderiales; family Casimicrobiaceae; genus CAIWHR01. Next base: position 174,574 of record CAVTHT010000013.1, on the reverse strand, counting down.
GCGCTCGAAGCGGCGCTTGCTGCAGGCGCGGCGCCGGGATTCGTGCGCCAGATCGTGTTCCTCACCGACGGCGCGGTCGGCAACGAGGCCGAGCTCTTCGCCTTCATCACGTCGCATCTCGCCGACCGACGGCTCTTCACGGTGGGCATCGGCTCGGCGCCCAACGCGTGGTTCATGACCAAGGCCGCGCAATACGGGCGCGGCACGTTCACGTACATCGGCGACGTGAACGAGGTGCAGGCGAAGATGGAGGCCCTGTTCCGCAAGCTCGAGGCGCCGGTGCTGACGGACGTTTCGGTCACCTGGCCCGGCCAAGCGGAGACCTATCCGCAGCGCATTCCCGATCTGTACGCCGGCGAGCCGATCGCGGTCAGTGCCGCGTTGACGGCGGGCGCGCAAGGGGAGGTCGCGATCCGCGCGCTCAGTGGCGGTGTGCCGTGGACCGCCACGCTGCCGGTGGACCCGGCGGGTGGCGCGCGCGGCCTCGACGTGTTGTGGGCGCGCGCGAAAATCGAGGCGCTGACCGATGGGCTGCATGCCGGCGCCACCGAGGACACCGTCCGCCCGGCCGTCCTCGACGTCGCGCTGCGGCACCATCTCGTGAGCGCGTACACGAGCCTCGTGGCGGTCGACGTCACGCCCACGGTGCCCGCGGACGCGAACGGCAGGAGTGCGCTGCTGGCGGTGAACCGCCCGCAGGGCTCCGCGGACGACATCCTCGGCGAGCTGCCCCAGACGGGCACGGCCTCTGCGTTGCAGATCGCGCTTGGCGTGCTGGCGCTGTTCGCGGCCGCGATGTTGCACGCCGCATCGCGCCGCAGCGCACGCTAGCCTTGGCCGTCGTCGCGTCGGGTGCGGACAAGGGAGGACCTTTCGGTCGCCGGCATGGGCTTGCGATGCGCCCGCCGCGCATCACCGCCCGGAGCAGGGGCACGACCGAGTCTTCCCCTGTCCGCATCCGCGCACTGGCGGTCGGCCGTCGCCGCTGCTTGCCATCGCCGGCGCGACGAGCCTCGGTCACGGCGCGTATCTGCAGGCGAAGGCCGCGGTCGCGCAGGTGCTGCTGCGCGTCGCGTGGGAGCGCGCGCAACACGGCGCGGCGATGCCTCGCCCATGGCCGTGGGCGGATACGCACGTCGTCGCGCGGCTCGTCGCCCCGGCGCATGGCGTGGACCTGCTGGTCCTCGCCGGCGCGAGCGGCCGCACGCTCGCCTTCGGCCCGGGCCATCACGACGGCTCCGCGCTGCCCGGCACGAGCGGCAACGTGGTGCTCGCCGGTCATCGCGACACGCACTTCCGCTTCCTGCAGGAGCTTGCGCACGGCGACGTGCTCGAGCTCCGCACGCCGGCCGGCGTGTTGCGCCGTTACCGCGTGAACGCCACCGCGATCGTCGATCATCGCGACCTCGCCCTGCCCCGCGATGCGTCGATGCTGACGCTCGTCACCTGCTACCCCTTCGACGCTTTCGCGTCCGGAGGACCGCTGCGCTACGTGGTGACGGCCGCGATGGAGTGAGTCTGCCTAGCGTCAGGTGAAGGTGACGCGCAGACCCGGGATGCCGAGCGTGCCATAGTCGCTCTGCCAGGTCTCGCCGGCGGCAATCGGCCATGCATCGGTGATGGTGCCGGTCGTGACGATCTCCCCGGCTCCCAGTGGCGCCGCCTCGGGTTGCGAGGCGAGGACGCGCACGAGATGCACGAGCGCGTGCACGGGTCCGCCGAGCACATTCGAGCCAACGCCTTCGTCGATCGGGTGCCCATCGCGGCGCAGCGCCAGACGAAACTGCGGCAGCAGGGTATGGAGATCGTCGCGCCGCGACGCATCGAGTGGCGTGCGCGGTCCGACCACGAGCGCGCCGTGCAGGCCGAACGCCGCGGTGCAATCGGCCGCCGTGAACTTCCAGTCGGGGAAGTGGCTCTGGACGATCTCGAATCCCGGCGCGATCCAGGCGATGGCATCCAGTGCCGCGCGCAGGTCGGCCGCATCGCCGCCGCGCAAGGCAGGACGTGAAGCGATGCCGAACACCACCTCGGGCTCGATGCGCGGTTGCACCAGCCCCGCGAGCGACAGCGTAGCCACGCCCTCCGGCGCGTCGTGCACCGTGTGCGCCCACATGCGTGCCCACATGGGCTGGTACACCCCGTAGCGCGGCCAGATCGTGGTGTTGGTGAAGCCGATCTTGCGTCCGACGGGCTGCCACCCCTGCGCGATCCGCTGGTGCTCGATGCTCGCGAGAACGCGGTAGGCCCCGGGTACGTCGAGCTCCGGGGTATCGGCGGACAACGGAGGCAGCGTTGCTGCCCGGTCATACGCATCCATCAGGCGGCGCGCAAGCGCCTCCTCCTGCGCGGCGGAGATCACGTGTGCTTCCTTGGCGGGTGTGCGGCGCGCCTTGGTCCACACGTTGCCCAAAGAGATTCCGGCCGCGAAAAGCCCGACCGCAACGGCCATCGCGACCGGCACGGCGACCGCCGCCGCGGCGATGCCGGAGAGGTCCAGCGCTTGCGCCACGAGACCCCCGGCGATTGCGCCTGCGCTGCCGGCGACGATGATGGCGAGCAGGCTGCCGCCCAGCGCGCGCAATTGGCGGCGATTCACGATGTTCGCATTCAGCGGCCGCGCGACGGTCGTGGCCGCGCAAGGGCTGCATACGCGTCGGGCTCGAAGCCGATCAGCGCGCCGCCGTCGTGCTCCACCACCGGTCGCTTGATCACCGACGGATGCGCGAGCATGACCTCGATCGCGCTCGCATCGTCGGTCACGCCGGCCTGCGTGGCGGCGTCGAGGCCCCGCCACGTGGTACCGCGGCGGTTCAGCACCCTGTCGCGCCCGAAGCGCTCGACCCACCGCCGCAGCAGGGCGCGATCGGGCGGCGTCTTGCGGAAGTCGACGAACACGTGCTCGAGCGCGTGCTCGTCCAGCCACGCCCGGGCCTTCTTCACGGTGGTGCAATTCGGGATGCCGTACACTTTCATGAGACGTGTCCATCGGAAATCTTCGAAAAGTATAGCCGTCATGCTGCACGCGCGCCGCCTGCTCGATCGCACCCGCGTGCGCCGCATCGCGCGCCTCGCGCTCGCCGTCCTTGCCTGGTCGGTGGTGGCCGCGCCGTCCGCCACTGCCGCCGACATGGCGAAGACGCTGCACGTGGCGTTCCCCGTCGCCGAGACCGGCCTCGATCCGCAGGCGATCGGCGACGCCTACTCGTTCTACGTGTGCAGCGCGATCTTCGATCCGCTCTACACCTACGACTACTTCGCGCGCCCGGTGCGCATCGTGCCCAACACGGCGCAGGACATGCCGGTCATCAGCGACAGCGGCCGCACGTACACCGTCAAGGTGCGCCCGGGCATCTATTTCGCGGCCGACCCCGCCTTCAAGGGCAAGCGCCGCGAGCTCGTCGCCGAGGACTACGTGTACAGCATCAAGCGCATCTTCGACCCGAAGGTACGCTCGTACTGGCTGTACCTGTTCGAGAATCACCTGCTCGGTCTCGACGCGGTGCTCACGGATGCGCGCAAGACGGGGCGCTTCGACTACGACGCGAAGATCGAGGGCCTGCAGGCGCTCGACCGCTACACGCTGCGCATCCGCTTCAAGGAGCCCGACTACGTCTTCGCGCACTGGCTGACGTACGGCGCGCTGGCCGCGGTCGCGCGGGAGGTGGTGGAAGCCCACCGCGACACGTCGAACCGCGTCATGGAGTATCCGGTCGGCACCGGCGCGTACAGGCTCGCGGAGTGGACGCGCGGCCAGCGCATCGTGCTGCAGGCCAATCCGGACTATCGCGCCGAGACCTATCCGGTGCCGGGCGCCGGCAGCGATCGCGCCGATGCAGTCGTCGCCCGCGACAACCGCGGCAAGCGCCTGCCCATCGTCGGCCGCGTCGAGATCAGCATCATCGAGGAGAGCCAGCCGCGGCTCCTCACTTTCGATCGCGGCGGCTTCGACTACGTCAGCGTGCCGGCCAGCCTCGCGAACACGGTCCTCGACGGCGACGCACTCAAGCCGCAGCTCGCGCGGCGCGGCGTGCGCCTGCACCGGCAGGTCGAGCCGTCGATGGGCTTCACGTTCTTCAACCTCGACGATCCCGTGGTCGGCGGTTACACGCCGGAGAAGATCGCACTGCGTCGCGCGATCAGCCTGGGCTACGACCGCGATGCGTACATCCGGCTGCTGCAGAACGGGCAGGCGCTGCCCGCAAGCCAACCGGTGCCGCCGGGCGTGAGCGGGCACGACCCGACCATGCCGACGAGCAATGCGCACGATCCCGGCGGCGGCGCGCGTCGCTCCTCGACCGCTTCGGCTATCGCGACCGCGACAACGATGGCTACCGCGAGACGCCCGACGGCAAGCCTTTAACGCTCGTCAAGGCGTCCACCACCTCCAACACCGATCGCGCCGTGGACGAGCTGTGGAAGCGCAGCATGGATGCGATCGGCATCCGCATCACGTTCCTCAAGAACAAGTGGCCCGAGCTCAACAAGATGTCGGAGGCGGGCCAGCTCATGATGTGGAACCTCGGCTGGATCGCATCGATCGCCGATGGCGACACGTTCTACAGCGTGCTGTACAGCAAGAACATCGGGACCTCGAACGACGCGCGCCTGCGCCTGCCGGAGTACGACCGCCTGTACGAGGATGCGCGCAAGCTCCCGGACGGACCGGAGCGCAACGCCATCTATCGCAAGCTATCGACGCTCGTCCTGAGCTACGCGCCGTGGATACTCGTCGACTACCCGTACGCCAACACGCTCACCCAGCCGTGGCTCACGGGCTACAAGCAGCACCCGTTCCTGCCGCATCAGTGGAAGTACTACGACGTGCAGCGCTGACGGCGTGAGCGCCGCTGCGGGCTACGTGGTGCCTGTATCGCGATGGATGTCGTCGATCCAGCGCACTTCCTCCGGGTTCGCCTCGGCAGCGGGAATGTCGAGGTTGACGACCACCGGATCCTGACCGCTGCGCACCAGCACGCACGACAGCGGCTCGCCCTCGCTGGCGTTGATCTCCTGGTGCGGAACGAAGGGCGGGACGTAGATGAAGTCGCCGGGGCCGGCCTCCGCGGTGAACTCCAGGCGATCGCCCCACTTCATGCGCGCGCGGCCGCTCACCACGTAGATGACGCTCTCGACGGGACCGTGATGATGCGCGCCGGTGCGCGCGTTGGGATGGATCACGACCGTGCCGGCCCACAGCTTCTCCGCGCCCGCGCGGGCATGGGTGATGGCCGCCGCGCGGTTCATGCCGGGCGTCTGTGGCGTGTTGGTGTCGAGCTCGCCGGCGCGCACGACGCGCACGCCGGAAAGTCGCCACTTCGATTGCGTCGATGCGGTGTCGCTCATGGCATGCCCAGGTGATTCCGCGATCCGGCGCACTTTACCACCGCGAAGGACGCGACCGGCACGAATTGCACTGCGCGTCGCGACACCACCGCGCCAACCGGCACGTGCGACCCGCACGAGCGGCGGCCACGCCGGCACCGGGTACGCGCGGCGTCAGGCGGGCAGCGGCTCCGCGCTGCGCGACGCACTCAAATCGGCCCGCAGCCGGCCGATGAACGCAGTGGTGCTGGGCGAGCCGCTGTCCGCGTAGTGCGCGGTGTAGTCGGTGGCGACCTGCCGGCACGATCGCATCGAGCAGCCAGTGCCCGGCGTCGAACAGTGCATCGAGGTCCGGCACGTCGTCGCGCGGAGTCGCGAGCGGAACGAAGGCGTCGCGGCGATGATGCGGCGCCAGCAGACGCACCGCCGCGTGCAGCCCGGGATCGGGCGCCGGTAGGCCGCGCGCCATGCATTCCGCGAGCGATGCGCCGAGCTCCTGCGTGTGCGCATCCAGCACTTCGCGCGCCGGCATGCCCCTTGCGCGGAGGAACGCCTTGAAGCCGAATTCGATGGCCTGGGCCGCGAGGTGGTACAGGGGTTGCATCTCCGCGCAAGTCAGGTGATGACGTGCGCGCAATCCCCTGGCCGCGCGCAGGTATTCGTGTGCGTAGCGCCAGTAGGCGAGCGCCGTGGTGCGGCGTTCATCGTCGGATGTGATCATCGTCTGCCGCATGCTGCCCTGTCGGGCGCCGCGGTCGGAGGTGGGCGTGCTCGCGGTTGGTGAGCGCGGCGTGCGGTTAAGTTCCGCCCGCGCGGACATACTTTGACCGGTCACAACGTTCTGCGCTGCGCTGCGGCAGTATGATGGCCGTTTTGAGGAGGATGATCATGACGGAGCGACAGGTTGTCATCCTGAGCGGCGTGCGGACGCCCATCGGCGATTACGGCGGCAGTCTCAAGGACATCGCGCCCACGGAGCTCGCCGCGCGCGTCGTGCGCGAAGCCGTGCGCCGCGCAGGCGTGGATCCCGCGGCCATCGGTCAGTGCGTGTTCGGCAACGTGATCCACACCGAGCCGAAGGACATGTACCTGTCGCGCGTCGCGGCCGTCAACGGCGGCCTGCCGCACGACACCGGTGCGCTCACGCTCAATCGCCTCTGCGGCAGCGGCATGCAGGCGATCGTGTCGGCCGCGCAGTACATCCTCCTGGGTGATGTCGACGCCGCCGTCGCGGGCGGTGCGGAAAGCATGAGCCGCGGCGCCTACATGAACACCACCCAGCGCTGGGGCGACGCGCATGGGCGACGCCAAGATCATGGACGCGATGGTGGGTGCGCTCACCGATCCGTTCGATACGGTGCACATGGGCGTGACCGCCGAGAACGTGGCGCGCCAGTGCGGCATCACGCGCGAGCAGCAGGATGCGTTCTCGGTCGAGAGCCACCGCCGCGCGACGCGGGCCATCGCCGAAGGACGCTTCAAGGAGCAGATCCTTCCGGTCGAGCTCAAGAGTCGCAAGGGCACGGTGGTGTTCGACACCGACGAGCACGTGAAGGCCGATTCGACGGCCGAAGGCATGGCCAAGCTGAAGCCCGGCCTTCGCGAAGGAGAACGGCACGGTGACGGCCGGCAATGCGTCGGGCATCAACGACGCGGCCGCTGCGGTGGTGCTGATGGAGGCAGGCGCGGCCGCGGCGAAGGGTCTCAAGCCGATGGCGCGCTTCGTCGCCTACGGGCACGCCGGCGTCGATCCCAAGGTGATGGGTCTCGGTCCGATCTCCGCCGTCAAGCGGGCGCTCGCGCGCGCCAATCTCAAGCTCTCCGACATGGACGTGATCGAATCGAACGAGGCGTTCGCCGCGCAGGCCCTGGGCGTCAGCAAGGAGCTCGGCCTCGATGCGGCGAAGGTCAATCCCAACGGCGGCGCGGTTGCGCTCGGGCATCCGATCGGCGCAACCGGGGTGATCCTTACCGTCAAGGCGATGTACGAGCTGCAGCGTACCGGCGGCCGCTACGGCCTCGTCACCATGTGCATCGGCGGCGGCCAGGGCATCGCGGGCATCATCGAGCGCGTGTAGCGCGTCACCCAACTTCCCGCGCAACGAAACCGCACCTCGCGTGCGGTTTCGTTTTTTCAGGGCCGCGCGGCGAGGACCTTCGGCGGCGGCGGCGCGAAGCGGTAATGCAGCAGGTTGAGATAGTGCGCGACGTGGCGGATCTCGTCCTCGCTCCATGCAAGCCCGAGGTTGCGCTGCCAGCGCCGCACCTCGCTCACGAGTCCCGGCCAGTCCTTCACCTTGTGAGCCGTCCCGCCAATGCACCTGCTCCGTGTGACACGCGCGGCAGTGCGTCGCGTAGAGCAGCGCCGCCTCGTGCTCGGTGGGTTGCGGCACCTGGGCCGGCGCCGGCATCGCGACGAGCATGGCGAGCAGGATGGCAGCCGCGCCGCCACGGGCGCATTGCGCCGCAGGCACTTGGCCCTCGGCGACGCGACCGCTCACGGCGCTTCGCCCGCGAGACGCAGCAGCGACGCCCGCAGCTCGCGCACGGCGTCGGGCACCGCGCCGAGGCCTTGCTGCCGGCCCGACAGCTCCTCGACCAGCCGCGCGACGACGCCGTGCAGCGGGACCGTGATCCCGTAGTGGAGCACGGCATCGCCACGGAACGCGACGAGCGTCGGAAAGTTGTCCACCTCGACGTCGCCGCACACCTCGCAGTCGTCCTCGATGTCGAGCCATACGAAGGTGGCGTCGGGGCGCGCGCGCGCCAGCGCTTCGAGCCCCGCGCGGAACTCCGTGCACGTGTGGCACCACGCCGCACAGAGCGCAACCACGACGAGGCGCGATCCTTCCGCGTCACGTTGCGCGATGAGGGGCCGGTGGCGGGCCGCGGTCGTGAGCACCTCCATGATGCAGCAGATTACACGAGCCTCCGCGCCTCGTGATTGATGCAGGACAGGACGCCGTTGCGCGTGAACGGCGCGACCGCGTGTCACGTAGAATCTGCTCCCCGACCAAGGAGGACGCAATGACGATCTCGATGTATCAGGCTGCGGTGCCGGTCTTCACGCGCACGCTGACTGCCCTCAAGGGAACGCTGGAGAAGGCCGCCCAGCACGCCGAAGCGCACAAGATCGATCCGATCGTGCTGCTGCAGTCGCGCCTGTTCCCGGACATGTTCCCTCTCACGCGGCAGGTGCAGATCGCGACGGACTTCGCTCGCGGCACCGCCGCGCGCCTTGCGGGGACGGAGCCGCCCGCGTTCGACGACAAGGAGGCGAGCTTTCCGGACCTGATCGCGCGCATCGATCGCACGCTCGATTTCCTGCGCACGGTCAAGCAGGCCGACGTGGACGGTTCCGAAGGCCGGGAGATCGTGCGTCCGATCCGCGGCGAGCCGCATCGCTTCACGGGCATCAATTATCTGCTGCAGTTCGCGCTGCCCAACTTCTTCTTCCACACCACGACCGCGTACGCGATCCTGCGGCACAACGGCGTCGTGCTGGGCAAGAGCGACTTCGTCGGCAAGCTCGACTGACCGCCGCCGCACCGCGGCGCGGCGGCGGAGCAAGCGGATGCAGACGATCCTCATCAACCTCGACTGCGCCGAGGACCGCCGCAGACACATGCTCGATCAGCTCGCGCAGCGCGGCATCGAAGCGCAGCGTGTCGGGGTCGATTTTCGCCACGCCACGGCGGCGGAGATCGATGCCTGGACGGCTGCGCACGGGATCGCAGTCAGCTTCGACCTTCGTGGCATCTGCGCCGCGGAAGCGGGATGCTGGGCGTCGCACCTGCGCGCGTGGCAGCTCCTCGTGCAAGGCGGCCATCCGGAGTGCGTGATCCTCGAGGACGACATCGTGCTTGGCGCGGGATTCGCGCCGGCACTGGCCGACGTGCGCACGCAGAACGCCTACGACGTCGTCTATCTCGGCACGTCGTCGAAGAACATCTCGACGCGACGGCGCAGTGCCGCCGGCAGCACGTGGCTGCACGAGCCGCTCGGGGTCATCTTCAACACCTGGGGCTACGTCATCCGCCGCAGCTACGCGGAGCGCTTCTTCGCGGCGCTGCCGCTGCGCGTCGACATGCCGATCGATCATTTTCTCGGTGGACGCGCGCGGGTCGCGAAGCCGCGCATCGCGGTGCTGCGGCCGGCCGTGGTGGCCGAGGATCCGACGGTCGGCCTGCAGTCGCAGATCCAGCCGTATGCGACACGGCCCGATCGCCATCCGGCATGGCAGGCCGCGCGGCGCGCGATCCTGGGGAGCCGCGTGAGCGACCTGTACTACGCGTTGTACCGGTGGTCGGCTGAAGCTCGTGGGGTCAGGCTTCACCCTGGCGTGAAGCTGTAGGCGGCTTCAGCTGACGTCCTCTTAGGTCAGGCTTCAGCCTGACGCCCTTTGCACATGGAGAGACTAGACATTGGCAATGGTCGGATCGAGCGGATGGCCGGTGCGCGCAGCATAGTCCTCCGCCTGGTCCGCGCGCGACCTTGCCGACGGCGAAGTACGTTGCCTGCGGATGCGAGAAATAGAAGCCCGACACCGATGCGGCGGGCAGCATCGCGTAGCTCTCGGTGAGCGACATCCCGAGGCGCTCCGCCTGCAGCGCATGGAAGAGCGGCGCCTTCACGCGGTGGTCCGGGCACGCGGGGTAACCCGGCGCCGGCCGGATGCCGCGATACTCCTCGCGCACCAGCGCACCGGCGTCGAGCGTCTCGTCGGGGGCGTAGCCCCAGAGCTCGCGACGCACCTTGCGATGCAGCCATTCGGCGAACGCTTCGGCCAGCCGGTCGGCGAGCGCCTTCAGCATGATGGCGTTGTAGTCGTCCTTGTTCGCGATGTACTCCTCGAGCTTGCGCTCGATGCCGAGGCCCGCCGTCACCGCGAAGGCGCCGAGATAGTCCGCCACGCCCGAGCCCCGCGGCGCGATGAAATCGGCCAGCGCGTAGTTCGGCTTCCCGGGCGGACGCTGGTTCTGCTGGCGCAGGCCATGCCACGTGAACGCCACCGGCTCCGCGTCTCGTCGGTGTAGACCTCGATGTCGTCGCCCACGCGTGTGCCGGCCATAGCGCGATCACGCCGCTCGCGGTCAGCCAGCGGCCCTCGATGATCCGGCGCAGCATCGCCTGCCCTTCGGCGTAGACGTTGCGCGCGGCCTCGCCGACCACCGGATCCTCGAGGATCGCGGGGAACGGTCCGGAGAGCTCCCACGCCTGGAAGAAGGGACCCCAGTCGATGAGACCGGCGATCTCGTTCAGGTCCACGTTGCGGAACTCGCGGCGGCCAAGCACGCGCGGCACCGGCGGCTGGTACGCATGCCAGTCGGTGTGGAACGCATTCGCGCGCGCGGCCCCGAGGCTGACGAGCGTCGGGCCCTTCTTGCCGGCGTGCTGGGCGCGGATCTTGTCGTAATCGGCCGCGACCTCCTGCACGTACGCCGCGCGCAGGTCCTCCGACAGCAGGTTGCTCGCGACGCCGACGGCGCGCGACGCGTCCGGTACGTACACCGTGATGCCGGAATAATGCGGCGCGATCTTCACCGCCGTGTGCACGCGCGACGTCGTCGCACCGCCGATCAGCAGCGGCAGGCGGAACGACTGGCGCTCCATCTCGCGCGCGACGTGCGCCATCTCCTCGAGCGACGGGGTGATGAGTCCCGAGAGCCCGATGATGTCGGCCTTGCGCTCGCGCGCGGTGTCGAGGATCTTCTGCGCCGGCACCATCACGCCGAGGTCGATCACCTCGAAGTTGTTGCACTGGAGCACGACCCCGACGATGTTCTTGCCGATGTCGTGCACGTCGCCCTTGACCGTCGCGGTGACGATGGTGCCCTTCGGCTTCGAGGCGCCGCCGAGCAGCGCCTTCTCGGCCTCGATGAACGGGATGAGATGCGCCGACCGCCTGCTTCATCACCCGCGCGCTCTTCACCACCTGCGGGAGGAACATCTTGCCGGCGCCGAACAGATCGCCGACGACGTTCATGCCGTCCATCAGCGGGCCTTCGATCACCTGGATCGGCCGGCCGCCGCGCGCGGCCGTCTTCTGGCGCGCCTCCTCGGTGTCCTCGATGATGAAGGTGGTGATTCCCTTCACCAGCGCATGCGTGAGCCGCTCCTCGACCGGCGCTTCGCGCCACGCGAGGTCCTCGGTCGCGGCCTTGCCCTTCGACTTGTAGCTCTCCGCGAAGGTGACGAGGCGCTCCGTGGGGCTCTCGCCATCGGCCCGCTGCCGGTTCAGCACGACGTCCTCGACGCGCTCGCGCAGCTCCGGATCGAGCTCGTCGTACACGCCGAGCTGGCCGGCATTGACGATGCCCATCGTGAGCCCGGCGCGAATCGCGTAGTACAGGAACACGGTGTGGATCGCCTCGCGCACCGGGTCGTTGCCGCGGAACGAGAAGCTGACGTTCGAGATGCCGCCCGACACCTTCGCGTGCGGCAGGTGCGTGCGGATCCAGCGCGTCGCCTCGATGAAGTCGACCGCGTAGTTGTTGTGTTCCTCGATCCCCGTCGCGATGGCGAACACGTTGGGATCGAAGATGATGTCCTCGGCCGGGAAACCGACCTGCTGGGTGAGGATCCCGTAGCAGCGCTGGCAGATCGACGTCTTGCGCGCGAGGGTGTCGGCCTGCCCCTTCTCGTCGAAGGCCATGACCACGACCGCGGCACCGTAGCGCCGCGCGAGGCTCGCCTGGCGCACGAACGCGGCCTCGCCTTCCTTGAGCGAGATCGAGTTGACGACGGGCTTGCCCTGCACGCACTTGAGCCCCGCCTCGATGACCTCCCACTTCGACGAGTCGATCATCACCGGTACGCGCGCGATGTCGGGCTCGGTGGCGATGAGCGTCAGGAAGCGGACCATCGCCGCCTTCGAGTCGAGCATCGCCTCGTCCATGTTCACGTCGATGATCTGCGCGCCGTTCTGCACCTGCTGGCGGGCGACCTCGACCGCGCCGGCGAAGTCGCCGGCGAGCACGAGCTTGGCGAACGCGCGCGACCCGGTGACGTTGGTGCGCTCGCCGACGTTCACGAAGAGCGACCGGTCGTCGATCGTCAGCGGCTCGAGGCCGGCGAGGCGCAGCGGCCGCGACGGGGGGCGATCGTCCATGCCGGCGCTCATCGCGCGCCTCCCTTGCGGCTTGGGCGGCCGATGGAGACGAGCGAACCGGCGCCGCCGGCCATGGTCGAAGCCGCTTTGCGACGGGGGGAAACCAGCGTGGACACTTCAGCGAACCCGATCTATCCGGAAAACGATCCGCGGCACGAGACCGCGAAGGTGAAGAAGGTCATCGAGGACCTGATCGCAGGCCTGCGCGAGAACACGACGCACTTCGACGACCCGAAGGCGCAGATGCTGTTCGAGACGAGTGCAGCGGTGCTGGAAGGCCTGCGCACGGCTTTCGACGACTACGAGACGCACGCGCTGCGAATGTGACGGCCTGACTCCCGCGCCGCGCATCATGCTGCGGCGGGCAGCGCATCGGCCGGGAGCGGCCGGGGCGGCAGGTGGCGGACGGCCTCGGCGATGGCGCGGATGTGCTCGGGCGTCGTGCCGCAGCAGCCGCCCACGATGTTGACGAACCCGGCGGTCGCGAAGTCGTGCAGGAGACTCGACGTCTGCGCGGGCGTCTCGTCGTAGCCGGTCTCGGCCATCGGATTGGGCAAGCCCGCGTTCGGATAGCACGAGATGAACGTGTCCGCGATCTGCGACAGCTCCTCGATGTAGGGCCGCATCAGCGCCGCACCGAGTGCGCAATTGAGCCCCACCGCGAGCGGACGCACGTGGCGCACGGAGTTCCAGAACGCCTCCGGCGTCTGTCCCGAAAGCGTGCGTCCCGAGGCGTCGGTGATGGTGCCGGACACGATCACCGGCCAGCGCCGCCCCGCATCGTCGAAGAACGCCTCGAGCGCGAACAGCGCCGCCTTGGCGTTGAGGGTGTCGAACACCGTCTCGAGCAGGAAGATGTCGGCGCCGCCTTCGGCAAGGCCTTCCACCGCCTCGCGATACGCATCGACGAGCTCGTCGAACGTCACGTTGCGTGCCCCGGGATCGTTCACGTCCGGGGAGATCGACGCCGTGCGATTGGTGGGGCCCATCGCGCCCGCGACGAAGCGCGGCTTGCCGGGCGTGCGCGCGGTCCACGCGTCGGCGCACTCGCGCGCGATCGCCGCCGCGGCGCGGTTGATCTCGCGCACGCGCCCTTCGAGCCGGTAGTCGCCCTGCGCGATCGACGTCGCGTTGAAGGTATTGGTCTCGATGATGTCCGCGCCGGCCGCGAGATACGCATCGTGGATCGCATGCACGACCTCCGGCTGCGTGAGCGAGAGGAGATCGTTGTCGCCCTTGAGGTCGTGCGGGTGGTCGTGCAGGCCGCAGGCCGGAGGACCGCGGAAGTCCGCCTCGCCGAGGTGGTAGCCCTGGATCATCGTGCCCATGGCGCCGTCGAGGACGAGGATGCGGTGGCGCATCAGCTCCGTCAGGAGCGCGGTCTTGTCGGCGGCGTAAGGCATGGCAAGGATTCCGGAGGACAACAAAAAACCCGTTCAGCGTGCCGCCGAGCGGGTTCGTGGTCGAACCGCTTTAGCTGCACTTGTATAGCGCCCGCAAGCTGCAGGGTTGCCCCTGGATCAAATCGGCGCTGGAGGGGCAAAGGTACGGTCCGCGGCGAGGGCTGTCAACTTCGCAGCCCCGGTGCGCTTGACTGCCGCAGGCGCGGTGCTTAGATTGGGTCGCATGAAACATCTGAAACCCCGGGAAGCGTTCAAGTTCCTGCACGACAATCCCGAGGCGGTCCTGGTCGACTGCCGCAGCGAGATGGAGTACCTGTTCGTCGGCCATCCGATGGGCGCGCATCACGTTGCGTGGAACGACGGGCCCGACTGGGAGATCAATCCCCACTTCGTCGGCCAGGTGCGCAAGATCGCGAGCATGAACCGGCCCGTGGTGGTCATCTGCCGCAGCGGCCAGCGCTCGATCAGCGCCGGACAGGCCCTCGAGCACGCCGGTTTCGCCGACGTGTACAACGTGCTCGAAGGCTTCGAAGGCCCGCTCGACGACGAGCATCATCGCGGCACCGTGGCCGGCTGGCGCAAGGAAGGCCTGCCGTGGGAGCAATCCTGAGCACGAGCGGCGCGGCGCGCTCCGGCGCGTGAAACCGGACGCAGCTGCGTCCGCGGGCGAGCTGTCGTACCGGTTCGACGATGCTGGCGGGGAGCCCGCCGGCAATGCGCTGGCGGACTGGTACGCGCAACACCTGCCGCGCGATGCCGGACCCGTACTCGATGCGGCGGCGGGCAGCGGTCGTCTGCTCCTCGCCTTGCTGGAGCGCGGCCTGCACATGCACGGTGTCGAGGAGAGCGCCTGGGCGCTGGTTGCGTGCGAGCAACGCATCCGCGCCGGCGACCGCGCCGCGCCAATGTTCCGGCAACCGCTCGCGGGCCTCAATCTGCCGTTCCGCTACGCCGCGATCGTGGTGCCGGGCGCGGCACTGCAACGCCTGCCTGCGAACGAACCCGCGGTCGCGGTGCTCGAGCGCATGCGTGCGCATCTCCTGGCTCCGGGCGTGCTGATCGCGGAGTTCGTCGTGCCCGCAATCGCGGAGCATCCACCCGGCGCGCCGGTGGTCGAGATCGAGCGTGCGCGACTCGCCGATGGCTCGGCGATCACGCGCCGCACGGAGACATGGGTCGATGCCGAGGGCCACCGCATCGACCGGCGCGAGCGCTACGAGCAGCGTCGCGGCACCGACGTGGTCGCGCGCGAGGACCGTCGCCTCGCGATCACCTGGTACACCGAAGACGAAGCACTCGCGCTCGTGCAGGGCGCGGGATTCCACGAGGCGCGCATCGAGCCGCTGCCGTGCGCCGACGGCGCTGCCGATGGCCGCCAGTTCGCCGTGATCGCAGCGCGCCTGAGCGGCTTGCCCGCTCACCAGCTGCCGGAGCTGCCGCCGCCTCCCGAGCTGCCGCCGCCCCCGGAGAATCCGCCACTGCTGCCGGATGAATGGCCGGACGATCCGCCACCACCGCTGGAGAGCACCAAGCCGCCCACCGACGCGCGTCCCTTCGTCTTCAGTTCCTTTGCCGCCTTCTGGTACCACGGCGTGCGCGCGAGCACGAGCTTGGTGATCGGATAGCCCACCGCGTACACGGCGAGCAGCGCCAGCGCGCCGCGCGCGCCGACGACCACGATCGGGAACATCGCCCAGAACGGGATCAGGAACACGTACAGGAACCACCCCACGCCCGGCGTCATGATGCCCACGAACGTGAAGATGCCGAGGATGCCGAAGATGAACGCGCCCATCAGGATGCGCATCGGCCAGGCGAGGTCCGGCGAATCGACATCGAACAGGCTCCTCGCCGGCGCGCTTTCGTGCGCCGCGTTCGCCGTCGTGTCGGCCCGCCCTTCGAGCTGCGCGACGATCGCCGCCACGCCTTCCTCGACGCCCTTGTCGTAGTTGCCTTCCTTGAAGCGCGGCGTCATGACATCGCGGATGATCCGGCTCGCCGCCACGTCGGGCAGCGTGCCCTCGAGGCCGTAGCCGACCTCGATGCGCATCCGCCGCTCCTGCGGCGCGACGAGGACGAGCACGCCGTTGTCCTTGCCCTTCTGCCCCAGCTTCCACTGCTCGAACACGTGCACGGCGAAGTCCTCGACGCTCTCGCCGGCGAGGGTGCGCACCGTCAGCACGGCGATCTGGTCGGTGGTGCGTTCCTCGTGCGCCTTGAGTGATTCGGCGATGCGCTCGCGCGTCGCCGGCGCTCAGGATCTCGGCATTGTCGACGACGCGGCCGGTCAGGAATGGCACGTCGGTGGCGCGGCTGGTGACCGCCGCGAGCACGACGAAGGCCGTCAGCAGCACCATGGCGAATCCCTGCCGCGCGGTGCGCACTGCGCTCGATGGAGCACGTTCGCGCGGCGCGCTCGATGGAGCACCGTCGCGCTGCGCGCTCTTGCATTCGCGCTCGGGGCGGCCCATCGCGCTCATGTGCCGCCGCGCGCCTGCAGCAGCGCGTCGGGCAGGTCGTTCGACGCGGGGCCGTCGCTGCGAAACCCCGCTGTCACGAGCACGCCCTCGAGCGTGGCGAGACCGACTTCGAGCGCCCGCGCACAGTCCCCCTGCGCAAGCGCGGGCTGCATCGCGTGCACGATCTCGTCCCAGCCGTCGGCGCGGACGCGTTCATCGAAGCCGCGATCGGCCACGACTTCCAGGCCGCGCTCGAAGAGGCTGACGTAGATCAGCACGCCGGTACGCGCACGGGTGGAATGGAGCGCATGGTCGACGAAGATGCTGCGCGCGCGCTCACGGACTTCGACCGCGCTGCGCCCCCGCCCGACGAAGAGGCGCGCGAACGTGTCGGAGGCAAGCGTCGCCGCGGCGCAGGCGGCGCCCGCACCGAGCACTACGAGCGAATGCACGAGCAGCGTCTCGCGGGTACTCCATGCCGGCCTGAAGAAATCGAGCAGCGTGGCGAGGAGCGCCGCGACGACCACGCCGAGCGCGAACGCGTGCCACGGCACTTCCGGATAGCTGTCGGAACGCAGGTGCACGGCGCATACGACCTGCACTCCAGTGCGCGCTTCCACCGCCGCAACGCGCTGCTCGATCGCGTGCGCAGCGGCGGCATCGAGCGGCAGGCGGGCGGGCATCGCCTGGCCTCAGGAGGGCTTGTCGCAGGCGCCGATGCGTATGTCGGCCCCCGGATACGCCGTCTGCAGCTCCTTGAGGCGCGCAATCGCGGCGGCCGGTGGATCGCGCACGATCAGCGTCGTCTGCGATGTCTGGGGCCGCAATCCCGAGCGCGCATTGGCCACACCGCGGCGCGCGAGATCGGCGGCGCGCGCCGCTGCAGCGTCCTCGGTGCGGAACACGCCGAGCGAGATGGCGAAGCGGTCGGGCGCCGCCTCCAGCACCGAGACGTCGGTCACGCCCGCGTCGCGCAGCGTGGCGACGCGTCGCTCCGCGGCCGCACGGCTCGCGAACGGCGCGAGGTACACCCAGTACGCTGCGGCGGGCTCCACGCGCTTCTGGGTGAGCAACGCGCCGAGCGCGAGCGGCCCGAGGTCGGCGAGCGCGCGCGTGCGGTCGGTGTCACCGAACGGACCCCATTCCGCGCACACGTTCGGCAGCGCGGCGACGTTGTCGGGACGAAGCGCGGCGTACTGCTGCTGGGTGAGGATGCGGATCTTCTCCGGCTGCACCTGCTCGCGCAGGCGCACGGCTTCGCCCGTGCCGACGCGGTCGAGCTGGATGTAACCGAAGAGGGTGAGGTTCGCCAGCAGCAGCAGGAAGAACAGCGTGCGCATGCGCTGGTCGGTGGCGGCTAGCGCGGAACGGCGTCCCGCGGGCGCAAGAGGGCCGGATACGAGCGCTGCATGGGATCGGTCAGGCTTCCGCGTCGGCAAGGGCCAGCACGCCCTCGAGCACCAGATTATCCACGACCTCCACGGAGCCCGTAAGGTGCGGAGCGATCTCTCCGGCAGCGCCGCCCGCGAGGAAGCAGCGCGGCGCCTGCTCGGCGTACTCGAGCTGCAGGCGCATCTGCTCGATCGCGCCGGTCACCGCCTGCATCGCGCCCGAATAGAGCGCATCGGGCGTGTTGTCGGGAAACGCGGTGAACGCTCCATGCGACATCTTCAACGCGGCTGTGTTCTCGGCGAGACCGCGCAGCATGAGACGCAACCCCGGCACGATGAGACCACCGAGGAAACGCCCGTCGCTCGCGAGGGCGTCGATGGTGACCGCGGTGCCCGCGTTCACGACGATTGCCGGCGTGGGCGCTTCACCGGCGAGCACGCGCTGGCGCGCGGCTACGAGCGACGCCCAGCGGTCTGCGCCGAGCTGGGTCGGCACGCGATAGCCATTGACGACGCCGCATGCCGCGGCGCTCGACGTCAGCCATTCCGGCGCGATGCGCCAGCGAGCGATCTGGGCTTCGAGACGCACGCGCGCGGCTTCGCCGGCGACGTTGACGCCGACCACGCGCACGGGCCGGGGCAGGTTCTGCCAGTCGCGCAGGGAGAGGGTGCCGATTTCCGCGTTCGGCGTGACGCCGAGACTCATCCAGCCGCGGGGGCCGTAGAGCCCCCACTTCATCCGGCTGTTGCCGATGTCGAGAACGAGCGTCATCCGCCCAGTTGCCGGTGCGAACGTGCGCCGGCCGTCAGGCCCTGCGCAGGGAGATCTCGCCGGAGAGGAACCGGGCGCGCCGCGGTCCGTCGGCCAGGACGAGCGCGCCGCTCGCATCGACGCCCGCGACCTTGCCGTGCACCACGGCTCCGTCGGGCAGCAGCAGGCGCACGGGCTTGCCCTGGTACGCGTGCCGGTGCTGCCATTCGGCGGCGAACGGCGCAAAGCCATCGCGTGCGTACTGGTCGAGCACCGCGGCGAGCTCCGACAGCAGGCGCGCTAGCAGCAGGTTGCGATCGACGGGCTGGCCCTTCTTGCCCAGGACTCGCGTGAGGTCGGTCACCGGTGCGGTGATGTCCTTGCGCACGGCTTCGGGCAGCCGGACGTTGAGGCCGATGCCGATCACCGTGGTGGAGGGACCGAGGGCGTCCCCGTTGAGCTCGATGAGGATGCCGCCGAGCTTGAGGTGCCGGTGGATGATGTCGTTCGGCCACTTGAGCGCAACGCCGGTGCAGCCTTCCGCTTCCAGCGCACGCAGCACGGCGACACCCACCGCGAGCGACAGTCCGGCAAGGAAGCCGGCGCCCTGCTCGAAACGCCAGCCCAACGAGAAGGTCAGGCTGCCGCCGACGACCGCCGTCCAGGTGCGGCCCCGGCGGCCGCGGCCGGCGGTCTGCCATTCGGACGCGAGCGCCGTGCCGTGGATCTCCCGGCGCTGCGAGCGGCGCATGAGCTCGGACGACGTGGAGTCCACCTGATCGACGACCTCGAGCTGCACCGGATTCGTGATTCCGCGCTCGGCGGCGAGCCGGTCGAGACGCTCGCGCACCACCTTGGGATCGAGGAAACGCGGCGCTTCGAGCAGCCGGTAGCCAAGGCCCTTGACCCGCTCGAGCGCGAGACCCGCGGCCTCGGCGTCCTTCAGGACTTGCGAGACGCGGGCGCGCGTGAGCCCCACCGTCGCGGCGAGATCCTCGCCCGAATGAAAAGCGCCATCCGAGAGATGGCGTAGAAGCGAGAATCCCAGAGGAGTAAGCACTAATGAACCGTAAAGAGCAATGCGGGGCGAATCTTACACTCAACCCGCGCTTGGAGGGAGCCCTGGCAGGGCCGATGCGCGTTAGATGGGGTCGAAAAGCCATTCGCCAACCGCTTCCGGGCGCCCGGCGGCCCCCTTGGCTCCCCCTGGGCGGGACCTCCGCCCCGGCGACGCCGGCTAGTCCAGGACGCCGCGCCGGATCTGGTCCAGCTCGATGGATTCGAACAGCGCCCGGAAATTCCCTTCCCCGAAGCCCTCGTTGCCCTTGCGCTGGATGATCTCGAAGAAGATGGGCCCGATCACCGTCCTGGTGAAGATCTGCAGCAGCATCTCGCCCTTGGCCGGCGCGCCGTCGACCAGGACGCGGTTGGCCTTGAGCCGCGCCGGGTCCTCGGTGTGGCCCGGAAGGCGCTCGGCGAGGAGCTCGTAATACGTGTCGGGCGTGTCCTGGAAGTCGACCCCGGCGGCACGCAGCCGCTCGACGGTCGCATGGATGTCAGCGGTCCCGAGGGCCACGTGCTGGATGCCCTCGCCGTGGTAGGCGACCAGGTATTCCTGGATCTGGCTCCGGTCGTCGGCGCTCTCGTTGATCGGGATGCGGATCCTGCCGCAGGGACTCGTCATCGCCTTGCTGCGCAACCCGGTCAGCTTGCCTTCGATGTCGAAATAGCGGACCTCGCGGAAGTTGAAGAGACGCTCGTAGAAGCTCGCCCACTCGTCCATCCGGCCGCGATGCACGTTGTGGGTGAGGTGGTCGATGCTCGTCAGGCCCGCGCCGCGCGGATGCTGGTCGACGCCGGGGAACGGCATGAAGTCGATGTCGTAGATCGAGACCGGGCTGCCGGCGTTCGCCGGCGCGCCGGGATACCGGTCGACGAGATAGATGAGGGAGTCGCCGATGCCCTTGATCGCGGGAATGCTGAGCTCCATCGGCCCCGGATGGGCTTCGACACCCCAGGCGCCCTGCTCGACGGCGGTGCGGTAGGCGACCGCGGCGTCCTTGACCCGGAACGCCATCGCGCAGATCGACGGGCCGTGCACGCGGGCAAACGCCTGCGCGAAGCTCCCCGGCTCGGCATTGACGATGAAGTTGATCTCGCCCTGGCGGTAGAGCCGGACGTCCTTCGAGCGGTGCTTCGCGATGGCGCTGAAGCCCATCTGCTCGAACAGCGCGCCGAGCGCGCGCGGATCGGGCGCGGCGTACTCGATGAACTCGAAGCCGTCGGTGCCGAGCGGGTTGTCCCACAGCGACTGCGCCTCTTTGCCCATGCGTGGTGCCTCCCCTGATTGCGACCCGCCGTGAATGCCCACGCGATGTCAGACCCGCGCGTGCGGCGCGCGTTCGCCGGGCGGACTACGCGGAGCCGGCGGCCTGGAGCTGCTGCAACACGCGAACGTGCAGCGACGGATCCCCGCACGCCACCACGGATCCGCCCTCGTCGCAACGTGCGCCGGTCCACGTGGTGATCACCCCGCCCGCGCTTTCGACGATCGGAATCAGCGCCTGCACGTCCCAGGCCTGCAGCGACGATTCGATCACGATGTCGATGAGGCCCATCGCCAGCAGGCAGTACGCGTAGCAATCGCCGCCGTAGCGCACGAGGCGCGCGCGGTCGGCGACACCGGCGAACGCGGCCTGATCCTC
The DNA here is from genome assembly GCA_963734575.1 of uncultured beta proteobacterium. GTDB lineage: Bacteria > Pseudomonadota > Gammaproteobacteria > Burkholderiales > Casimicrobiaceae > CAIWHR01. The sequence goes on along the minus strand of CAVTHT010000013.1, from coordinate 153,429 downwards.
CGGCGTGGTGAACATCTTGGGATCGGTGCAGGCGACCACCGACGTTGCGATCGAAGCGCACGGCCGGGTGCGCAGCACGCGCCGCTCCGTGGCGCGGGTCCATTCCGCCGGTCCGCCCCGCACGGCCATGAACGATTCGCCCACGAAGGGCTGGTGCACGACGCCTGCCAGCACGTGCTCGCCATCGTTCACCGCGATCAGCGTCGCCCAGTGCATCTGGCCGAGGATGAAGCTGCGGGTGCCGTCGATGGGATCGACCACCCACGTGTAGTTCGAGCCGCCGCGCTGCCAACCGTGCTCCTCGCCGCGGATGCCGTGCTCGGGATAGGCACCGGCGATCGCCGCGCGGATCACGTGCTCGGCCGCGCGATCGGCCTCGGTCACGGGGTCGTAGTGCGCGGCGTGACCCTTGTCGTCGATGACGATCGGCTCGCGGAAACGCGGCAGGATCGCGCGGCCCGCCTCGCGCGCCGTGGCGAGCGCGAAATCGCGGAAGGCCGTTGCGGAAGCCGGTGCGCTCATGCGCAGGATGATGGCACGCCGGCAGCCGTCGTCGCGTCGTGCGCGGCAAGAATCGCGCGCTCCGCGTCGGTGCCGAGCACGTTGGCGAAGGTGCCGGCCGGATCGCGCGTGGCGAGCCATGCCGCCGTCGCGTCCACCGTCTCCGCCAGAGCCCGCGTCCGCAGGCCGGCCTCGTGCGCGCGCTCGCAATCGAAGGCGAAGAAGCCGCGGTGCTCCGGATCGTCCTGCGGCAGCCACAGCGGCAGGCCGGTCCACGGGGTGACGCCGCACGCAGTGAGAGTTGCGTCGTCGATCCACGCCGGGTCGGCGGCGGCATTGCCGGCCCGCATCGCGGCCACGAGATCGCCCATCGTCCACTGCCCCGCGCGGCTGCATGCGTTGAACGTGCCGCGAACACGCTTCTCCGCGACGTCCAGCATCCAGGTCGCGAGGTCGCGGGCATCGATCAGCTGGATGGCGCGCGTCGCCGGCCCCGGCACCACGGCGCGGTGCGGTCGATGGCCGAGCAGAGCGGGAGCGCGGAAGCGCGCGGGCCAGTAAGCGAAGCGATCGGTCGGATCGTGCGGGCCGACGATGAGACCAGGGCGCACGATGGCGCAGCGGTCGGCGAAGACCTCCTGCACGACGGCTTCGCACGCGGCCTTGAGCGCACCGTAGTGCTCCGCGACGGCCTCCGTGTCCGGGTCGGAAAGACGGGCGAGTGGCGCGTCCTCGTCGACGTGCGGGACGCTCGCATCCGCGTACACCGACATCGACGACACGAAGAGACAGAACGCGGCACGCGCGGCGAGGAGATCTGCACTCGCGCGCACGCAGCGCGGGACGTAGCCGGAAGTATCGATCACCGCATCCCACGTACCCTCGGCCAGGGACGCGAGGCCGGGATCGCGGCGCGGATCGCGATCGCCGGTGCGCGCCTCCACGCGCGCGCCCCATGGATTGCCATGGCGTCCGCGCGTGAACACCGCGACCTCGTGACCGCGCGCGAGCGCGGCTTCGACCGTGTGACGACCGAGGAATACGGTGCCGCCGAGGACCAGCAGGCGCATCGGCCGCGCCGCGTCAGGCCTTCGTACCGGCGCGCGGCACGATCTGCGCGCCCGAGAGCCTTTCCTGCGCTTCGAACAGCGACGCGATGTAACTGTCGCCAAAGCCGAGCAGGTTCGCCTGCACGAGGCTCTGGTGCACGGCCTCGCCGACCACCGCCGACGTCGGCAGCGATTCCGCCAGGTGCGTGTAGTAGCGCAGGTCCTTCATCGCGTTCACGAGCGTGAACTTGAGCCCGGTGAGATCGCCTTCGAGCATGCGCCCGGCCGCCATCTGCAGGATGCCGGAATTGTTGGGGCCGGCGGCGAGCACCTCGAACAGCTTGCGTCCCGGAACCCCCGCCCGCGCCGCGGTCGCGAACGCCTCCGCCAGCGCGGTCGCAGCGGACATGGCGAGGAAGTTGTTGATGAGCTTGATCGTGTGGCCGTGCCCCGGCGGGCCGACGTGGATCACGTTCTCGCAGAATGCGGCGAGGACCGGCTGCAGTTGCGCGAAGGTCGCGTCGTCGGCGCCGACCATGATGTTGAGCCGACCCTCTTCGGCCTCCTTCGGCGTGCGGCCGAGCGGGGCATCGACGAGACGCGTGCCGCGCGTAGCGAGCAGATCGCGCAACCGCGCGGTCACCGCCGGCTCGCTGGTCGAGGTATCGACGACGATCAGGCCTTCGCGCGCGGCTTCCATGATGCCCGCCGGTCCGTTGACCACTTCGTCCACCTGCGGCGCGCCGGTGACGCAGAGGAAAACAATGTCCGACGCGCGCGCGAGATCGGCGTTGGTCTTCACCTCCTGCGCGCCGGCGGCGAGGAGATCCTCCAGCGGCTTGCGATTCCGATGCGCCCGCACCGCCAGTGGAAAGCCCTTGGTGACGAGATTCTTCGCCATCCCGTGACCCATGAGGCCGAGGCCGACGAAACCGATGCGGGGTTGCTTGTCCATGCGTTTGTCCATCTGTCGCTCCGAGGTGATGGGCCGTGCCAGCGTGACGATGCGCGATGGTAGCAAGCCCGCGCGGCGAGCCTTCAATCGATCGTGGCGGGGCCGCGCATCGAGCGCGGCAGGCGGCGTTGCTCGTGCCACGTCAGCAGGAGCCCGCTTGCCGCGATGATGCCCATGCCGGTGAGCGTGAGCCGGTCGGGGAAATCGCCGAACACGAGCCAGCCGACGATCGTCGCCCACACGAGCTGCATGTAGGTGAATGGCGTCAGCCCGGAGGCCGGCGCGCGCTGGAAGGCGAGGATGAAGAGGAAGTGCCCCACCGTGCCGAAGAGGCCGCCGACGACGATCAGCAGCACGTCCTGCCACGGCACGCCGCCGGGCAGCGTGAGCCAAGGCAGCGTGAGCGTCATGAGCAGCGTCCCCACGAGCGCCGGATAGAAGAGCAGCACGCGCGAATCCTCGTCGGCGAGCTTGCGCGTGAGGATCTGGAACGTCGCGTAGCACGCTGCAGCACCGAGCGCGAGGAGCGATGCGCCCTGGAAGAGCTGCGCCCCGGGCCGCACGATGAGCGCCATGCCGACCACGCCGGCGACGACGAACGCGATGCGCGGGCGCGTCATCTTCTCGTGCAGGAAGATCACCGCCAGCACCACGACCACGGTCGGCGTCGAGTAATTGATGGCGGTCGCATCGGCGAGCGGCAGGAACCGCAGCGCATTGACGAAGAACAGCGACGACAGCACGAGGATCGCGCCGCGCACGATCTGCACGCGCGGGTGACGCGTGCGCAACAGCGCGAGTCCCATGCCGGGACCGAACCAGAGCAGCATCGCGAGCGCCTGGACGCCGTAGCGCGCCCACACCAGCAACGGGATGGGATAGCGCGGCGCGAGGATCTTGATCAGCGCGTCGAGCACGGAAAAGCACAGCACGGCCGCGAGGATCATGCCCACCGCCGCGGCCGGGATGTGTCCCGAGTGGCGGGCCCTCACCGGCGGGCTCCGGGCGCGGCGAGCACAGGCGAAATGCCAATACGGGGACGGGCGTGGCGACGGCCAGGCACGATGAGCACGACGGGTGGAATCCGGAAAGAGGCAGGGCGCGCGCGGTCGATGCGACGCGGGCGCGCCATTCTAGCGGAGGCGTGGGAGCGGCGTGAGCGCCGGCCGGTCGCGTCCGGCACCGCGTCCCGCCTTATGCGTTGATCTCCACCCGGTTGCGGCCCGCCGCCTTGGCGCGGTAGAGCGCGTTGTCGGCACGCGCGAGCGCGTGCTCGATGCTGCTGTCGCCCGTCATGATCGCCGCGACGCCGACGCTCACGGTGATCGACGTCCCTGCGGGAAGGAACGGGAACGGGTGGCGGTCGCAGGCGTTGCGCACGCGCTCCGCCAGCTCGCGTGCCTGCGCCATCGCCGTCTCCGGGAGCAGGATCGCGAACTCCTCGCCACCCGTGCGGCCGATGGTGTCGGTAGTCCGGAGCAGGTTCTGCCAGGCCACCGCGAATTCCTGCAGCACCGCATCGCCCGCCGCGTGGCCGTGGGCGTCGTTGACGGCCTTGAACTCGTCGACGTCGATGCTGAGCAGCGAGAGCGGCCGTTCATAGCGCACCGCACGCGTGAACTCGTGCGCCGCGGCGGTCATCAGCCCGCGCCGGTTCAGGACCCCCGTGAGGAGGTCGGTGGTCGCCATCCGCGCGAGCTCCTTCTCCGACACGCGCACGTGGCCGAGGACGACGTAGAGCACCCAGCCGAGAACGAGGATGAGCACCGACAAGGCCACAGCGAGCAGGAACACCACCGAATGGCGGTGGGTGGGCGCATCGTGGAACCAAAGCGCGAGTCCCAGCCACTGGACCAGCAGCGCCAGTACCACCAGCACGAGCACGAGCTGACGGTGCCGCTTGGTGACGAGGGAGAGATTGCGCAGCGCGCGATGCATTGCGGGAGAGATGAGGTGGCGGAGCGCGGGCCGGAAGTGCCGGGCGTGGAGCGGGTGAAGGGAATCGAACCCTCGTCGTAAGCTTGGGAAGCTTCTGCTCTACCATTGAGCTACACCCGCGCAATCAACAGTTTACATGAGTCTCTCGCGGCATCGCGGCAAGCGGAGAACCAGCCACATTGCGATGACCGCGCGCGTTGCGGGTCACGCAGCGATGATCGGGTTCGCTGAGGATGTCCTCGCCCGCGCCGGGCGAAACCGCGGTTCATCACTGGCGTTGATGAGATCGCGCCGCGCATCGGACAATGGCGCGGTGCCAGCCCATCGCCGCCGCGCGCCCGGCTTCATCCGAATCGCGGCCCACCCTTGAACGGACGGACGTCATGCGCAAAGAGCGGCTGGAAGCCTTCAGTGACGGCGTGATCGCGGTGATCATCACGATCATCGTGCTCGAGATGAAGGTTCCCCATGGCCCGGAGCTTGCCGCGCTCGGGCCTCTCGTGCCGGTCTTCCTGACCTACGTGCTCAGCTTCATCTACGTGGGAATCTACTGGAACAACCATCACCACATGCTGCATCTGAGCGCATCGATCGACGGCACCGTGATGTGGGCCAACCTGCACCTCCTGTTCTGGCTCTCGCTGCTGCCGTTCACGACCGGCTGGATGGGCGAGAACCACTTCGAGAGATGGCCGACGATGCTGTACGGACTCAATCTGCTCCTGTGCGCGCTCGCGTATTCGATGCTGCAGGCGACGCTGATACGGCGTCAGGGGCCGGACTCGCCGTTGGCGCGCGCGCTCGCACGCGACTTCAAGGGCAAGGCGTCGCCGCTACTCTACGTCGGCGGCATCCTCGCCGCATGGCTGGCCTCGGCGTGGATCGGAATCGCGTTCTTCGTCGCGGTGGCGATGATGTGGCTGGTGCCGGACCGCCGCCTCGAAGCCGCGATCGTGCAGCACGGCGAGCCCCGCTGACGCTCCGGCGCGGTGTCGTGCCCGCCGCCGATCAGGCTGCCGCGGACGCGGCCCCCAGTCCGTTGAGCCGCAACAACTCGCCGATCGCCTCGGCCGGCAGGGGACGGCTGAGCAGATAGCCCTGCATGGTGGTGCACCCGATGCTGCAGAGGAAGTCGAGCTGCGCCTGCGTCTCGACGCCTTCCGCCACGACCTTGAGGTCGAGGGCATCGGCCATCGTGATGATGGCCCGCGTGATCGCCGCGCCCTTGGCGCTCTCGGCGGCGTCGCGTGTGAACGACTGGTCGAGCTTGAGCTTGTCGAGCGGCAAGCGGCGCAGGTACGACAGCGAGGAGTAGCCGGTCCCGAAATCGTCGATCGCGATCTTCACGCCCATGGCGCGCAAGGCATTGAGCGTCGCCAGCGTGGGCTCGAAGTCGTTCATCAGCGTCGACTCGGTGACCTCGAGCTCGATGTGGCTCGGCCGCACGCCCACCACGGATGAGATCTCCTCCACGCGGCGTGCGAGGCCCTTGTCGCTGAACTGCACGCTGGAGAGGTTCACCCCGATCGTCACCGACGGCAGCCCCTGCTGCACCCACGCGTTGTGCTGGATCAGCGTCGTCACCAGCACCCACTCCCAGATGGCCATGATGAGGCCCGTCTCCTCGGCAACGCTGATGAAGCTCGCCGGCGGCAGCAGTCCGAGCTGGGGATGATTCCAGCGGATCAGCGCCTCGAGGCCGACGATGGCGCCGGTGCGCACGTCGATCTGCGGCTGGTAATGGAGGACGAACTGCTCGCCTTCCACCGCCTTGCGCAGATCGTGGTCGAGTGACAGCCGGCGCGCGGTCGCCGCGCGCAGGCCGTCGTGATAGAAGACGTGCCGGTTGCGTCCCTCGGCTTTGGCGCGGTACATCGCGACGTCGGCGTTCTTGATCAGCGTATCGAGATCAGCGCCGTCGCGCGGGTACAGCACCACGCCGATCGACGCCGAGATGAAGATCTCGTGCGGTCCCAGCGCCAGCGGTTGCGCGAGGGCGTCCAGCAGGCGCCGCGACGCCCGCTCCGCGTCGGCCTCGGTGCCGATGCCCTTCAGCAGGACGACGAACTCGTCCCCGCCCTGCCGGCACACGTCGCCTGCCGGGCGACCGGGCTGCAGCGCCGCGCTCAGGTCATCCAGACGCAGCGCGGACCTGAGCCGATGGGCGACGAGCCGCAGGAGCTCGTCGCCCATCGAGTGTCCGAAGCTGTCGTTGATCCTTTTGAAATGGTCGAGGTCGAGGAACATGATCGCGAACTGCTCGCGATTGCGCTCGGCGCTGGCCAGCGTCTCCACCAGGCCCTCGTTGAAGCGCGACCGGTTCGGCAGGTCCGTGAGCACGTCGTAATACGCGAGGCGATGGATCTGCTGGATCGCGCGCGTGCGCTCGGTCGCTTCCTGCAGCGTGCCGGTGACGCCGACGATGCGGCCATCCTGCGCGAGCAGCGCCTCGCCCGCGGCGTGCACGTGCCGGACCTCGTTCGCGAGATGCACGCGAATGTCGACCGGCTTGCGCGCCACGCCGCGCGCGAGGTCGAGCACCCAGCGCAGGAAGAGGCGCCGATCCTGGTCGTGCAGGGGTTGCAGCGCGCTTTGTACCGAACAGGCCGGCTCGTGGGCCGCCATGCCGAGGATGCGGTACAGCTCGGCCGAGCAGGTCACGCGCCCCGTGCGCCGGTCCCACTCCCAGCTGCCCAGCCGGGAGATGCGCTGGGCGCGGATGTAGCGGCCCACGACGGCACGTGCCGCGCGGGCCTGCCGCTCCGCTGCGCTGTTGACGAGCGCCATCTCCTGCTCGAGCTGGCGGACCCGCGCGCGCAGGCGATGGAGCTCGCGACCGTCGATGCCTCGCGCGTCGGGCGATGGGCGGGACGACCGGGGGTCCGGGCTGGACAACGGGTGCTTCATGGCGTGCGTTCAGAGCCTCCGGGAGCGGCACTCTCTGCGTGGTGCGCGCGGTGCAGGCGCGGGTCGGCGACCTCGCTGCGGTTCGGCGCGCGGGCGGCGCGAGGTCGGCGCGCTACCGCGTGCAGCATGCGGCGAACCGCCCGACCTCAGGTTTATCGGCTGCCCGCGCGCCAACCTGATGGGCAACCGCCGACTTGCGGAGTGCTGCGATGACGGCCGACCACGAATACCGCGGCGGCCCCGTACGTTCACGTCGCTGCGGCGACCCGTCGCGGCTGGCTCGGCTCTTGCACGACACCTCGGGAGCACCCCGTACACGGGGCGCAACTGCCGTGGATGGTCACAAGCTGACATGTCGATCTACAAGGGATTCAAGCAAGTTCCGGCCTATCTCGTCGACGACCGGGCCGCCGCCGACGAGCCCAGCGCTCCCGAACCGCCGCCCGTGCATCTTCGTCGTGCACAGCCGGTGGAAAAGCTCCTGCCGCGCACGATCGCCTGGCTCGATTCGCTCCCCGACGAAGTGCGTCCCGATGCGCTGGCGCGTCAGTTCGGGCGCATCGCCAACATCCTCGCCGGCGCCTGGAACACGCCGGCGGAATGCCGCAACGTGCTCGATGCGCTGCTCGCCGACGGGCGCGCCAACCGGCAGGGCTTTCCGCCCGAGGTGCTGCGCGACATCCATCGCCTGCGCACGCTGCACGCCGTCATGCACCCGACGCTGGACACGGATCCTTACGGCTACGGGCGGCGGTAACCGTCGCCACTCGCCCGGGCACCCGGGCAGCGTCGCCGGGGTTGCCTTGCTACTATCGCGTCTCACGCTCGATTCGGCCGTGGCTTCCGGATGCTTCCCAGCGCCGCTTCCCGACGCGCGCCCGACGCGGCGCCCCAGGTCTTCCTGCTTTCGTATCCGAAGGCCGGACGCACGTGGCTGCGCGCGCTCGTCGGCAAGGCCCTCGTCGATGCGTATGGCCTGCCGGAATCGCAGCTTCTCGACACCCCGGCGCTGACGCGCGCGGCCAGCCTGCCGGTCGCCGTGTTCGATCACGACCAGAGCGCCCTGCTGACCGGGTTGCGCTGGCAGGACATGGCCACCGACCGCAGCGCCTATCGCCGCAGGCGCGTGCTGCTCCTCGGGCGCGACGTCCGCGACAACCTCGTGTCCGCCTATTTCCAGGCGACACGGCGCATCCATGTCTACGAAGGATCGCTCTCCGCGTTCATCCGGCACGAGCGCTACGGCATCGACAAGATCCTGGCCTTCTACCGCATCTGGGCGACGAACCGGCACGTGCCCGAGGCGTTCGCCTTCACGCGCTACGAGGACATGCACCGCGATCCCGCCGGTGCGCTCGCCGACGTCCTCGCGTTCATGGGCGCTGCGGTGCCCGCCAGCACCATCGCGGCGGCCGTCGAATACTGCCGCTTCGAGAACATGCGCAAGGCCGAGCTCGAGGACCGCTTCCACCACGATGCGCTGCGGCCCGGACGCATGGACGACCCGGAAGCGTTCAAGGTGCGCAAGGGCAAGGTCGGCGGCTACTCCGAATACCTGTCGCCGGACGACATCGCCTACATCGATGCCGCGGTTGCGGCGCGCGGCTGCGAGTTCACGCGATCGCTGCAGCCCGCTTGAGCGACGTCCCCGCTGGTTCGACGCATGCCTTCCACTCCGCTGGTTTTCGTGTTCGGCACCGGCCGCTGCGGCACGCATACGACCTGGAAGATCTTCGAGTCGCTGCCGCACACGCTCAGCACGCATGAAGGCGGCGGCATCGTGCGCGCCGGGCCGGCGGACCTCGTCGGCAAGCAGATCGCCCTCGGGTGCATGCCCGAGTTCAATGCCTACCTGTATCACGTCGCCGACGAGGCGGTGTTTCGCCGGACCTTCGATCCCGATCCCGAGATGGCGGCGCTCATGGAGCGCTCCTTCGACAAGCGCTCGAAGCTGATCGAGTGGTGCGCAGCGAATGGCCTCGCGTACTGCGATTCCAATCCGTTCGCCTACAACTTCATCGACTACCTGCGTCGCAAGTACCCGGAGGCGAGGTTCATCCACCTGGTGCGCGACGGTTACGCCTGCGTGCGCTCGTGGTCGCGCCGTGGCTCGACGTATCCGGACCGGCTGCCGGATCTCAAGTCCCTGCCGTGGATCCTCGCGAAGCCCGTGCCCTTTCCGACCGAGCCCATCCACGCCGCGTGGCAGCACTTCGACCGCGTGCAGCGCATCAGCTGGTTCTGGGAGAGCGTCAACGCCAACATCATGCAGCGCTTCGCGGCGATCCCCGAGTCGCACAAGCGCCTGGTGAAGATCGAGGAGCTCGACGAGCACACACTGCCGGACCTCCTGGCGTTCTGCGGCCTGCAGGGCCGGCATGCACCGGAGTCGCTGGCGCCGAGCGATCCTTCCAGCGGCTGGTCGATCGAGTGGACTCCGCAGAACGTCGCGAGCTTCAACGCGCTGGCCGGACCCATGATGGAGCGGCTCGGCTACTCGCTGCGCTGACCGCCGGCGGCCGCAGCCGGCTTCCCACGTCAAGGGCGCGGTTGCCTGCGACGCCCCCTTGCGTTAACGTGCCAAGCTTGCGCTAGGGGTCCTTGCCGGACGAGAGCTTCGCCGGCGGGGTGAGATCACACCCTTGGTACCTGTGCGGATAATGCCGGCGCAGGGAAGCGCGCCGCTCCTGGCGCCATCCCCGTTCCGTCCCGGCTCTCGCACTGCCCACTGCAGGAGAGCCCGATGAACGCCAACGACCAATTCTTCGCCCGCGACGCCCACGTCGACGCGGCCGCCGTCGCCCCGCTCCCCAACTCGCGCAAGATCTACGTCGAAGGCTCGCGCGCCGACGTGCGCGTGCCGATGCGCGAGATCGCGCAGGCCGAGACGCCGGCATCCTTCGGCAACGAGCAGAACGCTCCCATCGTCGTGTACGACACGTCGGGACCGTATACCGACCCGCTCGCGACCATCGACATCCGGCACGGCCTGCCGGCACTGCGCGCGCGCTGGATCGCCGAGCGCAACGACACGATCGAGCTCGACGGCCCGACGTCCGCCTACGGCCGTGCGCGGCTCGAGGACCCTGCGCTCGCCGGCATGCGCTTCGACCTCCTGCGCCGGCCGCGGCGCGCGCGTCCTGGCGCCAACGTATCGCAGATGCACTACGCGCGGCGCGGCATCGTCACGCCGGAGATGGAGTTCGTCGCGATCCGCGAGAACCTCCTGCGCGAGCGCATGCTGGCCATGCTCCCGGCCATCGTGACGAAGCAGCATCCCGGGCAGAGCTTCGGCGCCGCCATCCCGAAGGTGATGACGCCCGAGTTCGTGCGCGACGAGATCGCCCGCGGCCGCGCCATCCTGCCGAACAACATCAACCACCCCGAAAGCGAGCCGATGATCATCGGCCGCAACTTCCTGGTGAAGATCAACGCCAACATCGGCAACTCGGCGGTGTCGTCGTCGATCCAGGAAGAGGTCGAGAAGATGACGTGGGCGACGCGCTGGGGCGCCGACACGGTGATGGACCTCTCGACGGGGAAGAACATCCACGAGACGCGCGAGTGGATCATCCGCAACTCGCCCGTGCCGATCGGCACGGTGCCGATCTACCAGGCGCTCGAGAAGGTGGACGGCAAGGCCGAGGAGCTGACGTGGGAGATGTTCCGCGACACGCTGATCGAGCAGGCCGAGCAGGGCGTCGACTACTTCACGATCCACGCGGGCGTGCTGCTGCGCTACATCCCGATGACGGCGAAGCGCATGACGGGCATCGTGTCGCGCGGCGGATCGATCATGGCCAAGTGGTGCCTCGCGCATCATCGCGAGTCGTTCCTGTACACGCACTTCGAGGACATCTGCGAGATCATGAAGGCGTACGACGTCGCCTTCTCGCTCGGCGACGGGTTGCGGCCGGGCTCCGGCTACGACGCCAACGACGAAGCGCAGATGGCGGAGCTCGCCACTCTCGGCGAGCTCACGCAGGTCGCGTGGAAGCACGACGTGCAGGTGATGATCGAAGGCCCCGGGCACGTGCCGATGCACCTCATCAAGCACAACATGGACGAGCAGCTCCGCCTGTGCGGCGAGGCGCCGTTCTACACGCTCGGGCCGCTCACGACCGACATCGCCCCCGGCTACGATCACATCACGAGCGCCATCGGCGCCGCGATGATCGGCTGGTACGGCACGGCGATGCTTTGCTACGTCACGCCGAAGGAGCACCTCGGCCTGCCGAACAAGACCGATGTCAAGGACGGGATCATGGCGTACAAGGTCGCCGCGCATGCGGCCGACCTCGCCAAGGGCCATCCCGGCGCGCAGATCCGCGACAACGCGCTGTCGAAGGCGCGCTTCGAGTTCCGCTGGGAAGACCAGTTCAACCTCGGTCTCGATCCCGACAAGGCGCGTGAATTCCACGACGAGACGCTGCCGCAGCACGGCGCCAAGCTGGCGCACTTCTGCTCCATGTGCGGACCGCATTTCTGCTCGATGAAGATCACGCAGGACGTGCGCGAGTACGCCGCGAAGCAGGGGCTGTCGGAAGAGGACGCGCTGAAGAAGGGCATGGAAGTGAAGGCGGTGGAGTTCGTCCAGAAGGGCGCGGAGATCTACAGCAAGGCGTGAGTTACTGCGGTGCGCGTGGGTCAGACGAACCGCCCGAACGCGCTTCGCGGGCCTGCATTGTCGGGTCAGGCTTCACGCTGTGGGTCAGCTCAGCATGACCGATGCCCGTTCGGCTGAAGCCGAACCTACAGGGATGGTGGGCCAGCCATCAGTGTGGGTCAGGCTTCAGCCTGACGCTGTCAGGCGTCAGCCTTGTCGGTCAGGCGTCAGCCTTGTCGGTCAGGCGTCAGCCTTGTCGGTCAGGCGTCAGCCTTGTCGGTCAGGCGTCAGCCTTGTCGGTCAGGCTTCAGCCTGACGCTTCCACAGCCATGACGCCGCCTCGCTCCACCTCATGAGCGCCACGAACGTCTTCCCACCCGACCGCGCCCGCGAGACGGCGGCCTCGTTCGATCTCGCGCGCCTGCCGCCGGAGTTCTACGCCAACCCCTACCCGTACTACCACGCCCTGCGCGAGCATGCGCCGGTCAAGGCGATGCCGGATGGCTCGTGGTTCCTCACGCGCTACGACGACATCCTGCCGGTGTATCGCGACCCGAAGGTGTTCAGCTCCGACAAGAAGAAGGAGTTTCACCCCAAGTACGGCGACACGCCGCTCTACGAGCACCACACGACGAGCCTCGTGTTCAACGACCCGCCGCTGCACACGCGCGTGCGGCGCGCGATCGTCGGCGCGCTGTCGCAGCGGCACATCGCGGCCATGGAGCCGGGCCTCGTGCGCCTCGTGGATGGCCTGCTCGATGCCCTCGCGGCGCGGGGCGAGGCCGACCTGATCGACGCCTTCGCCGGCGCGATTCCCGTCGAGATCATCGGCAACCTGCTCGGCGTGCCGCACGAGGACAGGGCGCCGCTGCGCGGATGGTCGCTCGCCATCCTCGGCGCGCTCGAGCCGGTGCTCTCGCCCGAGCGCGCGCGGGCCGGCAATGCCGCCGTCGTGGAGATGCTCGCCTACTTGCGCACGCTCGTCGCCGAGCGCCGTGCGCGCCCCCGCGATCCCGATACGGACGTGCTCACGCGTCTCATCCAGGGCGAGCCCGGGGACGCGCCGCTGTCGGAGGCCGAGCTCCTGCACCAGTGCGTCTTCCTGCTGAACGCGGGCCACGAGACCACGACCAACCTCATCGGCAATGCGCTGCACGCACTGTCGCAATGGCCGCTGGAGCGCGCGCGTCTCGTGCGCGAGCCGTCGCTGATCGGTCTCGCGATCGAGGAGTTCCTGCGCTTCGAGAGCAGCAACCAGCTCGGCAACCGCATCACGACCCAGGCGGTTGAGGTCGGCGGCACGGCGTTGCCGCCGGACTCGCGCATCACGATGTGCATCGGTGCCGCCAATCGCGATCCCGCACAGTTCCCCGACCCCGACCGCCTCGACATCGCGCGCCAGCCGAACCGGCACATCGCGTTCGGCTTCGGCATCCATACCTGCGCGGGCCTCAATCTCGCGCGTCTGGAAGGGCGCGTCGCCATCGGCCGCTTCCTCGCGCGCTTCCCGGACTACGCGCTCGCGGGCGAGCCGGTGCGCGGCGGCCGTGCACGCTTCCGCGGCTTCGCTCATCTGCCCGTGCGGGTAGCTTAGAATCGCCGCTCGCGCCCGCAGCGGCGCCGGACGAAATCAGGAGGAGTGAGTGATCCAGCGTGTCCTTGCAGCCGCGATCGTCGTGGCGGCTACCATCGTGCCCGCAGCCGCCCAGGTGAAGGTCGGCGTCACCGTGTCGGCGACCGGTCCGGCCGCGTCGCTCGGCATTCCGGAGCGCAACACGATCGGCATGTGCCCGAAGAACGCCGGCGGCACCGGCATCGAGTACATCGTGCTCGACGATGCCTCCGACACGACGACGGCGGTGCAGAACACGCGCAAGCTGATCGGCGAGAACAAGGTCGACGCCATCATCGGTTCGACGACGACGCCGAACTCCCTCGCGATGCTCGAGGTGCTCGGCGAAGGCGAAACGCCGGCGATATCGCTGGCATCCTCCATCCGCATCATCGACCCCGTCGAAGGCAACAAGGTCTGGTCGTTCAAGACGCCGCAGACGGACGTGATGATGGCCGCGGCGATCCTCGAGCATGCCGTGGCGAACGGCGTGAAGACACTCGGCTACGTCGGCTTCTCCGATGCCCTCGGCGAGGCGTTCTTCGTCGAGATCGAGAAGGCCGCGAAGGCGAGGAACATTCCGCTCGTGGCGAGCGAGCGCTACGCGCCCAAGGACACCAGCGTCACCGGGCAGGCGCTGAAGCTCGTGGCGGCGAAGCCCGATGCGGTGGTGATCGGCGCGTCGGGCACGCCCGCGGCGCTGCCGGCGGCGACTCTCGCGCAGAACGGCTACAAGGGACGGCTGTACTTCAACCATGGCGTCGCGAACAACGACTTCCTGCGTGTGGGCGGCAAGGACGTCGAGGGCGGCTTCGTGCCCGCGAGCCCGGTGATCGTCGCGGCGCAGCTGCCCGATGCGCATCCCGCGAAACGTCGCGCCATCGAGTACACGCGCCTGTACGAGGCGGCATTCGGTCCGGGCTCGGTGTCGGCCTTCGGCTCGTACACGTGGGATGCGTGCCTCATCCTCGCGCAGGCCATTCCCGTCGCGATCAAGGACGGCAAGCCCGGTACGGTGGAGTTCCGGCGCGCACTGCGCAATGCCATCGAGAGCACGAAGAACCTCGAGGTGAGCAACGGTGCCGTCAACATGGCGAAGACCGATCACCTCGGACTCGATGCGCGTGCCCGCGTCATGACGCGGATTCAGGGCGGCAAGTGGGTGCTGCAGCAGTAGCGCCAGCGGCCATCACGACAGGCGCACCATGTCCAACACCCACCACACCGTCGGCACCGGTCCGCGCAACGTGATCTGGCTGCACGGCTGGTTCGGCGACCGGCACGCGTTCGCGGACGTCGAGCCGCTGCTCGACACGAACGACTTCACTTCCGTCTTCATGGACTACCGCGGCTACGGCGGCATGAAGGACGTGCACGGCGAGTTCAGCATGGGCGAGATCGCCATGGACACCCTGGCGCTCGCGGATTCCCTCGGCTTCTCGGACTTCAGCCTCGTCGGACACTCCATGGGCGGCAAGGCGATCCAGCGCGTGCTCGCGCGGGCGCCGGAGCGCGTGCGCAGCCTCGTTGCGATCACGCCCGTGCCCGCCGCCGCGGTGCCGTTCGACGAGCCGGGATGGGCGCTGTTCTCGGGTGCGGCCGATCGGCGCGAGAACCGCTACGCCATCATCGATCACACCACCGGCAGCCGGCACCCGAAGGAATGGGTCGACCGGCTGGTCGACTATTCGCTGGCGCATGCGCAGCGCGACGCCTTTGCCGCGTATCTCGACGCGTGGGCCAGGACCGATTTCAGCGCCGAGATCAAGGGCCTCACGCACCAGGTGAAGGTGATCGTGGGCGAGCATGATCCTGCGCTCGATGCCGACATGGCGCGCGCCACGTTCCTCGCGTGGTATCCCAATGCCACGCTCGAGGTGATGCGCGGCGCAGGACACTACCCCATGGTGGAAACGCCCGACATGCTGGCGAGCAGCATTCAGGCGTTCCTGCGCCACTAGGGCCTGTTCACACTACGTCACGGAGTCGCGCATGCAACGCATCATCACCATCCTCGGAGCGATGCTCCTCGCCGGGCCCGCGCTCGCCGCGGGACCCTTCGTGCTCACGAGCGCCGAGATGAAGCACAAGGGTGTCATCGCCGAGCAGCAGGTGTTCAACGGCTTCGGCTGCACGGGCGGCAACGTCTCGCCCTCGCTGTCGTGGTCGAACGCACCCGCGGGAACGAAGAGCTTCGCCGTGACCGTCTACGATCCGGACGCGCCCACCGGCAGCGGCTGGTGGCATTGGGTCATGTTCAACATCCCGGCCAACGTCACTTCGCTGCCAGCGAGCGCCGGTGATCCGGCTTCCGGCAAGGCACCTGCCGGCGCCGTGCAATCGCGCACGGACTTCGGCAAGCCCGGCTATGGCGGCCCGTGCCCGCCGCAGGGCGACCGTCCGCATCGCTACGTATTCACCGTGCACGCGCTGCGGACCGCAAAGCTCGAAGGCGCGGACGAGAACGCTTCCGGCGCGATGATCGGCTTCATGATCAACGCGAATCAGCTCGCCAAGGCGAGTCTGCAGGCGACGTACGGGAGAAAGTGAACGTCTGCGCTCATCGGACCTGCGGGTTCGGCTTCAGCCGAAGGCCATGGACGATGGTCTGGCGTCAGGCTGAAGCCTGACCTACAGGAGCGCTGTCCTCCGCCAGACCAAGAGCGCTGCCCGCATTCTGACCAATCGTCCAACGCCCTGTAGGTTCGGCTTCAGCCGAACACCATCGACGATCGTGTGCCCGTCTGGCTGAAACCTGACCTACAAGAGACTGTGCGCAGCCTCTCCGCCAGACCGAAAGCGCTGCCCGTCGCCCGACCCGCAAGCATCATCCGCTGACGCGCAGCAGGCGCGTCGGCAGAGTCCTACATGCACGCGGGACGTATCCGACAATCCAAAAGGCGCCCGCCCCATGTCCGCGACGGGCGGCGCACGGGAAGATGCCGTTCCATTCGAACGGATCTTCCATGAAGCCAACGTCCCCTCCCCTCAAGCTGCTCGCCACCGAGCCGATGCGCGCTGCGCTGGAATACGCGCGGATGCGCTTCATGCGCCGCGATGCGCTGCCGCGCGGCGACGATCACCCGGTGGTCATCTTTCCGGGCCTGGCGACGGACGAGCGCTTCACGGCGCCCCTCGCGCGGCATTGCGACGAACTCGGCTACACCGCGCATGACTGGGGCCGCGGCATGAACACCGGGCCCGAGGGCGACGTCGACGCATGGCTCGACGATCTCGCGCAGGACGTGCAACGCATGGTCGGCAAGCGGGCGACGATCTCGCTGATCGGCTGGAGCCTTGGCGGCATATATGCACGCGAGATCGCGAAGCGCCTGGAAGGCCGTGTGCGGCAGGTGATCACGATCGGCACGCCGTTCGCCGGTACGTCCGAGCATACGAACGCGCGCTGGCTGTACGTGCTCCTCAACGGACAGGCGCCGGTGCTCGATGCCGCGCTGGCGCGGCGGCTGCGCACGCCGCCTCCGGTTCCGACGACCTCCATCTACAGCCGCACCGATGGCGTCGTCGCGTGGCAGTCGTGCCGGCAGCCGGGCGATACGCACGTCGAGAACATCGAGGTCGAGAGCAGCCACCTCGGCCTGGTGTGGCACCCCGAGGTGCTGGAAATCATCGCCGATCGCCTCGCTCAGACGGAGGACGACTGGCAACCCTGGAGCGAACGGATCGTCGAGCGCCGCCGCGCGGCCTGATCTAAGTTGCCCGCGCCGTAGCGGTCGCGTCAGGCGCCGGCAGATGCGGCGCCGGTGCGCAGACGGATGGGCACCCGACGCCGGCCCCAGTGTCCCGGCGCTGCATCGAACCGGCCGGCGATCGCCGTCCCGCATTCCGAGCAGCGACCTTCGGCGGTCACGTCGTACGCCAGGATCTCGTGCCAGTCGCGCACGATCAGCGGATGGCTGCACGACGGACAGAAGGTCGTGCCGCCCTCCATGTCGTGCACGTTGCCGGTGTACACGTAATGCAGCCCTTCGCGCAGCGCGATGTTGCGCGCACGCACCAGCGTGGCCTTGGGCGTCGGCGCGAGATCGGTCATCTTGTAGTCGGGATGGAAGGCCGTGAAATGCAGCGGCACGTCCGGCCCCAGCTCGCGCGCGATCCACTTGCACATCGCGGTGAGCTCCTCGTCCGAATCGTTTTTGCCCGGGATCAGCAGCGTGGTGATCTCGAACCACACGTCGGTCTCGTGCTTCAGGTAGACCAGGGTGTCGAGCACTGGCTGTAGATGGGCGCCGCAGAGCTTCACGTAGAACTCGTCGGTGAAGCCCTTCAGGTCCACGTTCGCCGCGTCCATCTTGGCGTAGAACTCGCGCCGTGCATCGACGCCGATGTAGCCGGCCGTCACCGCCACGGTCTTCACGCCCGCGGCATGACAGGCATCCGCGGTGTCCATCGCATACTCGGCGAAGATCACCGGATCGTTGTACGTGAACGCGACGCTCTTGCAGCCGTGGGCGAGCGCGGTCGAGGCAATCGCCGTCGGCGTGGCCTGGTCCTGCAGCGTGTCCATCTCGCGCGACTTGGAGATGTCCCAGTTCTGGCAGAACTTGCACGCGAGATTGCAGCCGGCCGTGCCGAACGAGAACACGGAGGAGCCGGGCAGGAAGTGATTGAGCGGCTTCTTCTCGATCGGATCGATGCAGAAGCCGGACGAGCGTCCATACGTGGTGAGCACGATCTGGTCGCCCGTGCGCTGGCGCACGAAGCACGCGCCGCGCTGGCCTTCGTGCAGGCGGCAGTCACGCGGGCAAAGATCGCACTGGATGCGTCCGTCGTCGAGACGGTGCCACCAGCGTCCTGGGAAGTCGCTCATGAGCTCAGGTCACCTTCGTCGGTTCGGGCCGCGTCGGGGCGCCGGCGCGGTACGGGTCGCCGCCATCGGCGGCCGTGAGTTCGCGCTCCGTCCACTTGGCGACGGAGTAGCGCGCCACCTCGATGTGCGCACTCCAGAAGTCCGCGCGCAGCCCCGCCTTGCCCTTCAGCTCGCGCAGGAAATCGCGCCGGTCGGGCAGCGCGTCCCACACCTGCGGCAGGAATGTCCCGCGATTGCGCCCGTGCTGCAGCACCAGACCGTCCTGTCCGGGAACGAGCTGCGCGAGCAGATCGTCCTCGGATGCGAAAGTCAGCGGGGTCGTCGCGCCGAGCAAGGACACCTCGATGTCGATGACCTCGAATTCCGCAGGACGCAGCGGGGCGAAGCGGGGGTCGGAGAAGGCGGCGTGCACCGCATTGCGCGCGACGTCCAGGCGCAGCGCCCGCAGCGCTTCGAGCGAGCCGATGCAGCCGCGCAGCGCATCGTCGAGCTTGAGCGTGACGAACGTCGCGCCCGGCTCCTCCAGCCGCGCATGCGCGCCGTTGATGGGCAGGTCCACATGGCCGGGCTGCGCACCAAACTGCGCCCCGATGCTGTCGCGCGCGATGCGCAGGAGCAGGCGGCCGAGATCGCGATCAGCCATGCGCGGCCTCCGTGAACGCGAACGCGGCGTAGCCCACGACGCGGGAGCGATCCCCTGCAGTGTCCCCGGAATTGCGCAGATCGAGGAGCGACGGCGTCAGACCACGCGCGGCTGCGCAGCGGAGCAGGCCGTTGATCGGCGTCGCGCCGCACGCCTGGTCGTGATCGAGCGGCGGCGCGAGCGCCAGCACTGCTTCCGTGGTGGCATGGTCGATCGATTTCGCCGCCGCGTACGGATGATAGTGGGAGAGATCGGAGCTCACGAGGATCAGCGTCTCGCGACCGCCCCACAGGCGTTCCATCACCTGCGCCACCTGCTCGTCGGTGGCATGTCCGACAGCGAAGGGCACCACCGAGAAATCGCCCAGCACGGTCTGCAGGAAGGGCAACTGCACCTCCAGCGAATGCTCCTCCGCGTGCACGGCGTCGCTCTCGCCGACGAAGGGCAGGTCGGCCACGGCCGCGAACGCTTCGGTATCCACCTCCACCTCGCCCAGCGGCGTCGCGAAACGGCGCGCGTGCGGCAGCGCGATGCCGCGCACGGCGACGCGGTGGGCGGGCCCGAACAGCACCACGCGGCGGATGACGCCGCGCCCCGCCTGCAGGCGCGCATACGCGCTCGCCGCGACCGGACCCGAGTACACGTAGCCCGCGTGCGGCACGATCATCGCCTTCGGCCACGCGGAGGATGGATCGTTCGTGGCCCCCGGCGCCGCGGTCGCGAAGCATTCGCGGATCTCGTCGCGCAGCGCGCTCGCCGATCCCGGATAGAACATGCCCGCGACGGCGGCGGCGCGCACGTCGGCGGGACGGGGCGATGGGTTTGGCATGGACCGAAGATGAGGGCGCTACGCGTGCATCCAAGGCCTTGCGGCGCGCGGGCTTACGCAATTGCGCGGACCTCCGCGGTCTCCGCGCCGCCGCGGCCCTGCCGCGCGGGGCCCGCGCTACTCGACGCGGTCGGCGAGGCGCAGCTTGAACCCGCCCGACTTGTCGTCCCGGGTGAGCGAGATGAGGCCGCGCGCCTGGGCGTCCTCGAGGAGCGCATTGAACGAGCGGTAGCCGTAATACGACTCGTTGAAGCCCGGCTGGCGGCGCTTGAGGGTCTGCTTGACCATCGAGCCCCAGATCACGTCGTTGTCGCCGCGCTCGGCGAGGAGCGCCTCGAGGGTTTCGACCACGAGATCGAGCGCGCGTTGCCGGCGTTCCTCGTCGGAGCTCTCGCCCCGCGCCTCGACAGCCGGCGCCGGCGGAGCCTCCGGCCACGATTCCTCGATGGACGTCGCGCCTGGGGCGTCCGCGGGCTCGGTCGCCTCGACCGGCTCGGCGGCCGTCGCGGCGGCGGACTTCACGGCCCGGCGCCGCGGACGCGGCGCCCTTGCGCGCCACGGGAGCTTCGGCCGGCTCCGCCGCGGCGGGCTCCGCCACCGGCGTGGCCTCATCCGCCGCCTTCCCGGCGACCGGCCTTGGCGGCCGTCCCTGCCGCGGTCTTGCCGGCAGTCTTCCCCGCGGCCTTCGCGGCAGTCTTCCTGCCCGCCGGGCTGCGGCGCTTCTGCTCGCGCACGAGATCGTCGTAGAAGATGAACTCGTCGCAATTGGCGATCAGCAGGTCGGACGTGGAGTTCTTGACGCCCACGCCGATCACCCCCTTGTCGTTCTCGCGCAGCTTCGAGACCAGCGGCGAGAAGTCGGAGTCGCCGCTGATGATCACGAACGTGTCCACGTGCGACTTGGTGTAGCAGAGATCCAGGGCGTCCACGACGAGGCGGATGTCGGCGGAGTTCTTGCCCGACTGGCGCACGTGCGGAATCTCGATCAGCTCGAAGGCCGCCTCGTGCATCGCCGCCTTGAACGCCTTGTAGCGCTCCCAGTCGCAATAGGCCTTCTTCACGACGATGCTGCCCTTGAGCAGCAGCCGCTCGAGCACCTTGCGGATGTCGAACTTCTCGTATTCGGCGTCGCGCACGCCGAGGGCGATGTTCTCGAAATCGCAGAACACCGCCATGTTGATCACTTCGGGACGATGGGGCATGGGCACTTCACGGGGCCTGGAAAGCGCAATGATGGCACGGCGCCGCGCCGCCGGTCCCGCGATGCCATGCGTGGACGCTTCTTCGCACCGTCATCGGCGGCGCGGTTGATCTGCGACAAAGGGGCGCGCGAGCCTATTCGCGAGAATCTTCCCATGCCCGCGCCATCGCGGCGTGAGCGGCAGGCAAGAACAACGGAGAAGCAACGATGCGTGCACGACCGGCCACCGCGGTGGAGCGCAGGACCACCACCCAACTGGCCTATCACCGCAGCCGCCGTCGTCGGTGGCAGCGGGTCCGCCGCGACGCCGAGCTCGGCGCGGGCCGCATCGAGCGCGAGCGGCAGCAGCAGCGTGCACTGCTGCACTGAAGGACGCGCGGGCGACACGCCGGCTCGCCGGCGCTCGACACCTCGACGCCCGGAAGGCCTTCCGCACTTGCGCCTGCTGCCACGGGTTTGCGCGGCGTGGCGGCCACGGCGCGCGCGTGTCGGCTAGACTTGCAGGACCCCTTCCTCACCGCCGCGACGCACCGCGCCCCGGCGGACGTCCTGCAGACTCATGTCACCTCCCGGTCCTGTCCCTGCTCGAAACCCGCGTCCTCGGCGTCCTGATCGAGAAGCAGCACACCGTTCCCGACGCCTACCCGATGACGCTCAATGCGATCACGAGCGGGTGCAACCAGAAGACGAGCCGCGACCCCGTGCTGACGGTCAGCGAGGCCGAGGTCCAGGCCACGCTCGATCGCCTGAAGGACCTCTCGCTGGCCATCGAGTCCTCGGGCGGCCGGGTGATGCGCTACGCCCACAACACCGAGCGCGTGCTCGGCATCCCGTCGCAGGCCGTGGCGCTGGTCGCGGTGCTGATGCTGCGCGGCGCGCAGACGGTGTCGGAGCTGCGCATCAACAGCGACCGCCTGCACCGGTTCGCCGATGTCTCGGCGGTGGAAGGCTTCCTGCACGAGCTCGCCGCGCGGCCGGCGGGCGCGCTGGTCGTGGAGCTCCCGCGCCAGCCCGGCACGCGCGAGACGCGCTGGATGCACCTCGTTTCGGGCCCACCCGCCGCGAGCGTGCTCGCGCCATCGGCCGCGGCCACCGACGATACCGTCACGGTGAGCGAGCTCGCCGCCCTGAAGAGCAACGTGCGCACCCTGGAAGCCGAGGTTGCGGCGTTGCGGGCAACGGTCCGGAAGCTCTGCGCGGAGCTCGGCGTCGCTGCGCCGCCCGGGTGAGCGCGTCCGGGCTGGGGTAAACTGCGGCGCAACGCCGCCGGGCAGCAAGGGCGGCATCCCCATCCCAGGAGGAATTCCCATGCGTAGTCTCAAGTGGCTGCTCGCGACCGCGGCGCTCGTCGGGGTCGCCCATGCGCAAGTGCCGGCCGGCTATCCCGCCGACTACAAGGCCATCGTCGATGGCGCCAAGAAGGAAGGCAAGGTCGTGGTGTACGCGACCACCGACGCCAAGCTGATCACGCCGCTCATCAAGGACTTCGAAGCCGCGTATCCGGGCGTCAAGGTCGAGTACGGCGACATGAATTCCACCGAGGTCTACAACCGCTTCATCAGCGAGAACGCGGCGAACGCAGCGTCCGCCGATGCGGTGTGGAGCTCGTCCATGGACCTCCAGATCAAGCTCGCCGCCGACGGCCTGGCGATGCCCTATCGCTCGCCGGAAGCCGGCGCGCTGCCCGACTGGGCCAAGTTCAAGGACATGGTCTACGCCACCACGTTCGAGCCGATCGCGATCGTCTACAACAAGCGCCTCGTGCCGGCGGAAGACGTGCCGAAGACGCACGCCGACTTCACCAAGCTCCTCAACACCAAGGGCGACAAGTACAACAGGAAGGTCACCACCTACGACGCCGAGAAATCCGGCGTGGGCTTCATGCTGGTGAACCAGGACGCCAAGCTCGACCCGCAGTTCTGGGACCTCGTGAAGGCGATGGGCGCGCGCGGCGTCAACCTGCAAAGCTCGACCGGCACGATGATGGAGCGCATCGCCTCGGGCGAGAACCTCATCGGCTACAACATCCTCGGCTCGTATGCGATCACGCGGGCGAAGAAGGATCCGTCGATCGGCGTCCAGATCACCACCGACTACAACCTCGTGCTCTCGCGCCTGGTGTTCGTGGGCAAGAACGCCCGTCACCCGAATGCCGGCAAGCTCTTCGTCGACTACCTGCTGTCGAAGCGCGGCCAGACCCTCATGGCCGAGCAGGCCGACCTCTACTCGGTGCGCACGGACATCACGGGCAAGGATTCCGGCACCGGTCTCATGAAGGAATACGGCAATGCCATCAAGCCGATCGCCGTGAGCGCGGATCTCCTCGTGGGCCTCGACCAGGCGAAGCGCCTCGACTTCATGAAGCAGTGGCAATCGTCCCTCGGCCGCAAGTGAGCCGCTGAGCGCAGGCACGCAGAGCCCCCGCAGGACCCAATGCGAGCGGGGCGATTTCATCCGGCGCGGTTGACGGTCGTAGCCGTCACCGCGCTGGCCATTTTCGGCCCGCTCGGGCTGATCTTCTGGCAGAGCTTCCTCAACGCGCCGTTCTTCGCGCCGGCGAAGCACGTCAGTCTCGACGCCTACGCGTTCATCTTCGCGGACCCGGATTTCTGGAGTGCCGCGAAGAACTCGGTGGTCATCGCCGCCGGCATGGTGGCGATCGCGCTGCCGCTCGGCGCCGCCCTCGCCTTCCTGCTCACCCGCACGGACCTGCCGGCGCAGCGCTGGATCGAGGTGCTCGTGCTGGTCCCGGTGTTCGTCTCGCCGATGGTGCTGGCCTTCGGCTATGTCGTCTCGATGGGGCCGGTCGGCTTCTACTCGCTGTGGGCGAAGGCGCTCGTCGGCGACGTGCCGTGGAACGTGTACTCGCTGACCAGCATCGCGGTGATCGCCGGGCTCACGCACGTCCCCCACGTGTATCTCTATTCGTCGGCCGCGCTGAAGAGCCTCGGCTCCGACGTCGAGGAAGCCGCGCGCGTGGCCGGCGCGAACCCGCTGCGGGTAGCGCTCGACGTGAGCCTGCCGATGACCATGCCCGCGCTGTCGTATGCCGCGGTGCTGGTGTTCTTCCTCGGCTTCGAGCTCTTCGGATTGCCGCTCGTGCTGGGCGATCCCGAGGGCCATCTCGTGCTCGCGACCTACCTCTACAAGCTCACCAACAAGCTCGGCACGCCGTCCTACCACCTCATGGCGGCCGTCGCGGTCGCGATCGTCGCGATCACCTTCCCGCTCGTCCTGTTCCAGCGCTGGCTCCTCAAATCCGCCTCCAAGTACGTGTCGGTCAAGGGCAAGGCGACGCGTCAGAAGCTGCTGCCGCTCGGCGGCTGGAAATGGCTCGCGCTCGCGATCGTCGCCGTCTGGCTCATCTTCACCATCGTCGTGCCGATCTCCGGCGTCGTGCTGCGCAGCGTGGTGGAGCAATGGGGCGAAGGCATCAACCTCTCCGAAGTGCTCACCCTCGCCAATTACCGCCAGGTGTTCGACCAGTCCGACGAGGTGCGCGCGATCGTCAACACGCTGCTGATCGGCGTGATCGGCGGCGCGCTGGCGGTGGCGTGCTACACGGCGATCGGGCTCGCGGGACACCGGCGCTCCGATGGCCTGTCGCGCTTCCTCGACTACATCGTCCTCGTGCCGCGCGCGGTGCCGGGGCTGCTCGCCGGCCTCGCCTTTCTCTGGATCTTCCTGTTCGTACCCGGGCTCGCGGAGCTGCGCAACTCGATCTTCTCGGTCTGGCTCGCGTACACGGTCGTGTGGCTCGCGTACGGCCTGCGCCTCATCTCGAGCGCGCTGCTGCAGATCGGTCCCGAGCTCGAGGAGAGCGCGCGTACCGCCGGCGCGCCCCCCGCGCGGGTGCTGCGCGACGTCACGATCCCGCTGATCCGCTTCGGGCTCCTCGCGAGCTGGCTGCTCGTGTTCATGATCTTCGAGCGCGAATACTCGACCGGCGTGTACCTGCTGAGCCAGGGAACCGAAGTGATCGGCTCGATGCTCGTCTCCCTGTGGGGCGCGGGCGCGATCGACCAGGTGGCTGCGCTGTCCGTGATCAACATCGCGCTGGTGGCCGTGGGCCTTGCCGCCGCGCTGCGCTTCGGAGTGCGCCTGCATGAATGATCTCGTCGTTGAGGACCTGCACCTGCAATACGGCGACAACCCGATCCTGAAGGGCGTGTCGATGCGCCTCGCGCCGGGACAGGTGGTGGCGCTGCTCGGTGCCTCGGGCAGCGGCAAGACCACCCTGCTGCGCTCGATCGCGGGCCTCGAGCAGCCCGCGCGCGGCCGCGTCACGATCGGCGACAACGTGCTCTACGACAGCGAGCGCGGCATCGACCTGCCGGTCGAAAAGCGCAACCTGGGTCTCGTGTTCCAGTCGTACGCGTTGTGGCCCCACCGCACCGTGTTCGACAACGTCGCCTACGGACTGCGCCTGCGCTCCACCTCGTCGCGCCGACATCGAATCGCGCGTCACGCAGGCCCTGCAGAACCTCGGCCTCGGCAACCTCGCGAAGCGCCTGCCGCACCAGCTCTCCGGCGGCCAGCAGCAGCGCGTGGCGATCGCCCGCGCGCTCGTGTACAACCCGCCGGTCGTGCTGATGGACGAGCCGCTGTCGAACCTCGATGCGAAGCTGCGCGAGGAGGCACGCGCCTGGCTGCGCGAGCTGATCGTGCGCCTGGGGCTGTCGGCGGTGGTCGTCACCCACGACCAGACCGAGGCGATGGCGATGTCCGATCGCATCCTGCTCCTCAACAGCGGGCGCATCGAGCAGGAGGGCTCCCCCGAGGAGATGTACGACCAGCCGCAGACGCTCTTCACCGCGGAGTTCATGGGCAGCAACAATCAGCTTCCCGGCACCGTGCGCGAAATCCGCGACGGGCGCGCGCTGATCGAGGGCGAGGGCTGGCGTGCGTGGGGTGCCGCGCGCGGTACTGGTCACGAGCGGTGCACCCGCGACCGCGGTCATCCGCCTCGAGCGCACCAGCATCGCCGATGGCCCGGGCGACAACCGCGTGCAGACGGAGCTCGTCACCGACATGTTCCTCGGCGACCGGCGCGAGCATCTCTTCAAGCTCGGTGCGCTGCGCCTGCGCTGCTACGGCCGCACGCGCAGCGATGTCGCGAGCTACTGGCTCGAGCTGCCGCCCGAGGATCTCTGGGTGTTTCCCAATCCGGCCTGACGCGTGACATGCGCTTTGATCACGTCATGCGAAGCTAAAGCGCACACCAACTAGAATCCGGGCGGCGCAGCGCACCGCCGCCTCCCGCATCTTCCTTCCACTCCTGAAAGCGATTCGCATGGATCCCGTATTGCTCGTGAAAGCCCTCGTGCTGGGCATCGTCGAGGGACTGACCGAGTTCCTGCCGGTATCGAGCACCGGGCACCTCATCGTTGCGGGCTCGCTGCTCGGCTATACCGGGGAGACGGCCAAGGTATTCGAGATCGTGATCCAGGCCGGCGCCATCGTTGCGGTGTGCTGGGAGTACCGCGCGCGCCTCGCGCATGTGCTGGGCGGGATCACGCGCGACGAGGTCGCGCAGCGCTTCGCTCTCAACCTGCTGGTCGCGTTCCTGCCTGCAGCCGCGCTCGGTTTCCTGTTCGGCAAGGCGATCAAGGCGCACCTCTTCTCGCCGGTGCCCGTCGCGCTCGCGTTCGCGGTCGGCGCAATCGTCATCATCTGGGCGGAGCGGCGCCAGCGGGCGGGCGCCGGCGCGGTACGCATCCGCGAGGTCGACGACATGCGGTGGACCGATGCATTGAAGGTCGGCATCGCGCAATGCTTCGCGCTGGTGCCGGGCACGTCGCGATCGGGCGCAACGATCATCGGCGGCATGCTGTTCGGCCTCTCGCGCAAGGCGGCGACGGAGTTCTCGTTCTTCCTCGCGATCCCGACGCTCTTCGCTGCGACCGCCTACGAGCTCGTCAAGAATCGCCAGCTGCTCGCGTCAGCCGACGTGCCGATGTTCGCCGTGGGCTTCGTCGCCGCGTTCGTGTCCGCCTTCGCCTGCGTGCGATGGCTGATCCGCTACGTGAGCCATCACGACTTCGTGCCGTTCGCGTGGTATCGCATCGCCTTCGCGCTGGTCATTCTCGGCACTGCGGCGAGCGGCCTCGTGCAGTGGGATTGACGTCGGGCGCGGCCGCACGCACCAGCGGTCCGGCAAGCAACCACGGCGAGAGCCCCGGCGCGAGCTTCAGCGCCTGCTGCGATCCCTGCGCTCGAGCCACCAGCCGAATGGACGCGGCCAGCGGCGAAAGGCGGCCGATCCTTCCAGCTCGACGGCCGCCTGCAGCGGCCAGTTGGGATTCCACAGGAGCTCGCGGGCAAGCGCCACGAGATCCGCGGAACCATCGTTGACGATCGCGTTCGCCTGCGCGGCGTCGCGCACGAGGCCGACGGCCATCGTGGGGATGTCGGCGCCGCGCCGCACCTCGCGCGCGAACGGCACCTGGAAGCCCGGCTTGCGCGCCACGAGTTGCGTGCGATCGCTAAGCTCCATGCCGCCGGACGAGCAGTCGACCAGGTCCACGCCCAGCGCCTTGAGCGCGTGCGCGAACGTCACCGAGTCCTCGATGCTCCAGCCGACGTCGACGCCGTCGACGCTGGAGATGCGCACGAACATGGGCCGATCGTCGGGCCACACGCTGCGCACCGCCGCCGCGACCTCGAGCGGGAAACGCATGCGGCCGGAGAGATCGCCGCCGTAGCCATCGTCGCGCGTGTTGGAGAGCGGCGACAGGAATGAATGCAGCAGGTAGCCGTGGGCGGCATGGATCTCCACCACGTCGAACCCGGCCGCGAAGGCCCGCTGCGCCGCACCGCGGTAGCACTCGACGAGGTAATCCATGTCGCGCCGGTCCATGGCATGGGCCGGCGGATAGGCGGCGCTCCATCCGCGCGCGGTGGGTCCCCACGCCGTCCACGGTGCCTCGCCGCGTGCCGCATCCGCCGGCGTGAGCGGCCCGAAGCCATGCCACGGCGACTGCGATGCCGACTTGCGGCCGGCGTGCTGCAACTGGATGCCGCAGGCCGCGCCCGCCGAGTGCACGAAATCGGTGATGCGGCGAAAGGCGGCGACCTGGTCGTCGTTCCACAGGCCATTGTCGTGCCACGTGCTGCGTCCTTCCGCGCACACCGCCGTCGCCTCGACCATCACGAGACCTGCGCCGCCGAGGGCGAACCGACCGAGATGCACGAGATGCCAGTCGCCCACCACGCCTTCCGCGGTGGAATACATCTGCATCGGCGAGACTACGACGCGGTTCTTCAGGGTGACCCCGCGCAGCGCGAAGGGCGTGAGCAGCGCAATGTCGGCAGGCGCGTTTGTGCGGCTGGCAGGCTTGCCATCAGATCACCCCGTCGCGGCGCAGGCCATCGATCTCTTCCGGCGCGAGACCCAGCAGGCCGGAGAGCACTTCGTCGGTGTGCTGGCCGAGCACGGGCGGCGCATGGGTGTATTCGATCGGCGTGCGCGAGAACCGCATCGGGCTTGCGATCGACGGCAGCGTCCCCGCACGCGGGTGCGGGAGATCGACGCGCATGCCGCGCGCCTGCACCTGCGGGTCGGCGAACACGCGGTCGATGGTGTTGATCGGGCCGCACGGCACCTGCGCGGCCTCGAGCGTGCGCACCCAGTAGTCGGTCGGCTGGGCGCGGATGATCTCGCCGAGGATCGGGATCAGCTCGTCGCGATGCGCGTTGCGCGCCGCGATATGGCGTAGCGCGCGTCGCGCGCGATGTCCTCGCGGCCGGCCACCCGGCAGAAGCGTGCGAACTGCTCGTCGTTGCCGACGGCGAGGATGATGTGCCCATCCGCCGTCGCGAAGGCCTGGTACGGCACGATGTTGGGATGCCCGTTGCCGGTGCGCTGCGGCACCGAGCCGCCGATCAGCCAGTTCATCCCCTGGTTGGCCAGGGTGGCGACCTGCGTATCGAGCAGCGCGAGATCGATGTGCTGCCCTTCGCCGGTGCGCTCGCGATGGAGCAGCGCCGCCAGCACCGCCGAGGTCGCGTACATGCCGGTGAGGATGTCCGCGAGCGCGACGCCCGCGCGTTGCGGGCCGCCACCGGGAAGATCGTCGCGCTCGCCCGTAACGCTCATCAGCCCGCCCATGCCCTGGATGAGGAAGTCGTAGCCGGGGCGCTGGCGGTACGGTCCGGTCTGGCCGAAGCCCGGTGATGGAGCAGTAGACGATGCGCGGATTGATCGCGGATGCCGAGGCATAGTCGAGACCGTAGCGGGCGAGATCGCCCACCTTGTAGTTCTCGAGCAGCACGTCGCTTTGCGCGAGCAGCCGGCGCGCGATTTCGCGGCCGCGGGCGGAGGCGATGTCGAGCGTCACCGAGCGCTTGCCGCGGTTGCAGGCCGCGTAGTACGCCGCGTCGACGTTCTCGCCGGTTTGCGCATCCCTGATCCACGGCGGGCCGAACTTGCGGGTGTCGTCGCCCGCGCCCGGGCGCTCGATCTTGATGACGTCGGCGCCCATGTCGGCGAAGTTCTGGCTCGCCCAGGGGCCGGCGAGGACGCGCGACAGGTCGAGCACGCGAGTGCCCGTGAGCGGACCGGCCATCGCGCGCGTCAGGACAGCCGCATCGCCTTGGCGATGATCGTGCGCTGGATCTGCGAGGTGCCGCCGCCGATGGTGGACTGCATGCCTTCGCGGAAGTAGCGCTCCATGTCCGCCTCGGGGAGCATGCTGTGGCCGCCGAGGATCTGCATGCCCATGCGCGACACCTCCTGCAGCGTCTCGGAGGCGAAGAGCTTGGCCATGCTCACCTCCTTCGAGCATGGCGTGCCCTGCGATGCGAGCTCGGCGGCGCGATACACGAGCAGCCGCGCGGCATCGACCTTGGTCTGCATGTCGGCCAGCATGTGGCGGATGACCTGGAAGTCGAAGATCGGCTTGTCGAACTGCACGCGCTCGTGGGCATAGCGCAGCGCGTCGTCGACAGCCTGCTGCGCATTGCCGACGTAGCCTGCGGACACCGCGATGCGCTCGAGCTCCAGATGGTCGGTGATGATCGTCCAGCCCTTGCCGGGCTCGCCCAGCACCTGGTCGCGCGTCACGCGCACGTCGTCGACGAAGATCTCCGTCGTGCCCGTCGCGCGGCGTGCCATCGTCGGCAGGCGGCGGATGTCGAGTCCCGGCGAGTCGTTGGGCACCAGCAGCACGGAAAGGCCGGCATGCTTCTTCGCCGCCGGGTCGCTGCGCACCAGCATCGCGATCACGACGTTCTTCGCCGCCGCACCGCTGCACCACAGCTTCTGTCCGCGCAGCAGGTACCCGTCGCCGTCGGGAATGGCACGCGTGCGGGTGTTCGCGGCGTCCGATCCGGCCTGCGGCTCGGAGATCGAGATCGAGAAGCGCAGCTCGCCGTTCATGAACGGCTCGAGGTACTTCTCCTTCTGGGCATCGTTCCCGAACTTCACGATGTTCATCGCGGTGAACGTCGAGACCATGAGACAGGTCGCGAAATCGAAGCCGTAGCGCGCGAGTCCTTCGCACATCAGCGCGTAGTCGAAGATCGTGCCGCCGAGACCGCCATGGTCCTCCGGGATCAGGAGCCGCAGCCATCCCTGCGCGGCGACGGCCTGATAACCCTCGTAAGGGTACTCGCGATTCATGTCGCACTTGCGGATGTACTCGCGGCCGATCTCGCGCTCCATGAGGCGGTCGACCTGCTCTTTCCAGAGCGTCTGTTCGGGGGTCAGGAAATTCATCTCGATCTTTCCTCAGGCCGCTGCGGCGCTCGTGGCGGGAAGGGGCTCCTTCCGCACGAGCAGGCTGAACTCGCACGACAGCACGATCTCGCCGCGCTGGTTGACGCCGCGCAGGAGCACCGTCGCGACGCCGTGCCGCTCGCCCTTCTCGCGCAGCGCGATGATCTCGCTTTCGGCGTGCAGCGTGTCGTTGATGAAGGTCGGGCGCACGAAACGCAGCTTGTCCACGCCATAGAACGCCTCGATCACCTCGGCCTCGAAGCCGAGCAGCGCGTTCACGATCACGAACACGAGGCCGCCCTGGACGAGACGCTGGCCGTACAGCGTGCGCTTCGCGAACTCGACGTTGGCATGCAGCTCGAGCCAGTTGCCCGTCAGCATGCAGAAGTTGACGACGTCGGTCTCGGTGATCGTGCGCCCGCGGGAAGTCTTCTTCTGGCCGAGCGCGAGCTCGCCGAACGGCTTGTCGATCATGGTGCAATGCTCCGGGAGGCGGGTCGCGCGGTGCGGGCGTGCGCGTTGCGGCGCGCGACGCGCTGCACGACGAGCACCGCGACGAGCAGCAGGGCGCCGGCGGCGTCGTACGCGACCCCCGGCAGGAAGAACAGCACGGCCGACGCGAACAGGACGACGCGCAGGAGGATCGGCAACGCGCCACCGAGATAGCCGATCGTCCCGGCGCACATCGAGAAGATCGCGACGCCGGTCACGAGCGCGTCGTACGCAATGGCCGGCCAGGCGCCCTGCAGGATGCAGCTCCGGCCGGTACACCATCATGAACGGAATCACGTACACCGCGCCGGCCATGCGCAGCGCCTAGCGCGCGACCTTCCAGAACCTCTCGCCGGCGATGGTCGCCGCCGCGTAAACGGAAGCGCAGACCGGCGGCGTGATAGCCGAGAGGATCGCGAAGTAGAAGATGAAGAGATGCGCGGTGAGCGGCTGCAGGCCGAGCTGGGTCAGCGCCGGTGCCGCAACGGAGGCCGTCAGCACGTACGACGCGGTGGTCGGGACGTCCATGCCGAGCATGATGCACAGCACCGCCGAGACAGGATCAGCACGCCGAGCAGGCTGTCCCCGCCGAAGCCGAGCGAGCTCGCTCGAGAACTTGAGCCGAGCGCCGAAGCCGACAGCACGGCGCCAGGACGCCGGCGCAGCCAGCAATACGGCGATGACGATGACGCCCTTACCGCCGTCGTCGAGCCCTTCCCAGATCCTGCGCGCCCAATGGCGCGCCCGCTCGCGCCGAGAGCCCGCAGCGGCCCTGCGCACAGCACCGGCACCACCCGCGCAGCACCGCGAGCGCGACCATCAGCGAGCCGTCGCCGCCCCGCCGGCGAAGGTCGGCGTGTAGCCGGAGAACAGCATGCCGACCAGGGAGCAGCGCCGCGAATCGCGGGCGGGCATCGCCTTGACGGGACTCGTCGCGCGGCGCGCGGGAGCGTTGCGTCCATGCCGAGCCCGGTGGCGCGCGCGTAGCAGTCGATGCTGAAGTAGATGGCGACCGAAGTAGAGGATCGCCGGGATCGCCGCCGCGTGGCGACCGGAGGTACGAGATGTTGAGCAGCTCGGCCATGATGAAAGCGCCGGCGCCCATGACCGGCGGCATGATCTGGCCGCCCGCCGACGCGCTGGCCTCGATGCCGGCGGCAAATCCCGTCGGTAGCCGGCGCGGTTCATGGTCGGGATCGTGATCGTGCCAACCGACATGACGTTGGCGACCGCCGACCCGGAAATGGTGCCGAACAGGGCCGACGTGACGACCGCGACTTTCGCCGGCCCGCCGAACCGCGGCCGGCGACCAGCGTGCGCAGCCCGCATGAAGACGTTGCCGGCGCCGATCGCCATCAGCAGCGAGCCGAAGATGACGTAGACGGCGATCACCCGCGTGCCGATGTCGGCCATGATGCCGAACAGCCCCTGCGTCGAGGCGTAGAGCGTCATCGACCGCCGTGTCGGCCGAGACGCGCGGCGGCTGCCAGTTGCCGCCGATGACGTAGTTGCCGAACAGGTAGAACGCCAGCGAGATCGACGGCCATGGCGGGCAACGACACGCCGATCGTTCGCCGTGCCGCCTCGAGCGCGACAAGGATCAGTGAGCGCGCCCATGCTCATGTCGAAGAGCGTCAGGTCGTTCATGATGTCCATGAAGCGGTCGGCGTGCAGCGTCACGTGCAGGCCGCCGTAGATCGCAATCAGCGCAAGCAGGATGTCCCGCAGCTGCTGCGCCGGCGGGAACGGTTCCACAGCTCCCCTGCCGATCCCAGGAAGATGAAGCCGACGCCGCCTCCGAGGAACAGCGAACGCTGCGTCAGCGGGCTCGTACGGTGCCGAACAACGACGTGACAGACGTGGAACAGCGCATACGCGACGATGCACGCGTCGATCGACCTTCGGAACATGCCGATCCCGCTCGGCGGCATCGGCGACGACGTTGCCTCGGCATTCATGGCGCGCGAAACTTCCGTGAGATCTTCAACCGGCCATGCAGACCTTGCGCCTCACGGTCACCGACAGCCAGTACTTCTTGGCTCCCGGATGCAGCTTCAGCCCGAGCGTCTCGCTCTTGAGCGCCTCCGCCTTGAAGTTCATGTCCTTGAGGTGGGGGAATACGTCGACGAGGAACTGGCTGGTTCTCGTTGATGGCCTTGGCGATGGAGAACGCGGTGGCGTCGTCCATGGTCCCACGCCGCGCCGAGTAGGTGCCGAACACGATGGGCGTCGTCACGGCAGCCTGGCCGGGAATGGTGTTGGCCGGGATCTCGGCGAAATCCACGCCCTTGATCTTGGCCAGGATCGTCGGCCTGCTGCTCCTTGTCGAAGGACAGGTAGCGCATCGGCGTCGATCACCATCAGCTCGCGGAGCGTGGCGTCGAGACCGGCGCCGACCCCGTATTTGGAGTAGCCCGCGAGCTGCCTGTTCTGCGTGCCCTCGATGGCGTCCTGGATCGAGCCCGGCGACCACTGCGGCTCGATGCCCATCAGCTGGAACATCTGGCGCGTGAGCAGCTCGGCACCGCTGCCACGGATGCCGGCGCTGAACTTCTTGCCCTGCAGGTCCTTGAGCGTCGCCACGCCGCTGTCGGCGCGCACGACGAGCTGCAGCGTCACGATGTCGTGCACGTACAGCACGGCCAGGTCTTCGACCGCCTTGCCCTGGAAGGGGCCGGTTCCCGCGAGCGCCTGGATGCTGGTGTCGGCCATGACGAGGCCGAAGTCGATCTCGCCCTTGGTCATGCGCCGCACGTTGTCGACACTGGCGCCGGTCTCGATCATCGAAACGTTGGCGTTCGGCAGCTCCTTCTTGATCGCCTTCGACATGGCCACGGCCAGCGCGTAGTTGCTCGACGTCGCGTTGGTCGAGCCGAGCACGATGGTCGACTTGGGCGCGGCGAGCACCTGATGCGCGCCGAACGCGCAGGCGAGCACGACGGCACACGCCGCAATGCGCGCGCCGGTGAAGGACGTAATCGTCCGCATGGGTCTCCTCCTAGAGAGCGGCCGGCGCGACGCAAGCCGCGGCGCAGGTCCATTATCGACCGGTTGGTCGGGACGCCATGTTACCGGATCGCCCGGGGCGTGTCAAACCACGGCGCACCGTCGTCCGCCACCTTGGGCCAGCCGTGCCGCGAACGCGCGGCGTTGACGCCCGCAGGGCGGCGTGTGATCATTTCCCGACCGACCGGTCGGGCTGTCCCGACGCCTCCAGGTAACTGCCTTGATCCGCGACCCCGACGCCTTCGCACAATACCTCGCCTCGCTGCGCCGGCTGGTCCGCGAGCGCCTGCGGCCGCTGGAGGAGCGCGTGAGCGAAGAGGACGCGGTGCCGCCGGAAGCCATCGAGGCCATGGCTGCGCTCGGTCTCTTCGGGCTCGCGATTCCCGAGCCCTTCGGTGGCCTTGCTCTCACCATGGAGGAGGAAGTCCTCGCCGTGTTCGAGCTCGGCGGGACGTCCCCGGCGTTCCGGTCGGTGTTCGGCACCAACGTCGGCATCGGCTCGCAGGGACTCGTGCTCGCCGGCAACGACGCGCAGAAGGCCCGCTGGCTGCCGCGTCTCGCGAGCGGCGAGCTCGTGGCCTCGTTCGCCCTGACCGAGCCGGACGCGGGCTCCGACGCCGCGTCGCTGCGCACGCGCGCGACGCGTGACGGTGAACGCTACGTGCTGAACGGCACCAAGCGATTCATCACCAACGCACCCGAGGCCGGCGTCTTCACCGTGCTCGCGCGCACCGGTCCGGAAGGCTCCGGCGCGGCGGGCATCAGCGCCTTCATCGTCGAAGCCGGCACGCCGGGCCTCTCGATCGGCCCGCCCGATCGCAAGATGGGCCAGCGTGGCGCGCACACCGCCGACGTGATCTTCGAGAGCTGCCCCGTGCCGGTGGAGAACCTGCTCGGCAACGAAGGCGAGGGTTTTCGCATCGCCATGCGCGTCCTCGACAAGGGCCGGCTGCACATCGCGGCGCTGTGCGTGGGGGTCGCGCAACGCATGCTCGACGATGCGCTGCACTACGCGCTCGAGCGCCGCCAGTTCGGCCAGCGGATCGCGGAGTTCCAGCTCGTGCAGGCGATGCTCGCCGACTCGCGCGCGGAGATCCTGGCCGCGCGCAGCATGGTCGCTCGAGACCGCGCGCCGGCGCGACGCGGACGAGAACGTGGCGATCGATGCCTCGTGCTGCAAGCTGTTCGCATCGGAGATGTGCGGGCGCGTCGCCGACCGCGCGGTCCAGGTGTTCGGCGGCGCCGGATACATCTCCGAATACGGCATCGAGCGGTTCTACCGCGACGTGCGGCTCTTTCGCATCTACGAGGGCACGAGCCAGATCCAGCAGCTCGTCATCGCGCGCGGCATGATCCGCGAAGCCGACGGGGGACGCGCGGTGAACGACGGCCACGACATTCCGTTCCTCGCGTGGCTGGGCGCACGTCTGGTCGCGTGGACGCGCGAGGAGGCCGTGCTCGCGCTCACGGTCGCACCGCAGCACCTCAACCGCTCGGGCGTGGTGCACGGCGGCATCTACTCGGTGCTCGCGGATGCGGCAGGCGGGCTCGCCGGTTGCTACAGCGCCGATCCCGAAGTGCCGGTCAAGTCCTACACCGTCTCGCTCACGACGAGCTTTCTCGGCGCGACCGGCGAGGGCGAGCTCGTGGCGCGCGGCAGGCTTCGCCGGCGTGGCCGGCGGGTCTATTTCTCGACGGTGGAGATCACCGGCCACCGTGACGAGCTCGTCGCCCTGGCCGAGGGCAGCTTCCTGTATCGCGGCAGTGCCGACAGCGTGCGCAGTGCGCGGCTGCGCCGCGACAACGCATGACGCGATCGTCGTGCGCCGGACCAACGCCTTTTCAGCAGGCAGCACATGAAGCGTAGACTGGAGTTCGAATCGGCTGCGGCAGCGGCTTCTGGGGCGACGCGGCCGACCCCGCCGAAGAATTGCTCCGCGGCGGGCAGCTCGACTATCTCGCGTTCGATTTTCTCGCCGAGCTCACGATGGCGCTGCTGCAGCGCATCCGCGCCAAGAACCCCGCTGCGGGCTATGTCGAGGACGCCGTGCAGCTCATGACGGACATGGCCGCCACCGCACGCGATGCCGGCACGGTGCTGGTATCCAACGGCGGCGGCGTCAACCCGCTCGCCGGCGCACGCGCGATCGGCGAGCGCCTCGCGGCTGCGGGGATGCAAGGCGTGCGCATCGGCACGGTCCATGGCGACGACCTCCTTCCGCGCCTGGACGAGCTCGTGGCGCAAGGTGTGAAGCTCGGCAACGCGGTGACAGGGGAAGCATCGCTCGAACGCATTCGCCGCCGCATCGTCTGCGCCAACGCCTATCTCGGGTCCGACGGCATCATGACGGCGCTCGAAGATGACGCGCGCATCGTCATCACGGGCCGCGTCGCCGACAGCGCGCTTTTCATCGGGCCGATCCTGCACCACCTCGGCGCGGGCTTCGACGATCCGGATCTCGTGGCGGCCGCCATCACCGCCGGTCACATCGCCGAATGTGCGGCCGGCTGCACCGGCGGCATGTCGTCGCGGTTCGACGAGATGCCGGACATGGGCCGCGTCGGCTTTCCCATCATCGAATTCGATGCCGACGGGAAGACCGTCATCACCAAGCTGCCGGGCACCGGCGGGCGGGTCGATCCGTTCACGGTGAAGGAGCACCTCGTGTACGAGATCGGCGACCCGAACCGCTACATCGTTCCCGACGGCGTGGCCGATTTCACGTCGGTGCACGTGGCGCAGGAAGGTGCGGACCGCGTCGCCGTCACTGGCGCGCGCGGCGAGCCTCCGCCGCGTGACCTCAAGGTGCTGATCGGCTACGCGGACGGGTGGATCGGCGAGGGGCTGCTCTTGTTCCCCTGGCCGCGCGCCTTCGCCCGCGCCGGGAAGGCACGCGCGACGCTGCTCGAGCGCTTCGAGCGCCTCGGCCTCGCGGCGCGCGCCGTCGAAGTTCTCGTACTTCGGCATCAACAGCCTGCACGGTCCGGCGGCGCCCTTGCCCGAGACCGACGATCTCAACGAAGTCGGCCTGCGCGTCGCCGTGCGCACCGATACGCGCGAGGAAGCCGAAAAGGTTCGCCGCGCCTGCGCGCAGTTGTGGATCATGGGTCCGGAGGAACGTCGTTCGGCGTGCCGATGAAACCGCGCCCGGTGGTGTCGCTGTGGCCGACGTTCGTGCCGCGGGAGCTCGTTCCCGCCAAGTGGAGATGATCGTCTCATGAGCGCGCCGGGCCGCCCCAAGCGCGAATACCGGAGCGCGCAGCGCGAAGGAAGTCCAATGAGCGCGCCCGACGCCCCCAATCGCGAAGACAGTCCAGTGACCACGCTGCTCGCCGACATCGCCTACGTCCGCTCCGGCGACAAGGCCGGGGCTCGGTGAGGCTTCCGAAGCGCATCAGCAGCACCTGGAACCATGTCTGGCGCTGCTCGAAGAAATCGGCCTGCGACTCGAGGAACGCGGCGAGCCGCGCCTCCGGCTCGCGCACGCCGGCGATCGATGCCTCGACGTGGGCGTTGAGCTTCTGGATCGTGGTCACGACGATCGTGCCGAGGATCGTCTCCTTGCGATCGAAGTAGTGATACAGCGTCGCCTTCGACAGGCCGACCGCGTGCGCGATGTCCGTGAGCGAGACCGTGTCGAAGCCGTGCTCGGCGAAAAGCTCGGCCGCGGCGTCGAGGATCTCCTCCTTGCGCGGAGTCGCGATCGCTCGGGGGCGTGCGCCCGACGCGGCCGGCGGGGTCGTGCGCGTCGCCACGAGGCTAGGCCGGGCCGGCCGGTTCCGCGCCGGGGCCGGCCTTCACGAGGCGCAGCGGGGTGTACACCAGCACCGTCTCGCCGCGCTGGTTCAGCACCGTATTGCGCGTGCGCACGAGACCGCGGTGACCGCTCGAGGCTGCGCGGCGCTCGATGACCTCGCCCTCGACGCGGATGGTGTCGCCGACGACCGTGGGTTGCCTGATGTCGAGCTCCATGCCGCAGGAACGCGAGCCCGGTGAACTGCATGCTCGGCATCACCAGGCCTTCGGCGAACGTGAAGACGAGCGCGCCGGCACGACGCGCCCGTGCAGCGCGCGGCCGCCAGTGTCCGCCGCGTTCACGAACACTTCCTCCGGTGAACCAGATCAGGTTCACGAACGTGACGAGGTCCGTCTCCGTGATCGTGCGGCCCATCGTGCGAAAGCGAAATCCGACGGGCAGGTCGTCGTAGTAGAAGCCGTGGCCGAGCAGGATGGCGTCGTGCGACATGGTGGTGCCCTGGATGATGGTGACCGTCAGCGGCCGCGCCAGACGGGCTTGCGCTTCTCGGCGAAGGCGCGCGGGCCTTCGCTGCGCATCCTCGCTCGCGTACACCGCTTCGTGCAGGCGCTTCGAGGCCTCGAACCCGGCGCTCGCGCCCAATGCTGCCCCGAGCCGCAGGCCTTCCTTGGCCGCATCGACGCACAGCGGCGCGTTCGCGCAGATCGACACTTGCCAGCGCCTGTGCACGCTCGCGCACCGCGTCCGCCGTCGGCTCGAGGTAATTGAAGAAGCCGACCTCGTGCAGCCGCTCGACCGGCAGCATCTCGCCCGTGAGCACGAGCTCCATGCAGCATGGCCTGCGGCAGCATCCACAGCATCGGCACCGCCCACGGCGTGCCGCGTCCGACGCGAACCTCCGTGATGCCCGCACGCGTCCCGGCAAGGCCCACGCGCAGATCGGCGTTGATGGCGAGCACCATGCCCGCAGCGGTGAAATGCCCGTTGAGCGCCGCGATCAACGGCTTGCGCACCGCGCGCATGCGCTCGTAGAACGGATCGGAGAGCGTCTGCAGGATGTCGACCCCGCGCTCGCGGCGGAGCTGCGCGGCTTCGCGTGAGGTCCATGCCGGCGCAGAACACGCCGCAATCGGCAGCGGTGACGATGGCGACGCGAATGGCGGGATCCGCGTCGATCTCCTGCCACAACGCGTGCAGGCGCTCGGCTGCGGCCACGGAGAGCGCATTCTTGCGCTCGGGACGATTGAGGGTGACCGTCGCGACACCGTCGCGCACGTCGAAGAGTACGTCGGGCATGTCCGGATGAATGAACAGGCGCCTCTTGCGGACGCTCCGTACGCGGAGTGTACCGCGAGCGGCAGGGCGATTACGTTACAGCAACGATCGGCCGGGGAAGTGCGTGGCGCCGACGCCGCCTATAATGGATCGCTCCTCGTTCCCATGCGCTCCGGCGCGCACGCGCCGCCGCTTCCTGCCATGCCTCCCGATTCCCTCGAACGTTTCACACCGCAGCTCAAGGATCCGTCGCTGCTGCGGCAGCAGGCCTACGTCAACGGCGCGTGGGTCGACGCCGACAGCGGCGCGACGATGCGCGTCGTCAATCCCGCCACCGGGCAGCTCGTCGGCACCGCGCCCGAAATGGGTGCCGCGGAAACGCGCCGCGCCATCGAGGCGGCGAACGCCGCGTGGCCCGCGTGGCGCGCGAAGACGCCGAAGGAGCGCAGCGTCGTCCTGCGCAAGTGGCACGACCTGATGATGGCGAATCTCGACGATCTCGCGCTCATCCTCACCACCGAGCAGGGCAAGCCGCTCGCCGAGTCGCGAGGCGAGATCACGATCGGCGCCGCGTACGTCGAATGGTTCGCCGAGGAGGCGCGGCGGATCTACGGCGATGTGATCCCGACCATCGCGAACGACCGGCGCCTGCTCGTCATCAAGCAGCCCGTCGGCGTGTGCGCCGCGATCACCCCGTGGAATTTCCCGTCGTCGATGATCACGCGCAAGGTCGCGCCCGCGCTCGCCGCGGGCTGCTGCGTGGTGATCAAGCCCGCGGAGGCGACTCCGTTCTGCGCGTTCGCGCTCGCCGAGCTCGCGCATCGCGCCGGCTTTCCGCCGGGCGTGCTGAACATGGTGACCGGCGACGCGCCGGCCATCGGCGGCGAGATGTGCGCGAATCCCACGGTGCGCAAGCTCTCGTTCACCGGCTCCACCGAAGTCGGGCGGCTGCTGATGCGGCAGGTCAGCCCGACGCTCAAGAAGATATCCCTCGAGCTCGGCGGCAACGCGCCGTTCGTGGTGTTCGACGACGCCGATCTCGATGCCGCCGCCGAAGGCGCGATGGTGTCGAAGTACCGCAACGCCGGGCAGACCTGCGTCTGCGCGAACCGCCTGTTCGTGCAGGACTCGGTCTACGACGCCTTTGCGGAAAAGCTCGCCGCGAAGGTGCGGGCGCTCAAGGTCGGCCCGGGCACCGAGCCGGGCGTGACGCAAGGACCGTTGATCGACAGCCACGCGCTCGCCAAGGTCGAGGACCACGTGGGCGATGCCGTAGGGCACGGCGCGAAGGTGGCCGTGGGCGGCAAGCGCCACACGCTCGGCGGCAACTTCTACGAGCCGACGGTGCTGACCGGCGTCACCGCGGACATGAAGATCTTCCGCGAGGAGACGTTCGGCCCCGTCGCGCCGCTGATCCGCTTCGGCACCGACGACGAGGTGGTGGAGCTAGCGAACCGCACGGAGTACGGGCTTGCGTCGTACTTTTACAGCCGCGACATCGGCCGCATCTGGCGCGTCGCCGAGGCGCTCGAGTACGGCATGGTCGGCGTGAACACCGGCCTCATCACCACCGAAGTCGCGCCCTTCGGCGGCGTCAAGCAATCCGGGCTCGGGCGGGAAGGGTCGAAGTACGGCATCGACGAGTTCGTCGAGGTCAAGTACATCTGCATCGCAGGGCTCTGAGCGTGCAACTGAAGGGGCGCGCGCGCCCGGCGCGCCCCGCTCCCGTGATCATCAGAATGTCGGAGCCGGCTCGCCCGGTTCCGGCGCGTTCAGCTGGTACTGCGACGGGAAGTACGGCGTGGCATCCGTCGCCGTCGCGGAGAACGCCGTGGTCGAAGCCTGACCGATCGTCGCCTCGTCATGCCCCGGCAGGTGCGTTCCTGCGAAGCCG
The DNA here is from genome assembly GCA_963734575.1 of uncultured beta proteobacterium. Lineage (GTDB taxonomy): Bacteria > Pseudomonadota > Gammaproteobacteria > Burkholderiales > Casimicrobiaceae > CAIWHR01. The sequence continues at coordinate 112,214 of CAVTHT010000013.1, read as the reverse complement.
ATCACCGACAGCACCGTGAGCAGCGCGCCGACCTTGACTACCGCGGCGCCGCGCCCTTCCCAGCTCCCGTCGTTCCTGCGATTCGTGATGCGCTCTTCCATGACTGCCTCCGGATCCCGTCGCGCGGTGCCAATGCCGCCGCGCGTCGCCGGTGCGGTGTTGCAATTTGTTGCACCGTCGATGGGATCACTGTAGGCGGGCGGGCACGTCGGCGCGCCGGAGCAATCGGCACGCGACATGCGGAATATTCACGCTTCGAGGGAAGGCCGCCCCCCTGCGGAGGATCACCAGCCGCGTGGCGGCTTCTTGAGGATGACGATCGTGTGATGCTCGATCGCGAGGTACCCGCCCGCGACGAGGTCCTTCATGAGCCGGCTCACCATGTCGCGCGACGCGCCGATGCGCTCCGCGATGTCCTGCTGCGTGAGCCGATCGGGCACCATGAGCCGGCCGTCGACGGTGGTCGCGAGGGTTTCCAGGAGCCGCACGAGGCGGCCATAGACGTCGGACAGCGCGAGGCTCTTCACGTCCTCCGTGGTGACGCGGCACCGGTGGATCAGCTTCTCGATGAGATGCAGCGCGAAGTCCGGATGCTCCAGGACGAAGGTGCGGAACTGCGTGCGGCTGATCACGGCGCAGGTGGTCGGCTCCATCGTGATGACGGAGGCGGAGCGCGTCGAGCCGTCGAGGGACATCTCGCCCACGTACTCGCCCGGGCCGTGCACCGCGATGACCACCTCCTTGCCCGCGGCATTGCTCGCGAACACCTTTACCTTGCCGGCGAGGAGGATGTAGAGACTCTCGCCCTCCTCACCCTCGTTGATCAGGATGGTGTTGCGCGGGAACTGCCGCACCACGCCCGAGGCGGCGATCTCGCGCAGCGTGGCTTCCTTGAGCGGGGCGAAGGGGTCTTCAGGCACGGCGGCGCTCGCGCACGACGGGCGTTGATGATCCGCCGATGCTAGCACCGAAGCGGGCCGGCCGAACCTGTGCCGGGTTACGCGGGGAGACGTACCGTTTCCGGGATGGCTGCGTGGCGTTGCTCGAGTGCGCGGGCGCCAAGGGACGGCCCGGCAATGGCGGGACATGCTCTCCGGTCAACGCTCGCTGTCCCGGGCAGCGCCGCTGCGCCCCTGAGGGTCGCGCAGCGCGGCCGCGCGAGGCTCAGAACTTGCGCGTGTCGTCGATGACCTTGCCGTCGTTGGCGAGGGTGCCGGGGGGATGCACGGCCACTTCGCCCCGCAGCTTGGTGACGTCGCGCAGTGCGGCGACGATGGCGGCCGCGTCCACTCGCGCGGGGTCCGCGGCCTCGACGTGCAGCACCATGCGGTCGTTGTCGTCGGGGTTGTCGATCACGAGGCGCGCCCGTGCGAGCGCCGGATGGCGCTTCACCACGTCGGCGACTTGCGAGGGATGCACGAAGAGACCCTTGACCTTCGCGGTCTGGTCCGCGCGGCCCATCCAGCCCTTGATGCGCATGTTCGTGCGGCCGCACGCGCTGGCGCCCGCCAGCGCCGCCGAGAGATCGCCGGTGCCGAAACGCAGCAGCGGGTAGTCCGTGTTGAAGAGCGTGGTCACCACGACTTCGCCCACCTCCCCGGCAGACACCTGATCGCCGTGCCGGGACGCACGATCTCGACGAGCACGCCTTCGTCGACGATGAGGCCCTCGCGCGCCTCGCTTTCGTAGGCCACCGTGCCGAGGTCGCCGGTTGCGTAGACCTGATAGCCAGCGATGCCGCGCGCCACGAGCGCGTCGCGCACGCTCGGCAGGAACGCTTCGCCGGACACCAGCGCCTTGCGCAGTGACGGCAGGGGAACGCCGAGCTCGTCCGCCTTCTCGAGGATGATGCGCAGGAACGAGGGCGTGCCGACGTAGCCGTCGGGCTTCAGGTCCGCGATCGCCTGCACCTGCTGCTCCGTCTGGCCCGTGCCGGCGGGGAAGACGGTGCAGCCGAGCGCATGCGCGCCGGTCTCCAGCATCGAGCCCGCGGGCGTGAAGTGATACGCGAACGTGTTGTGCACGAGGTCGCCGGGACGAAAGCCCGCGGCGAACAGGGCGCGGGCGAGACGCCAGTAGTCGGGGCGCGCGCCTTCCGGCTCGTAGATCGGGCCGGGCGATGCGAACACGCGCAACGCGGCGCCCCATCGCGTCGCCGAGAACCCGCCGAAAGGTCGCTGCGCCTGCTGCAGCTGCAGGAGCTCGGACTTGCGCGTCACGGGCAGCTTTGCGAGGGAGGCCCGGTCGCGCACTGCATCGGCCGCGACCCCGGCCAGGATGCGCGCCATCGCCGGCGATCGGCGCTGTGCATGCGCGACCTGCGCGCGGATCGCAGCGAATGCCGCGGCCTCGCGCTCGTCCGCGCTGCGTGTCTCGAGGCGGTCGAAGTGCTCGCTCACGTCACGATGTCAGGCTGAAGCCTGACCTACAAGCCGATCTGCGTGGCTCGACCGACAGCCTGACCCACAAGCCGAACTTCTCGGATGTACCGCCGCGCGACCCACGTAGCGGCAAGCGTCACGAGCAGCCCGGGATGCAAGACGCACTGCAGCGAGATGCGAGACAGTACATCCCAGTACGGCGAGCGTCGAGCGAGGACGCAACGACGCAATCGGGCCGCGCAGCAGGTTTACGCGAAGCATCAAGCGAGCCAGCGTTTGCGGCGACGGTAGTGCTTCACATCGCGGAAGCTCTTGCGCCCCGCCGTGGACAGGCCGAGGTAGAACTCCTTCACGTCCTCGTTCTGCGCGAGATCGTCGGCCGCACCGTCCATGACCACCCGACCGTTCTCCAGGATGTAGCCGTAGTCGGCGAAGCGCAGCGCGACCATGGTGTTCTGCTCCGCGAGCAGGAACGACACGCGCTCCTTTTCGTTCAGGCTGCGCACGATCTCGAAGATTTCCTCGACGATCTGCGGCGCGAGACCCATCGACGGCTCGTCCAGCAGGATCATCGTCGGATGCGCCATCAGCGCGCGCCCGACGGCGGTCATCTGCTGCTCGCCGCCCGAGGTGTAGCCGGCGAGGCTCGTGCGCCGCTGCTTCAGGCGCGGGAAGTAGTGGTACACGCGCTCGAGCTCGCTGCGGAGCTCCGCGCGCGAGACCTTGCGCGTGAAGGCGCCGGTGAGGAGGTTCTCCTCGACCGTGAGATGCGCGAAACAGTGCCGTCCTTCCATCACCTGGCACACGCCGCGTCGCACGAGCTCGTTGGGCGTGAGTCGCTCGACGCGGTGGCCGCGAAACTCGATCGCACCCTTCGTGACCTCGCCCCGCTCCGCCCGCAGCAGGTTGGAGATCGCCTTCAGCGTCGTCGTCTTGCCGGCGCCATTGGCGCCCAGCAGCGCGACGATGTCGCCCTCCGGCACTTCGAGCGAGACGCCCTTCAGCACCAGGATCACGTGGTCGTAGATGACCTCGATGTTGTTGACGCTGAGGTACGGCTTGGCGGCCGCCGCAGCAGGGGCGGCAGCGATCGGCGTGGGAACGGCGGCGGCCATGGGGATGCAGGCGGGGTGGGGACGAGAATGCGCGGACGACGCACTCTCGTCCCCACCCCCTCCGGCGGAGGGGGCGGGAGGCGCTTCAGCCTTCCTTCGCGCAGTCGCGAGGCGTGATGTTCTTTTCCTTCGCGTACTTGTTCGCGGATTCCTGCACCATCGCGTGGATCATGTCCTTGTCGGACGGGATCCAGTCGGTGATGGTCTTCCACTGCTTGCCGTCCCACTGCGTGAACTTGGCCATCCCCGAGCCTTCGTGGTCGGCGCACGACATCTTGAACGCCGGGATCAGGCCGACCGCGTTGAGCTGCTTGATCCTGGCGTCGTCGAGGTTGAGGTTCTCGAGGCCCCAGCGGATCTGCTCGCCGGTCATGGGCTTGCCCTTGCCGAATTTCTCCTGCGCCTTGCGGATCGCCTCGACGGTGATGATGCCGTGGACGACGCCGCGGACGTGGTACACGCTGCCGATGCGCGACTGGTCCTCGAGGTTGCCCTTGCCCGCGCCGTAGACGGTCTTCTTGATCTCCTGGATCAGCGGCAGGTTGTCGCCTGCGGCGTTGAAAGCGCCGGCGATGTAACCCTTCGCCGCATCACCCGCTGGGATCACGTCCTCCTCCGAAGCGGACCACCACACGCCGATCATCCTGTCGCGCGGGAAGCCGATCTTCGCGGCCGCCTTGAGCGCCGTGGGGTTCATTACGCCCCAGCCCCACAGCAGCACGTAGTCGGGCTTGGCCTGGCGGATCTGCAACCATTGCGACTGCTGCTCGTTGCCCGGATGCGGGACGGCGATCTTCATGAACTCGAAGCCGTACTTCTTGGCGTACTCCTCGAACACGGGGATCGGCTCCTTGCCGAACGCCGAGTCGTGATAGATGAGCGCGATCTTCTTGCCCTTGAGCTTGTCCATCCCGCCCATCTTCTGGCCGATGAACTTCATCTGCGACGAAGCCTGGCTCCAGTACGTCGTGATGGCGGGGAAGATCCAGGGAAAGACCCGGCCGTCGGCGGTGTTGGAGCTGCCGTAGCCGATGGTCACGAGCGGCACCTTGTCGGCGGGCACGCGGTCCATCAGCGAATAGGTGATGCCCGTCGACACCGGCTGCACCAGCGAGGCGCCCGTCGAGCCGCCCTTCTTCAGCCGCTCGTAGCATTCGACGCCGCGCGAGTTGTTGTACTCGGTCTCGCATTCCTCCCAGACCAGCTTGACCCCGTTGACGCCGCCCTGCTTCATGTTCACGTAGTTCATGTAATCGATGTAGCCGCCGAAGATGCCGGACCCGCCGGCCGCGTAGGCGCCTACCCGATACGACAGCAGCGGCACGAACTGCTCCTGCGACAAAACGATGCCGGACGTGGCGCAAAGCGCTGCGCCCGCCAGCCATGCCATGACCTTCTTGCGTTGCAGCATAAACCCTCCTTGTTGCATTCCGGTTGTACTGCCATCCGAGGCGCCTCGGGGCGCCGTTTCTTCTAGGAGCCGTCCAGCATAGCGCGTCAGTGCGGGAACGGCCACAGCCTCAATTTCTCCTTCCCGATCTGCCAGAGGCGCGCAAGGCCGTGCGGCTCGACGACCAGGAAGAACATGATCAGCGTCCCGAAAACCATCAGCTCCAGGTTCGAGGTGATGCTGGCGGGCAGCGACCAGCTGATGAGCTGTTGCAGCAATCCGTTCAGCCAGTGCACCACCACGTTGAGGAGCACCGGCAGCAGCACGATGAAGCCGGCACCCAGGAAGGAACCCAGGATGCTGCCGATGCCGCCGATGATGATCATGAACAGGATGCGAAACGAGAGATCCAGCGTGAAGCCTTCGGGCTCCACCGTGCCGAGGTAGGCGTACGCGTAGAGCGCGCCCGCCACGCCCGCGTAGAACGAGCTGACTGCGAAGGCCATGAGCTTGGTGCGCATGAGGCGGATGCCGATCACCTCGGCGGCGACGTCCATGTCGCGCACCGCCATCCAGGCGCGCCCGATGCTGCTGCGGACCATGTTCTTCGCGGCGAGCGCGAGCAGCACCACGATCGTCAGCACGAGGAGGTACTTCTCGACCGCGCTGTCGAACGAGAAGCCGAGGATCTGCATGCGCTGCGCGGTGATGACGCCCGACGAACTGTTGTTCGAGAACCACGGGAACTTCACCAGCGCCCACACGATGAAGAACTGCGCCGCGAGCGTCGCCACGGCGAGGTAGAAGCCCTTGATCCGCAGCGACGGCAATCCGAACAAGATCCCGACCAGCGCCGCGCACACGCCCGCGAGCACGAACGCCACCAGCAGCGGCATGCCGGGCACGCGCAGCACGAAGTTGTAGGCGGCGAACGCGCCGACCGCCATGAACGCGGCCGTGCCGAGCGAGAGCTGGCCCGCGTATCCCGTGAGGATGTTGAGGCCGAGTGCGGCGAGAGAGAAGATCAGGAACGGAATCAGGATGGCCGAGAACCAGTACTGGTTGGCAACCAGTGGCACGACGACGAAGGCAATCGCCAACAGGGCGATGACGACGATGCGGTCCTGGCGGATCGGGAAGATCTGCTGGTCCGCCGCGTAGGACGTCTTGTACTGCCCGGCCTCTCTGTAAATCATTGCATCGCCTGAGCCTTCCGTGGGTCAGGCTCCAGCCTGACCTGTTCATGCTGTGGGTCAGGCTTCAGCCTGACATATTTATGCTGTAGGTCAGGCTTCAGCCTGACATGGATCGGGCCTCGTCAGGCTGAAGCCTGACCTACAAGAACATGGTGTGCCGGAGCTACACACGATCGATGTCACGCTGAGGCCTGACCTACAAGAACGTGGTGTGCCGTAGCTACACACGATCGATGTGCTCCTCGCCGAACAGTCCCTCCGGCCGCACGAGCAGGAAGAGGAGCGCGATCACGTAGGCCACCCAGCCCTCGATGCCGCCCCCGACCATCGGGCCGATGTAGACCTCGGCGAGCTTCTCGGCGGCACCGATGATGAGACCACCGACGATCGCACCCGGCACCGACTCGAAGCCGCCGAGGATCAGCACCGGCAGTGCCTTGAGCGCGGTGAACGTCAGCGCGAACTGCACGCCGTTGCGCGCGCCCCAGATCAATCCCGCGACGAACGCCACGAAGCCGGCGACCGACCACACGACCGCCCAGATCAGCTGCAGCGGGATGCCGATGGACTGCGCCGCCTGATGGTCGTCCGCGACCGCGCGCAGGGCCCGGCCCATGCGGGTCTTCTGGAACAGTACGGCGAGAACGAGCACCATCGTGGCCGACACGCCGGCGGCGAAGAGATCGAACTGGCTGACATTGACGTTCGCATGGTCCATCAGCCACTGCAGCGGCTGATCCTCGATGCCGAGGTCGAGCGCGCGCGGGTTGCTGCCCCACAGCATCTGGGTGAGCCCCTCGATGAAGAACGTGAGCCCGATCGTGGCCATGAACAGCGTGATCGGCGGCTGGTTGACGAGCTTGCGCAGGACCATGCGCTCGGTGGCGAGCGCCCCCAGCACCATGCTCGCCAGCGTGCCGATGAACGCGATCCAGACCGGGAACCCCACCTCCTGCAATCCCACGAACGTGGCAGCGGCGAGGAACACCAGCGCGCCCTGCGCGAAGTTGAAAACCCCCGACGCCTTGTAGATCAGGACGAAGCCCAGCGCCACGAGCGAGTACATGATCCCGGAGAGCAGGCCGCCGATGAGCACTTCGAGGAAGAAGGACATGCGGTGCGGTTCCTAGTGTGCGACGCCGAGGTACGCGGCGATGACCGCCTCGTTGTTGCGCACGTCGTCGGGCGAGCCGTCGCCGATCTTCTTGCCGTAGTCGAGCACGACCACGCGATCGGAGATGTCCATCACCACGCTCATGTCGTGCTCGATGAGCACGATGGTGGTGCCGTACTGCTCGTTGACGTCGAGGATGAAGCGGCACATGTCCTGCTTTTCCTCCACGTTCATGCCGGCCATCGGCTCGTCGAGCAGGAGCAGCGACGGCTCCGCGGCGAGTGCACGCGCGAGCTCGACGCGCTTCTGCAGTCCGTACGGCAGGCGGCCGACCGGCGTCTTGCGGATGTGTTGGATTTCGAGGAAGTCGATCACTTCCTCGACCTTGCGCCGGTGCACGAGCTCCTCGCGACCCGCGCGCCCGATGCGGATCGCCTGCTCTAGGAACGTGGCCTTCATCCTGAGGTTGCGCCCGGTCATGATGTTGTCCAGCACCGTCATGCCCTTGAAGAGCGCGATGTTCTGGAAAGTCCGCGCGATGCCGAACACGGCCGCCGAGTGCGGATTCATGCCGTGCCGGACCTCGCCGTGGAAACGGATCGTCCCGTGCTGCGGCCGGTATACGCCGTTGATGACATTGAGCATCGAGCTCTTGCCGGCGCCGTTCGGGCCGATGATGGCGCGGATCTCGTGCTCGCGCACGTCGAAGCTGATGTCGCTGAGCGCCTTGACGCCGCCGAACGCAAGCGAAATGTTCTCCAGGGCGAGGATCACCCCGCCGATGTGGCGCTCGGTGGCCGTCGAGGCCTCGTGCTGCGACGCGGTCAAGGGAAGCGCGGCCATGACGGTCTAGTGACGCGGCCTCGTGCCGGGCATCTTCATGCGGCCTGCCGCACGTGCGCCGGGAACGTCCGGGCGTTCTCGATGCGGATGTCGGCGGCAACGATGCCGGTGCGGCCATCCTCGAATCGCATCTGCGTCTCGACGTGCTGGATCGTCTTGCCGCCATACAGCGCTTCGATCAGTGCGGCATATTTCTCCGCGATGAAGCCGCGGCGCACCTTGCGCGTGCGCGTGAGCTCGTCGTCGTCGGGGTCGAGCTCCTTGTGCAGGACGAGGAAGCGGTGCACCTGCGAGTCCACCAGGGCCGGATCCGTTGCGAGATCGGCGTTGACCTTCTCGACGCATTCGCGCACGAGCTGGTAGACCTCCGGTTTCTGGGCGAGATCGGTGTAGCCCGAGTACGGCAGGTTGCGCCGCTCGGCCCAGTTGCCCACCGATCCGACGTCGATGTTGATGAACGCGCAGACTTCGCCGCGATTGGCGCCGAACGCCACGGCTTCCTTGATGTGCGGGAAGAACTTGAGCTTGTTCTCGATGTAGTTCGGTGCATAGAGCGAGCCGTTGGCGAGCTTGCCGACGTCCTTGGCGCGATCGATGATGCGCAGCTGCCCCTCGGGGTCGAAGAAGCCGGCGTCGCCGGTGTGGAACCAGCCGTCGCCATCGATCGAGTCGGCCGTCGCATCGGGTCGCTTGTAGTATTCCTTCAGCAGCATCGGGCCGCGCAGCAGAACCTCGCCGCTGTCCGCGATCTTCACCTCGACGCCCGGTGCCGGCCTGCCCACGGTGTCCAGCCGCACGGCACCGCTTGGCTGCAGGCAGCCGTACGCGCAGGTCTCGGTCAGGCCGTAGAGCTGTTTCAGGTTGATGCCGATCGAGCGATAGAACCGGAACAGGTCGGGCCCGATGGCGGCGCCGGCCGTATACGCGACGCGGATGCGCGACATGCCGAGCACGTTGCGCAGCGGCGCATACACGAGCAGGTTGCCGATGGCATACGCGATGCGGTCGGTCCAGCGTACGGGCCTGTGCTCGAGGATCTCTGCGCCGCAGCGTTTCGCGACGTCCATGAACTTCTGGTACAGCCAGCGCTTGAGCGCGCTGGCATCCTCCATGCGGATCGTGACCTGGGTCAGCAGGTTTTCGAAGATGCGCGGCGGGGCGAAGTAGTACGTCGGCCCGATCTCGCGCATGTCCGTGAGCACCGTGTCGGCGGACTCCGGGCAATGAATGGCCATCCCGGTGATCATGGCCTGCACGTACGAGAAGAGATGGTCGCCCACCCATGCCATCGGCAGGTAGGAGAGCATGCTGTCGCCGTCGGTGAGCCCGTCGAAGCTCGCGCCGCCGCTCCCGGCCGCGATGAACGAGGCGTGGGTCTGGCAGACGCCCTTCGGCTTGCCCGTCGTGCCCGACGTATAGAGCATCACCGACACGTCGTCCGGCCGGCCCTTGGCAATCTCGTCCTCGAAGAACGTCGGATGCGCGGCATCGAACTCGCGGCCGATCTCCTGCAGGCGCTCGAAGCTCAGCACGCCACCGTAATTGCGCAGGCCGCGCGGGTCGTCGTAGTAGATGTGCTGCAGCGAGGGCACCTGCGTCTTCGCTTCCAGCATCTTGTCGACCTGCTCCTGGTCCTCGACGACGGCGTACGCAATCTCGGCGTCGTTCAGCACGAAGATGAACTCGGCCGCCGGCGCATCCTGGTACATCGGGACCGGCACGCCGCCGAGTGCCTGGACTGCCGCCATGCTCCAGTACAGCCGGGGCCGGTTGTCGCCGATGATGGCGAGGTGCATGCCGCGCGTGAACCCGTGCGCGGCCAGACCGCAGGCGAGCGCACGGACCTCGTCGGCCACCTGGCGCCACGTCCAGGTCTGCCAGATGCCGAGGTCCTTCTCGCGCACTGCGGGCTGGTCGCCGCGCTGCTGCGCGTTACGCAGCAGGAGCCGCGGAAACGTGTCGAGCCGGGTGTCCATCTCCTCCATGGCCCTGCCGATGTGGAGCGTTGCCGGGCACACTCTTCATGGCAGCGCCGGTACGTCGTCCGATTCTAGCGGAAACGTGCCGCGCCTAGTGACGCGTCGGCACCCTGCCCAAGGGGCAACCTTCGCCCCATCATCGCAGCCGCCGTGCCCGGTGGCGAGTGGCGTATGGTCACGGACCCGGTCCGATCCGAAAACAAACAGTTGTTTGGTATACTGGCGGCATGGCCCGCGTTCTGCGCACTCCCCGTTCCGACAACCGGCTGCCCCAGCTTCTCGACGAGGCGGCGCGCCTCTTCGCGCAGCAGGGTTTCCACGGCACGTCCATCCGCGACATCGTGCGGGCGGTGGACATGCTTCCCGGCTCGCTCTACTACCACTTCGCCGCGAAGGAGGACGTTCTCGCGGCGGTGTACGAAGAGGGCGTGCGGCGCATCTCGGCGCACGTCGCGGCGGCCATCGACGGCAAGACGGATCCCTGGCAGCGGCTCGAAGCGGCGTGCGTCGCGCACCTCGAAGCGCTGCTCGAGGAGAGCGACTACGCCCAGGTGGTGATACGCGTGCGGCCATCGGACGCTCCGGCCATCGCCGCCCATCTCGTCGCGCTGCGCGACCGCTACGAGCGCGTATTCACCGAACTGGTGAGTGCCTTGCCGCTGCGCTCCGGCGCCGACCGCCGCTCGGTGCGGCTGATGCTTCTTGGCGCGCTCAACTGGTCGCAGACGTGGTACCGGCCGCAGAAGGACGACGCACGCAGCATCGCGCGCAACTTCGTCGCTCTGCTGCGGCGGCCGCTGGATGCTCACTGATCGGATCGAAAGGACCACGATGGACATCGTCCCCAAGGTGCTCGTCACCAAGATCGGCCTCGACGGCCACGACCGCGGCAGCCGCATCGTCGCTGCGCACCTGCGCGACAGCGGCATGGAGGTCATCTACACCCCGCCGTGGCAGGAGATCGCCGCCGTGGTGAAGCTCGCGCTGGAGGAGGACGTCGACGTGATCGGCATCTCGTCGCTCGCCACGGACCATCTCATCGTGCCGAAGCTCATGGACGCGCTGCGGGCGGCGGGCCTCGACGACGTGCTCGTGGTGGTGGGCGGCATCGTGCCCGACGACGACGAGGAGATGCTGCTGGCGTGCGGTGTCGCGCGTGTGTTCCATCCCGGCTCGTCGCTCGACGACATCTCCACTTTCATTCGCGACGCCGTTCCCGGCGTGCGCGCGCGCCGCCTCGCGGCGTGAGGAGCCTTTCATGAACAAGCCCCTCGACGACAGCAAGCTCGCCCCGGCCACGGGACTCGACCAGTGGCAGGACGAGTACGCGGCGCAGATCGGCGCCGACAGGCCTTTCGCGAACCGGTCCGGCATCGAGATCAAGCCGCTGTACACCCCGGCGGACTGGAGCAGCGATCGGCATGACGCGGACCTCGGATATCCCGGCCAGCCGCCATTCACGCGCGGCATCTACCCGACCATGCACCGCGGCCGCACCTGGACGCAGCGCCAGCTGATCGGCCTCGGAACGCCCGCGGACTACAACGCCCGCCTGCTCGACATCATCGGCCAGGGCGCGACGGCGGTGTCGCTGATCCCCTGCAACTCGGTGTATCGCGGCGTCGACATGGACGAGGTGCACGCCGAGCTCCTCGGCACCTGCGGCGTGGTGCTCAACACCGCGGACCACATGGACACGTGCCTCGACGGCGTCGACGTCGGCGTCACGTCGTGCGCGATGAACGACCCGTCGCCGTTCACGCTGCTCGCGTTCCTGCTCGCCACGGCCCGGCGGCGCGGCGTGCCGTGGGACCGCATCAGCGGCACGTCGAACCAGAGCGATTACCTCAGCCACTTCGTCGCCAATCACATGTTCTTCCGCATCGCGCTGCCCGGCGCGCGGCGGATCCTCGGCGATCACATCGATTTCTGCAATCGCTTCGTGACGCGATGGAACCCGATGTCCGTCGTGGGCCAGCATATGCAGCAGGCCGGCGCGACGCCCGCCGAGGCGATGGCGCTCACGCTCTCGTCCGCCGTGCAATACGCGGACGACTGCGTGGCGCGCGGCATGCATCCGGACCAGTTCCTGCCGCGCTTCACGTTCTTCTTCGACATCTCGATGAGCTTCTTCGAGGAGATCGCGAAATTCCGCGCCGGCCGGCGCATCTGGGGACGCATCACGCGCGAACGCTACGGCGCCAAGGATCCGCGGAGCTGGCGCTTCAAGTTCCACGCCCAGACGTCCGGCGTCGACCTCACCCGGCAGCAGCCCCTCAACAACATCTCGCGGGTCACGGTGCAGGCCATGGCCGGGATCCTGGGCGGCCTGCAGTCGCTGCACACCGACGCCTACGACGAGGCGCTGTCCTGCCCGACCGAGTTCGGCGCGCGCATTGCCGTGGCCACCCAGAACATCCTGCGCGAGGAGGCGCACCTCACCGACGTCATCGATCCGCTGGGCGGCAGCTTCTACGTCGAGTCGCTCACCAACGAGATGGAGCAGGAGATCCACAAGACCATGGCGCTCGTCGAGAACGCGGGCGGCATGTACAGCGCTGCGGAATCCGGCGTCGTGCAGAAGCTCATCGGCGAATCGGCGCGTCGCTTCCAGGACAAGGTGGAATCCGGCGAGCAGACCGTCGTCGGCGTCAACGCGTACCGCGTGGAGGAGGACCGCAGCGCGCGGCCGACGCTGCCGAAGCCCGACCCGCAGAAAATGCGCGATCACCTGAATCAGTTCCAGGCGTGGAAGGCGGCGCGCTCCGAGGAAGGCGTGCGCCGCGCGCTCGACGGCCTGGCACGCGCTGCCAACGATCCCGGCGTGAACGTGTTCGGCGAGGTCGTGGCCGCGGCCGAGGCCGGCTGCACCCATGGCGAGATATGCGCGACGCTGCGCCGCGAGCTCGGCTTCGGGCACGTGCGCGCAGTGGTGTGACGCGCATGCAGCTCGTCGAGCCGCCGATCCTCGGGCGCATCCTGGCGCGCGATCGCCGCGCCGTCGCGCAGGTGATCAGCACGATCGAGAACGCCACGCCGGGCGCGCAGGCGATCGGCGAGGCACTGCTGCCGCATCTCGGCCGGGCGCACGTGGTGGGCATCACCGGTGCGCCGGGTGCGGGCAAGTCCACGCTCATCAACGCGCTGCTCGGTGCGCTGATCGCGCGCGGGCAGCACGTCGCCGTGGTGGCGGTGGATCCGTCCAGCCCGGTCACGGGCGGCGCCGTGCTGGGCGATCGCGTACGCATGGGCGAGCACGGGGCGCATGAGAACGTGTTCATCCGCTCGCTCTCCTCGCGCGGTCATCTGGGTGGATTGTCGCGGACCACCGCCCGCATCGTCGACGTGTTCGATGCCGCCGGCTTCGACACGGTGATCGTCGAAACGGTGGGCGCCGGTCAATCGGAAGTCGAGATCACCGGTCTCGCCGACACGCGCCTCGTCGTGTGCCCGCCGGGACTCGGCGACGACGTGCAGGCGATCAAGGCCGGCATCCTCGAGATCGCCGACGTGCTGGTGGTCAACAAGGCCGATCTTCCCGCGGCCGACGCAACGCTGCGCGACTTGCGCGACATGCTGCGCCTGCGCCGCGACAAGGGCCGCGACGTCGCCGTGCTGAAGACGATCGCGACGCGGGGCGAAGGCATGGACGCCCTGGTCGATGCGATCACGGCGCATGTCGCGCGCGTGGGGCGGGGGCGGCGCCTCGCGCGCGCCGCGCGGCTCGAGCCGGACGCCATCGTCGCCGTCGATCGCGCGCTCGCGCTGCAGCCGGCGATCGTGCCCACCGTCGGCCCCGTGTCGCAGCAGACGATCGTGGACGTGGTGCGTGCCGCTTCGGCGGCCGCCCCGGTCGACGTCGCCGTGCAGGTGCTGGACGCAGCACGCGCGCGCGCTTTGCTCGATCGCGTGCTCGAGTGCACCGGACGCGGCATCGTCGGAGACCCCCGCTGCCGTCGTGGTGGTGACGACGTCGCCCCAGGTGGATCGCGCCCACGCGGGCATGGCTGCGCAGGCGGTGCTCGCCTCGGCCCACGCGAGAGGGCTTGCCTGCAGCGTTCACGTGCTGGGGCCGGGAGCCTCCGCGCTGCCGGATGCTGCGGGGTCGCCCGCGGGTGCCATTCCGGTCGTGCTGCTGCAAATCGGGTACGCGATCGCTCCGCGGGCGCCGGCTGCAGCGGGAGCATCGACATGACCGATCACGCCGCCGAAGCCGCGCGACGCGTGATGCGCCTCGGCGCGCGCGGGGACTTCGCGCACGCGCTCGGCGTACGCTGCATCGAGGGCGGCTCGGGGCGCGCGGTCGTGCAGATGACCGTGCGCGAGAAGCACCTCAACTTCAACGGCACGTGTCACGGCGGGATGCTGTTCACCCTCGCCGACACCGCGTTCGGCCTCGCGTCGAACTCGCACGGCATGCTGGCGGCAGGCATCGACGCGCACATGACGTTCCACGTGGCAGCGCAGGTCGGCGACGTGCTCACGGCGACGGCGACGGAGATCTCGCGCAGTCGCAAGCTCGCCGTCTACCGCATCGACGTCATGCGCGCCGATTCGACGCTGATCGGCGGCTTCACCGGCACGGTGTACGTCACCTCGCGTGCGAACGAGACGCCGCCCTCCTGAGCGTTCGCGTTACCGAGCCGAGGCGTAATCGCGCGTCGCGCGGTTGCGCAAGGCTCCCTAGCGCGCGGCGAAGTTCGGCTGGCGCTTCTCGAGGAAGGCCGTCATGCCCTCGCGCTTGTCCTCGGTCGCGCACAGCAGGCCGAACACGTCGGCCTCCATGGCATTGGCATTGGCAAGATCGAGGTCCTGGCCGCGCTGCACCAGGTGCTTCGACATCTTCACCGCGAGCGGGCCCTTGGCGCACACCAGGCGCGCGAGGTGCAGGCCCTGCTCCATGATCTTCTCCGGCGCGACGACGTGATTGACGAGGCCGATCCGCAGCGCCTCCTCGGCCTTCACCTGCCGTCCCGTGCAGATCATCTCCAGCGCCATGGCCTTGCCGACGAGGCGCGCGAGGCGCTGCGTGCCGCCGAACCCGGGGCAGATGCCGAGATTCACTTCCGGCTGGCCGAACACCGCATTGTCGGAGGCGACGATCCAGTCGCACGCGAGCGCCAGCTCGCACCCGCCGCCGAGCGCGAAGCCGTTGACGAGTGCGATCACCGGAAACGGCATCAGCTCGAGCATGCGGGTGCAGCCGTGGCCCTTGAGCGCGAACTCCCGCCCTTCGAGCGGTGACATCCCGCGCATCGCGGCGATGTCGGCACCCGCCACGAACGCCTTCGGGCCGGCACCCGTGATGAGCAGGCAGCGCGTGTTCTGGTCCGCCTCGACGGCGCAGAGCGCGGCGAACAGCTCCTGCAGCAGCTGCGGCGACAGCGCGTTGAGCGCCTTGGGCCGATTGATCGTCAGGAGCTGGATGCCCGGCTCGGGTTGCTCCAGCGTAAGCGTCTCGTACGTCATGATGCGTGCACTCCGTTCGATGGTTCGTGGGGGCCCCGGGTCTGGTCAACCCCGGGCACGACGTTACGAGCCGTAGGTGTAGAAGCCGCGGCCGGTCTTGCGTCCGAGATGGCCCGCCGCGACCATCTCGCGGAGCAGCAGTGCCGGGCGGTATTTCGGATCGTTGAAATCACGGTAGAGGACCTCCATCACCGCGAGCAGGACGTCGAGACCCACCATGTCGGACAGCGCGAGCGGGCCGATGGGGTGATTGCAGCCGAGCTTCATCGCGGTGTCGATCTCCTCGGGCGTGCCGAGGCCCTCCTGCAGCGCGAATGCCGCCTCGTTGAGCATCGGGCACAGCAGCCGGTTGACGATGAAGCCCGGACTGTTCTTCGTCGGCACGGCGGTCTTTCCGAGCTGGCGCGCGAACGCATCGATCGCCGCCATGGTGGCGTCGTCGGTCTGCAATCCGCGAATGACCTCCACCAGGGCCATCAGCGGCACCGGGTTGAAGAAGTGCATCCCGACGAACCGCGCGGGACGCGATGTCGCCGCCGCCAGCTTGGTGATCGAGATCGACGAGGTATTGGTGGCGATGATCGCCTCCGGCCGCACGATCGCATCGACCTCCTTGAGGATGCGCAGCTTCAGCGACTCGTTCTCGGTCGCGGCCTCGATCACGAGATCCGCCGGCTCGAGATCGTCGTAGGCGGTCGTGCCACGGATGCGCACCAGCGCGGCGTCCTTGTCGGCCGCGCTGAGCTTGTCCTTCTTGACGAGCCGGTCGAGGCTGCCGGTGATCGCCGAAAGCCCGCGCAGCACGGCGGCCTCGGCGACGTCCACCATGATCACGTCGATGCCCTTCACTGCGCAGGCCTGCGCGATGCCGTTGCCCATCGTGCCGGCGCCGATCACTCCGACGGTGCTGATGCTCATTGCGACCTCCTCGATCCCGAGGCCTTCATTCTAAGCGGCGCGCGCCGGGGCGACGAGCGACCGCGCGCCGCAGAGAAGTGCGCCAGGGTCGCGAATCGGGACTCTAGCCGAGCGGGGTGATAGGGAGATTGAGCTTCCCGATGACCCGCGCGATGGCATGCAGTGCCGCTTCGCGCGGAAATCCCGCGCGGGAGGCGAGCACCACGCGCCGCGTGGGTGGCGGCGGCGCGAACGGAATGGCCTTCACGAGGTTGCTCGCGTACTTCGGCGTGAGCGCGGTGGCCGGCAGCACGGAAATGCCCATGCCCGAGGTCACCATGTTGCGGATGGTCTCGAGCGAGTTGCCGGCCTTGCCCGGTGCCGGCGGACGGGCGAACTCGTGGCAGACGTCGAGCACCTGGTCGCGAAAGCAGTGGCCGACGTTGAGCAGCAGCAGGTTCTCCCCGGCCAGCTCGTCGGCCCGCACGCTCTTGCGGCGCGCCCACGCATGCCCGTTGGGCACGATCACCTGGAACGCTTCCTCGTACAGCGGCATGGTGACAATCCCCGGCCCCTCGTAGGGCAACGCGACGATGGCCGCATCGAGGAACCCTGCGTGCAGCATCTGGTCCAGATTGACGGTGAGGTTTTCCTCGATGTCGAGCGGCATCTGCGGGGCCGCGTGGCGCAGCGCGGCCACGAGCTCCGGCAGGAGATAGGGCGCGACCGTGTGGATGACGCCGAGGCGCAGGGGCCCGAGCAGGGGGTTGGAACCCTGGCGGGCGATCGTCTTCACCCGCTCGGCCTCCTCGAGCGCACGACGCGCCTGTGCGACCACTTCCTCGCCGGTGGGCGTCAGCAGGACGTCGCCCTTGCCGCGCTCGAAGATCCGCACGCCGAGCTCGTCCTCGAGGTTCTTGACCGCCGCCGAGAGGCTCGGCTGGCTCACGAAGCAGCGCTGCGCCGCGCGGCCGAAGTGGCGCTCGCTGGCGACGGCGACGATGTATCTGAGCTCGGTGAGGGTCATTCGTACGTTCGGGAGGGCGATAGAAGGAACCTATCGCGGTCATCCTAACAAAGTATTGGAACCCGCGCACGCGCGTCCCGATAATGCAATGCATCCGGTGATCAACGTCAGAAGGAGAGTGAAATGCTGCAGAACCGTGAAGGCCAGCGCGTTCCCAAGGTTGGGTTCCGCGTGCGCGAGAACAACGAATGGAGGACGGTGACCAGCGACGAAGTCTTCGCCGGCAAGACCGTCGTCGTCTTCTCCCTGCCGGGAGCGTTCACGCCCGACGTGCTCGTCGACGCACCTGCCGCGCTACAACGAGCTCGCGCCCGTGTTCCGCGCCAACGGCGTGGACGAGATCGTGTGCGTGTCCGTCAACGACACGTTCGTGATGAACGAATGGGCCAAGGACCAGGAAGCGCAGAACATCCGCCTCCTGCCCGACGGCAATGGCGAGTTCACGTCCGGCATGGGCATGCTGGTCGACAAGTCGGACCTCGGCTTCGGCAAGCGCTCGTGGCGCTACTCGATGCTGGTCAAGGACGGCGTCGTGCAGAAGATGTTCATCGAGCCGGAAAAGCCGGGCGATCCGTTCGAGGTGTCCGATGCCGACACCATGCTCCGCTACATCAACAGCAACGCCAAGCTGCCCGACCAGGTCGCCATCCTGACGCGTGAAGGCTGCGGCTATTGCGCGAAGGCCAAGGCGCTCCTGCGCGACCTGGGCTACGAGTACGCGGAAGTGCCGCTGCCGCACACGACGCGGACCAAGGTCGTGGGCGCGGTCACGGGCGCGAAGACGGTGCCGCAGGTCTTCGTCAACGGCCGTCTCATCGGCGGCCTCGAGGAGCTCGAGAACTGGGCACGGAAGGCAGCGTAAGCTCGGACCGGCGCGCGGTGCGCCGGTCCCGCCTCGAAGCAATCCGCTTGCAGGTGCGGGGCATTCCCGTGCCTGCAAGCGCACGTCCATGAACAACGACCAGACACCATGAACGACCTTTCAGTGGAAGTGGCGGTAATCGGCGCCGGAACCGCGGGACTCGCCGCGTATCGTTCGGCCGTGGCCGCGGGCGGCACGCACCGTGCTGATCGAAGGCGGGCCTTACGGGACCACGTGTGCGCGCGTCGGCTGCATGCCGAGCAAGCTCCTCATCGCGGCGGCGGAAGCGGCCCACGCGCCCGCACGCTGGGATGCGTTCGGGCTGCGCCTCGACGGCAAGCTGCGCGTGGACGGCCGCCGCGGTCATGGCGCGCGTCCGGCGCGAGCGCGACCGCTTCGTCGGCTTCGTGCTGGACGGCGTCAATGCGATTCCCGAGCGCGATCGCATCCGCGGCCACGCGCGCTTCATCGACGATCACACGCTGCAGATCGACGGCGGCCCACGCATCACGCTTCGCGCGCGCGGTCATCGCGACCGGCTCGTCGCCGAGCGTGCCGCCGTTCCTGAAGGCGCTCGGCCCCCGCCTCGCCGTCAACGACGACGTGTTCGACTGGGAGGACCTGCCGCAGTCGGTGGCGGTCTTCGGGCCCGGCGTCATCGGGCTGGAAGTCGGGCAGGCGTTGTCACGGCTGGGCGTGCAGGTGCTCCTGTTCGGGCGCCTGGGCCACGTGGGTCCGTTCAGCGACCCCGAGGTGCGCGCCTACGCCGTGAAGACGTTCCAGGACGAGTTCATGCTCGATGCCGATGCGGACGTGCGCTCGGTCGAGGCGATCGAGGACGGCGTGCGGCTCACGTACGCGGGCGCCGACGGCGAAGTGCGCTCCGCGATCGTCGAGAAGGTCATCGCTGCGACCGGGCCGCACCCCCAACGTGCGCAACCTTGGTCTGGAGCACACGTCGCTCGAACGCGACGCGCGGGGGATTCCGGTGTTCGATCGCCATACGATGCAATGCGGTCACCATCCGATCTTCATCGCGGGCGACGCCAACGACGACCTGCCCCTGTTGCACGAAGCGGCGGACGAGGGACGCATCGCCGGCCACAACGCCGGTCGCTTTCCGCACGTGACTGCGGGTCTGCGCCGTACGCCCCTCGGCATCGTGTTCTCCGATCCGCAGCTCGCCATCGCGGGCACGCGCCACGCCGACCTCGAGCCCGGCCGGTTCGTGACGGGCGCGGTGTCGTTCGAGGACCAGGGCCGCAGCCGCATCATGCTGCGCAACCGCGGGCTGCTGCACGTCTATGCCGACGTGATGACGGGGCACATCCTCGGCGCCGAGATGATCGGCCCCGATGCCGAGCACCTCGGCCATCTTCTGGCGTGGGCGATCCAGGCGAAGATGACGCTCACGCAGGCGCTCGAGATGCCCTTCTACCATCCGGTGGTCGAGGAAGGCCTGCGCACCGCGCTGCGCGACGCGCAGGCGAAGTTCTTCGATGCCGAGCGGCAGCGCGCAAGCCTCGAGCGCAAGGAAGCGGAGCTCGAGTGTGCGACGGAATCGGTGAACGGTGCGTTGGCGTAGCCTGCGCGCCGGAGCCACCCACAGGAGCTAGCTCCGATCGCTGTGGATCAGGCTTCAGCCTGACTTGCTGCATGCGACAGCATGTTCGGCTGAAGCCGAACCCACAGGAGCATGAGTTCATCCGATCGCTGTGGGTCAGGCTTCAGCCTGACGCTGCCCTATTGCGGCTTGATGCCCGCCGCCTTGATCACCTTTCCGGAATCATCCATCTCGCGCCGCACGAACTGGCGGAATTCCGCCGGCGACATCGGCATCGCCTCGGCGCCGAGCGTCGCGAGACGTTCCTTGACGTCGGGCTGCTGCATCGTCTTCGCGACGTCGCGCGAGATGCGATCCACGATCTCCGGCGGCATGCCCGCGGGCCCGAACAGGCCGATCCACAGGTTGTAGTCGAAGCCCGGCAGGCCGGCCTCGGCCACCGTCGGCACGTCGGGCAGCACGGAAGAGCGCTTCGCCGTGCTCACTGCGAGCGCGGTGAGGCGACCGTCCTTGATGTACTGCAACGTGCCCGACACCGGCGAGAAGAAGAACGTCACGCGGCCGGAGAGCACGTCCGTCAGCGCCTCGGGCGTGCCCTTGTACGGCACGTGGACCACGTCGACGCCCGCCTGCAGGCGGAATTTCTCGGCATTGATGTGCGTGCCGCTGCCGGTTCCTGCGGATGCGTAGGTCACCGTGCCCGGCTTCTGCTTCGCGAGCGCGATCAGCTCGGCCATCGTCTTGATCCCCGAGGACTTCGCGACCACCAGCACGTTGGGTTGTCCGCCGAGTGCCGCGATGTCGACGAAATCCTTGTCGGTGTCGAACGGCAGATTGGCGTAGATCGACGGGTTGTACGCGTGCGCTGCCGAATGCACGAGCAGCGTGTAGCCGTCCGGCGGCGCCTTGGCGACGATTGCCGCGCCGATCGTGCCCCCCGCACCGGGCCGGTTGTCGATGACGACCGGCTGCCCGTTGAACTCGGTGAGCTTCTGGCCGAGCGTTCGCGCGAGCGTGTCCGTCGCGCTGCCGGCCGTGAACGGCACGATGATGTGGATCGGCTTGTTCGGGTAGTTCTGGGCGGTCTGGGCCGCCAGCGGGGCAGCGGCCAGCCAAGCAGCAGAGCACAGGTTGCGGCCATCCAGCGGTATCGCATGGCAATCTCTCCGGGCAGCTATCGTTGTCGAATGCGCGTCCGGCGTCGGCGGTGCGAGCGCCGGTCAGAGGCCGTCGCTCACCGGCACGTTCTCCGGGGCGAGCTCGATGCCCGAAGCCTGCGCCTGCAGCACGATCAGCTTGGCGAAATCCTCCTCGTCCATGCCGTTGCCGATCAGCGTCTGCACGAGATCGCGCGTGATCGACGCGAGCGGCATCGGCACGTCGAAGCGCCGGCCGGCATCGAGGCCGAGGTCGAGGTCCTTGCGCAGGAGCTTCGGCGTGAACGTCACCTTGAAGTCGAGGTTCACGAACGCCGGCGTCTTGTAGCGCGTGAACGTCGAGCCCATGACGCTCTGGTTCATGAAATCGAGGAAGGCGTGCCGCGGCACGCCGGCCTTCTGCGCGAGGATCGTGATCTCGGCGAGCGATTGCGTCACCACCCCGAGGAACACGTTGTGGCAGATCTTCACGATGCGCGCGAGCTCGCCCTCGCCGACGTAGCTCGCGCCGGGCGCGATCATGCTTGAGCAGCGGCAGCGCCGCGTCGAACGCCTCGCGCGGCCCGGAGCAGACGAACGAGAGGCGGCCCGCCTTGATCACCTTGGCATTGCCGCTCACCGGCGCGGCCAGGAGATCGATGCCGTGCTCCGCGAGCAGCGCGCGCGAAGCTCGGCCGACCCTTCGAGCGAGATCGACGAGCACTCGACGACCAGCTTCGGGCGCGAGCCGCCTGCACCGGACAGGAGCCCAGCGCGCGCCGGCGATGACTTCCTCACGTCGTCCCACGTCGAGACCATGCAGAACACGACGTCGCAGGCGGCGAGCTCCGGCAGGCGATCGGCGATCTTCGCGCCGTGCTTCGCGAGCGGTTCCGCCTTGCGCGCGTGCGATTCCAGACCGTGACATCCACGCCGCCCTTCGCGAGACGCGACGCCATCTCGTATCCCATGCGGCCGGTGCCGATCCAGCCGAGCTTCGCGCCGGTGCTTCTTCGAAGCGCATTCATCGCATTTCACCCAGCATCGTTCGATCTTTCAGCAAGATGGTTCAGGTCCGGATCCGAACGGCTCGTCCATCGCGAACCGCCACCGCCGTCGGGCTGCCGACGCGCCACCTCGAGAGCTGCGCCGTGCATCTGCGCCGGCTTGCCATCCGGGCCCGTCATGCGCGAGCTGCCACGCGCCGGTGACGCAGCGCGAGATCGCCGGTCTGGGCGACCACGCGCGGCGCTGATCGTCATGTTCGGCTTCCCCGCGATCAAACCGGCGAGCGCCTCGCGGATCGCCGCTGCGCCCATCACCGTGCGTGCCCGGCGCGCCGGTGAGCGTCGCCTGCGGCTCGTAGAGCGCGACGAGGCCGTCGAGGTCGCGCGCGTTGAGCCGCTCGCGCGAAGAGACGATCGAGGTCTACCGGCGTGCGGGCGCTCATGCGATGCTCCTCAATAGGGATTGGCGATCGGCAGCTCCTGCGCCGGGTAGAGCGAAATGACCTTCGGTCCCGTCGGGCGTCAGGATCACTTCCTCCTCGATGCGCGCCGCCGAGATGCCGTCGCTCGCCGGACAGTACGTCTCGACCGCGAACACCATGCCGACCTTGAGCTCGATCGGCTCGCGCAGCGAATTGAGGCGCGACACCAGCGGCCGCTCGTGCAAGCCCAGGCCGAGGCCGTGGCAGAAGTTGAGGCCGAACGCCTCCATCTCGCTCCCGAAGCCGATCTCGTCGGCCGTCGGGAACGACGCGCGCGACGCGATCGGAGCTCACGCCGGGCTTCAGCAGGTCGATCGCGCGGTCCATCCATTCGCGCGCCTTGCGGTACGCGTCGTGCTGCGACGGCGTCGCCCGGCCGACGTTGAACGTGCGGTAGTAGCAGGTGCGATAGCCCATGTACGACTGGATGACGTCGAAGAACGCCTGGTCGCCGGGACGGATCAGGCGATCGGTGAAGTTGTGCGGATGCGGCGAGCAGCGCTCGCCCGAGATCGCGTTGATCGCCTCCACGCAATCGGAGCCCATGCTCGTAGAGGCGCTTGGTCGCGAGCGCGACGATCTCGCTCTCCTTGACGCCGGGCTTCAGCGCCTCGGTGATGTCCTGGTACACGCCGTCGACCATCGCCGCAGCCATGTTGAGCAGCATGAGCTCGTCGATGTTCTTCACCTCGCGCGCCGCGAGCATGCACCTGCTGTCCGTCGCGCACCTCGATCCCGAGCTTCTGCAGCTCGAGCATCATCGGCGGCTCGACCACGTCGACCCCGAGCGGCATGTCGCCGACGCCCTCGGCGTCGAGGATCGACTTGATCTCGCGCGCGGCGTCCTGAAGAGCTCGTAATCGCCGCCGACCGCGCCGCGCAATCCGAGCAGCCCCGCGCGGCAGTGGTCGTGGTGCAGCCACGGCGCGTGCAGCCTGTGATGCCGTGCCGCCGACCCGAAGTCCCACACGTACGGGTCGCCGTTGCCGGTCAGCAGCGAATAGCGCGTGAGCTTGTCGCGCGCCCATTCGCCGATCACCGTGCTCGTCGTGTAGCGGATGTTGTGCTGGTCGAAGCACAGCAGCGCGCCGAGCCCCGAGTCCGGCGAGCGCGGCGCGCGTGCGCGCGAGCCGGTAGTCGTGCAGGCGGCGGAAGTCGATCCGCTCCTCGAAGTCGACCTGCGTATGCCCCGGCGCTGGCAGCGGCCGATCCCAGTGGTGATGCGGATCGATGTCGTCGGGCCGGACGATGCGCGGCTCGCGGCTGCTTCTCTGTTATCCATGGGGAATCCTGGTCAGCGCCCCGCTTCTTCGTCCGATCCTGGCGGCGCGGAGGTAGGTCTCGTCGATGTAGCGCGCCGGGATCGTTCAAGGTTCTTCTGCGGCCGCCCGAACTCGCTGCGGATCGTGAGCACGTTGTCGACGCCCGGCCGTGTCGAACCGCCCGCCGCGGGTGAAGCCGTCGCGATCGGCGGTCATCGCCGCGACGGCAGCGCGTTGCGGCGGCTTCGGGCACGTCGGGAAGATGCTTGCGATAGATCGTGGCGGCCTCGACCTTGTTCGCGGGATCGAGCAGCCAATCGATCGCGGCCGCCGAGGCGCGAATGAAGCGCGATGAGCGTGTCGCGATGCGCCTCGGCCCACGAGCGCCGCGTCAGCCCCACGATTGCCTGGTACGGCCCGATCGACGTCGCCGAAGTTCGCGAGGTCGCGATAGCCCTTGCTCCGCGGCAGCAAGCTCGAGCGGCGTGGTGAGGATGGTGGCGACGGTCTTGTTCTCGAGCAGCAGCTTCTGGCCGCTGCCCCGTGTTGCCGATCGGCTCGAGCGTGTAGTCGCCCGGATCGAGCCCGCCGCGCTGCAGCAGCTTGATCATCGCGAGGGAGTAGCCGGTCGCGACGGCATCGACGCCGAGCGTACTTGCCCTTGAGATCGGCGATCGTCTTGATCTCGGGGTTCGCCACGAGATGCACCGTGCCGTGCATCACCGACATGAAAGCGAAGAAGTCGGGCGCTTCCTTCAGCGCGACCTCACCCTGGCCTTCCTGGTAGCCGACGACGTTGTCGAACGTGGCGAGCGCGACGTCCTGGTCGCCCTTCATGAGCGACTCGGCGAGGAACACCGAGCTCGGGCGTGAGGGCGAGCTTGACCGCGAGGCCCTTCGCGCGCGAAGAAGCCCTTGTCCTCCGCGACCCACATCGGCACGGTCGCGCCGCCCGGGAACGAGGATGACGCGCAGCGGCGTCTGCGCCGCGGCCGTCATGGCGAACGCGAGCGCCACGCACGACACCAGTGCGCGTCCCAACCTCCGCATGCCGATCTCCTCCATGAGGGCTTCCGCGCGCCGTCGTGTCGCCGCGACGTCTTCGCGACCGCCACGATAGTCGATTTTGCGCCGCGCAGGGAAGTGCGGAGCCTCGCGCGCGTTATTGGAGACTCGGTCGATGCAGGATGTGGTCGCGATCGATCGAGGCGACCCGACCCGTGCCGGAGCGCCGTCGCGCGAAAGCGTGAGCGGGATCGACGTGCCCGCGGGCCCGAGACGCCAGACCCGGCGAAAGCAATCCGCAAGGTCGGTCACGCGATGGCCGGCCACCTCCACCACCGCATCGCCGAGGCGGACGCCGGCGCGTGTCGGCCGGCCCGCCTTGCGCGAGACCCGTGATCACGACCGGTCGCGCACCGACGTCGCATACACGCCGAGCCAGGGCCGTGGGAGTCCTGCCGGCGGCCGTGCTTCACGAGATCGAGCAGGATCGGGCTCGAGCAGATCGATCGGCACCATCATGTTGCCCTTCACGTCTCGCCGTCGAACTCTTCCTGCACGAAGAGCGATCCGACCCCGACGAGCTGCCCGTTCGAGGTCGACGAGCGCGGCACCGCCCCACTCGGGATGTGCGGGCAAGGTGAAGAGCGCCTCGTCGAGCACGTATTCCCAGTAGCCGGCGAACTCGCGCTTGCGCGAACACCCGGGCCTTGAGCGCGTGTCCGCGGCCGCCGTGACCGATCAGCAGCACGTCGTCGCCGGGGTCGATCGGCTTGAGCGGAGCCCCGCGCTCGAGCGGGGCACCGCAAGCTTGCCGAGCGGCTGCACGAGTCCGAAGCCCGCTCGCCGAGTCGTACGCGATCGCATGCGCCGGACCACCTGCCGTCGTTCGTGCTGAGCCAGATCGCTTCCGACTCGGTGATGAGATAGCCGATGGTGAGAACGAGTCCGTCGGCATCGATCACGATGCCGCTGCCGACACGCTCCGTGCCGAGCACGGACGCCGTGAACGCTTCGTCGGGAATCTCGGCGTGGAACATCACCACCGCGTCGAGAACCGCATCGAGGTCGAAATCGAGCTCGTCGGGATCCGGCTGCAGCGCCGGTCGGGAATGCCCAATGCTCGGGGTCGCGTTCAGGCATGGATCGGGTGAAGGCTATCGGCGCATGTATCTTCGCCTGCGCGTGCACGCGCGACATGCGTCTCGCGCAAGTGCCATGGCGATGCGGCCAGAGTCGGATACGGAAGCGGACGACGGGCTCATGGGACGTTGCCGTGGCAGCCGATGGTGAACCGTTTGTCAGCCACAGAAACCATGTCGAGGCAGCTTACACGCGCGGCGATGGTGATTTCCAACACGTTGATTCGGCGTACCAAAACGTCGCGGTGCAGTTCTTGCTAAATGGATCGCGGGGGCTGCATTGCTGCTTCGCGCCGCCCGGGGGGGTGCGCGAAGGTTGGGTTCTCCGTTGTGGGTTCTCCGTTTCGAGATTTGGGCCGCGTCGAGAGACGCGGCCCTTTTTTTCTGCACGCCCGATGTCAGGCTGAAGCCTGACCTACCGGATGAAGCCTGACCTACACAGGACGCTACCTCCATGAGCCTGACACAGGATGAAGCCTGACCTACACAGGATGAAGCCCGACCGACAGAGTAGCGTGTGACATCGCATGGATTCGCCCGAAGCATTTGTAGGTCAGGCTTCAGCCTGACTGCTGTCGCCATCGAGCGGCACGTACGCATCACATGCTGCGCCGGTACTGGCCGCCGACCTCGAACAGCGCGTTCGTGATCTGACCGAGCGAGCACACGCGCACCGCCTTCATCAGCTCGTCGAACACGTTGCCGTTGCGCGATCACCGTTTCCCTGAGGCGTGCGATCGCCGCCGGCGCCTCCGCCGCATGCTGCGCGTGGAAATCGGCGAGACGCGCGAGCTGCGACTCCTTCTCGTCCGTCGTCGAGCGCGCGAGTCAGCGTTTGCACGACCGCCTCGGCATGCGGATTGCGGAACGTGTTGACGCCGACGATCGGATAGCTGCCGTCGTGCTTGCGATGCTCGTAGTAGAGCGACTCCTCCTGGATCTTGCCGCGCTGGTAGCCCGTTTCCATCGCGCCGAGCACGCCGCCGCGCTCGCTGATCGCCTCGAATTCCTTCAGCACCGCCTCCTCGACGAGGTCCGTCAGCGCCTCGATCACGAACGAGCCCTGGTTGGGGTTCTCGTTCCTGGCGAGCCCCCACTCTCGGTTGATCACGAGCTGGATGGCCATGGCGCGGCGCACGCTTTCCTCGGTCGGCGTCGTGATCGCCTCGTCGTAGGCATTCGTGTGCAGCGAATTCGCGTTGTCGTAGGTCGCGATCAGCGCCTGCAGCGTGGTGCGGATGTCGTTGAACGCGATCTCCTGCGCGTGCAGGCTGCGGCCCGGAGGTCTGGCAGTGGTACTTGAGCTTCTGGCTGCGCTCGTTGGCGCCGTAGCGGTCGCTGCATCGCCACCGCCCAGATGCGGCGCGCGACGCGGCCCAGCACCGCGTACTCGGGGTCCATGCCGTTCGAGAAGAAGAACGACAGGTTCGGCGCGAAGTCGTCGATGTGCATGCCGCGCGCGAGGTACGCCTCGACGAAGGTGAAGCCGTTGGCCAGCGTGAAGGCGAGCTGGCTGATCGGGTTCGCGCCGGCCTCGGCGATGTGATAGCCCGGAGATCGACACCGAATAGAAGTTGCGCACGTTGTGATGGACGAACCACTCCTGGATGTCGCCCATCACCTTGAGGCTGAATTCCGTCGAGAAGATGCAGGTGTTCTGGCCCTGGTCTTCCTTGAGGATGTCGGCCTGCACCGTGCCGCGCACGCTGGAGAGCGTCCAGTCGCGGATCTTCCCGGCCTCGTCGTCGGTCGGATCGCGGCCGTTGTCGGCGCGGAACTTGTCGAGCTGCTGGTCGATCGCCGTGTTCATGAACATGGCGAGGATCGTGGGCGCGGGGCCGTTGATCGTCATCGATACGGAGGTCTTCGGGTCGCACAGGTCGAATCCCGAGTACAGCACCTTCATGTCGTCGAGCGTTGCGATCGACACGCCCGAGTTGCCGACCTTGCCGTAGATGTCGGGCCGGCGATCGGGATCGCAGCCGTACAGCGTCACCGAATCGAACGCGGTGGAAAGACGCTGCGCCGGCATGCCGTCGGCGAGCAGGTGGAACCTCCGATTGGTGCGGAACGGATCGCCTTCGCCGGCGAACATCCGTGTCGGGTCCTCGTTCTCGCGCTTGAAGGCGAACACGCCGCCGGTGAACGGAAAGCTGCCCGGCACGTTCTCGAGCAGCTGCCAGCGCAGGATCTCGCCGTCGTCCTCGAACCGCGGCAGCGCCACCTTGGGCACGTGCGTGCCCGACAGCGTGGTGGTCGTCAGCGCGGTGCGGATCTCGCGGTCGCGGATGCGCACCACGTACTCTTCGCCAGAGTACGCCTTGCGCGTCTGCGGCCACATGTCGAGGAGCTTGCGCGCCTTCGGATCGAGACGCTGCTCGCGCGCGCCGAGCAGGGCGTCGATGCCGGCGAGCTCCGTCTTGCACTCGAGCGCCGCCTCGCCGCGCGCTTCGCCCGCATGCCGCGCGACTTCCTTGCATTCGGTGAAGAGCATGGTCTTCGTGGCCCGGAGCTGCTGCCGTTCCCGGGCGACCCTGCTCTGTGCTGCCGACCACGCGTGGTACTCGCGCACCGTCTGCGCGATCTCGGCGAGATAACGCACGCGCGCGGCCGGCACGATCACGTTCTGGCCGGTGGAGTGCGCGGTGGCCATGCGCGGCAGCCGCGATCCGCGCAACGCGAGACCCTTCTCGGCGAGGCGCGCGGCGAGCGCGTGATACAGCGCCGTGACCCCGTCGTCGTTGAAGCGCGCGGCGATCGTGCCGAAGACGGGCATCGTCTCGAGCGGCGCCTTGAACCGCTGGTGGTTGCGCTGGTACTGCTTGCGCACGTCGCGCAGGGCATCGCTGGCGCCCTTGCGGTCGAACTTGTTGATCGCCACGAACTCGGCGAAGTCGAGCATGTCGATCTTCTCGAGCTGCGAGGCGGCGCCGAATTCCGGCGTCATGACATAGACCGGGATGTCGACGAGCGGCGCGATCGCCGCGTCGCCCTGGCCGATCCCGGAGGTCTCCACCAGCACGAGATCGAACGCCGCGACCTTGCACGCCGCGATCACGTCCGGCAGCGCGCGCGCGATTTCGCTCCCGGCGTCGCGCGTCGCGAGCGAGCGCATGTAGATGTTCGGATGCTCGATCGCATTCATCCGGATGCGATCGCCGAGCAGCGCCCCGCCCGACTTGCGGCGTGACGGATCGATCGAGATCACGGCGATCCGCAAGCGGTCGTCCTGGTCGACGCGAAAGCGCCGGATGAGCTCGTCGGTGAGCGAGCTCTTGCCGGCGCCGCCCGTTCCGGTGATCCCGAGCGTCGGCACGCGTGCCGCAGCCGCCCGGCGCGCGAGGTCGCGCCGCAGCTCGTCCGTTGCCGTGCCTGCCTCGAGCGCGGTGATGAGGCGCGCCAGGGCGCGCGTGCGCTCGAACCGGCCGCCGCCGACGAGCGCATCGAGCGACGCCGGCGCCTCGTGCGTGAGGTCGTGGTCGGCTGCGGCGACGATCTCGTTGATCATGCCCTGCAGGCCGAGCCGCTGGCCGTCCTCGGGCGAGAAGATGCGCGTGACGCCGTACTCGTGGAGCTCCGCGATCTCCGCCGGCACGATCACGCCGCCACCCCCGCCGAACACCCGGATGTGACCGCCCCCGCGCTCGCGCAGGAGATCGAGCATGTACTTGAAGTACTCGACGTGGCCGCCCTGGTACGACGAGATGGCGATCCCGTGCGCGTCCTCCTGCACCGCACAGTTGACGATCTCCTCCACCGAGCGGTTGTGGCCGAGGTGGATGACCTCGCACCCCGAGGCCTGGAGGATGCGCCGCATGATGTTGATCGACGCATCGTGGCCGTCGAAAAGGCTGGCGGCGGTGACGAAGCGGACCTTCTGCACCGGCTTGTAGACGAGCGGCTGGTTGCTGATCGAGAGATCGGTCATGGGAAACCTGCTTCTAGGTGGCGGCGGGCCTTTGGAAAGCTTACCCCAGCGCCGGATGCCGCCGGGGGCTTCAGGACCCGGGGCCGAAGGGCGGTCGACGGCCCCGATCCAGCGTACTTGACGTTTACGTTAACGTCAATTGAACCGATGCCACGCGGGGGCAGTCTCATGCGCCGGCAACTCGCCTCTATACTCGCGCGTCTTCCGGAACCCACCCATCCCATGATCCGTTCGCTCGCTCGCTTTCTCCTTGCCTTCGCCTGGGCGTTGCTGCCCGCCGCTCACGCCGCGCTGCCCGGTGGCGTCACGCCCGGCCCGTCCGTGGAAGGCGTCACCGAGTACACCCTGCCGAACGGCCTGCGCGTGCTGCTCTTCCCCGACGCCACCAAGCCGGTCACCACCGTCAACGTCACCTACCGCGTGGGCTCGCGCCAGGAAAGCTATGGCGAGACTGGCATGGCGCACCTGCTCGAGCACATGCTGTTCAAGGGCACGCCCTCGCACGGCAACCTCATGCAGGAGCTCGGCAAGCGCGGCATGAACTTCAACGGCTCCACGTACTTCGACCGCACCAACTATCACGAGACCTTCCCCGCGTCCGAGGAGAACCTCGACTGGGCGCTCATGATGGAAGCGGACCGGATGGTCAACTCGTTCGTCGCGCGCAAGGACCTCGACACGGAGATGACCGTGGTGCGCAACGAGTTCGAGCGCTGGGAGAACAACCCGCGCCTCGTGCTCTGGGGCCGAATGCAGGCCGTGGCGTTCGACTGGCACAACTACGGCAACCTGTCGATCGGCGCACGCTCGGACATCGAAAACGTGAGCATCGAGCGGTTGCAGGCGTTCTACCGCACGTACTACCAGCCGGACAACGCGGTCCTCGTGGTGGCGGGAAAATTCGATCCGGAGCGCACGCTCGGACTCATCAGTCAGTATTTCGGCCGCATTCCGAAGCCGACCCGCGCGCTGCCGGCGCTCTACACCGTGGAGCCGGTGCAGGACGGCGAGCGCACGGTCACGGTGCGCCGCGTGGGCGGCTCGAAAGTGGTCGGCATGCTCTATCACACCGTGCCGGGCGCCCACGAGGACGCCGTCGCCCTCGAAGCGCTGGGCGAGATCATGACGGTCGCGCCTTCGGGACGGCTGTACAAGGCGCTCGTCGAGACGAAGAAGGCGAGCGCGGTCGAGGCATGGAACGTCTCGCTGCACGATCCGGGCGTGCTCATCTTCTGGGCCCAGGTGCCGGAGCAGGATGCGCTGCCGGAGGCGCAGGCGACGCTGGCCGCCACGCTGGCAGGCATCGCCAAGGAACCGATCACCGCGGCGGAGCTCGACCGCGTGCGCGCGAAGTGGATGAAGGACTTCGACGAGACGATCAACGATCCGCAGAAGCTCGGCATCTCGCTGTCGGAGTCGATCGCCACCGGCGACTGGCGGCTTCTCTTCCTGCAGCGTGACCGTTGGAAGACCGTCAAGGCCGAGGACGTGCAGCGCGTCGCACTTGCCTATCTCAAGCCGGCGAACCTGACGATCGGCTACTACGTGCCCGACCAGGCGCCCGACCGCGCGCCGCCGCCCCCGACCGTCGACGTTGCCGCGCTGGTGAAGGACTACAAGGGCGAGACGGCCACCGCGGCCGGGGAAACGTTCGACCCGACGCCGGCCAATCTCGAGGCCCGCACCCAGCGCTTCGAGCTGCCGAATGGCATCAAGGTCGCGCTGCTGCCGAAGAAGACGCGCGGGGAGACCGTGCAGGTGCAGATGGCGCTGCATTTTGGCGACGAGAAGTCGGTGTTCGGCCGCCGGCCGGAAGGCTCGCTGACGGCGTCGATGCTCATGCGCGGGACGAAGACGAAAACGCGGCAGGAGATCGAGGACACCCTCGACAAGCTGCGCGCCAAGATGGGCGTGTCGGGCAGCGAGACCGGGGCGAGCGCCAGCGCGCAGACCGTGCGGGAGCACCTGGCCCAAACCATGCGCCTGATGGCCGAAGTGTTGCGCCAGCCGTCGTTCCCGGCTGCGGAGCTCGAGGAAATCAGGCGAGCGCGGCTCAACGGTCTCGAGCAGCAGCGCTCCGATCCGCAATCCGTGGCCGTGCGCGCCATGCAGCGTCACAACAACCCGTATCCGGTGGGCGATCCGCGCTACTCGCCGACGCTCGACGAGGACATCGCGGCGCTCACGGGCGCGAACATCGCCAAGGTGCAGCGCTTCTACGGCGAATTCTACGGTCCGGCACGCGCGGAGGTTTCACTCGTCGGGGACTTCGATCCGGTGGAAGTGCGCGCGCTCCTGACGCAGCTCTTCGGCGACTGGAAGCCGGCCGCGCCGTTCACGCGCGTGCCGACGCCCTACATTCCGAACGTGGCGGCCGCGATACGCCTGGAGACGCCCGATCGTGCGAACGCCGTGCTTTTCGGCAACATGGCAATGCCGGTCAATGACGACAGTCCCGACTATCCGGCGCTGCTGGTCATGAACTTCATGCTCGGCGACTCGACGAACTCGCGCCTGCTGAACCGGCTGCGCCAGAAGGAAGGCGTGAGCTACTCCGCGGGCGAGTTCCTGTCGATGAACTCGTTCGAGCCCAACAGCAGCCTCGGCGTGTACGCGATCTTCGCGCCGCAGAACCTGGAGCGCGTGCGCACCGGCTTGCGCGAGGAGCTCGAGCGCGCGGTGAAGGAAGGCTTCAACGAAGCCGAGGTCGAGGAGGCCAAGCGCGGCTTGCTGCAGGAGCGCAGGTTGCAGCGCGCGCAGGATGCGGCGCTCGCCGGGGGACTGACGAGCCAGCTCTACCTCGGCCGCACGTTCCGCAAGTCCGCGGAGATCGATGCGGCGATCGAGTCGATGACGGCGGCACAGGTGAATGCGGTGACGCGCAAGTACGTGAAGCCCGACGAGTTTGCGTTCGCCTTTGCGGGGGATTTCGCCAAGGCGAAGAAATGATCGAGGCCGGTTAAGGCGTCCGGCTGAAGCCGGACCCACAGGCAGGGTCTCGCGGGTCACTTGAAGTAATCGAGACGGCGTGAATGATGTCCGGCTGAAGCCGGACCTACAGGCATCGCTTCGCGGCGCGCCGCATTGTGGCTCAGGCTCCGGCAGTTCGCTGTAGGTCAGGCTTCGGCCTGACGGCAGCCTCGGCAAGTCGTTTTAGGTCAGGCTTCAGCCTGACGGCAGCCGCAGCGAATCGTTGTAGGTCAGGCTTCAGCCTGACGAATGTTCGGCTGAAGCCGAACCTACAGGAATGCGGCCCCGACGATGGATCGTAGGTCAGGCTTCAGCCTGACGGCAGCCTCGGCAAGTCGTTGTAGGTCAGGCTTCAGCCTGACGACGACGAGCAATCTCAGCCGGTTGGGTCCTGCGGCTCGCTGGGTGGGGCTTGCACGATCTCCTCGATCGGCGAATCGCCCCGCGCAAGCTCGGCGCAACTGCCGACGATCTCCGACAGCACGTCGCCGATCGATGCCGCGGTCGCGACGACCGGGGCGCGACCGGTGATGCCCGCCGGACCGGGGAACGGGCCTACGCATCCGCCGGCTTCCTCGACGAGCAGCAGCCCCGCCATCACGTCCCACGCCGACAGCGACAGCTCGACGAACGCATCGAGCCTGCCATCGGCGACGTGTGCGAGCTGGAGTGCCGCCGAGCCGAAATTACGGAATGCCGAGTTGGTGCCCATCAGCGCGCGCCGGATCTCCACGTAGCGCGGATCCGGATAACGATCGTGATGGCCGACGGCGACGATTGCGCCGTTGAGGCCGTCGGGCCGTCCCGCGGCGATGCGCGACTCGCCGTTCGCGCCCACCCGCCACGCCCCGTGCCCGCGATGGACGTGGAAGAGCTCGTCGTGGGGCGGATCGTAAACCGCCCCCAGCGTGCGCACGCCGTTCTCCACATAGGCGATCGACACGCACCAGTACGCGATCCCGCGCAGGAAATTGTGCGTGCCGTCGATGGGATCGACGATCCAGAGGTTCTTCTCCCCCTGGTAGCGAGATGCGCTCTCCTCGCCCAGGAACCCGTCGTCGGGAAACTCGCGCGCGATTTCGCCACGGATGAACGCCTCGACGTCACGGTCGGCGCGACTCACGAAATCGCGCGGCCCCTTCAGCTCGACGACCAGCCGCTCGCGATTGCGCCAGAAATCGAGCGCGAGCGCGCCGGCGGAGCGCGCGAGGCGCTGAACCAGGGCATAGCGACGGTCGTTCGACATCGGCTCCTCGCAGCGTTCAGCGCGGCTGCGCGGCGACTTCGCGGTCCCACTTTTCCAGCAGGCGCTTGCGTTCGGCGGCGCTGCCGTACTTGGCGAAGTCGTAGTTGATGAGCTTGAGCGTCCCGAGGTCCGGCGCCCCCTGCGGTGCGGGCGTCGCCTTGTTGGATGGTGTCTGGAAGTTCTTGGTGTCGCCGCCGATGCGCTGCGCGGGGGGGGTGAGCGCCCAATCGTAGAACTTCTTCGCGTTGTCGAGATTGCGCGCGCCCTTGACGATGCTCATCGAGCCCACCTCGTACCCCGTGCCCTCGCACGGAACCACCAGCTTGATCGGAAAGCCGCCCACGATCTCGCTCATGCCGTCGTGCAGGAACGTCACCGCGATGCCGTTCTCGCCGCGCGCCGTCGCGCGGATCGCGCCGACGCCATTGCGCGGATAGTTGCTGATGTTGTGATGCCACGCCTTCAGGAGCTCGAACGCCTTGTCCTCGCCGAAGATCTGCACCAGCGTCGCGATCGTCGCGTAGGCGGTGCCGGAAGCGTTCGGATTCGCCATCTGCACTTCCTCCCGGTACTCGGGCTTGCCGAGGTCCGCCCAGCACTTGGGCTCGGGCAGCTTTTTCTTGGCGAGGATCTCGGGGTTGTAGCCGATGCCCAGCGCACCCGTGTACACGCCGACGGTGCGGAACTTGGACTGCTCCGCCTGGCGCACTGCCCACTCATGCAGATCCTTGAGCATGGGCGAGCGGTATTCCTCCGTCAGGCCCATCTCGGCGGCCTGCAGGTGTGGGTCGCCCGACCCCGTGTACCAGATGTCCAGCTTGGGGTTGGCCTTCTCGGCGGCAATCTGCGCCATCGCTTCCCCGGCGCTCTTCTGCTGGATGCCGACCTTGATCCCGGTCTCGCGCGTGAACGCGGCGGCCGTGGCCTCGCACCAGGGCATCTGCACGCTGCAGACCATGTTCACCTGCCCCTGGGCGCTCGCGGCACCCGACATCACCAGCCATGCGAGCGCGAGCGCGCCGCGGCAAACGAATTTCATGGACTGTCCTCCCGACGCGGTCGATCGCCGCTCGCGTGACTGTACGCGGCCGGACCGCAAGGCGCCAGACGCCGCGCGCCTCGTCAGAGCTCGACCGCCCGATGCGTGCGAATGGATTCCTGGATGGCAATGCCGATGCGCGTCGCTTCCGTCGCATCGGCAAGCGTGAGCGGCAGCGGCGCGCCGCGCACGACCGCAGCCACGAATGCATTCAGCTCCGCGGCGAACGCCTCCTCGAAGCGCTCGTAGAACGTCGGCGTGCACTCGTTGCGCACGCCGTGCGCATCGGCGATCTCGACGCGGGTCAGGCGGGGGTTTCCACCAATCGTCAGGCGTCCCGCGGTGCCGATCACCTCGGTCATCGACTCGTGTCCGTGCGCCATCGTCCGCGATGCCTGGAAGCAGGCGATCTTTCCGCCTTCGAACTCGCACAGCGCCATGCCGTTGTCGAGGTCGCCGCAGGCCTTGAGGCCCTCGTGGACGGCAACGGTGCCCGTCGCGAAGACGCGCAGCGGCTTCGGGCCGCCGAGGAACCAGCGCGCCGCATCGATGTCGTGCACGCTCATGTCGAGGAAGATGCCACCGCTCGTCGGCGCGAAGCGCACGAAGAAGCCCGACGGATCGTTCTTGTCGAGGGTGTGGGAGCGAACCAGGAACGGCGCGCCGACGTCACCGCGCGCCACCTTCTCGTACGCATCGCGATAGCTCGGGTCGAACCGGCGCACGTAGCCGATCAGCACCTTGCGGTCGACATGGCGAGCGGCGGCGTCCTCGACGCGGCGGCAGTCGTCCAGATTGAGCGACGTGGGCTTCTCGCTGAACACGTGCTTGCCCGCCGCGAGCGCCTGCACGATCTGCTGCGCATGCTCGGTCGTGGGCGTGACCAGCACGACGGCGTCGAGGCCGGGATGCGCCAGCAATTCGGCATAAGTGGCGTAGACGTGGCGCACGCCGACCTCCCGCGCCACCCATGCACGCTCGTCCGCAACCGGGCTGCACGCCGCCACGAGCGCGGCACTGGGCACACGCGTCGCGAGCATGCGGGCATGGCGGGCGCCGAGGCGGCCGAGTCCGGCGATGCCGACCTGCAGGCGATCACCGCTCATCGCACGCGACCCGTGAGCGCGGCGTTCACAGCTCGATCATCCGCCGCTCGCGCCAGGAACGCGTGGCGGCGTCGGCGAGCTCGAGCGCCTTCACGCCATCCTCGATGGTCGTACGCACGGGCGTACCCGCAGCGAGCGCTTCGAAGAAGTGGGCCATCTCGTTCGCATACGCGACGCGATAGCGCTCGAGGAAGAAGTGCTCCGGCAGGTCGTTGCTCACGCTTTGCGCGGTCGCCGCCGTCACCTCCGTGGGCCGATGATTGCCGGCCTGGAGCATGCCCTTGCTGCCGATCACCTCGAAGCGCTGGTCGTATCCGTACGCGGCGCGGCGCAGGGTGTTGATCTGCGCGAGGCGACCGCTGCGGGTGCGAAGCGTCACCGCAGTTGCATCGATGTCGCCCGCCGTTTCGATGGCGGGATCCGTCAGGCAGCTCCCCGCCGCGTACACCGTCTTCGCTTCGTCGCCGAGGATCCAGCGGAAGATGTCGAAGTCGTGGATGAGCATGTCCTTGAAGATGCCGCCCGACACGCGGATGTAATCCACGGGGGGTGCGCCGGGATCGCGGCTCGTCACGACGAGCATCTCCGGCGTGCCGATCTCACCCGCGTCGATGCGCGCGCGCACCGCGGCGAACGTTGGGTCGTAGCGCCGCTGGAAGCCGATGAGGCACGTCACCCCGGCCTGCTTCACGGCATCGGCGCAACTGCGCGCCCGGGCGAGGTCGAGGTCCACCGGCTTCTCGCAGAAGATCGCCTTGCGCGCGGCCGCGGCCCGCATGAGGAGATCCGCGTGCGTGTCCGTGCTGGATGCGATCACCACGGCGCGCACCTCCGGATCGCGCAGCGCCGTCTCCGCGTCGCTTACGCGCGCACCGTATTGCGCCGCGAGTGCCTGCGCCGCCGGCGCGTTCACGTCGACGACGTGCGCGAGGCGCACGCCGGGCTGGCGCACGAGATTGCCGGCGTGGA
Source organism: uncultured beta proteobacterium (assembly GCA_963734575.1). Lineage (GTDB taxonomy): Bacteria > Pseudomonadota > Gammaproteobacteria > Burkholderiales > Casimicrobiaceae > CAIWHR01. Next base: position 75,088 of record CAVTHT010000013.1, on the reverse strand, counting down.
TCTTGCCGATTCTTCCGGCACCGAACAGGGCCACTTGCATCCTTCGCTCCTTCTTGCCGTGCGAGCGCCTGCTCAGCGCTGCAGCATCCACTCGTGGGCAGGATCGTTCTTGAAGTGCCAGGCGCGCTTCGCGCCGGCCATGACGTTCAGGTAATACGATTCGTAGCCGTGCGGCACGACGACGGGGTGGTAGCCGCGCGGCACCATCACGAGATCGCGGTTCTCCACCGTGATCGCCTCGTCGATCGTACGATCGTCGGTGTACACGCGCTGGAAGGCGAAGCCCTGCGGCGGCTCGATGCGGTGGTAGTAGGTCTCTTCCAGCGCCGTCTCGTTCGGCGCGTCGTCGCGGTCGTGCTTGTGCGGCGGGTAGCTCGACGAGTGACCTGCCGGTGTGCGGACCTCGACCACGAGCAGGTGCGCTGCCACCTCCGTCTCCGGCAGGATGTCGCAGATGAAGCGCTGGTTCGAACCATGGCCACGGACGGACCGCTTCATCGCCGCGGGCTCGATGAGCCGTGCCGGGGCCGGCTCGCCTGCGGGCGCCGTCGCCACGGCAACCTCCGCCGCGGTGTGCGCGACGATGCGGATCTTCGCGGGTGTCGGGAGGTACACCGCGCAGGGCGATCGCTCCTCGAACACGCTGCGGCGCTCACCGATCTCCTGCCAGCGCTGGCCGCCGGCCTCCACGGTCACCGTGCCTTCCAGCACGATGATGCAAGCTTCGCGGCCGTCCGGATCGTGCTCGATGCTCTCGTCGGTGCCGAGCCGGTACGCCGCGAACCCGACGTAGTGCCACCCCGCCGACACAGGCGTCACGTCCACGATCGTGCGTCCTGGCGCTGCCTTGACGAGCAGGCTCATGACGCTGCCCGCCGATGTGTGCCATCACCGCAACCACGCCTAGCGAGCGTCGTCATGCCGCCTGCCTTTGCGGCGCGCCCTGTCCGTCGAGGAGCGCGCGCAGGTGCCGATAGCCCTGCTCGGCGAACCGATAGCTCGGCGCTACGGAAGGATCCTGCTCGGCCTCGACGACGAGCCAGCCCTTGTAGTCATGCGCCCACAGCACGTCGAGCACCGCCCCGAAATCCACGGTGCCGTCGCCGGGCACCGTGAACGCGCCGTTGATCACCGCCTCCAGGAAGCTCCACTGGCGGTTGCGTGCCAGCTGCAGCACCGCCGGACGCACGTCCTTGCAATGCACGTGGCACACGCGCGCCGCATGCTTGCGCAGCATCGCCACCGCATCGCCGCCGGCGAACGTCATGTGGCCCGTGTCGAAAAGGAGTCCAACCTCCTGTCCCACCACGGCCATCAGGCGATCCACGTCATCGGGCGCCTGCACGTAGGCGCCCATGTGGTGGTGATATGCGAGCCGCACGCCGTGCTCGAGCGTATGCCGTGCGAAGGCCGTCACGCGCTCGCCATAGCGCGCCCAGTCGTCGTCGCGCAGGAAGCGCGGGCGCTTGTACAACGGCAGAGGCGCACCCTGGATCGAGTCGGCGACCTCGCCGTACACCATCACGGTCGCGCCGTTCTCCGCGAGCAGTCGAAGGTGCGGTTCGACCGCTGCGATCTCCTCGTCGACGGAACGGCGCGCGAGCCGGCCCGAGTACCAGCCCGACACGAGGGCGAGATCGTGCGCCGCCAGCACGCGCCCGAGCGCTTTCGGCTCGCGCGGAAACTTGTTGCCGAGCTCGAAGCCCTCGTAGCCGATGGCCTTGCCCTCGGTGAGCGCAACCTCCAGGGGGATCTCGCCCCCTAGCGAAGGCAGGTCGTCGTTGCTCCACGAGATCGGATTGATGCCGATCCGCACATCGAGTTTGCTCATCGTGTCGTTTCGCCTCGTTGCGTCGCGCCCGCTCAGGGCCGCTGCTTCTCCACGTGCCGTTCGTAATCGGCACGTGCCTGCTGTACCTCGGACCGGCTCGACACCTCGGGCACCGCCACCTCCCACCACACGCCGCCGGCTTCGGTGCTGCGGTGCGGATCCGTGCGGATGCAGACCACGTAAGTACGATCCGAGGCACGCGCCCGCGTCATCGCCGCTTCCAGCGCGGCAATGTCCGGCACGTTCTCGGCTGCGGCGCCGAGCGCGATGGCATGCGCCGCGAAATCGATCTGCGGTGCGCCCGCCGCGCCGGCAAGGCAGTCGTCTAGCAGGTTGTTGAACGGCGCGCCGCCGCAGGCCTGCTGCAGGCGATTGATGCAGCCGAAGCCGCGGTTGTCGAGCACGACGATCACGAGCTTCAGCCCGAGCATCACCGAGGTCGCGATCTCCGAATTGAGCATGAGATAGCTGCCATCGCCGATGACGACGACCACCTCGCGATCGGGCCGCGCCATCTTCACTCCGATGCCGCCGGCGATCTCGTAACCCATGCAGGAGTAGCCGTACTCGACGTGATACGCCCCGGGCGCACCGGCGCGCCAGAGCTTGTGCAGCTCGCCCGGCAACGACCCCGCGGCACAGACGACCACATCGTCGCGCGGCGAGTCGGCGATCGACCGCTGCACGGCGCCGATCACCTCGCCCTCGTACGGCAAGCCCACGTCGCGGCGGCCGGTGATCGCGGCAACCTCGTCGCGCCAGCGCGCCGCGGCGGCGCGGGCGCGCTCCGTCCACTCCGGGTCCGCGTTCCAGTCGCCAAGCAATGCCGAAAGCATCTCGAGCCCGACGCGCGCATCGGCCACGAGATCGCTCCCATGCCACTTGATGGCGTCGAGGCCGTTGGCGTTGAGGTTCAGCCGTGGCGCCTGCGTGAAGTGCGCGTGCGAGCCGGTCGTGAAGTCCTGCAGCCGGGTGCCGATCGCGAATACGAGGTCGGTCTCCACGCCCAGCGCGGTGCAGGCGGTCGAGCCCGTCACCCCGACGGCGCCGAGCTGCAACGGATGGTCCCACGGCACGGCGCTTTTCCCTGCCTGCGTTTCGGTGACGGGCACGCCGTGTCGCTCGGCGAATTCGCGCAGCGCGGCGGCCGCGCCGCTGTAGAGCACGCCACCGCCGGCGACGATGATCGGCCGCCGGGCATCGCGCAGCAGCGCGGCCGCCCGCGCAAGCTCGTCGGCGTCCGGCGGCTGCGCGCGCACGCTGACGAGCGCGGGCTTGAAGAATTCCGCCGGCCAGTCCCACGCCATCGTCTGGACGTCCTGCGGGAACGCCAGCGTGACCGGGCCGCAGCGGGCGGGATCGGTCAGCACGTGCACGGCCCGCGGCAGGGCCGTGAGCAGCTGCTCCGGACGCACGATGCGATCGAAGTAACGCGAGACCGGCCGGAAGCAATCGTTGGCGGACACCGTGCCGTCCTCGAAGGCCTCGATCTGCTGCAGCACCGGATCGGGGGCGCGCGAGACGAACACGTCACCAGGCAGCAGCAGCACCGGCAGCCGGTTCACGTGCGCCAGCGCCGCGGCCGTGACCATGTTCGTCGCTCCCGGTCCGATGGACGTCGTGCAGGCCATCATCCGGCGCCGAAAGTGGGCCTTGGCGAAGGCGATGGCGGCGTGGGCCATTGCCTGCTCGTTGTGCGCGCGATAGGTGGGCAGCTCGTCGCGATGTGCGTACAGCGCCTCGCCGATGCCGGCCACGTTGCCATGGCCGAAGATCGCGAACACGCCACCGAAAAGCGGGACCTCGTCGCCCTCGACGACGGTGCGCAAGGCGGCGAGATAACGCACCAGCGCCTGCGCCGCGGTGAGCCGGATGGTCGTCATGGAGTGGTCACCACACGCGGCACATCGTCATGGCAACGCCGCGCTTGCACACCCCGCGTGCGGCACGCGGGACGACGCGCTGTTCCACGCATCCACCAGCGCAAGGTAGGTTTCCTGCACCCGCCGTTGCAGCGTCGCATCGTCGATCGCGCCCGCGAGCCATTCGCGCGCCGGCGCCTCGAAGATGGTGCGGCCGACGGCGAAACCGCGACAGCTGCGCGATGCACGCGCGGCACGAAAGCCCCACGCCAGCTCGTCGAGGCTCGCGCCGAGGCCCAGCAGCAGCACGCCGCGGCAATACGGGTCGCGCTCGGCGAGGAGCGCATCGACGGCGCTCCACTGTGCCTCGTCCATCGGCTCGAGCTTCCACCATTCCGGATGGATGCCCAGGTTGTAGAAGCGCTTCAACGACCGGAGGATCGCATCGGGGTCGCGCGGCATGTCGCGCGGGCAGATCACTTCCAGCAGGAGCTCGTGCCCGCTCACCTGCACCGCGTCGTACAGCGCGCGCACCTGCGCCTCCTGCTCCAGCCGAAGCTCGACCGGATCGTCCGGGTGGTAGTGCACCAGGCACTTCACCACCTGCTCGAGCGGCCACGAGACGAGGGTCGTGCCGACGGAGCGACCGCGCTCGAACTCGAGCGGGCGCGAGCCCGGCAGCTCGACGGGCCTGCCGATCCACCAGCCGCGACCCGTTGCGGCATCGAGCGCGCGCTGGCCGTAGCGGTCATCGCACAGCATGCCCACGCGGCCCTCGAGTCCGGGGCGCGCCGCGACGCCGGCCAGCGCTTCGACGAACAGTTGCTTCAGGCGCGGGACGCGCGATTCGTCGGCGCCACCGGCACGCGCGAGCTCGAAGAAACTGCGGCCGGTGATCGAACGCGAATGCGAACACCTCGTCGCGCACGGCCCGCGGCGCCGTGACCCGGTGCAGGCGCGTGAGCGTCGCATCCTGATCGGGCCGGGTGATCGTGTCCGCATGCGCAAGGAAATGATCCAGCTCCGGACGCGTGGGCATCGCCGGCGCACAGCCGTGGCGCGACACGACGAGCGCGCCGCACGCATTGGCGTAGCGCGTGCATTGCGCGTAGTCCTCGCCGCGCACCCAGCCCGACAGGAAGCCGGCCGAGAAGGCGTCGCCGGCGCCGAGCACGTTCAGCACCTCCACCTCGACGCCGGGACCGTTGAACGCTTCGTCGAGCGACGCGGGCACGTCACCGGCGATGACGGCGCAACCCAGCGGGCCGCGCTTCACGACCAGCACGGCATGCGTGAGGCCGCGGACGGTGCGCAATGCCGCCATGATGTCGGTGCTGCCGCCCGCGATCGCGAACTCCTCGATCGTGCCGATCACGAGATCGAACTTCGGCAACATCCGCTGCAGGTGCGCGGTGACGGTGTCCGACCGGATGTAGCGCGTCTCGCCATCGCCACGCTTGGTGAGCCCCCAGAGCACGGGCCGGTAATCGATGTCGAGGATCGTGCGCACGTCGTTGCGGCGCGCATGGTCCAGGGCGAGATTGCTGATGCGGGCGACGTGCTCCGTCGAGAAATGGGTGCCGGTGATGAGCAGCGCGCGGCTCGACGCGATGAACCGCTCCTCGACATCGCCGTCCGCGATCGCCATGTCCGCGCAGTTCTCGCGCAGGAAGATGAGCGGGAACGTTTCCTGGTCCTTGATCCCGAGCACCACCGCACCGGTCAGACGATCCGGATCGACGCCGACGTGGCTGACGTCGCAGCCTTCCTTCACCATCGTCTCGGTCAGGAAGCGCCCCAGCGCGTCGTCGCCGACGCGCGAGATCAGCGCCGGCGCGCAGGCCGAGGCGTGCACAGCCGAATGCGGTGTTCGCCGACGAGCCGCCGAGGTACTTCGCGAAGCTCGCGACGTCCTCGAGCCGTGCGCCGATCTGCTGCGCATAGAAATCGACCGCGAAGCGGCCGAGGCAGATGACATCCAGCGCACGATCGCTGGAAAAACGGGTGGTGTTCTGCACGGGACGGCGCAACTTCAGGACGGGTCGACGCGCGATTGTGGCAGACCTCCTGCACGCGCGGCAACCGGCGTGCGAATCGCGGACCGGTAAAATGAGCGCAATGCGCAACCGGCTCTCCGGGCGTGACCTCACGCTCATCCTCGCCGTGACGGCGCTGTGGGGCTTCACGTTCGTGCCGATCAAGGTCGCGCTCGTCGAAGTCCCGCCCTTCGCGCTGGCCGCGCTGCGCTTCCTGCTCGCGGCCGTCCCGGTCTGCTTCTTCGTGCGCCGGCCCGCGATGCCGGCACGATCGGTGATCGCCTATGGGCTTGCCATCGGCGTGATGCAGTTCGGCCTGCTGTTCCTCGGCATGAAGCTCGGCATGCCGGCGGGACTCTCGTCCCTGACGATCCAGGTGCAGGTGTTCTTCACGATGGGTCTCGCCGTGCTGTTCACCCACGACCGCCTGCAGCGGCACCACCTGACCGGCGCGGCGATCGCCACGGCGGGCATCGTCGTCCTGGGCGCCTACAAGATCGCGGCGGGCGCGAGCGTGACCTTCATCGGCTTCCTGCTCGTGCTGGGCGCGGCGGTAGGCTGGGCGCTCGGCAACATCGTCGCCAAGCGGGCGGCCGGCGATCACGGGGCGGACATGTTCTCACTCGTCGTGTGGTCGAGCCTCGTGCCGCCGCTGCCGCTCGCCGCTGCTCTCGTACGTCTTCGAAGGCGGCCTCGCGCCGGCACTCGCCGTGCTGCACATGAGCGCCCTCGCGTGGGCGTGCGTGCTCGTCATGTCGTACGGCGCGACGCTCTTCGCCTACGCGACATGGAACCGGCTGCTGCACCGCTACCCGACGGGCCTCATCTCGCCCTTCGCGCTGCTCATCCCGGTGTCGGGCCTCGCCAGCGGCGCGATCTTCCTCGGCGAATCCATTGCCGCCGTGCAGGCGCTCGGCGCCGTGCTCGTGCTCCTGCGGCCTGCTGGTGAACGTGTACGGCGCGCGCCGGCCCGCGACCGCTCTCAGCGGAATACGACCGTCTTCTGGCCGTTGAGAAACACGCGGTGCTCGATGTGGTACTTCACCGCCCGCGCGAGCGCCAGGGATTCGACGTCACGACCGAGCGCCACGAGATCGTCGGGACCCATCTTGTAATCCACCCGGGCGACCTCCTGCTCGATGATGGGGCCTTCATCGAGATCGGCCGTGACGTAATGCGCCGTCGCGCCGATGAGCTTCACGCCGCGCGCATACGCCTGGTGGTACGGCTTGGCGCCCTTGAAGCTCGGCAGGAAGGAATGGTGGATGTTGATCGCGCGGCCTTCGAGCTTGCGGCAGAGATCGTCGGACAGGATCTGCATGTAGCGCGCGAGCACGACGAGCTCCGCATTGCTTTCCTCGACGATGCCGAGGAGCTTCGCCTCCTGCTGCGCCTTGTTGCCGGACGTCACCGGGACATGGAAGAACGGCACGTCGTACGACGCCGCGAGCTGGTAGGTGTCGCGGTGATTGGAGACGATCGCGACCGGCTCCATGCGCAGCGCGCCGACCTTGTAGCGATACAGGAGGTCGTTCAGGCAGTGGTCGTGCTTCGAGACCAGGATCAGCACGCGCGGCCGATGGCTCGCGTCGTGCATCGCCCATTGCATCCCGAAGCGCGCCGCGATCGTGCCGAACGCCTCCGCCAGTTGCGGTCGCGCGACCCGCTGCCTTCGAGCTCCTCGAACAGCACGCGCATCATGAAGCGCCCCGTATCGAGATCGCCGAACTGCGCGCTGTCGATGATGTTGCAGCGCTGGTCCGCGAGAAACTGCCGACCGCGCCGACGATGCCGGGCTGGTCGTTGCAGGACAGCGTGAGAATGCACTTGGGATGGGTCATGGGCGCGCCGGAAGACGAAGCGGCGCATTCTAGCGCGCCGCCGCGCGCCACGAGCCGGGTGCGGCTACGACCTGTTCACACAAGGTCCCCGAGGCGGCGCATGACCGCCGCGACCACGCGATCGCAGTGCGCCCCGCCGAACTCGAAGAGATCGCGCTCGGCGAGGTCGATCTCCTTCGCCAGTGCTTCGCGCAGCAGGCTCTTGGCGCGGAAATGGCGGCTGCGCACCGTCGCCTCCGGAATGCCCAGCCAGGCGGCCGTCTCCTCGACGCTCAGCTCCTCCACGCTGCGGAGCACGAACACCACGCGAAAGCTTTCCGGCAGTCCGTCGAGCTTGCGCTCAAGCAACGCGCGCATCTCGGCCGCGCTCGGCCGCGTGATCGGGTCTCTCCTGATCGTTCACCGCGATGGCCTCCACGTCGAGCTCACCGTACTGCGCAACCATGGGCACGATGTCCTGGCGCCGCGCCGCGCGCCGCAGCCGGCCGAGGCATTCGTTCAGCACCAGCCGCGACAGCCACGTGGCGAGCGAGCGACTCGCCCCGGAAGCCGGGCGATGCGACGGTAGGCGGCGAGGTAGGCCTCCTGCAGCGCATCCTCGGCCTCGGCGTCGTCGCGCAGCGTGGCGCGCGCGAGGCGATACAGCCGCCGGTTGTAGCGACGCATGAGGGCCTCGAACGCAGCACGCTCGCCGGCGCGCGATGCGCTTGCCAGCAGCGCATGGTCGTCCAGCGTTTCGGGTGCGACGGCGCGAGGGCATCGGACGTCATCGGCTGCTCCTCATTCCACCACCAGCGTTCCCTTCATCGTCGGATGGAAATTGCAGACGTATTCGAAGGTGCCCGCCTTGCTCGCCACGCGGCTCCAGGAGCCGCCGGCGGGAATGTTCCGCGAGTCGAAACTATGACCCTTCGCCGTCGCCGTGTGGGGAAACGGGTCGCGGTTGACCCACACGACACGATCGCCGCGGTGCACGCGCACCACCGGGGGCACGAATGCCGTGCCGTCGATGGCCACGGTGTGGGTCTTCGCGGCGGTGGCGACTGCCGCTGGTGCGCCGGCGAATGCAGAGCCGAGGAGCACCAGCGCCGTGGCTACACCCAACCGCCACTGCCCGGGCGCCAGCATCATCCCTTGGCGCCGCCGAGCGTGGCCTGCACGTGCTTCGCGTGCTCGAGGTGCGCGACGAATGCCGGACGCACCTTCACCAGCAGCGCCTTCAGCTCCTCGTTCTTGGCGCTGGGCACGAGCGTCTTGTCGAGCGCATCGATCACCTGCTGGTGGTAGGCGACCTCGTGCGCGACGTAGGCGCGGTCGAACTCGGCGCCCTTGAGCTTCTTCAGATTGGCGAGATTCTCGTCGCCGCCCTGCTTCAGGCTCTTGCTGGTGTCGTTGGCCTCGGGCTTGACGCCGAGCTTCGTCACGAGCGCCGTCGCCTGCTTGTTGACCCCGGTATGGTCGGTGATCATCTGCTGCGCGAACTGCTTCACATCTTTCGACGATGACTTTGTCTTCGCCAGCTTCCCGGCGTCGATATCGACCTGGTTTGCGGTGACGACGATGGCGGCGATCTGCGGGTCGGTCGGGCCCTCCTGCGCCCATGCGGCTGGCGCAACGAACGCAAGAGCCAGTGCAATTGCGGGCAATGTCTTGGGCATGATCTTTCTCCTGGATGAGCGGAGTCTCCGGCTTCGGACCAGCCGACGGCGGACGCTTCGCGGGGTTCACGACATTCGATGTCATGAGCCGCGATCCCGTTCCGGCAGAACAGCCGGCACGCCGGCGGACTCGCCGAAAGGGCACGGCCACCGATTGACATGCATCCGGATTTGGACTATATGAAACGTTATGTCTGTCATTGGACCGCGCGTCAAAGCGATCGCGCCCGCGGGCCGGGCCCTCGCCGCGGAGCCGCCTGCGCCCCAGGCCCTGTCAGGGCCGGCGTTGCGCACGTTCTTCCGCATCGCGGACGCCTGGAAACTCAAGCCTGAGCAAGCGCGCCGCCTGCTGGGGCAGCCGGCCCGGTCCACGTTCTTCCAGTGGAAGCAGGCCGGTGAGGGCCAGCTCTCGCGCGACACGCTGGAGCGGATTTCCTATGTGCTCGGCATCTACAAGGCCCTGCAGATCCTGCTGCCCGACGAGGAGGCCGCCGACGCATGGGTGCGCAAGCCGAACAGCGCGCCGTTCCTGAACGGCCAGTCGGCACTCGAGCGCATGCTTTCGGGCAACGTGGCGGATCTCTACGTCGTACGGCAGTACCTCGATGCCCAGCGCGGTGGGTGAGCGGCTCCGTGCCGTCCACACCGTCTGGCGACCCACGCACCGCCTCGTCCCGAGCCGGTTCCCGCCGGTCGGGTTGTTCGACCGGGTCGCCAATCCGGCGGACCTCGATGCCGTATTCGCGGTGGAGGCGATGACGAACGACCGGCTGCGCGACGAAGCCGGCAATCTCGCGCTCGTGCCCAAGGAGGAGCGCATCGCCGGGCCGGGCACGACGCCCATCATGGCGGCGTTCACGCATCTCAATCCGGAAGGCAGCCGCTTCTCCGACGGGACGTTCGGTGTGTATTACTGCGCGCAGGAACTGGAGACGGCGTTGGCGGAGGTGCGGCATCACCGGGAGGTTTTCCTGCGCCGGACGAGCGAACGGCCGATACGGTTACAGCTTCGGCTCTATCTCGCGGACCTGGACGCGCGGCTGGTCGACGTGCGGCGCCGCGCGGAGATGCATGACCCGGACGACTACCGCGAGAGCCGGCAGCTCGGACGCGAAGCGCGTGCCGGCGGAAAGGACGGGGTGGTCTATCGCAGCGTACGGCACGCCGGCGGACTATGCGCCGCCGTGTTCAGGCCGGCGGTGCTGCACCGGTGCCGGCAATCGCGCCACTACGCGTTCCACTACGACGGGCGCCGTATCGTGGCGATCGACGAACTGTCCACGGTCTGGACGGCGGAGCAGCGGACGTACGACGAGGCGTAGCTAGCGGGCCGAGTCGCCGTGCGTCGAGCGGCCGTTTCCCGCCGGCGGCACCATGCCGCCCACACCAGGATCGCTCGAGCCCATGGTCCTGCCGACCGTGCGCATCAGGTCGTCGCCGGTGAAGGGCTTGCGCAGGAAGCTGTAATCGCCTTCGATGATGGCCCGAACGCGCCGCTCCGGCATGTTGCTCATGAAGATCACCGGCGTGTCCTGGCCGGCGATGGCGCGGATCTCCTCGAGGAGCGCAGTGCCGACGATCCCTTCCATCACGACATCGCTCACGACGAGATCGAAGTCCTGATCCCTGGCCTGCGCGACGGCATCGGTGCCGTTGCGGCTCGTGCGCACGTCCCAGCCATGGGCAGCGAACATCCCTGCCACCGCTTCCAGCATCTGCACCTCGTCGTCCACCAGCAGTACGGTCTGCATAGCCCCTCCTCGTTGTCAGAGCCATGATAGGCAGCGAGGCCCGCGTGCGCGGTCAGCGAGACTGCGAGGGCAGTGTAAGACGAGGCCGCGGCGTGATGAGAGGCTGCGCGCCAGGCCCCGTCACGAATCGTCTTCGTCGACTTCGGCGGAGGTGCGCGGTGTGGGACGCTCGATCCATACCAGCTCGGCACGGAATTGGTCGTCGATGACCGTGCGCTGCTGCTCCAGCAGCTGACGGATCGTTCTCAGGAGCTCCGAGCGGCGCGCGGGGTTGGCGGTGAGCCGTACCCGGGGCGCGAGGCGGCCGAGACGATCGTTGATCGCATCGAGCTCGCGCGAGTAGTTTCTTGGGACTTGCGGGGTAGTCAACGGTCGCGGCCGGACGGTGCCGGCACAAGTGGGCGAACCGCATGACCCAGCACGTTGTGGGCCACAAGCAGCAAGTTATTGAATATATTGGCTTGGCACGTGCCACGAGCGCGGCCATGTAAGGCCACTCGACAAAGTCTGGACGGTCGCTCCGCTCGGCGAAGCCCGGGAAGCCTGACCCGCGATCCGCTACCGCTTGCGGCGGGTGAAGCCGAGTCCGGCGAAGCCCAACGCCACCAGGGCGAGCGTCGCAGGCTCGGGAACGGTGGCACCTGTCAACGAGAAGGCCAGGTTGAACGCCGGCGCCGGGGTGCCGCCGACGATGTCCGTGCCGATTCGCAGCCAATCGGGATCCAGAAATTGATCTCGCGTCCAGGCTTGCAAGTCTGGCGCGAACGGCGTTCCCGGCGGCACGATCGGCTTTGGCGCCGACAGCCACAGGAAGGCACCGCCAGTCACGTCCACCTGCGGGATGAAGAAGTAATGGGCTGCAGGCACATCGAACGGATCGGTGAAGTCGATCGAAAACGCGACCTCGATGCCGATCACCGGACCGTCGCCCCCGGTCGTCTGGTTGGGCTTGGCGTGGATGCCGCCAGGCTGGACCGAGTTGAGTACGGTGAAAACCGGGTTCACGACCTGCGCTTGGAACGTGAGACCGCCGCCGGGGTTCGAGTCGCGATCGTCGAGCGCAACGTCCGACGGTGAATTCACGCGCGTCGGGACGTTCGGCGTCGAGAACGTGGGCGGTCCGGAGGTCCCGCCGACGTCGGAATCGCTGGGGAAGACCCGATAGATCTCCACCCTGACTTCGCTGATGTCCGCCACCGCGGCACCGCCGGTCAGCAGCCCCGTGAAAGTGGCGTTGCTCAGCCGGGTGTTTCCACTCCCCGTGATGATGAAATCGTCTGCCGACTCGATCTCGAACAATCCGACCCCCGGCCGCGACGCGGCCGCCATCAGGCCATCGACATTGCCCGTGCTGAAGGAGAACGGCTCGGCGCAGGCGGCTCCGGCGACGAGCGCCGAGGCTGCGATGAATGCGATCGTGGGGACGGTGCGCTGAACGGACGCGCGAAGCGGATGGCGCATGGTTCCTCCGTGCGGACGACGGATGGAAGGCTTGCCCGGCTACCGTCCGACTGCAAGCAACCCGGATGCCGCCGGGCAATTCATGCACGCAAACAACGGGTTGTCATCTGCCGGGCGGGAACGGTGGCGTGCTACCTGTAAACCGCGTCGACAAGCATCAGAGCTTCAAGCGGGGCGTCAAACCTCCGGGGATGCGGGTTTCTGCGAATGCGCGACGCAAACCAGGGGCGAATGCCCCCGGTCTCGTGCATCAGCGCGCTGGCGACGTGGGACCCGTCGTTCCGTCGAACGCCGCCTTCAGGGCTGCGATGTCGAACTTGACCATCTTCATCATGGCGTCGGACGCCCGCCTGGCCTTGGCGCGATCGGGGCTGGCCATCATTTCACCCATGACCGTGGGGACGATCTGCCAGGAGAGGCCGAAACGATCCTTGAGCCAGCCGCACTGCTCCGCCGACCCGCCCGCGAGCAGCGCATTCCAGTAGCGGTCGATCTCCGCCTGATCGTCGCAGCTCACCACGAACGACACCGCGTGATTGAACGGGTCGAGCGGCCCCGCGCTCATGGCGACGAAGGATTGGCCGAACAGCACGAACTCGACCACCTTGACCGATCCGGGCGGGCCGCTGGGCGATTCGCTCGGGAGAGCCGTGACCCGGGTGACCCGCGAGTCGGGAAAGATGGAGGCGTAGAACCTCGCAGCCTCCTCGGCTTCCTTCGAATACCAGAGAAATGGAGTGATCTTCTGCATGGGCTTCTCCTGTTCGCGTGAGGGGGAAGGCGGCGGCCAGCGAGAGCCCCTGGCGCTCGCCGCGGCCGGTTCCTGTCAGCGCGTCGATCGGCACCGCGCCGAATCGACATGGGCCGACGAAATCTTCCGCCCGGGCCTGCAAGCGCCATTCCTCGCCCGTCGATCGTCCGTGGCGCGCGCGGGGCGAGCGATATACTTTTCGCTGAACGTCGACGCCGTCACGGCGCGCATGCGTGCACGCAGGCAGCGGCGTCCGAACGAGGAACCCATCGTGACCGCAACCGGCAAGCCTATCGATCATGCGCGCCTCGATCGCGTCGTCGCGGACGCGCGACGCGCGCGCGAGCAACGCGAGGATGGTTACCGCGAGCGGGCGCTGAAGATCTATCCCTGGATCTGCGGCCGATGTGCGCGGGAATTCGACCGCACGACCGTGCAGCAGCTCACCGTCCACCACCGCGATCACAACCACGACAACAACCCGGCGGATGGCAGCAACTGGGAGCTGCTTTGCGTCTACTGTCACGACAACGAGCACCAGCGGCAGCTCGAGGCGCAAGCCGGAACGGCGGACAGCGGGCCCGGCAGTTCCACGGCGACGCACCGACCGTTCGCGGGCCTCGAGGCACTGCTGAAGCGCAAGGGCTGACAGCCGCAGCCCGCATCCGAAGGGCGACAGCCCTGGCAGTCGTCGCCGCGATGGAATCACGCCGCGCCCGGTTGCACCTCCCGTTCGTCGCTACGCGATCTCGATCCACGTCGGCGCATGATCGCTTGCGCCCGGCCGACCGCGCACCGCCTTGTCGACTCCCGCATCGACCAGGCGCTGCGCCAGCGCTTCATTCAGCAGCAGATGGTCGATGCGCAGTCCCGCATCGCGCTCCCAGCGCTTGCGCATGTAGTCCCAGTACGTATAGACGCGGTCGGGATGTTTCGTGCGGATCGCGTCCACCCAGCCCTGCTCGAGCAGTTTCCGGTATCGCTCGCGCGGCTCCGGCTGCACCAGCGCGTCGTCGGCGTACGAGCGCAGCGAATAGATGTCGAAGTCCGTCGGTACGATGTTGTAGTCGCCGCAGATCACCACCGGAGCCGTCGATGCGTACAGCGTTCTCGCGTGCTCGAGAAGGCGGTCGGTCCACGCCAGCTTGTAGTCGAACTTCGGCCCCGGTTGCGGATTGCCGTTGGGCGCGTAGATGCAGCCGATGATGATCCCGTCGACGGCCGCCTCGATGTAGCGCGCGTGGTCGTCATCGGCATCACCGGGCAGCTCGCGGCGGATTTCGACCGGCGCCGTCCCGCGCGAAAGAATCGCCACGCCGTTGTAGCGGGGCTTCTGGCCCTTCCACACAGCCGAGTACCCGGCATCGCGAAGGACATCGCGCGGGAATTCCTCGTGATAGATCCGGAGTTCCTGCAGGCAGACGACATCGGGTCGGGCCTCGCCGAGCCACTCGAGCAGGTTGGCGAGCCTGTTGCGGACGCTGTTGATGTTGAAAGTGGCAATCTTCACGTGCACGACCCGGTCTTGGACAGCGCCAGTCTAACGGCAGTCGTCCTGGGAACAGCGAAAGTATTTGCAGCGTCACGAGCGACGCGCGGCCATCATTGCACGGGCGAGTGAGCCGCGAACGGCGGCAGTGCAGGACGACGCGAACGCCGCGTCGGCACTAATTGCAGGAGTGCATCCAGTCGCAGAAGCGGCGCTGGCCGCTCCCGTCGCGCAAAGGGCAACCCGTAGCCTTCGCGCTGCAGCCGTCGTGCGTCCAGCTCGCCCGCAGCCCGGCGATGCAGAAAACGCCGCAAGCAGCCAACAGGGCGGCCACCGTCCAGTGTCCGGCGATCGCAACCGCGAGCACCGCTGCTCCGTAGAACACCAGCACCACGAGACCCAGATTGGTCTGGATTCGCGTGCCCTCCATTTCGGCATGTGAGGCTCGTAACGCGGTAACACCCATGATCGCACCTCGATTTCGGAGGACCTCCAGCGCTGCGACGCGCACGACTTGATGCTGCACCGGTTACGCGCGCTGCAGCTTGACCTGCGCCAAGAGATTCCGACGAAGCGCCAAGGTCCCCGACTCGAAACCCAGGTCTCCTCCGGTTCCGCAGCACCCGCACGATGGCACTGCGGACCGATGCGCGCCGACGACCACGCTACGCTGCCGCACGGCCGTGCTCGGGTGAGCACGAAATTGATGCGATGCAATATGACCGCCGCCCACGGTGGGGGTTGATGCGTGTCAAGGATGTGCATTCCATGACGCCTAGCATGAAGCTCGTGGCACACCGGCGCGCTCTCCACGACGGGCGAACGACGCACCATGCAGGCAATCAACATCATCATCAATGAACACCGCGCATTGACCGCGGTGCTTCACGGCATGCTGTTCCTGATGCGCCATATGAGGTACGGCATCGCCGAGCCCAACTTCGAACTGCTCGCGGCGATGCTCGATTACATCAAGGCATTCCCGGAGCGATTTCACCACCCCAAGGAAGACGCGTACCTGTTCCGGCTGCTCCGGGAACGGCATCCTGCGATCGTGCCGCTGCTCGACCGCTTGCATGCGGAGCATCAAGCCGGAACCGCCAGGCTTGCGGAGATGGAACAGGCACTCGCCCGCTACGAACGCGATGGGGCGACCGGATTGCCCGCGTTCTACGGCGTGGTCGCCGCCTATGCGGCATTTCAATATGCCCACGTACTGGCCGAAGAAAACGAGGTCCTGCCCGCTGCGGCGCAATTCCTGACCCCTGGCGACTGGGAGGAAATCGACGAGGCCTTCACGAGGCACACGAATCCGCTGTCCGGTGCCGATGCGGACTTCGAGTACAAGGAGCTCTTTCGGAGGATCGTCGCCCTGGCCCCGGCGCCGCTCGGCATGGGCGGTGAGCGTGGAGCGGCGAAGGTACACACGGCGGGACGCGCGCCCGCCGGTTAGCTGACGTCAGTCACACGGAGAGTGGTTGAACGTGTATTCGCCGAGCACGCGCTCGCCGTCACGACCGACCGCGACGAGGCGCACGATCTCGCGACAGGCCGGCAGTGCGCGCAACCTGCGCAGGCTCGAGGCCATGACGACTTCGCCCGCCACGGCATCGAAAGGAATGTCCGTCATTCGGCCGCCGTCATTGGTCACGATGATCGCGTCGAGGCGCTCCACCCCGGCGAGCGGCGCTGCGAGCCGTCCGAGAACCGCTTCGTCGTTCGGGGCGACGCTGCAGTTGGCGCTCCCGCCGGCTGCCACGCGGTATTCGCGCACGCGCAACCCGCACTGCTTGAGGTGCATCGCGAACTCCGGGGTAATGAAGATATGCAAAAGGCCGGCGGCAAAGGCTCGCCGCACGCCGTTGCCCAGGGCGACGATCTCCTCGAGGCGCTCCGTGCACGTCGCGCATCCGAAATAGTGCGATTCGACGGCCGCTTGGCGCTCGTCGTCGAGTTCGCCTAGCCAGTATTGGAGCAGGCTGTCGAGGTCGAGGGGCGCGGTGCAGGCGTTCATCGGGTCCCCTCACCGGTGACGCAGCTGCGCAGACGCTGCAGCGCGCGATGCCGTATCACCCGCACGTTGCCCGCGCTGATCCCGATCGAGCGAGCGACAGCCTCGGCCGGCGAATCGTCGAAAAAGGTCTGCACGACGACCGACCGCTCGCGTTCCGAGAGGCGCTCGAGGCAGCGCGCGACGGCTTCGAGGTCGTACTCGCGCGCGGGCTCGACTTCCCCGGGATCGAGATCGGCGCCGAAAGTCTCCATGAGCTCGCTTCGGCGCAGCGCACCGCGGCGCAACTCGAGGACGGTCATGCGGCACGTGCCGAACACGAACGACACCACCCGCTCGGGCTCGCGCAGCGTGCCGGCCCGAAGCTTCTCGATCGTCATCAGCATGACGTGCTGCATGAGATCCTCCGCCGCCGCGTCATCGCGGAGGTGACGCCGACCGTACAGGCGAACGCGCGGCGCGAGCGACCGGTACAGCGCCGCTTCGGCCTCCGCGTCCCGCGCCGGGCGCGCGCGAACGATGCGCAGGGCGAGCGCCGCCTCGGGCTCGGCAGTCGCGACGGTTCCTGAGGGCATGGCAAATCATAACGTCGTCCGAAGAGGATGTGTAACGCGGTGGCGACTCGTTACACATCCTCCTCGCATGCCACCCCACAGGAGCCAGTCATGACCAGCCAAGCCATGTCCCAGACGAGCATCCAGGAAGTCGCCGATCGGATCTATCGCATCAATACGCCGTTGTACCTTCCCGGAGGTGCCTCGTTCAGCTTCAACCAATACCTGCTCGCCGCGGACGAGCCGCTGCTCTTCCACACCGGGCCCAAGAAGCTCTTCGCCCATGTGACAGAAGCGATCGCGCGCGTGCTTCCCGTTGAGAGCCTGCGCTACATCGGCCTCTCGCACTACGAGGCCGACGAATGCGGCACACTCCCCGAGTTCCTGGCTCTTGCCCCACAGGCGGTGCCGCTGTGCAGTCAGGTGGCCAAACTGGTCTCGATCGACGATATCGCAGCGCGTCCGGCCCGCGGCATGAACGACGGCGAAGTTCTCGACCTGGGCGGGCTCGCCGTGCGCTGGTTCGATGCGCCGCACGTGCCGCACGGCTGGGAATGCGGGTTCGCCATGGAGCTCCATACCGCGACGCTGCTATGCGGCGATCTCTTCACCCAGCCCGGGCCCGGAACGATGGCCGTCACGACGTCGGACGTGCTCGAGCCGAGCGAAGCGTTCCGGGCAGAGATGGATTATTTCGCCCACGCGCCGCACACCCGCGCGACGATCGAGCGCCTGGCCGCGGAACGTCCGCAACTCCTCGCCTGCATGCACGGCAGCGCGTGGCGCGGCGACGGCGCCGCCATGCTGCGGGCGCTTGCGCGCTCGGTGTGCGAGGAAAGAGTCGCCACGCCCGCGTGACGCGCACACCGCAGCACTACGCGCGGGTGGCTATCAGGATGGCCATCGCCGCCATGCAGACGATCTGTACGAAGAATAGCGTGAAGCGCAAAACGGCTACCGGTTCGGTCTGCTTCGCTCCGATGTGCACGAGGGACTGACCGATCCGCGCGGTGAGAAGTGTCAGTGCGAGGCCGTCCAGATCCCGGCCCGACACGCCCGTCGCGAAGGCCGCGAGCACGATGGCGCCGTAGACCGGCAGGTTCTCCACGCAGTTCATGTGCGCGCGCACCGCGCGCTGGTACCACGCGCTCCCCTGCGGAACATCGGCGTGCCATTCGCTCACCGACGCGCGTCCCGTCAGGATGCGCGACCAACGGTAAACGCCAACGCTGCCCATGAGCACGACGAGCGTCCATGCGGCGAATCCGAGCAGCACCAGCACCGGGACCGACATGGCCTTCTCCTTGCTCGATACTCTCAGTAATAGGGAAATAACAGATCGCGTGAGATCGCGGCGCGTGCGTTTCCCGGCAGAAGCTCCTGCGCGCCCAGCCCACGGCGTGCATGGCGAACGAGCCGCGTCGAATGCAGCATGTCGTGCTCGAGCCCGCCATCCGTCGGAGGTGACGCGCGGCGCTGCTTCGTGCTCGCGGGGTTCACCGAAAGCACGTTGCGGATGAGCCTGCGAACCGCTCTCGCCAACGCGCGCACCGGCAGCCGCCGAGGCGTACCGAACGCCACGCGACGTCCAGGCGCACCGTCGTTGGACGCGAAATCGACGCGCCGCGGAGGCGCTGCGCCGGCAGCCACCTCCAGCAGCGCAAGCGAAGGCCGATGCGCGCGCACGAGTGCAAGTCCCGGATGGGCGATTCGATGCGTCTCGCCGGCGAGCAGCACGGTGTCGGTCGTGGAATTCTCCTCCGTGATCCAGAACACTCCGGTCGCGGGCGTCACGCGCAGACCGCGACCGTCGCGGATGCGCAGCACGTTGCCGGTATCGAGCGCGATCGACCTGCACGTCCCGGCTGCGCAATCGGGCGGGACGTGCGGCAACGTCAACGGGGTGGTAACGGGCACCGTTGCGCTCGGCGCAGCGATGGCGGATGGCATCGAGTTCATGTCGTTGCTCCGGGGTGGTCAGCGTGGGGCGCGCACCGGCAGAGGGAAGGCTTCTTGCGCCCCGCCTCCCCCGGTCCGCTCTCCCATCAATGCATGCTTCCCGTGGTGAAAGCGACGATCGGCCCCAGCGCGGCCCCGATGCGCTCCATCTGCGCGGGCGTCGTGAGGTCGGTCAGCACCTTGCCGAAGCGCGGCTCCTGCGCGCCGCTGACGACGTACTGCCATCGGTACGCCCTCAGGACCACCTCGGCGATGGCGGCCTGCTCGGCGGCGCTGAACTGCCGTCCCGCGTTGCCGATGAAGTAGGTCGCATCGGCGCTCGCCTGCATCTGCACGATGCCGTCCACTGCACCAACGAGCTCGATGAGCTCGCCCACACTCTGGTCGCGCTCTGCGTCGGTAAGGCGGGCGTTCTCGCGGCGCCACTCGAGCTCGTCGAGGATCGCGTGCTGCGACTCCTCCCTCCAGTGGAACAGGAACACGTCCTTCCAGAGGTCCGAGAGCTGCGTGTCGGGTTCGATGCTCGCGTGATAGTGCACCTGCGAGAAGATCTCGATGTCGAGCGTCAGCGCCATCACGGCCCACGTCGACTTGCCGAGCACGGCGGCGGCGACCTCGTTCGGCTGCGGCTTGAAGTCGTAGCCGGCCGGCATCTGCTCACCGGCCATGCGCTCGAGTCGGCGGAACAGCTCCTGGTGCTTGAGCTCCTCGTCCGTCAGGCGCACCAGGGCCTCGAACGCGACCTGATCGCCCAGCGCATGCGTGTGGCTGAGCTCGGTGATCTTGGCGCCGATGAAGCGCTCGACCAGCGCGAACATGTTGGCGTAGGTGCGGCCCTGGATCTGCGACAGGAACCGCGCTTCGCGCTCGGACAGGAACGCGAGCGTCGGGATCATCGACAATCCGTCCGGCAGGAACTTGCGGCTGAAGTCGAACGTGCGGCCGCGGATCAGGTCGCGGTCGATTTCCCAGCGAACGCGCTTGGATACCTCGATGACCTTCGCGTAACGGTTCGAGTCGGGGCCCGTCGTCGTCATAAGTTGCATGGCTTCTCTCCTTGGTTGGGGATGAACGTTGGTCATTGCTGCGGCGTCACCGAAACCGTTCGCGGTCGCCGCGTGGCGCGCCCAGGCATCGACGTCAGCGTCGTTGCCTGGCTTCGGGTCGTGCAGTGTGTTCATTGCAGTCGGTCCTTTCCGTGCTCGTGAGTCGCGTGCTGATCGTCGCGGTGCGATCGTGAAGCTCGCCGTGACGATGCGCACTCTGCATGGGCAAGGTGACCGGGAAACGTCTGCCCGGAAACCGTCGTGTTTCATTTGCATCGGCGCGACGACGGTTCCAGCCGACGGCTCCGGCGCTATACTTCGGCAGCCAAACCAGATACGTCGACGCTCATGCCCGCCAATGGCCGCATCCTGATCGTCGAAGACGACGTCTCGGTGCGTGAAATGCTCGCCGAGTACCTCGCCACGCACGGCTACGAGGTCGCCCAAGCCGACCGCGGCGGGGAGATGCGCGAAGCCGTCGAGAGAAACCTTCCCGATGTCGTTCTGCTCGATGTCAACCTGCCGGGTGAAGATGGACTCACGCTCGCCCGATTTCTCCGCGAGCGCTACGACGTCGGCATCATCATGGTCACCGCCGCAACCGACGTCGCCGACCGCGTAGCGGGCCTCGAGGTGGGCGCCGACGACTACGTGACCAAACCCTTCGAATTGCGCGAATTGCGGGCGCGAGTGAAGAGCGTGTTGCGGCGGATGCAGGCGAAGGCTCCGGCGGGGCCGACATCCAGTACCGTCGAGATCGCGTCGCCGTCGCGCGTGCGCGTCGGCGCGTGTGCACTCGATCTGCTTTCGCGTCGGCTGCACTCTGCCGACGGGCGCGAGGTACCGCTGACGACCATGGAATTCGACCTGCTCAAGGCCTTCGTCGAGCGGCCGAATCAGGTGCTCACCCGGGACCAGCTCCTGACGCTGACGCGCAATCGCGAATGGGAGCCCTTCGACCGCTCGATCGACATCCGCATCGCCCGCGTGCGGCGCAAGATCGAGCCCGATCCCGAGCATCCACAGTCGATTCGTACCGTCCGCGGCGCCGGCTACATGTTCGTGCCTAACGTTCCCTCGTAACGGAAGGTAAAAGTTGCGCCGGCGGGGGTCGACGGCGAAGCATGGCAGCGCGTGTCCGGACCCATTCACGGCGCAGGTGGCTGCTTCCAACGACCTCCGCCACGCGTGTTGACCTGACCCGCCGTCGCCCGCCTTGTCGACGCCCCCATCGTCAACCGCCCACGATGGCGTCTTCCCCAACTCGTGTAACCGGCGCGTTTCCGTTGGTAACGGCTTGGTAATTGAGGCCCCGCTCCAGCGCACCAGCCGCTAGACTTTCTGGTGAGCTGCCTTACCCAGGGCATGAAGGGAGCAGTCCCGATGATCGCCACAGCCTCGTTCCTCGAGTCGCGCGACTTCCTTCTCGCGAAGCGCGCGGACTACGACGGCGCACGCAACGGCTTCGTATGGCCACGCCTGCCCGACTTCAACTGGGCGCTCGATTACTTCGACCCGATGGCTGCTGGCAATGAGAATCCGGCACTGTGGATCGTCGAGCAGTCGGGTGAAGAGTGTCGGCTGTCATTCGCGGCGCTTGCCGCTCGTTCCAACCAGGTCGCGAACTGGCTGCGTGCGCAGAGCGTCCAGCGTGGTGATCGCCTCCTGCTCATGCTCGGCAACGAACCCGCGCTATGGGAGGTCATGCTCGCGGCAATCAAGCTGGGTGTGGTCCTGATCCCGACCTCCGCCCTTCTGGCGCGTGACGATCTGCGGGATCGAATCACCCGAGGCGGCGTAAGACACGTCGTCACAGGTTCGGCAAATGCCCCGAAGATCGATGCCTTGGGAGGTGATTTCACGCGTATCGCGGTCGGCGAACCCACCCTCGGCTGGCTCGACTTCGCCCAATCCAGCCGCTTCCCGGCCACGTTCACGCCCGACGCCCGAACGCGCGCAGATGACCCTTTGCTCCTCTACTTCACTTCGGGGACCACGGCGAAGCCCAAGCTCGTGCGCCATACCCACCAGAGCTACCCGGTAGGGCATCTCTCGACGATGTACTGGATCGGCCTCCGTCCGGGCGACATCCATCTCAATATCTCGTCCCCGGGGTGGGCAAAGCACGCGTGGAGCTGCTTCTTCGCTCCCTGGAACGCCGGGGCGTGCGTCTTCATCTACAACTACGCGCGCTTCGATGCGAAGGCGATGCTCGCCGTGCTCGAACGTTGCCGCGTCACGACGCTCTGTGCGCCGCCGACCGTCTGGCGTATGTTGATCCAGGAGGATCTCGCGGCGTTTCGCGGGCGTCTTGCCATCCGCGAACTGATCGGTGCGGGTGAACCGCTGAATCCGGAGATCATCCACCGCGTGCAGGCGGCCTGGGGAATCACGGTTCGGGACGGCTTCGGCCAGACCGAAACGACCGCGGTGATCGGGAATTCCGTTGGGCAACCCGTGAAGCCGGGTGCGATGGGCCGCGTACTCCCTGGCTACGACCTGGTCCTCCTGGACGCCTACGGCAGTCCAGCAGACGAGGGCGAGGTTTCGATCCGTGTCGACCCCCGTCCGGTGGGTTTGATGGACGGCTATTCGGGCGATACCGCGACCGCGATTGCGACCGCAGAGGACAGCTTCTACCGCACCGGGGACGTGGCTCGGCGCGACAGCGACGGCTACTTCTGGTACGTCGGCCGCGCGGACGACGTGTTCAAATCGTCGGACTACCGGATCTCGCCATTCAAGCTGGAGTCGGTCGCCATCGAACATCCGGCGATCGGAGAGGCGGCAGTCGTGCCCAGCCCGGATCCCCTACGGCTCGCGGTGCCGAAGTGCTTCGTCAGCCTCAAGCCGGGCTATACCGCGACGCCCGAGCTCGCAGCCGACATCTTCGCGCACCTGCGCCAACGGCTGGCCCCGTACGAGCGCATCCGTCGCGTCGAGTTCGGCGACATTCCGAAAACGATGTCGGGAAAGATCCGGCGCACCGAGCTGCGCCGGCTCGAAGCGAAACGACGTGAAGCCAACGAGAAAGGCGAGCTCGAATTCGTCGAAGACGAGACGGCGAGCGAGGAGCAATACCGGGCCATCTTCAACGTGTCAGTCGACGCCATCAATCTCTGGGACCCCGATCTGCGCATGATCGATGCGAACCCCGCCTACTTCGCGATGTACGGCTATTCGCGCGAGGCGGTGATCGGAAAGTCCTTTCCTTCCGATCTGCCTCTCGAGGACCTGGATGCCCTGCACGCGCTCATCCGGCGGACGCTCGCGGGCGAGTCCTGTCAGATCGAGATGCCCGCCATTCGCAGGAACGGCGAGCGCTTCGTGATCGAGGTACGGACGATCCCCGTGCGCTACCGCGGCGCCACCCACGCGATCACCGTCGCGCGGGACATTACCGAACGCAAGGCTGCCGAGGCCGAGCGCGCTCGTCTGGAGGAGCAACTGCGGCAAGCGCAGAAGATGGAGGCGATCGGGCATGTGGCCGGGGGTATCGCGCACGACTTCAACAACATTCTCACCGGCATCCTTGGTTACGTGCAGCTCGCTGCGGATCACCAGGAAGTCACGCGCAACGCGAAGCTCAAGCGCCATCTAGACCAGGCGCAAGCATCGGTGCGACGCGCGCGGGACCTGATCCAGCAGCTCCTTACCTTCGCCCGGGGCCGCCGCGGGAACCGCAGCGCCATCTCGCTACCTGCAGTGGTCGGGGAAGCACAAGCCCTCGTGCGATCGGTCATGCCCTCGACGCTGGAACTCGAGATGACCATCGACGAAGTTCCGAACGTGGTCGCGGATACCGTCCAGCTCGAGCAGGTGCTCCTCAATCTTTGCATCAACGCCCGGGACGCGTTGAACGGCGTGGGGACGCTCAATGTCGCCGTGCGGCCCGCACTCATGGTCAACGACGTTTGTGCAAGTTGCCGGAAGCGCATTGCCGGCGAGTACGTGGAACTCGCCGTATCCGACAACGGGCCCGGCATACCGCCCGATGTGCTGGAGCGGATTTTCGAGCCCTTCTACTCCACGAAGGCAGTGGGCAAGGGCAGCGGCATGGGACTGGCCGTCGTCCACGGTATCGTGCACGAACACGGTGGGCACGTTATCGTCGACACGTCTCCAGGCCGAGGCACCACGGTCCGGATACTGCTGCCTCCCACCGAGCGGCCCGCCGCAACGCCGCCAGGCATAGACGCTGGCAACGCCGACTCGTTGACGGCTCGATCCAGGCTGCGGGGACGCGTTCTGGTCGTCGACGACGAGCCGTCCGTGGCGGAATTCATGCGCGAGTTGCTGGACAGCTGGGGCCTCGAGGCGAGCATCGCCGGTGAACCCGAAGCGGCACTGTCGCTGCTCCGAACCGGTGCCGCAACCTATGACCTCATCATCACGGATCAGACGATGCCGCGGATGAGCGGCCTTCAACTTGCAGAAGAAATCGGCCGCATGTCAGCGGCGCCGCCAGTCGTCCTGTACACGGGTTACGCGGAAGCTGTCGACCCGGCGGAGCTTTCGGCTGCCGGAGTCAAGGGATTCCTTCGTAAGCCGTTGGAGCCTGGCGAGCTGCGTGCAATGATCACCGGCCTGATCGCCGAGTCGCCAAAACTCGGGTGAACGTCGGTTGACTTGCCGCGCTAAGCGGAGCCCCGCACGCGGCAGAGCGCTCCATGCAGCGAGCAGATACTGCCGGATATCATGTCGTCGCCTGCGTTGCGCGCATCGCTTCCGGTGGAGGAATCTAGCCACGAGACGCGCGCATGACGACGGCGCCGAAAGTCGGAAACCCGGTGTCAACAAGGCCAAGCGGCAGACGATGCCGGCTGACGCTGCTGGCGGCTCCAATTGGTGACGGGCCGTGGACCTGAAGCGGGTGACCGGCGGGCCGCCACCAAGGAGACCTTCAATCCGACCTACGCGACCTTCACGGTGGTTCTTGCCATCTGTGCGGGACTCGTGTCGATCCGTGACGCGGCCTGCCACGCCGCGATCGCTTCCTGCGCAGCCCGATAGCCAATTTCGACGATGTCGGCATAGCGCCCGAACGCGAGGATCGGGAAGTCGCCCACCGCGGGCTCGATGAGCAGATCGGCGATCGCGCGAAACCCTGTCTGGCGCATGCGATTCGCGCTATTGATCTCGGTGGCGCGCATCACGCTACCGAGGATCGACGGTGCCCGCAGGCGCGACCCGAAGAGCTTGAACCTGCCTGCAAGCGCCGCCCACCCGGAAATGCTGGGACCGAAGTTGTAGGACCGGAGCCGGTCGTGCGTCGGCATGGGGTTCACGCCGATGACGGTACCCGCTTCGCAGAGCTGTCGCATCACGTCGAGCGGCATGTTGTTCATGACACCGCCGTCAACGTGTACCTCGTCGTCGTCGCCGAGGAACGGTGGGAAGATGGCGGGGATGGCCGTACTCGCGCGGACCGCCTGCCACAGCGTGCCCCGGTCGTGAACAACCGCCTTAGCCCGCGACAGCCCGCTGGATATGCCGAAATAGGGCAGCCACATGTCCTCGATCGACGTGTCGCCGAACAACTCCCGATAGAACGCGGTCACCTTGCCACCGGTCATGAGCGCTGCGATCGGCAGCGTCCGGTCGAGAAGCTTGCGGGGTGACGCGAAATCCCGCGCGAGTGAGTGCATGTCCGTGACGCTCACGCCCATCGACGCTGCTGCGGCAATCAGAGCGCCAATGCTGGTACCGCCGTACACGTCGATGGTGACCCCGGCTTCCGCAAGCGCCTGCAAAGCTCCGACGTGAACGAAGCCACGCGCCCCCCCGCCCCCCAGTACGAGCCCGTTTGCGCGCCCCGTGATCCGTCGGGCCAGGCGCTGCACGTCCGCGTCGTTGCCGAGTCGCACGTGGTGGTGCGCCGCCACGTTGCGGCCCTGCAGCCATTGCGAGGTGCCGGAAGGGCGCACTGTCGCATCACTGTGCAGCAGCACGAGCTCCATGCGGCCCCGGAGGTCGAGCTCGGCGATAGCGATCTCCGCCTCCGTGAGCTGCGGAGCGCTGCCCGCTCGGCCGACGACAAGAATGCGATCGGCCTGCTGCGCACAGCGGCGCGTCCACGCACTCCAATTCAGGTCGCCCTGAAGGATCACCATCGAGTGATCGCGTTCCGCGCGAGACAGCCACGCCGTCAGGGCCTCGTGAAGCACGCTGCCTTCAGCACTGCGTGCGACGTCGGGATTGGCCAGCATGCGGTCGACCTCGCCCGCATCCAGTCGAAGCGTGCTGCCGAACGCTTGCAGCACGCCGCAAAGGCGGCCCGCGAGGGCGTCGAGCGGCACGTCGGGGCCTGCGGCGATCAATGCGATTGTCGCCGGCCGCGCAGGCGCGCGATGCGCGAGGGCCCCGTTCAGGCGCGTTACCGCCGCCCGCGCAATCTGCATCATCGCGCGCGGATGGCGATCGAGCATGGCGTCGAACGTGGCGCGGGTAAGGCGGAGCAGGTGCGTGTCCCGGATCGCGTGCACGGAGACACCGCGCGCAGCACCCGTAAGCAGCGCCTCCTCGCCCACCGCGGCGCCGCGTCCGACTTCGTCGACGACCACGTCGCATCCGGAGTCGTCGCGGGTGGCCACCCGCAACCGACCATTGACCACCAGGAAGGCGTCTTCGCCTGCGTCACCCTGGGCGAAGAGCTGCGCTCCGCTCGCCAGATGCAGCCAAGACAGCCGGCTTTCGAGCTCACGCATGGTGCCCTCGTCGAGTGTGCCGAACAGCTCGGTCAGGAGCTGACCGACCTGGCTGCGACGCGAGCGATCGAGGACGCGGCGCATGAAGGCGTGCATGCCATCGGCGTCGGCGACAGCGATCGCTTCGAAGGCTTCCCGCGAAAGACGCACGAGGTCGCTACGTTCCAAAGCGACCACGGTGGCCGTGCGCGGCTGGCCCGTGAGCAGCGCCAGCTCGCCAACGACACCTCCGGGGCCTACCTCGTCGACCTTGGTCGCACTTCCGTCTCCGTTCTCGATGCGTACGGCCAGCCTGCCGCGCAGCAGCACGAACATGGAATCGCCGGGGTCACCTTGCTGGATGAGCACGTCACCGGGGTCGAGCGACTGCAGCTCGAGGCGCGCGGCGAGATCGTCGAAACCGTCCGGCAGCAGATCGCGCAGGATGTCGCGATCGGCGACGACGTCCGACAACACGTGAAGTTGCACGGGCTATTTCTCCAGGAGATGTACTGGCGGCCGTCATGGCCGAACAAGAGGAGCGGTGGCCGATGGTCGACCTTTTGATCGGACATCGACGCGTCACCGTTGCGCATTTCTGACGCGCTCATGCCATGCCGCAGTCAACTATCCCGGCGAGGGCGCTGCGATGCTACCAGATCAGGTTGCCCGA
This sequence comes from uncultured beta proteobacterium, assembly GCA_963734575.1. Taxonomy (GTDB): domain Bacteria; phylum Pseudomonadota; class Gammaproteobacteria; order Burkholderiales; family Casimicrobiaceae; genus CAIWHR01. The sequence goes on along the minus strand of CAVTHT010000013.1, from coordinate 47,479 downwards.
GAAAGCGTCGCGGGGGCTGCCGCGTCGCGAGCCGGGGCTGCGCGCCGGTCCATCCTGGGCCGACACCACGGGCACACCTGCAACGGCGCATCGGGCACCTCGCCGCGAGTCGATTCTCTAGCGCGACCACAACCTGAGCGCTCGCCGCGCGTCGACAGGTCAAGAGACAAAGCCCACGGCTTCGCGCCAGGCGACCGCTCAGCGCCCGTTGCGTTGCCGCAACTCGCCCACGACACCTGCGTGATCGGATGGCCATAGACTGGACGACGTGCGATCCCCGATTTCGTTAGCGGGGATCGCGACATCTGTCGCGACGAACGATCCACGGAACAAGACGAGATCGAGCCGCTGCAAAAGTGTGGGTGTCGGGTTGAGCAGGTTGCCCGCCTCGGGGCACGTGTGGCCCGGATCGCCCAGGTTGCGCTCCGACCATGCATCCTGGAATCCGCCCGCGAGCAGGTTCGCATAGGTCGCACTCCCGCTTCCATCGACCGGCGGCCATTGCCCGGGCCTACCGCCCCTTCGGCGCCCCTGCCTTCCTCCCCGGCGCGGGTTTGGGCGCATACCCGGACAGCCGGCATTCCAGCGCTTCGATCGTCTTCCCGCCGTCGTAGCGCGTCAGGGAGCACATCACCACCGCGCCGGTGGCGCTCAGCTCCGCGAGCCGGCCGCGCACCGTCGCGAGCGGCAGGCGCATCTCGGCGGCGATCTCGAGGTCGAGTCGCTGACCGTACTTCTTTAGACACTGCAGGACGTCTTCCTTCATATGCTCTCCCGTCGAATGCGGCTCCGCGCCGTCCTTCTGGAAGGCGATGATCCGGATGAGTCAAAGACGAAGGGCCCGGCGATTTCTCACTAAGCCCTCGATCTTGTTGTAGGCCGTGTAGGGATCGACCAACGACCAACGGATCAAGAGTTCGGTGCGGCATACCGCGCTTGCACCGAACCCTTGTTTTGAATGGTAGGCCGTCGGGGGATCGAACCCCGGACCAACGGATTAAGAGTACAGGGCACTACGACGCCAGTGCCGCGCAAGCCGAAGAACTGTAACAGCACGTCAGCGTGAACTGCGGCTGGCACACTGCGACCGAACCTATGCCGAACCTCGCTGGCGCGTTGCGCGGCACGGGCGGTCGAATTGCGATTCGCGCCAACGGCTTACCCCGAGGAGTACCGAACGGAAACCGAACGCGAGTCTTTTGAGGCGTCTGGGCGAGCGTCAACGTGGTCCTTTGGGTTGGCTCGACGACTGCTCACGCCCCGAAAGCTGGCGGTCGAGATGCTCCATCTGTCACACCGGGTGCCTGGAATCCGCTTTCCATGCCCTTCGTTGCAGTCGCGGTTATTGTCTCATCAATGCTGAACATGAGATGCAGCCTGATCGTGCTGATCAGCCGCTTCGGCATGCGTCCTTCGCCTTTCAGCTTGTATGTGAGCCAGGAGCTTCTCCACCTCCGCGAGGTCGACAGGCTTTACCAAGTGCTCGTCAAATCCAGCCTCGCTGGAACGACGGCGGTCGGACTCGAGGCCATAGCCGGTAACGGCAACGAGGTGCGTGACTTCGCTGCGCGCGTCGGAGCTTGCTCGGAGCCGCCGGGCGAGCTCGTAGCCATCCATGTCGGGCAATCCAACATCCAGCAACGCGATTTGGGGACGGAAGGTGTTCAACACTGCAATCGCGCTTGCCGCATCGTACGCAGTCTGGACGGTGTGTCCCAGTCCAGTCAGTACTGCAGAGAGGCTTACTGCAGCATCAACGTTGTCATCCACCACCAAGATGCGACTACCATCCACAAGGGCTTCACGCTCGCTGTTGGGCCGCGGATCCGGGAGCGTGTCTTCGAAATCGGTCGGCGCCGGACGCGGCTCGACGCTTGAGTTGCTGCCCCGTCCGGAAGGGTCGCTACGCGCTTCGATGTTGCCGCCATTCAGATCGACCGGTCCGCTGACCTGCTTCGTCGGCGCTGCGGGAAAGACGAGATGCACGGCGGTGCCCTTGCCAACTGCCGACCGAAGTGTGGCGTCTCCGCCGACGGCCCTCATGAATGTCTGCACCTGCCAGAGCCCGAGGCCGGTGCCTCCTTCGCCCTTGGTCGTGTAAAGCGGCTCGAAGGCGCGCCGCATGACTTCATCCGTCATTCCGCAACCCGTGTCTTCGATCGACAAGCACACGAATTTCGCAGATGGCGCTGCCACGCGTACGGAGGCCCCGTGGTCTGGACGACATCCGAAGGCACGAATCGTCACCCTCCCGGTAGCGTTCATCGCCGCTCGTGCATTGACCAGCAGATTCACGAGTACCACGTCGAGCTCCGTGGGGTCGCAAAGTACGAAGGGCAGCTCCTTGTCACTGTCAATGGTTAGGCTGACGCTGGATCCGAGCGCCTGGGTGCACAGCGGACGGGCAAGCTCGAGCCACTCATCCAGCCGCACAGGAGTCAGTCGCGGCGGTGAACGTCTCGCGATGCGCAGCAGACGCTCCGATACCTGCTTTCCGCTTTGGACCGCTCGCTCGATCCTCTCGAGTGCGGTACGCGTAGTCGCCGGATCCCCCAGCCTCCGCCGCATCAGCGTCGTGTTCATCGCGACGACGTTCAGGACGTTAGCAAAATCATGTGCCATCCCGCCCGCGAGCTGGCCAAGCGCCTCCAGCTTCTCGGCTTGTGTCCGCTTCTCCCTTTCCCGAGCGAGCCGAATGCTGTCCCGCCTGACCTGCAACACGAACCAGCCCAACGCGAGGGTGAGTACAGCCATCGCCAGCGCAGACACCAGCGTGGTGCGCCGCCATTCGGCGAGGACACCCTGTTGGGCACGAGAAACCCTCACGACCACCGGCGCCACATCCAAAGCGCGATAAGCCACTAAACGTGTGCCGTCGACCAGCCCTGCATCGGTCGTAAAGGCAACTTGCTTGAGTCCAGTGAGTTGTTTCGCCAATTCGGGGTAGTTGCGGCCGATTTCCCCGGCCGTGGGAGGGTAGCTTGCGATCAGGGTGCCTTCACGGTGCAACAGGCTCACCACAAAATCTTCTGGCAGTTCGATCTCGCGGAACTGCTCCTCGAAATGACGCGCCTGCAGCGCGGCCACCACGATCCCCTGGAAGCTGCCGTCGTGCGCCACCGGATGAGTGACCGGCACGAACCAACCTGTGCCGGAGCGACTGAGTACAGGAGGCCAGACTGTTGCAGCGCTCACACGGCCGTCCTTGTACGCGAGGAAATAGGGCCGGTCGGCGAGTGATACCGGCGGCGTGCTTGGGTAATCCGTGTCGTGGACTATCCAGCCGTCGGCGTCGATGACGAATGTCGCCCGCACGAAGGGGACGTCAGCGAGTCGGCGCGCCATCATTTGCTGGAAGACCGGATCGTTCTTCGGCGGCGGCGGACTCAGCTGACGCGCATCGGCCACTACGCCAAGCGTGAGATAAGTCGCCTGAAGCGTACGGGCAACCTGTTGCTCGACGACCCTTGCGAAGGCGCTGGTCGCCTGCCGACCCCGTTCCAGAGCAGCATTGCGGCCAGCAATGACGAGCCAGACCACCACGCACACTGCCGCGAGCCAGGCGAGTACGAGGGCTGGAATTGTGCGATGCACGAGCCGCAGGATCATTTAGTCTGCCTCGCCAAGCCGCGGGCACGCATCGCACTGCATCCGCCGAGTGACCGATTTGCGGCGCCTCCACTCGGCTGTCCGCGTAGCCGTCGCGGCCCCAGCGCGGGAGGTAGGGCTAATTCTGTAGTTCGCTGGCCGGAACGTCTTGACGGAGGTCAATTGCGCAGGTGACGGTCAGGGCCACGGGTTCCTCGGTCATTCTAGACTTTTGTTCCGTGCGTCCGCTTCTGGCCGAAACCGTCGATCACTGCGCGGGTGCAGGCACCCATGGGTGATCGAGGCCGGGACGGGCACATCGCAGACGCGAGCAGTAGGATGACCAGGGGCTGATACAGTCAACTGATCAGGAGAGGTCGTGGACGCAAGCCATCCCTACTGATCGCGCAGGAGAACACATGAACAACAACGCGCCCCCTCGCCGGCTGCCAGCCGCGTTCGTGGGGCACGGCTCCCCCATGAATACTCTGGAGGTGAACGGTTTCACCCAAGCCTGGCGGGACATGGGTGCTGCCCTGCCGCGGCCGCGAGCCGTGTTGGCTATTTCGGCGCACTGGTTCCTCAACGGCACCGCCGTCACCGCCATGGCGCAACCGCGTGTCATCCACGATTTCTATGGCTTCCCGCCCGAGTTGTTCGCATTCGACTACCCGGCGCCGGGTAGCCCGGAAGTCGCCCAGGAGATCGTCGACGTTCTGCGGCCTTTGCATGTCGGCCTGGACCACGATAGCTGGGGCCTCGATCATGGAACGTGGTCAGTGCTAGCGCACGTCTTTCCCCGGGCAGACATCCCGGTAGTGCAGTTGTCCGTCCATGCCGGCGCGCCGCTCGGATACCACATGGATGTCGGGACGCGACTGGCCCCGCTACGCGATCGAGGGATCTTTATCATCGCGAGCGGCAACGTCGTACACAATCTTCGGCGCATCGACTGGTCCATCGGCAACACCGGGTTTGCATGGGCAGAGCGTTTCGACGCTCATGTGCACGAGATCATGACCACACGCTCGGCAGATCTGTCGGCCGTGGAGCGCCACGCTGACTTCGACGCGGCAGTGCCCACGCCCGAGCATTTCTTTCCCGTGGCGTACCTTGCAGGATTGTGCGTGGCGGCGGGAGAGGCCGCTACGCCGTTCGCGGAGGGCTGCACGTTGGGCTCCCTCAGCATGACGAGTTACCTGCTGGGTCTGCCAGCGCCACCGGCCCGTCGCGGCGGCGCCAGTGGCGGACCGTCTATCGCCACCGATACACCGCCCGAGCAGACGAACATGTGAGCGGTTCTGCCTGACGCCCGCAGGAAGCAACGCCTGCCATGACGGCCATCGAGCGTGCTTCAGTTACTCATACCTTGATCCCAGTAGGAATTGTCGCCGAAACGCTCGACCATGAAGTCGATGGAGGTACGCACCTTCGTCGGAGGAAATGCCGGCTCGGATACACGGCGAGGGTCGTGAGCTCGTCGGCCTCCCAGCCAGCGAGCACACGGACGAGCTTTCTTCGCCTTCAGGAGCTCATAGACAACGAAGGTCGGCTGCGCCGCTACGTCGAGCTCGTCAGGTTCACTTGGCACCCTTCTTCGCAGGTGCCTCGCCGACGACCTCGAGTTTCACGGGCATCATTCGCTTCTTGCCGAGTCCGATCTTGGCGGCAGCGGCGCTCGACAGGTCGATGACGCGCCCGGCCTGCGTGGGGCCTCGATCATTGATCCTCACCTCGACCGCCTTGTTGTTCTTCGTGTTCGTGACCTTGACCTTCGTACCGAAGGCCAGCGACGGGTGCGCGGCGGTGAGCTTGCCTTGGCTGAATACTTCGCCGCTTGCCGTCTTGCGTCCTGCAAGCTTGTCGGAATAGACAGCAGCAAGACCTTCCATACCGTCGCTCGCCTTCGCCGAGGTGGGTGCGGTCGTCGCCGCCGGCGCGGCCGTTGCCGGTGGGGCGGGCGGCGGCGCGGTCGGGGGTGACTGCGCGAGAGATACCGCAGCTACAGCCATGCCAAGCAATGCGACGAGCGTGCGCGATGCATTTCTCATCTGAACTCCCGTGATCATCCTGTGCTCCCGTTGCTTGTCGTCACGCTCCCTGGTTGCATGCGCGGCGGCTCCGGTGATTGGCGCCGCGTGAGCAACACCCTCCCGTCGAGGCTCAGCGTGCGGGCAGTCGGTCCCGGATGTCGCGCAGCAGCATGATCTCCTCCGGCGGGGCCGGTGGCGCCGCAGGGGTCCGGCGCTTGAGGCGGTTGATCTGCTTCACCATCAGAAAGATGATGAAGGCGAGGATCAGAAAATTGATTGCGACGGTGATGAAGTTGCCGTACGCGAACAGCGGGACGCCCGCCTTGGTGAGCGCGTCATACGTCATGGGGCCGGCATACCCCGGCGGCGGACTCTTCAGCATGATGAAGTAGTTGGTGAAGTCCAGGCCGCCGAAAATGGCGCCAACGACGGGCATGATCATGTCCTTGACCAGCGAGTCGACGATCTTGCCGAACGCCGCGCCGATGATGACGCCGACCGCCAGATCGACCACGCTGCCCTTGACCGCGAATTCGCGAAACTCGGATGCAAAGCTCATCGGGTGCCGCTCCCTCTTGTGTGTGGAAATTCTTACCGCATGACCTTACCGGCCATGCGCATGACATCGTCGAGCACGTTGCCGTCGCCGTTCAGGTCGAGCATCGACGCGAGCCCGGACATGCCGCCGCCCGGCACGACGTTGCCCGCCGAAGCGCGGCCGCCCAACAGGCCGCCGAGCAACCCGCCGAGGCCACCGCCCTCAGCAGGCACCTGCTCTCCGGCGCCGGTCGCCGTGTTGCTTCGCCATGTAGCCAGCAACCGCCATCGCCAACATCGGCAGCATCTGCTTGAGTAGCCCGGTGTCGAGGCCCGACTGCGACGCGGCGTTCTGCGCGACCGTACGGCTCACATCCTTCGAGCCGAATATCTGTCCCAGCACCTCGTTGCCCTGGCTCACGTCCGTCGGCTGGGGCGACAGCACGTTGTCGAGCAGGCCACCGCCCCCGAGTCTGCCGAGCAGCCCGCCCAGACCTTCCAGTCCCGCGGGTTGCGATTGCACCTGCTTCTTGAATCCGCCCAGAATGGCCGGCACCAGCGCCTCGGCACCGGTCGCTACCTGGCTCTCGCTGACGCCCAGTTCCTGCGCCATCGACTGAAGGCCGCCCATTTGGGCAAGGATGTCGGTCAGTTGCATGGGGGTTGCTCCTTGAGCATGAGGAGGGTCGTGCGTAGCTTCAATCGAGGCGCCAGCGCCCATCGCCACCGTGGTGGCAGATGCGTGACAACACGGTCGGCGTTGCAACCACCTGGCGACACGCAGCGGCGCGCCGCAACACATTAACTCGACGCCAATTCGCCTGCTTGACAATTATCCACGGAAACTCCGGGCCGAGCGCGTATTCTGAGCCCATCCCGGGGGCGGCGCGTACGCTGGCGCGTGACCATCGCGCAGTGGCACGCGCTCCCGGCCTTTCTCGATTGGAGGAAAGATGAGCGACTATGTGGCAGACCTTTCCAAGTACTCGACAGTCGATCAACGAAGCGCCGTCAAAGCGATCGTGAACTACTGCGGTATCGCGCTTCGAAATCGCGACTCTGGCGCTCGTTTCGACGTCAGATCCCTCCGAGCTCGCCACCGTGCGCACCGGGTTTGCAGCGAAGAAATTGGGCCTTACGCCGGAAGCAGCGGATGCCGGAATCAAGGCCGTGGCGGAGAAGATGAAAGCCGAACGCAACAAGAGTCGCGTCACCTTCTATTACCTCCTTGCCGAGGCGACCGGAACGCTGGACAAGCTCGGTTAGCGTCCGCCGCTCGGTAACGACTCGTAAGGCGAGATCCTGCGCGTGGGCGACAGTGGACGCATCCACGCAAGTCGCGGGCGAGCCTAGGAACGATGACCGACGACTGGAGGCGCGCGTGAAGCGAAGATCGTTATTGCTGTTTGGGATGCTCGTCGCCGGCATGGCGAGGGCACAGTTGCCCGAAGATCGACGATCTCATGAAAGGGACTCGGCAATCTGCCGAAGGGCTCGACTGTCAGCTCGACTCGCCGGTGTGGCAGACGAGAACACCAATGCGGCCGGAATCAAGGAAGCGCTGGCGGTCGGCACGGAGAGAGCGGTCAAGAGCCTTTCGCAAAAGGACGGCTACTTCGGTAATCAGGCCGTCAAGATCCTGATGCCATCGAGTATCCAGAAGATCGCCGAAGTCGCGCGCATGGCCGGTTTCCAGAAACAGGTCGACGATTTCATCCTCAGCATGAACCGTGCGGCGGAGGCGGCAGCGCCGCTGGCCGCCCGCTATTTCGGCGATGCGATCCGCGAGATGACGCTGCAGGATGCACGGGGCATCCTCATGGGCGGCGACACCGCCGCCACGGAGTACTTCCGCGGCAAGACGCACGACAAGCTCTACGTCGCATTCAAACCGGTCGTATCGCAGAAGGTCGGATCGAGGTCGGCGCGACCCGAGCCTACAAGAACATGATCGGGCGCTACGACAGCGTGCCGATGATGGGCAGCCAATCATTGGACCTCGACGACTACGTCACCAACAAGTCGCTCGACGGGCTCTTCTACATGGTGGGTCAGGAGGAGAAGAAGATCCGCACCAACCCGATGGCCCGCAGCACAGACCTGTTGAAGACCGTGTTCGGCAGGTAGTCGACGTTTCGGGGCGGTGTTTCTCCTGCGACGGAACCAGCTTCTATGGCCGGCGCACTGAGGCGGCATGGTCTGGTCACGCTTGAGCCGAAGCAATCGGCAGGAAGCGCTCGCTGGTCGGGAATCTGCGGTGTAGCCAGCCGGCGTAGTCGCTTCCAAGCGTCCGTCGCATCTCGAGAACCTCAATAAGGCCCACGCCTTGGTAACTTGAGCCCACGATACCCCATCACCGGACCCCAGCACTGGTAGACCAGCCGCGCCGCCTCGTCTTCCGTCGGCAATCTTCCCGGCGGGGTGAGTTGTCGACGGCCGAGGGCAGTTCGCGCGTCAACCTCGACAGCAACTCTTCGCGCGAAAGCCCAGTTTGCTGGGTGAGCGCGTTCAGCACGTCCGGGCCGATCGCCTGCTCGAGCTGGTCCGGATGGAGAGGTTGGTTCGGTCCCGTGGAAACCCACGAATCGGCTGCCGCGGCATGGCCGCTCTGCTTGAAGCGCTCCACCAGATCGCGGAGGCCGCCGCTCAGCACGCTGCCCACGCCGCCTGCGCCCACAACTCCGCCCAGATTGCCGGGCGCACCGCCCTGGCCGGTCGGCTGATTGCCGCTACCTACCCCGCCGCCCATCCCTCCCTTGAGCCCACCCAGAGCCTCGGCGATCTTCTCCCGGTTCTGAAAGCCCGCAACAGCAAGAAGTCCCAACAGCGCGACCATCGACGGCATTCCGCGGCTCATTTCACTCTCCTTTTGAATGGGTTGCACTACATCGGAGCGATCGGCTCAAACGCGGCAGCAGCGCACTGCCTCACCCGATCGGGTGTATCGTTTCTCGCCGTCTCGGCCATCGCCGGGCACTCAACGGAGGAAACCATGGGTATTGTCTGGACGATCGTGATTGGTTTTGTCGCTGGCGTGATCGCTAAGTTCATCATGCCGGGCCGCAACGAGCCGTCGGGCTTCGTCTTGACGACGATCCTCGGCATCGTGGGAGCGGTCCTCGCGAGTTACCTCGGGCAAGCGTTTGGATGGTACGCGCCGGGCCAGGGTGCGGGGCTGATCGGCGCCGTGGTCGGGGCCATCGTCGTTCTGTTCGTGTGGGGCATCATCGCGAAGCGGCGCGCCTAGATAGAAGCCGTCTGTCATTACGACGGCTCCACGCGGTCGCGAACCGGCACCTCGGTTCGACGCCAACCTTCCGGCCATGATGGCTCCAGAAGCAGCCGCCCCGCGGTGACCGAACCCGCGGGAGGATCATGCTACCGGCTGCGGCTCGTGCGGACGCTGCAGGCGTCAATGGCGCAGGCTGTCGGGCACCTTGCCACCATTCTCTGCGAGCTTCGCCATCACTGCCTTCTGCAGCGCGATGTTCTGTTCCGCGGACCCGTCAGCGCCAGCGTGCACGTTGAGTTCGTTCGCGAGGTCCTTGCGCGCTGCCAGGCTTGAATCGAGATCGAGCAGCTTCAGCAGGTCCACGATCGACGTTTGCCAGTTTCCACCGCCTCCCTTGGCTGCCGCGGCTTGCGTGAGGACTGCGTGCACATCGACGTTTTGGAGCTTTGGCGTGCCCGTTCCAGTCGCACCCGCCGGTTGTGCTGATGGTGTCGTGCTCGACGCGGGTTGCCCAGGCTGCGCCGTGCTGGTGCCGGTCGTGCCAGTCGCTGCATTGGCATGATGAAAGATACGGTCCATGATCGATCCGAAAATGCCCATTGTTTTCTCCTTGGGTGCGAGCGAGTACCCGCCCATATTGCCAACGAAACGATCCGCCGCTCAAGCGGTCGAGAATGTGGGACAGCGTGCTCAGCTCGGCCGCGTAGGGCGCGCAAGCTGTGCGCTCTACTTCAGTCCGAGAGCACGAAGGTCACTTTTAGAATGACCTTGTAGCCGACCACCTTACCGTTGTCGATCGTGACCTCCTGGTCCTTCACCCACGCTCCCTTGACGTTCTTCAACGTCTTGTTGGCGCGATCGACGCCCTGGATGATTGCGTCCTCGAAGCTCTTCTTACTGATGCTGCTGATTTCAGTGATACGCGCGACGGTCATAGCGGACTCCTCGAATGAGGGGTGAGACTTCGCCCCGTTCGCATCATAGGCTCGTGGCACAGACGTAGTTGATCCCCCGCGCTACGTGGCATGCGGCAGGCGTTCGTCCGGTGAATCGGCGGCGTGACGCGCTCGCCTTCAATCATGCTTCGTAGAATGGGCCGGCCACTGTTGCGCCGGGAACAGGCGCGATCCTAAACAGGCATCGGGCCGCCCGGTCAGTTTGTTGCATAGGAAGGCCTGGAACGAGGGGTAGTCGCCACACGTCTTGATATCGGTTAGCGACGAGCCGCTGAAGGACCTCCAGCTTCTTGTGGAATGAGAGGTTCTCGACTCATCAGGTATTGAACCGCCGCAATGACAGATACCAATACTACAATCCAGTCTCGGACGTCAGACAAGAGCACCTCCCGAGATTCTCATGCTTGAGCGCGATTTGATTGCCCCTAGCGCCGAACAGCAAGTGCCGCGCTGTCCGTGACGCAGAGGTCGCGTTTTTCATGGGGTCTCTGCGCAGGGAAGGCGGGCCGCTTCAGCTTTGTTTTGCAGGTTGACATCGGAAGTGACGAGGAGAATTGCGGCGCAGGGCGCAGCGATCTGAAGTTCAAGACACGACGCGACTATGCGATCATCTCTATTGCTCGGATCGAGCCAACGTAGCGTGTCCTCGACGCGCGGCTCCTGTGGTACCGCCTTCACCGTGATTGTCTGGTGAACACGTACTCCATCTAGGAGACTTCCTTGATTGCGCCAGCCCTTGATGCGCCGGATGACGTCGTTTACCTTTGTCCTGTAAGCGGGGTCACGCGCGTGATTCTTAAGATTATCCAGTTCCGCTAACACCGTTGGCAGCAACACAAATACGAAGGTGGGTGTTCCGGCGAGAGACGCATAGCTCACCGGATCGGGCGATGTAGTCAGTGCATTTGTGTCTGGAACAACCAGCGTCTCGGCTTGGCCGGTATGGATGGCTAGCAGTCCGCGAAACGCACCGACTACGCTGGTCGTCGCCTCTACGTTGCGCGCGTTGTCTGGTCCGATACGGTAATTGTCATCCAGCTCGATCCATTTCCGCATCTCTTTGTCGGCGTCGGCAACGCGTTTGGCAACATCCGCCGGAGCATGACGGAACAAGAGTGCAAACCGCTCGAACCACACTTCATACCTGGCCTTCAGCCGGTGTTGCCGCTGTACGTCTGATGGTGGTCCGAACCGGTAGTCCGGTACGCCAACCAGCACGAACATGCCAGCGTTCTTGTCAACCCAATGTGTAGGCGTCGTGCCGATCACGCTTGCCAAGTCCACTGCAAGGTCGTCTAACTCAGCAGCTAGTCGCGCGACAGTGGTGTCAAACGCCATGAGGAAGGGTCGATAGAGGGAAGCGATCGGCAAAACAGAAGCGTTCTGAACAACGAGATTATGCTGCATTTGATCAATGACGCGCAGATTGTATGGCGTACGACCAAGTGGTGATCGCACATGGCACTTGGCGAGCGTGCTGCCTGCGACGGGCGACGGGTGAGCGTAAGCCCGGAAAGATTGAGGATTGTTGGCGCCACGCTGCCTCATTCGGGTTCAGATGATGGACGTCTGCGGCCGATTACTGCCCCTGGCGGTAAGGCGCCCGTCCTCAGCGGCCCGCCATTCGGCCGGTTAGAAGGCGTGGCCCGCGAGCCACAGCAGTAGCAGCAACCACCCGACGTTCACGCCGACCAGCGCCAGCACCCGGAACCCGACGATCAGGTACGCGATCATGTACTCAAGCATTGATACCCCTTCGTTGATTGACGGAAACGCTCGAGAGCTTCCGCGCCGCCACCCCGAAGGATGGCAGCGCGGGCGCGCTACTTGATGCGAGGTGTCCGGTCCCACTCCGGGTCCCACTCCAGGCCCGCCGCCTTGAGGTCCTTCATGATTTCCTTCCGCTGCCGAGTGATCTCCCGGTTGGCCCGCCACGCGAGCTCCGCGACTTCGAACACGGACGGCGCGCCCGGTCGCTTGTTGCATAGGAAGTCCCAGAGCGACCCGTAGCCGCCCCACCCTGATCTCTTCATGTCGTAGTTCTCCTGTTTGATGTTCGTGTTGAGTCGACGAGACGCCGGCGGCGAGGGGCCCCGCGCCAGGTGCTGCCGCCGCGCCCGAAACTTGAGCCCCTGGGCGCCGCACTTTGTGTGGTTGGGGGTTGCCATGCCCGCGCCCCGAGCGCGTCCCCTGGGCCGAAGCTTGGGCCCGGGCGGGCCCTTTCGTGCACCCGCCCGGGACGCCGTGCGCGCGGCCTACGCGGCCTTGGTCTTCTGCGCCGCAGCCTCGATCTTTTCCGACGCTGCGTTGGCGGCGTTCTGCAATGTCCGCCGGTCGAGGTGAGCGTAGCGCTGCGTGACGCTCGGGCTGCTGTGGCCGAGAATCTTCTGCACCTCGTAAAGCGTTCTGCCGGATTGAATAAGAAGCGATGCGTATCCGTGGCGAAGGTCGTGCAACCTCAACCCGGGTAATTCGGCCGCGTTGCGCAGCCTCGTCCAGACCTTCGCAATCGTCGTGAACGGGTTGCGTGTGGCCTCGTTCACGAACACGTGCGCGTGCTTCCCCTGGGTTCCGATTACGCTCAGCACGTGGAGGGCGCTATCGTTGAGCGGGATGTGGCGCACCTTGCCGGACTTCGAACTCTTCGCCGGCACGGTCCACGTCCGGTTCGCGCGGTCCACGTCTACCCACCTCGCGCTCAAAGCCTCGTTGAGCCGGGCGCCCGTCGCGAGCAGGTACAGCGCGATGCTGCACACCGGCCGGTTCGAGTCCGTCCGCAGCACTGTGACCAGGCGCTGCAACTCCTCATCGTTGAGGTAGCGCTCCACGCCGTTCGCCGGGTTGAAGAGCGGGACGCGCGCCACCGGGTTCGCTCCGGTGTGGATGCCCCAATCGATAGCGAGGTTGAACATCCGCTTCAGCAGCTTCAGGTGGTGATCGCAGGTCGCCGGCGCGAGCCCGGTCTGCAGCAGCTCGGTGTGAAACGTCTGGATCTGCTGGCGCGAGATCTGGTTCAGTCGGCGACCGCCGAACTTGTCCCTGATACGCAGCCGGTATAGCTCCTCGTCCCGGGCGAAGCTGCGCTTTCTCGGGGCCGCATACTCCGCGTAAAGCTCGAACAGCGCCGACATCGTCGGCACCTCCTTCTGCGCCCTCGCCTCGCCCCGCGGATCCGCGCCGAGCACGATCTCGGACTTCAGGCGCTTGGCCCGATTGCGCGCCTCGGCGAGGTCGATGTCCGTGGTGCGCGCGATCTTCTGGTGGCACGTCTTCCCGTTCGCGTCCTTGTAGCGCAGGAAGTACGTGCCCTGCCCGGGAGATGCGGCAGAAACGAGGACGTAGAGGCCGCGCGCTGGCGCGTAATCGTCGACAAGCTCGAGGCGTGCCTTTCCGTCGGGGCAGCGGAGTTCGTTGTTGATGAGTTGCTGGGTTAGTTTTACAACAGGCATTGCGGATCCTTCTGCAGTTACAACGTAAGAAGATCGCACGCACCTTTGGGTAGGCGCGCGCGCTCGCGTTCAGATTGGCTGGTAGAGGTACGGGTACTCGTGCGCACCCTGCACGCGCACCAGCGGCAGCAGACCGTTGTCCACCATGCGCTTGATGCACTTGCCGGCCAGTTGCCGCTCGGCGTTGCTCAGGAGGTCCCAGAACTCCTTCCCGGCGAGTTCTTCGGCCGTGTAGGTGCAGCCGAGCACCAGCGCCGTCAGGCGGTAGAGAATCCAGTGCAGCAGCTGCTGGAAGAACTCCAGCGCCACGGAGCATCCAGCGCCGAGCGAGATACGCCCATTCGCGGCGTTGTTGGGAGATTGCTGACCATCGGTTTCGGAAATCATTACGTCCTCGTGCTTTGAAGAGATGCGGAGCAGGCCGATGCGGCCCGCCGCGGGTTGGGATACCGATCTAGAGTTCACCGCATCCCGGATCGGTGGCGCGATGCGATGACAGTTGCAAGGAACCAGAAGCGCGGCTGTATCACGCCGGTTGCTGTGTCGCGTGGAGCCCCGTTTCGCAAGCGACGGCCCCCGGCGCGAGCGCGGCCCGGGGTGGGGGGTGGTAGCAGCTCGGCGAACTTGCGAACGACCGGCTGCGCTCCAGGGGGTCGCCTCGCCCCCGTCGACTTTTGGGCGACTGCTACCCCTCCCCCCACCCGAGCGTAGATCGATGATCTGTCTACGCGCGGAACGCCGCCCTGCAGGGCTGCAGGGGAGGCAGGACCCTGCGGGTGACTTACACCCCACGGTGCCCCGTCAGTACAGCTCGTCCTCGTCGATGGTCAGCGGGCCGTCGCGCATAGGCACGCGCCACTTCATCGACCCGTTAATCTTCTTCGGCTCTCCCAGGAACTCCCGGAGCGCTGACGCGCACTCCTTGCACTGCGGGTTGGTCGGCGTCTTGTAGCCAAGTCGGCCCAACACGTCGGACGCAGTGAGAGCCGGCAGTCTCTCCGAGTCACGCTTGTCAATATCCAGGAGGGACCAGACCCGCTCGCGGATGGCGCTGACCGTGCGATGGGCGAGATTGACCTTGTCGAGCGCCGCCTGCTCGTCCGGCTGCAGGCGCCACGACTCGCCGCTTCGGATTTCGGTGTGCAGTTGCGCGAACACCTGCTGCATGTCGATTCCGTGCTCGTAGTCGATCTTGACGAGGGGCAGCGTCCAGAACCGTGCGTTGCCGGTGCTGTCGACCAGGAAGTCGTGCTCGTTCACCGATGCTGCGAACACCGTTCGGCGCGGGTACTCCGATTCCGCTCTGCCGTACGGACGGCGCACCTTGTCCTGATTGTTTGAGAGGAACGCTTTCAGCGCCGCGACGTCCTTCCGCAGCGTCGAGTCCAACTCGCCGAGCTCGACCACCCAGTGCGTGATTGCCCCGAGCACGTCGTCCTTGCTCCTGGGGTCCAGGTGGTGCCCGGTCCGGATCAGTTCAGCGCGGAGCACCGGGTCGGGTACGAGCGACTCGAACCACCGCGTCTTCCCCAGTCCTTGGCGCCCCTGGAAGGTCAGCACGCCGCGGCACGAGAAGTTCGGAACGACAGCAGCAGCGACGGCACTCAGCAGCCAGCGGTGGACGAGCACCTCTTTGAGCTCGTTCGGGTAGTCGCTGGTGCAGGTCAGCGTGGCGTAGATGTCCGGCAGGCGGTCGACACCGTCCCAAGGGGACGCCGCGATCCAGGCGAGGACGGGGTTGATCGGGTTCGCGTCGCCGATCGCGTGGACGAACCCGAATAGCGACCCTGTCGCCATGCGGTTGAGAGCCGCGAGGCTCTCGACATAGCGCAGCGTCGACTCCTGCCTGTTGTCTGGCGTTCCGACGTACTTCGGCAGCCAGATGACGAGCCGCTTCTTGATGACGTCGTAGTGCACGCCGATGTTGTAGGCAGAGAGCAGGTGTGCCACGTTCGGGATCGTGGTGGGAACGGTGAGGCTGCCGGAACGTGGCGGGTCCGGGAACGATTCGGGCCGCAGGGCAGATGGCTTGTCCGAACTGGCCGACGCGCCAGGACCGGCGCTCCTCCTGTCCGCCCCACCCCCTTGCGTGGGCCAGGCGTGGCCGGGCTCGCCGGTCGAGGTTGGCTCGCCAGCAGTCGATTGATGTTGTACGTCTGGGCATCCTGGCTCTCCTCGGCGCAGGTGGCCGGATGCGGGCTCGTGGTGGTCTTTCATTGGGCAGTTTCGTTGGGTTACCGCGAGGCACGCGCGCCGCGGCCCATCTTCGATGGGTGAAACCAACGGGGTCCAACGTACTGAGCACACGAAGGAATCGCGCCGCCGTTCCCAAGCAGATTGGACTAAACTCGACGCTGTGCCACGCTGCCCTAAATGCGACGAAGATCCCTACCGCTTGGCGGATGGCAGGCTAAAGTGCCGCGCCTGCGGCAAGCGGTTTGCTGCGGGCGCCCCGAAGTCGCTGTGGGACAACTCGCGCCTAGCTGCCGCCGACAGGGAGCGGCTGCTGGATATGGTGGTGGATGGAGAGCCCAGCAACGCCGAGCAGTTGCGCGACATTGCCAGCGCGAACACAAGGGAGCAATTCGCCCGTGTGGTTCGCGCGTGTTGCGCCCACGACCAGGGGCTTCTGCGCCCGTTTCCCATACTCCAGGCGCCAGCGCGAGCGGCCGTGAGCAGTGCGCCACGCGAACTCGTACATACCGAGCCGCAGGGTGTGGTGGTGTCGCATGTCGCCGTCGTCCGAGGCAAGGTCACCGTGCGGCCAGTCGTGTCAGGCCCCGACGAGCGAAGATGGCGCGATGCCGCCCCCTCCCTCCCCCTGCACCGCCTTGACGAGGACCATGCCTACGTTTCGCTGGAAGTGAGTCGCGATCGGGTCATCCTTCCTCGGGAACGGCACCCCCGCAGGCTGCGCCGCGCAGTCAAGCACGTCGATGATTTTTGGGGGTACTTCTACAACCGCCTCGATCGGTTCGGTCGGGTTCCCGTGGAGTACTTCCACCTGTACGTCGTCGAGGCGTGCTTCCGCTTCAACTGTCCCCGCAGGCCGGCTGCCCGGGAGCGCTTGGCCGCGCTCATGCAGCGCCTGACGATGGACGACATCGGGCCGGTCATCGCGGGCACGGCCCAAGGGAGGGAGGGGAGGGACTTTCGCGTGTAACCACCCCCCGCCCACCTATCGATCCGCGGCAACATCCCGCTGCGCGATTACTCTCGAAGGCGCGCCGCGATCACCTCGGCCTGGGCGATGACTGCGGGCCCGAACAAGATGTCGCGTACGTCCATGCTTGCGACGGCTTCAATCGCTTCGCGGATGTGGATCTGGTTGAGCATTCGACGAGCTCCTCTTGCGTTGGTAGAGAACGATCGCGCCCACCGCGCTCGTGAAGAGCGCGGCAATCGCGACCAGCGGATGGAGAAATGCGAGCACCACGGCGCCGACGACACCGATGGACCGCGTCTCGCTGAACGCTAGGCAAAACGGAACTGCTACGACGAGTGCGACGGTTGCGGGCAGCAAGATCGACACGGACCTCCTTACGTTGAAGTCAAAGGTTTTCTGGGTAGGTCGGCATGCGCTCGGTATCGCGACCGCGCGCTGCCGCTGCGCTGTGTTTTCTTGGACTTAGTACGGACGACCGCCGGAAAGGGAATCCGAGGGACGTCCGCCACGGTTCAGGACGGCTTCTTGGACTTCGACTTGCGCGGCGCAGGCTTGACCGGTACTTCCGGTGCGGCCATAGCGGTGAACGACGGGATGCTCTCCATCGAGACCAGCGCTCCACCTTCTCCTGCATCGGCCGCCTGTTGTTCCGGTGCTTCGGGCGGCGCGGCGTGCTCGGTGTCACTGCGTCGCGTTTGCTGTGCTGCGCGCTTGGACTTCTGGCCGCCCTTCTTGCCATCGTTCAACGCCACGCCTCTCTCTCCAGCAGCGAGCCACGCGGCGATGGCGGCGTCGAATGTCGGCTCATCGACCAGTTGGTGACACCGCCGCTTCTTCGTGGACGGGCGCAACAGCCCCTCCGCCTGCAGCACCGAGAGCAGGAAACTCGCGTTGTTCGCAGACTTGTTCACCTCGCGCAGCGCGAACGAGGTGATCTCTCCGGGCGGCACCGTTGCCAGCAGCGCCCTCACGCGTCGCAGCGAAGCCCACTCCTTGCTGTAGGCCCCGTTGCCGGTATTTCCCGTGATACGAAGGAAGATCTCGGAGTCGGAACCCGCAGCAACTTCGTAGCTGATCGACGACCGGCCAGAAACCGAAAGTGCTTTCGCTGCTTTCACGACGTTCGGTGCGGGCTGCTCCTGTATCGCGGTGTTTGCGTCTTCGTTGCTCATGGCTGGTCTCCTTGTCATTTGTTGATAGGCATCCGGCGCAACTGCGTGTCCACTCAGATCGGTGCGAGGAACCTCGCGTCCCTGAGCAGAGCGCGCGAGAGCTTTCGCAGGCACCCACGCGACCCGATCTCGCGACCCCCTTGGGCCTGAATAGCGGCTCGTGCGTCGGTTACGTCGGTGCACAACAACCACTGCATCTCGCCGCCCTTCTCGACGACCACTGCGCTGACGCCGGTGAGCACCTCCGGGTGCTCTTTCAATGCCTCGAGCAGAGCGACCCACCGGGCGTGATGCGCGCTGCAGCCCTCATCGAGTTCGAGCGCCTCAGCCCGGCTTGCCACTTCCTGCTGCGCACGGACGTCGAGCCGCTCCGTGAGATTGAGTGCGAGCTGTTGCATGTGCGTCCTCCTGTTGCGTTGGGTGTGGTGGATGGTCAGCTTGCGTGTTGCTGGACTGCCTACGCTACGGGAGCTCCGGGCGGCCACTCGACGAGCTTCGCCGCCCCGCCGAAACGCTCGCGAATAACGTCGCCCAGATCGACGTACCGGGCGGCCCGGCCGCAGAACTCCGCGACCCTGCGCGACCCCTCGCGGTCGCTCGTTACCAGCCAGGCGAGGTCGTCTCCGACCTGGACCTGCAGGACCACGACGCCGACGAGTGCGCCGGGGTGGTTCCTCATCAGGTCAAGGAGCGCATAGCTCTCGGCCTCGTCTCGGTGCAGGCCGTCCTCGAACTCAGCGATACCAGCTCTCTCCTCGAACAGCTCGCGCATGTCGGGGTCGAGACGTTGAATCAACTGTTCCACGACTTCGTACATGGACACCTCTCGATTAAAAGAAGAACGCGCCAGGGCGACGGCCTGTGGAGCCGACGCCGTGACGCGCATTGGGAATGAAACGAGGGAAAAAGCGCAGTCGAACGGCGCCTGCTTCAGCTACTCCCGCGCTGGATGAGCAGCAGGTACGGCGAACTCCGCGCACATCGCTACGAGTTCCGGGGCGACCTCGTCCTGCTTGGCAACGAAGAGCTCGACCCCCGCGCCGTCATCGCTGAGCACGTACACCAGCTCGTAGCAGAAGCCGTGGTCCTCGATGACCTCGGCCGCGGGAGTGAAGGCCAGATCGCCGTAGCGCGCGTCGCCGAACGCGTTGCTCAGTACGGGGAACCCGACCGCCTCCTCGATCGCTTCGATTTCGTCGCCGGGCTCGACAACGACCGCGTAGCCGTGGCGCTCGGCGTCGTACGGCTCGCCGGCGCAGACCTGCGCGAATCGCAGGTCCACCAGTCGACGCAGTTGCTCGTCTTCTATGTCAGCGGCGTCCCGCGGATCACGAAGGACGAGCACGGTGCGTCTCCGGGTCGCGTTGCCGCGTTCTTTCAAGACGTGATAGAACTTCGTTCGTGACGTTCATGTGCACTCCTTTCGACGGACGATAAAAAAAAGAATGCCCGGCCACAGGACGTGGACGGGCACGATGGGACTGCTGTACCCACTGCTTACTACTGGTCAGGTGCGCTCGTTCTGAAAGTGGAGGTTCTGATGACGGCCAAGGCACTGCTAAATCACTTCGTCGGGCTCCGGGACGAGTTGCTAGAGCAAGGCCAGAGCCCCAGCTGGGTTGTGCGACGCCGGCTTGCAAACACCATTCTTAAGCTGTGTCGTGCTCAGGTTCTGTACGCAAGACTGTGCGCACGAGGCAAGGTGTCCGGGATCGCATTCTTCGAAGATGCCCAGCCGTTCACCGACGAAGATCTTCACAACATCTGGGCAGCTGCTGCGGTGAATGGTGAAATCCGCAAGCACCTGAGTGGATTACGCCAGGCCGAAACACGTGTCATCGGACGGGCGCCAGCGCCGCCGTCAAACCGCGTACGCAGCCGGACCGGTGCCAAACGGTTTCTCCGCATAAGACTGCCGCTCAATTGACGGGCGAATACATGGACTACGAGAAGGCAGTGTTAATGGCACCGGAGGAAATGCTCGGCCATTTCACGCGCCTTCGGGACGAGTTGGCGCAGGCCCCAAACAACCATGATTGGGCGGTGCAATGGATGATGGTCAACTTGATGCTCGAGGCGTACCAGTTCGAACCTAAGTACGAGTGGCTCAGGCGCAACGGCGGCCCGCGGATCGAAGTGTTGGAACTTCACCGGCCGCTCACCGAACGCGATCTCGCGAACATCGAAGAGTGCGCGTGTATCAAGCGACACGTGCGCAAATCACTCCGGGAACTGAAGGCCGAGAAGCCCCAAGCCAACGAAGCCGGCGGACAGCGTGTTACGCGCCCCCGCGTTCAGTGTCCGAAAAGGACGGTAAAGGGCCCGTCCAGCGGCAGATCGCGATGACCGCCGCCCCGGCGTGTTGCGCGCGACACCGATCCATCGTGTTCCGCAGCATCGCGTGCGGTAACCAGGGTGCCACGCCTCAGGGCGCATCGTCGTCGCTCCTGCTGCGTGGTGCGGGCGATGTGGTGATGCTCGTGCTCATGGCCTCTCCTTTGCGATGGACAAAAAGAGGGCCCGGCGCTTGGGAAGCGGCCGGGCCTCGGTGGGCCTGCTTTGCTGCTAATGCAACGGGATTACTGCATGTGCTGTTCCTTCCTTGTCACGTTGAGTTGGAACAGCGCCCGAGCCTGCGGCGCAGCGCGGCCGCCGCGAGGACGACGAGTGCGCAGGCGACCGCCATCAGCGCGGCCTTGAGCGCCACCGACAGCACGGTGACCCACGCCGTCGTTGCGCCGAGCTGGTAGCAGATGCCCGCGACGGCCATCGCGGTCAGGAAGGGCCAGTGCATGGGACCTCCTTTCGACAGATGAAAGAAAAGACGCCCGGACACTGGGTAGTGGACCGGGCGCGATGGACCTGCTGTGTTCCGTTACCGGGAAAGCTGCGGGTGCTAGTCCTCCTAGAAATTGTGTCGACTCGAGATTACTGCCGAAGTGGCTTGCGCGACATGCCCGAGCGGCGATGGAAGCACTGGTTTGCCACGCGCTGTGTCGCTGTTGCCCGTTGCTGCTGCGGCCATCGTGCGAAATGCCGCTGCGGCGTCGCCGCGTGGCCGCCTAGAGCCACGTCACCAGCACGTACAGGACCGCCGAGAAGAATGCTGCGGCGACAAGCATCACCACCACCGGCCTGAGTATCAGCAGCGCGCTGTACAGGAGCCAGTGCGTGAACAGCGACGTGCCCCACCGTTCGCGTACGTCGGTGACCGGAGGGCGCCTGCTTTGGGTCGTGCCGTTTTCGCCCTGCGGGGCGTCCGCTTCGTCGTCCAGGGCCTCGAGTGCCTCCACAGCCTTCTCGAGGCCATCCAGTGACCGGCGCAAGCGCCAGTTTGCAACCGCGGAGTCCCATAGCGCGTCCCGGAAGCGGACGGCCTCATCCGGCACGAACGGACCCCGCACGAACTTCCCGAGCGAACCGCTCGCCGCCGTTCGTGGCGCTGCCTTCTTAGTCGGCATATGCGGCGCCCGCAAATTGGTGGTTTGGTTCTGCGCTGCAACGGCCGAGAATCTGCTTCATAGCGACAGCTAGCCGCAGCGCTGGCTCGACTGAGTGATGATCATTTTGTTGTCGGGTCTGCTGCACGTGATCAAGACACTTCCATCACCTGTGCAGACGCGAGTGGTTTTGAACTGATTACTGCCTGTATTCACCTCAACAACTCGGGCGACCGGGCGATAGCTATTGGCCATCTGTGCTTTGGCCGACAGACACTCGACATAGTTGACGCTTTTACTCTGGCTTTCAGGCGAGCTGCCTGGCGTTGCGCATCCTTGGATCGTTGCCGCCATTGTGCCGATCAACAGCCATTTGGTAGTCACTACTGATCTCCTCGTGTTTATGATGCAGAGGTCGAACTAAGCTTCGTTACGACAGATGCAGCTGGAGCTTGAGAGCACCGGGCGAGGCATGCCGTGCTCAGGAGTACGTAAGAAGCTGGGCAAGGTGATGCTGACGCCGCGCATCAGCGGGGCGCTGCGTCATGCGCCTATTGTTGTAATTCCGTGCTGGCGAACTTCACTGCTCCGCCATATAAGATGGCACGTTCTGCGCGGTGCGGCGATCCGTCCCGGACACGGCACGGCGGGATGTAAAGCGGCGATTCTTTAATCGGGTGGTCGATGACCCGCATCGGCATTCGAGGTGGCGTGGGTGCGACGGCCTTCGCGCGTCATGGGCGCGCCCCCGGATCATGTGGCTCCACTCGGCCGGTCTCTTCTCCGAGTGATCGAGGTCAAAAGCCCGAGTGCGGCGCGGTAGTACCGTCCTTCTTGGCAAGAACCGTGTTTCCGATCTCCTATCTACTGAACAGTCGCTCGCTCCGGTGATGGGTGCGTCAGACTGCAGCCGGGGCCCTCATGCCAACCACTAGACGCAATCTGTCCCAACTCGCGCTGATGGACGCCCTCGATCTCGCCAGTCTGATCGAGGTCGAGGCGTTTCAGCGCTACACGGAATTCGCCAAACGACTCGGAACCCGAGGTCCCGACGACGCCGGGGCGGTCTTCCAATCGATGGCCGTCAACGAGAAGAAGCACGGTGATCAGCTCGCCGAGCGCCGGCGCGCACTGTTCGGCGAGATACGTCCACGCGTCAAGCTCGACGACATCTTTGAGGTGGAGGCCCCCGATTTCGGCGCGCCCCGCTGGAACATGTCGCAGCTCAAGGCATTCCAGGTGGCGCTGTCCGCCGAGAAGAAGGCCTTCGGGTTCTACGATGCAGCTCTCCCCAGTGTGAAAGTGCCGGAGGTCAAAGCGCTGTTCGAGGAACTTCGAGACGAGGAGGCCGAGCACGTTCGGATGATCGAGGCGATCATCGCGGAGCTGCCGCCGTCGGCCGCGATCGACCTCGAGGACGACGACAACGACGCCGGAGGCAGCGGCATCTAAGCCGCGAGCTCCGCGGCACAACCGGGCCCCTTGCGCGGGACATGCAGCTACCTTCGCATTTGGTGCATGGCTGCTGCCTCACAATCACACGGACGTGACTCTCGTGAGCACAAGAAAAATGTTGTCGCTGTTCGTCCACTTGCGTCACGAGCGGCTCGAGCATCGCGAGGGTTGGCCGATTGCGTGACGGCCGCCTGCCGCCGCCAGTTCACCGCCGTTCAACTTCGACGTTAGGACGGCGTATGTCACTTCTCCGCAAGTCCCAGTCCCACGGCAAGATCGGTGAAGCTGCCGTGTACGCGAAGTGCTGGATGAACGGGATTCCTGCGTACTTCACGGGCGGGCTGCGTGGCAACTTTGCCGGGAGTGATCTGATCGTCGAAACAAGGGACCCACGAAGGAAGCTCTGGGTACAGGTGAAGACTGGGGCACCGGTTTTGAAGGATCACGTCTATCTGACCCAGTGCGCGGGGGACGACGACCTGACCATCGAGAAGTTCGACGCTGATTTTGTCATCTTCGTCAATCTCGATGCACGGGTTGCGTCCAGGCACGGTCATGCAGGCGAGTTGGGATTCGAACATCTGTCGTTCTATGTTGTGCCGCGAGTAGCCGCCAACTCGCTGTACCACGAGATGTTGGTCCGTTTGCATCAAAAGCCAAAGCGGGACGGCGGACAACGAAAGCTCGGAAACATGGACGTACATGTTCCGGCTGACCAAATGACGAAGTACCGGGACGCGTGGACGCTTCTGAAGGCTAGCAGCGAGGCCTGACCAAGTCGGGCACGCGACTGCGGGTACGCGCTGATCACCAACGATCATGGGCGCGGCTGCTACCCGGGCGACTAAGAGCGCCGAACGGTCCAGGCGGGCCGCGCCCTCGGCCACGTCCGCACGCGACGCGGGAAGGACCCTCTCGCCCATGCCGATGTAGCACGGGACGGTGTTCCACAGGGCCGTTCGTGTCCGCTCAAAGCCGGCGTCCAGAAGCGGCGCCCGTCTTTCGGTGTCGGGTGCGGGTTTCCGCGGGAGACGAAGTCAGTGTGCACGGCCGAAGGCCCAGGAGCCTCGAGCAGGCCAGATCGGTGCGTGGAGCCCACCCATTGGGCCGCACCGAAGGCTTAGCTCCGCCTAAGCTCAGAGCGCGTAAGCGTCGTTGGCCCGGGAAGTTATGGATCGGACTTAACGGTTGCGCTGTTCGGGCAACAGCGTGAACTGCAGCGTCGGCCAATCGACGGCCCGCGCCGGGAACCACGCGCGCCTGCCCTCGTTCCAGTCGTCGCCCGTCGGAAACGCGGTGCGTTGGAATTCGAGGACCACCGCCCGCCTGTCAACATCCATCGCGATGAGATGGACCCGCTCGTTTCGTTCGCCCTTCCAGATGGGGCATTTAACCGTCCGGACGGATTCCAGCTCAAGGACCGGCGTCGATCCGTACATACTGTTGTACAGCTGCTCGAGCAGATACGCGTTTTGGCAGACACGGTATTCGGTTCCCTCGAGCGACACCGAGGCATAGACGTCCCTGTCGAAATAGACGGTCTGCGCCGTCGCCCCGATCGTTGCAGACGTCAGGATCACCAGGGAGAAGAGATGTCGGAGACGGCGGCCTACGCGCCTCATCACTGTGTGCGGAGCCAAGCAGGTCCGCGGCATCAGCGAGAGCGCTCTTGGGTGCATACGCTTACCAGCAAATCCGTACGTCAGCAGTGACTTGATCCGAGTTAAACTCCTGAACCGAAAAGTCCCAATGTGCCAACAGTGCGTAGAAATCGGCTGGGCGCATGCCAACCCGGATACTGTCCCCGAGCCCCCGTCGAATGTCGAAGGCGCCAAGCTTCAGGTGATGTTCGGTGCAGAGGGAGAACTCTTTCTGGCCCCGAGCGGCACAGTGCTGTATGGCTTCCTCCAATCGAGCGAGCCATCGTTGGCCCGGTTCAGATGAGATCCACGTGATTGCACGGACGGACACCTCAGAATCAGGCAAGAGAGACAGGTGGGCAGTCTCATAATCCCAACTCACGCGAATCACCGGCTGCGGGAACTTGTTGAGCGGATGTTCTTCATCATCGCCAAGCAGTAGTTGCTCTAGTTCGGCTCGTTCAATGTCCTCGATGATTGCATCCAAAGCCGATACAACGTCGGCGGCTGCAGCCAGGAGCTGGTCAACACGTATTTCTGGGAGCCTCTCCCGGGTCGGCGGCCTCGCGCTCCGACGACATTGCGCCAGGCCGGGAGGCAAGCACCATTTTTCGTCTAAATAATCCAGAGCTCTTGACCACTCTTGGCGATGAGTGCGCCAAAGGGCAGCGTCAGACGGCACCTCCGACAGGTGCCTTTTCAGTCGGTTATCGCCCAGTAGTTCCTGGAAGTTTCCGACGACTCGACGATAGTCGTCAATTAAGTGCACGGGAATTGGACCGCATTTTTCCGACTGCTGCGACAAGACGGCTACGTGCTCGGAAACCGCAAATCCGCGTTGTCGCAGCCGCTCTTGTGCTGAGGGATGAAGCTGCCGAAAATCGCAGTGGCGGCGGCCCGCGCACGCAGCATCGATGACGCACGTCGTCACCCTAGCGAGCGCCTCCCGTATGCATCGCCTTTCCATCGTGTAGTCATCGCGGCGCCGTCGCTCTTCCGCTGCCACGCGGGCCGCTTGTTCAAGAGCTTCCGCGAGCAACCGCTTCTGCTGTTGGGTTGCTGCGCGGCACGTTTGTCGGGCAGCTTTCGCGCTGGGGATAGCCATTTTCTGTGCGGTAAGCTGTGTTTGCCGGTTCGTGGTTCGCCTCATCGGCGTGTTGGGCGCCGCGAGCGGCCAGCCGAAACTGCAACTGCCTCGGTAGAGCGAGTCTGCGGATTACGTGCTGTTACTCCGTGCCTGTGGCGCAAGCCGCGTTCTAAGTAAGCCGCAGTGTGACGAATCCGACATCGTTACCTCTTTGACGCGCTGCGCTGACGGCGTCCGCGATTGCGCGGCGCCTTCCTGTGTTGTCGGCCAGCATACTGTCTGCTATCCACGTGACGGCAGTCCAGTGATACCTCGCGTCGAAATCTTGTTCGGAGTACGGGTTGCCACACTTGACCAAGAACACTCCCGAGGGCGACAGCAGAAGCCCTTCGCTTTCCAGCCCCGGCAGCGCCATATTGCTCATAAGC
Source organism: uncultured beta proteobacterium (assembly GCA_963734575.1). Taxonomy (GTDB): domain Bacteria; phylum Pseudomonadota; class Gammaproteobacteria; order Burkholderiales; family Casimicrobiaceae; genus CAIWHR01. The sequence goes on along the minus strand of CAVTHT010000013.1, from coordinate 21,296 downwards.
CACTCGCCGACCGGTCGGATTTCATCCAGAACGCGGACGGCGCTAGTCGTGCGCAGTCGTTGAAATAACGACTCTGTGGCGTGCTGCGAGATATCCAGGAGCAGACGACTGGATACATCGAGCGACGGGCTGCCATTGCGATCAACCTGCTCAAATATGACGGCGAAAGTACCGGTCCCGAGCTCCGGCTCTATCGCCACGAAATCATGTCCCGCCCGTATACCTGGCGCTGGGCCGCGTCTCCGAACTGCGCACAACGTGCCGCAACGGCGGGCTGCGGCAATCATGTTGTAGCGCGGGCTTTTCCTGACGCGAACAAGCTCGCCTGCGAGCACTTCACTAGCTGATCGCGCGTTTGTTCGCCGAAGTCCCCGCGCATGCCCCGCAGAAATGATCGGTATCGGGCGGCTATCGGACATACAAAGGATCGGTTGCTCTCACATCAGGAGATATCGGTTTTGTCCCCCGATTCTTTAGACCTACCCCGGTCGAGCGTCGTGCGCGCGGTCCGCGTCGCCCAGTTCAGCGCCTACCATTGCAGGTGGAACCCGACCCACGCCGCTCGAGAAGCTGCGTAGGTCAGGCGCTGCAAGCCCTCAGGAAAACCGCGACCTCGGCCCCCGCGTGCAGCATCTCGACCCGCCCGTCGGGAAGCACCCGACGACCTGGTTGCTCGGGTGCAGCATCGCGAACACGCGGGCGCCGGTCCGCCATCAGTGAGCATCTGCGGCCGCGTAATCACGGTGCCATGCGCGTGGTGACGCCGTTTGCACGCGCGGTTTGCACAGTATGTATAAAACAACAACGCACTGAGCACTTTGAAACAGAAGTGTCGGCAATGCTGACACCGTTACGGACTTGTCGCGCGCCATGGAGGTAAGCCACGGTAATCGCGGAGGTGTTTCGCGGCGGAACGGCTCTTGCAACAGCACAGACGCGTGCAGAGCGCGTGTGCACTGTCCATCACAGGAAGGGGACCCCAGATGAAATCAGTTCTCGACCCGTCGTTCCGCTACACCAAGAGCATCGATACCGATTTGCGCAAGACCTTCGCGCGGATCAGGCGCGAGCAAACGACGCAGCGTCGCGAGCCGACCACGGCCACTCCCAGGAGCGTACTGGCATTCCGACGCGACCAAACCGCGAATTCAACGGGCGAGCGATAGGGGAACTGGGAGGCGATATGCAAACTGTCGGCAACGTGAGCCTCAATGTCAACGGCGCGCGTTATTCAGGATTGTTCGAACTGTGCGATGGGGTGCTTACCGTGACGTCCGCCGGAGAAGTGGTGTCGGTGCGCATGTCCGATGATTCAGTACCCACGGACTCAGCAGCACGGATTCTGTTGCGTAGCCTTGTCGCCCGCCGTTCGTCCGGCTCGGAGCCGCGGTGAACGGCGTCAAGCATTGATGGTTTGCTTCGGGTGAGCGTACCCGCTTTGGATGCGCAATGTGCGGCGGCTCGGATCCGCGACCCCCTATGACCTTACCGCCACACCACGGTCAAATCCGCCGAACGACTGCCTGCGAATCCCACGCCACGGCCACGGTGGCTTTGGGAACATAGAGGGGGTGGCGCGGCGCGCCCCGGGCGGTGAGGCCGAGGCACTTCGCGCCGTCGAGGACGGACAGTAACCGTTCCCCTCTTTGCGCGAGACGACCTTTGTTGCCCCACGCGATGATGGTCTCCGCAGCGCTCGCCTTGAGCACCCGGAGCGCCTCTTCGTTGCAATCGTCCCGCACATCAGCATGCTGCACGAGCTGACGGGCGAGCCTGGTTCGCGTGGCGAACACGTTGCCGATGAGCAAGCCGCCGTACCCCCACTGCCGGGACCATTCTTTGCAGCGTTCGAGCGTGTTGCGGCGGCGCACCTCCGTGTCGCCGGTGCCGGGGTTCAGCATCACCCACAGCACCAGCGGCCTGGCGGCGTCCCACGAGAGGCGGTACGCATACCGCTTCTTGCCGTCGGTGGAATAGACGTACTCCTGCTCTGGGCCGGTGGGGGCTTCGTCCCGGCGGTAGCAGAGGCCGTATCGCTGGGCGAACGCTTGGAGCTCAGAGTGGCGCGCCATGGTGGTTATCGTGTGCCGGGCAGCATATCCTGCTGTACGTCTGATAGTTAGCCATGTGTTCGGCCGATGAAAGGAACGCATTGGGCTGGGCCACAACGGTGTACCGGCCGGGGAAGTACCGCTGCAGGTCGCCTTCGACCTGGCTGGCCACGCCCTTGCCGATGCAGATCACGTGCTCTGGAGCCGACGTGGCGACGACGCCACGCGTGTAGGAGCGCCAGGACTGCTGCAAGGCGGCGAGCATGTTCGGACACTTCCTCCCGTCTCTGTACAGGGCGACGATGCTCGTGTCGACGAGCCAGATGCCTTTCGCCTTCAGCTGCTTAAGGACGGTGATCTTGTTACGCCACCGCTGCCGCGGATCCGGCTGGCGCAGGACGGGCCTGAAGTCGTCGCGGCAAGACGCACGGTTCGCACAGCTGTAAAGGATCTTCCAGAATTGCGGCGTGCCGTCGCGCTTCGGGTGAAGCGCATTGCCCGTCAACTGCCGCTCGCCATACGCAACGCAGTAGACAAACTTGGCGTATTCCGTGGGGTAGCCCGGCAGTTCCGGAACAGCCGGAATGCTGATCTTGCGGTCGTCGTCGGTCGTGTACACATGCGACTCCGCGAGCAGCACCACCCGCACCTTTTCCGGCTTGAAGTAGCGGCGGTACGTTTCCACCAGCCGCACTGATTCCCATGGCTCCGTATGCTCGCCGAGAATCTCCGCAACCTCCCGGTACGCAGCGTTCAGTCCGTCCATGATCCCTCACGTTGGTTGCGCGTCGCGGGCCGATCATCTTCTCTGCCCCCTAGGGTCGCGACTATGGCGAACACGGTCCCACGACCGGCTGCTCCTCAGCCACCGTCCAGGGACCTAGTTCATCGTTGGCGCGCTGCCCAAATCTCTTCGATCGAGGTCGTCTTCAGGCGGTCCCGCATCGCGGTGTATGCGTTGTCGGAATATCGCGGGATCTTCTGGCTGCCAAATTCGAACACGTGCCGGCAGTTGGCGTCGGTGTCGACGCCGAGGTCGTCCCGGAGGGCCTTCGCCTTCGGCGCCGTGAGCTTCAATTTGGATGCTAGCTCATGGGCGCTCATGTAGTACTTCTTCTGTAAGTCCACTTCTCGTACCGCAGCAGCTTCGGTCGGGTCGTCGCCTGAGATAAACCGCACGGGAGCGCCTTCCTTTTTCGTGAACCGGACCTTCATCTCGAATCCATGACCGGCGGTGGCGGACGTCTGTATTGACAGCAACCGTGGAAACACCTTACTCAAATTGTCGCCCTTTCGAATTGCCTTTTCGACACGGTCGATGTCTCGTTCGGTGACTGCCACTTCCTCGACAACATGCGATTCCATGGCAAGCAGCGTTCGGATTCGAGCTCGCGCATCTTCTCGCGCCCGGCGGCCCGGCTTCAAAAGATCGCGGACTTGTGTGAACTCTCGGTCGATGAGCGCGGCGATGTCGGTGACCTGCGTCGTCGATACGGGCAGTACACGAACCGGCAGATAATCCGCCAGCTTTTCCTTGAAGAATCGCTCCAATGTGTCATCAAACACGGTCACTAGGCCACGGATGTGCACGTAAAGAATCGCTTCTTGCACGTGCAGAATCCAGTGCTGCTCACTATTGCGCATCGCGTCGACCGCGCGCATCAATCCGGCCTCGGCTTCGGTCACCCCGCAGTGGGCTTGAACCAAGCCAAGGCATCGCTCGAAATTGATCGACTTAGAGATCGCCTTGTCAAAGACGCCGATCCGCTTCTGAACGAGCATGGCTTTCAGAAGCATCTCGCAGGCGTGCTGAAAGTGCAGGAGGATCGTTGTTACACGACCGTCGTCGTCGAAGCTGTTGAAACTGGTCAGGCCCCTACGAAGGGACGCGATGGCCTTCGACCTCAGCGTTCGAGCTTCTCTGCGCAGTTTCAATCTTGGTTCCTCTGCAGTTCTCTTCTGACTGTCGGTCTGCCAGCCTACATCCACATTTGTTGCGCCCCATCGCGACCGATCAAGAAGCCCCGACCTCCGCTTCCAATACCGTCGCTCGTCAGCACTGCGATCATAGGGCCACAAGCCATCGTCGGACCCGACCTCCGCGAACAAGGAGCGCCCGTGGCACTGAATGCGACGCGAATCGCCTCCCCCGAACAACGGACGGTCGCTCGGCCGGCATGGACTCGGAGGAAGGCCGCGAACTCGGTCGGGCGCCTCACGGGGAAGCACCCCACCACCTGGTTGCTCGGATGCAGCATCGAGAACACGCACGCGTTCGTGAGCCACTCGACGACGGCACGGGCCGACTGCGCCTTGCGCCCGGCCAGGACGACCGCTCTCAGCTTCGTAAACAGCGGCAGGAGCCGGTCCCAGGTACGCCGCGCCCTCTACGAACATCTGCGCGTGACGCGGGGCGGATCCTCTTGCCCGTGCCGTGTACCACGCGACGATGTTCCAGAGGGCGGTGCATTTCCTGCTCATGCTGGCGTCCAGAAGCAGCGCACGGAGGTTACTGGCTGTCGGCTCCGGATTGTCCGCGTCACGAAGCTTGTGTGCACGACCTTCGGGCCGGAACATCGAGCACGAACAGCACCTCGGCACCGATGCGACCATCCAGCGGGTCGAAGTACGGTACGCGGTCGCCGGGACGTCGTCCCCTGAGGCCGCGAACGAACGTCGTCAGCGGGGCGACGTGGGGGTGCCCCAGCATCCCGCGCCGACTTGCGCGCTCCGCGTCTGAAGCCAGCGCGTGGGAGCCGTCGGGGAGAGGGGAACGATCGCGCGTGGGCATGGCCGGTACTGTGGATTTTCACCCGCAGGCGCGCACGCTACGAATGGTCTACCGCAGAGGGCGGAAGTGTCGACGCCCGATTACGGCGCCGGGCGCCGTTCCCTTCAGGTTCCCCGTCCAAGTCGCGGCGTCAAACTCGAACCAATCGCACCGTACCTTGGGACCGCCGAAGAGGCGTTCCGCTACGCACGCGTCGACGAAGACCTGTTCTCCCCCGCTTTCGATCATCACGCGGAATCCCATCGACTCCCACGCGACAACAAGGCTTTCGATATCCCGCGGGTTCATCGCGCCGTCGCGGAAGAGGTGGTCGTCGTACCAGACCCGCCCGCCGATGAGGTGCGCGTGGTCCCGACGGCACTGCTCCCATCCGCCCGGGTACTTCTCCGCGATCGTGGTGATCGGGACGATGAAGTTGTCGGCGGCGGGCGTAAATTGCACAGATATGGCGGACGAGAATTGCACACTCCGACAGGCTGTCGGTTCCGTGGAAGGATCGGGGAGCCGGCGATGTATGGGAGGGAGCAACGAGTGCTGTTACGTCACTATCTGGAGCGCGGTCTGAGCAAGGCTGAGATCGCGCGCGAGCTGGGAGTCTCGCGGCGCACCATCTATCACTGGATCGCCAGGGCGGGCAGCTCGATCGGGACCTCGATGACGCGCCGGTGCGATACAGGCCACGCCCGCCGGTCGCATGCAAGGTCGATCCGTTCCGCGGCAATCATCGATGCGCGACTGGCCGAGTTTCCCAGGCTGACGGCGACGCGGCTGTTCGATGAGATCCGGGCGGCGGGCTACGCCGGCGGCTACACGCAGGTCAAGGAGTACGTGCGGCAGAGTGCGGCCGGTGCCGGCACCCGATCCGGTGGTGCGCTTCGAGACTCCGCCGGGCCACCAGGCGCAGGTCGACTTCGCCGAGTTTCGCCTGCCGTGGGGCAAGCGCTACGCGCTGCTCGTGGTGCTGGGCTACTCGCGGCTGCTGTGGTTGCAGTTCTACACCCGGCAGACGATGGCGGTGCTGATGGACGGGCTGGAAGAGGCGTTCGCCTTCTTCGGCGGCGTGCCCGCGGAGTTGCTGTTCGATCAGATGAAGGCGGTGATCATCGAGGACGAGCGCGCGATCGGCGGCAAGCTGCTCGAGAACGCCGAGTTCATGCGCTTTGCCGCGCACTGGGGCTTCCGCATCCGCGCTTGCCGGCCGTATCGTGCCAAGACCAAGGGCAAGGTCGAGCGTCCGATCGGCTACGTGCGCGAGAGCTTCTTCTACGGCCGCAGCTTCCTCAACGATGCCGATCTGAATGCACAGGCGCTGTCGTGGCTGGCGCAGCACGGCCAACGTCCGCACGCCATCGGACCACCGCCGAGGCGCCGCGATCTGCGCTTCGAGCGCGACGAGCGCGTGCTGCTTAAGCCGCTGGCGCCGCGGCCGTATCGCTCGCTGATCTGGCGCTAACGACACCGCCGGAGCCACCAGTCGCCACGGTCATCGGCTGTTGAGCGTTGAGCGCCGGTCGCTGGCCGCCTACGACCGGCTCGCGGGAGCTGACCCGATGAATGTCGCCACGCGCACCCAGCGCGATGCCATCCGCGGCATGCTGGCCGACCTCAAGATGCCTGGTTCGCTGGAAGCAGTCGACGGCATCCTGAGCGAGATCGACGGCGGCCGCGTCGCCGCCACCGAGGCGATCAGCCGGCTGCTGACAGCGCAAATCACCCTGCGCAACAACCGTCGGCTGCAGGCCGCGATGCGCTCCTCGCGGCTGCCCGCCGTCAAGACGCTCGAAACCTTCGACTTCTCGTTCCAGCCGTCGATCAAGCGCGAGCAGATCGAGAGCCTGCACGAGCTCAACTTCATCGAGCGCAAGGAGAACGTGGTGCTGCTCGGCCCGCCCGGCGTGGGCAAGACGCACCTCGCGATCAGCCTCGCCATCGCCGCCGCGCAGCGCGGCCGTCGCGTCTACTACGGCACGCTCATCGACCTGATCACCTCGCTCGAGGAAGCCCAGGCCGCCGGACGTCTGGCGCGCCGGCTTGCCGTGCTCACGCATCCTTCGCTGCTGGTGGTCGATGAGATCGGCTACCTGCCGATCAACCACACCGGCGCCGTGCTCTTCTTCCAGCTCATGAATCGCCGCTACGAACGCGCGTCGACCGTGCTCACCTCCAACAAAGGCTTCGAGGAATGGGGTGACATCTTCGGCGACGACGTGATGGCCGCCGCGCTCATCGACCGAGTCCTGCACCACTGCCACCTGGTCAACATCCGCGGCAACAGCTATCGCATGCGAGAGCACACCGAGCTATACCGCACGCTGCAATCCGATGTCGACGGCGCCGAGCCCGTCAGGCGTTCGCGTAAGTCGAAGACAGGTCACTGAACCAAATCATGGTGTGCAATTTTCAGCCGCCAGATCTGTGCAGTTTCTCGCCCGGCGTTGACAATGAAGTCGATGAATTCGAGTTCGATGGCCACGGCTACAGCGGCCCAAGCACAAGTAGCAGGACCAGCAGGACGGCCCAGAGCCAGAACACGACTTTGAAGATGAACATTAGCCCGCGCATTGCCACTGCCGCGTAGTGGATGATTAAGGCGAAGGTCTCGCAATCTCGGCTGTGTCGAATAGATGCGCTTGTCCGGGGACTCGCGCGCGCCCCGCTCTCCATCGCCGACTCCCTTAGTGCGTGGTCGCTCCAGCGTAGGGGCTCGGGGGACGCAGCGGGGCGGTCGGCGCCGACCTCCTCTGGAAGCCGCGCGCAGCTTGGCCCTCCTTCGAGGCCCCCGCCGTTTGGGGCTTCCAGCCCGGCTCCTTGGGCGCACCTTAGGTGCCGACCCTGTTGGTCCGACAGCCGCGTGCCTGCTGGTTCAAATCGGGCCGAACGTCAGGGTCCGTGCGGAGCGCGGGCGGCAGCCACCAGGAATGCGGGCGCCCGGAAGCTGCGGTGAAGGCTCTCCGCTGCTGCCGCGACTTTGTGTCAGAGAGTGGAACGCTAGGCGGCGCTCGCGACGATCACCGGCGGAACGCCAAGTTCGAACCCGAATACCGCAAGGGCCGATTCAATGCGCGACGCGGCGGGTCCGAGCAGCGAGTCCGGCGGAATCACGCTCCCCTGCTCGCGAGCGGAATTCCAGACGACGTCGCGCATCGCGCGGACGTCAAGCGCGTGGGAATCGCCTGTTCTCTTCGTCCTCTGCTTAAACGAAACGAATGCTTCGAACAGCCGCACCGATCGAACGGCCTTGCTGTCAATGATCGATCGGAGGAGATAAGCGGACGCCACCGTGATCTGGCATCCCATCCCAGCGTACCAGTAGCGATGGCCCGCAGCGCTTTTCTCCATAACGCGACCAGCGGGGTTGCCCGCGCTGGTAAACGCAGCGCTTAAGGGCGCTTCGATGACAAGATTCAGTGGCGAAGTGCTGCGCGTGGCGAGTTTGACGAGCTCCACACGCAACTCGGAGAAGGTGCAGCTGTGCGGGTCCTCATCATCCACCAAAATGGCAGTGCTTCGCGTCTTTTGGGCGAAGCCCACATCGACGAATGCCCACTGTCCGGAGCTCCTCGTAATCTGGGCAACAGTACCTGCGCGCATACGATGCGCAACATCGTCTACTTTATCTACCGGATCCATTTCAATTCACGTTGGTTACGGGTAACACATTCGTCCCATGAGGCTGCGGCTGGAAGCATTGCAAACGGCCGATTTGGGGCATTGGAATTCCAGCCTCTCCATTGATCAACATTCCTGAGAAGCCCGCCAAGTTCGGCGGCTGCCCCCACGAAGCGCCATAAGCGGACCCGTATTCAAGGACCGACGCTGGTTCCTGGGCCTGGCAAGTGGGACCGCGGAATGAGGTATGTGTATCTGTCAGTAACTCCCATGTGGCGACCTCCGGCTCAGTGTTAAGCGGGAAAGCCGCTAACCCACTTTATCCGTGCACTCGGCGAGTGCCAAAACCGCTCATGCACTCATGGCGACACGTGGGCCGCTCTCGATGTACTCTACCGCCCTGACGATCGAGTACATCCCCATGCCTTTGCTCACTGCATTTATGGCCTCGGGTGTGGCGAGTCTGGACAGGTACTCCCGCGACCGAGTTCTGAGGTCGAGTCGGTTGCAGACGAGCCAAGCCACGGCCTCGGCCTCCAGCTCTCTTACTTCATAGGAATCCGGGCGGCGCTCCGGCCATCGGCCCTCGGGGTCCGCTCCACAGTGCCCACAGTAGATGTGGCCCAGCTCGTGCGCCAGTGTGGCCATTTGCGTCGGCAGGTCGAAGTTGGAGTTTGTCCGCACGAGCCAACGGGACTCGCCCTGCTGGACAGCTACGGGATATTCGCGGATTCCCTGCGCCGTTCCGGCCAGATGTGCCCCGAAGGCGGTCGGCTGAACCTTCACCCCGAAGCTCTCGGCCCGTCGGCACGCCGCGCGCCACTGCCGATCCGAGAAGTCCCCCTCAGCCAGCAACGTGCTGTTCACCTCTATGCTCAGAGGTGGCCCAGCGGTGTCGGTCGCCTCATACATGAAGAGCACAGGGCCGAACGGCTGCAGGATCACGATTGGGATCGCTCCGGGCAGAACGGCCCTTCCCCTTCGCTGCCACTGTTTCTTTGTCGCTACCCAAGACACGCCCGGGCGCTGGGCACGCACGAGCATGGCGTTGAATGCAGACAGGTGTCGCAGCCGGCAGATCGAGTCCAGGTAGCTGTCGAACGCCCCCGGACCCTCGGTGGTCAGCGCGCTCTGGAACAGCTCGTCGACCGCCTCGGCCATCCGACAGAAGTGTTGGAGCTTGCGAGTCGCGCGCTCGGCCGCCGAGTCCGGTCGTGCCGGACGGTCAAACAAACCGGGCTGAGATGCCATCACTTCCGCCTGGGACGCTCAACCCAAACTAGAGCCGCACAGAGCTCAGCTGGCCTCATAGCTACGGCTGATGAGATCTTTGCCTCTGGACAGGTCATCGCGGCTGCGAATCGAGATCTCCAGGTCGCCGGTGCCGAAGTGGCCAATGCTCCGAACGTCGCGAGTGAATCCATGTTCCAGCGAAATGGAATCTGGATCCACCTTGACGAACACGAGAAGCTTCTTCGTCGCGGGATGAACCTCGACACAGGCGAAGTTCTTGATGCGTTTGTACGCGATGTAGAACTGCAGTTGCTTTTCTTGCACGTCATCGCCCAGCGCCACCAAGAAGGCGCGGAGCTCTTCGTAGAGGTCCCTTACCTCTTTCGGAGCCTCATCCAGGTACTGCCCGACCGTCTTGTACGCATTTTTCACTCCGTGCCCGGCCGGCTTTGACGAAGCCGCGTCGGCACTCCTCGCGTTAATCAGTTCCAGCAGCAGCAAATCGGGCCCGTACTTCGCGTACCGCATTAGCTCGATGTTGCGGTTGATCTGGTTGACGGCGTACTCGTCATATTTGGTGAAGTCGCCCGCGATGCATATCAGGCGCGGGCCAGACCAGTCGATCTTGTTGCTCTGTTCGACGCCAAGGCGCTTCTGGACCAACAGCTCGAACTCGGCCTTGTGGTCGAGCAGCCAGTCTAGGTAGAACAGCCCCTGGTTGATGACATTCTCGTTGAGCGCGCGCTTGTATTCGATGATTACCGGGGCTGCATTCTCGTCGATTCCGAGCGTGTCGATCCGGCCGCCGTGGGTCCGGCCCGTGCCGTACTCGGTCTCCAGGAAGCGAACGCCGAGAAACGACTCGAGGTGCTTCTCCATCAGGGTCTGGAGCGACTTCTCAACGGCGGAAGCGCCGCCTTCGATCTCGACGACCGTTTCGTTGCCAATCTTGAAGAGCTTGAGGTCACCCACCGGTCTCTCCCAGGAAATGGGTCGTCGTAGTCGGCCATAACCCAAGACCGAGCCGATGACGCGCTGGGCTACGCCAAACGCCATGCCGTCTTCATTGAGCGACGTCATGCGCGCGAGCGGCTGTCGCAAATAAGATACTGCAGATCGCGCCATGACAGGGGAATCATTCCCGCCCCATCGGAAAATGGATAAGATCGCGCGTCAAATCTCCGAGAAGGGAACGAGGCAAACCTTTCCGGTAATCAAAGATGTTAGCTGGTACAAGAACTGTTTCGGCGCGAGAGTCAACAGCTCGGAAACGAGCGGCCGCAGCTCGCCTCCAAGAACCGCTCTGATTTCAAGCGGCCGGTACCGTGCCGCCGCCCCAATGTAGAACATCGCCGCTAACGCGTACGACAGATGGTGCAAAGGACCAGGCTGCAGATCGCAGTAATAGCGATATCCGCTCCGGGTGAGCAGTGAAACGATGTTGAATTTGCGGGACTCCTTGATGAATTTTGCGTATGCGTCCCCCATGTTGGCTTTGCTGATTCGCCGCCTAGTCCTGCTGCGATACACAACCCACCCCTCGCGAGGGTAGCCGTCTCGGAAGTAAGCCTCGCGTGCGCCCTCCATGAACTTAGACGTGTCGACCTTCGTCTTGTTCTGGTTCTCATACATCACCTCGACGAAAAGTCGGTCCCGCGCACCGTTCACGAGAAATTTGTATTCAATCGGGAGTAACTTGCGCTGCTTCGCGTGTTTTAAACTGACGTACAGGCTGTGAAGCTCGGGTACCTGGCCCAGCGTTTCCGTGAGTGACACCGTGCTTGCCGCAGATACCGTTGATCCGAGGGCCTTTGAAAACTCGGCAAATATGTTTACGGCGCTTGTCGACGGGCCGTAAATCTTCACCTTCTGCGCAGTACCTAGTTCTAACGACAGGCCGTGATGCTCGGGTTTCTTCTCTAGCGCGACGCCATTCGCGGCAATGTAGGCCTTCGCCAAGTTGAGCATGAAGTAGTAAGTCAACGTACCCTTGATCGGCAACTCAGCACGTATCGACGCCGCATAGAACTGCTCCGCAAGATCGGCGAAGTAGATCGCGCGGTCCAGATTCGCCCTGTTTCTCCCACGTCGCGCAGTGAGTTGCTCGCTCAGGGCGCGATGCACGAACGCCCAAGGGTTGGCGGTGAGTATCTGCTGCTCACCCGCCTTGGTATCGATGTGCGCATACCGAAGCTCGGTAAAGTTGATCTTGGCGGCTTCACCTCGCTCGAGCTCTTTGGGCATGACGCTCAGCGCCCAGAAACTGCTTGCAGCGTGGGGAATCCGGGATACATGGCGTCATGCCGCCCCGCGTGGTTCGGCATGCCGGGCTTGGTCAGGCAGTTCCGTCCGCCGCCGACGTAGCTGTCGATCCGACGCTCGGCGACCTCGCACCAGCCGATGTTGAACGCTCCAAGCTTCGAGAAAAATTCCACCGTACTGTACGGCAGGTTATCGTGGACCCACCACGCCATCGCCTGCCACGAGTCCCTCGGGTCGAAGCGCTCAATGAACCACGGCACGACGATGCACGCGGTGGCACCGAGCTGCCCGTCGGCGCCGCGGAAGTCCCATATGTGGCGGGCGTAGTTGGCTTCGTTGCTCGCGCAGTTGTGGCCTTTCTCGTTCCCGAGCGCGTTGACGACCGGCGAGCGGTAGCCCGAGCGAATCGCGATCCGGCCGAACGCATCCTGCAGCGGCTCGAGCAGCTCCTCGCAGAGGAACGTCCCGGTCTCAATCGCGACGTCTGGATCATCCGGGAAGTTCGGCACGCGATGCCAGTTCGCAATCTCGCTGTACAGGAAGTCACGCATGAAGAAGCTCTTCGACAGCCTGACACGGCCGAGGTCCTCGAGCTTTTCGTAGGAGATAACTCGTCCCAAACGGGCGCTCATGGTCGTGATCGCCGTTCAGCCCATCTGACTGCCTGCTTCATCGTCGTGTTTGCGAGACGATCGCTCATCGCCTTGTGTCTTCCGGTCTAGTGGTGTCGTCGGTCGGTTGGCGTAATCGCGGAACTGTGTCCCCATTCGCTCTCCATTCGCGCCTTTACACCCGCCGGGAGCGCCACTTTCGCGCCTTTGACCAGCGCGACAAGTCCCTCCGCCTCGTACCCCGTAGGAGCGCCACCGTATCCGCCTATCACATCGGCGAAGCCGAAGCCGAGTCGTGCGTTCGTTAACTGTCTGCGCAACAGGTCGGCTTTGCTCAGCAGGAGGTGCTGCGACGCGATCAACGCAATCCTACCTTCTCCAAAAAATCTCCGACGGCCCGAAGAAAAAGACCTCGATCGCCGTCATTTCCGGGCATGTAGTCGATCGACACCACCATAGAAAACTTGCGTTCGATCGTCCACGGGATGCGCGCATGCACGAGTTCGACTCGTGGTGTATTCGCAGTCGCACGCTGCCCGTATTGCACGGCCTCGGAGGCAGGGTCGATCCCAACAAAGTGATTCCCGACGAAGCGCGCAGCGGTGGAAGAAACGAATCCGGCGTGACACCCTACATCGAGTACGGTCCCCGTGATCTGGGCCAGCCGAATGAGCCCGACGATCTGGGCGATCGAATCTAGGATCAGGTGCCGTCGAGAGGACGTCACGATGCGGAAGACGGTGTCATCCTTCGCCATTAGCGAGAACAGCGCGACCTCTTTTGCTCGCATGCCTCGTTGGCCATCGGCACGCGCCAACTCAGCCGCCGTTCTGATAACGTCAGTTGCTCCACCCATATCCCGCGCGGCACCTTCGAGCTGCTCATGCACACCTTCTTTGGTTTCCGTGAACCGGATTCCCCATTGATCCCGCAACAGCCGGTCGATTTCTACGACCGTCGACGATCGGTAACGCGTGCGTGAGTTTGTTCGCGCCGCAACGCGCCAACGTGTCTAGCGAACTTGCCGCATTGATCGTCCCGCTGCCGCCATTTGATAGATCGTTACCAGTGACAGACAAGAGTGGACCGCTGCGCGTCCTTGGCCGCGACCTTTGGATTTCCGGATCTAAGGCTCCGCGCGCCTCGTTTTGCCGCGAGATGCTTCGCGTGCCTTGTCGTACACCTTGCCCATCAGGTAGGCCCCCGCCATTGCCCGAAACTGTTCGTCCTGCATGACGCGACGGAAGATGTCATCGTTCCCTTCCATACGGTCCACGAAGAGCCCCTCCAGCTCCTTGTCGAACACGAGCTTGAAATCGTCTATGGAATTCGCGCTTGCTGCTTCGCGAATGTCGTCGCGATCGAGCGCGTCGGCCTCGATCTGATCGAAGAAGAGCTGATCGGCGGGCCTGAAGTCGGTGCCGAACCGCTCGTTCAGCTGGTCGACTAAGGTAGATAGCTTCACCTGCTCAGGCTCGCTGCGTCGGCCGCCTACCTCGGTCGGTCCATAGAGCCCTTCCGTCTCCCCAGCGGTCAGTGCAATCTGTCCCTCGGCAATCTTTTCGAGACGGTAGAACTTCAACGCGACTTCTCCGTCCAGCTCAAACGCCTTGCCGCGCTCGGCTGGTGGGAGCTTCGCACCTAGAAAGCGCAGGTACGTGTGCAGCGCCTCGAGTGCTGAGTCCTGATACGGAATCACCTGCGACAGAAATCCGTACAGATTGCGAAAGCTGACCAACCAGCCGCGAAAGTCGTCCTGGGCTGTCTTATCCAGAGCCTTGAACCGCTCCACAGCAGGATCTAGCAGCGTGTAGAGCTTCGCGTGCGCTCGTTCATGCTGCCCGCCGCTGAAGAAGGCCGCGCATAGCGCCTTCACCTCGTCGGGGTAGTAGACGTGCGCCGCGTCGAGCTTAGCCTTCAACTCGTACAGCTTATGCGGCTCCACGTCCTCGGCGGCCATGGTCAGCTCGTAGTACGGTTTGAACGCCCGAAAGATGTCCTCGCGCTCGTTGTAGAAGTCGAGGACGAAGGTGTCCTCCTTGCCGGCACAGGTACGGTTCAGGCGTGACAACGTCTGTACCGCCTGCACGCCGTCGAGCCGCTTGTCCACGTACATCGTGTGCAGCAGCGGCTGGTCGAAGCCGGTCTGGTACTTCTCCGCGACGATCAGCACCTGGTACGCCTCAGTCTCGAACTTCTCCGCCAGCTGGCTCTCCGGGATGCCGTTCATGCCCTGCTCGGAGTAGCTCTGCCCGTCGAAATCCGGGTCGTCCAAGGTGCCAGAGAACGCCACCAGCGCTCTGATGTCGTCGTAGCCTTTGTCCTTGATGTATTTGTCGAACGCCTGCTTGTAGCGCACCGCCGAGAGGCGCGAGTCTGTCACCACCATCGCTTTGGCCCGACCACCGATCTTGTGCCGGGTGTGGGCGCGAAAATGCTCGACCATCACCTCTACCTTGCTCGCGAGATTGTGGGGGTGGTGCCGGATGAACCGCGCCAGCGCCCTGGCCGCCTCTTTCTTCTCAACGACCGGATCCTCGGCGGCCGTTTCGATCAAGCGGTAGTACGCCTTGTAAGTGGTGTAGTTGCGCAGCACGTCGAGGATGAATCGCTCCTCGATGGCCTGGCGCATCGTGTACAGATGGAACGGTGCCTTCCCGTTCGGCCCCGGCTCATCGAAGATCTTCAGGGTCTTGAACTTTGGCGTCGCGGTGAACGCGAAGAAGCTGATGTTCGGCTGCCTGCCGCGTTTGAGCATCATCAGCAGCAGCGCCTCGGCGTCGCTGTCGTCCTCCCCGTTGCCCTCTTCCTGTGCCAGTGCCTTGGCCTTCGCGCGCAACGCGGCGTCGTTCAGGATGCCTTTCAGCTCGGCCGCCTGTTCGCCGGACTGCGAGCTGTGCGCCTCGTCCACGATAACCGCGTACCGCTGCGCCGGCAGGGCGCCGATCTTCTCCGTAACGAAAGGGAACTTCTGCAGGGTTGTGATGATGATCGGCGTGCGTTCTTTCAGTGCCTCGGCGAGCTGGGTCGAATCCTCATCAATCTTTTTGACGACGCCGCCTTTGTGCTCGAACTGGTACACCGTATCCTGCAACTGGCGGTCGAGCACCCGCCGGTCGGTGATCACGATGACGGAATCAAACACCTTGGCATCGGTGGCGTCGTGCAAGGTCGACAGCCGATGTCCCAACCAGGCGATCGTGTTGCTTTTGCCGCTGCCTGCCGAGTGTTGCACCAGGTAATTATGGCCGGCGCCCTGCGTCCGGGCCGAGGACGTGAGCCGGCGCACCGCGTCGAGCTGGTGGTAACGCGGGAAGATTACGTTCTCCTTGCGGATCTTCTGTACCGTGTCCTTGCCGCCCTTGCGCACCAGGACGTCCTTCTCGATCTTCTCGAGCTGGGCAAAACGGCCTAGGATGTCGAGCAGCGAGTCGCGCTGCCACACCTCCTCCCACAAGTACGCCGTGCGGTAGCCGTTGGCGATCGGCGCATTGCCGGCTCCCCCGTTGTCGCCCCGGTTGAACGGCAGGAAGTACGTGCCCTTGCCGTCCAGCCGCGTGGTCATGAAGGCCAGGTCGGGATCGACCGCAAAGTGCACCAGCGCCCTCTCCTTGAAGCGGAATAGCAGCTCGCGCGGATCGCGGTCCTCGCGGTACTGACGCATCGCGTCGTGCACGTTCTGATGCGTGAGCGGGTTCTTCAACTCCGCCGTGATGACCGGTATGCCGTTGAGCGCCAGCACGAGGTCGAGCGACTTCTCGTCCTTCTCCGAGAAGTGCACCTGCCGGGCCACCGTGAGACGGTTCGCGGCGTACTGCTTCTCCGTCTCCGGGTTCATCCGGTTGGCCGGCGCGAAGTACGCCACGCGCAGCGTCTTGCCGAAGCACGTGAAGCCCTGCCGCAGCACGTGGAGAACGCCCATGGCCGGGCTGGACAGCGCCTTCGCGAGGTCATCGAGGACCGCCGTCCGCGCGTTCGCCCCGTGGTAGCTGGTGATGGCCTTCCAAGCGGTTTCCTGCGTCGCCTGAATGAGGGCGATAACGTCATCTGCAAACAGCGCGAGCTTCCGGTCGAATGCGGCGGGGTTGCCTTTCGCATAGCCGCCCGCGTTCGATAGGAGGTGCTGCTCGATCGCGTCCTCGAATTTGACCTCTTTGTGGACGGACGCCATTAGGCGGCTTCCCGCACATCGATTTGTCCGGTCACGGCCGCGGCAATCAGAGCGGTACGTCGTTCGCTCAGCAGCAAAATCACGGCTTGTTGCCTGTCGATCAATCGATCAATCTTCACGGTCTCGCCATCCAAGGAGTCCGCAATACTGCGTTGCTCGTCCATCGGCGGAAAGCCAAACCGGTGCTTTCGCAGCTTGTCAGCAGTTAAATGGTCGATCGTGTTGGCGTTACCAGTTGCGGCGAAAATGCCGTACTCCGCCGCCCAACGCATTAGGTACTTCATGAAACGCGGATCGTCCCTGTTAGGTACGGTAGGACGTAGTCGGTGTAGCGCCTTCTGAAAGAAGCAGGGGTCCAACTGACCCTCCCAGATCGCCGTGCGCCCCACTTCCCCGCCCTCGCATACAAGTAGATCGCCTCTACGCAGCGAAAATTTCTTTCTATCGCGCGTACCAAAGTCCATCTCAGGCAAATCGTACACATTGATCCCACTCCACTGAACGTCCACATTGCGCAGGTACGGAGCGAGCGCGGTATGCTGGATGCGCTTCTCATCAAGCATCTTCCCGAGCACCACTTCGTAACGTGCCCTCACTGGTGCAACTGCCCAATGGCGCGGAACGAGGCCGAGCCAAGGCACGCTCGATTCGCGCAGCGCGGCGTGCCTGTCCAGTCCAGTAGTTACAGCTCGACCAATGATCGCCGCGCGCTTTTCCTGCAACAACTCGATGAGCAGGCGCTTCTTTTCGATGAGCGCGTCGACTCGCGCTGTTTCGCGGTCGAGGAAGGTCGCGATTGTCCGTTGCTCGGGCAACGGCGGTAACGGCACATGCTCGGATAAATAACTGTCGGAATCCAGGTTCTGAATGCCGGTTGTTTGCCTGATTGATCGCTTGTTAACGCCCCCCGCATACAACGTCGCGTGAACGTATGTCAGAAAGCGGGCGTCGCACGACGGCTTAACGGGCAAGCGTGCAACGAAGTTCGATGACACCGCCAGTTTCGCCTGTTCGAATACCACAACCGCGCCGACTGGCTGCAACTCACCACCTCCAGACTTCTCCAGCAGCAGGTCGCCACGACAGAGCACGCGTTTCCTTCGCTCCGTTTGCGAAACGCTTCGCACGGTCGGTATCTCGACATTCACACGGAACCTGACCCGATCAAAGTCCGCGACGCGAACACACGCAATGTCACTGTCGCCGCCATCAGGTTCCACACCCCAGATACCGTTGTAACAGCCATTCACGGTGAATTTTAGGCGCTTGATTTCCCAGTGGGAGGGCACGCGGTCCACCCAACAAAGCCCTGCGGTCTTGGTAGCCCCATATCGCCGCTGCGCCCACTTGGTCACGTCGCCACCTCCCGCAGCAACCTGAGGATGTCATCCTCCAGCGTTCGGATGTCCTTCTCGATGTCTGGCAGCGACCGCGGCGGCACGTACTTGTAAAAGTGACGGTTGAACGGAATTTCGAAACCGATCTTCGTCCTGTCGTAGTCAATCCAGGCGTCCGGCATATGCGGGCGCACTTCGCGCTCGAAGTAAACATCACAGTGCTCGCGCACGATCGTCACGACTCGGCTGTTATCCTGTTTCGCGCCGTAATCCAGCGGCACCGGCAAAGGAAAGTCCGCAGGTAGAGGAATGTTCTCGGTGTCGCGCAACTCCGGATCGGGCTCTAGAGCGCCGTCGACCGCGTCCTTCTCACGGCAGATCTCTGCCGTCTCGTCACGCTCCGACAGCGCGCTGAGGATGGCCTTGCGGACGGGCGCCGCCACGGTGAGACCGGCTGCATCGAGCGTGCCGCCCAGTGCCGTCACGAAGGCAGGGCGGCTGCGATAGACAACTGTGCCATCCATCGCCTCGAGCGCCGTCACTATCGCCACCTGCATCGCCCGACCCGCTCCCTGCTCGGCCTCGATCTCCGCCTTGCTCTTGCGCTTCTTAGACTCGGCCAGCGCGGCGAAGGCGCTTTCTTCGGGAAGGCGCGCGATGCGGTCGTCGCTGGCCTGGAAGTTCAACCGCAGCGGACGCTCGACCGTGAGCTTGATGTAGCCGAACTCGCGGTTATCGAAGATGCGGACGTACTCGCCTTCCTTATACTCGGCGTACAGACGCGTCACGGCACCGATGTGCTCGAGCGACATCTCGTTGCGCTTGTCGCCCAGGCTCTTGCGCATCTTCTGGAAGAAGCCGGTGGCATCAATCAGCTGTACCTTGCCGCAGCGGTGCGGCTCCTTACGGTTGGTGACGATCCAGATGTACGTCAGGATGCCGGTGTTGTAGAACATCTGGTCGGGCAGACCGACGATCGCTTCCAGCCAGTCGTTCTCGATGATCCACCGGCGGATCTCGGACTCACCCGAGCCGGCGTCGCCGGTGAAGAGCGGCGAGCCGTTGAACACGATACCGATGCGAGTGCCGCCGTCCTCGGGCTTGCGCCGCTTGCTGATCATGTGCAGCAGGAACAGCAGCGCGCCGTCGTTGATGCGCGGCACGCCGGGCCCGAAGCGACCGGAGAAGCCCAGGTCGGCATGCTCCTTCTCGACCTTGTCCGCCTGTGGCTTCCACTCAACCCCGAATGGCGGGTTGGCGAGCATGTAGTGGAACTTCTGGTCGGGGAATCCGTCGCGCGTCTTGCCGTCGCCCAGGGTGTCGCCGAAGACGATGTTCGACGCGTCCTCGCCCTTGATGATCATGTCGGAGCCGCAGATCGCGTGTGACTCCTCGTTGTACTCCTGGCCGAACACCTTCAAGGTCAACCCGGGTGCGTGCTCCCGCACGTACTCGTCCGCCACGGTCAGCATGCCGCCCGTGCCGCAGCATGGATCGTAGAGCGTGCGGATGGCTCCTTGACGCGTGAACACCTCGTCGTCCGGACTGAACAGCAGGTGCACCATCAACCGGATCACCTCGCGCGGCGTGAAGTGGTCTCCGGCCTCCTCATTCGCCTGCTCGTTGAACCTGCGGACCAAGTCCTCGAACACGTAGCCCATCGCGGTGTTGGGCACCTTGTGCGGGTGCAAGTCGACCGCCGCCATGGTCTTGACGATCTCGAATAGTCGGTTGGCCTTGTCGAGCTTCTCGATCTCCTTGTCGAACTCGAATCGTTCGAGGATCTGGCGCGTCGCTCCCGAGAAGCCTTTGATGTAGGCGACCAGATTCGCTGGCAGCTTGTCCGGATCACCAAGTAGCTTTGCGAAGGTAAAGCGGCTGGTATTGAAGAACGAAAGCTTGAGGCGCCGGCAGATCGTCGCCTCGATGGTCTTATCGTCGAGCTTCCGGGCTTTCAGCTCCTTGTACTCAGCGAGCACCTTCTCCTTCGTCGGTGCCAGCACGCAGTCCAGCCGACGCAGCACGGTCAGCGGGATCATCACTTTGCGGTATTGCGGGGGACGGTACGGGCCGCGAAGCTTGTTGGCAATGGACCAGATGAGGTTAATGAGCTCTTGTTGCGTCACCGGTGGCGTCTGGGAGATTTTTGACAATTTTGTGTGGCGATGATTGGCGGTTCATTGGACAGCGGAGGCTGCTCTCTTGCGCGTGAAGGTCGCCGAGTATCCCCGAAGTGTAGGGACCTCATCATGCGTTTGGCCAGTGTTTGCGTCCGTGCAACATTCTTGCTATCCCCGCCTGTGGCGAATTTCCCTCCGCCCGTTCCTGACTGCTCTGCCGCCGGGTCCGTGCTATTTGGCCAGTTGTCGACGACAGCCCCACGGCCGCGCGAATGAGTGCCACAGATTTGCGCCTGCCATTTCAGAGACTTAGGTGGGGTTGGCGCGCCTACTTTGGGCTGTTGTAATTAAACTTTCCCCAACTCAGCACCGGAGAGTCCATGGACATGCTTCGCTTTCTTGCGCCGTTCTTTCAACCGTACATCACGATCAACGCAATCGTGCCCGGGCGGACATACGACTACGCGAAAAGGAAGTTCTACCACTGGCCCCTGGTGAACTCTGTACTTCACCGTCCCAAGGTTCACGATGGCGAATGGTTGTATGTGGCCATTCCGGCCGATGCGAAGCTCACGGCTCTGGGTTCTGGTGATCGGCTATATGTCGGATCACAGGCTCGCAGTGATCGTATGTTCCGGGGCGACGGTCTCGACGGCGCCAATTTCCATCACGCTCAAATGCGCGCCGGCAATGGAGACAAGAACCTTATCGCGTATCTCGCTGGCGGCGGCAAAGTCCGCATTCATGTTGTCGGGCGCCACGACCTCGCGCGCGCAGTTCGTGAGGTTGGTCCGCTAGCGTGGCTAGCGCGGCTGCTCGATGAGCCGGTCGGCAAGGGCATGCACACGGGCACACGTTTCGAAAACGCGATTCTTCATCTCGAGGCCGGTCTCTGGGCTTGGCATACCAAATGGGCCGACGCGCGAGTCGCGTCGATGTTGAAAGACATGGAACGCGCGGCCGTCGCTGCGTACCGCCCACGCTGGCTCCGAGACCCGTGAAACGCCACGGGCCCACGACGCCGCCCGCGTCTCCTTTAAAGACAAAGGGCCCAGCGCTCTCGCACCAAGCCCTTGAACGTGTTGGTGGCCGTGTAGGGATAAAAACCTAC
>CAVTHT010000012.1:0-195851 GCA_963734575.1 uncultured beta proteobacterium | reverse complement strand
CCAGCACAAGCCCGATTCGCGAATTCGCTAAGCCCTTGTCGATGGCGCGCATCATCGGCACGCCGAGGCCAAGGTCCTTCTCGCTGAACCAAACTTTGACACCAGCCGCCACGAGCAAATCGTGCAGCTCTTTGGCTGGCCCCTGCCGGTCGTCCCACGCGTGGCACAGGAAGACGTCACGAAGGTCAGGTTGCTCCGCTGCTCCGTCTCAACGGTTTGGCGGATTGGCGTGAGTGACTGCACTTGGGCAGGCGTGTACGACACGGACGAACCCGCTCTCGACCAGCGCGGCCTTGAACTGCTGCTGGACCTGCCGCCACCGCCGCCCCGCTGCTGCTATAGCTACCCCGCTGCTGCCCGACGAGGAGTAGGACGAGCCGTAGCCGCCATAGCGGTAGCCACTGCGGTAACGGCATGCAGGGCAGGCCGCGGCCGCGGCCGCTGTGCGATGTCCGCGTACTGGTGCTGTGCATCTAGCCATGTCGTAATCCTTCCATTTGTAATCGCCCTTTCAAGTGGACGGTTAAGCAGCTGATGCGCTCTAACGTTTGACATCAGGGCGCGGGCGACAGCTGGCGAAGCCAGATGTTGCACGTCCCCTCGCTCCCGTTGACTTCCTCGCCATCGGCGTCGAAGATGCGCATGGCCTATCGGGAATTAGGCTGCATCGGCATCGCCTTCCACCGCGTACGGCTCGTGAATCTCCGTACGTAAGAGCTGCCACGCTGCGGCGATGCGCTCGACCAGGTCTTCGCAGTCCCGAATTAGGGGCTCGAGCGCTATCGAGTCCGGGCCGTGACGAACTTCGAATTTGACCGGGTCGAAAATGGCGATTGATGACGTTGGCGGTTGGCCGGTACGGCTTCCACACGAATGTCTGAACGATTTGTATGAGCGAGTGATCAGCACTTCGTCCAGTTGCGCTTGGTCAGAGATGCTCCCAAGAGTTCCTCACGGCCAATGAACCGAGATCGTATCGAGGCGTGGAAAGCCAAGTAACTTCCTCCAGGACTGCACAGCGTGGTTCGACCCGGGCGCTTCGCTTTCCGTGCGTTCCCCGACAATAACATGCGGGAAATCGCAGCCGCCGCGGACAGGCATGTGTTGCACTCTTTGATGATGTCGATTGGCGGGACTGAGCTGATATCTCGACCACCGTGCTCGAATCAATCCGATGCGCGGCGGTGCCGCGCCAAGTACTCCGCCGCCCGCAAGATTACCTTGCACTGGAGGTCAATCTCACAGATGAGAATAACTCGGACTGGCAAGTTGGCACTCGGCGATCGGCATCGCTGCAGCCTAACGACAGCGTCGAGCGGCGCGGCTCGGACGCCGACGGGGCGCTACGCCGGCCCGCGTCCGCTCGAACGAGGGGTTAGGTTGGCAGCACCAGCGAACCTTGCTAGGCGCTCGGCCATACGGGTTTGCCAACCCGGACCTGTTGCCTTCCATTCCTCAATGACGTCCGCGGGAAGCCGAATCAGATCAATTCGCGGGATTGGCCGAGCGGGCCGGCCAGCTTCTTCCCCACCGCATGCGCCAGGGCCTCTTTCGAGAGCTCGGCAGATCCTTGTACTGGTCCGAACGGATCGCATGCGCATCGACGCGAGCGAGATCAGATTTCAAAGTACGGCGCAGGCGGCTTTTCTACGATCGCATACCCTTTCGCATGCAGAAGATGTGGCGGACATCGCCTCTTTGTGTGTAGCCAATGAACGGCGCCCGGCAAGCAGGCCATAGCAGATGACGCGACGCTCGCCATAGTTTCGGCGCGTATCTTCGAACTCGACGGTGCAACCCTCAGACGATGGCGGCGTCCTCGAAATCCTCGCGCTCCGCCAAAGCCTTTGCACGTTTGGCTGGATCGAAGGTGACGTGCATAGATACTTGTAGCTACAATAACCAGAGCGACGCAAGAGGACTGGGTGGGTCAGCACATACCGTCGCCAATGCAACCTAACTCAGTCAGTTGAGCGGCGCGTAGAAGCGCCGGCGTGTTGAAGCAACGCCGATTGGCGTCGCTCCAACATGCAGGGTTCCAGGCCGCGGCATGCCTGCCTTTAACCGGATGCGTCCAGTGCGCGAATCGGCGAGGAGCGAGGAATCGTTTCGCGATTGGGCCAGCAGCGCTTTGCCCATGGCAATTTGCTCCTTTCGAGGCACGTTGCCGAATCTTCGGAAGAGTCGAATCGACCGTCGACAATACGTTAGCCATCGCTTCATCTGAAACTTTGTCGATGTCGATGGCCACGTACAAGACTTCGACACTTGAACTCAACCGGCGAGCGCTGGTTCAGGCGTATGTAGTCCTCGACCGCCAAGATTAGGATCGAGTCGACGTTCGAGTCGTAAAACAATCCCAAACGGCTTCGGATTCTCGATCCGCATGCTTAAAGAAGCTGCGATCAGGGCGAATTGATGTAGTCACGCTTCAGTTTCTTGTCACCGGGCATGTGACCGCGCGTCTCATTGGAGATGCTAGATACCGCGGCGCCGTCACAAAGGACATCAATGACTTCCCAAGCGTCGGCGCCCAGCGAATAAACCGAGATCGGATCGCCACCGTCAAAGAACAATCGGATCGCGTCACCCAGCTGCCGTCGCGCCACATCCTTCTGGTAGTCGCGCCATGTATCCCTTGTGGCCTAACGATAAGTTGAGCGGCGCCGTGGAAGCGGCGACTCGTTGAAGCCACGCCGATCGGCGGCCGCTCGAACGCCGGGTTAGGTTGCTGGTGGGATGTAGCTGGGATTCTGCAGATCATCGGCAGCCTTCCCGACTTCGGAAGTGATGTCAGCTAGTTCATGGTAAGTGAGAGCATGGGCGTACGTGTGGAAGCCAGCGTTCGAAAGCCAGAGCGGAATTGTGTGGCCATCGTCCGATCGCGCGCTGCTACAACGCCAGCCCAGTGTTTTATGTCATTTCCGATGTCGTACGCCCGTTGCTCCTGTGATCCGTCGGCAGAAGCGAAAGCACTTTTTCCGGTTGCTTTCACGAAGCAGTCCAGGAACATCTGGTAATTCAGGAAGCAGGATTCCCAAAGGACTATCGTGTCGTAATAGAGTCGGACGGCCGGATTGTGCAAACGCGACTTAGCGAGATACTCAAGCGTCTGATCGCGCGCCTGATGAAACAGCGCAAATTGCGCTTCCGCGCGAGCCATCATGGTGATTGCATATTGTCGAAAGCGACCTTTGTAGCTGGGTGCAAGAAGCGTGTTCAGGAAATGATTCGAAATCCAATGCGTTGATTCCGGAAACGCCGGCCGGAGGTCGGGGATTTCCGCTAAGGTGAATTCGGCAATCCCCGGAGCGACGTTTCGGTTCAGTAGATCTGGGTGAAACTGCACCACGTTAAGCAACCTAACGAATGAGTTGAGCGGCGCGCCAAAAGCGCTGACTGGTCACAGCAACGCCGGCCCGCGTCCGCTCGAACGCCGGGTTAGCCATCGCTGCGATCATTCGCTCATTCACCGGAGGGTGAAGTACTGCCGTCGGAGCCACTGCTTCTCAAGTTTCCGCGCGCGCACATCAAAGCGCCCGCGCAATCTGAAGTAGAGGGCCTTCGCATTAATAAATCGCTTACGGGCGGACAGCGACGAGTGTGGGTAGTCCTGTACGGGCGAGCGACGTGATGGAGCATCGAACTCGCTGCCCTCAGCTACCCGAATGGTAACGGTGTCACCAACCTCCAGCGTACGTCGCGGTCCCCAATTCAGGTGCTCGTCGCGCACGCCGTTACCGCGACTCGTTAGTCCCCCGACGCTAAGCGCAACTTCCGCGTACCTGTCCACGGTGCGGCGAGTGCCGTGCGACGCGTTGCCGAGCTTGCCGCCGGCCGAAACGTGCGCACTGAGTACGCAAAGGCTTTCTTCACCCGCGACGGTGAATCGTTCGCCGTTTACGGTGACTTTTAGGATAAGCGCCACGCATGGTCTCCGATGGCTAACGACAGCGTTGAGCGGCGCCGTGGAAGCGCCGACGGATTGAAGCACGACGACCGGCGTCCGCTCGAACGCAGGGTTAGGCCGCGATCGCGACAGCAAGGCGAGTGCCGATCGGCAGTTCATCTGCAAAGAATTCCTCGCCGTCCAGTCGGTCAATGACCTCTCGCAATGACTTGCGGCACAGCGAAACCCGAATGTGCTCGGGATGCCGATTACGCCAAAGAAGGTACAGGCTCACATGCTGTCGTGAAACGTCAGGCGCCAAATGGAATTTGCGGTCGCCGATCGTCACTGTCCATTCCGTCCCGATATTCTGAGCCGGTCGGGACTCGAATGCAGCGATTTCCTCCTCGGTTGGTGGGTTGGACCATGGCAATGCGGCTGGCTCCTCTTCTTGGTCCGGTTCGTCGCGGAACGGCGTAGGCAGCGGTAAGGATGCATTCGCACCCTCGAACGACATTTCAATCGAGTCGCCCCGCGATAATGCGAGGGGACATTCCCAGATCAGAAAATCGCTGCCCTCCTCGCCTTCCGGGTTCGAGCTTCCGGTCACATTAAGCATAGATGCCTCCGGTCCAAACACGTCCGCCCAGACGCCCGCAGAGAACATCCACACCTCGTTCGACCCCGCGGTGCAGAGGTGTTGGCCGTTTCTGTCCACGCGAAGGCTCGGCATGAGTTGCCTAACGAAAAGTGGACTGCCTAATCGACGCGTTACATCGCGTCAATCCACCCAACGCTCGATACCGCCGGCGGCAATCGCCGCACAGAATCATGACCATGGTTCCCATTAGCACGTCCTAATTGTCATGACGCCGAGCGGCGAAGTCCAGCCGCCGCGCCTGCTTGATGCAGTGCGCGACAAGATACGGCTCAAGCACTACAGCCTGCGGACCGAGCAGGCCTATGTGGACTGGGTTCGACGCTTCGTTCTCTACAGCGGCAAGCGCCACCCGGCGGTTCTCGGCCCGCGACGTGGAGGCCTTTCTTACCCACCTGGCCGTGGCGCGCAACGTCTCGGCCTCGACGCAGAACCAGGCGAAGAGCGCGATCCTCTTCCTCTATCGTGAAGTATTGGGCAAGGAGCTGCCTTAGCTGGACAACGTCGAGCAGGCGAAGGTGCCGATGCGACTGCCCACCGTACTGACGACCGCCGAGGTCGCAGACGTGCTGGATCGCCTTACCGGCACGAATGCCCTGATCGGTCGTCTGCTGTACGGGACCGGCCTGCGCCTGCTCGAGGCGCTGCGCCTGCGCGTCAAGGACGTCGAATTCACGCGCGGAGAAATCCTGGTGCGGGACGGCAAGGGTGCAAAGGACCGCATCACGATGCTGCCCCAGGCGATCGCCGCGCCACTGCAAGCGCACCTGGAGCGCGTGCGCGCGCTCCATCGGTGCGATCTGGCCGAAGGCTTCGGCGCGGTGTTCATGCCGCACGCGCTGGCGCGCAAATACCCCGACGCTGCGCGCGCCTGGGCATGGCAGTACGTGTTTCCGGCGCGCTCGCGGGCGGTCGATCCCCGCACTGGCCGGGAGGGGCGGCATCACGTGAGCGAGCAGGCGATCCAGCGTGCCGTGCGCGCGGCCGTCGTCGCGGCGGGGCTGCACAAGCCCGCCACGCCGCACACGCTGCGCCATTCCTTTGCCACGCATCTGCTCGATGCGGGATACGACATCCGCACCGTGCAGGAGCTGCTCGGCCACCGTGACGTGTCGACCACGATGATCTACACGCACGTGCTGAACCGCGGCGGGCGTGGCGTCAGGAGTCCGCTCGACCGGATGGCGGCATCGGTTGCTCCAAGCGCACAGGGCGCCCGCTGAAGAGGCGCCCTGCATGCTGTCGCGATGGCGATTGCTTCCGGCTGCGCTGGATCGGACACGTCGCGCTGCCGGACGATGGCTGGCCTACTCCCAGTTCAGCGCACCGCCGGTCTGGTACTCCGTGACCCGCGTCTCGAAGAAGTTCTTTTCCTTCTTGAGATCGATCATCTCCGCCATCCAGGGGAACGGATTGTCGGCCTTGTCGAAGATCGCATCGACGCCGATCTGCTGGCAGCGACGATTGGCGATGAAGCGCAGGTATTCCTTGAACATCGTCGCGTTGAGGCCCAGCACGCCGCGCGGCATGGTGTCCTCCGCGTACGCGTACTCGAGATCGACGCCCTTGCGGATCAGCGCCCGGATCTCTTCCTTGAACTCGTTCGTCCAGAGGTGCGGATTCTCGAGCTTGATGGTGTTGATGAGGTCGATGCCGAAATTGCAGTGCATCGACTCGTCGCGCAGGATGTACTGGTATTGCTCGGACGCGCCCGTCATCTTGTTCTGCCGTCCCATCGCCAGGATCTGCACGAAGCCGACGTAGAAGAAGAGGCCTTCCATGATGCACGCGAACACGATCAGGCTCTTCAGGAGCTGCTGGTCGGTCTCGGGCGTGCCCGTCTTGAACATCGGGTTGGTCAGCGTGTCGATGAACGGGATCAGGAACTCGTCCTTGTCGCGGATCGACTTCACCTCGTGATACGCGTTGAAGATCTCGGCCTCGTCCAACCCGAGGCTTTCGACGATGTACTGGTACGCGTGCGTGTGGATCGCCTCCTCGAACGCCTGGCGCAGGAGGTACTGGCGGCACTCGGGCGCCGAGATGTGGCGGTAGGTGCCGAGCACGATGTTGTTCGCGGCGAGCGAATCGGCGGTGACGAAGAAGCCGAGGTTGCGCTTGACGATCAGGCGCTCGTCGTCGGTGAGCCCGTTGGGGTTCTTCCAGAGCTCGATGTCGCGCTGCATGTTGACCTCTTGCGGCATCCAGTGATTCGCGCAGCCGGCAAGGTACTTGTCCCACGCCCACTTGTACTTGAACGGGACGAGCTGGTTGACGTCGGCCTGCGCGTTGATCACGCGCTTGTCTTCGATGCGCACGCGGCGGAAACCGTTGTCCATCGCCTGTTGCTCCGCGTCGAGGTCCCTGACGGGTTCTGGGCGGGAGAGGATCCCTCCGGTGGAAGCACGGGTCGTCTCCGGCATGGACGGCTGCACCTTCGGGCTGGGGGCCGGGGTGGCGAAGTCGTCTTCGAACGTCAGCATGGGGTGAGTCTCCTGGAGCAATCTAAAGTGGGGGCGCGAAGCGCCGTAATCAAGGGTCTAGCTGTTGATTAGAAAGCAATTTTACGCCGTTTGCCAGCGGTGGTGCGGGTCATCGCGGGCGACTGGAAGGGGAGGGGTCGGGCGCACGGTTGCCGGGTCGAGCCGTCTCGTTCGTGTGCCGCCGTTCCCCCCAAAAACAGGCTGTCGCCTGGTCCAGTCGTTGGTCTTCGTTCGGTCACAGTGACGGCTACCCCGCCGCGCACGGACCGGCAATGCTTGTACCGGCTGGACGGTGCGCCGCCAGCCTGGGTACTGACTACGCGACGAGCGGCACTTCTTCCTCTTCGAGCTCGCCGCCCGGCGCAGTGTCGCGGTCGGCTTCGTCCCGTGGATTGATGCTCATGAGTCCTACGAGCACCGCGCCGGCGTATCCGCCGAGGATGAAGGTCAGAAGCAGCCACCCGATCGAGTCCATGGTGTTCTCCTGTGCAGGCGATCAAGCCTGACGTGCTGCAACATCGACATCGACAACAACACATCGAGTCAGGCTGAAGCCTGACCTACAATCCCTACCGATCCACATCGAGTCAGGCCGCAGCCTGACCTGCAACCCCTACCGATCCACTCGTCGTCGTTCCACATCCATCACCGGTCTGGTCACCGCCCCGCGCCGTGGGGCGCGGGGGGCGAGATCGCCTCTTGGCGGGCGAGGGCGGGGCCGGCGGTGGGTTTCAGTGCATTGCGCTCAATTTCTCGTACAGATAGTCGGGCGCGAAGTCGACACCGTGGTGCCATGCGATCGTCGCCAGGCCGTAATCGAGATAGAAATCCGCGAAGCGCAGGCGGTCGCGCAGTTGCTCGAAGTGCTCGCCATAGAGCTCGTCCGCGAGATCCACGACTCCCTTGCGACCGTCGTTGAATTCAAGCCACACCTTGTAATCACCTAGATACCGCGCTTCGATCACATGCCTTTGCACGCTCTCGTATCTGGCCACTTCCGTCTCCATTGGGCGAAGTTGACGACCCGGCCGCGCCGCGGACCAGACGGTTGCCCGCCTTCCTCGGCCCGCGCATGCCTCGCGCTTCCGTGATGGAGCCGGTCGCCCGGACCCCATCGGTGCTGCTGTTGCCTTGCCGCATCACCCCCGGCGCCTTTTCGGCATCTCGCGGGCGCGCGACGGTTCCGGGAGCGGCACGTGCCGGCGTTGTCCTTCCGCCTTGATGCGCACGTCCCGCACGTCCGAGGCCGGCCAGCGCCAATGGCGCCTGCCAGTCTCGTCGGTGTAGTGCTCCCATTCGTCGGCCTTGGCGTTCATCGTTTCACCCTCCTGTCCGGGTTACGCGGTGCGGTGCTGTTCCGTTGCCTCGCGACGCGCCGCCCGTCTGCTGCGGGCTGGTCGCGCCTACCAACTCCTGCGGGCCGCGTCGCCGCGTCCCTCTTGCCTGCACTACCACCGTGCTGCCACGGCCCAGGGCATCGCCCTCTCTCGATCCGGCGCTCCGGGATCCACCGCGAAGCCACCGTGTTCTCTGGGCTGCCGTTGCGTCGTGACGCACCTCTATCCTTATCGGCACGCCATGTCCCGGTATTGATCCGGATCATCGCGACCGGCCTGCGTGGCACCTAAGTGCCCTTTCCTTGATCCTGTAACCGTAACGGGACAGGTGGCGCACACGGCGAACGTCGCCGAAAGGTGACAAGCGCTGCCGACCGTCATTTCACATCGCGACGCAATGCCGCGACATACGCCAGCGACTCGGCGACGGCTCCGGTCTCGACCTTGCACGTACTGCGCCGTCAGCTCGGCCTGCATCGATTCCCGGTACGACTCCGACTCGTAGCGCAGCGCGCAGTACGAGACGAAGAGGCCGCTCTCGGACAAGCGGTGTTCCATCCATTGCGCGAGCTCGGGCAGCGCCTCGAACGCGACGTCCGGCAGGCTGGCCGCCGCGCCGAACGCGATCGGCTGGAACGGCAACGGGCCGTAGCTGAGGTTGCGCACCTGGATGGCGTAGAGGCCGGGATCGTGCGGGCGCGAGCGCGAAGGCGAGGGGAACCGGATTGGTGAACAGGAGACCGCCGAAATTGATGGTGTTCACGCTGCGGCCGGGTGTGCGCCCGGGGCACAGGGTTCACCGCACATCGCCGGTCGAAGACCCGGCCTGCGGCGGTTCCAATCCGGCTCGTTCATCGTGTCGCGCTCCTCGTCACCATCGCTCGCCTTGCCATTCCGCCATTCCTGTAGGTTCGGCTTCAGCCGAACGTCGTTGCTCGACATCGCAACATCGTCAGGCTGAAGCCTGACCTACAACCTCTTGCGCACGCTTGTCCGGCTGAAGCCTGACCTACAGCCTGACCTACAACACCCTTCGGCCTTGCCCAGCCTTGCCATTCCTGTAGGTTCGGCTTCAGCCGAACGCCGTTGCTCGACCCCGCAACCGACTACTGGCATGCCTCGCACGTCGGATCGTTGATGAGGCACATCTTCGGCTCGGCTTCCGCCATCGCCGCGGCCATCGCGCCGCCGCTCGCAGGCACGGCATTGAGCTCGCCGCCCTTGCCGGTCGACTTCTCGGCCGACGTCGCTGCCAGCGTGCGCAGGTAGTACGTGGTCTTGAGGCCGCGGACCCAGGCAAGCTTGTACGTCTCGTCGAGCTTCTTGCCCGACGCGCCCGCCATGTAGATGTTCAGGCTCTGCGCCTGGTCGATCCACTTCTGCCGGCGCGCACCGGCCTCGACGATCCACTTCGCATCGACCTCGAACGCCGTGGCGTAGAGGCTGCGCAGATCCGCGGGCACGCGGTCGATCTTGGCGAGCGAGCCGTCGAAGTACTTGAGGTCCGCCACCATCACCTCGTCCCACAGGTTGAGCTTCTTGAGCTCGGAGACGAGGTGCTCGTTCACCACGGTGAACTCGCCGGACAGGTTCGACTTCACGTAGATGTTCTGGTACTCGGGCTCGATCGACGCACCGACGCCGATGATGTTGGAGATCGTCGCCGTCGGCGCGATGGCGATGCAGTTCGAGTTGCGCATCCCGTGCTCGGCGATGCGCTTGCGCAGTGCCGACCAGTCCATCGACGACGACTCGTCGACGTCGACGTAGCCGCCACGCTCGTCGCGCAGGAGCTTGAGCGAATCCTGCGGAAGGATGCCGCGGTCCCACAGGCTGCCGCGGTACGACGCATAACGGCCGCGCTCCTCCGCGAGCTCGGTGGACGCGAGATACGCGTAGTAGCAGACGGCTTCCATCGACCGGTCGGCGAACTGCATGGCGCCATCGGAGCCGTAGGGCAGGTGCAGGAGATGCAGGCAATCCTGGAAGCCCATGATCCCGAGGCCGACGGGCCGGTGCTTCAGGTTCGAGTTCCGCGCCTTGGTGACGGCGTAGTAGTTGATGTCGATGACGTTGTCGAGCATCCGCATCGCGGTGCGGATGGTCTGCTGCAGCTTGGCGTGATCGAGCTCGTAGCCGTTGCCTGCCGGCTTCATGTGCGCGAGCAGGTTCACCGAGCCCAGGTTGCAGACGGCGATCTCGCTCTCGCTCGTGTTGAGCGTGATCTCCGTGCACAGGTTGGAGCTGTGCACGGTGCCGACGTGCTGCTGCGGCGAGCGCACGTTGCAGGCATCCTTGAACGTGATCCACGGATGCCCCGTCTCGAACAGCATCGAGAGCATCTTGCGCCACAGCTGCACGGCCGGAATGCGCTTGAAGAGCTTGAGCTCGCCGCGCGCGACCTTCTCCTCGTAGCGCGTGTACGCTTCCTCGAAGGCGCGGCCCCACTTGTCGTGCAGGTCCGGCACGTCGGACGGCGAGAACAGCGTCCAGTCGCCGCCTTCGACGACGCGCTTCATGAACAGGTCGGGGATCCAGTTGGCCGTGTTCATGTCGTGCGTGCGGCGGCGATCGTCGCCGGTGTTCTTGCGCAGCTCGAGGAACTCCTCGATGTCGAGGTGCCACGTCTCGAGGTACGTGCACACCGCGCCCTTGCGCTTGCCGCCCTGGTTCACGGCCACCGCGGTGTCGTTCACCACCTTGAGGAACGGCACCACGCCCTGGCTCTTGCCGTTGGTGCCCTTGATGTGCGAGCCCATCGCGCGCACGTTGGTCCAGTCGTTGCCGAGGCCGCCGGCGAACTTCGACAGGAGCGCGTTCTCCTTGATGGCTTCGTAGATGCCGTCGAGGTCGTCGGACACCGTCGTCAGGTAGCACGACGACAGCTGCGAGCGATGCGTGCCGGAGTTGAACAGCGTGGGCGTGCTCGACATGAAGTCGAACGTGGACAGCACGTTGTAGAACTCGATCGCGCGCGCTTCGCGGTCGACCTCGTTCAGCGCGAGGCCCATGGCGACGCGCATGAAGAAGCACTGCGGCAGCTCGAAGCGCCGGCCCGCGTTCCACGTCGGGTCGTGCTGGTCGATCAGGAAATAGCGGTCGTACAGCGTCTGCAGGCCGAGGTAGCCGAACTGCAGGTCGCGCTCGGGCTTCAGCGCCTTGCCGAGCTTCTTCAGGTCGTACTGCGTGAGCGCCTCGTTGAGGAGGCCGATCTTCACGCCGTGCTTCACGAACCGCGGGAAGTACTCGGCGTACTTGCCCGCCATGTCCGCCTGCGTCGCTTCCTCGCCGAGGGCTTCGAAGCGGATCGCATCGAGCAGCAGGCGCGCGGTGACGAAGCTGTACGCGGGATCCTTCTCGATCAGCGTGCGCGCGGCGAGCACCACGCTCTTGCGCACCTCTTCGATCGGCACGCCGTTGTAGAGGTCCTTGAGCGTCGCCTTGAGGATGCGCTCCGGCTCGACGTCGGCGAGGTTCGTGCAGGAATCCTTGATCAGTGCCGTGAGGCGGCCGAGGTCGAGCGGCTTCTGCACGCCGTGGTCCAGCACGCTGATCGTGGGCTCGGCGGTGGTGGTGCGGGCGGCCTTCTCGTGCGCGCGCTCCTGCGACCGCTTCTCGCGATACAGGACGTAGGCGCGCGCGACTTCGTGCTCGCCGCCGCGCATCAGCGCGAGCTCGACCTGGTCCTGGATCTCTTCGATGTGGATCGCGCCGCCTTCGGGCTTGCGCTTCATCAGGGCGGCGACCACGACATCGGTCAGCTTGGCGACTTCGTCGCGCACGCGGGCCGACGCGGCGCCATGGCCGCCATTGACTGCGAGGAACGCCTTGGTCATGGCGATCGAGATCTTCGCCGGCTCGAAGCCAACGACGGCGCCGTTGCGCCGGATCACCTTGTACTGCGCGAACCGCGGGTCCGCGGTCGGGGCGGTGGCGCTTCCGGGTTCGCCGGCCAGCATGTCGCGGGGCGGCTGATGGGTCGTGCCGGTGGAAGCGCTGGCTAATTGCATTGGGGTGCTCTCCTGTCCAAATCGTGTCGTTTGTGGCCGGACGGCTGCGTTCGGGGCCGTTTGCCCGCTCGTGCCGTCAGTCGTCCTGCCTTTTGCGCCGGTTCGGGGGCCCTTCGGGCCTGCCGCTACCGCCGCGATCCGTGGCGTCCGCCGGGGCGTGCCCTCCCGACGCCGCATGAGCTTCCGCCGTTGCCGAAATCTACTAGATATTGTGCTCGAACACGTGGCGTACACAAAGAATAGTGGCCACATGGCCGAAGTGCAAGGACTATTTCGTCAACATTCAGTGTGTCGATAAAGTCACGTGCTATCAGTGACTTGGGCGAAAATATCCGGCCTATCCACGTCCTGTCCCGGGGTTGTTCACCGGGTTGTCCACTGCTCGCGGCGAAGCCGAAAAAAGACTCTGCCGCGTTGCAGATATGCGACAGCGCGACGCCCCGTCTGCCGCGCAGTTGCCGCGCGCAATGCAGCAAGAAATCGCGCGGCTTGCCTAACTTTTGTGCGGCGGTTCAGGCCGCGAGGCCAACAAACGTGCGGTTCTGCAGAATTATTGCATCGCAACAAAAGCACGCCGCCTCCCGGCACGAGGCCGGCCGAGCCCGGTGGAACCGCTACTCGCCAGCCGCCGCCGTCGGGACCGGAAAGAGCCTCGATCCGGCGATCGCCACCACCCGCTCCCCCGGTTCGCGCCGATGTACCGCGAGACCGGTGAAGCGGCCGAAAGCCGGGAGCAGGGCGCGGCGTTCCCCCAGCACGAAGCACGGCAGCCGGGCGGACTCGAACCCCGCGCCGGAGAGCCAGACACCGGGATGGATGTGGCCACACAGCGCGTAGCCCGTCGGCGGACGGGCTGGCGCGTGACACAGCAGGAAGGGCGGGGCGGGGAAGGGATCCCCCACGACGTCGATGCCCCACGCGGGCGGCGGATCCCCGGCCTTCGCATCGTGGTTGCCGCGTACCAGCGTGATCGCCACGTCCGCGTGCACGGCGCGCCATGCGGTGAACGCCGCGTCGAGCGCCGCTACGCGCCCCGCGGCCGCGTGCAGGAAGTCGCCGAGCACGACCAGGCGTGTGGCGTTCGTACGGCGCAGGAGCGCGCTCAGCCGCGCGAGGTCATTGGCCGTCGCGCCCCGCGGCACCGGCACGCCTCCGGCGCGAAACGACGCTGCCTTGCCGAGATGCACGTCGGCGACGAACACGGTTCGCTCGCGCGGCCAGTGCAGGGCCCGCTCGGCGAGGAGCTCCACGCGCTCGCCGGCCAGGTGCGTGCGCAAGGCGTCGCTCCCGGCAGCGGCAGCGGGGGCGGGAACGTAGAAGGGAAGATTCAAGTGTGAGGCGGTGGTGGGGCGTCACCCGGACGGGTTCACGCTCGCAACGATGAATGACCGACGAATGACCATTGTAGGCAATGCTTCAGCCTTGAGGCGACGGCAGGCGCTCCCGGTCACTCCAAGCGCCGCGGCTACGCAGACCCAACAATTCAGCCAAGCCCTCCGCGCCGCCGGTTCCGACGACGGCGCGTCAGGCTGAAGCCTGACCTACAACATGCAGACCGCCGCGTGCGCATCGCATCGACGCTCCACGGCCCCGCGCCGGCGAACGCGAGATACAGGAACACGAAGCAATACAGCACCGCGGCATCGCCGTTGTTGAGCAGCGGCAGCGCCCCGCGCGGCGCGTGCGACATGAAGTAGGCGACGGCCATCTCGCCCGACAGGATGAACGCCACCGGCCGCGTGAACAGCCCGATCAGCACGAGGAAGCCGCCGACGAGCTCGAGCAGCCCCGCCACGCCGACGAGCGAGAGGAGCTGCAGGTTGTCGTACTGCGGCTGGTGCGGCACGTGCAGGATCTTCGCGGTGCCGTGCAGCATGAAGGCGAACGCGGTGACGATACGCAGCACGCTGAGGAGCCGGTCGGCCCACGGAGAGGAATACGGAAGGTTGGTGAAGGGCATGCTGGTTCCTGGTGAGCGCGCTGTGCGTGATTCACCGTTGGTCCGCTTACGGGGCAGGCGAGTTCCAGACGTTACAGCGCTATGCTCATTCCGCCGTCGAGTGTCAGGAGCTGCCCCGTCATGTAATCCGACGCGGACGACGCGAGGAAGACGGCCAAGCCCGCGACCTCCGAAGGGTCTCCCCAGCGGCCCGCCGGCGTGCGCTTGCGCACCCAGGCGTCGAACTCGGGGTTGTCGAGCAGCGCACGATTCATCTCGGTGGCGAAGTATCCCGGCGAGATCGCGTTCACCTGGATGTTGTACGGCGCGAGCTCGACCGCCATTCCGCGCGTGAGCTGGCGCACCCCGCCCTTGGCCGCCGTGTACGCGACGATCGTCGGGCGGCCGAGCTCCGAGAGCA
This sequence comes from uncultured beta proteobacterium, assembly GCA_963734575.1. GTDB lineage: Bacteria > Pseudomonadota > Gammaproteobacteria > Burkholderiales > Casimicrobiaceae > CAIWHR01. Next base: position 181,114 of record CAVTHT010000012.1, on the reverse strand, counting down.
GCGATGCGATGTGGATCACCTTGCCGCTGCGGCGGGCGATCATGCCGCGCACCACGGCCTGGGCCACGATGAAGGGGCCGGTGAGGTTGGTGGCGATGACCGCGTCCCAGTCCGCCTGCGCGAAATCGGCGAACGGTGCACGCCGCTGGATGCCCGCGTTGTTGACCAGCACGTCCACGTGTCCGTGGCGCGCCTCGAGGTCCGCCACCGCGGCGGTCACCGCGGCACGGTCCGTGACGTCGAACAGGGCGGTGTCCGCAGCGAGGCCGTCGCTGCGCAGCGCATCGCGCGCGCTCGCGAGCTCGTCCGGCTTGCGGCCATTGAGCACGACGTGCGCGCCTGCCTCCGCAAGGCCGCGGGCCATCGCGAGGCCGAGGCCACGATACGCGCCCGTGACGAGTGCGACGCGGCCGGTGAGATCGAAGATGCGCTGCATGGCCATGACTCCGCGTCAGCGCTGCGGCAACTTCATGCGCGAGATCGTCCAGCGCTGCACGTCCTCCTCCACCTCGTCGCCGGGAATGTTGTTGAGCGGCAGCGCGAGATTGGTGACGTAGAGCCAGTCGCCGACGATCGCGATGCTCGCGGGGAACAGCAGTCCCTGGGGCGTTCCGTCGTGGCGCAGGCCCTGGAATTCGCCGAGGCGCGTCACGATGCGGCCGTTGTCGTTCACCTCGACCACCTCGTCGGCCTGGTTCGCCGCGACCCACAGGCGGTGATCGCCGTCGAAGGCGAGGCCATCGGCGCCATGCACGCTCTCGGCGAAGACCGCGACCGCCTTCGACGCCATGTCCAGCGCCAGCACGCGGTTGTCGCCGGTGTTGGCGATGAACATCGTGGTGGCGTCCGCATCGAGCGCAATGCCGTTCGCGCCGAAGGGAGGGAACCCCGCGGTGGCGAGCAGGGGATCCTGCACGAAGGTGCTGACGGCACACGGCGTGCTGCACGTGCGGAAGTTGGCGATACTGAAGATCGCGCCACGGAACGAATCGGAGAAGTAGAGCGTGCTGCCGTCGAAGAGCATGGCATTCGGCGCGCCGAACCCGGGGTTGTCCCCGAACGTGATGACGTCGTTGCTGCCGTCGGGATTGCCCACCGTGCGCGGCAGCGCCGGCGGCAGCGACGGCACGTCGGCGACATCCGTCGGCACGGTCGTTGCCGTGAAGTTCGCGGAGATGCGCTGGACCTTCTGCGCCCCCATATTGAGGATGTAGACCTGCCCGGTCGCTGCATCGAAGCCGAGGCCGAGCAGCGGCGTGCCGCCGAAGTCGCGCACGGCGAGCAGCTTGCCGGTCTTCGAGTAGCGCAGCAGCTTGTTGGCGTTCGGACCGAAATCGAAAGTGCCGACGAAGATGTCGCCGTTCGCCGGATTGACGGCAAGGCCTTCCGGATAGCGCACCTGATCAGGCAGCACCGCCACCTGCTGTGGCGCGTTGCGCATGATCACCATGTCGTTCGGCCCCGCGATCGCCGTCGAGGCGGCGGTGGCGGCGAGAAGGCCGAGGGTGACGAGCAACATTCGCTTCATGCGACTTCTCCTCTGGTTGTTGTGCGGTTGCCCCCGCGTGGTGGCCGGGTCCCGCTATCGTACGCGCCGGTCGGGCGTCATGCGCGCGCCGGGGCGCGGCCTGCGCCAGATCAATGCGCGGCCTTCTCGAGCTCGCCGACCATGCGCGCGACGCGTGCCTCGAGGGCTTCGGTCGAGAGCTTGTCGCGAAAGATCTCCACCAGCAGCGGAAACGCGAACGGCGTCGGCCGCCGCGGGCGCGTCAGCACGACGCGGCTGCGCCGCAGGCGATCGAGTGCGGCGTGCAGCCGGGACGCTTCGAGCCGGCGCTCCAGCACTTCGCGCACCGCCTGCACGAGCAGCAGGTTGTCCGGGTCGTACTCCGCGAACACGTCGTAGAGCAGCGAGCTCGACGCCTGCAGCTGGCGCTGCGGATGGGGCTGGCCGGGATAACCCTGGAAGATGAGGCCGGCGACGCGCGCGATCTCGCGAAACTGCCGGCGCCCGAGCTCGGTGGCGTTGAGGCCCGCGAGGATGTCGGCCTCGACGTGCGGTGCGGCGAGCATCCTGCCGACATCCGCGAGGCGCAGCGGCATCGCGGTCGGCGACACGAGACCGAAGCCGTAGTCGTTGGCGGTGATCGAGAACGTGCGCGGCATCTCACGCGACAGCCGATACGAGAACAGCGTGGCGAGCCCCAGGTGTGCGAGGCGGCCTTCGAACGGATAGAAGAAGAGTCCGTGCCCCTCGCGGGTGGCGATCTCCTCGACCAGCCATTCGTTTTCGAGCGGCAGCGCCGACCAGCGTGCCTGCAACTCCAGCAGCGGCCGCACCACCTGCAGCTCGGGCGACGCGAAGACTCCGCGGCGTGCGTCGGCGACGAGACGCCGGGTGCCGTCCGCGAGCTGCGACGACAGTGCCATCCGCCCGCCCATCCACCGCGGCACGACGCCCTTCGAACCCTTCGCGAGCTTCACCCATGCGGTGAGCTCGCGCACGCGGATGAACTCGAGCATGCGCCCGGCGAAGAGGAAGCAATCGCCCGGCGTGAGGCGCGCGATGAAGTCCTCCTCGACGTGACCGAGCCTGGCGCCGCGCTGGAATTGCACGACGATGCTGTTGTCGCTGACGATCGTGCCGATGCCCATGCGATGCCGACGTGCGATGCGCGCGTCGGGCACGTGCGCGATGCCGTCGTCGCCGATGACCACGCGCCGGTATTCGGGATACGCATTGAGGCTCGCGCCGCCGTGGATCACGAAGTCGAGCGCGAATTGCCACTGTGCGTCGTCGAGCGATGCGTACGCGTGCGTCGTGCGCACCTCGGCGAGGAGATCGGCTGGACGGAAGCCGCCACCGACCGCGCAGGTCACGAGGTGCTGGATCAGGACGTCGAGCGGATGCGTGAGCGGGACGCGCGGCTCGATGTCACGCACGGCCGCGGCGTCGCGCGCCGCCGCCGCCTCCACGAGCTCGAGCGCCTGCGCCGGCACCACGCTGACGCGGGAGATCGCCCCCGGACGATGCCCGCTGCGACCGGCGCGCTGCAGCAGCCGTCCGACGCCTTTCGGACTGCCGATCTGCAGCACCTGCTCGACGGGCGCGAAGTCGACGCCGAGGTCGAGGCTCGACGTGCACACCACCGCGCGCAGCCGTTCGTTGCGCAGGCCGTCCTCGACCCATTCGCGCACCTCGCGCTCGAGCGAGCCATGATGCAGCGCGATGGTGCCCGCCCAATCCGGGCGCGCTTCGAGGATCGCCTGGTACCACGACTCGCACGCGGAGCGCACGTTGGTGAACACGAGCGTGGTGCGCGCCCGGTCGATCGCGCGCACCACTTCCGGCAGGAGCTTCAGGCCGATGTGGCCGGCCCACGGGAAGCGCTCGATGGTGCGCGGGCGCAGGGTGTCGATCACGATCTCCTTCGCGTCGAAGCCCTTCACGATCCTGCCGCGCGCGCTGGCGTTGCCGGTGAGGCAGGCCAGCGCGACGTCGAGGTTGGCGAGCGTTGCGGAGAGCGCCCAGGCGCGGAGCTGCGGCCGCGCGCCGCGCAGGCGCGCCAGCGCGAGCTCGACCTGCACGCCGCGCTTGCTGGACAGGAGCTCGTGCCACTCGTCGATCACGACCGCCTCGAGGTGCGCGAAGCGTTCGCGCCATTCGGGGCGCGAGAGGAAGAGGGTGAGGCTCTCCGGGGTCGTGACGAGCGCCGTCGGCAGCCGCCGACCCTGCCGCGCCCGCGCGCTGGCGCTGCTGTCGCCGGTGCGCACGTCGATCGTCCACGCCGGCCGCAGGGCGGCGGCCGCGCGAGTGAGGGCCTGGCCCGTATCCGCGGCCAGCGCCCGCAGCGGCGTGATCCACAGGAGCGTCAGTGGCGGGGCTTCGTCGCCGTCGGTCGGCGCGCCGTCGGGGCCGGACAGCAGCGGTCCCATCGCCGCCGCATAGGTCTTGCCCATGCCGGTCGGGGCGTGGATCAGCCCGCTCTCGCCGGCCGCGTACGCGGCCCAGACCTCCTCCTGGAACGGGAACGGCGTCCAGCCCTGGTCGGCGAACCACCGCCGGGCCGGCTCGTACGGATCGTTGCTGCGAAGGAGGACGGGACTGTCGCCGTTTGGCGACGAAAGTGGTGAAAACAACGTCATTCCGTGATTCTGCCGCCAAACACCATCTGGAATGCGATCTATGCGGCGCGTGCCTGTTGCGTGACCGCCACGAAAATGTGCACCCGGCTGCACCAGCCATCCGGCGAATGCAGACGGAGGGCGCCCGGCCGGATAGAATGAAACTAACCCCAACGGCCGTGCGCAAGCCCGGCAGCCAACAACGAAACCCAAAGCAGGTCCCTTGAATCGCATCCTATCGCTGGCGGCGCTCCTGGTCGCGGCCCTCGGCTGGGCCGGCGCGGCATTCGCCGCCACCGCCGGCGCAGTCACCATCGCGCCCAATGCGGACTGCACGTCCAACGCCAACCTGTTGCCGTCGTGGAGTGGCGCCGGCAACCATTGGGAATACGGCGTCGCGCGCGATGCCGCCGGCGCGATCATCGGCACGTTCGGCCCGGACGCCAGCGCGAACGATTCGTGGAACGCGACCTATCTCGTGCCGATCACGACGGCGCAAAACGCCGGCTCGCGCATCATGAGCTACGCGTGGATCGGCTCGAATCCTCCGACGCCGGCCACGGCCATCGAGTTCGCGGTCGTCTACAACTGCTCGACCAAGGTGGTGCTCTATACCTGCTCGGGAGCGTACGGCACGTGCGCCACGACGGTCGCGGCGGCCGTGGCCGCGGCTCCAGGCCCCGGCAATCTGCCCGCGCCGATTCCTGCGACGTCGCGCGAAGTCCTCTTCGCGCTCGTGCTTCTGCTCGGCATGCTGGGTGCGCTCGCCTTGCGCCGGCCGGGCATGCGATCGCGCATCCCACCGCGCTGACGGGCGCGCTACGCACATCCAGGGGCCCGGTGCGGGCCCTTTGTTTTCGTGGCCGCGCCACGCGTAGCAGCCGCTACGCCGCAGCGAGGATCTTGATGGGCTTCGTCGGCGTCGCACCGCGGAAGGCGGCAAGGAGATCGGCTTCCTTCGCCTTCGCCTCCGCGACGTGCCGCGCCTTCACGTGGCCGTAGCCGCGCATGGTCTCGGGGAGCGACGCCAGCTGGACCGCGATGCCCTGCTTGTGCGGTGACACGCCGCGCAGCACTTCCTCCATCAGCTGCTCGTACTGGCCGATCAGCGCGCGCTCCATCTTGCGTTCGGCGGTGCGCCCGAACACGTCGAGCGGCGTGCCGCGCAGGCGCCGCAGCTTCGCGAGTACGCGGAACGCACGCATCATCCACGGCCCGTACTGCTTCTTGCGCGGCTCGCCGGTGTCGCCGTCCGCCTTCGTGGTGAGCGGTGGCGCGAGATGGAACACGAGCTTGTAGTCGCCCTCGAACTGCTGCGCCACCTGCTCCGCGAAGTCCGTCTCGGCGTAGAGGCGGGCGACCTCGTACTCGTCCTTGACCGCGAGCAGCTTGAAGTACGCACGCGCGACGGCCTCGGTGAGCGCGGTCGAGCCGGGCAGCCGGGTGCCTTCGGTCGTGCGCACGCGCGCCACGAAATCGGTGTAGCGCTTCGCGTAGGCGGCATCCTGATACTCGGTCAGGAATGCCGCGCGGCGGGCGATGATCTCGTCGAGCGACTCCGACAGGCGGTGCGATTCGGGCTGATGCTTCGCGATCGCCGCCGCGGCGACGCGCGCCGGATCGACCGCCGCCAGACGGCCCCACCGGAAGCTCTGCTTGTTGGCTTCGATGGCCGTGCCGTTGAGCTCGATCGCGCGCAGGATGGCTTCTTCGCCAACGGGCAGCAGCCCGCGCTGATAGGCGAATCCGACCATGAAGAGGTTGGTGGCGATCGAGTCGCCCATGAGGCCGGTGGCGAGCTTCGTCGCGTCGACGAATTCGGCGTCCCCGGGCGCGATCGCGTCCTCGATCTCGCGCTCCATCGAGCCCAGCGGGAATTGCAGATCGGGATCGCGCGTGAAGCCGGCAGGCATCACGAGCGCCGTATTGACGAGCGCGTGGGTCACGCCCTTCTGCATCTTCGCGAGCTGCTCGTAGCCCACGCCCGTGAGGATGTCGCAGGCAAGCACCAGCTTCGCTTCGCCCGCCGCGATGCGCGTCGCGTGCAGCGCTTCAGGACGATCCGCGATGCGCACGTGCGACACCACCGCGCCGTTCTTCTGCGCGAGGCCCGTCATGTCGAGCACGCTGCAGCCCTTGCCTTCCAGATGGGCTGCCATCCCGAGCAGCGCGCCGATGGTCACCACGCCCGTGCCGCCGATGCCGGTCACGACGATGCCATAAGGCTCGCGGGTCGCGAGCACCTGCGGTTGCGGCAGCACCGGAAACTCGCCGGCCTCGGCCTTCTTCGGCTTGCGCAGGCTGCCGCCTTCCACCGTCACGAAGCTCGGGCAGAAGCCGTTGACGCACGAGTAGTCCTTGTTGCACGAGCTCTGGTCGATGGTGCGCTTGCGCCCGAACTCGGTCTCGAGCGGCGCGACCGACACGCAGTTCGACTTCACGCCGCAATCACCGCAACCCTCGCACACGAGGTCGTTGATCACCACGCGCTTCGCCGGATCGGGGAACTTGCCGCGCTTGCGCCGCCGGCGCTTCTCGGCCGCACACGTCTGGTCGTAGAGCAGGACCGTGCAACCCGGCGTCTCGCGCAGGGTGCGCTGCACGTCGTCGAGGTCGTCGCGATGGTGCACGGCGATGTTCGAGGCGAAATAGCCGGACGGATATTTGCCGGGCTCGTCGCTCACCACGATGATCTTGCGCACGCCTTCGGCGGCCACCTGGGCGGCGATGTCGGCGGGCGTGAGCGGTCCGTCGAAGGGCTGCCCGCCGGTCATCGCCACGGCATCGTTGTAGAGGATCTTGTAGGTGATGTTGACACCCGCCGCCACCGCGGCGCGGACCGCGAGGATCCCGCTGTGGTAATAGGTGCCGTCGCCGAGGTTGGCGAAGACGTGCTTCTCTTCGGTGAACGGTGCCTGCCCGATCCACGGCACGCCTTCGCCGCCCATGTGCGTGAACGTCGAGGTCGAGCGATCCATCCAGATCGCCATCACGTGACAGCCGATGCCGGCCGTCGCACGACTGCCTTCCGGCACGTTGGTCGACGTGTTGTGCGGACAGCCCGAGCAGAACCAGGGCTTGCGCTCGAGCAGGATGCGCGGCTTCTCCAGTGCGGCTTCCTTGGCATTGATCCAGTCGACGCGCGCCTTGAGCTTCTCGATGCGCCGCGGCTGCAGCTCGAGGCGCTGGATCCGCTGCGCGATCACGCGCGCGATCATCGCCGGCGTGAGCTCGCCCTTCGCGGGCAGCAGCCAGTCGCCGTGCGGGCGCACCCATTCGCCCTTTTCGTCGAACTTGCCGACCACGCGCGGGCGCACGTCGTCGCGCCAGTTGTAGAGCTGCTCCTTGAGCTGGTACTCGACGACCTGCCGCTTCTCCTCGACGACCAGGATTTCCTCGAGACCGTTGGCGAACTGCGCGCACGCCCTCGGGCTCGAGCGGCCAGGGCATCGCCACCTTGAACAGGCGGACGCCGAGCTCGGCGCACTCCTGCTCGGTGATGCCGAGATCGTCGAGCGCCTGCCGCACGTCGAGATAGCTCTTGCCGCTCGTGATGATGCCCAGGCGCGCCGGCACGTCCGCGGAGCCGATGACGATGCGGTTGAGCTGGTTGACCCGGCAGTAGTGCAGCGCGGCGTAGATCTTGTAGTCCTGCATCCGCGCCTCGGTCTCGAGGAAGCCGTCCGGCCAGCGGATGGAAACGCCGTCCGGCGGCAGCGGAAAGTCCGTCGGCACGACGATCTGCGTGCGCGTCGGATCCACGTACACCGACGCGGAGCTCTCGACGGTGTCCGCCACGCACTTGAAGCCGACCCAGCAGCCCGAGTAGCGCGACATCGCCCAGCCGTGCAGGCCGAGGTCGAGGATCTCCTGCACCGACGAGGGATAGAGCACCGGCATCAGCGCCGCGGAGAACATGTGGTCGGACTGGTGCGGGAGGGTGGACGACTTCGCCCCGTGGTCGTCGCCGGCGAGCGCGAGCACGCCGCCGTGCTTCGACGTGCCGGCATGGTTGGCGTGCTTGAACACGTCGCCGCAGCGATCGACGCCGGGTCCCTTGCCGTACCACATCGCGAAGACGCCGTCGTACTTCGCACCCTTGTACAGATTCACCTGCTGCGAGCCCCAGATGGCGGTCGCGGCGAGGTCCTCGTTCAGGCCCGGCTGGAACTTGATGTGCGCGCGGTCGAGGAATTTCTGCGCCTTCCACAGCGACTGGTCGAGCGCGCCGAGCGGCGAGCCGCGATAACCCGAGACGAAGCCCGCGGTGTTGAGCCCGGCGAGCGCGTCGCGCTGGCGCTGCAGGATGAGGAGGCGCACCAGCGCCTGCGTGCCGGTCAGGAAGACGCGTCCCGTGTCCAGCGCGTACTTGTCGTCGAGCGAGACTTGCCGCAATGGCTCACCCATGGCTGGCCTCGAGGTCGGGAGTGGCGAAGGCGGGACGCGAGGTCGAACTCGGGCTGATGCCTGGCCTGCAGGGACGGACGATGGCGCTGCGGAAGGGCGACGCGGGCTGCAGGGCGGCGATGGCCAGCATCACGTTGCACGCGGCAACGGCGGCAGGAGACATGCGGTCACTCCAAGAAATCGTGTTTCGTTGGACGGCGCGAACCGGGTGCGGCTCGCAGCCGAGGGCGTCGGCGATTGTGTCGCCCTGGCCTTCGAGGCGCGGATGATACCGCGGATTTGCCTTCGCCCCTGGCATCCCACAGCGATCTGACAGCGCAATCGCGGCGCAGTTGCCGCGCGTGCGCCCGGCTACCCACGATGCCGGTGCGAAGGCCAACGACGTGGCAGGCCGCGTTCGGTTGCGCTCCGTCCTGTTGCCGGGCGCGACCGGGGCCGCTACTCTCGGCGCGTGCTTTCCATCCGAGCGTTGGCGAAATCGGTGCCGGCCAGCGGCGGCCGCCACCGCGAACTCTTCTCCGGACTCGACCTCACGCTCGAACGCGGCGAATACGTCGCCGTCATGGGCGAGTCCGGCGTCGGGAAATCGACGCTGCTGAACCTCGTCGCCGGTCTCGACACGCCCGATGCCGGCTCGATCGTGCTCGACGGCCGGGAGCTCGTCGGTCTCGACGACGACGCCCGGACGCTGTTGCGGCGCTCGCACATGGGCTTCGTGTTCCAGGCCTTCCACGTGCTGCCGTACCTCGACGTAGCTGGGCAATGTCGCGCTGCCGCTCATGCTCGCGTCCCGCGCCCGCCACGAGGCCGAAGGCGAGGCGCGTGCGATGCTGGACGCGGTTGGGCTCGGCGACCGCGCCGCGAGCCTGCCGCGCGAGCTGTCGGGCGGCGAGCTGCAGCGCGTCGCGATCGCCCGCGCGCTGGTGCATCGGCCGCAGGTGGTGCTCGCCGACGAGCCGACGGGGAACCTCGATCCCGAGACGGCGGCGCAGGTCTCCGCATTGTTGCGTGCGCGCATTCACGCGAGCGATGCCGCGGGCATCCTGGTCACGCATTCGCGCGCCGCGGCACGCACCGCGGACCGTGTGCTGCTGCTGACCCGCACCGGCCTGCGCCCGCTCGACGATCTCGCCGGAGGATTGAGGTGGCCGCGATCGGCGCGTTGCGTTCGGTGATCGCTGCGTCCCTCGCGCAGGACCGGTTGCGCACCGCCCTCGCCGTGCTTGCGATCGCACTCGGCGTTGCGCTCGGCTTCGCGGTGCAGCTCATCAACGGCGCGGCGGTGAACGAGCTCGCGCTGGGCGTGCAGGCGCTCGCAGGAGACGCCGACCTGCAGGTGCGCGGCGCGCGCGCGGGCTTCGACGAGCTCCTCTATCCGCAGCTCGCGCGGCGGCCGGAAGTCGCCGCGGCGAGCCCCGTCATCGAGGTCGATGCACGCCTCGCCGGTCGCGACGAAAGCCTGCGCGTGCTGGGGATCGATATCTTCCGTGCGCTCGCGATCCAGCCGGCCCTCGTGCCCCCGGTCGCGAGCACGTTCGATCCGCTCGAGCCCGATGTGGTCTTCCTCAGCGTGGCCGCGGCGCAGTGGCTGGGTGTCGGCGCCGGCGACACGATCGACGTGCAGGCTGGCGTCGACCGTGTCGCGCTGCGGGTCGCGGGCGTGCTCGGGCCGGGCATCAATCAGCGCATCGCGATCATGGACATCGCCGGCGCGCAGACGACGTTCGAGCGCGTCGGCACGCTGAGTCGCATCGACCTGCGCGCTGCGCCCCGGAACGAACGTGGACGCGGCGGCGAGCGCATTGGCGCAGGCGCTGCCCGCGGGCGTGGTCGTCGCGCGCCCGGCCTCGAGCATCGCGGCAGGGGCGAGCCTTTCGCGTGCGTACCGCGTGAACCTCAACGTGCTCGCGCTGGTCGCGCTCTTCACCGGTGGCCTTCTCGTGTTCTCGACGCAGGCCCTCGCGGTGGTGCGCCGCCGCGCGCAGCTCGCGCTGCTGCGCGTGCTGGGCGTGACCCGGCGCGAGCTCGTCGCGCTGCTGGTCGGCGAAGGCCTCGTGCTCGGTCTCGCGGGGAGCGTCGTCGGTCTCGTCGCCGGTTACCTGCTGGCAGTGGCTGCGTTGCGCGTGATCGGCGCGGATCTCGGGTCGGGATACTTTCGCGGCGTCGCGCCGCGCGTGGCGCCCGACGTCGTCGATGCGCTCGTCTTCCTGCTCATCGGCACGGGCATCGCCGCGGCGGGGAGCGCGGTGCCTGCGCTCGAGGCAGCGCGGGCGGCGCCGGCGCGCGCGCTCAAGGCAGGCGACGAGCAGCGCGCGTTCACCCGGCTGCGCCCGTGGTGGCCCGGACTCGCGGCGCTCCTGCTCGGCGGGGCTGCAACGCTCGCGCCACCCGTTGCCGGATTGCCGCTCTTCGGCTACGCGAGCATCGCACTGCTGCTGATCGGGACACTGATGCTGCTGCCGCGGGCGGCAGCACTGACATGGCAGCGGTTGCCGCTGCCGTCACGCCCCGGGCCGCGGCTTGCGCTCGCGCAGCTCCGCGGCGCCCCCGGCCAGGCCAGCGTCAGTCTCGCGTCGGTGGTCGCGAGCATCAGCCTGATGGTGTCGATGGGCATCATGGTCAACTCGTTCCGCGGCTCGCTCGAAGCGTGGCTCGAGCGCGTGCTGCCCGCGGATGTCTATGTGCGCGCCGCGCCGAGCGGCAACAGCGGCTACCTGCCCGAATCGGTGCAACGCGAGCTCGCTGCGTTTCCCGGCGTGCGGCGCGTCGATTTCATCCGCGAGCAGCAGCTCCTGCTCGATCCGGACCGCCCCCGCGTGGTGCTGATCGCCCGTGACGTCGATGCCGGCGATCCCTCCCGCGCGCTCCCTCTGGTGGCGCCGGCGAGCACTCCGGCCGCCGGCGCGCCGCCGCCGGTGTGGATCAACGAGCCCGCGGCCGCGCTGTACAACTGGCATCAGGGCGACGTCGTGGATCTGCCACTCGACGCGCGTCCGGTGGCGTTCACGGTGGCCGGCATCTGGCGCGATTACGCGCGCCAGCAAGGTGCGATCACGATGGAACGGCAGCGTTATGTCGCGCTGACGGGCGATCGCAGCGCGACCAACGCGGCGCTGTGGCTCGCACCCGGCAGCGATGCGGGCGCGCTGCGCGCGGCACTGGGACGCGTCCTCCCGGCAGCGGCGGAGCTCGACATCGCCATGCCTGCAGAAATCCGCGCGGCGTCGTTGCGGGCGTTCGATCGCACGTTCGCGGTGACGTACGCGCTCGAGCTCGCGGCGGTGCTGATCGGCCTCGTCGGACTGTCATCGGCCTTCGGCGCGCTGGTGCTCGCGCGGCGGCGCGAGTTCGGGATGCTGCGCCACGTGGGCATGCTGCGCACGCAGATCGCAGCCATGCTGGCGAGCGAAGGCTTTCTCGTGAGCAGCGTCGGGCTCGCGGTCGGGCTCGTGCTCGGCTGGCTGATGAGCCTCGTGCTGATCCACGTCGTCAACCGCCAGTCGTTCCATTGGGGCATGGAGCTCGCCATGCCGTGGGTGCCGCTCGTCGGAGCCGTCGTGCTCATGCTGGTCCTGTCGATGTTGACCGCGGTGTTCAGCGGGCGCATCGCGATGACCGACGATCCCGTGCGCGCCGTGCGCGAGGACTGGTGACATGCGCCGCCGCGCTTTCCTCGTTGCCGCCGGCTCGCTCGCACTTCCGCGTCGTGCTCGCTGGCGCAACCCTCGGCCTACGCAACGGTGGAGCGCGGGCGCGCGCTCGCCTTCCCGCGCGATTTCGGTGCGCATCCTGCGTACCGCACCGAATGGTGGTATGTCACGGGATGGCTGCGCGGCGAGGATGACGCGCCGCTCGGCATGCAGATCACGTTCTTCCGGCATCGCCCGCCGCCGCGCGCGGAAAGCGCGAGCCGCTTCGCACCGCGCCAGCTGCTGTTCGCCCACGCGGCGCTCGCGGACCCGCGCGCACGCCCGGCTGCGCCACGACCAGCGCGCGGCGCGCGCAGGCTTCGGCCTCGCGGAAGCCGGCACGGCGAACACGGACGTGCACATCGGCGACTGGTCGCTGCAACGCGGCGATGCCGTGTACGTCGCGCGCATTCCGGCGCGGGAGTTCGCGCTCGATCTGCGCTTCGGCACGACGCAGGCGCCGCTGCTGCAGGGCGAAGCGGGGTATTCGCGCAAGGGCCCGGCACCGGCGCAGGCCAGCTACTACTACAGCGAGCCGCAACTCGCGGTGTCCGGCACCGTTATCGTCGGGACGCGGACGGTCGCGGTCACCGGGCGCGCGTGGTGCGATCACGAATGGTCGAGCGAGTACCTGGCGCCGCAAGCGGCAGGCTGGGACTGGACCGGCATCAACCTCGACGACGGCGGCGCGCTGATGCTGTTCGCGATCCGCGCCCGCAATGGCGACGTGCTGTGGGCCGGGGGAACGCTGCGTGATGCCTCCGGCGCGGTGCGCACGTTCGATCGCTCGGAAGTGCGCTTCACGACCCGCCGGACGTGGCAATCGCCGCGCACGCAGGCGACGTACCCCGTCGAGATGGAAGTGCAGGCCGCGGCGTGGCGTTGGCGACTGCAGCCGCTCTTCGACGACCAGGAGCTCGATGCGCGCGGCAGCACCGGCACGATCTACTGGGAGGGCGCGGTGCGCGCGCTCGACGGCGCAAGCGAGGTGGGGCGCGGCTACCTCGAGCTTACCGGCTACGCGGGGCCGTTGCGCATGTAACAGGACGCGCTGCGCGCCGCCGCGTCACGACGCGACTGCAGGCATCACCTGACCGGCAACCTCGCCGAAGCCGACGCGCGCGCGTCCTTCCGCGTGCGCACTCGCACGCAGCACCACCACGTCGCCGTCCTCGAGGAACGTGCGCGTCTCGCCGTCCGGCAGGGTGAGCGGCTGCTTGCCGCCATCGGTGAGCTCGAGCAGCGAGCCGTACCTCGCCCGCGCCGGGCCCGGACTGCGTGCCGGTGCCGAGGAGGTCGCCGGGCTGCAGATTGCAGCCGTTGACGGTGTGATGCGCCACGAGCTGCTCGATCGTCCAGTACATGTGCCGCAGGTTGCTGCGCGCGATGCGCACCGGCGGCGCGCTTCTCGCGCAGCATCGGTCCGTCGCGAGCCAGCACCTCGAGCTCGATGTCGAGCGCGCCGCGCTCGCGGTTGGCGCGGCGAGTCGAGGTACGGCAGCGGCTGCGGATCGTCGGCGCTGCGCGTCCATGGCTGCCGGTACGGCGCCAGCGCCTCGAGCGTCACGACCCACGGCGAGACGGTCGTGGCGAAGTTCTTGGCGAGGAACGGGCCGAGCGGCTGGTACTCCCACGCCTGGATGTCGCGCGCCGACCAGTCGTTGAGCAGGCACAGCCCGAAGACGTGCGCGTGGGCCTCGTCGATGCGCGATCGCGCGTGCCCAGGGCATTGCCGCGGCCGACGAAGACGCCGATCTCGAGCTCGTAGTCGAGGCGCTCGCTCGGGCCGAACACCGGTCGGCTGCGCGCCCGCCGGCAGCCGCTGGCCCATCGGGCGCGGGAAGCGCTGGCCGGACACGCCGATCGAGGAGCTGCGGCCGTGATAGCCGATCGGCACCCACTTGTAGTTGGGCAGCAGCGGATTGTCGGGGCGGAACAGCCTGCCCGACGTTGGTCGCGTGGTGGATCGAGGCGTAGAAGTCGGTGTAGTCGCCGATGCGCGCCGGCAGCGCGTACTCGACCTGCCGCATGCGGCAGGAGCGAGCCGCGTGCCTCGGCCACCTTCGGCGTGCCGGTGCGCAGCGCGCGCGAGAGCGCGAGACGCAACGCGGACCAGGCCTCCGGCCCGAGTGCCATGAACGCGTTGAGCGTCGGACCGAGGCAGCTCTCCGCCGCCTCGCGCGCGGCACCGGACAGGAGATCGCGCTTGCAGACGGCGGCGATGTCCAGAACCTGGTCGCCGATCGCCACGCCGCCGCGAAACTGCTCGTTCTTCCCCTTGCGCCGGAAGATCGCGAACGGCAGGTTCTGGAGCGTGAAATCGCAGTCGGGTGCGCTGCGCCGACGCGACGAAGCTTTTCAGCGCGGGATCGTGCGTCTCGTTGAGCGAGTGGCATGGCGAACGGCTGCGGCTACGGCCGGGTCGGGTCGAAGTGCTTGCGCAGTCCCTGCCAGCACTGGAAGTACTCGGCCTGCAGCTCCGCCGACTCGAGCGCGAACGTGCGTCGGGCGGATCGGCAGGCGCGTCTCGAACATGAAGGCCATGGTGTCGGCTCACGCGCTGCGGCGTCGAGGTGTCGCTGCGACTCGCCTTCTCGAACGTCTCGGCGTCCGGGCCGTGGCCGCTCATGCAGTTGTGCAGCGAGGCGCCGCCGGGCACGAAGCCCTCGGCCTTGGCGTCGTAGACGCCGTGGATCAGACCCATGAACTCGCTCGCGACGTTGCGATGGAACCACGGCGGGCGGAACGTGTCCTCGCGCCGCGAGCCAGCGCGGCGGAAAGATCGACGAAGTCGATGTTGTCGACGCCCGGCGTGTCGGAGCGCGACTGCAGCACCAGGAAGATCGACGGATCGGGATGGTCGTAGCTGATCGAGCCGATCGTGTTGAAGCGGCGCAGGTCGTACTTGTACGGCGCGTAGTTGCCGTGCCACGCGACGACGTCGAGCGGCGAATGGTCGATCTCCGCGCGCCCACAGATGGCCGAGGAACTTGGTGACGAGCTCGAAGCGTCCGTCGCGGTCCTCGTACGCCGCCACCGGGCGTCAGGAAGTCGCGCGGATTGGCGAGGCCGTTGGAGCCGATCGGGCCCGAGGTCGGGCAAGCGCGGAAGGCGCGCCGAAGTTCTCGCAGACGTAGCCGCGCGCCGCGCCGTCGGGCAGGCCGACGCGGAAGCGCACGCCGCGCGGGATCACCGCGATCTCCTGCGGCTCGACGTCGAGCACGCCCGATCTCGGTCGCGATGTCGCAGGCGTCCCTGCTGCGGCACGATCAGCAGCTCGCCGTCGGCGTCGTAGAAGAAGCGCTCCATGCGAGCGATTCGCGGCGTACACGTGGATGCCGCAGCCGGCCTGCGCCGCGGGGTCGCCGTTGCCGGCCATCGTGATCAGTCCGTCGACGAAATCCGTCGGCTGCGCGCATCCGGGATCGGCAGCGGATTCCAGCGCAGCTGGTTCGGGCGGCGTGACGGCAGCGGCGAAATCGCGCGGCGAGCCGTCCGTTGTCGATGCGCCGGAACGGCCGGTGCTGCGCCGCCGGGCGGATGCGATAGCACCAGCTGCGGCGGTTGTCGCCGCGCGGCGCGGTGAACGCCGTGCCCGAGATCTGCTCGGCATACAGGCCGTAGGGGCAGCGCTGCGGCGAATTGCGCCCGACCGGCAGCGCGCCCGGCAGCGCTTCGGTGGCGTGCTCGTTGCCGAAACCCGAGAGATAGTCAGGCGTCGCCACGGTGCTGGCGGCCGCGGCGTCGGTGGGTTTCGG
This sequence comes from uncultured beta proteobacterium, assembly GCA_963734575.1. Classification (GTDB taxonomy): domain Bacteria; phylum Pseudomonadota; class Gammaproteobacteria; order Burkholderiales; family Casimicrobiaceae; genus CAIWHR01. Next base: position 165,135 of record CAVTHT010000012.1, on the reverse strand, counting down.
GGCGAGAGTGTTGGCGGACATGCGCATCTCCAGCCGCGCGTTCCGCTTGGTGCGAGTGCGCGGACCGATGATGATAGCCCAGCCGCGTTGCCCTTCGCGCGAGGGTCGAGCGCTTCGGCGACCTGTCATGTCGGCGGCGCATGTTGCGGTGCGGCAACGCCGCGCCTCGTCGACGTGCGGCGCGCGCAATGTTTGCCATGCATTCACAATCGCGTCATCATGCCGCGCTCGAATACGAACTCTGCCGGTGCCAGCCTATCTCGCCATCGATTCCCTGACCGCCGCGTACGGCGCGCGCGCCCGTGCTGAATCGACGTGAGTCTCGACGTGCAGCGCGGCGAGCTCGTCGCGCTGCTCGGCAGCTCAGGATGCGGCAAGACCACGTTGCTGCGCTCCATCGCCGGGTTCGTCACCCCGACCTCCGGCAGCATCCGCATCGACGGCCGCGACATCACGCGCCTGCCGCCGGAACGCCGCGGCACCGCGATGATGTTCCAGTCGTACGCGCTGTGGCCGCACATGACCGTCGCCCAGAACATCGGCTACGGGCTTGCGCATGCGCGGCTGGAAGAAGGACGCGATCGACCAGCGCGTGGAGGAGATGCTCACGCTGCTGCAGCTCACGGGCTACGGCTCCGCGGCCGGTCACCTCGCTCTCGGGCGGCCAGCGCCAGCGCGTGGCGCTCGGGACGCTCGCTGGCGGTCAGTCCGGCCGTCCTGCTGCTCGACGAGCCGATGTCCAATCTCGATTACAAGGTCCGCATCGAGCTCCGGCAGGAGCTGCGGGCGCTGCAGCAGCGCATCGGCATCACCGCCGTCTACGTGACGCACGACCGCGAGGAGGCGCTGACGCTCGCCGACCGCATCGCCGTGCTCGAACGCCGGCCGACGTCGAGCAATACGACGCGCCGGAGGTCGTGTACCACCGCCCCGTCGTCGCCGTTCGTGGCAGGCTTCATGGGCGCCGACAACGCGATCGCGGTCGTGCCCGACGCGAACGGCGTGGGTGGCGGCGAGCGAGGGCGACGGTCGCGGCGCGCCAGCCATGCGGGCTCACTTCCGCAGCGACGCCGCGCGCTCGTCGTGGCGCAGCACGAGCGCATCGACGGCGCGCTGCTGCTGCAGCGGCACCGTCGCGCAGATGCTGTACGTGGGACAAGGCTATCGCTATCGCGTGCGCCTGCCCGACGGCGAGGTTTGGGTCCACGCGCCGGAGCGCCTCGACGAGGGAACGGCGGCGAGCATCGCCGTGCCGCACGCAGGCGCTCCTGCTATTTCCGCTCCAGGAGCAACGTGCGTCATAGGAGGATCGTCATGCAAAGGCTACATGTGGGTGTGCGCGACTGCATTCGCCGCCATCGCGGTCGCTGCCGTTCGGACGCGGCGCAGGGACAGACGACGCTCAACGTGGCGACGGCCGGCGACCAGAACATGGTCGATTACGTGAACAACTACCTCGCCCCGCGGTTCGAGAAGATGAACCCCGGCGTGAAGGTGCGCGCGGTCGGCACCGGGCCGGGCGACGCGGGCTCGCAGAAGATCTACGAAAAGCTGTCGGCGCAGCAGAAGGCGGGCAACGCCGCGTGGGACGTCGACGTCGCCGTCATCCACCAGCGCGGCGCCGCCACGATGGTCAAGGAAAAGCTGCTGATGCCGTATCGCAACGACATCGCCGCCGGCAAGCTCGTCACGCGCGACACCGCGAAGAACGCGCTCGGCGCCAACGTCGACGGCTACGTGCTGCCGATGTTCCACAGCCAGATTGCGTTCGCCTACAACCCGGACGTGGTGAAGACGCCGCCGAAGTCGTTCAGCGAGCTCAACGACTGGGTGAGGAAGAATCCCGAAGCAGTTCGGCTACAACGGCGTGAAGGGCGGGATGTCCGGCGTGGGCTTCGTCACCGGCTGGGTGACGCGCCAACAGCGGCATCGCCGACAAGCTCGAGAAGGGCCCGTACGATCCGGCGCATGAAGGCCGACGATCGAGAAGTCGCTCGCGAGCCTGAAGGAGTTCAACCAGTACGTCGTGATGACGCCGGGCAACGCGGGCACGCTCGACATGCTCAACCGCGGCGAGATCGCGATGGGTCCGGTGTGGGTCGACATGTTCTACACGTGGCAGGCCGAGGGCAAGATGGGGCCGAGCATCAAGCTCGTCGCTCCCTTCGCCGGGCCTGCCGGGCCAGCCGATGTACTACGCGATTCCGGCCAAGGCCGCGAACGCGCAGCTCGCGAAGAAGTTCGTCGAGTTCGCGGAAAGCCCGGAGGTGCAGGCCGAAGGCATCGTGAAGCAGTTCAACTGGTACCCGGGCATCGATCCGCAGCACGTGCAGTCGAAGCTCGACCAGGCGAGCTGGAACAAGCTCTTCACCGACATCAAGCCCGACGACCTGTCGCGCTATGGCCGTCCGTTCCCGCTGTCGGAGTACTTCACCGACATCCTCGAAGGCTACGAGCGCGTCGTGCTGAAGTGAAAAGCCTACCGTTCGTTGTTCGGGAGGAAGAGCTTCAGAACCTACGTTCGCTGTTCGGAAAAGTGCTTTCCGAACCGCGAGCCAATTAAGAAAACCCGCTCCTCACGACGGTGGCTGCGATAGGTCCGGCCGACGCGCCGGCTCGCGCGCCGGTGCGCGACTGGTCCGGTCTCGTGCTGGTCGCGCCGGCGCTCCTGGTCGTGGCCCTCTTCTTCATCGTGCCGCTCGGCATGTCCGGCGTGCTCGCGTTCCGTGGCGCGGATGGCGGCATCACGTGGCGAGCACATGGCGAAGGCGTTCGACCTCTACACCAAGGACCTCGTCTTCACGCTCGCGATGACGCTGCTGGCGACGCTCGGCATCGCCATCGTCGCCATCCTGATCGCGAGCTACCTGACGCTGGGCGGACACGAGCGCACCCGCGCCGCATTGCGCTGGCTCTACCGCTGGCCGCTCTTCATCCCGTTCATCGTGACGGGCCAGGTGATGCGCACGTTCCTCGCGAAGAACGGCATGCTCAATCACGTGCTCATCGGCTCCGGCCTGATCGACCCGTTGTCTGCCCAGAGCCTGCTCGACTGGCGCGGCATCGTCATCGCCTTCGTCTGGAAGCAGGCGCCGTTCGTGACCCTGCTGCTGGCGGGTGCCATGGCCGGCGTCGAGCAGCAGCACATCGAGGCCGCCCGCAACCTCGGTGCGCCGCGCTGGCGCGTGCTGCTCGACATCGTGCTGCCGCAGGTACGCGGCACGCTCCTCGTCGGATTGGTGCTGTCGTTCGTGACCATGCTCTCGGTGCTTTCCGTGCCGATGATGATCAATCCGAATTCGCCGACGATGCTCACCGTGGACGTCGCGTACCGCATCAACTCGCACGGCGACTACGCGGTCGCCAACGCGCTGTGCCTGATGTCGCTGGTGCTGGCCGCGGGGGCCGCTGCGCTGTACCTGCGGCATGCCGTCGCGAAGGCGAGCGCAGGCTGATGGGCGCATGAGCGAAACGGCCACGTTCCGGCTGCCGGCGATCGGCTCGACGCTCGCCCGCGGCCTGTTGCTCGCGCTGCTCGCATTCGTCATCTTCGGGCCGCTCGCCAACCTGCTGCTCTGGGCGTTCGCGGAGCGCTGGTATTTCCCGCACAAGCTGCCGCTCGGAATTCGGGCTGACGTTCTGGTATCGCGTCTTCCAGCCGCGCGGGAACGCCCTGGGCTCGCTCGGCACGAGCGTGTGGATCGCGGTGCTCACGGTGCTCGTCAGTCTGGCGGTGGCGATCCCCGCCGGTTACGCCCTGGCGCGCCTGCGCCTGCCGTGGCGCGCGTTCATCCTGCTCCTGTTCCTGCTGCCCGCAGGCGGTGCCGAACATTCCCGTGTACGTGAACATCGCGCGGATCTTCTACAGCCTCGGTCTCAACGGCACCGTGCTGGGTGTCGTGCTCGTGCATGCGGCGCACGGCCTCGTGCTCGCGGTGTGGATCGCGTCGGCAGCGTTCTCGGCCGTCGACGTCTCGCTCGAGGAGGCATCGCGCAACCTCGGTGCGTCGGCATGGACGTGCTTTCGCACGATCACCCTTCCGCTCGCCGCGCCCGGTCTCATCGCCAGCGCGATCTTCGTCTTCCTCGAGTCCCTCGACGAATTCACCGGAACGTATTTCGTCGGCGTGCCGGACGTCACGACGCTCCCGCTGCTGATGTTCAACGCCAGCATGGGCGGCAATTACCAGATCGCCTCCATCACGGCCCTGCTCCTGCTCGTCCCTTCGATCGGCTTCATGCTTCTCGTCGAGCGCTTCCTCAAGCCGGAAGTGCTCGCGATGGTCGGCCGCTGACGCGCCTCGCGCTGCGGCACCGTCGCAAGCCGACACCTCACCACCGCGGCCTGATCGCGTGTTGCCGCCCGGCGACAGCGCGAATGCACACCGCGCGCATGGTTATCGGTCAGCGACCCGGCGCGAACTCGCGCGGCGCACCGCAGTCAATGTGTGTGCACCGTCGCTCATGCGAGAACGGCGGCAAGCGACACGTCGGATGACGTGTAATTCTTACGAGGAGGTCGATATGACACCCAAACTTGTCACAACTCTTTTCATCGCCGGCACGCTGCTCGCTCCGGTGGCGGGCTATGCGGCAGGCACGAGCGATGCAAAGACCGGCGCTGCAACGAGCGCGCCCACCGCGACCCACGATGCCGCCACAACCCCGCGCTCCGGCGCAGCGACCGGCACCGAGTCCGTCAAGGAATCGATGGAGGATGCGGCCATCACCACCAAGGTCAAGGGCGCCTTCGCCAAGGACAGCGACGTCAGTGCCCTCAAGATTCACGTCGATACCGACCGCGGTGTCGTGCGTTTGAGCGGCAACGCCAAGACCCGCGCCGAGGCCGACAAGGCCATGCAGATCGCGCGTGACACGAAGGGTGTGGTCTCCGTGACCAACGACATCACCGTCGGCGCGGCCGACAGCGCGGCGATGAGGAGTCCGGGCGCGGATACGTCCACGATGTCCAAGCCGTCCGGCACGAGCAGCCGTCCGCCTGCGAAGTACTGATCGGCGCCGCAGCGTGGCACGGAAAGGGTGGCTTCGGCCGCCTTTTTCGTTCGCGCGTTCCGCGGCGATGACTGATGCGCTGCCGCACCGCGAATGCGGCAGCGAACCCCTCTCACAGTGCGATGCGCATCGCCCAGGTCGCCCCTCTTTATGAATCGGTGCCGCCGCGGTTCTACGGCGGCACCGAGCGCGTGGTGTCCTATCTCACCGAAGAGCTCGTGGCGCTGGGACACGACGTGACGCTGTTCGCCAGCGGCGATTCGGTCACGCGTGCACGCCTCGTGGCAGCGCGGCCCGCAGCCATTCGCCTCGATGCCAATCCGCTCAAGTCCGACGTCGCCGCGCACTTTGCGATGCTGCACGATCTGCGCGCGCGGGCGGACGATTTCGACGTGCTGCACTTCCATCTCGACCCGCTGCCTCTCGCGTTCTTCGCCGACTGCGCCGAGCGCACGGTGACGACGCTGCACGGGCGGCTGGACCTCGAGGACCTGCCGGGCCGTCTATCGGCGCTGGCCCACGTTCCCGCTGGTCTCGATCTCCGATGCGCAACGCGGCCCGCTGCCATTCGCCAACTGGGTGGCGACGGTGCACCACGGCATCCCGCTCGACCTGCTCCATCCCGGCACCGGCACGCGGCGACTATCTCGCCTTCGTCGGCCGCATCTCCCCGGAGAAGCGCGTGGATCGCGCGATCCGCATCGCGCAGCGCGCCGGCATGCCGCTGACGACTCGCCGCCAAGGTGGATGCCGCGGATGCAGCGTACTTCGCCCGCGACATCGAGCCGTTGCTCGACGCCGCGCCGCACGTGGAATTCGTCGGCGAGGTGAGCGATGCGGAGAAGAACACGCTGCTCGGCGGAGCCGCGGCCTTGCTGTTCCCGATCGACTGGCCGGAGCCCTTCGGCCTGGTGATGATCGAGGCCATGGCCTGCGGGACGCCGGTGATCGCGTGGGACTGCGGCTCGGTGCGCGAGGTCGTGAGCGATGGCGAGACCGGTTGCGTGGTGCGCTCCGAGGACGAAGCCGTGGCAGCGATCGACAAGGCGCTGGCGCTCGACCGGCAGCACATCCGCGCGGTGTTCGAGCGTCGGTTCTCCGCACGCGTCATGGCCACCCGATATCTCGACGTCTATCGCGGCCTCCTGGACCGGCGCTGACGCGCGACGTCTCTCATGAACACTTCGCAACCGGCTGCGCAGGCGCGCGGCGTCCTCGGCTCGTTTTCCCTCAAGCATGACGACACCTTCCTCGTGGCCGATGCGCTCGGCAACATCGAGGGCGGCGCGGACGGCCTCTTTCGCGACGACACGCGCGTGCTGTCGGTCTTCCGGCTGTCGATCGGCGACGCTGCGCCCGCGCTGCTGAGCTCGGGCGTGAGCGGCGACAACGTCTTCTTCCGCGCGAACATGACCAATCGCCCGCTGCCGCAGCTCGGCGAGCATGCAATGCCCGAGGGCGTGATCCACATCGAACGCTCGCGCTTCGTCTGGCAGGCGCGACTCTACGAGCGCCTGGTGCTGACCAACTACGGCGAGCGTGAGGTTCCGGCACCGATCGCGTTCACCTTCGATGCGGACTTCGCCGACATCTTCGAGGTGCGCGGTCACGCGCGTGCCGCGCGCGGCGAGCGGGCGCCGTGCGACATCCAGGACCACGGCGTGCTCTTCCGCTATCCGGGACTCGATGGCGTGCTGCGCTCGTCGTCGCTCGCGTTCTCGGCGCCGGCAGCAACCATCGATGCGAACGAGGCCAGGTTCAACATCGTCCTGCCGCGCCACGAGCACGCGACGCTGTACGTCGAGGTCGGCGCCGAGCGTCCGGAGGCGCTGCCCGGCGAGGCGCGGTTCCGTTGTGCGGCGGCGCAGGCGCGCCTGTGCATGCGTGCGAAGCGGCGTCGCGGTGCGAGCCCGCGCAGCGGGAACCGCGCGTTCGACGCGTGGATCGAGAAGTCCCGTGCCGACCTCGCGCTCCTGGAGACGGACCTCCCCACGGGCCCGTATCCGTACGCCGGCATTCCGTGGTTCTCGACGCCGTTCGGTCGCGACGCGATCGTCACCGCGCTGCAGACCCTCTGGCTCGATCCCGGCGCTCGCGCGCGGCGTGCTCGCTTTTCTTGCCGGCACGCAGGCGCGCGAGATGTCGACGTTCGCCGATGCGGCGCCGGGCAAGATCATGCACGAGACCCGCAAGGGCGAGATGGCCGCGCTGCGGGAGGTCCCGTTCGCGCGCTACTACGGGGGCGTCGACAGCACGCCGCTGTTCGTGATGCTCGCGGGCGCGTATGCACAGCGCACCGGCGACCTCGCTTTGATCGACGAGCTGTGGGGCGCGCTCGTCGCGGCGATGGAATGGATCGAAGGCCCCGGCGATTCCAACGGCGACGGCTTCCTCGACTACGCGCGGGCGGAAGCGACGGGACTTGCCAACCAGGGCTGGAAGGACAGCGTCGATTCGATCTTCCACGCCGATGGCCGCTTGCCACGCGGCCCCATCGCGCTCGTCGAGGTGCAGGGTTACGTCTATGCGGCGCGGCTCGCGATGGCGGAGCTCGCGGGGCGCCGCGGCGAGCGTGGCTTGCAGCAGCGGTGGCGGCAGCGCGCGGCCGCGCTGCGCACCGCCGTCGAGGACCGCTTCTGGATGCCGGAGCACCAGTTCTATGGCATCGCGCTGGACGGGGCCGGCGAGCTTTGCCGCGTGCGCTCGTCCAACGCCGGGCATCTGCTGTACACCGGACTGCCGACGCCGCGGCGCGCGCGTCACGTCACGGCGCAGCTCCTGTCGGCGGAGCTCGACAACGGCTGGGGCATTCGCACGATGGCCGAGCGCACGGCGCGTTACAACCCGATGTCGTATCACGACGGCTCCGTGTGGCCGCACGACACTGCTCTCTGCGCCGCGGGCATGGCGCGCTACGGTGATCGCGAAGGCGTGCGGCACGTGCTCGCCGAGCTCTTCGAGGCGGCGCGGCATTTCGGCATGCGCCTGCCGGAGCTGTTCTGCGGGTTCGCGCGGCTCAATGGCGAGCCCCCGGTCGGTTACCCGGTCGCCTGCCTGCCGCAGGCATGGTCGTCGGGCGCCGTATTCATGCTGCTGCAGGCGTGCCTCGGTCTGCACATCGATGCTGCGCGAGGAGAGGTGCTGATCGACCGTCCGGACCTCCCCGGCGACATCGATCGGCTCGTCGTGCGCGGACTGGAGGTCGGCGACGAGCAGGTGGATCTCCTGTTCCAGCGCATCGGCGACCGCGTGGCTGCCTCGCCTGCCGGCAAGCTGCCGCGATCGGTGCGCATCGTGACCCGCGTCTGACGATCCACGATCATGCCGCTCCCCATCGAAGACTACGCCCTGCTGGGGGACACCGAGACCGCCGCACTGGTGGGTCGTGACGGCTCGATCGACTGGCTGTGCTTTCCGCGCTTCGATTCGGCGGCGTGCTTCGCGGCGCTTCTCGGCGACCCGGGACACGGGCGCTGGAAGATCGCGCCCGGCGCCGAGCGGACCACGGTGCAAAGGCAGTATCGCGGCCATTCGCTGGTGCTCGAGACCACCTTCACGACGGCCGAGGGCAAGGCGCGCGTGATCGACTGCATGCCGCCGCGCGCCGACCGCGTGGACCTCGTGCGTCTCGTCGAAGGCGTGCAGGGCGAAGTCTCGTTCGAGATGGAGCTCGTGATCCGCTTCGACTACGGCTCGATCGTGCCATGGGTGCGACGCGTGGACGGCATGCTGTGCGCCATCGGCGGCCCGGATGCGCTCTCGCTGTGGACGCCCGTGCACACGCGCGGGATCGACCTCACGACGCGCGCTTCCTTCACCGTACGCGCCGGCGAGCGCGTGCCGTTCGTGCTGTCATGGCATCCGTCGAACCTGCGCGCGCGCCAGCCGATCGACGCGCTGGCGGCGGTCGAGCGCACCTGCCGGTGGTGGGAGGCGTGGGCCGCGCAGTGCTCGTACCGGGGCGAATGGCGCGAGGAGGTGCTGCGGTCGCTGATCGTGCTGAAGGCGCTCACCTTCCGGCCCACGGGCGGCATCGTCGCGGCGGCGACGACGTCGCTCCCCGAGCACATCGGCGGCGTGCGCAACTGGGATTACCGGTACTGCTGGCTGCGCGATGCGACGTTCACGCTGTACTCGCTGCTGCTCGGCGGCTTCACGGAGGAAGCCGTGCAGTGGCGCGGCTGGTTGCTGCGCGCCGTCGCCGGTGATCCTTCCGATCTGCAGATCATGTACGGACCGGCGGGCGAGCGCCGCCTGACCGAGCTCGAGCTGCCGTGGCTTCCGGGCTATCAGGGGGCGCGTCCCGTGCGCATCGGCAACGCCGCGGTGCAGCAACTGCAGCTCGACGTCTTCGGCGAGCTGCTCGACGCCATGTGCCTCGCGCTGCGCGCCGGCGTCCAGCCCGACCCCGCAGGCGTGGGCGCTGGAGCGCAATCTCGTCACGTTCCTCGAAGGCCTGTGGCAGCAGCCCGACGAAGGAATCTGGGAAGTGCGCGGCCCGCGGCGTCACTTCACGCACTCCAAGGTCATGGCCTGGGTGGCGGTCGATCGCGCGATCGCCATCGCGCAGACGCACGGTCTCGAAGCGCCTCTCGATCGGTGGCGCGCCGTGCGCGCGGAGATCCACGACGAGGTGTGCCGACGCGGCTTCGACGCCGTGCGCAATACCTTCACCCAGTTCTACGGGTCACGCGAGCTCGACGCGAGTCTGCTGATGCTGCCCATGGTGGGTTTCCTCCCGCCCAGCGACCCCCGGATGGTGGGCACGGTGGCGGCCATCGAGCGCGAGCTCCTGCACGACGGCTATCTCCAGCGCTATCCCACGTCCGAGGAGATCGACGGCCTGCCACCCGGCGAGGCGGCGTTCCTGCCCTGCACGTTCTGGCTCGCCGACAACTACGCGCTGCAGGGCCGTCAGGACGAGGCGCGCGCGCTGTTCCGGCGGCTGCTTTCGCTGCGCAACGACGTCGGCCTGCTGTCGGAGGAATACGAGCCCGTGTCGCGCCGCCTCGTCGGCAATTTCCCGCAGGCGTTCTCGCACGTGTCGCTGGTGAATACCGCGTTCAACCTGTCGCAGATGCGCGGGCCGGCGGAAGACCGGCGCAAGGTCGCGAGCTGAGATCCGCGCGGGGCGCGATGCCGCGTCAGCGCAGGCCGGCGATGACGGCGCCGGCCGCGAGCAGCATCCCGTACGCGAGCTCGAGAGCCACCGTGCGGAAGAGAAGGGCGTTCCAGGCGACGCCCGGCGCGGTGCGCAGGAAATCGCGCCAGAGCGTCACCGCCGTGGGCACGAGCACGAGCGGCAGGGCGAACCATGCGCTGCGTTCCCACGCGGCGAGGACCGGCGCCAGCGCGAACGCGACGAGCAGCAGCACGCCGAAAAGCCGTTCCGAAGCACCGGTGCCGAAGGCGACGACGAAGGTCCTGCGACCCGTCTCGCCGTCGTGCGCGCGGTCGCGGTGGTTGTTGACGGCCAGGACGCCGGCGGCGAGCGCGCCCACCGCCACCGCGCACAGGAGTGCGCCCACGGTCACGGTGCCCGCCTGGATGTAGTAGCTCCCCAGCACGGCGATGAGGCCGAAGAACACGAACACCGTCAGCTCGCCGAGCGGCGTGAAGGCGATCGGACGCGGCCCGCCCATGTACCCGATGGCGGCGATGATCGAGGCGAAGCCCATCAGCGCGGCGGGCCAGCCGGCGCGGGCGATGATCGGGGCGCCGGTGACGAGCGTGACGAGCACCGCGATCGCGATGGCGCGGTGTACCTGCCCCGGCGACAGCCAGCCGTTCGCGGTGGCCCGCGAGAGGCCGACGCGCCGGCCGGTCTCGGCTCCGCGCGTGGTGTAGCCGACGTCGTTCTGCAGGTTGGTGATCGCCTGCAGCAGGAGCGAGGCGAGGAGGGCGAGGAACGCGATGGACGCATCGAGCCGGCCGGTCTCGGTGAGCGCCAGCGCGGAGCTCACGACGACGGGAATGGTGGCGATCCAGAACGTCTTCGGGCGCAGCGCCACGCACCAGGCCTGCCAGGAGCCGGCGGCGATCGCGTGCGACGCGCCGGCCTGCGCGCTCGCGCCTTGCTCCGCCAGCGGCGTGGCGCCGGTCATTGCGGTCGATCCGGTCCTGCTCATGCGATGGTCCTCGTACGCGGCCGGGCGGTTGCCGGAGTCGACGCATTTTCCCGGGCGCCACCCGCACCACGGTTGACGGTGGTCAATTTGCCGCAACGGCGGCGCAAATCATAAGGCCGCAAGCGCGCCCCTCGCCACTGTCGCGCACCACGCTCTGACGCGCGGTCGTGCGCCTACGGGGATCGCAGGCGTCCGACACGCGCCGGGTGCCTTCCGGCCCGGCTGGAACCATCGGGAGCGCGTTGGGCTCTGATCGAGCGGAGGCAACCTGTCTCCCGCGCGCGGCTGCGGTCGCGTGTCGCTGTCACCGGACGCATCGCCATGGACCTCCCGGACACCCTCCCGCCGCACGCGGAACGATCGCCCGCCGTGCTCGACCTCTTCAAGTCCGGCGCTCCATCGCCCGCATCCGCTTCATCTGTCCGCTACATGCCCGCGGGACGCGCGGGGTCCTCTCGACGACGACGATGACGACGAGGACGGTGACAGCTGGAGCAAGGGTGGCGACGACGATGACGACGAGGAAGACGACGAGGACGACCTCGACGACGATGACGAAGACAGCGCCGACAGTGTCCGGGTCTGCTGGAAAACCGTGCAGTCGTAGCGGGAAACTGCTATAATTTTGGGCTGCGGTGGTTCTGCGGGACTTGTCTCGGTTGCCACACCGCAGAGAGCAACGTTTTCCAGGCAACCGCTCATCGGTTTCTAATCCTTCGTTCATTCTCCGCGCGTTCGAGTCTGGGCAGTCTTCCGGTTAGCGACGATGGTTCTGCAGTCTGTCGACCCGGTAGCGGCCATTCGCGCGCGATCGGCCTTGTGCGCTCCGCGCTAGCCTGACCCTCACGGTCGGCTCCGCCGGCGCCGGCCCAGCGCTTCTTCCCGCCATTCCGGATTCTTGCGGTCCGGCCCCGTTCAAGCGGGGGCCGGTGCCGTGTTGTCGCGTCCTGCCGGCCACGAGCGGGCGGCGCGAACCTTTGGGATCACCATGACTTTTGCACAACTACAACTCGCACCGGCGCTGCTCGAAGCGGTCACCGCGTGCGGCTACGAGGTACCGACGCCGATCCAGGCGCAGGCGATTCCGGCGCTGCTCGCCGGTCGCGATCTCATCGCCTCCGCGCAGACGGGTACGGGCAAGACCGCAGCGTTCGTGCTGCCGGCGCTGCATCGCCTGCTGAGCGCACCGGCCACCGCGCGCCGCCGTCCGGGCACGCCCCGCGTGCTGGTGCTGGCGCCGACGCGCGAGCTCGCGCAGCAGGTCGCCGACCAGGCCGTCAGCTACGCCCGCAATGCCCGCGTGACCACGGTGTGCCTGTACGGTGGCGCGCCCTACCCGGTACAGAACCGCCAGCTGGCGCGTCCCGTGGACGTGCTGGTGGCCACGCCCGGTCGCCTGCTCGACCACGTCGAGCGCGGCCGCGTGGATCTGTCGCAAGTCGAGTTGCTGGTCCTCGACGAAGCCGATCGCATGCTCGACCTCGGCTTCACCGATGACGTCGATCGCATCGCGTCGGCCACGCCCGCGACGCGCCAGACCGTGCTCTTTTCCGCCACGTTCGACGGCGCCATCGCGCGCCTGGCGGGGCGGCTGCTGCGCGATCCACAGCGCATCGAGGCGGAAACGAGCCAGTCGGCGCCGCTCGCCATCGACCAGCGCGTGCATTTCGCGGACAGCTACGCGCACAAGCAGCGGCTCCTCGATCACCTGCTTGCCGACGTCAGCATGGGCCAGAGCATCGTCTTCATGGCGACCAAGCGCGACGCGGAAGCCCTGGCACTGCGGCTCCAGGAGCAGGGTCATGCGGCCGCCGCACTGCACGGCGACATGAATCAGCGCGAGCGCACGCGCACGCTGCAGAACATGCGTCGCGGCGGTGTGCGCACGCTCGTGGCGACCGACGTCGCGGCGCGCGGCATCGACGTCGCAGGCATCACCCACGTCATCAATTTCGACCTGCCGCGCCAGGCCGACGATTACGTGCACCGTATCGGCCGCACGGGCCGCGCGGGCGCCCAGGGTGTGGCGGTGTCACTGGCCAACCATTCCGAGCGGGGCACGCTGCGCCAGATCGAGCGCTTCACCGGTGTGCGCATCGCCCAGCACGTGATCGCCGGGCTGGAGCCGCGGCGGACGAGCGAGCCGGCGGCCGCGCCGCGACGCAACACCAATCACCGCGGTGGTCCGCAGCCCCGTCCCGGCCAGGCGCGCGCGAACAACTGGCGCAGCGAACCGCGCCACGAGCGCTTCGAGCGCAGCAAAGGCTCCGGCGGCCGACGCGACCGCTGAGCGGGCGCGTGCCTCAGGGCTCCAGTCCGCCGAAGCGTCGGTAGAAATCGGCGCTTGCCGGGGGCAGGGGCCCGGCGGCGCTTTCGAGCGTCGCCACGAGGTGGCGTTCGGCCGCCCGATGCGTCAGGCGGTAGAAATCGCGGCATAGCACCGCCGCGGCGCCGCCCGGCCAGTCCAGCGGCAGCAAATCCGCGGGCAACTGCGGGTCGCGCAGCAGCATGCGGCGGTACGCATGGATCAGCAGCGTGCGCACGACGAAGCACTGCTGCGGGTCGAGCGCGTCCGCCGGCCGCTGCCGAAAGCGCTCGATGACGCCGCCGAATCGTCGCAGGAAACCGCGGTACTCGGCCGCGATGCCGCGCAGGTCCCATGCGCGGGCTACCGCCGCCGTGAGGGACTGGCCACCCAGCGTCGCGTCGTCGTGCGCACGCACGGCGAGAACCTCGCCCGCGACCCCGAGGCCATCGAGCAGCTTCGGCAAACCGCTCGCGCCCCGTGCCGGGCGCGCATGCACGCCCGATCCGAACGCGCCGAACCCCGCCCACGAAAGCTCGTCCCGCAGGGCGCGTCGCTTGCCCGGCGCGAGGCCGTTGCTCAGCACCACCTCCCACGTGTCGTCCCACGTTGCCTCGACGGGCGCATAGATCCGCGCGTAGGCCTGCGCGAAGCGACGCGCACCTTCCGGGGTGAGCCGATAGAGGCTGCGCCGCCCGACGGGTGCCGAGCGCAGCCAGCCTTCGCGCACGAGCCGGAACACGCTGGTGCGCACCAGGCGCTCGTTGAGGCCGCACGGCGCCAGCAGCGCGATCAGTCCCGGCAGCATCACGGCGTCGGTATGCGGCGCGATGGCGTCCCCCCAGACGGTGATCACGAGCGAAGGCGCGCGCGGCGGCGCCTGGGCGAGCTGCCGTGCGATCCACGTCCGCACGGCCGGGTCGGGCGAAGCCGCATCCGCCGTCCGCCCGTCCTTCGCGCCAGTTTTGTTCATGATACAAACTTTACACATTTCATCGAGAAAGTGTATCGTTTCGAAGCCTGCGGCGGCACGCCGCCGGAGTGATGCCGGCGCGGGGCGCACTCGCGCCGCGCGTTCAGGACGGGAGACGGGCATGTACGCACAGATGGTGGACACCGGCCTCGCGAAGGTGCGCGCGCAGGACGACATGCCTCCCGAGGAGGCCGCGTTCCAGGCGCGGATCGACGCCGACGTCAAGGTCGAGCCCAAGGACTGGATGCCGGAGGCCTACCGGCGCACGCTCGTGCGCCAGATCTCGCAGCACGCGCATTCGGAGATCGTCGGCATGCTGCCCGAGGGCAACTGGGTGACACGTGCGCCGAGCCTGAAGCGCAAGGCCATCCTCATGGCCAAGATCCAGGACGAAGGCGGGCACGGCCTCTATCTCTACTCCGCAGCGGAAACGCTCGGCGTGTCGCGCGACCAGATGCTCGCCGACCTGCACTCCGGCAAGGCGAAGTACTCCAGCATCTTCAACTATCCGACGCTGACGTGGGCCGACGTCGGCGCGATCGGCTGGCTGGTCGACGGCGCCGCGATCATGAACCAGATTCCGATCTGCCGCTGCTCCTACGGTCCGTACGCGCGGGCGATGGTGCGCATCTGCAAGGAGGAGAGCTTCCATCAGCGCCAGGGGTACGACATCATGCTGACGCTGTCGCGCGGCACGGCCGAGCAGAAGGCCATGGCGCAGGACGCGCTCGATCGCTGGTGGTGGCCGTCGGTGATGATGTTCGGGCCGTCCGATGCCGAGAGCGTGCACAGCGCGCAGTCGGCGGCGTGGAAGATCAAGCTCCTGTCCAACGACGAGCTGCGCCAGCGCTTCGTCGACCAGACCGTGCCGCAGGCCGAGTTCCTGGGTCTCACCATTCCCGACAAGGACCTGCGCTGGAATCCCGATACCGAGCACTACGAGTTCGGCGCGATCGACTGGGCGGAGTTCTACAGCGTCATCAAGGGCAATGGGCCATGCAATCGCGAGCGCCTGCGCACCCGCGTCAAGGCGTGGGAGGATGGCGCATGGGTGCGCGAGGCGGCGATGGCACACGCGCAGAAGCGCGCCGCGCGCGCGACCAAGGCGGCGGCGTGAGATTGGGCGTGCGACGCATGGACGCGTTGCCGAAACGGCGAGCGCGAGTGTCAGGCTGAAGCCTGACCTACAAAAGTATCGACCGATGACGCGCGGACCAAGTTCTGTAGGTCAGGCTTCAGCCTGACCTGCAACGTATCGACCGATGAGGCCGGACCAGGTTCTGTAGGTCAGGCTTCAGCCTGACGCTTCACACAGGAAACCGTCATGAACGAATGGCCGTTGTGGGAAATCTTCATTCGCAGCCAGCATGGCCTCGCGCACAAGCACGTCGGCAGCCTGCACGCGCCGGATGCCGGGCTCGCGATCAAGAACGCGCGTGACGTGTACACCCGCCGCAACGAGGGCGTGTCGATCTGGGTGGTGCGCGCAAGCGACGTCGTCGCGTCGAGCCCCGGTGACAAGGAGGCCCTGTTCGAGCCCGCGAACAGCAAGGTGTACCGGCATCCCACGTTCTTTCCGATGCCCGACGAAGTCAAGCACATCTGACGCCGAACGTGGACCGCGAGCCGCAACTCTTCGATTACCTGCTTCGCCTGGGCGATTCCCCGCTGGTCCTCGCGCAGCGCCTGGGCGAATGGGTGGGCAAGGGACCGATCCTCGAGGAGGACATGGCCGTCACCAACGTGGGCCTCGATCTTCTCGGGCAGGCGCGCCTGTGGCTTGCGTATGCCGGCGAGGTCGAGGCCCGTTTCCGCCCGCGCGGACGCGACGAGGACGAGCTCGCGTTCCTGCGCGACGCGCGCGAGTTTCGCAACCTGCTGCTGGTGGAGCAGCCGAACGGCAATTTCGCCGACACGATGCTGCGGCAGTTCCTGTTCGATGCGTGGCACCTGCTCGCATTGCGCGGGCTGACGCGCTCGACCGACGCGCGCGTCGCCGAGATCGCCGCCAAGGGCGCGAAGGAGGTCGCCTATCACGTCGAGCGTTCCGGCGATTGGGTGATCCGGCTGGGTGACGGCACCGACGAATCGCATGCGAAGGCTCAGGCCGCGCTGGACGACCTGTGGATGTACACGGGAGAGATGTTCATGACCGACGACGTCGAGCGCGCGCTGCTCGCGAGTGGCATCGCCATCGACGTCGCAGCACTCGCAACGCCCTGGCGCCAGCATGTCGACGGCGTGCTGGAGGAGGCGACGCTCGTCGCTCCGGCCAACGCGTTCATGCACGGCGGTGCGGGCCGCGGCGGCCGGCAGGGCGTGCACACGGAGCATCTCGGCCACCTGTTGCCCGAGATGCAGTTCCTGCAACGCGCCTACCCGGGTGCGCGATGGTGACGGCGGAGCAGCGCGCGGTTGCGGCCGCGGCCGCTGCCGCTGCCGCCGGCGCGCAGCCGCAGCCTTCGCTCGGCGCGATCTGGGCGGCGCTGGGCGACGTGCCCGATCCCGAGATCCCGGTCGTCTCGGTGCTCGAGCTCGGCATCGTGCGCGCCGTCGAGTGGGATGCCGCCGACCCCGGTACGCTGCTCGTGCGCGTCACGCCGACCTATTCCGGCTGTCCCGCCACCGACCTCATCATGCAGGCGATCCGCGACCGGCTGCGCGACCTCGGCGTCATCGCAATGCGCCTCGAGACGGTGCTGTCGCCGCCGTGGTCCACGACATGGCTCACGGCGGAGGGGCAGCGCAAGCTTCGCGCCTACGGCATCGCGCCGCCGTCCGCGGCGATCGCAGCGTCGCAGACCACCGTCGACGTCACGGGCATCAGCCCGCTGCGTCGTTCCGGCATGACCATCTGCTGTCCGCGCTGCGGTGCGCCGCGCACCCAGCTCGTCGCCCAGTTCGGCTCGACCGCGTGCAAGGCGCACTACCGTTGCCTGGAATGCCTCGAGCCGTTCGACTACTTCAAGCCTTTGTGACGCGCGGGTCGGCACGAGCCGTTGCTATCCAATGAGCCGCTTCTATCCGCTCACCGTCGACCGGGTGGAGCGCGAGACGCGCGACGCCGTGGCGATCACCTTCGCGGTGCCGCCGGAGCTCGAGGAGCGCTTCCGCTTCGCGCCGGGCCAGCATCTCACGCTGCGCGCGTATATCGGGGGCGAGGAGGTCCGCCGCTCGTACTCGATCTGCTCGCCGCTGCACGAAGGCCGCCTGCGCATCGCGGTCAAGCGCAATCCCGGCGGCGTGTTCTCCACGTGGGCGAACGAGGCGCTGCGCGGCGGCGATTCGATCGATGTGCTGCCGCCGCTCGGCCACTTCCAGCTGCCGCTCGATGCGGCGCATCGGCAGCACTATCTCGCCTTCGCCGCGGGGAGCGGCATCACGCCGCTTCTGTCGATCATCGCGTCGACGCTCGCCCACGAGCCCGCCAGCCGCTTCACCCTCGTGTACGGCAACCGCGCCTCGTCGACGGTGATGTTCCGCGAGGAGCTCGCGGCGCTCAAGGACATCTACCTCGAGCGCTTCAATCTCGTGCATGTGCTATCGCGCGAAGCGCAGGACATTCCGCTCTTCCACGGCCGCATCGACCGCGCGAAGGTGCGTGAGCTCCTGGCGCATTGGGTGCCGATCGCCGACGTGGATGCCGTGCTGATCTGCGGCCCGGAGGGAATGATGCAGGCGGTGAAGGAGGGCCTCGTCGAAGCGGGCTTTCCCGAAGGCAGGATCCGGATCGAGCGCTTCGCGACGAGCGTTCCGCGCACCGCCCACGTACCGCACGCGGCACCCGATCCGGCGCACGCGGACTGCGTGGTGACGGCGGTGCTCGACGGCATGACGCGCACGTTCCATCTCGCCAAGGGCAAGCAGAACATCCTCGAGGCAGGACTCGATGCCGGCATCGAGCTGCCCTATTCGTGCAAGGCGGGTGTCTGCTCGACATGCCGCGCCAAGCTGACGTCCGGCGAGGTCGAGATGGACGCCAACTTCGCGCTGGAGGATTACGAGATCGCGCGCGGTTTCGTGCTGACGTGCCAGAGCTATCCCGTGACCGACGCGGTCACCGTCGACTACGACCAGACGGGGTGACCGCGCGGGAAAGAGCGGATACGGCACGCATGGACGCGCGCTGCCGCGCTGCATGCGCCGCCCACGCCCGCCCTGCAGCGATCGTCCCGGCGTGCTACAGTTTCTGACCGCCGCACCGCAGTTCGTCTGGTCGCATTGCGTCAGGAGTTTCCCGTGTCCTTCCCCCTGTTCGAGAAGCATCGCGCCACGCTCGATCGCGCGTTGCAGGCCATCGCCGAGCGCAGCTACTGGAGCGCCTACCCCGAGTCGCCCAGCCCCCGCAACTACGGCGAAGGCGCCATCGAGACGGGGAAGGCGGCGTTCGACGCACTGCTCGGCAAGCCTTTCGAGCTCGATCAGCCCGGCACCGTCGGCCGCGTGGGCAGCGAGCGTTCGCCGTACGGCATCGCGCTCGGCATCACGTACCCGAAGGTCGACGTCGATGCGCTCTTCGCCGCCATCGCGCGCGCCGAAGAAGGCTGGCGCAAGGCCGGGACCGGAGGCATGGGTGGGCGTCGCGGTCGAAATCCTCGAGCGCATCAACCGGCAAAGCGTGCTGATGGCGCATGCCGTGATGCATACGACGGGCCAGGCATTCATGATGGCGTTCCAGGCGGGCGGCCCGCACGCGCAGGACCGCGGGCTCGAGGCCGTGGCGTACGCGTGGGACGAGATGCGCCGCATTCCGGCCAAGGCCTGTGGGAGAAGCCGCAGGGCAAGGGCGAGCCGCTGCGGATGGAGAAGCGCTATCGCATCGTGCCGCGCGGCGTCGGGCTCGTCATCGGTGTGTCCACGTTTCCCACGTGGAACGGCTACACCGGTTTCTTCGCCGATCTCGCCACCGGCAATGCCGTGGTCGTCAAGCCGCATCCCGGCGCCATCCTGCCGCTCGCCATCACGGTGCGCATCGCGCGCGACGTGCTGCGCGAGGCGGGCTTCGATCCCAACGTCGTCACGATGGTTGCCCACGATCATGGCGACCCCGTGGCGCAGGAGCTCGCGCTGCGGCCCGAAGTGAAGCTCATCGACTTCACCGGCAGCCCGGCCAATGGCGTGTGGCTGGAGCGGCACGCGCATCAGGCGCAGGTGTTCACCGAGAAGGCCGGCGTGAACCAGGTGGTGCTCGATTCCGCCGCCGACTTCAAGGGCGCCGTGCGCAACATCGCCTTCTCGCTCGCGCTCTACACGGGCCAGATGTGCACCGCACCGCAGAACATCTACGTGCCGCGCGGCGGCATCGACACCGGCGAGGGCCATCTCTCGTTCGAGCAGGTCGCACAGGCGCTCGGCGACGGCGTGCGCAAGCTGGTCGGCGATCCCGCGCGTGCCGTGGAGATCCTCGGTGCCGTGCAGAGCCACGCCGTGCTGGAGCGCATCGACAGCGCGCGCGCCCTCGGGCCGGTGATCGTCGACAGCGAGACGCGTGACGCATCCCCGAGTTTCCCGAGGCCACGATTCGCACGCCGCTCGTGGTGCGCCTCGACGCTGCCGATCGCGACAAGTACCTGCACGAGTGGTTCGGGCCCATTGCGTTCGTCGTCGCGACGGACTCCACCGAGCAGAGCCTCGCCATCGCGCGCGAGGCCGTGCACGGCCACGGTGCGCTGACGCTGTCCGTGTACTCGACGCGCGACGACGTCATCGACCGTGCGATCGCCGTGGCCGAGGCCGCGGGCGTGGCGCTCTCCATCAATCTCACCGGCGGCGTCTTCGTCAACCAGTCGGCCGCGTTCTCCGACTACCACGGCACCGGGGCGAATCCCGCCGCCAACGCCGCGCTGACCGACGCCGCCTACGTCGCGGGTCGCTTCCGCGTCGTGCAGCATCGCCTGCACGTCTGACGTGCTGCGCAGCACGTCCCGAAAGATCCAATGACCTACGAGCACATCCTGTTCTCGGTGCAAGCCGGCATCGCGCGGCTCACCCTCAACCGTCCCGATCGCCTCAACAGCTTCAACGACGCGATGCATGCGGAGGTGCGCGAAGCCCTCGCGCGCGTCGGCACGGAGGGCGCGCGGGTGCTGGTGGTCACCGGCGCTGGGCGCGGATTCTGCGCCGGTCAGGACCTCGGTGATCGCGCCGTGGCGCCGGGCGCAGCACCCGTCGATCTCGGCGCATCGATCGAACGCAACTACCTGCCCCTCGTGCTCGCGCTGCGCAACCTGCCCATGCCGGTGCTGTGCGCCGTCAATGGCGTGGCGGCCGGCGCCGGGGCCAACCTCGCGCTCGCCTGCGACATCGTGATCGCTGCGCGCTCCGCGAGCTTCATCCAGGCGTTCTGCAAGATCGGGCTCGTGCCCGATTCGGGAGGCACGTATTTCCTGCCGCGCGTCGCGGGCAGCGCGCGGGCCATGGGTCTCGCGCTCCTCGGCGACAGGCTTGGTGCGGAGCAGGCGGCGAGCTGGGGCCTCATCTGGAAGTGCGTCGACGACGGAGCGCTCGCAACCGAGACCGAAGCCCTCGCGACGCAGCTCGCCGCAGCGCCCACGCGCGGTCTTGCGGCCATCAAGCGTGCGTTGCACGCCGCCGAGACCAATTCGCTCGAGGCGCAACTGGCGCTCGAGCGCGATCTGCAGCGTGAGCTCGGTTACAGCGAGGACTACCGCGAAGGCGTCGCCGCGTTTCTCGCGAAGCGCACGCCGCAGTTCACGGGCCGCTGAGCTACGCGGCACGCCGGAGGTCCCGCACATGAGCGCTGCCCTCTCGCCGGCCACGCAGGTTGCGGTGATCGGCGCCGGCACGATGGGCGCGGGCATCGCGCAGGTGGCGGCGCTGCGCGGCCACACGGTGCAGCTGCACGACGCGCGCTTCGGCGCCGCCGACGCGGCCAAGCAGGGCGTGGCGACGACGTTCGCGGCGCTCGTCGCGAAAGGCCGGATGGAGCAGGGTGCAGCAGACGCCGCGCTGGCTCGCATCAGCACCGTCGTGACCCTGCCCGATGCCTGCGTGGCCGGTCTCGTGATCGAGGCCATCGTCGAGGATCTCGAAGCGAAGCGCGAGCTCTTCGCGAGCCTCGAGAATGTCGTCGCGCCGGATTGCATCCTGGCGAGCAACACGTCGTCGCTGTCGATCACCGCCCTCGCAGCGGGACTGCGGCATCCCGGCCGCGTCGTGGGCATGCATTTCTTCAATCCCGTGCCGCGGATGCCGCTGGTCGAGGTCGTGCGCGGCCTCGCGACCGATCCGGCCGTGGCGGATACCATCTTCGCGACCGCACAGGCGTGGGGGAAGACCCCGGTGCACGCGACCTCCACGCCGGGCTTCATCGTCAACCGCTGCGCGCGTCCGTTCTATGGCGAGGCGCTGCGCCTGCTGCACGAGCGTGCCGCAACGCCCGCCACCATCGATGCGATCCTGCGCGATGCGGGCGGCTTTCGCATGGGCCCGTTCGAGCTGATGGATCTCATCGGCCTCGACGTCAACTTCGCCGTGACGCGCAGCGTGTGGGAGGCGTGCTTCCACGATCCCCGTTACACGCCGTCGGTGCTGCAGGGCGAGCTCGTCGCGGCAGGATTCCTGGGACGCAAGTCGGGTCGCGGGTTCTACGATTACGGCGCGGGTGCGCCGCTGCCCGCGCCGGGCGCGGCACCGCCTGCCGCGAAGCCGCGCCAGGTTGCGCTGCACGGCGAGGCCGGCGCGCTGGCGCCGCTCGTCGCCCGCATTCAAGCTGCAGGCGTCGAGTTCGTGCAGCAGACGATGGACTCGCGGTTGGGCAGCGGCACCTTGCGCATCGCGGCGGACGGTGCTGCCGTGCTGCTGGCGCTCTCCGACGGGCGCACGGCGACCGCGCGTGCGGTCGAGGCCGGCGTCACCGATCTCGTCGTGCTCGATCTCGCGCTCGACTTCGGTACGTGCACTCGCGTGGCGATGGCGCGTGCCGATACCTGCCCGGAGGCCGGATTCGCGCTCGCCGCGGGTGCGCTGCAGGCCGCGGATATTGCAGTCAGTCCGGTCGACGACGTGCCCGCGCTCGTCGTATTGCGGACGATCGCGATGCTGGTGAACGAGGCCGCGGATGCGGCGACGCAGGGCGTGGCGGTCCCCGCGGCCATCGACCTCGCGATGCAGCACGGCGTCGGCTATCCGCGCGGACCCTTCGAGTGGGCACGCGTGCTCGGTGCGGGCACGATCCGCACCGCATTGCTGCACCTCGGCCGCCATTACGGCGACGGCCGCTATCGCGTGTCGCCGCGCATCGACCGGTGCGCCGATGCTGGGACGGCCGCTCGATGGGTGAGCATCATCCGAGCGCGACGCCGGCCGAGGCCCAGGCGCTGGCCGAACGCGTGGCCGCCGCGATGTGGGAACGCGACGACGCCTCGCAGCGGCTCGGCATGCGCATCGTCGCCGTCGGGCCGGGCACGGCCGAGCTCGCCATGACCGTACGTCCCGACATGCTGAACGGCCACGCGATCTGCCACGGCGGCTTCATCTTCACGCTCGCGGACAGCGCGTTCGCGTACGCATGCAACAGCTACAATCTCAACACCGTGGCGTCGGGATGCAGCATCGACTTTCTCGCGCCGGCGCGCAGCGGCGACGTGCTGACGGCGCGCGCCCGGGAGATGAGCGCGAGCGGCCGCACCGGCGTGTACGACATCGAGGTGCGCAACGACCGCGGCGAGAAGATCGCGCTCTTCCGCGGCAAGAGCTATCGCATCAAGGGACACGTGATCGCGGTCGACGGCGAGCACGCCCGCGACGCCTGACCGCCGGAGGAGGACCATGCCCGCCCGCAAGCCGCTCTCGTCCGAGCTCGATCCGATCGAGCGCGCGAGCGCCGACGAGCTCGCCGCGCTGCAGCTCGAACGCCTGCAATGGTCGCTGCGCCACGCGTACACGCACGTGCCGCACTACCGCCGCAAGTTCGATGCCGCCGGAGTGCGTCCGGAAGACCTGAAGAGTCTCGCCGACCTGCGGCATTTCCCGTTCACGACCAAGCAGGACCTGCGCGACAACTATCCGTTCGGCATGTTCGCCGTGCCGCGCGAGCAGGTGGTGCGCATCCACGCGTCCTCGGGCACCACGGGGCGGCCGACGGTCGTCGGCTACACCGTGCAGGACATCGACACGTGGAGCACGGTGATGGCCCGCTCGATTCGCGCAGCAGGCGGGCGCGCCGGCGACATCATCCACGTCGCCTACGGCTACGGCCTCTTCACGGGCGGCCTCGGCGCGCACTACGGCGCGGAGCGTCTCGGCGCCACCGTCATTCCGATGTCCGGCGGCATGACCGAGCGTCAGGTGCAGCTCATCCACGACTTCCGTCCCGACATCATCATGGTGACGCCGTCGTACATGCTCGCGATCGCGGAGGAGATGGCGAAGCAGGGCCACGATCCCCGCGCGTCGTCGCTCAAGATCGGCATCTTCGGCGCGGAGCCGTGGACGCCGGCGATGCGCCGTGCGATCGAGGAGCGGCTCGACATGGACGCGATCGACATCTACGGCCTGTCGGAGATCATCGGTCCGGGCGTGGCCCAGGAATGCATCGAGACCAAGGACGGGCTCACGGTCTGGGAGGATCACTTCTACCCGGAAGTCGTGGATCCGGAGACGGGCGAAGTGCTGCCCGAGGGCGAGAAGGGCGAGCTCGTCTTCACCTCGCTCACCAAGGAGGCGCTGCCGATGGTCCGCTATCGCACGCGCGACCTCACGCGCCTCCTGCCGCCTTCCGCGCGCTCGATGCGTCGCATCGAGAAGATCACCGGACGCACCGACGACATGCTCATCATCCGCGGCGTGAACGTGTTCCCGACGCAGATCGAGGAGCTCATCCTGAAGCAGCCCGAGCTCACGCCGCATTACCTCCTCGAAGTCACGCGCCCGCAACTCATGGACGAGATGACCGTGCACGTCGAGATGGGTCCCGACCTCGGCAGTGGCAGCCAGGACGCGCGCCACGCGGCCGCGCGCAAGCTGGAGCACAACATCAAGGCGTACGTCGGCGTGTCGACGACGGTGCGCCTTGCCCTGCCCGGGGCGATCGAACGCTCCCTCGGCAAGGCCAAGCGCATCCTCGACAAACGACCAAAGGAATGACCGTGAACGAAGCATTCATCTGCGACGCCGTGCGCACCCCCATCGGCCGCTATGGCGGCGCGCTCTCGTCGGTGCGCACCGACGACCTCGGCGCGATCCCCATCCGTGCGCTCATGGAGCGCCATCCGAATGTCGATTGGGCCGGCGTCGACGACGTGTTCTACGGCTGCGCCAACCAGGCGGGCGAAGACAATCGCAACGTCGCCCGCATGTCGTCGCTGCTCGCCGGGCTGCCCGATTCGGTGCCCGGCGCGACGATCAACCGACTCTGCGGATCGAGCCTCGACGCGCTCGCCATCGCCGCGCGCACGCTGCGCGCGGGCGAGGCCGATCTCGTGATCGCGGGCGGCGTCGAGAGCATGAGCCGCGCGCCGTTCGTGCTGCCGAAGGCCGACGTCGCGTTCTCGCGCACGATGAGCATCGCGGATACGACGATCGGCTGGCGCTTCGTCAACCCGCTGATGAAGGCGAAGTACGGCATCGACTCCATGCCGGAGACCGCGGAGAACGTCGCGGTCGAATACAGGATCGCGCGCGCGGACCAGGACGCCTTCGCGTTGCGGTCGCAGCAGCGCGCGCTCGCCGCGCAGGCGAACGGCGCCCTCGCGCAGGAGATCGTGCCGGTGACGATTGCGCAGAAGAAGGGCGAGGCGCTCGTGGTCGACAAGGACGAGCATCCGCGCGCGACCTCGCTCGAAGCGCTCGCGAAGCTGAAGCCGATCGTGCGCGCCGACGGCACGGTGACGGCCGGCAATGCCTCCGGCGTGAACGACGGCGCGTGTGCGTTGCTCCTCGCGACCGAGCAAGGTGTACGCCGCTTCGGGCTCACGCCGCGCGCGCGCATCGTCGGCGCGGCGACGGCGGGCGTGCCGCCGCGGATCATGGGCATCGGTCCCGCGCCGGCGAGCCAGAAGCTGTTGCAGCGCCTCGGGCTGTCGATCGGCCAGATGGACTTCATCGAGCTCAACGAGGCCTTCGCCGCGCAGGCGCTCGCGGTGTTGCGTGAGCTCGGCGTGGCCGACGACGCGCAGCACGTGAATCCCAATGGCGGCGCGATCGCGCTCGGCCATCCGCTCGGTGCATCCGGTGCGCGTCTCGCCACGGCGGCGCTGCTGCAGCTCGAGCGCAACAAGGCGCGCTACGCGCTGTGCACGATGTGCATCGGCGTCGGGCAGGGCATCGCGCTGGTGATGGAGCGCGTGTAGCGATCACGCGGCTGGCGGCGCACCGTGGGCCGCCAGCATTCATCCCGGTATTACGGTCGCCCGCGAACGCCGGGCGCCGTCGTGGGCCATAGAGCGTCCAGAACCGTCGAAAAGATTTACATCGCCCGCGCGCTCATGCCATTGGCATCGAGCATGGCCTTGATTCGACAGAAGAATCAGGCCGATGGCATGGCCGATGCTTGCGGCCTGTACCGCACAACTCCGCCGTCATTGCACCACCACCGGACGGGAGGTCGAAATGCGGAAGATCCTGGTCGCACTGGCCGCTGCAGGGCTTTTCTCGGCGGGCACATCCCACGCGCTGTTCATCGATTTCGAGACGCTACCGCCGGGCCTGACACCAACGGCCAATCCCACGCAGGGCGGCCTGCTCGACAACGCGTCGGAGTTGAACGACGAGTTCCCGCCGCTGCGCATCACGTCGGGAGGACTCACATCCGATCCCGCCGACGTATTTCCGTCGGTCTCAGGGCTCCTCGACCTCACCGGCACCACGTTCGGTCCGGCGCATTCGGGAAGCAATGTCGTCGCCGGCCTGGAGGGCGGCGTCGGCGGGCCCGGGTCGAATGCAGTGATCGACTTCACGCAGTTCGTCGAGATCCGCGTCCTCAACCCCGGCTTCACGTTCGTCAGCGAATGGATTCAGCTGTTCGGACCGAGCACCACCGCGCTCGTCACGGTGTGCGGCGACCTCAACTGCGGTGATCAGCTCTCGCAGACGACCATCAATGCGAGTCAGCTCTTCAGCTTCACGGCACCGGCCGGCAAGGAAATCCGCAACATCGGCGTGATCCCGGTGGTGCCGCAGGGAACGGCCGGCGGCGCGTGGATCGACGACGTGACGTTCCTCGCCAACGGCGGCGGCGGCACGGGCACCGTCCCGGAACCCGCGACGCTGCTGCTGGTCGCGAGCGCGCTCGGCTGGCTCGCGACACGGCGTACGCGGCACTGATCCCGCCGCCTATCCTCGCGTGGCGGTCAACCCGCCGCGCGAGATTCGTCTTGCCCGTCTAGCGGTTGCATTGCCGGCGCTGCGCGCCGGGTACGCGAGCGCGGAAGCGCCACGCCAGGGCGAGCAGTCCCGTCAGCATCAGCACCAGTGACCCGGGCTCGGGGAGCCTGGCTGCTTCGGCGCGAATGTTGTCCACGCCGAGGACGCCCGCAATCGGCTCCGCGTCGGCGGCCGTGCTGTGGATGATCCGGAGCAGCGTGACGTTGCCGAGCAGCGTGGAGGCGTCGCCACTCAGCATCGTGAGAGCCGACGGGCTCACCGGAAGGAAGGCGTGTGTCCACCCACTGCCTGCGGCGAGCGAGATGGCCAAGGTGCCAACGCCCTCGTCGATCGGAGGCGCCGCCACCGGATCCTCGAACAAGAGTCGGATCGTGAGTGCGGTCTGTCCCAGATTCCGCAGGTCCATGCTGATGCCGCCGATGCCGGCGCCGAGATAATCACCTGCCCATTGCTGGCCATTGATGGCGACGAGGCGGCTGCCCGGCCCGTTACCACCCTGCGCGGTCACCACCATGAACGCATCGCCGTTGCCGGTCGGTCCGCCATCGGCCACCACGGCCGGGGGCGTCGGCGGGACCTGACCCAATCCCAGTCCGCCGGCGAACCATCCGTCCGTGGTGAGATCCTCGAAGGTGTCGACCTGCCCGAGCAGGAGGCCCTGCACCGGCAACGGTGCACACAGGCCGAGGCACAGCAGGACCGCGGCACCACCTGAACTGCCATTGCGACGGTTGGTCATGGGGCCTCCCCGTATGGCCGCGGACAACATGGGCCGTTGTCGAACGAACCGTGCGCCCGCGCGTCGGCGCGAGCGTGCAGTTGTCGGAAGCACGCATGTGCCGTGCCACGCGATCGAGGGGCTGCGGCATCGTTTTGGAAACAACGGGATGATCACGGGGTGCGTCGGCCGTTCACGCGGCGTGGCGGCCGCGTGTAAGCCGCATCGACAGATTCGCCGCACTGAGTCGGGCGCCACAAGCTTCCGCGCGGCGGAAGGTTGCGTCAGCTCTCGCCGAACAACTCCACGATCCGCTCGCGCAGCCAGCGGTTGCCAGGGTCGCCCTCGAACCGCCACGACCAGTGCACGCTCACGTCGAATGCGGGCAGTCCCACGCGCGGCCGCCATGCCGCGTAGTCGCCGAACTGCCCGAACGCATCGGCGAGGCGCGACGGCATGATCACCGCGAGATCGGTCGCGGCCAGGATGTGCGGCAGCACCATGAAGTGCGGCAGGGTCACGTGGATGCGCCCTTCGAGGCCGAGCTCTTTCAGGAGGCGGCCGGTGGCCGAGTGCGAGCGCACGACCACGTACTCGAGCTCGCCCATCGCGCGCCGCGTCGCGCTCCGCCTGGCCGCGGGATGGCCCCGGCGCATCAGCACGACGTAGCGCTCGTGCAGCAGGAACCGGCGCTCCGCCTGGCCGAGCGACGGGATGTAGCCCAGGGCGAGGTCGATGCGCCCGCTCTCGAGCGCCGGCAGGATCTCCGGTTCGTCGAGCTGGAACACCTCGAAGCGCACGGACGGCGCGTCGCGCCGCGTCGCGCGAAGAAGCACGGGCAGGAAGATCGTTTCGCCGATGTCGCTCATGTGCAGGCGGAACGTGCGCTCGGAGCGCGCGGGGTCGTACCGCTCGCCCTCGCGAATCGCGACCTCCAGCACACGCAGAGCCTCGCGCACGGCACCGGCGAGGCGGTCGGCCTTCGCGGTGGGCGCCATGCCGCCTTCGCTGCGCACGAACAGCGGATCGCCGTAGAGCTCGCGCAGCCTGCGCAACCCGTGGCTGACGGTAGGTTGCGAGACACCGAGCTGCGCGGCAGCGCGGCTCACGCTCCGCGCCCCGTGGATCGCCTGGAAGGTGTGCAGGAGATTGAGGTCGACGTCCGTGATATTCATGCAGAGAATAATGGATATCGTCTTAATTGGATTGACCAATAATACCCGTCGTCGCTACCCTTGCGGGTCACCCTCGTGCGTCGCCTCGACGCACCGCGATCCAGGACCCGGTCATGGAAGTCTCGTTCGGCAAGGAAGTCGACATGCTGCGCCTCTCCGAGGGCGAGCTCTTCCATGGCGAAGGGATCCTCGCCATCACCAAGGCGTTGCTGCAATCGGGTGTCGCCTACGTGGGTGGCTACCAGGGCGCGCCCGTGTCGCATCTGATGGACGTGCTGGTGCAGGCGAAGCCCTACCTGCGCGAGCTCGGCGTGCACGTCGAGGCCTGCGCCAACGAAGCCTCCGCCGCGGCGATGCTCGGTGCATCGCTGGCGTATCCGCTGCGGGGCGCAGTGACGTGGAAATCCATCGTCGGGACCAACGTCGCGGCCGATGCGCTCTCCAACCTGGCCTCTCCCGGGGTGCTCGGGCGGCGCCCTGATCATCGTCGGGGAAGACTACGGCGAGGGCGCGAGCGTGATCCAGGAGCGCACCTATGCGTACGCGCTCAAGTCGTCCCTGCTGCTGTTCGATCCGCGGCCCGAGCTCGCGCACATGGTCGACATGGTGGAGCAGGCCTTCGCCGCATCGGAGGCGTCGAGCATGCCGGCGATGCTGCAATTGCGCATCCGCACGTGTCACGTCCGCGGCTCGTTCCTGTGCCGCGACAACGTCGCGCCGCCGATCTCCACGGTCCATCGCATGCAGGATGCGGCCGTCTTCGACTACGGCCGCCTCGCGCACCCGCCGTCCACGTACCGTCACGAGAAGCTCAAGTTCGATGCACGCATCCCCGCGGCGCGGCGGTTCATCGTCGAGCGTGCCCTGAACGAGCGCATGCCCGGACGTCGCGACGACATCGGGCTGATCGTGCAGGGCGGGCTGTACAACTCCGTCGTGAGCGCGATGGCGGAGCTCGGCATGGCCGACAGCTTCGGCGCCAGCGAGCTGCCGATGCTCGTGCTGAACGTGACCTATCCCATCGTGCCCGACGAAGTGCGCGACTTCTGCGTGGGGAAGCGCGCGGTGCTGGTCATCGAGGAAGGCCAGCCGGAGTTCATGGAGCAGGAGATCGGCGCGACGCTGCGACGCCTCGACGTGCAGACCGCGCTGCACGGCAAGGACGTGCTGCCCATGGCCGGCGAATACAACGTCGAGGTGCTCGCGCAGGGTCTCGCGGCGTTCATGGGGCTCCATGCGCGCGACGTCGATCTCACCGCGGGCAAGGCATGGCTCGACGGCATCGCTGCCGGGCGCACCAACGTCGCGAGCGCGCTCGAAGCGCCGCTGCCGGCGCGGCCGCCGCAGTTCTGCATCGGCTGTCCGGAGCGGCCGGTGTTCGCGGCGATCAAGCTGGCGCAGCGCGAAGTCGGGCAGATGCATATCGCCGCCGACATCGGCTGCCACTCGTTCGCCACCTTCGAGCCGTTCGGCCTCGGCCATTCGATCCTGGGCTACGGCATGAGTCTCGCGAGCCGCGCGGGCGTGTCGCCGATGATGCAGCGTCGCACGCTGGCCATCATGGGCGACGGCGGCTTCTGGCACAACGGCGCGCTCACCGGCGTGCAGTCGGCGCTCTTCAACGGCGACGATGCCGTGCTGCTGATCTTCAAGAACGGCTACACCTCGGCCACCGGGACGCAGGAAATCATCTCGACGCCCGATGAAGCCACCAGGGAAGCGGCCGCGGACAAGACGCGCAGCCTCGTCGGCGACAACCAGGTCATCGAGCGCACGCTCGAAGGCCTCGGCGTGCGCTGGCTGCGGCGCGTGGACAGCTATCGCGTGGACGAGATGCGCCGCACGCTCGCCGACGCGTTCACGACCGACTTCGCCGGCCTCAAGGTGATCGTCGCGGAAGGCGAGTGCCAGCTCGAGCGCCAGCGGCGCGTGAAGCCGTGGCGCACCGACCTCCTGAAGCGCGGCAAGCGGATGGTGCGCGTCAAGTACGGTGTCGACGAGGACACGTGCTCGGGCGACCACTCGTGCATCCGCCTCTCCGGCTGCCCGACGCTGTCGCTCAAGGAAAGCAGCGATCCGCTGAAGGTCGATCCCGTCGCGACGGTGCTCGACGGTTGCGTCGGTTGCGGCCTGTGTGGCGAGAACGCACACGCGGCAACCCTGTGCCCCTCGTTCTACCGCGCCGAGGTGATCCAGAACCCGCATTGGCGCGACCGCATCGCCGCGCGCCTGCGCGGCATCGCAGCGCGGCTGCTGCAGCCGGCGTGACCATGAACATCGACAATACCCGCCGCTGCGCGTACTGATCGCGGCCCTCGGCGGCCAGGGCGGCGGCGTGCTCGCCGAATGGCTGGTCGATGCAGCGCGGCGCGCGGGGTTCGTCGCGCAGAGCACGTCGATTCCCGGTGTCGCGCAGCGCACGGGCGCAACGACCTATTACGTCGAAGTGTTCCCGGTGCCGATCGCCACGCTCGGCACGCGGCGACCCGTGCTGAGCCTCTACCCGGTGCCGGGTCGCATCGATCTCATCGTCGCCTCGGAGCTGCTCGAAGCCGGGCGCGTTCTCCAGGCCGGCATGGCGGGCGCCGACCGGACGCACCTCGTCACGTCCTCCAGCCGGACACTGACCACCGCCGAGAAGCTCGCGCTGGGCGACGGCCGTTTCGCCTCCGACCGCCTGCTCGCGGCCGCGGCGGCGCAATGCCGGCGCCTCACCGCGTTCGACATGGATGCCGCCGCGCGTGATGCGGGTACGGTCGTGAGCGCGGTCATGCTCGGCGCGATCGCGGGATCGGGCCTCCTGCCCATCGCTCCCTCCGTGTTCGAGGCCATCATCCGCGAGTCCGGCGTCGGCGTCGCCGGCAGCCTGCGCGGCTTCGCGGCCGGGATGGCGGCGTGTGACCACGCCGTGGCGGCGCCGACAGAGAGCGCCGCGCCGCAGCCGGTCGCGCCGGCCGGATGGCCCGCGCCCGTTGCGGACATCGCAGCGCTCGGCGAGGCCCGCGTGCGCGAGTACCAGGACGCGGCGTACGCGGCGCTGTATCGCGATCGCGTGACGCGCATGCTCGTCGCCGAGCAGATGGCCGATCCGCAGGCGCAGCACGAGCTCGCCGCGACGCGCGAATTCGCGCGCTACCTGGCACTGTGGATGGCGTTCGACGACATCGTGCGCGTTGCGGGCCTCAAGGTGCGCGCGAGCCGCTTCGAGCGCGTGCGGCGCGAAGTCAACGCGGCGCCGGGCGACATCGTGCGCATCGTCGATCACTTCAAGCCGGGCATTCCGGAGTTTGCAGGCCTGCTGCCGGCATCCCTCGCCCGCCGCCTGATGGCGTGGGACCGTCGCCGCCAGGCGCGCGGACGCCGGCCCTTCGCCCTGCCGCTGCACCTGCGTGCGGACGGCGCGCTGGGCCTGCTGATGCTACGAACGCTCGCGGCCCTTCGCGGCTGGCGCCGCCGGGGCTTCCGTTATCACGAGGAGCAGTCCGCGATCGAGCGCTGGCAGCAGGCGGTGGTCGACGGCCTGCGCACGGACTGGGCGCTCGGCCACGAGATCGCCCTGTGCGGGCGCCTCATCAAGGGCTACGGCGACACCAACGAGCGCGGCAAGCGCAATCTTTCGCATATCATTGCGCATCTCGCGCGGGGGGATGAGCCGCCGGCGACACGCGCGAGCGCCATTCGTGAAGCGCGCGAGGCCGCGCTCGCCGACGAGGGCAAGGCGCTCGATGTCGCGCTGGTGCGCCACGGCGCGCCGCCGCGTCCCGTCGTCGCCCAGCCGCTGCGCTTCATCCGCAACGCAGCGCGCAAGACCACTGCCACCACCGACACTGCCTGAATGGCCCGTACCCACATCACCCGCTTCACCGTCGAGTTCGGCGACTGCGATCCGGCGCACATCGTCTTCTATCCCAACTTCTTCCGCTGGATGGATGCGGCCTCGCTGCATTACTTTCGTGCCGCGGGCGTACCGAACTGGCATCAGCGGGAAGCTGCGGACGGAGTGCTCGGAACGCCGCTGGTCGATGCGAAGGCGCGCTTCATCGTGCCGGCCACGTATGGCGACGAGATCGAGATCGAGACCACGATCGCCGAATGGCGCAACAAGAGCTTCGTGCGTGCAGCATCGCATCCGCCGCGGCGACGTGCTGCTGGTGGAGGGACAGGAGATTCGCGTGTTCGCGCGGCGCCGTCCGGACGATCCCGCACGCATCGAAGCGGTCGCGCCACCGGCGGACGTGCGCGCCTTGTGCGACGCCGCCGAAGGGCCCAGCATCTGACCTGAACGACCACGGCCGTACGCGGCCGCACCAACAACAAACGACGCGCGCCGCGCCGCGGCGCTTTCGCAGGAGGAGCAATGCAGGAGGTTCCGATCCCGGAGTCGACTCCCCCGCTCGTCGGCCGCAGCTACGGCGCAGGGGGACGGATCCTGCTTTCCGCGTGCAAGTTCATGGCGATCGCCGGCGGCCTGATCTTCGTGGCGATCGTGGGCATGGAGATCGTCTCGATCGTCGGGCGCAAGCTCTTCTCGTGGCCCGTGCCCGGCGACGTCGAGCTCCTGCAGATGTGCTCCGCGTTCGCGTCGGCGTCCTTCTTCGCCTACTGCCACATGGTGCGCGGTGACGTGAAGGTCGACTTCTTCACGCACAATCTGCGCCCCGACCGCGTCGCGCTGCTCGACGCGATCGGTTCCCTTCTGGTCGGATTGTTCGGCGCGCTGATCGCGTGGCGCGCGGGCGTCGGCGCGCTGTCCGTGAAGGAAGCGGGCGAGACGTCCGCCATCCTCGCGTTCCCCGTGTGGATCGCCCAGGCGCTGATGGTGCCGGGCTTCGTGCTGCTGGCGCTCGCCGGGTTCTACCAGTTCGTGCACCTCGGCGCCGTCGCCGTGCATCACCGCGCGAGGCACGAATGAGCGGCATCCAGATCGGGCTCCTGATCTTCGCGATCATGCTCACCCTCATGGTGTTTCGCGTGCCCATCGGGATCGCGATGTTCGCGGTGGGCCTCGCCGGCTACACGTATCTCACCGGCGGCAATCTCGCGGTGCCGCTCAATTCGCTCAAGAATCTCGCGTACGCACGCCTGTCGAATTACGACCTCGTCGTCATTCCGCTGTTCCTGCTCATGGGGCAGTTCGCGACCCACGGCGGACTGAGTCGTGCCCTGTTCCGTTTCGTCGCCGCGTACATGGGCCACCGCAAGGGCGGCATCGCGATGGCGGCGATCGGCGCGTGCGCGGGCTTCGGCGCCATCTGCGGCAGCTCGGTGGCGACGGCAGCGACGATGGGGCAGGTCACGCTGCCGGAGCTGCGGCGCTACGGCTACTCGGGCTCGCTCGCCACGGGCGCGCTCGCCGCCGGCGGCACGCTCGGCATCATGATCCCGCCCTCGGTGCCGCTCGTGATCTACGCGATCCTGACCCAGGAGTCGATCGGCAAGCTCTTCATGGCGGCGGTGCTGCCCGGCGTCATCGCGATGCTGGGCTACATGCTGGTGATCCAGATCATGGTGCGGCTGAAGCCCGGTTCCGGGCCCGCCGGCCCGCGTACGGCCTGGCCGGAACGCCTTCGCTGCACCTTCCAGGTGCTGCCGGTGCTGCTCGTCTTCGTGGTCGTGATCGTGGGCATCTACGGCGGCTGGGCGAACGTGACCGAGGCCGCCTCGATCGGCGCCGCGGCGTGCGGCATCCTCGCGGTCGTCATCGGCGGGATGCGCGGCAAGGGACTCATCGACAGCGCCCTCGGTACCGCGCAGTCCACGGCGATGATCTTCCTGGTGCTGCTCGGCGCCGACATGCTGAACACGACGCTCGCGCTGTCGCAGATGCCGGTGGAGCTCGCGAGCTGGGTCAAGGCGAGCGGCCTCGCGCCGCTGTTCGTCATGGCCATGATCCTGATCATTTACATCTTCCTCGGCTGCGTGATGGACTCGCTGGCCATGATCCTGCTGACCATCCCGATCTTCTATCCGGTGATCATGGGTCTCGACTACTGGGGCATGTCCGCGGAGGACAAGTCGATCTGGTTCGGGATCCTGGCGCTGATGGTGGTCGAGATCGGCCTCGTCCACCCGCCGGTGGGGATGAACGTTTACATCATCAACCGGCTCGCGGGCGACGTGCCCCTGACGGATACCTTCAAGGGCGTGATTCCGTTCCTCATGTCCGATGCGGTGCGCATCACGCTGCTGGTGTTCTTCCCGGTCATCTCGCTGTATCTGGTGCACGCGTTCAAACAGTAGTCACTCGCCAAGGAGGAAGTCCATGAAGTCGTCGCAGAAGATCCGCTGGCTGGCGCTGCCCGCCATCGCCGCCGCATGCAGCACGGTGTGGGCGCAGGAAGTCGTCCTGCGCATCCACCATTTCCTGCCGCCCGCCGCCACCATCCAGGCGAAGTTCTTCACGCCCTGGTGCGACAAGATCGGCAAGGAGTCGAATGGCCGGCTGAAGTGCCAGATCTATCCGGCGATGCAGCTCGGCGGCACGCCGCCGCAGCTCTTCGACCAGGCGCGTGACGGCGTCGCCGACATCGTCTGGTCGCTGCCGACGTATCAGGCGGGGCGCTTCACGAAGTCCGAGGTGTTCGAGCTGCCGTTCATGGCCAAGAGCGCGGAGTCGGGCAGTCCGGCGCTGTGGGAATACATCCAGAAGAACGCGCTCGACGAGTTCAAGGGCACCAGGCTCCTCGCCGCGCACCTGCACGACGGGTCGCTCTTCCACTTCACCACCAAGGAAGTGAAGACCATGGAGGACCTGAAGGGCCTCAAGGTCCGCGCCCCGTCGCGCATCGGCACCAAGTTCCTCGCCGCGCTCGGCGCCACGCCGGTGCAGATGCCGCTGCCGCAGATCCCGGAAGCGCTGTCGAAGTCGGTGATCGACGGCGCGATGGTGCCGTGGGAAGGCGCGCCATCGATCAAGCTGGCCGAGATCACCAAGTACCATCTCGACAATGCGCCGGGCCAGCCGAAGATGTCGAACTCGATCTTCGTCGTCGCGATGAACCAGGCGAAGTACGACAGCCTGCCGCCGGACCTGAAGAAGGTCATCGACAACAACAGCGGCCTCGAGACCTCGAAGCTCATCGGCCAGCTCTTCGACGCGACGACCGTCCCGAGCCGCAAGATCGCGGAGGACAACAAGGGCGTGTTCACGATCCTGTCGCAGGCGGAATACACCAAGTGGCAGAAGGCGACGGAGCCCGTCGCCAAGGAGTGGATCCAGGAAGCCAATGCCAAGGGCGCCAATGGCGCGGCGCTCCTCGAGGACGCGAAAGCGCTGATCAAGAAGCACGGCGGGTAAGCGCGCCGATGTCCCGCGGTGCGCTTGCAGGTCGGGCGCCGGCCCGACTTCACCGCGGAAGCGCGCGCTATCATTGGGGGCTTCGGCCCCCATTCTTTTGCGCATGCGCCGGGCGGCCGCTCCTGCTCGAAAGCACATCATGTCCGAGAAGACATTCGCATCCCAGGCCGATCTCGCCGAGAAGAAGGTGAGCTTCGACAAGCTGTCCGACCACGCCTACGCATATACCGCGGAGGGCGACCCCAACACCGGCATCGTCGTCGGCGACGACGCCGTGATGGTCATCGACACCCAGGCGACGCCGGTGATGGCGCAGGACGTGCTGCGCCATATCCGCTCGGTCACCGACAAGCCGGTGAAATACGTGGTGCTGTCGCACTACCACGCCGTACGGGTGCTCGGCGCGTCGGGCTACGCGCCCGAGCACGTCATCGCCAGCCGCGACACGTACGACCTCATCGTCGAGCGCGGCGAGGCGGACATGAAGAGCGAGATCGAGCGCTTCCCGCGCCTTTTCCGCGCCGTCGAATCCGTGCCCGGGCCTGACGTGGCCCACGCTGGTGTTCGAGAAGCGCCTGACGCTGTGGCTCGGCAAGCTGCAGGTCGAGATCATGCAGGTCGGGCGCGGGCACACCAAGGGCGACACGATCGTGTGGCTGCCGCAGGAGAAGATCCTGTTCTCGGGCGATCTCGTCGAATACGGCGCGACGCCTTACGCGGGCGACGCGTATCTCAAGGACTGGCCGGCGACCCTCGATGCGCTCGCCGCCATGGATCCCGAGAAGCTCGTCCCGGGACGTGGCGCGTCGCTGCAGACGCGAAGCGAGGTCGCTGCCGGACTGGCCGGCACGCGCGCATTCGTGTCCGATCTGTACGGCGCGGTGGAGCGCGGCGCGAAGGCCGGCAAGGACCTGCGCACGGTGTACCGGGAAACGTACGACGCGCTGCGGCCCAAGTTCGGGGAATGGGTCATCTTCGACCACTGCATGCCGTTCGACGTCACGCGCGCCTACGATCTCGCCTCGGGTTACGCCGACCCGCGCATCTGGACGGCGCAGCGCGACAAGGAGATGTGGGAATCGCTCGAGGGCTAGCCCCGGCCGGCGCGCATCATTGTGGGTCAGGCTTCAGCCGTGACTTGCGGGTCAGGCTTCAGCCTGACGGTCACCCTTCGCCCGATGCTCGATATGCGCAGCCGCTTTCGTCGCCCAGGAATGAAGACCTACACGAACCCGGTGTTCCCGTATCGCCGGCCCGCGGATCTCGATGGCGCGCGCCGGCACTATCCGGTGATCGTCGTGGGCGCCGGCCCCGTCGGGCTCGCGGCAGCCATCGATCTCGCGCAACGCGGCATTCCCGTCGTGGTCCTCGACGAGGACGACACGGTGAGCGTCGGCTCGCGCGCCATCTGCTATGCGAAGCGTGCGCTCGAGATCCTCGACCGGCTGGGCTGCGCCGAATCCATCGTGGCGAAGGGCGTGCGCTGGAACGTCGGCAAGGTGTTCCATCGCGACGAGCTCGTTTACCAGTTCGACCTTCTTCCGGAGACCGGCCACCGGCGCCCCGCATTCGTCAACCTGCAGCAGTATCACCTCGAGGATTGCCTGGTCGCGCGCGCGAACGCGCTGCCGGCGGCGGATCTGCGCTGGAAGCACAAGGTCGTCGGTGTCCGTGCCACGCCCGAGGCCGTGCAGCTATGCGTGGCCTGCCCCGATGGGGAATACGTGGCGACGTGCGACTGGCTGATCGCCGCAGACGGTTCGCGCAGCCCCGTCCGCGGGATGCTCGGTCTCGAAGCGGCGGGGCAGGTCTTTCGCGACCGCTTCCTGATCGCGGACATCCACATGCGCTCCGATTTCCCGCCGGAGCGCTGGTTCTGGTTCGATCCGCCGTTCCATCGCGACCAGAGCGTGCTGCTGCATCGACAGGCGGACGACGTGTGGCGCATCGATTTTCAGCTCGGGTGGGACGCCGATCCCGAGGAGGAGAAGAAGCCCGAACGGATCCTGCCGCGCCTGCGCGCGATGCTCGGCGAGGATGCCCGGTTCGAGATCGAGTGGGCCAGCGTCTACACGTTCTCATGCCGCCGCATGCCGCGTTTCCGTCACGGCCGCGTGATCTTCGCGGGCGACGCGGCGCATCTCGTGTCGCCGTTCGGTGCGCGCGGCGCGAACAGCGGCTTCCAGGACGTCGACAATCTCGTGTGGAAGCTCGCGCTCGTGATGCAGGGCACCGCGCCCGATGCGCTGCTCGATTCCTACGACGTCGAGCGCGGCGCGGCGGCCGACGAGAACATCCTGAATTCGACGCGATCGACCGACTTCATCACGCCGAAGAGCGCCGCGTCGCGTACGTTGCGCGATGCCGTGCTGAGCCTGGCACGCGACTACCCGTTCGCGCGCAAGCTCGTCAACAGTGGTCGATTGTCGGTCCCGCGCGTGCACACCGAGTCACCGCTCAACACGCCCGATGCGCCTGGCGAGCCGTGGCGCGGCGCCATGGTTGCGGGCGCGCCCGCGGCCGACGCACCGGTGCGCGGTCCGAAGGGCGAGTGGCTGCTCGATCACCTGGGTGATGCGTTCGTGCTGCTGGTCTTCGACGTGCCGCCGCCCGATGAGGCGATGGCGGAAATGGCGCGGTGGCAGGTTCCATGCAACGCGCGATGCATCGGCGCGGCGGGTGCGCGCACCGCCGACGCGATCGTGGACGTCGCGGGACTCGCGCACGAGCGTTACGACGCCAAGCCGGGGAGCTGCTTTCTCGTCCGGCCCGACCAGATCCTGTGCGCGCGCTGGCGCGCGTTCGATGTCGAGGCCGTGCGTGCCGCGCTCGATCGCGCGCTCGCCCGCCATGCCGTGGCGGAGGAGATCGCATGACGACGCTCAACACCGAGCCCAACCTGGGCGCCCCGGACGAGTTCTACGAGGCGCTGCTCGCGATGCACCGTGATCTGACGGATGGAGAGAGCGCGCTCGTCAATGCCCGGCTCATCCTGCTCCTGGCGAACCACATCGGCGATCTCGACGTGCTGCGTGCGGCGATGGCCGCGGCGCGCGAAGGCGTCGCGGCCGACGCGGCGACCTGACCAGCGGCACCCGCATGCGGCCGTCGGCGCGGCTCGTGCCGACTGCGCACCGTGTCACATCGAGCGGAACCGATGCACGTACGGTTCGCTCACGGCCAGGGTCTCCTTGCGCCTCTTGAGCTTCACCCGCAGGTGCCCGGCGATATCGCGTTCGAGACCCGCGATGGCGTTGACGTTGATCACCGTGCTGCGATGAATCTGCCAGAAGGTCGACGGATCGAGCTCGGCGATGAGCTCGCGAATCGGTCGGCGGATCAACGATTCCTGCGTGGCGGTGACGACCAGGGTGTACTTGTTGTCGGACCGGAAGTAGCAGATCTCGTCGATCGTGATGAGACGAAGCTCCTCTCCCTGGCTTGCCGTGATCCACCGGATGTATTCCTTTCGGGCCGGCTCGTGGCTCGCGAGCGCCTGCAGCAATCCCTCGAGACTGGCCGGCACCCCGTCCACCTTTTCGCGAAGGCGCGCGACGGTGGTGGCGAGGCGGGCGGGTGAGATCGGCTTCAGGACGTAGTCCACGGCGCCGCGTTCGAAGGCTTCCAGGGCGTATCGGTCATGGGCGGTGACGAACACCACGTGACACCGCCCGCTCGCGTGCCTGGCAACTTCCAGACCGGAGAGGCCGGGCATCTCGATGTCGAGGAACAGGATGTCAGGGTGCACCGCGTCGAGGAGGCGCAGGGCTTCGAAGCCGTCCTGCGCCTCGCCGCGGATCGCGAGCTCCGGCCACAGCCGGGCGAGGGTCTCCCGGAGCTCGACGCGCAGCATCGCCTCGTCTTCCGCGAGCACGGCCGTGCAGGACCTGGTCATGACGTCGCGCCCGTGCCGTCAGCCGCGGACGGCAACGCGCTGTCGGGCGATTCGTCCGGCAGGTGGACGGAGAGCCACGCCGTTCCGTCGACGTGCCTCACGTCGACCGATGCCGCGCCTGAAAACAGAGCCGCGAGCCGCTCCCGCACAGCCTCGAGCGTGACGTCGGACTCAGGCGGTGCAAGGTCGTGCGCATCGAGAATCATGTCGATATCGAGACCGTCCGCGTGCTGGCGCGCGACGAGAGTCAGGCGACCCTCGCCGCCCACTCGTCGCGAAAGCAGGTGTGCGGCCAGCGGCAACAGCACGAGGGAGGGCAGGCGGCGACCCGAAAGGGGTTCGGCGCATTGGATCCTCACGGTGACCCGTGCCTGCGACTCCACGATCGCGACGTACGCGCGCACGAGCTCGAGCTCCTGTCCGAGGGTCGACGCCGTGTCCCGCATGTGCGGCATCGCGGCGCGAAGATAGGCGATCAGCTCGTCCAGCATGGCGTCACCCTGCGCGCGATCCGCGTCATACAGGTCACGCACGCGCGCCAGGGTGCGGAACAGCAATTCCGGTTCGACGCGCGCCTGCATGGCCTGCAGCTCCGACTCGAGCATCGCGCGTGATTGCGCCGTTCGTCGCAGCGACGCCGCGAACAGGCGTGCTGCCATCTGCCGCGCCTCGCGGCGATCGGCGTAGATGTAGCTCGCGACGCCGCCGATGAGCGTTGCCTCGATGACGAGATACATCTGGTGGGTGTAGATCACCCAGTCGTCGATCGCCGCCTGCTGCCGCAGGGGAGCGTCGGAATGGATCGCGTCCCACACGAAGTGCGAATGCGCCGCGCCGATGAGCGTACCAATGATGGCCGCCAGCACCGCGGCGCTGCCGTACGACCGAAGCCGGCTCGCTCCGCGATCCACGCTCCGGTCTGCGATGACGATCGCGAGCAGAAGGGTATGTGCCCAGATCTCGGCGTTGATCAGGGCTCGCGCGAGCGCGGGCCAGGGCACGGCGAATGGACCCAGCATCGTCTGCAGCATCGGCGGCGAGACCGCGATCACGCCGAGCAACGCCGCTGCGGCGAGCTGGCCCTTCGTCACGCCGCGCCACGCCGAGAGCCACTCGCCGACCCATGCGAACGGGCCTGCGCGGCGCAGCGAGCCGCCGAGAACCGAAGTGGTCACGATGGTGGTTGCGCGCGGGGGATGAACGGCAGCGACAGGCGCGCTTCGACGCCTTGCGGCTTGCGCACGTTGAGCGTCAGGGTAGCCGCGTCGCCGTGCAACGTCGCCAATCGTGCACGGGTGTTGGCGAGACCGGTGCCCGTTCCGCTTGCGGCCGCAAAACCCCGGCCCGTATCGGCAACGTCGACGATCAGGCGGTTGCCCTCGCGCCGGGCATGGATGCGCACCGTCCCTCCGTGCGGCAACGGCGAGATGCCATGCTTGATCGCGTTTTCCGCAAGTGTCAGCAGCATCATGGGCGGCAGCTGCGCGTCCGCCACGTCGGGGTCCATCTCGAGGACGAACTGCAGTCGCGCGCCCATCCGTATCTTCTGGATGTCCAGATAGGCGGCCGTGAGAGCGATCTCGCGCTCGCACCGTGGACTGTGGCTCGCGCATCTGCGGCAGCGCCTGCGACAGGTAGCGCATCAGATTCTCCAGCATCGTCCGGCCGGAGCGCGCATCGGTCTGATAGAGGCGCTTCACGTGCGCGAGGGTGTTGAACAGGAAGTGCGGCTCGATCTGCGCCTGCAACCTGTGCAGGCGTGCTTCCGTCGTGCGCTGCTCGAACGCCGCCCGCTCCGCGTCGAGCCTGCGCAGCTCCGCTTCCGCATCGCGACGCTCGCGCAGATAACAATAGATCACCGCGAAGGAGCACGACAGCACCAGGTATCGCGGCCAGGTCGTGAGCAACATCGGGCCCGGACGCACCCCGCTGCCTGGCGTGATCTCCATGCCAAACGTCCATGCCGCGTCGTACCCGACGAGGAGCAGCGACCCGGCGAGACTGGCCGCCACTGCCGCGAGCAGCGCGGCGGGGTAGTTCCACA
The DNA here is from genome assembly GCA_963734575.1 of uncultured beta proteobacterium. Lineage (GTDB taxonomy): Bacteria > Pseudomonadota > Gammaproteobacteria > Burkholderiales > Casimicrobiaceae > CAIWHR01. The sequence continues at coordinate 123,242 of CAVTHT010000012.1, read as the reverse complement.
GACTGCGCGGCGGGAGCTGATGCAGCGACCACAGAACCGCTACGATCACGAGCACGCCGACCACGAGACCGGACAAGGTGGCTTCGGTGACATCGATCATCCACCCGAGCAGGTCTTCGTGCAGCAGGCTCGAGTCGATGTTGCGCCGGAGCGCATTGACTGCGCAGACGGCGACGAGGATGCCGAGACCCTTCCAGGATATCGCCGCGTACCAGGGGGGTTCGGACACGGGGCCATGGTCGACCACGCTGCGGCCGAAGAGCAGCCGGCGCAGCCATGGCAACGCCACTGAGCGAGGCGCGGCGCCCTCCATCGGATCGATCATCGAGCTCCCACCGTGCCATGGCGGCCATGGGCCGGGCCGTGTGCAGCGTGCCGGAGATCACCTGAGCGGATCGAGTTTACCCTTGCCGGATTCGCCGCGTCATGCGCGCCGCCGCAACGACGTGCCGGGCCGGAGATGCAGTGACCGGGGATTGCGCCGAGGCGACGCGCTTGCCTTCCATCACGGCAAGCGCGCCGTCCGGTGCTACCAAGAGTCCCTCGCGAAGTCTTCGAACCGGTAGTTGTAGATCATCCGTGTGCGCAGGATGTAGCGGCGCAGTGCTTCCGGGCCCTGATCGGCGGCGTGACGCACGCCCGCTTCGAGCGGCGGATATGCGTTCGGCTGAGCCTGGAGCTCCGGCAGCACGTCATCCGATGGGGTGACGGCGGCCAACACCAGGTCGTTCTCCGGCGCGGCTTTCGCGTCGTCCGGCGCGGCCCACGCGGCGCAGGCGGTGGTGCCGACGAGCGCGAGCAGGACGGACAGCAAGAGATGGTTGCGCTTCGGGTGTGTCATGGCATTCTCCTTTCGGTAAGTGGAAGTGCTGTCCCGATGTGGTGCAGCACGGCGACAGCTGGGCACAGGCTAGAAGGCGCCCTGCGGGATTGCCATCGAAACGCGACGAAACCCGGCCGCGCCGGTGTGAAGACGGCGCGCACGGGTGTGAATGCCGCCGGCTGGCACGCGATCCAAGCGTGCGTCGCGCCGTACAATCGCCGCTCCACGCGGAGGAGCCATGACTTACGAGAACATCATCGTCGAGCGCCGCGAGCGGGTCGGCGTCATTCGTCTCAACCGGCCGCAGCGCATGAACGCGCTCAACGATGCACTGGCGCGCGAGCTGGCGCGCGCCGTCGAGGCGTTCGATGCCGACCCGGCGATCGGTGCCGTCGTGATCACCGGCAACGACAAGGCATTCGCTGCCGGCGCGGACATCGGGACGATGGCCGAATGGGATTACCAGAAGGTGTCCGGCGAGGACTATCTCACCGGCTGCTGGGAAGCCGTGCGCAGGATGCGCAAGCCGGCGATCGCCGCGGTTGCAGGCTATGCCCTCGGCGGCGGATGCGAGCTCGCGATGACCTGCGATATCGTCATCGCGGCGGACACGGCGAAGTTCGGCCAGCCGGAGATCACGATCGGCACGATGCCCGGCTTCGGCGGCACGCAGCGCCTGCCGCGCGCCGTCGGTAAGGCCAAGGCGATGGACTGGTGCCTCACGGGGCGCAGTGTGGATGCGGCGGAAGCCGAGCGCGCCGGCCTCGTCGCGCGTGTGGTCGCTGCGGACCGGCTCGAGGAGGAGGCGCTTGCCGTCGCCGCGCGCATCGCATCGTTCTCGCTTCCCGTGGTGCTGAAGATCAAGGAAGCGATCAACCGCGCGTACGAGTCGTCATTGGCCGAAGGCCTGCTGTTCGAGCGGCGCGAGTTCCATGCCACGTTCGCGCTCGATGATCGCCGGGAAGGCATGCGCGCGTTCATGGAGAAGCGCAAGCCCGGCTTCACGCACCGCTGACGCGCGACGTCAATCCTTCGCGCGGGGAGCGCCGTGCCATGTCCGCCACAGCGCCCACGGCAGGCCGATGATGGACAGCGCCGCCCAGGCGCGCAGCGCGCGTTCCGAGCGGCGGGTGGCAGGCGGCAGCAGATCATCGTCGCGCAGGTCCGGCGGAAAGGGCCGGGGCGGGACCGGGATGATCTGCGCATCGGCGCGGTTGCGCGGCAGCCGGTCGCGGAACTCGAACGGCGTCAGCACCGGTGCGTGTCCCAGTGCGCGCGGTGTCGGGAATTGCGGGAAGCGCAGGAAGAAGATCGCCTCGACATCGTCCCCCAGCAGACGGGCGAGCGAGCCCGGCTCCCCGACGCTGGTCTTCGTTGCCAGCGCCAGCAGCGTGGCGCCGACCTCCTCGAAGGCCGCGGCAGGGAGGAGCCGCGTCTGGTCCTCGGTCAGGTAGTCGTACACCGCGCCCGCCTTCGCCACCGAGCGCTCCCGGGCGATGAGCCACGGGAGGGCGAGTGCCGCGCGGATCGGAGCCGAAGGGCCGCGGCGCGCCACCGGGAAGCCCAGCGTTCGCAGCACGTCGACGCTGATGCCGGCGCAGTTCATCGCGGCGTGGTCGTAGATGATCTGGTGGCGATAGAACTGCGCATAGGTGCGGTTCATCGCGCTCTGCACCAGCGTGGCCGCGCGTGGCTCCGCGAGCACGGCGACGAGCATCGCCGACGGCCGGTAATAGCCCTGGCCGCTGTTGAGATCGGCGAGGTAGTTGTCCAGCGGCACGGGCGCCGCGATGATGCCTTTCTCGCTCTCGGTGTCGAGAGAATAGAAGTTGTCGACCAGCCATTCCGCGATCGATCCGTCGGCGGCGGTGCGGCCGGTCACGAGCGCGAAATGTCCGCCATGCGCCTCGTCGTCATCGCCCTGTGCACCATTGACGATCGCGGCCAGCACGGCGCGCCCGGCGGGCACGGCGTAGCTCGGCCCTTCGCGGCTCCACAGGAGGCTCGCCGAAAACGGGCTGGCTGCGCCGCCATTCGGCTCGGCACGCACGAGTGCGCGCAGGTCCTCGGCGCCGCGTGGCGGGCGGTCCATCTCGACCCGGCGTGCGTCGCGGGGAAGACGGAAATCCTTCGGCCAGAGCGTGCGCACCTGCACGCTCTCGCCGTCCAGCGCGCCGCGCACGCGCACCGGCCGCTGGTGGAACCATGCGGCGGTAATCTCGTTGAAGAATGATCGGTTGAGCGCCAGCGGCGGCACGAGCGTGACGTCCCACGTCCCGTCGGCCGCGACGAGGTGGCTGCCATCCGCATCGATGCGGGCGTGCCCGACGACGTGCGGCGCCGCGACCCAGACGACGGGCGGGTAGGGGTCGGGGGCGCCGTTGCGGGCGCGAGCGAGCCAGTTGCCGAGTTCGCTCATCGCGTCCTGTCCGGCCGCGAGGCTGACCGTAGCGATTCCGGTCTTCGGAAACGCCACGACCTCGTGCTCGAAGTACCAGCGGACCTGTCGGAACGTGCTGCCATCCGCGTAGCTGCCTTCGCCGACCACGAAATCGGCACCCGGATACAGCCCGAGCGCGCTGCCGGGTGCATTGGCTGCCACCGCGGCTCGCTGTCGGGACTGCGGAGGAAGGGAGGACATGCGCTGAATGGCGGGCCCGTGAGGAAGTGACGATCCGGGCACACGCATTATGCGGCACCGCGGCGCCGGCGGGGTTCGACAGGCGCGGCGCTGCGCGCCCACCGGCGATGCGTGCGCTATGATCCGCGGTCCGCGTGTCCGGGCTGTCCGTCGTGAAATCCCCGCTGATCGTCAACCGTCTTCATCGCGACGTCGAGGCCGAACGCGCCGCGCTCGTCGCCGACCTGCGCGCGAGCCCGCCGCGCATCGCCTTCAAGTACTTCTACGATGCGCTCGGCTGTGCACTGTTCGGCGCGATCTGCGAGCTCGACGAGTACTACCCGACGCGCACCGAGCAGGCGATCTTCGCCCTGCACGGCGCGTCCATCGCTGCCGCCACGGGCACCGGCGTGCAGCTCGTGGACCTCGGTGCGGGCGACGGGCGCAAGGCGGAGCAATGGCTCGGGCGCCTTGCGGCGCGCCGCTACGTTGCGGTGGACATCGCCGAAGCTGCCGTGCAAGCGACACTGGCGCGACTTGCCCTCGCGCACCCCGCGCTCGACCTGCTGGGAGTCGTCACCGATTTCACGGCGGGCCTCGAGCTCGCGGCCGACCTGCTCCCGATGCCTACGCTTTTCTTCTATCCGGGGTCGTCGATCGGCAACTTCGCGCCCGAGGAAGCCGTCGAATTCATGCGGCAGGTCAGGCGCCACGTCGCGCTGCATCCCGGCAGCGGATTGCTCATCGGCGTGGACACGAAGAAGGAGGCCGCGGTGATCGAGGCTGCGTACGACGACGCGCTCGGCGTGACCGCTGCGTTCAACCGCAATGCGCTGCGCCACGTCAACGCGGTGCTGGGCAGCAACTTCAAGCCAGGCGCATTCGCGCACGTCGCGTTGTACGACGACGCGGCGGGTCGCGTGGAGATGCATCTCGAGTCCACGACCGTCCAGGACGTGCAGATCGACGGCGTGACGCGGCGCTTCGCCGCCGGCGAGCGCATCCTCACGGAGCACTCGTACAAGTACGCACCGGCAGAGTTCGAACGCCTGCTGCACGCGGCAGGCTTCGGCGCTGTGCGTTGCTGGCAGGACCCCGGCCAGGACTTCGCCGTGTTCTACGCCTGCTGACGCGCAGCGCGCCGCGCGGGCCGCGAACCTACGGTGCGTCGCGGGCGAGCCGGATGCCGGAGAACTGCCAGCGCGCATCGGGCGGGAAGAAGTTGCGGTACGTCGCCCGGATGTGCGATTGCGGCGTCGCGCACGACCCGCCGCGCAGGACGTACTGGTTGCACATGAACTTGCCGTTGTATTCACCGACGGCGCCGGGTGCCGCATGAAAGCCGGGATAAGGCGCGTAGTCGCTGCGGGTCCATTCCCACACGTCGCCGAAGAGCTGCGCCGGCGACCCCGCGGGATGCTCGATCACGGGCGCGAGCGGATGGAACGCGCCGCTCTCGAGGAAATTGCCGGCCACCGGTGTGTCGCGCGCCGCCAGCTCCCATTCCTGCTCCGCAGGCAGGCGGGCACCTGCCCAGCGCGCGTACGCATCCGCTTCGAAGAAGCTGACATGCGTGACGGGAGCGCGCCGATCCACTTCCACGCGCCCATGCAGCGTGAAGGTGGTGTAGCCGCCGTCGTCGCTGTCTCCAGTAGAGCGGCGCTTCCCAGCGCTGCGCCTGCACGGCATCCCAGCCGAGCGACAGCCACAGCTCGGGACGGCGGTATCCACCGTCTTCGATGAACGCGACGAACTCGCCGTTGGTCACCGGATGCGAAGCGAGCCGGAACGGCGCCGCGTAAACCCGGTGCCGCGGCTGCTCGTTGTCGAACGCGAAGTCGTCACCGGCGTGTCCGATCTCGACCAGCCCCCCGGCGAAATCGAGCCAGCGCGGCGCGCGCGGCGCGATCGTGGTGAGCGGCCATTGCCGGCCGTATGCCGGTTGCAGCGGATTGCACGACAGCAGGTGCTTCAGGTCGGTGACGATGAGCTCCTGGTGCTGCTGCTCGTGATGGACGCCGAGCTCGACCAGCGCCAGCAGCGCTGCGTCCGCGTCGCCACGTGCGAGGAAGCGCTGCATGCGCTCGTCGATGTGACGGCGGTACGCGAGCACGCGTTCGAGCGGCGGACGTGACAGCAGCCCGCGCTGCGGCCGCGGGTGCTTCTCGCCGACGCCGTTGTAATAGGAGTTGAAGAGCACCCGAAACGCGGGCTCGAAGGGCTGGTGTCCGGGCTCGCGCTCGAGGATGAAGGTCTCGAAGAACCATGTGGTATGCGCGAGATGCCACTTCACGGGGCTCGCATCGGGCATCGATTGCAGCGCGCAATCCTCGGCGGAAAGCGGCGCAGCGAGCGCGAGCGTCGCGGCGCGCACCCGCGCGTATGCATCGGCGAGCGCGCTGCGCGATGCGCGATGCGGCGTCGGTTCCTTGCGCTGGCCTTTACCTGCGTTCATGACCCATTCCTCCCGAACCTTGCTGCGGTGTCCCGGCGTGCTGCTCGCGCGTGCATTGCTGCATGGCGGGCGCCGGAGCGTTGTCGCACGGCGCGCGCACGGCATAAAACGCGCTAACTGTGACGCAGATCAAACGCCGCGTCTCGCCGTCGCAGACATCGAGGCGTAGGATCGTTTGCACATCGCAGGACGGCGCGGATCAGCCGCATTGCCGTTGCAACCAGGGAGGGCGAGTGAAGCCGCTGCCATCGTCGCGTGCAGAAGACCGGAAGCCGGTCTCGCAGCGATGGTGTGCGCATTTGCGGTCGCCCGCAAGAGGCCGGCACGGCGTCAGCCAGACTCGCTTCCTTTCCATCCCGGCGGGCCGTGCGGCCCGCCTTCGTTTTTGGTGCCCCGCCTTGCTGCGATTGCGTTCCCGACGCGTCGAATCGTGTTGGGCCGTCTGATCCCGGAGGAGTTCCCCATGTCCAATTTCGAAATCGTCGCGCGCGAGGATTTTTCGGATGTCACCTACCTCCTCGAGGTGCGGCATCCGTTGATGGCGCGCGCCGCCCGGCCCGGGCAGTTCGTCATCGTGATGTCGCACGAGCATGGCGAGCGCATCCCGCTGACGATCGCCGATTTCGACGCCGCCAAGGGGACGATCACGCTGGTCATCCAGGCGGTGGGCAAGAGCACGAAGGAGATGCAGCAGCTCTGCAAGGTCGGCACGTCGCTGTACGGTGTCGTTGGCCCGATGGGCATTCCCAGTCCGATCAAGAAGCTCCGCAAGGTCCTGTGCGTTGGTGGTGGCCTCGGCGTGGCACCGACCTTCCCGCAGGCACGTGCCTTCCAGGAGGCCGGCGCCTACGTCATCGGCGTGGTGGGCTTCCGCAGCAAGAACCTCGTCTTCTGGGACGACAAGTACCGCAGCGTGTGCGACGACTTCATCCTCTGCACGGACGACGGCTCCGCCGGCATCAAGGGGCACGTCGGCATCGGCATCCAGCGCGCCATCGAGCGGCATCCCGACATCGAGGAATGCGTCGCGATCGGCCCGCCGGTCATGATGAAAGCCGCCGCGGAGGCCACGCGGCCGGCGGGAATCAAGACGATGGTCAGCCTCAACCCGCTGATGGTCGATGGCACCGGCATGTGCGGCGGCTGCCGCGTGAAGGTCGGCGGCGAGGTGAAGTTCGCCTGCGTCGACGGTCCCGACTTCGACGGTCACCAGGTGGATTTCGACGACCTCATGACGCGCCTGCGCCGCTTCAGCGAGGAAGAGAAAGTGGCGCTCGACAAGTGGGTCGAGACCTGCCGCATGTTCCAGCGCGAAGACGTGCTCGCCCCGGCATCGGCGAGCGACCCCGAATTCTTCTAGGCAACGGCCATGGCGAAGAAAAAAACCATCCGCACGATTCCGCAGCAGCGCACGCCCATGCGGGAACAGGACCCGCACGTGCGGGCGAAGAACTTCGACGAGGTTGCCACCGGCTACCGCCTCGAGGACGCGCTGGTCGAGGCCGAGCGCTGCCTCATGTGCCCGGAGCAGCCGTGCATCGCCGGTTGCCCGGTCGGCATCGACATTCCCGGCTTCATCCAGAAGATCACGGAGAAGGATTTCCGCGGCGCCTACGACACGATCACCGCCACCAACCTGCTGCCCGCGGTATGCGGGCGCGTCTGCCCGCAGGAGAACCAGTGCGAGGGCGTGTGCAACGTCGGCGAGACGCTGGAGCCGGTCGCGATCGGAAGGCTGGAGCGCTTCGTGGGCGACAAGGCGATCGCCGAGCATTGGACCAACGTGCCGTACATCGAGCCGGAGCCGTATCGCGTAGGGATCGTCGGCTCGGGCCCCGCGGGCATGGCGTGCGCCGCGGACATGGCGAAAGCCGGTTGCGACGTCACCGTGTACGAGGCATTCCACCAGCCCGGCGGCGTGCTGCGCTATGGCATTCCCGACTTCCGCCTGCCGAACGACGTGATCGACGCCGAGATCCGCAATCTCGAGAAGCTCGGCGTCAAGTTCGAGTGCAACACCCTCGTCGGACGCCTGTTCTCCATCGAGCAGATGGTGGACGAGCTCGGCTTTCACGCCGTGTTCATCGGCACCGGCGCAGGTTACCCGACGATGCTCGGCATCCCGGGCGATTCGCTCAACGGCGTGCTGTCGGCGAACGAGCTCCTCACGCGCTGCAATCTGATGCGCGCGAAGGAGTTCCCGAGCTACGACACCCCGCTGCCCGTCGGCCGCCGCGTCGCCGTGGTGGGCGCCGGCAATACCGCGATGGACGCGATGCGCGTGTGCCTGCGTCTCGGCGCCGAGAAGGTGTACTGCATCTATCGCCGCAGCCGCACCGAGTGTCCGGCGCGCTCCGAGGAAGTGCATCACGCGGAAGAGGAGGGCGTCGAGTTCCACTGGCTCACCAATCCCGTCGAGATCCTCGACGACGGGAAGGGCGGCGTGCGCGGCATGCGCTGCGTCACCATGGAGCTGGGCGAGCCCGATGAGTCCGGCCGGCGGCGGCCCGTGGTGGTCGCGGGCAGCGAACACGACATCGAGACCGACCTGGTCGTGTTTGCGATCGGCACCAATGCCAATCCGATCATGGGCCAGACGTCGAGCCTAAAGCTCAACAAGTGGGGCTACATCGCGACCGACGACAGCCTCGCGACCTCGGTTGCGGGCGTGTTCGCGGGGGGCGACATCGTCACCGGCGCCGCCACCGTCATCCAGGCCATGGGTGCCGGCCGCAAGGCAGCGCGCAGCATGAAGGCCTACCTCGGACTCCGTGACGCCAATGCGCCGTATGCCGCGGACGTGCCTGGCGTGCCCCGGTGGTTCGGCCTCGACGCGCGCGAGCGCCATTTCGTGCGCATCCGCGCCGCCTAGGTCCGCCCTCGCAACGACTCCATCAACGACGACGACGCCATGATCAACACCGTGCTGCAGGACAACGTGAAGACGCCGGAACGCACCGGCAGGAAGGCCGCGGGACGCAAGACCATCACCACGCTCACCGAGCATGTCGTGGAGATCATCAGCGACTCCGGCGAAGGGGCACAGCGCTGCGGGCAGGCGCTCGGCGGCCTTGCCGCGCGCATGGGCAATGGCGTGTGGACGGTCGAGATCATCCCGGCCGAGATCCGGCCGCCGGCGCGCAGCGTGGCCGGTGCGAGCGGCAATCGCATCCGCCTCGGCGCGGGACAGGTGACCAACGGCGGCGACGAGACCGATCTCGTGGTGGCGTTCAACGAGCAGGTGCTGCTCGGGCGCGTGCGTGCCGGCGAGCTCAAGCCCGGCTGCACGATCCTGCTCGAGAGCATGTGGCGCGACGACGCCGATCCGACGATCGCCGACGGCTACGTCGACACCTACGAAAAGCTCGTGGCCGACGGCTACGACGTGCGCGAGGTGCCGATGGAGCGCGAATGCCGCAAGCTCGTGCCGGATCCGCGCCGCGGCAAGAACATGTTCGCGCTCGGCATGCTGTGCAGCATCTACAGCCTCGACCTGCAGCTCGCGCGGGAGCAGATCGCGCTCACGTTCGGCAAGAAGGCTTCGGGCGTGATCAAGACCAACGTCTCGCTGCTCGAAGCCGGCTTTGCCTGGGGCGAGGCCAACCTCGATTTCAAGTACAGGATTCCGGCCGTTCGCGCGACCGTGCCGCAGATGGTGATCAACGGCAATACGGCGCTCGCGCTCGGCGTGCTCGCCTCGGGCATGGAGATCTGCGCCATGTATCCGATCACGCCGGCGACCTCGGCATCGCACTACCTCTCGGACGTGTTCGAGAAGGTCGGCGGGATCGTGCATCAGGCGGAGGACGAGATTGCCGCCTGCGCGTTCGCGATCGGCGCATCGTATGCGGGCAAGTGCACCGTGACGATCACGTCGGGTCCCGGGTACTCGCTCAAGCAGGAGGCCATCGGTCTCGCGGTGATGGCGGAAATTCCGCTCGTGGTCGTCAACGTGCAGCGCGGCGGACCCAGCACCGGGCAGCCCACCAAGGCCGAGCAGGGCGATCTCCTCACCGCGATGTTCGGCAGCCATGGCGACGCGCCGAAGGTGGTGCTGGCGGCGAGCACGATCGAGGATTGCTTCTATTCGGTCATCACGGCACGCAAGATCGCCGAGACGTTCAACATGGTCGTGGTGGTGCTGACCGACGCCAATCTCGCGACGTCGCAGACGCCGTTCCCGCGGCCCTCGTTCAACGAGGCGTGGGTCTCGCCGCCGATCGACCAGAGTCCGGTGCCTCCGGGCGCGAAGCCGTACGACTGGAACAAGACCACCGGCATCGCGCGGCGCTTCATTCCCGGCCAGCCGGGTGGCATGCACACCGTGACGGGCCTTGCGCACGACCGGCAGAGCCGTGTCGCGTACGACCCCGACATCAACGAGGAAGGCCTGCGCGCGCGCAGCCTCAAGCTCGCGGCGCTCGCCCGCACTCTCAAGCCGGCGCCGATCTTCGGCGACCCCGAGGGCGACCTCCTGATCCTCGGCTGGGGCAGCACGAAGGGCACCATCGAGGAAGCGGTGCAGCGCGCGCGTGCGGACGGCCTGCGCGTGTCGTCGATGCACCTGCGCTTCCTGCAGCCGATGCAGCCCGGCATCAAGGAGGCGATGCAGGGCTTCCGCAAGGTCATGACCATCGAGAGCAACTGGAGCGATGCCGCGGACGAGGAGATCATCGACGAGAACAATCGCCGCTACTCCGCGCTCGCGATGCTGCTGCGCTCGCGCTATCTCGTCGACGTGGACTGCTGGAGCCAGGTGCGTGGCCAGCCCATCACGCCATCGAGCATCGTGCGTGTGATCCGTCAAAAACTGCAAGGGTAATGCGATGACCACTGCCGCCACCGAATGCATGATCCGGCTCTACGAGGAGCGCCACGAGCTCGAGGACTACCAGAGCGGCGTGCCGCGCTGGTGCACGGGCTGCGGTGACAACGCGATCCTCGCGGCCGTGCAGCGCCTGTGCCGCGACGAGCAGCTGCGGCCGGAGAAGACCGTGTTCGTGTCGGGGATCGGCTGCTCCAGCCGCTTCCCCCACTACATGAAGACGTACGGCTTCCACGGCATCCACGGGCGTGCCTTGCCCGTCGCCGAGGGCGTGCGTCTCGCCCGGCCCGATCTGAACGTCTTCGTGAACACCGGCGACGGCGACTGCTGCAGCATCGGCGCGGCGCACTGGATCCACGCGATCCGCTACAACATGAACCTCACGGTGTTCCTGCACGACAACCAGATCTACGGCCTCACGAAGATGCAGGCCTCGCCGACCTCGCCCAAGGGTCTCAAGAGCAACACGACGCCGCGCGGCGCGCTATCTGGATGGACTGAATCCGCTGACCGTGACCCTCGGCGTGCAGAACGTGTCGTTCGTCGCGCAGACCGTCGACTGGATTCCCGAAGTTCTCTACGACATCGTGCGCGCGGCCTATCACCACAAGGGACTCTCCTTCGTGCGCATCGTGCAGCGCTGCCCGGAGTGGCTGCCGAAGCACTTCGAGCCGTGGCTCCACGATCCGCAGAAGGTGAAGATCCTGCATCACGAGAAGGGCATCGAGCTGAGCGCGGGACTCGCCAAGGTGTATCGCAACCAGGAAGAGCACGACCCGTCCGATCTGAATCGTGCGCGCGAGATGGCGTCGTCGATCGATCCCATCCCGGTCGGCATCCTGTACCGCAACGAGGACGTGCCGTGCTACGAGGACCTGCGCAGTTCGCCGCTCCTGCGCACCGCGGACCTGATCCGCACCGGTCTCGAGGCGGAATTCGACAAGTACACGATCTGGCCGGAGCAGGCCGCTGCCGAGGCGCAGCCCGCCTGACATCCCCGGCCACCGCGTCCGAAGCCACTACGGAATCTCGAATCATGGAAGCAGAACTGCAGAGTCACGTCGCGTTTCACCTGACCGGCAAGCGCCCGGCCACCGAGCTCGACCCCGTGGACGAGCTCGCGCTCGTGCCAGTCCTGCTCGCGCCGTACCGCGAGCTCGCGCAGCCTGCGTTACGACTATCCGGTCGTGCTCGCACAGGGCGACGGGCCGTACGTGGAAGGCCTGTCCGCGCTGATGGATCGCGTGCTGCGCGAGGTCGCACAGGGCGACGATGGCGAGCGGATCAGCCGCCACGCCTTCCGCATGGAGGCGGCGCTGCGTGGCCTGCTCGCACACGGCACTCGTGGAACGCTCTCGGCGCTGTGGGAGAAGGCGGCCGCCGCGTTGCCCACCACGAGCGACGATCTCCTGGCCGACAGCCTCGCACGCCTGCGCGCTGCGCTGCGCATCGACGGCGAGCTCGCCGATTGCGATACGACCCTCGCGCCGCAGATCTTCGCCGCGGCCGCCCAGCGCGTGTACGCGGGCAAGGCGCAACGCTTTGGCGAGGAAGTGCGGCGCCTCATCCAGAAGCTCTCCGAGATCCTGCGCGCGGACTTCGTGCGCTCGGCGCCCGGACGCACGCCCGAGAACCTGCGCACCGCCTTCGGCACGCTGCACGAGGATGCGTTCGACTTCGACGCGATGTCGCGCCTTCTCACGGAGGCCACGCCCGATCAGGCGATGCCGGTGAATCGCCGGCGGCGCATCAACCGCCTGCTCGACGTGCTGCAATCGCAGCGGTTCTATCCCATGGGCGCGGCGGCCGCCGCGACGTACGGGTTCCAGTTCTCGAGCTGCCAGGAAGCGCTTGCCGCCTATCGCGAACGCGCGCCCGAAGTGGTCGAGCTGGCCCGCACCATCGCGATGGCCGAGCTCGAGATCGCCGGCGAATACCGCGAGGGACGCCACGACGCGTACTTCGAGGGCTACAGCGAAGCCGACATCGACGCCAAGGACCTGGCGCTCTTTCCCGACTACATCGTGACCACCTCCGCGGCCGGGCTGCATGCGGTGGAGAACGCCACGCTGATGGAGATGCTCGCCGCCGGGCTGCCGGTCAAGGTGCTGGTCACGACCGAGGACATCCTCGACGAGCCGCACACGGGCGAAGGCCACCTCGGCTTCGGCGCGCGTGCGCGGCAGCTCGCGCACATGGCGATCGGCCTGAACGAGGTGTACGTCCTGCAGTCGAGCGCGTCGAACCTGTACCAGTACCGCGACCGCATCTATCGCGGCATGGAGCACCGGGGTCCGGCCCTGTTCAGCTGCTACTGCCCCACGGGCGTCACCACGCCCGGTCTGTCCGTCTTATCTCGTTGCCGCGGCGGCGATGGAGTCGCGCGCGTTTCCCGCATATACCTTCGATCCCGCGGCGGGCGCGGACTGGGCAGCGCGTTTCGATCTCGCCGCCAATCCGCAGGTCGATCTCGACTGGCCGTTGCAGCGCTTCGACTACGAGGATGCCAACCATCAGCGCCACTCCGAGGAGCTGGCGTTCACGACGGTCGAGTTCGTGGCGTGCGACGTGCGCTTCGCGCGCCATTTCGCCCGCGTGCCGAGCGCCCGCTGGTCGGTCGGCATGATCAGCGCGGGCGCCGCGCTCGCCGGCACCGGGATGCGCACGCCGGGGCTGCTGCCCTGCGCGTGGATGCTCGATGCCAAGGACCGGCTCCAGAAGGTGCTCGTCGACGACAAGCTGATGCGCGAGGCACGCCGCTGTCGCGAGCTGTGGCACAGCCTGCAGGAGCTCGGCGGCATCCACAATTCGCACGCGGAGCGCGTGCTGCTGCGCGAGCGCCAGGCAACGCAGCGCGGAAGCCGAGCGGACGGTGGCTGCCGGCGCCCGTGGCCGCAGCGGCGGCACCCGTTACGCCGGCGGCAGCGGCCGACGCCGCCGAGCCGCAACCGGCCGGCGACGATCCCTACATCGAAACGCCCCGGTGCACGAGCTGCAACGAGTGCACCAACGTGAACGACAAGATGTTCGCGTACAACGAGAACAAGCAGGCGACGATCGCCAACCCGGACGCCGGCACGTATGCGCAACTCGTCGAGGCCGCCGAGAATTGCCAGGTGTCCATCATCCATCCGGGCAAGCCGCGCAATCCCAAGGAGCCCGGGCTCGACGCGCTGCTGGAGCGGGCCAAGCCGTTCCTGTAGCCGATTCGCGCCGCCTGACGCTGCAACAACCAGCGGCGAAGGGCGGCCCTTTTCGAGCGCGGCCCTGTCGGCGACAGGGTCATCCCACGTCATGCGTCCCCGCGACAGGCTCGCGGGTCGCGGTTGCGCGCGACCTCCGCGTGGCCTTCCGCGCGTCGCGGCGCTGGCGTAGCATCCCGACACTGTCCGCGGCGGGTACTGCCCGCCCTGGCGGACGCGTCGTGGCGCGAGCCGCCCATCCGCATCGCCGGTGCCACCAAGGAGAGCGTTTGAAGCCGACGGACATTGCGCAGCCCGATTATTTCCACAAGGTCGTCGATTGCCAGTGGGCGTGTCCCGCCCACACCCCGGTTCCCGAGTACATTCGCCTCATCGCCGCCGGCCGCTACGGTGACGCCTACCTCGTCAACTGGCATTCGAACGTCTTTCCGGGAATCCTTGGCCGCACGCTGCGATCGGCCGTGCGAGCCGGCGTGCCGTCGCGGCCGCGTCGAAGAGGGCGCCGACCCGGCGATCAAGGCCAAGGGCAAGCCCGAGCCGGTGGCGATCTGCCGCCTGAAGCGCGTCGCCGCCGACTACAAGGACGACATCCGCGATCGCCTGCCGCGTCCGCCGCTGCAACGCAACGGCAAGCGCGTGGCCCTCGTCGGCGCCGGGCCCGCCTCGCTCACCGTGGCGCGCGATCTCGCGCCCCTGGGCTACGAATGCGTGGTGTTCGATGGCGACGCGCGCGCGGGCGGCATGATCCGCACGCAGATCCCGCGCTTCCGCCTGCCGGAGAGCGTGATCGACGAGGAGGTCGGATACGTGCTCGACCTCGGTGTCGAGTTCCGCGCCGGGCAGCGGATCGACAGCATGGCGCAGCTGCTGCAGGGCGGCTTCGACGCCGTGTTCGTCGGCAGCGGTGCGCCGCGCGGGCGCGATCTCGATATCCCGGGCCGCCGCGAGGCGGCGAAGAACATCCACATCGGCATCGACTGGCTGTCGAGCGTGTCGTTCGGGCACGTCACGAAGATCGGCCGGCGCGTGGTCGTGCTGGGCGGCGGCAACACGGCAATGGACTGCTGTCGCAGCTCGCGCCGGCTGGGCGGCGACGAAGTGCACGTCGTCGTCCGCTCCGGTTTCGACGAGATGAAGGCGTCCCCGTGGGAGAAGGAAGACGCCATGCACGAGGGCATCCCGATCCACAACTACCTCGTGCCGAAGGCCTTCACCCACGAAGCCGGGACGCTCACCGGCGTGACGTTCGAGAAGGTGGCGCCGCAAAAAGATGCCGCGGGACGGCGCCAGCTCGTGCCCACCGGCGAGCCGGACGTGCACTTCCCGTGCGACGACGTGCTGGTCGCCGTCGGCCAGGAGAATGCGTTTCCGTGGATCGAGCGCGATCTCGGCATCGATTTCAACGAGTGGGGTCTGCCCGTCGTCGATCCCGTCACGATGATGTCGACGCGGCGCGGCGTCTTCTTCGGTGGCGACGCTGCGTTCGGTCCGAAGAACATCATCTGGGCCGTGGCGCATGGCCACGACGCGGCCGTGTCGATCGACCTCCTGTGCAACGGCGAGGACCTCTCGCGGCGGCCGTCGCCGCTCGTGAACCTCGTGTCGCAGAAGATGGGCATCCACGAGTGGAGCTACGACAACGCGGTCTCTCCGGACCACCGGTACCGCGTGCCGCTCAAGGACGTGAAGCTCGCGCTCAAGAACATCAAGATCGAGGTCGAGCTGGGCTACGACCCGAAGCTCGCCTTCGCCGAGACGCAGCGCTGCCTCAACTGCGACGTGCAGACCGTGTTCACGGACAAGCTCTGCATCGAGTGCGATGCATGCGTCGACATCTGCCCGATGGACTGCATCACGTTCACGGCCAACGCCGAGGAGCCGCAGCTGCGCCTCAACCTGCGCGTGCCGGCGGACAACCCGACACAGGATCTCTACGTGTCCGGGGCGCTCAAGACCGGACGCGTGATGGTTAAGGACGAGGACGTGTGCCTCCATTGCGGGCTGTGCGCGGAGCGCTGCCCGACGGGGGCGTGGGACATGCAGAAGTTCCTGCTCGACATGGCCCATGCCGGCGATTGCCACTCGCGGCGCAGCGTCGCGCCGACACCCGCGCTCGCGGTGGGAGGAGCCTAGAGCCATGGTGAAGCAGTCCTCCTTCGCGGCGCGCGTCAACGACTTCGTCATCAAGTTCGCCAACGTCAACGGCTCCGGCTCGGCATCCGCCAACGGCCTGTTCGCGCGCGCCGTCCTGCGCATGGGCGTGCCGGTATCGGCGCGCAACATCTTCCCGTCCAACATCCAGGGTCTGCCCACCTGGTACGAGGTGCGCGTGGTCGAGGCCGGCTGGCGCGGCCGCCGCGGCGGCGTCGATTTCATGGTCGCGATGAATCCGCAGACGTGGGACGTGGACGTGGCGGAGATCGAGCCCGGCGGCTATCTCTTCCACGACTCGACCAAGCCGCTGCCGGCGTCCAAGTTCCGTGAGGACATCACCGTCCTCGGGATGCCGCTCACGGCGATCTGCAACGCGCAGTACACCGATGCGCGGCAGCGGCAGCTCTTCAAGAACATCATCTACCTCGGCGCGCTGTCGGCGCTGCTCGCCGTCGACCCCGCGGAGATCGAGCGCCTGCTCGCCGAGCAGTATCGCGGCAAGGAGGCGCTGCTCGAGCCCAACCGGCGCGCGCTCGCGCTCGGCCGCGAGTACGCGCTGGCGAACTTCCAGTGTCCGCTTCCGCTGCACGTCAAGCGGGCCGATGCCGTAGGCGAGCGCATCTTCATCGACGGCAACAGCGCCGCCGCGCTCGGCTGCGTGTATGGCGGCGCCACCGTCGCCGCGTGGTATCCGATCACGCCGTCCTCCTCGATGGCGGAAGCGTTCCAGAAGCACTGCCGCAAGTACCGCACGGATGCCTCCACCAGGCGGAACCGCTACGCGATCGTGCAGGCCGAGGACGAGCTCGCGTCGATCGGCATGGTGATCGGCGCCGCGTGGAACGGCGCGCGTGCATTCACCTGCACCTCCGGTCCCGGCATCTCGCTCATGCAGGAATTCATCGGGCTCGCGTACTTCGCCGAGATTCCCGCGGTGCTGTTCGACGTGCAGCGCGGCAGCCCGTCCACCGGCATGCCGACGCGCACGCAGCAGGCGGACCTGCTGCTGTGCGCGTACGCCTCGCACGGCGACACCAAGCAGGTGCTGCTGTTCCCGGAAGACCCGCGCGAGTGCTTCGACATGGCGGCCACGGCGTTCGACCTCGCCGACCGTCTGCAGACGCCGGTGTTCGTGCTGCTCGACCTCGACATCGGCATGCAGGACTGGCTCGTCGAGCCGCTGCGCTGGGACGACACGCGGCGGCTCGACCGCGGCAAGGTCATGACCCACGCGGACTTCGAGGCCGGCAAGGAGTTCGGCCGCTATCTCGACGTGGACGGGGACGGCATCCCGTATCGCACGTATCCCGGCACCCACCCGATGAAGGGGTCCTTCTTCACGCGCGGCACGACCAAGGACCGCTACGCCCGCTACACGGAAGAAGGCCCGGCGTACGTCGACAACATGCAGCGGCTTCTCCGCAAGTTCGAGACTGCGAAGGAGCTCGTGCCCGGACCGGTGGTGCAGAAGGCCGCCAAGCCGACGCGCGCCGGGGTCATCTGGTATGGCTCGTCGAGTGCGCCGATGGCGGAGTCGCTGGCGGCGCTGGAGGCCGACGGCATCCATCTCGACCGGCTGCGCATCCGCGCGTTCCCGTTCGCCGACGCCGTGACGGAGTTCATCAACGAGCACGACCGCATCTTCGTCGTGGAGCAGAACCGCGACGCGCAGCTGCGCATGATGCTCGTCAACGAATGCGGCATCGCGCCGGAGAAGCTCGTGCCCGTGCTGCATTACGACGGCACGCCGCTGACGGCACGCTTCGTGCGGCGCGAGATCGCGGAGAAGGCCGCAGCTGTTCAACGTCACGCCGCTCGTGCGACAGAAGTCGGTGGGCAATTGAAGTCCGCCCACGCCCAGCGACCTTGTCACCTGCAGAGGATGCGGGCTGAGAGCATCCGTCACCGATCGCCGTTGCGGGCGACGCATGAACGCGACCGCCAACGCCGCGTTGCCAACTGATTGCCGACCATGACCTATCTCGCCAAGCCGAAGCTGCACCACCCGGACCTGCCCACCAACGCGCTCGGCTTCACGCGCCGCGATTACGAAGGTGCGATCTCGACGTTGTGCGCCGGTTGCGGCCACGATTCCATCTCGGCGGCCATCATCCAGGCGTTCTTCGACCTCTCGGTCCCGCCGCACAAGGTCGCCAAGCTTTCCGGCATTGGCTGCTCGTCCAAGACGCCCACCTATTTTCTCGGGCACTCGCACGGCTTCAACAGCGTGCACGGCCGGATGCCTTCGGTGCTGACGGGGGCGAACCTCGCCAACCGCGATCTCATCTACCTCGGTGTATCCGGCGACGGCGATTCGGCGTCGATCGGCATCGGGCAGTTCGCACACGTGCTGCGCCGTGGCGTGAACATGGTTTACATCGTCGAGAACAACGGCGTGTACGGCCTCACCAAGGGCCAGTTCTCCGCCACCGCCGACAAGGGATCCAAGGCGAAGCGCGGGGCGGTCAACAACGACGAGCCGATCGATCTCGTGCTGCTCGCGCTGCAACTCGGCGCGACCTTCGTCGCGCGCAGCTTCTCGGGCGACAAGGAGCAGCTCGTGCCGCTCGTGCGCGCGGCCGTGATGCATCGCGGCGCGGCGTTCATCGACGTCGTGAGCCCATGCGTGGCGTTCAACAACCACCCGGGATCGACCAAGAGCTACGATTACGTGCGCGAGCACAACGAGGCGGTGAACCGGCTCGACTTCATGCCGGAGCGCGCGCCGATCACCACACAGTACGCGCCGGGCGAGGTGCAGGAAGTCATGCTCCACGACGGCGGGACCATCCGGCTGCGGAAGGTGCATGCCGATTACGATCCGACCGACAAGCTCTCCGCCATGGCCTATCTGCAGCGCCGCGGCGCAGCGGGAGAGGTCGTCACCGGACTGCTTTACGTCAATCCCGATGCGACCGACCTGCACGACATGCAGGAGACGGTGGACATACCCCTCAACGCGCTCGAGGCCGACGTGCTGGTGCCCGGCAACGCCGCACTCGCCGCGTTCAATGCGGCGCACCGGTAGCGCGCGCATGCCCCGTCAGGCTGAAGCCTGACCTACAGAGTGCCGGCCAACCTTTCGCGCATGCCCCGTCAGGCTGAAGCCTGACCTACAGTGTGCCGTCCAGCCTTGCATCCTGTGGGTCAGCTTTGAATTCTGTAGGTCAGGCTTCAGCCTGACTGCAACTCACCCTCCTGGCGAAGCGGCTAGAATCGCGCGGTGCGTCGTCCTGTCCTCATGGTGCTCGGCATCGCTCTGGGAGCGATCGCGGTCCTGCTGATCGGTGCCGCGATCGCGATCTGGACGATCGACGTGAACACGCTGGTCGGACCGATCCGTGATCGCGTGAAGGAGGCAACCGGCCGCGACCTGCAGATCGCGGGCGGGCTTGAGCTCAAGCTCTCGCTCGAGCCGCGGCTCGAGCTGCGCGACGTCACGCTCGGCAACGCGCCCTGGGCCAGCACGCCCAGCCTCGTCACCGCGAAGCGGCTCGACGTGCAGATCGGCCTCCTGCCGCTGCTGCAGCGCCGCTTCGACATTCGCCACGTCGCCCTCGTCGAGCCGGTGATCGCGCTGGAGACGGATGCGAGCGGACGCGGCAATTGGGAGCTCGTCCGGCCCGAGCGCGCGCCTTCCCCCGCTGCGGGCGATGCGCGGACGGTCGCTTCGGCCATCGTGGGCGTCGGCGACCTCGCCATCGACAACGGCGCGCTGACCTATCGCAATGGTCGGACGGGCGCGATCACGCGCGTCGCCATCGATCACCTCGACGTGCACTCGCGCGACCTGCAGGCGCCCGTCAACGCCACGTTTCGCGGTGCGGTCGATGGCGTGCCGATCGCGGTCACCGGACATGCAGGGTCGCTCTCGGCGCTGCTCGAGCAGCGCTGGCCCTACCCGGTCGCGCTCGAAGGCG
Source organism: uncultured beta proteobacterium (assembly GCA_963734575.1). Classification (GTDB taxonomy): domain Bacteria; phylum Pseudomonadota; class Gammaproteobacteria; order Burkholderiales; family Casimicrobiaceae; genus CAIWHR01. The sequence continues at coordinate 103,242 of CAVTHT010000012.1, read as the reverse complement.
AGATCGCCGCGCGCAAGGTCAAGGGCGAGGCGAAGATGAAGGTGGATGCGGCGGGCACGAGCGCCGATGACGTGGTGCTGAACGTTGGCGCCAGCGACTTGCGTGGCAGCGTGGTCATCGCCGATCGCGCAGGGCACACGCACACGTCGTTGCGTCTCACGGGCACGCGTGTCGCCGCCGCCGATCTCGCGCTCACGGCCGCGGCGGCAGCGCCCGGCAAGCCGTCCGCCGGTAGCGCCGCACCGCAGCCGGCAGGCACGTCGGTCTTCCCCGCCACACCGCTGCCGCTCGACGCCCTCCGCGACGCCGACGTGGACGGCGATCTCTCGGTTCACGAATTGCTGCTCCCGGACGGCCGTCGCCTCGACGACGTGCACGTGCGTTTCACGGCCAGCGGCGGCCGTCTGGACGTGCCGGTGATCGAGGCCGGCGCATTCGGCGGCCGTCTGCGCGCGACGCTCGCCATCGATGCACGCGCCGAGCCGATACGCGCGCACGTCACGTTCACCGCGGACGAGGTCGATCTCGGCGTGGTGCTCGCGAGCACGGGGGTGCAGCATGGATTGCGCGGTGGCCGCACGCAATTGCGCGGCGACCTCGAGATGCGAGGCCGTTCGCTGCACGACTGGGCGAATCAGGCGAGCGGCAGCGTGTCGGCGAGCGTCGGTCCAGCCGCGCTGTCGAAGCCCGAGGCAGCACGCAAGGCACCCGCGATGGATCTCCTGACTTCCGTGCTGCCGGCGACGGGCATTGGCGACATCACGGAACTGCGCTGCGCCGTCGTGCGACTGCCCATCGCGAACGGCGTAGCGCGTGTGGATCGCTCGATCGGCATCGAGACCAATCGTCTCGGTCTCCTGGCAAGCGGCGTGATCAGCCTGCGTGACGAAACGCTGGATCTCGCGCTGCGGCCCACGGTCGCAGCGAGCGGCCCGGTCAATCTCGCGCAGCTCGTCGGGCTCGTGCACTGGCGCGGACCGTGGCGCGAGCCACGCGCGACCATCGATCCCGTCGGCTCGGTCGACACCGTGGCGCGCCTCGGCAGCGCGCTCGCCGATGGCGGCCTCGGCGGTGCCCTGCGCGGATTGATCGCACCGCGCGCGGCGCCGTCGTCGTCCGGCCCCGGTGCCTGCACCATCGCCCGCGGCGCACGCTAGAGCTCGCGCACGCCCGCCGCACGCGGGCCGGTACGACGTCCCGGACGGTATAATTCACGGGCTGTCTCCCTTTCACCGCAGCCTTCACCGCAACGTCGCGTCCCATGAAAATCCTCGTACCGGTCAAGCGTGTCGTCGATTACAACGTGAAGGTCCGCGTCAAGCCGGACAACAGCGGTGTCGACACGTCGAACGTGAAGATGTCGATGAATCCGTTCGACGAGATCGCGGTCGAGGAGGCGGTGCGCCTCAAGGAGAAGGGCATCGCCACGGAGATCGTGGTGGTGTCGTGCGGCCTGCCTGCCTGCCAGGAGACGCTGCGTACCGCGCTGGCGCTCGGGGCCGATCGCGCGATCCTGGTGGAGACGGATGTGGAGCTGCAGCCGCTGGCCGTTGCGAAGCTGCTGAAGGCCATCGTCGACAAGGAAGCGCCGCAACTCGCCATCCTCGGCAAGCAGGCCATCGACGACGATGCGAACCAGACCGGGCAGATGCTCGCGGCGCTGCTCGGCTGGCCGCAGGCGACGTTCGCGTCGAAGGTCGACATCGCCAACGGTCGTGCAGCCGTGAAGCGCGAGGTCGACGGCGGCACCGAAACCATCGACATGGCTCTCCCGGCCGTCGTGACGACCGACCTGCGTCTCAACGAGCCGCGCTACGCCACGCTGCCGAACATCATGAAGGCCAAGAAGAAGCCGCTGGAGACCCTCACGCCCGCGGCGCTGGGTGTCGACGTGACGCCGCGCCTCAAGACGCTCAAGGTCGTCGAGCCGGCGAAGCGCAAGGGCGGCGGCAAGGTCGCCGACGTCAAGGAGCTCGTCGCGAAGCTGCGCAGCGAAGCGAAAGTCATTGCCTGACGGCAGCCGTTCCCCCGGTACTCACGACCCACCACATCGCCCACTCATGAGCCTCCTCGTCCTCGCCGAACACGACAACGCAACACCGAATGCCGGCCTTCTGCACACCCTGGGCGCCGCGCAGAAGATCGGCGGCGACATCCACGTGCTGGTGATGGGTGCGGCCGCGGGCGGCGTCGCAGCTGCCGCGGCGCAGATGGCGGGCGTGGCCAAGGTGCTGCATGCGGATGCCGCGCACCTTGATCCGCCGACCGCGGAGAACGTCGCGGCAACCATGGTGGAGATCGTGCGCGGCGGTGCGTACTCGCACGTGCTCCTGGCCGCGACCGGCTTCGGCAAGAACATCGGCCCGCGCGTGGCCGCGCTGCTCGATGTCGCGCAGGTGTCGGAGATCATTGCGGTGGAGAGCCCCGACACTTTCGTGCGGCCCATCTACGCGGGCAACGCGTTCGCGACGGTGCAGAGCAGCGATGCCGTGAAGGTGCTCACCGTGCGCACCACTGCATTCGACGCCGTCGCGGCAACGGGTGGCCAGGGGCCCGTCGAGCGGGTGGAGGCGGCCGCCGACACGGGCAAGTCGAAGGTGGTGAACCGCGAGATCACGAAACTGGACCGGCCCGACCTCGCCAGCGCACGCATCGTGATCTCGGGCGGACGCGGGCTCGGCAATGCGGAGAACTTCCGCATGCTCGAAGCGCTTGCCGACAAGCTCAACGCCGCGCTCGGCGCATCGCGCGCTGCGGTGGATGCGGGCTACGTGCCCAACGACTACCAGGTCGGCCAGACCGGCAAGGTCGTCGCCCCGGACCTCTACATCGCCGTCGGCATCTCCGGCGCGATCCAGCATCTCGCGGGGATGAAGGACAGCAAGGTGATCGTCGCGATCAACAAGGATCCGGAAGCGCCCATCTTCCAGGTCGCGGATTACGGGCTCGTCGGCGATCTCTTCGAAATCATCCCGCAGCTCACGGCGGAGCTCGGTTGAGCGCGTCGCACCGACGTCGCGCATTCAGGATGGTGCACCCATGAGCACGTATCGCGCCCCTCTCGCGGAGATCCAGTTCGTACTGACCGAGCTCGCCGGCCTCGACGATGTGGCGAAGCTGCCCGGGTTCGAGGAAGCCACCCCCGACGTCGCCGCGGCGATCCTCGAGGAGGCGTCGAAGTTCGCCACCAACGTGCTCGATCCGCTCAACGCGAGCGGCGACCGTGAAGGCGCGCGCCGGCTGGAGGACGGCACCGTGCGGACGCCCGCGGGATTCAAGGAAGCGTACCGCCAGTACTGCGACAACGGCTGGAACGGACTCACCAAGAATCCGGAGTTCGGCGGGCAGGGCCTGCCGCAACTCCTCGCCACGGCGGTGGAGGAGATGTGGCACGCGGCGAACCTCGCGTTCGACCTGTGCCCGCTGCTGACCCAGGGTGCGATCGAGGCGATCGAGCTGCGCGGCTCCGACGAGCTCAAGCTCTCGTACCTGCCGAAGATGGTGGCCGGCACCTGGACCGGCACCATGAACCTGACGGAGCCGCAGGCGGGCTCCGACCTCGCGGCCGTGCGTACGCGCGCGGTGCCGCAGCCGGACGGCACGTACAGGCTGTTCGGGCAGAAGATCTTCATCACCTTCGGCGAGCACGACTACACCGACAACATCATCCATCTCGTGCTGGCCCGCACGCCCGACGCGCCGGCAGGGCGTGAAAGGCATTTCGCTGTTCGTGGTGCCGAAGTACCTGGTGAACGAGGACGGTTCGCTCGGCGCCCGCAACGACGTGCACTGCGTGTCGCTCGAGCACAAGCTCGGCATCCACGCGAGCCCCACGGCCGTGATGGCCTACGGCGATCACGGCGGCGCGACGGGCTATATCGTGGGCGAGGAGAACCGCGGCCTCGAGTACATGTTCATCATGATGAACCTCGCGCGCTTCTCGGTCGGGCTCGAGGGCGTCGGCATTGCCGAGCGGGCGTACCAGCGCGCCGTGAGCTACGCGCGCGATCGCGTGCAGGGCAAGCCGGTCGGGCTCGAAGGCACCGGAAGCGCGACAGGCGGCGCGATCATCGAGCACCCGGATATCCGCCGCATGCTGATGACGATGCGCGCATACACCGAAGCGATGCGCGCAGTCGCCTATGTCACCGCCGGTGCGATGGACGCCGCGCGCCGGCATCCCGATGCCGCGGTCCGGCGCGGGAAGCAGGCGTTCGTCGATTTCATGATCCCGATCGTCAAGGGCTGGTGCACCGAGACCGCGCAGGAAGTCGCGTACCTCGGCATCCAGGTCCACGGCGGCATGGGCTTCATCGAGGAGACCGGCGCCGCACAGCATTACCGCGATGCCCGCATCATCACGATCTACGAGGGCACGACCGGCATCCAGGCGAACGACTTCATCGGCCGCAAGACGGCGCGCGACGCCGGTGCCGTGGCACGAGCCGTCGCCGCGGAGATGGACGCGCTCGCGAAGGACGCTGCGCGGCCAAGCGCGACCCCGCGCTGAGCGACATCGGCCAGGCCCTCGGCGCCGCCGTCGAGGCCGTGCAGCGCACGCTCGCATGGATGGTGGAGACCTACGGCGCGCAGCCGCGCGTTGCGCATGCAGCCGCGGTGTCCTATCTCAAGCTCTGGGGAATCGTCACCGGCGGCTGGCAGCTCGCGCGTGGCGCGCTCGCCGCATCGCGTCATCTCGCGGCGGGAACCGGCGACGCCAATTTCCTGCACGCGAAAGTCGTTACCGCCCAGTTCTACATGGCGAACATCCTGCCGCAGGCGCAAAGCCTGGCGCGCACGGTCACCGAAGGCGCCGGGACCGTCCTGGAGCTCGCAGCCGAGCAGTTCTGAGCGCGGCGACGGGTGCCGCGCACCCGCCACGGTCCGCGGTCAGCGTGCGATCATCGCGATCGGCCGCGGCCGGGCAGGCCGTCCGCTCGCGCCGCGTCTCCAACCGATCTAGCTCGCTGCGAGCTGCGGCCACCACGCTTGTCATCGGCGGATGGCGGCGCTGTCTGGCCTGTTCGCCTGTTGCATCGATAGCCTTTCGCACGACTGACCACCCAGCGGAAGGCGGCGCCGCGTCAACGCCCCGGTTCGCGGGCCCGTTAGCCAAAGAGGATCCCCGTCGGCGCGCCTGACCCGCGTGGGGTGGAACGGGATGTGCTGGACAGCATCGACCCAACGCGGAGACGTGCCCATGCCCAAACTTCATTTCCTACGCTTCGCCGCGCTCCTGCTCGCCTTCGGCGCGGGCTGGACCGCCAGTGCGAGCGCCGACAGCCTCGCGCGTGATGCCGCCGCTCGGCCCCGGCCCGTACCCGGTCGGATGCTCGAACGTAGCCCAGGACTTCACGCGCCTCGCCCCCGGCGACGACGTGCAGACGTACTGGGAAGGCGTGCCGCGCGAGGGCCCGCGCTACGTCACGGATCTGCTCTCGGATCCCGCACACACGCTGCAGCTCGACGTCGTGGTGCCCGACAACCGCGAGCTGTACGGCGATTACGCCACGCAGCACATCCCGTATGTCGTGCTGGTCTGCTATCCGACGAGCACGGCCAATCCGTATCCGGACTATGCGCTGCCGAACGGCCGTTCCGTGCCCCACATGCAGACCGGCGCCGCGCCGCCGGTCTTCGCAGATCCCGCGGCGCGCTACCCGGTGCTGCTCTTCAGCGCGGGACTCGGCGGGAGTCCGCTGTCCAACGACTACATCACCGCGATCAGCGTGTTCGCGAGCTATGGCTACACGGTCGTCGCGCCATTCCCGGGAGATGCGCGCATCGCCGACGTCCGGCTCGAGGATTTCCGCGACGTCGTCTTTGCGCTGCTCAACTTCAAGTCGTTCGTGGCCATGCAGGCGCTGCGGCCGCTCACGCTGCAGCTCGCCATCGACCAGCTCCTCGCCGATCCGGCGTTTGCGGCGCACGTCGACGCCGATCGCATCGGCGCGTTCGGCGGAAGCCTGGGGGCGGAGTCGTCCCTGCTGCTGACGGGCGCGCGCCTCACCACGAGCGTGGGTGAATCGTCGCAGACCGTCGTGACCGACCCGCGCATCAAGGCCGTCGTGGGGTACGTCCCGTACTTCGGGCAGACGTTCTACCCCGCGTTCGGCCGCGACCAGGATGGGCTTTCGGGGATCACCGTGCCGTTCCTCGGCATCGCCGGCACGGCCGACACCACGGCGCCGATCGCGGCGACGGAGGAGGGCGTCAGGCAGCTCGACGGCTCGCGCATCCTGGTCGCGCTCAACGGCGTGGCGCACAACGAGTTCAGCCTCGCCATCGCTCCGGACATCTTCACGTGGTCGCTCGTGTTCCTCGCGGCGCACGTGCAGGACGACCGGCTGGCGCGGGCGCGCCTCGCGCGCATGCAGAGCGTCGCAGGCGGAGCCGACGACTACACGCATCATCGATTACACCGCGCCCGCACCGCCGACGCCGTCCGAGAGCATCGTGACGGAGTTCTACCGCCCGGCGAAGGATCACTACTTCATCACGGCCTTCCCCGAGGAAGCGGCGATGCTCGACGCCGGTGACCTCGTGCGCGGCTGGAATCGCACCGGCTATGCCTTCAAGGCGTGGCCGGCAGGGTCGCCGAATGGCGTCGCGACGTGCCGCTTCTTCGGCACGCCGGGCATCGGGCCCGATTCGCACTTCTACACCAACGACGCGCAGGAATGCGCACTCGTGCGCGGCAATCCCGCATGGACCTACGAGGGCATCGCGTTCAACGCGTTACCGGTGCTCGCCGGCGATTGCCCGGCGGATCGCATTCCGGTGATCCGCCTTTACAACAACGGCATGGGCGGCGAGGCGAACCACCGCTACCTGACGAGTCGCAGCGAGATCGCCGCGACGGTCGCGCGCGGCTGGATGGTCGAGGGACCCGTGTTCTGCGGCGTGCCGTGATGGCACGCGGGTGCGCCGCGCCCCGCGTCCTAGGTGATCAGCGCCCGCAGCGGATCGAAGATCGCCGGCGCGGACGCGATCACCACGCCACCGACGGCGAGGCCGCCGGGGCCCGGATAAGGCGCCACGCGTCCGCCGGCTTCCTCGATCAGCAGTAGACCCGCAACGGCGTCCCACGGATGCATGTGCGGCTCGTAGAAGGCGTCGTAGCGGCCCGCCGCGACGTGGGCGAGCATCAATGCGCCGGCCCCCATGTCCTTCACCGCGATGCCGGCATCGAGGAGGCGCCGGCGCAGCTCGAGATGCTCGTCGAGGCCGTGGCGCGGCACGTAGCCCGCCACCACCAGCGCCTGGTCGAGCGCGGTGCACGACGACACGCGCAGGCGCTCGCTGCCACACCAGGCGCCGGCGCCGCGGCGCGCGCGGAACATCTCTCCGAGCGACGGATCGTGCACGATCGCCGATCTCGCGCACGCCCTCGGCGATGAAGGCGATCGAGATGCACCAGTAGCGCACGCCGTGCACGAAGTTGATCGTGCCGTCGATCGGATCGACCACCCAGCTGTGCGCGCCGACGCTGCCGCCGGCCTCCTCGCCCAGCAGGTGATCGCCGGGAAAGTGGCGCGCGATCGTCGTGCGCACGAGGTCCTCGACCGCGCGATCGGCTTCGCTCACCCAGTCCTGCGGACCCTTCGACTCGCAGGTGATAGTCGAGGTCGCGATGGAAGTAGCGCAGCGCCAGGGCACCCGCCTCCTGTGCGAGGTCGCGTGCCACGGCTTCACGGGCATCGATGTCGCGGGTCGAAAGACTCATGCCAGCGGCAGGGGAATGACCCCCCGGGGAGCGAGCGTGATGCCGACCTGCGAGCCGATGGCGCGTGCAGCATCGACGTTCGGATCGATCACGAACAGGTTGCCGAGCGGGGACTCGACCGTGTATTCCATGACGCCGCCGAGATAGGCCGCCTTGCGCACGGTGCCGCCGAGCGGCGACGTTCGCCGGCGCACTCGAGCAGCACGGCTTCGGGACGGATCGCGACTTCGACTTCGCCCGCCGGCAGGCCGCGATGGGCGACGCGGATGTTGAGCGGCCCGAGCTGCACGGCGCCGTGCAGGTCATCCTCGCGCACCAGCATGCCGCGCGCGCGGTTCGCTTCGCCCATGAAGGTCGCCACGAAGGCATCGCGCGGCAGCGCGTACAGCTCGCGCGGGCTGCCGGACTGGGCGATCACCGCCCTGTCCATCACGATGATGCGGTCCGAGACGGCGAGCGCCTCGGACTGGTCGTGGGTCACGTACACGACCGTGAGACCGAGGCGCTGCTGCAGGTCGCGGATCTCCTCGCGCATCTGCCGCCGCAGGCGCGCGTCGAGGTTCGACAGCGGCTCGTCGAAGAGCAGCACCGAAGGCTCGAGCACGAGTGCGCGCGCCACCGCCACGCGCTGCTGCTGGCCGCCTGAAAGCTCGGAGGGCAGCCGCTGGTCCAGCCCGGTGAGCCCCACCGTCGCGAGCGCCGCGTGCGCCCTCTCGTGCGCCGGCGCACGGGCGAGGCCGGAGACGACGAGACCGTAGCTCACGTTGTCGAGCACCGACATGTGGGGGAAGAGCGCGTAGCTCTGGAACACCATCGACACGTCGCGGTCGGCCGCGGGTACCTGCGTCACGTCTTCGTCGCCGATGCGAATGCGCCCGCGCGTGGGGAGCTCCAGTCCGGCGATCATGCGCAGGATCGTGGTCTTGCCGCAGCCCGAGGGCCCGAGCAGCGTGACGAGCGTGCGCGCCTCGATGCGGAAGGACACGTCGCGCACGGCCGTGACGTCGCCGTAGTCCTTGGTGACCTGCTGGAACTCGATCGGAGCCGCCTTCATCGAACTTGCCTCACGCTGCGTTGCGCCCGAGCGCGCCGATGCCCGGCGCGGCCACCGTGCGGCGACCGAGACGGCGCTCGCCGACGACGAACTGGATCAGCCAGATGGTCGCCAGCATCAGCACGATCAGCACCGAGCAGTAGGCGATGGCGACGCCGTAGTCGCCGTTGGTGACGCGGTTGATGATGTACGTCGTGGCCATCTCGTACTCGGCGGAGACGAGGAAGATCACCGCCGAAACCGTCGTGACCGCGCGCACGAAGCTGTACACCAGCGCCGCCACGATGGCGGGCTTCAGCAGGGGAAGGATGACCCGGCGCAGCGTCGTCGCGCCGCGCGCGCCGAGCGTCGTCGATGCCTCGTCCAGGCTGCGATCGATCTGGGTCATGGATGCCATGCCCGCGCGCACCCCCACCGGCATGTTGCGAAAGATGAAGCACACCACCAGCACGATGCCCGTGCCGGTGATCTCGATCGGCGGCACGTTGAAGGCGAGGATGTACGAGACGCCGATCACGGTGCCGGGGATGGCGAAGGAGAGCAGGGTGCCGAACTCGAACGCCGACTGCCCCACGAACTTCTGCCGCGTGAGGAGATACGCCGAGAGAATCCCCAGCGCCGCGGTGAGCGGAGCAGCGATGGCGGACAGCCGGATCGTCGTCCAGAAGGAGCTCCACGCCGTCCCGGACCAGATGAGGCCGTGCGCGCCCCACTCGATGGCGAAGGCCTTGCTGTAGTGACGCAGCGTCGGGGTGTAGTCGCGGCCCCACGTCTCGACGAACCCGCCGAAGAGCGACATCGCGTAGATCGCGAGCGTGAGCACCGCCCATGGAATGGCCACGGCATAGCAGATGCGGCGCACCATCGCGGGCAACGGCGTGGGCAGTCCCGCGTCTCCCTTGCCGGCGACCGCCGTGTAGACCTTGCGACCGAGCACCCAGCGCTGCGCGAAGAAGGCCGCCAGCGCGAACAGCAGGAGCAGGATGCCCAGCGTCGCGGCGCGGCCCTGGTCGAGTTGCGCGCCCACGACCGAGAAGAAGATCTCCGTCGAGAGCACGCCGAAGTTGCCGCCGAGCACGATCGGGTTTCCGAAGTCGGCGATCGACTCGATGAAGCTCACCAGGAACGCGTTGGCGAGACCCGGGCGCATGAGCGGCAGCGAGATGTCGGCGAAGGTGCGCCATGGACTCGCGCGCAGCGTCTGGGCCGCTTCCTCCATGCTGGGCGACACGCCTTCGACCACGCCGATGAGCACCAGGAACGCGATGGGCGTGAAGGCGAACACCTGCGCGAGCAGCACGCCCTGCATGCCGTAGATCCAGCGCCCCGGCTGCACGCCGAAGGCATATTCGAGCAGCTGGTTGATGACCCCGGAGCGCCCGAAGATCAGGATCAGGCCGAGACCGATCACGAACGGCGGCGTGATGATCGGCAGCACCGACAGCGTGCGCAGCACCCGCTTGTAGCGAAACGCGCGTACGCGTCGCGATCAGCGCGAACGCGAGGCCAAGCGCCGTGCAGCACACGGCGCAGGTGAACGCGAGCACCAGCGTATTCCATGCGACACCGCAGCGCCGGGGACCGCTGAGACAGGCGAGTCCCCAGACCTTCTCGGTCAGCAAGCGCGAGAAGAGCGTGGAGGGCGCGAAGGCCCCCGAGGCGTCCTCCACCGACGACTGGAGGATCCGGAGCACCGGGAAGAACGTGAACACCGCGACCAGCACGGCCACGGTGACGACGCTGCCGGCGACGAACGCGTCGCCCTTGAAATAGCCGAGCCCCGCGACGCCCAGCGCGAAGATCATGCCGAACGCCGTGACCATGCACAGCGCGCCGAAGCCCATTCCGTATTGGCCGGCCGGGAGCGGTCCGAACAGCGCGGCCGAGGAAGTCGAAGGACCAGCCCGTGGCGCCGATCGCGAAACCCTGCGCGAAGAAATACGCGAAGCCGGCAAGGCCCAGGACGACGAGAGCGCGTCGCGCGGCGTCGCGGCCGCAGCGGCAGCAGCGTCACCGGGAGCACGAGCGCGAGGAGGATGCCGAGCGGCCACAGCCAGCCGCGCCCGTGGAGAGCGGCCTGCCACAGCGCCGGCGCGTTGTCCTTGGCCGTGAACGCCGCGAGCCACGCGCCGGCGAAGACGCTGTCCTGCAGCATGTACCACGGCAGCAGCGCGAAACCGGCGGCGCCGAGGGCAAACCACGCGAGGAGAGCGCGCTGGGCGCGGCTTGCGAAAGCGAGCGGGGCGCGGGCGGGCACTCCGGCCTGCGGCACGACCGCCGAGCCGGTCATCACTTGACGCTGGCGTTGATCTCGCGCTCCCAGCGCTCGAGCAGGCGCTTGCGCGTGTGACGCTCGAGCCGTACTTCGCGAAATCGTAGGCGATGACCTTGACCTCCGCGAGGTTGGGGACCATCGGCGGCAACGGCACGCTGCGATTGGTGGGAATCGCGTACTCCTTCACGTCGAGCCCGATCTTCTGTGCCTCCGCGGTCAGCGCCCAATCGTAGAACTTCTTGGCATTGTCCAGGTTGCGTGCGCCTTTCACGATGGCCATCGAGCCCACTTCATAGCCGACGCCTTCGCACGGCAGCACGGGTCGCACCGGATAGCCCTGCGCGATCTCGTTGATCACGCCATGCAGGACCGAGCTGCCGATCGCCGTCTCGCCCTGCTTCACCGCGGTCATGGGGCCGATGCCCGAACGTGCGTAGGCGTTCACGTTGGCGTGCAGCGTGCGCAGGTAGCGGAAGGCCTCGTCCTCGCCGAAGACCTGCACGATCGTCGCCAGCATGAGGTACGCGGTGCCCGAGCTGTTGGGGTTGCCGAGCATGATCTCGTTGCGATAGACCGGATCGACGAGATCCTTCCAGCACCGCGGGACCGGCAGCTTCTTCTTCGCCATGAGCTCGGTGTTGTAGCCGAGCGCGAGGATGCCGCCGTAGACGCCGGCGACGCGATTGCCCGAGATCTCGCTGATGCGCCGCGCCCAGTCGTGCAGTTGCGCGACGTTCGGCGAGGCATACGTCTCGAGCAGATCTTCCTCGGCGGCCTGCAGGAACGCGTCCGCAGGACCGGCCCACCACACGTCGCCGCGAGGATTGGCACGTTCCGCCTTGACCTGCGCAAGCAGCTCGCCCGTCGCCTTCTGCACCACCGACACGTGCGTTCGGGTCTGCCGCTCGAAGCCGACGGCCATGCCCTGGCACCATGCCGTGTTGGGCGAGCTGCAGTACAGGTTGAGCTGCCCCTGCGCCAAGGCAGGCCCGCCGGGCACGAGCAGCAGCACGCAACCAAGCCAGCGCACGACCGCGCCGACGGCGCGCAGGCGGCCGAACCGCAGCCGATGACCGGGGCGCACGAGGATGATGCCTAGCGCGGCAGGCTCGCGACCTCGCGGTCCCACCGCTCGAGCAGACGCTTGCGCTCCGCCGCGGAGCCGTACTTGGCGAAGTCGTAATTGATGAGCTTGATCTCGGCCACCTTCGGCGACAGCGGCGATACCGGCGAATTCACGTTCGACGGTATCTGGAACTGCTTGCTCTGCGCGCCCAGCGCCTGCGCCTTCGGGGTGAGCGCCCAGTCGACGAATTTCTTCGCAGTGTCGAGATTGCGCGCACCCTTGACGATCGAGATCGACCCGATCTCGTAGCCGGTGCCCTCGCACGGCGCGACGCTCTTCACGGGAAAGTTGGCCTGCGCCTCGGTGACGACGTCATGGATGAATGCGACGGCGATGAGGTTCTCGCCGCGCGCGGTGGCCTTGATCGGGCCGACGCCCTGGCGCGAGTAATTGCTGATGTTCTTGTGCATGGCGGCGAGCAGCTTGAACGCTTCCTCCTCGCCGAAGACCTGCACCAGCGTGGCAATCGCCGTGTACGCCGTTCCGGACGCGTTGGGGTTGGCCATCTGCACGTCGCCCGCGTATTCCGGCTTGGCGAGATCCTTCCAGCATGCCGGCGGCGACAACCGCTTCTTCGCGAGGAGCTCCGTGTTGTAGCCGAGCCCGAGCGCGCCGAGGTACAGGCCAACCGTCTTGTATCCGGACTGCTCGGCCTGCCGCCGCGCCCATGGCTGCAGCTGGTCGAGCATGGGCGAGCGATATTGCTGCGTGAGATCGAGCTCGGCGGCCTGCAGGTGCGGGTCGCCGGTGCCGCCGAACCACACGTCGAGCTTGGGGTTGGCCTTCTCGGCGGCGAGCTGCGCCATCGATTCGCCGGAACCCTTCAGCGTGAGCCCGACCTTGACGCCCGTCTCACGCTGGAATTCATTGGCCATGGCCGTGCACCAGTCGGCCTGCACGCTGCAGATGACGTTGAGCTGTTGCGCGCCCGCACCGGCGCTCGCGGCGCACGCCAGCAGGCCGATGCAGAACCATCGACGCGAAGTCATGATCTTGTGTCCTCCCTCTTGCGGTGGCCGCCATCATCGGCCATGGCGCCGCGGCGCGTCAACGGTGCGGCGGAAGAGGGATGTGGCGCGACGCGACGGCGTTGCGCTCAGGTAACGATCCGCTGGCGCACGAAGGCGAGCGCTGCCTCCGCATCGTCCCAGCCGCGCAGTCGCGCATCCTTGCCGGTGAAGAACGTGGTGCTGAGGAAGAACTGCTCGATCTCTTCCCGCAGGCGCTGTGGGAGCTTGTCGACGCGATCGACGATGCCGAGCCGGTCGTGCCACGTGGGCAGCGCGACCAGCCGGTGGTTGGCTTCACGTTCGTCGCCATCGCCGCTTCTCTGATCGAGCTTGAGCAGACCGAGCGGATGGCACTTCAGCACTGCACCCGGAAAGCTCGCGGCATCGTGCAGCACGAGGGCGTCGACCGGATCGCCATCCTCGGCGCGCGTCCCAGGCACGAAGCCCCAGTCGAAGGGATAGCCGAGCCCCAGCGGCAAGGCGCGCGCGACCGTGAACACGCCCATGTCCGGATCGTAGACGGGCTTCACGGTGGCGCCGCGGGGCGCTTCGACCACGACGTGCAGGATCCCGTCGGGCCCGAATGCCGGAAGGGTATGGAGTGAGGTCATGCGGCCGGCGCGTCGAGCCGGAGCGCAGGGAGCCAGGGCTCCGGCACGAAGGCATCAGCGAAACGCGTGCCACGGGCCGCGGCCCCGGCGTGTGCACGGTTCTTGCTGAAGGATCGTCGCTGACGGAGCGCACGGCCCGCGTGCCGCGCGCCGCATCGGAGACAAACGACAAGGAGCGACGAACATGAAGGCAGCAAGAACGTGGCGCAACCGTTTGCAGCGGTTCACCCAGCCCCGCGCCATGCAGGAAGGAAAGATGGGCTACATCCTGCTGTGGCTGCTCGGCATCCCGATCCCGGTACTGCTCGTGATCTTCCTGCTGCGCGGCTGCACGTGATCCGCTGAGCGCGCGAGCAGACCCGGCGCGCGTCAATGCCACGGGTCGCGGGCGAGCCCGCGACCGCTCACGAAGAAGAGCGTCAGCACCATCCCCGTCAGCATCGCCTCGGCGGAGGCGAGGCAGGCGAGGGCCGTCCACACGTCGGCGGCCGCCGGCGCGAACACGTCGTTCGCAGCGGGCATCGTCATGGCATAGCGCAGCACCTCCGAAGCTGCGAACGAGAGTGCTCCACCCGTCCATGCGGTGACCAGCACGCGCACGAACGCGGGCGTGCGCAGCCACGGCCGCAGTGCGTTGCGCACGACGACGGTCACTGCGACCGGCACGAGCGCGAGCACGGCATAGGTCGTCCCCGCGTTCAGCCAGGCGGCGGGGGCCACGGCGAATCCGGCCGCCACCGCGAGCGCGCAGCCGGCCAGGGCGAGCGATGGTCCGACGAGCAATACGTACGCGGCAACGCCCAGAAGATGCACGTGCAGACCCTGCAACGGCGCCGGTTGCGCGTGCCACAAGGCAAAGAGGCACAGCACGCCCCCGCACCACACGTGCGCATCCGGGTCTTCATGAAGGCGGCGCCACGGTGCGAGCACCATCGCGACCGCGAGTACCGACAGCGAGAGCACCCAGCCGGCACCGGCCACCCAGGATGGCAACGCCGCTGCAGCAAGGTCCATCGTTCGTCGTCCCGTCCGTCGTAAAGTTTGCGCAGGCCCGGGAAAGATTTGCGTCCGGGCCGGTGGCACGCAATCGGTAGTGCGTGTGCACGCGCGTTCTGCCGCATACGTAGCGACAAACGTGCCGCGTGCCCGACGGATCGCGCAGGATTCGGTGCTGCCAACATCCCGCGGTACAATGCCGTACATCCATACGGTATCGGGCCCAATGCGCTTCACCGTCGTCCGCATGCGTTATCAGGGGCGGGCCCTGCCGCGACGCGAGCTCGCCAACCGGGAGCGCGCGATGGGCGACCTCCGCGTCGAGCAGGTCTTCGACGAGGAGCTCCGGCGGTACGTGCGCATGGCGCGATTGCTCGATGCCGACCGTCCCACCGCGCCGGATCAGTTGCCACCGCTCTACGATCCGGCGATCATGGCCATGAGCCCGCTGGCGTTCACGCTCGCGGGTTTCGAGCGCATCGACGCGGTGGACTATGCGCAGTCGTGGCTGGTGACGACGCATCGCTGATGCGCGCGCCGTAGGCCCGGTCCTACCGCGCGCCCGCGGCAACGCCTACGGCGCATGCGCGCGGAAAGGCGCAAGCTGGTGCTGCCGCGCGTGTGCGCGGGTTGCGAAGCAAACGGGAGAGAAGAATGAGCTGCGGCGTCCGTTACGAATTCTCGCTGGTCACCACGCCGAAGAAGGCGCAGGTCCTCGATGGCGACACCGAGCTGATCGGCACGCCCCACGATGCCGAGGAGGCCGGTCCTGCGGACTTGCGCGGATCCACGCCCGACACGGTGCTCCCGGGCGAGATCACCTCCGGCCGCCAGCGGTCGAAGGCCTGAAGCGTGGGGGACGCGGTCGTGCCGGCGCGCGCGGCTGCGGGCGAGCATGACCGCATCGCGCTCGTCGAGCGCTTCTTCGATGGCACGGGGTCGACGTATGACCGCATGGTGCACTGGGCGACGCTCGGGATCGATCGCCTGTGGAAGCGGCGCATGGTGCGGGAGATCCCGGCGCGTGCGCGCCGCATTCTCGATCTCGCCTGCGGCACCGGCATCTCCACCCTCGCCATCGCTCGCGCACGTCCGCAGGCGCAGGTCGTCGGCGTCGAGCTGCGCGACGAATACCTCCAGTTCGCACGTGCCAAGCTCGCGCGGGAAACCCCGCAGGATGTGTCGCTGGTGCTGAGTCGCGCGGAGGACTTCGCGAGTGACGAGCCCTTCGACTGCATCACCTCGTCCTATCTCGCGAAGTACGCCGACCTGCCCACGCTCGTGGCGCGCAACCACGGCATGCTGCGCCGGGGCGGCCTCGTGATGATGCACGATTTCACGCTGCCGCCCGGCCGCGTGCTGCGCTCGATCTGGCGCGCCTACTTCTTCCTGATGCAGCACACCGTCGCGCGCGCGGTGCCCGCCTGGCGCGAGATCTATGACGGCCTGCCGCGTCTCATCGAGGAAACGCGCTGGCTCGAGGAGTTGCCGGCGCTGCTGCGCGAGCAGGGGTTTGCCAACGTGCGCGTGGAATACCTGACGCTCTGTGGCTCCGCGCTCGTCACTGCGCGCAAGCCCTAGCACTCCTCCGCCTCAGCGGAACGGCGTCTGCAGGTTGACGATGAAGCCTGGAGCGGCGTGCAGCCAGGCGGCCGCCGTGCCGGTCGCGAAGGTGTCGATCGCGCTGCGGGCGAGCCGCACCCGGTCGCGGATCTCGCGCTTCAGATGCGGACGCAGCGCATCGGAGACCGCGTTGCCGGCATCGGCAGCGGTGAATGCAGGCGACATGCGGTTGCGTGTTGCCGCGAAATGCGCGCGCAATGTAGCGAGCGCCGCGAGCTTTTGCGGCGCGTTCTCGCCCAGCGCGGGCCCGAGGAGGTCTTCGATGTCGTCCGCCATCTGGTACGCCTCGCCCACGCGCGTGGCGAAGGCGCGTGCCGCCTCGAGGCGCGTCGCGTCGGCGCCTGCGGCAATCGCCCCCAGCGTGCCGGCGACGCCGAACAGTGCGCCGGTCTTGCAGTGCACGACGCGCTCGTAGAGCGTTGCTGCGCCGCGCGACGCCGTCACACGCGCGAGCTCCGCGCCATCGAGGGGCTCGCGGTAGGCACCTCCGGCGACCGTGGCGATCGCCTCCGCGAGGGTGGTGACATCGGCGTGGCCGAGACGGGACGCCTGCATGAGCGCCGTCGCGAACATGAGATCGCCCAGCAGCACGGCGCGGCGCGCGCCGAGCACGGTCCAGACCGCAGGGCGGTCGCGACGCAGGGCATCGCCGTCGACGACGTCGTCGTGCACGAGGGTTGCCGCCTGCACGCATTCGAGCAGCACCGCCCTAGGCATCACGTCCGCCACCTCACCGCCGAGCGCCTCGCAGACGAGACAGGCCAGGCAGCCCCGCGCCGTCTTCCCATCGACGACGAGGCGTTCGATGAGCGGGAGATCGTGGCCGGCGGACGCCGCGAAGAACTGCGCCACCCAGCGTGGTGCTTCCGCGTCGAACCGCGCTTTGATCGCCTGCCAGTGCGCGCGCAGGCCCGCGTCGTCGGCCGTGGTCATGCCGCGGACTCCAGCCAGCGCGCGAGCGCCAGCGCCAGTGTCAACAGGATGGTACCGAGGCTCACGCCCTGCAGGATGGACTGGAGCGATGCGGCCGTGGCGCCATCGATGGCGATGCCGTCGCGCTGCGCCGCCTTGAGCGCCTTGTAGGGTCGCGACGCCTTGATCTCGACCATGCTCAGCGCGGCGGTGGCCATGGCGAGCAGGAGCGCTGCGACGCTCACGCGGTTGGTCTGCATGAGATAGCCGGCGAGCGCGGGCAGCGCGCCCCAGGAGAACGCGAACCAGCGATCGGTATGGAAGCGGCCGCCGAACCATTCGAGGTTGTATGCGAGCACGAAGAATCCTTCGGCGATCGCGATCGGCCAGAGGAGCGGCGCATAGCGCTGCATGTACCACGCCCCGATCGCGTACGCGCCGATGAGGGACACGGCGGCAAGAACCTTGAGCGCCGTCGGTCCGAACATCGTGCCCCACGGCTTGCGTGCGCGACTGCCCAGCGCGTCGAGTGCGTGCGCACCGACCCCGAGGGCCAGGGCATAGATGACGAGCATGGCGCCGACGCGCTCCCAGTCCACCCGTGGCGCGAGCAATGCGCCAAGCACGGTGAACGAAAGCACCATGCCGGTGTAGGGGAGGAACAGCAGCCCGACGAACGCGCGAAACCGGGCCGGGCCGAAGCGCGGCACGAACCATTCCTGCGTACGATCGGCCGCTGGCGGGGCATGCATGGCGGGCTCGCGGATGCTTGAGGTTGAATGCAGGCACGCTGGCCAACAGGGCCACGGCGCACCGTGTTCCATGCGCCGGCCGTGATGTGCGCCCGAAAAAACCGGGCAGAAAGCCCGGTTCGCGGCTAGGCCAGACCTGTCAGCATCTGCGGCGGGACCCGGAAAACATAACACAGGCCGTCCGGGCCCGCGCCGCCGCGCAGCCATGCAAGCCACCAGGCCAGCTGGCGCCGTAGCGGCGCGCGGCGTACCGTGCTCCCGTCGTCGCGCTCGTGGCAGTAGTGCTCGAGCTCCCGCTCCAGCGCGCGCCGCGCCTGGTCTGGCGTGTTGCCCGGCGCACTCAGGTCGACGTCGACGCAGTATGATTTCCAGCCGTTTCCATCACGTTCGACATAGCACCGCATGTTGTCCCTGGACATCCTGGTTCTCCCCGTTCGATACGCAGCCACTGTGCCCACGCGTCGTCGCGGCGGTTATCCGCTCCTGTCTGCATCGCTTGTCGGCGCCGGCCGACACGGTGCAGGGAAAAGGCGCGCGCGATGAATCCCGGCGGCGCGCGCATCGGCATCGATCTCGGCGGCACCAAGATCGAGATCGTCGCGCTCGACCAAGCGGGACGCGAGCTCGTGCGGCGGCGGGTGCCCACCCCGCGCGAGGACTATCGCGCGATCCTCGCGACCATCGTGGCGCTCGTGCGCGACACCGAGGCGGGGCTGGGCCTCGCGACCGTCGGCATCGGCACGCCGGGATCCGCGTCGCGCGCTACCGGATTGCTGCGTGGATCCAACTCCGTGTGCCTCAATGGACAGCCGCTGCAGATCGACCTCGAGGCACTGCTCGACCGGGAGATCGTGCTCACCAACGACGCGAACTGCTTCGCGCTATCGGAGGCGACGGATGGCGCGGGGACCGGCGCCGAGGTCGTGTTCGGCGTCATCCTCGGCACGGGCGTAGGCAGCGGCATCGTCGTGCGCGGTCAGGTGCTCACCGGGCCCAACGGCATCGCGGGCGAGTGGGGACACAACCCGCTGCCCTGGCCACGTGACGACGAGCGGCCGGGTCCCGCCTGCTTCTGCGGCAAGAACGGTTGCGTGGAAACGTTCGTCGCCGGACCGGGCATGGAACGCGACCACCGCCTGCGCACGGGCGAGGCGCTGGTCGCGCCGGAGATCGTGCAGCGGATGACGGAGGGCGATCCCGACTGCGAGGCGACGCTGCAACGCTACGAGGAGCGCCTGGCACGTGCGCTCGCGCACGTCATCAACATCCTCGACCCCGACGTGATCGTGCTGGGCGGCGGCATGTCGAACATCGTGCGCCTGTACGAGACGGTGCCGCGGCTCCTTGGCCGGTGGGTGTTCTCCGATCGCGTCGATACGCGCATCGTGCGGCACCGGCACGGCGATTCGAGCGGCGTGCGCGGCGCCGCCTGGCTGGGAGCGCGGCTCGCGCGCTGAGCCCGCGCGCGGCCGTAGGAGGCGCCGCGCGAGCGCCAGGCGATTCAGTCGCCGCGCCGCCGCGCTCGATTCTTGTCGATCACCGCCGCGATGATGAGGCCGTACGCGACGAGGCGCGGGAGGTAGGCAAGCGGCGATGCCTCGTCCGGGCCGATCCACTCCTGGATGAGGACGCGATGCGCGCCCTCGATCCAGAATGCGATCGCGAAGAAGAGGAAGAAGCGGTCCCGCGTGACGCGCCAGAAGCGCAGGAAGAAAAGGCCCGCCAGCAGCGACGCGACGGCAATCCCGCCGACGAGGATGTCGTTCATCGCGCTCATTCGCTCTCCCATACGAGTCCGAACAGCAGGAGCAGCAGCGCGATCAGCGCGATCCACAGGCGTGCCGTGAGCAGGTCGACGTCGGGATAGATCACGCGGTCCAGGATCAGCATCAGGTTGTTGAACGTGAGCCCGGCGAAGCACAGGCCGCTCCACAGCAGCAGGCGCGCGCGCGTCTGCTGCCAGCCGCGCAGCAGGAGGGCGGCGCACGCGAGACTCGTGAGCATGCACAGCGAGTAGATGAGCAGCGCCATGTCACGCATCCTTTCGCAGCCGGAACGCGTCGGCGAACTGGGTCGCCTTCCGCGCGGTGGTGGAGTGGATCATGTCCGTCACCTGCACGAGGTGGGTCGAGTAGAAAGCCGCGAGGTTGTCGAGCAGGGCCCCGAGTTCCGGCGTGGCCGGCGCGTACCGGTGCGCCGGTGCCGGCGTGTCCACCGGCTGGACGATGCCCGACGATTGCAGCTGGCGCACGACCTCGGCGGCGGCGGCTTCCGCGACGTACAGGCGGCGCGCGATGTCGCTGGTGCCAAGCGGCGCAGCGCCCGCGGCGCGAAAGAGCAGCAGGGCCTCGACGAAAGGCACCGAGGGCACGCTCGTCAGGATGAAACGCCGCAGGTCTTCCGGGAGCGGGCCGGTCATCGTCGATGCACGTTCAGGGCCTTGGTCGCGGCACGTGCCGCCGGCCGGTCGGGCCTGCCGCGGTCACATGCCCGGGTAGTTGGGGCCGCCACCGCCCTCGGGCGGCACCCAATGGATGTTCTGGCGCGGATCCTTGATATCGCAGGTCTTGCAGTGGACGCAGTTCTGCGCGTTGATCTGCAGGCGCAGCGCGCCGGCGGCGGACTCGTCGGGGACGAACTCGTACACGCCCGCCGGACAATACAGCTGCTCCGGTCCGCCGTACGTCCTCAGGTTGACATCGACGGGCACGGCCGGGTTGCGCAGGCGCAGATGGATCGGCTGGTCCTCCTCGTGGTTGGTGTTGGAGAGGAACACCGAGGACATGCGGTCGAACGTGAGAACGCCGTCGTACTTCGGGTATTCGATGCGCGGCATGGCTGCCGCCGGCTGCAGGCTTTCGTGATCCCCCTGCTTGTGACGCAGCGTCCACGGCACCAGTGCGCCGAGCCCGACGTCGTTCAGCCACATGTGCGCACCGCCGTGTGCCATGCCGGCCCACAGGCCCCAGCTCAGGCCGGGCTTCACGTTGCGCACCTTGTAGAGGTCCTCGTAGACCCAGGACTTGCGAAACGCGTCGCCGTAGCCGGCGGGCTCGTCGTTCGCGCGTCCCGCGGCGAGCGCCTCGTAGACGGACTCCGCGCCCATCATCCCGGTCTTGACGGCGTTGTGCGTGCCCTTGATCCGCGGCAGGTTCACGAAGCCCGCCGCACAGCCGATCAGCGCGCCGCCGGGGAACGTGAGGCGCGGCACGGACTGCAGACCGCCCTCGTTGATGGCGCGTGCGCCGTACGCCAGCCGCTTGCCGCCCGCGAACGTGTCGCGGATCGCCGGGTGCGTCTTGAACCGCTGGAATTCGTCGTAGGGCGACAGGTGCGGGTTCTCGTAGTTGAGGTGCACGACGAAGCCCACCGACACGAGGTTCTCGCCGAAGTGGTAGACGAACGAGCCGCCGCCCGTGCGGCTGTCGAGCGGCCAGCCCTGCGTGTGGATCACGAGCCCGCGCTGATGCCGCGCCGGCGCGACCTCCCACAGCTCCTTGACCCCGATGCCGTACTTCTGCGGATCGATGCCGTCGCGCAGGTTGAAGCGCGCCATGAGCGCCTGCGATAGCGAGCCGCGCGCACCTTCCGCGAACAGGGTGTATTTCGCGTGCAGCTCCATGCCCGGCTGGTACTCGGGCTTGTGCGAGCCGTCGCGTGCCACCCCCATGTCGCCGGTGACGACCCCGCGCACCGCGCCGGCGTCGTCGTACAGGACGTCGGTCGCGGGAAAGCCCGGATAGATCTCCACGCCGAGCGCCTCGGCCTGCTGGCCAAGCCAGCGGCACACGTTGCCGAGGCTCGCGATGTACATCCCGTGATTGCTCATGAGCGGCGGCAGCAGCCCGTTCGGGATCCGATACGACTTGTCGGCGGTGAGGATCAGGAAGCGATCGTCGGTCACCGGCGTGTCGAGGGGCGCGCCTTGCTGCTGCCACTGCGGCAGAAGCTCGTTCAAGCGCGCGCGGATCCATGACCGCGCCGGAGAGGATGTGCGCGCCGATCTCGGAGCCCTTCTCGAGCACGCACACGCTCACTTCGCGTCCGCCCTGTGCAGCGAGCTGCTTCAGCCGGATCGCGGCGGCCAGTCCGGCGGGGCCCCCACCGACCACCACCACGTCGTACTCCATCGCTTCGCGCTGCACGATTGCGGTCCTTTGACCCTGAACAATGAAGGGCGGAAACGCAAAAGTATAATCAACCGGCGTCCGGTGACGTCGCTGACAGGCCACGACATCGCACGATGGGTCCGCTCGGGATCACCCTGCTCATGGCTGCGGCGTTCGCGGGATTCGCCTTCCTCGCGCTGCGCAAGCTGGCCATCCTGCGTCACCTCCAGCCGGAGGTGCGCTGGGACCGGCCATGGGCGCGCGTCGGATCTCTCGTGCGCAATGGCTTCCTGCAGTCGCGCATGATCCGCCGCGACTGGAAGCCCGGCGTCATGCACGCCACGATCTTCGCCGGGTTCCTCGTGCTGATCGTGCGCAAGCTCCAGCTGATCGTCATCGGCTACGACGAGCCCTTCGTCTATCACGGCCTCGCCGGCGGCGTGTTCGCGACGCTCAAGGACGTGATCGAGATCGCACTCCTCGCCGCCCTCGCGTACGCCTTCCACCGCCGCTACGTGCGCCCACCCCCGCGTCTCGAGCCCAACCGCGAGGCGCTGCTCATCCTGGTGCTCATCACGGCGATCGTGCTGACCGACCTCGCGTTCGACGGTTTCCGCTTCGCGCTGTTCGCCGCGTCCGATGCGGGCATCGCGCACGAGCGCAGCTTCGCGTTCGCGGGCAGCGCCCTCGCCGCAACGTTCGCACCGCTGCCGCAGGCGGCGCTCCTCGCCGGGTATCACGCGTCGTACTGGATACAGCTCGGGGTGGTGTTCGCGTTCCTCGTGATCCTGCCCATCGGTGAGCACTTCCACATCGTCACCGCGTTGCCGGCGCTCTTCTTCCGGCGCGGCAGTCCGGCGAACGTCGTGCCGAAGGTCGACCTCGAGGCGGTCATGAGCGATGACGCGGCCGACGACATGCGCATCGGGATCGCCACCGCGCGCGATCTCACCTGGAAGGAGGGGCTCGACGTCTTCACGTGCACCGAGTGCGGCCGCTGCAAGGATGCCTGCCCGACGTTCCTCACCGGCAAGCCGCTGTCGATGAAATGGGTCAACGACAGCCTCAAGCACCACCTCGTCGCGCAGCGCGAAGCCATCGCCGGGGAAGGCGACGCGCCGCCGCCGCTGATGCCCGACGTCATCCGGCCGGAGACGCTGTGGGCATGCACGACATGCGGCTACTGCGAGTCCGCGTGCCCGATCGAGCTCGAGCATCTCCCGCGCTTCTTCCGCATGCGCCAGCACCAGGTGATGATGGAAGGCGAGTTTCCCCACGAGTTCAAGGCGGTGTTCGACGCCTACGAGGCACAGAGCAACCCGTGGGCGCTGCCGGCCGACACGCGCGGCGAATGGGCCCGTACGCTCGGCGTGCGCGTGGTGAGCACGGCCGCCGAGGTCGCCGATCTCGACTATCTTTTCTACGTCGGCTCCGCCGCATCGTTCGATGCCCGCGGACAGCGCATCGCGCGCGCGTTCGTGGCCGTGATGCGCGCCGCAGGCGTGCGCTTCGGCATCCTCGGAGCCGCGGAGACCTCGACCGGCGAATGCGTGCGCCGGATGGGCAACGAGATGCTCTTCCAGCAGCTCGCACAGGATCTCGTGTCCAGACTGGGCGCGCTCGGCGTCACGCGCATCGTGACCACCGACCCGCACGCCTTCAACAGCCTGCGCAACGAGTACCCGGAATTCGGTGGCGTCTTCGAGGTGGTCCATCATTCGCAGCTGATCGCGACGTGGCTGGGCGACGGACGGCTGAAGGTGCGACCCGCGTTGCAGCGCGTGGTCCTGCACGATCCCTGCTACCTCGGACGCCACAACGGCGAATTCGAGGCGCCGCGCGCAGCGCTGCGGGCGCTGGCGGTGGATGCGCCGCTGGAATTCCCGCTGCACGCCGAAAAAGCCATGTGCTGCGGCGCCGGCGGCGGCCGGATGTGGGCGGAAGAGCCGGGCCAGCGCATCAACGTGCTGCGTGCCACGCAGGCGCTGGCACTGGCGCCCGCGACCGTTGCCACGGCATGTCCCTATTGTGCGGTGATGCTCGCCGACGGCCTCGCCGCGCTCGACTCGAACGTGCCCGTGCGCGACATCGCCGAGCTGGTCGCCGAGGCCCTCATCACGGAAGCCGTGCCCGAGACCGCTGCGGTCGCGGCGTAAAATGGCGGGATGACCCACAAGCCGCGACGGCTGGTCCACACCTCGCGGCAGGAGATCCGCTGGGGTGACATGGATGCACTCGGCCATGTCAACAACACCGCCTATTTCCGCTACATGGAGCAGGCGCGCATCGAATGGCTGTACGCCCAGTACCCGCAGGGCGCGGCGTACGACGGCACCGGTCCGGTCATCGTGAACGCGAGCTGTACGTTTCTCGTCCCCCTCGTCTATCCGGGGACGGTGGAGGTGCGCATGTTCCTGGGCGAGCTCGGGCGCAGCAGCGTAGGCAGCTTCTACGAGCTGTGGATGAACGACGTCCGTCATGCGGAGGGTGCTGCGAAGATCGTCTGGATCGACATGGCCCACGGCCGGCCTGTGGCCCTGCCCGCATCGATCGCGGCGCCGCTGCAGACCCTCGGTGAGCACGGCGGGAGCGGCGCGGAGTAGACTCTGCCGCCGTCATCCGCGCAACGCACGCCGATTCCGCATGTCCACTTCCGCCCAGCTCTGGCAACCGACCGCCGAACGCATCGCGGCCGCCAACGTCACCGCATTCGCGAACCGCATCGGCGCAGACCCCGGCCGCACCTTCCCCGAGTATGCCGATCTGTGGCGCTGGTCCAACGACGACCCCGAGGCGTTCTGGCGCGCGGTGTGGGACTACGCGGGCATCATCGGCACGCGCGGCGAGCGCACGTTGGTTCATGCGGAGCGTATGCCCGGCGCGCAGTGGTTCCCGGATGCGAAGCTCAATTTCGCGGAAAATCTGCTGGCCCGCCGCGGTGCGGACGCCGCCGCCGATGCGCTCGTCTTCCGCGGCGAGGAGAAGTCGTCGCGCCGCCTGTCGCACGCCGAGCTGGAGGAGCGCGTCTCGCAGTGCGCGCAGGCCTTGGCGGCGATGGGCGTCGGCGTCGGCGATCGCGTCGGGGCGCTACGTCGCGAACATGCCCGAGGCCGTCATCGCGATGCTCGCCGCGACGTCGCTCGGCGCGATCTGGTCGTCGTGCTCGCCCGATTTCGGCGCGCAGGGCGTGCTCGACCGTTTCAGCCAGATCGAGCCGCGCGTGCTCGTGACCGTCGACGGCTACTGGTACAACGGCAAGCCGCAACCCGTGCTCGACCGCGTCGCGCAGATCGCGACGCGCCTGCCGAGCGTCGAGCGCGTGGTGATCGTGCCGTATCTCGGCGCTTCCGGTGGCGAGACTCCCGCGGCGCCGGACATCGCGGGCGCCGTGGCGTGGGATGCGTTCCTCGCGCCGTTCCCGCCGCGTCCGATCGAGTACGCGCGCCTGCCGTTCGATCATCCGGTGTACATCCTCTACTCGTCGGGCACGACGGGCGAGCCGAAGTGCATCGTGCACGGCGCGGGCGGGACGCTCCTGCAGCACGTCAAGGAGCTGTCGCTGCACGGTGACGTGAAGCCCGGCGACCGGCTGTTCTACTTCACCACCTGTGGCTGGATGATGTGGAACTGGCTCGTCTCGGGGCTCGCCGTGGGTGCGACGCTGCTGCTCTATCGACGGCTCGCCCTTCGTCGCGCGCGGCAAGGTGTTGTGGGAGTACGCGGACACCGAGCACATGACCCACTTCGGCACGTCGGCGAAGTACATCGATGCGATCAAGAAGATCGCCCTCGTGCCGCGCAAGGACTTCGAGCTCGCCCAGCTCCGGACGATGTTCTCGACCGGCAGCCCGCTTGCGCCCGAGAGCTTCGACTACGTGTACCAGTGCGTGAAGGACGACCTGTGCCTGTCGTCGATCTCCGGCGGCACCGACATCGTGTCGTGCTTCGCCCTGGGCATTCCGACGCGGCCCGTATGGCGCGGCGAGCTGCAGTGCCGTGGTCTGGGCATGGCCGTCGACGTATTCGACGACGACGGCAAGCCGCTGCGCGGCGACAAGGGCGAGCTCGTGTGCACGGCGCCATTCCCGTCGATGCCGGTGGGCTTCTGGAACGATCCGGACGGCAGCAAGTATCGCAGCGCGTACTTCGAGCGGTTCCCCGGGGTGTGGTGCCACGGCGATTTCGTCGAGCTCACCGAGCACGACGGCGTGATCATCTACGGCCGCTCGGACGCGACGCTCAACCCCGGCGGGGTGCGGATCGGCACGGCCGAGATCTACCGTCAGGTGGAGCAGCTCGACGAAGTCGTCGAGAGCCTCGTCATCGGCCAGAACTGGCCGCCCGATGACGTCGGTGACGTGCGTGTGGTCCTGTTCGTGCGCCTGCGCGACGGCGTCGTGCTCGATGCCGCCCTCACCGAGAAGATCAAGCAGCACATCCGCGCGAACACGACGCCGCGCCATGTGCCGGCGAAGATCCTGCAGGTCCGCGACATTCCACGCACGAAGAGCAACAAGATCGTCGAGCTTGCCGTGCGCAACGTCGTCCACGGCCGGCCCGTGCCGAATCTCGAGGCGCTCGCCAATCCGGACGCCCTCGAGGAGTATCGCGATCGCGACGAGCTGCGCACGTAATGGTCCGCGACCGGCGCACACCGCCCACCGTGTCGTGAACGCGCGATGAACTTCGTCGCAGTCCTCGCGGCTCTCGCGCTCGAGCAGTGGCAGACGCTGCGCTGGCGCGGCGAGCTCGAGCGCACCTACGTGCGGTACGTGCGCTTCCTCGAAACGAAGCTGAACGGCGGGACGGCGCAGCACGGCGTGTTCGGGGCGATCGCGGCACTCGCACCGCCGGTGTTCGTTGCCGGTGCCGGCTTCTGGCTGCTGTACCGGGTGCATCCCGTGCTGGGTCTCGTGTGGAACGTGCTGTGGCTGTACTTCCTCATGGGCTTTCGCCGGTTCAGCCATGCGTACTCCGACGTCGTGGCGGCATTGCGCAGCAACGACCTGCACGCGGCGCGACGCGCGCTCGCCGCCTGGCGCGGCGGCCCGACGAGCGAGCTCGGCACGGAGGAGATCGCGCGGTTGTCGATCGAACGCGGACTGCTCGATTCCTACCAGCAGGTGTTCGCCACGCTGTTCTGGTTCACGCTGCTGCCCGGGCCGACGGGCGCGGTGCTGTATCGCGCCGCATCGCTGCTGGCGAGCGAGTGGCGGGCCGAGGCGCGCGGCGAAGACGTGACGCCGATCGCGGCGGCGCGCGACGCGTTCGGCCGGCCCGCACGCAGCCTGCTGTGGCTGCTGGACTGGGTGCCCGTGCGCCTGACCGCGCTGTCCTTCGCCATCGTCGGCGACTTCGAGGACGCCGTGTACTGCTGGCGCACGCAGGCACGGGCGTGGGCGGACCAGCCGGGTGGCGAGCACGCGGGCATCGTGCTGGCGAGCGGCGGCGGCGCGCTCGGCGTGCAGCTCGGCGGACCCTTGCCGGTGCTGGGCGCGGAGCCGGATTACCGGCCGGAGCTCGGCATGGGCGAGGCCGCCGAGGGGGACCTTCTGCCGAGTGCAGTGGGTCTCGTGTGGCGCGCGCTCGTGCTCTGGCTGCTGCTGATCCTGCTCCTGACCCTCGCCAATCTCGCGCCCTGAGGGCGTTTTCAGCGCCCCGCGCACGCGTACCGCTGCGCTCTCGTGCATCAGCGTGCGCAGCAGAGCGAGGCGATGTGGCGCCGCGGCGCCGCCCGCCACCGCATCGTCGCAGGCGCAACCCGGTTCGCGGTCGTGCCGGCAATCGCGAAAGCGGCAGGCGCCGAGCCGCGCGCGGAACTCGACGAACGCATGGGCGATGTCGTCGGGCGCGACGTGCGCGAGCCCGAACGCCTTCATGCCCGGCGAGTCGACGATCCAGCCGTCACCCGCGCCTTCCGGCAGCGGATAGAGCGTCGCGTGCGTCGTCGTGTGCCGGCCCGCGTGCAGCGCCTGCGAGACCTCTCCGGTCTTGGCGACCGCGCTCGGACACGAGCGCGTTCAGGATCGTCGACTTGCCCATGCCGGACTGCCCGATCAGCACGCTGCGCTGTCCCGCGACCCACGGCACGAGCGGCGCCACGTCCCCGACGGCCGACAGCGTGACCACCGGGTAGCCGAGCGCAGCGAACGGTGCAAGACGGTCGAGCAGGCGATCGTGAGCCCGGCTGGTCCGACTTGTTCGCGACGATGACGAAGCGGCACTGCTCGACCTCGGCGGCCACGCTCCAGCGCGTCAGGAGCTCCTCGTCGAGGCTCAAGTCCGGCGCGACCACCCCGATCACCTGGGTGACGTTCGCCGCGATGAGCTTCTCGCGGAAGGCGTCGGAGCGATAGAAGAGGGTGCTGCGCGGCTCGACGCTCTCGATCGCACCGCCCCCTGCCATGAGCTGCACGTGGACGCGATCGCCGCACGCGAGAAGTGAGACTGCGTCCGCGCAGCACGCACTCGATCGTCTGGCCGTCGTCGAGCCTGACCGCGAAATGGCGCCGGTAGCTCGCGAGCACGAGGCCCTGCGCCATCGCGGCTGGCGCGGCGGCGTCCCCGGCGGCATCGTGGGACGCGTGCGGCGCTGTCTCATGCGAGGAGGAGATCGACGCGCGCGGCCGCGACGCAGTCGTTGCGGGTGACGCCCTGCGCGTCGTGCGTCGTCCAGGTAACGCGGCAGCGGTTGTAGCCGACGACGAGATCGGGATGATGGTCGAGGCGCTGCGCGATCCACGCGACCGCATTCACGAAACCGATCGTCTCGGCGTAGCCGGGAAAATCGAAGGTCTTCGCGATGGCGTCGTTCGCCAGCGTCCAGCCGTCGAGCGCCGCGAGCAGCGTGCGCAGATCCGCGTCACCGAGCCGGGGCGCGCCACGCACGGCCGGTTCCGCCGCCAGCGCACGGCGGGCAGACACGTCCAGCGCTGGTGCTCATGGCTTGAACCGGTAGTACTGCATGTTGAGGTACGCCGCGACGTGCTCTTCGTCCTCGGGGAAGTAGTTCGTCCCGAGCTGCGTGTTGCAATAGCTGACCTGCGAGAGCAGCTGCTGCGGCGTGCGCACGCGATGGTCGGAGCGGAGGTACATCCTCTCCGCGTCCCCGCCCATCTGGCGGGCGTGGCAGGCAATGCAGTCGCGCTCGACGAGGGGCTTGCCCTGCTGCGGGTCGCCGTGGGCGAACGGCGCCGGCTGCTCGCCGGCGAAGGCTGCCGCGGTGCCGAACAGCAGCGTCGCGGCACCGAGGATCAAGGAGCGATGCGCGTGCAAGGCAGTCATGCGACCTCCCTTGTTCAGTGCGGTGCGAGGGATGGCGTGCCAGCCGCGAGCGCCTGCAGGCGCGCGATCCGGATGGCCGCCGGCGGATGCGAATCGTAGAACGTGGAGTGCACCGGGTCGGGCGTGAGCGTCGCGGCGTTGTCCTGGTAGAGCTTGACGAGCGCATGCACGAGCGAGCTCGCGGACGCGTGCTCCGCCGCGAAGGCATCCGCCTCGAACTCGTGCTTGCGCGAGTACAGCGCGCCGAGGGGCGCGAACAGGAACGTGAACACCGGCAGCACCATGAAGAAGAGCACGAGCGCGACCCCCGGTCGATCCTCGCCGGAGGGCACCGCGAGACCCTCGTAGAACCACGGCGCGGCCATGAGCCATGCCAGCAGACGCGAGGAACGCGAGGGAGGCGATCGCCATCCACAGCATGCGCTTCAGCACGTGCCGCAGGCGGAAGTGCCCGAGCTCGTGCGCCAGCACGGCCTCGACCTCCTCGGGCGCGAGACGCTCGAGCAGGGTGTCGAAGAACACGATGCGCTTGGCGCGGCCGAAGCCCGTGAAGAACGCATTGCCGTGGCTCGAGCGGCGCGAGCCGTCCATGACGAAGAGACCGCGACTCCTGAAGCCGCAGCGCGTCAGCAGCGCCTCGACGCGCTCCCGCGCGCGGGCCCTCCGGCAGGGGCGAGAACTTGTTGAAGAGGGGCGCGATCACCGTGGGGATAGAGCGCCAGCACCAGGAACTGGAAGGCGATCCACACTCCCCAGACCCACAGCCACCAGTACGGTCCCGCGGAGCGCATGAGCGTGATGGCCAGTGCCGCGAGCGGCAGTCCCAGGATCGCGCCGATCACGATGCCCTTGGCGAGGTCGCTCAGCCACAGCTTCGGCGTCGTGCGGTTGAAGCCGAACCGCGCTTCGAGCACGAAGGTGTGCCACCACGCGAACGGCAGGCCGATGACGCCCGTGATGATCGCGAGCCCGACGATCAGGGCGAGGTCCTGCCACAGGGCGCCGACCGGCAACGCGCCCGTCGCATCGACGAGCAGGGCAAGACCACCGCCCAGCGTGAGCGCCAGCAGCACGACGGTGTCGACGAGCGCTTCCAGCATGCCGACGCGCGTGCGCTCGGTCGTGTAGTCCGCCGCCTTGCGGTGCGCCGTCGGGTCGATGCGCTCCGCGAACTCGGCCGGTACGTGCTCGCGATGCGCCCGCACGTGCGCGATCTGCCGCCGTGCGAGCCACAGGCGGATGCCGAGGGTGACCGCGACGGCGACGACGAAGAGGACGGTGAAGTGCAAAGGTTGCATGGCGACCGTTGAGTGTCCAGCCGCGTGGGGCCGCTATGCCTTGAGATGCGTCGCGACAGGTCGGTGTTCCCGGCCGGGGACCGCGCCCACCGTGCCCAACGCCGGTTCGGGGCCTTGGCGGCGCTCGGGCGCGCCACACGCGTGGCGTAGAATTAGCCGGCATTCTCGCACACCGATCCTGCTGCGCTCTCTGGAGTACCTTCGCGCTGCGCGCTCCGATATTCGCGCTTGGGGGCGGCCCGACGCGCTCATGCGGGCGCCGGCGCGTGTCTTTGCGTGCCCGGATGCCGCCCGACCCACCACCGCTGCTGCACTTATCGACCGTCAACTCACTGCAATGCTCGACGCTTCCCGGCTCATCTGGATCGACATGGAAATGACCGGCCTCAAGCCGGATACGGACCGCATCATCGAAGTCGCGCTGGTCGTGACCGACGCCGCGCTCGTCACGGTTGCCGAGGCGCCGGTCTGGGTCGTCCACCAGCCCGACGAGGTGATCGCCGGCATGGATGCGTGGAACACCAGCACGCACGGCAAGTCGGGGCTGATCGACCGGGTGCGCGCGTCCACGCACGACGCCGCGCGGGTCGAGGCCGAGGCGCTCGATTTCCTGCGCCAGCACGTGCCGCCCAAGGCCTCGCCGATGTGCGGCAACTCCATCTGCCAGGACCGGCGCTTCCTCGCGCGGTGGATGCCGGCGCTGGAGGACTTCTTCCATTACCGCAACCTCGACGTCTCCACCCTCAAGGAGCTGTGCCGGCGCTGGAAGCCCGAGCTGATGAAGGGCATCCCCAAGGAAGGCAAGCACGAGGCCCTCGCCGACGTGCAGGAGTCGATCATGGAGCTCAAGTACTACCGCGAGCACTTCATCCGCACATGAACTTCTGCAGTCACTGCGGCTCCGCCGATGTCGCGTTGCGCATCCCGCCGGGGGATACGCTGCCGCGCTACGTATGCGCCGCCTGCGGTGCGATCCACTACCAGAACCCGAAGGTGGTCGTCGGCTGCCTGCCGGAGTTCGGCGAGCAGGTGCTCCTGTGCCGGCGCGCGATCGAGCCGCGGCTCGGAAGGTGGACGCTGCCCGCGGGCTTCCTCGAGAACGGCGAATCCCTCGGTGCCGGCGCCGCGCGCGAAACGCTCGAGGAAGCCAACGCGCGCGTCGACCTCGGCGATCTCTACACCGTGATCAGCCTGCCCTACATCAACCAGGTGTACGTGATGTTCCGTTCGCGCCTCCTCGACCTCGACTTCGGCCCCGGAACGGAAAGCCTCGAGGTGCGCCTTTTCCGCGAGGAGGAGGTGCCGTGGGAGGAGCTCGCGTTTCGCACCATCACGCGCACGCTGCGCAACTACTTCCTCGATCGCAAGCTGGGCGTGTTCGTCCCGCACGTGAGCACGCTGCAGAAGCACGTGCCGCTCACGCCGGAGCTCACCGCGGCCGCGTAGCCTGCGCCGACCGTTCAGGCGGGGCAGGGCGCGATCTCGACGGCTTCACCTTCCGTCGTCGTGCCGGCGAGATCGCGCAGTGCCGTGCATCCTTCCGCAGTGCAGATGCGGTAATCCGCGGTGAAGCTCGACACGGTCAGCGTGATCGCGGAGAGGCGCTGCCGCGGCTGCCACGTCCACCAGCCGTCGCGCAGGACGGCATGCTCGCCGGCCTCCATGCCGGCCCCCGAGCCCTGGACCCGCGCCTCGTCGAGCACCATCGCCTCGGGCAGCACGCGGTAGCGTTCTTCCCACTGCGAACGTTGCACGGAGTGCGTCCACGCGACGGTGAACGTGTCGCCAGGCAGCACGGCACGCACGGCGCCCGCGACCAGGATGCAGGCGAGCGCCGCGATGGCCATGGCGCGCTACGCAGGCTTCTGGCGCGGCAGGCCGCGCGTGCGCAGCAAGTGCCAGGCGATGAAGAGAGCGCTGGCGACGAAGCCGAGATCGTCGGTCAAGGGTGCCGCCGCGACCAGCAGGCCGGCGGCGACGAAGGCGACGATGCGCTCCATCCAGTTGAGGGGCGCACGCAGATAGCCGATCGCACCTGCGCCCCACAGCCCGATCGCAACGAGCGTCTTGAAGACGATGTAGACCACCGCGGTGATGCTCAACGTGCCGCCGGGGACGGTCTGCAGCATCAACGCGGGATCGTAGACCGCCATGTAGGGAATGACGAAACCTCCGATGGCGATGTGCGTGGCCTTCCAGCCGATCTTCATCGGCGAAGCCTTGGCGATCGATGCGGCGGCGAATGCGGCCAGCGCGACGGGTGGCGTCAGGTCCGCCATGATCCCGAAATAGAACACGAACATGTGCGACACGATCAGCGGCACGCCCAGCTTCAGCAGCGCCGGTGCGGCGATCGCGCTGGTGATGATGTAGTTGGGGATCGTCGGGATGCCCATGCCGAGCACGAGGCAGACGAGCATCGTCAGGAAGAGCGACAGGAACAGGCTGCGCGAGCCGATGTCGACGATGAAGCCGGCGAAGTTCGACGCGGCGCCGGTCAGGGTCAGCACGCCGATGATGACGCCCACGATCGCGCACGCCACGCCGACCGGGATCGCCTGGCGCGCGCCATCGATGAGGCTGCGGCGCATCACGCCGAGCGTCTTGCGGCCACCCTTGATGACGAAGTTGACGAGCACCAGCGTGCCGATGGCGACGATGATGGGCCAGATGCCGTACTTGAAGAAGCTGGCCGTCGTCAGGCCGAGCGCGATCCAGAAGATCACGCGGAACAGCATCGAGCCGAACCCGGCGGCGATGCCGACGCCGAGGATCAGCATGGCGGTCAGCGACAACCCGACGATGCCCGCGAACATCGGCGTGAAGCCGTCGAACAGCATGTACACGAGCACGCCGAGCGGGAGTACGAGGAACCAGCGCTCGCGGATCGCGCGCCACGGATTGGGGCACTGGTCCTTCGGCAAGCCGAGGAGGCCGCGGTTGCCGGCCTCGAGATGCACCATCCAGAATGCAGTCGCGTAGTACAGGACTGCGGGGACCACCGCCGCCTTCACGATCGTGACATACGGCACGTTGAGGGTCTCGGCCATGATGAAGGCCACCGCGCCCATCACCGGCGGCATGATCTGGCCTCCCATCGACGACGTCGCCTCCACCGCGCCCGCGAACACGGAGCTGTAGCCGAAGCGCTTCATCAGCGGGATGGTGAACTGCCCGACCGTCAGCACGTTCGCGACCCCGGAGCCGGAGATCGTGCCCATCATCCCCGACGAGATCACCGCGACCTTGGCGGGACCGCCGCGCGCATGACCGACGAAGCCCAGCGCGACGTTGTTGAAGAGCGTGATCATCCCGGCGTGCTCGAGAAAGCTGCCGAACAGGATGAAGAGGAAGATGTACGTCGCCGACACCAGCACCGGGATGCCGAAGATGCCCTCGGTGCCGAGGAAGAGCTGGTTCACGATCTGGTCGAAGCCATAACCCCGGTGGGCAATGACGCTCGGCAGGTATTGGCCGAGCATGCCGTAGGCGAGGAACGCGGCGCAGATGATCGGCAGCGCGAGCCCGAGCACGCGCCGTGCCGCTTCGAACACGAGCACGATGAAGGCCGTGCCGACGACCAGGTCCATGACGCTCGGGTCGCCCGAGCGCTGGATGAGCTCGGCCTCGAACACGAGATGGTAGAGCGAGATGCCGAACCCGACCGCCGCGAGCAGCAGGTCGTACGAAGCGATGCGATGCCGGTGCGCGCGCTTCGACACCGGGTGGATGAGGAACGACAGCGCGAGCAGGAAGCCGACGTGGATCGAGCGCGTCGGCAGGCTGGACAGCGGCGCGAAGGCCGCAATGAGCAGCTGGTAGGCGGAAAACGAGAGGGCGACGCCCGCGACGAGCTTGGCTGCCCAGCCCTGGAGCGTCCGCTTGACGCCGGTTTCGTCGAAGGCCGCATCGGCCGCCGCCGTGTCAGCCGGCGAGATCTCGGTAGGGATGGCCATCGGGGCTCCTGATGAAACGCGACCCACGCCCTGCGCGCCGACGCGCGTGCGCGCCGCAGGCGCGCCGTCGGCGGCAGCGAAGAGGCCCCGCACGCTGCCGTGCGGGGCGCCACGCGTCAGCCTACTTCAGGATGCCGGCCTCGCGGTAGTACTTCTCCGCGCCCGGATGCAGCGGCAGCGGCATGCCGACGAGGGCGTTCTTGAGCTCGATCGCCTTCGCCGCCGAATGCGCCGCGACGAGCTGGTCGAGGTTCGTCCAGAGTGCCTTCGTCATTCCGTACACGAGATCGTTGCTGACGCCGTCGTGAGTGACGAGGTAGTTCTGCACGGCGGCCGCCGGCACGTCGGCGGTCTGTCCCTTGTACGTGTTCGCCGGAATGGACGACACGAGGTACGCAGGGTCGCCGACCTTCTTGATCACATCGGCCGGGACCGCGACGACGACGATGTCCATCGCGGACGCGAGGTCGCGCAGGCTCGCCACCCCGAGTCCGGCCGATTGCAGGGTCACGTCGAGCTGGCGGTTCTTCATGAGCTCGACGGATTCGCCGAACGGCAGGTATTCGACCTTCGAGAAATCCTTGTACGTGATGCCGGCGGCATTGAGGATCGCGCGCGCGTTGAGCTCGGTGCCCGACTTCGGGGCGCCCACCGAAATCTTCTTGCCCTTGAGGTCGGCGAGGGTCTTGATGCCGGAATCGGCGCGCGCGACGATCTGGATGTAGTTGGGATAGATGGCCGCGATACCGCGCAGCTTCTTGAGCGGCGTCTTGAATCCGGCTTCCTCGTTGCCCTTCCACGCGTCGGACAGCGAATCCCCGAGGGTGAAGGCGATCTCGCCGCGCCCGGCTTGCAGCAGGTTGAGGTTCTCGACGGACGCCTTGGTTGCCTGGACCGACGTCTTCGTGCCGGGCAGTGCCTTGCCGACGACATTGCCGAGCGCGACGCCCAGCGGGTAGTAGACGCCGCTCGTGCCGCCAGTCAGGACATTGATGAACTGGTCGGCCGCGAGCGCCGGTGCGGCGAGCACCAGCGACGTGACGAGCGCGAGGGTTTGCAACGAACGATTCATGATTCCTCCGGAATTGGGAACGATGCCGGCAGCGAGTTGTTCTGGCTTATGATCGGGCGCTACGGGCCCCGCCGGGCTGCGCGGATTATAGCGTGCACGGCTGCGGCTCGTGCCCGATGCCGGGCGCCCTCGCGGAGGAATGATGCGGCCCGTGGACGCACTGTTCGCGCGCTATGCCGAATCGCACCGGCACCCGGTGAACAAGGCCATTCACTGGGTGTGCGTGCCGCTCATCACGTGGACCGTCCTGGCGCTCGCGTGGGCGCTGTCACCGGCCGTTGCCGTGGGCCTCGCGCTGGCAGCGTGCGTGTTCTACGCATGGTTGTCGCGCCCGCTCGCGGTGGGCATGCTCGCGGTGCTCGCGACGCTGGCCTATCCGCTGGCGCTGATCGACCGTCACCTGCGTGCAGCTTGCGCTGGCGGTCTTCATCCTGGCGTGGATCGGCCAGTTCGTCGGCCACATCATCGAAGGACGCAAGCCATCGTTCCTCGACGACCTCAAGTTCCTGCTGATCGGTCCCGCGTGGCTGCTCGCCGACGTCTATCGGCGCGTGGGCATCGCGTACTGACACGTCGAGGCCCGTGGGTCCAGGCTTCGGCCCGGTGGGGCCAGCCCCGTGGGTCAGGCTTCAGCCTGGGGGCAGGCCTCAGCGCCGTGGGTGAGGCTTCACCCCGGTGGGTCAGGCCTCAGCCCCGTGGGTCAGGCTTCACCCCGGTGGGTCAGGCCTCAGCCCCGTGGGTCCGGCTTCAGCCTGACTTCTTGCCTGTGATGACACGCGGAGCTTGGGCTTCACGTGACATCGCCTGCCCGCCTTGCGCCGCGTAGATCGCGCGCACGGTGTCGAGGGTATCCGCCTCGCTCGCCCGCTTGTCGGGCCGATAGCCCTTGACGCGCGCAAAGCGCAACGCGAGGCCCGCCGGGATAGCGCGGGCTTGCCTGCAGATCGTTGAACGTGATCTCGACCACGAGCTCGGGCCGTACGTGGACCACCCAGTCGTCACGTTGCGTGGCGCGCTCGAGGAGCTCGCGTGTCTGCCATTCGAGGATCGCATCGGTCAGGCCCTTGAACGTCTTGCCCAGCATCACGAAGGTGCCCGTCGCGGGATCGCGCGCGCCCAGATGCAGGTTCGACAGCCAGCGGTGGCGCCGGCCGTGACCCCATTCGGCGGCGAGCACGACGAGATCGAGCGTATGCGCGCGCTTCACCTTGAGCCACGCCGCGCTGCGCGCGCCGGGCTCGTAGGTCGCCGTCAGCGACTTCGCCATCACGCCCTCGTGGCCGTGCGCGATGGCGTCGTCGTAGAAGCTTTGCGCGCTTGCCGGATCGTCCGTCACCAGACGCGGCATCACGCAATGCGCAGGCATGGCATCGCGCAGCGCCGCGAAGCGCGCTTCACCTTCCTCGCCCGCGAGATCGCGCCCATCGCGGCGCAGGCAGTCGAAGAAGAACACGGACAGCGGCAATTCCGCGCGTTGCCGTGCGACGTCGAGCGTCCGGCCGAAGCGGCTCATCGTCACCTGGAACGGGTAGGGCGTGCCGTCGGGCTTGAGCGCGATGACCTCGCCATCGACGATGAGGTCGTCGCCCTCGAGCGCGCCCACCATCTCCACCACTTCGGGCGCGGCCGCGGTCACGTCGTTGAGGCTGCGCGTGAAGATGCGCACCTCGCCCGCCTGCCGGTGCACCTGCACGCGTGCGCCGTCCATTTTCCATTCGAGCGCCGCCGTGCCGAGCGCCTGCAATGCACTGGCCATGTCGTCGGCCGGTTGCGCGAGCATCGGCGCAACGGGCTGGAACATGACGATGGCGAACCGCTCGAGTCCCTGCGCGCCCTCGGTGATCGCCGCGCGTGCGACGCGGCCGATGCCGCCCGCCACCATCGCGGCGCGCCGCACGTCGGGCACCGGCAAGGCCGGCTGCCGCGGCGACGCCTTCGATCATGAGACCTTCGAGCGCGCCCTGGCGCAATTCGCCGATGAGAAGCCGCGTCAGGAAATCCTGCTCGTCCCGCGTTGCCCGCGCGAGCAGCGCGCCGAGCTGCTGCCGCCGCTCTCAGCGCCGAGCCCCGTCCCGACGTGCCGGCGATCGCGTCGAGCGTCGCGTCCACTTCGACGATGGTCGAGCACCGGTGCATCCGTCGCTCCGGCCGGTCGCGCCTCGCGCAGCGCCGCCCAGCCGATCCCGATGCGTCCCTGCCGGACCTCGCCCGCGAGGTACGGCACCGCGATGTCGATCTCCCCGGGCGCGAGCATCCGCAGGCACGCGGCAATGGCGTCGGCCTTCGCGCGCCGGCTCGAGGTGCCGCCGATGCGCGTGGACGCGGCCACCACCTCGGCGAGCAAGGTCATGCGGAAGTGCTGCGCGGAATCGCGGGTTTCGTGCGCGAAGGCTTCGCGCTCGAAGCAGTTGTCGCGATACGCGTCGCGTCCGCGCAGCCATTGCACGAGGCTCGATCCGAGGTAGAGCGGGAGGAAGAGCGGACCCCAGCGCTCGTACTGCCGCACGTGCACCCGCTCGTGCGCGCGGCTGTCCTCGAGGGTCGCGGCATCGACGCCGAGCACCACGTGCCCGAAGGTGATCGCGGCGAAGCGCCACGGCCAGGCTGCCACGAACGTGCGCACGCCGCCGCCGCTGATCTCCAGCACGCCGTGCACGCGTCGCGCACGTGCCCCCACGAGCAGCGCCATGCCGCCGAGCACGAGCCCGAGCGTCGTCGCGGGTGCGGCCCACGCGTAGCGCAGCACGCGTGCGAAGCGCATGCCGAAGCCCCCGCGCTGCGCGGCGGCTACAGGATGCGGTTGAACCACAGCATCGACAGCAGCGCCGACAGCACTGCGAGCAGGGCTGCCGCCGCCGCGAAGAAGGCGCTGATCTCCGTCTCCTTCTTCTCCAGCGTGAGCCGGGTGTTCAGCGACTGGTAGATCTTCTTGAGATCGGGTGCCGTGCCGGCATAGAAGTACTCGCCGCGCGTGATGTTGGCGATGTTCTTCAGCGCATCCTCGTCGAGGCGTACGCGCATCGTCCAGCCCTCGCTGTGGATCGTCTCGCCTTTCTGCGTGCCGATGCCAACGGTGAATACGCGCACGCCGCGCTCCGCCGCCATGCGCGCCGACTCGACGGGATCGGGCCCCGTGGTGGTCTGGCCATCGGTGAGCAGGATGATCGCGGCCGACGCATAGGAACCGGGCTGCGCGGGCCTGTCCTTCTCCTTGGTCGCTTCCTTGTCGCTGGCTCCAGCGCGCGGCGCATCGAGCGACGCGCCCTTGCGCTGGCGCGCGGCATCGCCGCGCGGGTTGGCGGAGCGCAGGTCGAACTCGACGTCGGGAAAGATCGTCTTCAGCGCGACCAGGATGCCGCTGCCGACTGCCGTGCCGCGCTGGAGCTGGAAGCGGTCGATCGCCGCGAGCACGTCCTCGCGATGCTCCGTCGGCGGCTGCACCACCGTGGCCGTGGCGGCGAAAGCGACGACGCCGATGCGCGTGCTGCCGGGCTGGTCGTTGACGAACGTGCGCGCCGCGGCCTGCGCGGCCACGATGCGGCTCGGCTCGACATCGACCGCGCGCATGCTGCCCGAAACGTCCATCGCGAGGACCACGGTCTCGTGCTGCGACGGCAGGGTGATGATCGCGGCCGGGCGCGCGATGGCGAGGATCATCAGCGTGAGCGCCGCGAGAAACAGTGCCGGCGGCACGTGCCGTCGCCACCGGTGCCCGACGTCCACGACGCCCTTCACCATCGCCAGGCTCGCGTAGCGCACGGCCGCCTTGCGCTTGCGCCGGACGAGCCACACGTAGGCCGCGAGGACGAGCGGCACCAGGAGCAGCAGCCACAGGAGCTTCGGCCAGAGGAACGTCATGCGTTGTCGTGCGCGAGATGCGGGGGCAGCGAGCCGCCCGCTGCGAGCTGGGAGCGGCGCTTGCGCAGGTCGGCGAAGCGCAGGATCGCGTCGACCAGATCGTCGTCCGTCGAGAGCTCGAGCGCGTCGACGCCGGCGTGCCGGAATGCGCTGCGCAACTGCGCTTCACGCTGTGCGGCCGCTTCCGCGAAGCGCCGGCGGAATGCGCGGTCGTGCGTGTCGACGAAGAGCTGCTCGCCGGTCTCGGCATCCTGGATGACGAGCATGCCCATGTCGGGCAGCTCCATCTCCAGCGGATCATAGAGCCGGACGGCGATGACCTCGTGGCGCCGCGCGAGCTGGGCGAGCGCCGGCCCCCAATCCTGCGCACTGATGAAGTCCGACACCACGAACACCAGCGAGCGGCGCTTGATCGCCTGCGTCGCTTCGCTGAGGAACGCGCGCAGATCCGTGGCCGTCGTCGCCTTCACGTGCTCGCGCGTCGTCATCGCGTGCAGCAGGCGCAGCACGTGGCGGCGCCCGCTGCGGCTGGGGATCACGGTATCCACGTGCCCGCCGTAGAGCAGCGCCCCGACGCGGTTGCCGTGCCGGGTGAGGAGGCGCGCGAGGACCGTGACGAACTCCGTCGACACCGACTGCTTGCGCGTGGCCTGCGAGCCGAAATCGACCGAGGGGCTGAGATCGAGGAGGAACCACGCCGCGACCTCGCGCTCCTCGTTGTACTCGCGTACGTACGGCGTCTGCAGGCGCGCGGTGACGTTCCAGTCGATGTGCCGTACGTCGTCGTTGTACTGGTACTCGCGCAGGTCGGCGAGATCGAGCCCGAAGCCGCGGAAGAGCGTGCGGTAATCGCCGTGCAGCACGCCGTCGAGCCGACGGATCACCGTCCACTCGAGGCGGCTCAGGATGTGCTCAGGACCGGGCGCCGAAACGGACATGGGTTTCGAGTGGCTTGTCGGGCGGGGCGATCCGCTCCATGACGCGACCGACCAGATCATCGGCGGACATCGCTCCGGCGAGCGCCTCGTACGACAGCACCAGCCGGTGGCGCAGGACGTCCGGCGCGATGTCGCTCACGTCCTCCGGCAGGACGTAGTCGCGGCCGCGCAGGAACGCGAGGGCGCGCGCGCCTTCGATGAGATGGATCGATGCGCGCGGGCTCGCCCCGAACGTCACGTAGCGCGCGAGATCCTTCACGCCGTAGCGATCGGGCTCGCGGGTCGCGCACACCAGGCGCACGGCGTACTGGATCAGCGACGGATCGACGTAGCTGTTGCGGCATTCGCGCTGCAATGCGCCGAGCTGCTCGGTGGTCGCGATCGGCGTGACCGCCGCTGCGGCGCCGGTGACGCGCTCGACGATCACGAACTCCTCTTCCTCGGAGGGATAGCCGACCAGCACCTTCATCATGAAGCGGTCGATCTGCGCTTCCGGCAGCGGGTACGTTCCTTCGGTCTCGATCGGGTTCTGGGTCGCCATCACGAGGAACGGCTCCGGCACCCGATGCGTCTCGCCGGCGATCGTGACCTGGTACTCCTGCATGACCTCGAGCAGCGCGCTCTGCACCTTGGCCGGGGCGCGATTGATCTCGTCGGCGAGCAGCAGGTTGGTGAACACCGGTCCGAGCGAGGTCGTGAAGTCGCTGGTCTTCTGGTTGTACACGCGCGTGCCGACGAGATCGGCGGGCACGAGGTCGGGGGTGAACTGGATGCGCCGGAACGTGCCGCGGATGGTGCGCGCGAGCGTCTTCACCGTCAGCGTCTTCGCGAGCCCCGGCACGCCTTCGACGAGCAGGTGGCCCTGCGCGAGGATCGCCACCAGCACGCGCTCGAGGAAATGATCCTGCCCGACGACGACCTTCTTCACCTCGTAGAGGATGCGCTCCATGAGGGATGCCACTTCGCCGCGGGCCGCTTCTCTGTTGTCCATTGCACTCCCGTTTCAAGGCGGCCGCGTCTTCCTGGCGGCCATCGTGTTTGCGCTGCGTCGCGCGTAGGTGGTCGTCGTGCGCGCCCGGCGTGCTCAGAACGGCGACAGGCCGGCGGCACTCGCCGCATTCTCGATCGGCACGGCGAAGCCGATGCCGACGAACACGCGCTGCTCGGTGGGATTGAGAATAGCGGTGACGATGCCCACGACCTCCCCTTCCATCGTCACGAGGGGCCCGCCCGAATTCCCGGGGTTCGCCGCGGCATCGAACTGGATCAGGTTCGTCAGCACGCGCTTGCCTTCGGGCGAGCGGTATTCGCGCGCGAGCCCGGACACGACGCCCGCGGACGCGGACGGCCCGATGCCGAACGGAAAACCCACCGCCATGACCTGATCGCCGACATTGAGGTCGGCGGTGGAACGCAGGCTTGCGGACATGAGGTCATCGGGAATCTTCGCCGTCTTGATGACCGCGAGATCGTTCTCGGGCTGCACGGTCACGACATCGGCCTCGGATTCGAAGCCGTCGTAGAACGTGACGCGGATGCGCTTCGCTTCCGAGACCACGTGCAGGTTGGTGAGGATGGTGCCGTTGTCGACGATGACCACGCCGGTGCCCACGCCCCGCTCGGGCGTCTTCCCGTCCTCGCGCTCCTCGCCGGTGCCGACGACGCGCACGACCGAGGGGCTGATGATCTCGTACGCCTTCGCCGCGGGCGAGGCGGGCGGCAGATTCTCCAGGGTGTGCACCACCGCCCCGTCGATGTCCTTCTGCGTGAGCTCGCGGGGACCCGGATGCAGCCGCGCGTACGTCCACAGGATGAGCAGCGTGAACAGCACGCTCATCGTTACCAGCAATGGGCGCTCGAGGCGTCGTACGCGGTCGGCTACGCGTGCACGCCAGGGTGCGCGCGGCGGCGCGACGGTCGCAGCGGCCGGTTCGGGCACCGGGTCCGGCTGCAGACGCGTACGCGACGAGGTGCTGTAGAGGCTGACTCTTTTCATGAGCGCAGGCGTTCGGCGCGCTGCAGCCTTGAGATCCGGCGCAGCGCGAGAGCTGCCGGGCCGGGGACGATGGAGTGGCACAAAGTACCTCAGGCGTGGTGGCAGGTGCAACTGACACGGCAGCGACCATGGCTTGCGACCAGCGCGACGCGCGCCGGTTCACTGCCGCACAGCAGCGTGCACGCCGCGCGGACGTCGGTCAGCGCCGCACGGGCGGCGCGAACTGCTTCATCGCGAGCCTGAGCTGCCAGCGCCCCGCGGCGGCATCGGTGGGGGCCAGCATGAAATCCCACGGCTCGTAGCCGGGATGGTTCAGCACGAGGCCGTTGGCGAGGGTGATGCGCCAGTCGCGGCCCTCGTGC
Source organism: uncultured beta proteobacterium (assembly GCA_963734575.1). Lineage (GTDB taxonomy): Bacteria > Pseudomonadota > Gammaproteobacteria > Burkholderiales > Casimicrobiaceae > CAIWHR01. Next base: position 60,284 of record CAVTHT010000012.1, on the reverse strand, counting down.
CCTGCGCGCCGCACGAAGCTGCCGCCGGCATTGGGCAGGTTGCGATAACAGCGAGCGACCCGGTACCGTTCCCCCTGCTGGTTACGTTACTCGGCGCGCGCCCCCGGTGCTACGCGGTCGATACGTCAAGCGTCTTTCGACGAGACAAGATGCCTGTCGAGCAGTGCAACCCTCGGCGCCGCGAGGCGCGCGCCGATCAGTCCCCCGACTTGATGTTGTTGTCCCGGATGACCTTCGCCCAGCGTGCGATCTCGCGCCGGACGAAGGCGTCGAGCTCGGCCGGCGGCGCGGCCGAGAACCTCGATGCCCTGCGCGGAGAGCTTGTCCACGACGTCGGGCGCCTTCACCGCCTTGGCGAGCTCCTCGTAGATGCGCTGCGCCAATCCCGGGCGGCAGATTGGCGGGACCGAAGACCGCCCCACCACGTATACGCCTCGAATCCGGGCGACGCCCTGGCCGGCGATCGGCTCCACGCCCGGCAGCTTGGGATCGGGCTTCGCCGAGGTCACCGCGATCGCGCGTACGCGCCCCGACGCCACGTGCGGACTCACCAGGAACACCGAGCCGATGGCAAGCGGCACCTGATTGGCGATGGCGTCGTTCATGAGCGGACCGCCGCCGCGGTACGGCACGTGGTTGAACTCCACCCCGAGCTCCTTCCCGAGCTGCGCCATCGCGAGGTGGCCGATGCTGCCCGCGCCGATCGTCCCGTACGACACGCTGCCGGGCCGCGCCTTGGCGGCGGCGACGACGTCGCGAAACGAACTGTACGGCTGGGTCACGGGCGTCACGAGGGCCATGCCGCCGGTGCCGACCAGCATGACCGGCGTGAGATCGCGCAGCGTGTCGAAGGGCAGGTTCGGGATCAGCGACGGGTTCGCAGCGTGCGTGTCGAACACGACGGCGAGGGTGTAGCCGTCGGGCTCGGCCTTCGCCAGCGCTGCGGTGCCGATCGAGCCCGAGGCCCCGCCGCGGTTGTCGACGATGAACTGCTGTCCCGTCTGCGAGGCGAGCTGGTGCGCGAGGAGGCGCGGCGACCTGGTCGACCGAGCCGCCGGGCGGGAACACGGCGATCAGGCGCATCGGCTTCGCTGGCCAGGCTTGCGCCCGCGCGCAGCCGCGCAGCGTGCAACCCGTCCGGCACGCGCGAAGCCCACGGCGCGACTTCCATGGCTCTCCTTGTCGGATCGAACGGGTCGGCCGGATGCCCGCCTGGTGCATCGAACTCGCAACGTCGCACCGCGGAACGTGACAGCCCGTGTGCAGAGCGCAAGCGACCGCGGCGGCGCCCGCGCCCTATGCGAGCGCCCGCCAGCCGTCCTCCTTCGCCGCGGGGGAGCGCACGAATTCCACGATGAAGTCGCGAAAGTGCGCGGCGGCGGGGGAGAGCGTGCGGCCGCGGCGCGTCAGGAGCCGCACGTCGCGCCGGACGAGCGGCGCCCCGATCTTCAGGAATGCGATGTGATGCATCCTGGCGAGCGGCCGTGCGTGCGATGGCAGCACCGCGACACCGAGCCCGGCATCGACGAGTCCCATGGCGGTCGACAGGAAGGCGACTTCGAACGCCGGCGTCACTCGGATGCCCGCCGCGTGCACGCGCTCGTCGATGAGCTGCCGGATCGCGTTGTCACCGGAGAGTGCGATCAGGGGCTGGCCGGCGAGATCGCGCCAGGTGACGCGCGCTTTGCGGGTGAGTGCATGGCCGCGCGGGCACGCGAGCTCGAGGGTGTCGCCGATGAGCGGAACGGCGTCGAGGTCGCCTTCGCCGCCGGCGACGCGGGGCGATCCCGATGTCCACCTGGCTCCCCGCGACCATGGCGGCGATCTGCGCCGGCGATGCGCCGTCGCGCAGCGCCACGCGTATGCCGGGATACGCGTCACCGAAGCGGGCGATCGCGCGGGGCAGCAGCATCGACGAGACGAGGGTCGTGGCGGCGATCGTCACGCGTCCCCGCCTGACGTCGGCCAGCTCGCGCGAATGCGCCACGGCGCTGGAGAGGTCCTCGAGCGTCTTTTCCGCGAGCGGATAGAGCTCCCGCCCGGCGTCGGTGAGCGCGACCGTGCGCGTGGTGCGGTCGAACAGCCGCAACCCGAGCTCGCCTTCCAGCCCGCGAATCATCACCGACAGCGCCGACTGGGTGACGTGCAGGCGCTCCGCTGCTGCGGTGAAGCCGCCGAGCTCGGCGACCGCCACGAAGGCCTGCAATTGCCGTAGGGTGATATTCATTCGTCCACGTCATGAGTCGATCAAAAACTTTCGCTTGCATTATGAATACAGCGTCGCTCCAATGGACATCCGTCCGTCGGATCCACCGGCGGCTGCACGAGGGCCAGCATGAAGCTCGACATCTTCAACCACATCTTCCCGAAGCCCTTCTACGACCGGATGCTGCAGGCAGCCCCGGGCGGGAGGGACATGCACAAGCGCGTGCGCGACATTCCCGCCATCGTCGACCTCGACGAGCGGTTTCGCGTCATGGACCGTTTCGACGACTATGCGCAGGTGATCTCCCTGGGCTCGCCGCCGATCGAGGTCTTCGGGCCGCCGCCGCTCTCGACCGATCTCGCGCGACTCGCCAACGATGGCATGGCCGATCTCGTACGCCGCCATCCCGACCGCTTCCCCGCGTTCGTCGCGTCCCTGCCGATGAACGATCCCGAGGGCCTCCTGCGCGAGGCGCGGCGCGCGATCGAGGACCTCGGCGCCGTGGGCGTGCAGGTGTTCACCAATGTTCTCGGGCGGCCTCTCACCGCACCCGAGACGCTGCCGCTCTTCGACCTGATGGCGGAGCTCGACCTGCCCATCTGGCTGCATCCGGCGCGGGGCGCGGAGTTCGCGGACTATCGCGGCGAGCGCAAGAGCCATTACGAGATCTGGTGGACCTTCGGCTGGCCGTACGAAACGAGCGTCGCGATGGCGCACATCGTGTTCGCCGGCGTGTTCGACCGGCATCCGGCGCTCAAGGTGATCACCCATCACATGGGTGGCATGGTGCCGTACTTCGCGGGACGGGTCGGCCCCGGCTGGGACCAGCTCGGCTCGCGCACCTCGGACGAGGACTACACGGTGCTGCTGCGCAAGCCGCGGAAGCGTCCGCTCGACTACTTCCACCTGTTCTACGCGGACACCGCGCTCTTCGGCGCCCGCGCCGCCACGGAATGCGGCCTCGATTTCTTCGGTGTCGACCGGACGCTCTTCGCCTCCGACTCGCCGTTCGATCCGGAGAAAGGCGCGGCCTTCATCCGCTGGACGATCGAGATCATCGACGGGCTCGACCTCACCGCGCAGGAGCGGCACGCGATCTACGAGGGCAATGCGCGGGCATTGCTGAAGCTGCCGGCCGTGGGCGCCGCAGCAACGCGCCACCGCCGCTCGCCACGGTCGCCTAGGCGAAGGAGGAAGCATGGCTCCGCTCGATGGCAAGCCGCACAAGGTCTACGCGGACCTGCGCGAATACCTGCAGGTGCTCGAGCAGCACGGGAAGCTCAGGCACATTGCCGCGCCCGTCGACAAGGACTGGGAGATCGCGGCGGTGGGGCGCGTCAATTTCCAGAGCGTCCCCGACGAGGAGCGCTGCGCGCTGATGTTCGACAACGTGCGCGGGTTCGACATCCCCGTCGTCTTCGGCGTGCTCGGCGGCTCGCGGGCGATCTATGCGCTGGGGCTGCGTGCGCACGGCGTGGACGACATCGCCGACGCGTGGACGCGGGCGCTCCGCGCGCCGATCCCGCCGGACACGGTGCAGTCGGCGCCGGTGCACGAGAACGTGCATGCCGGAGAAGCCGCCAATCTGCTGTCGTTGCCCGTTCCGACGTGGACCGTGGCCCACGACCCCGGGCCGTACCTCACCGCGCCCTTCGTGATCACCCGCGATCCCGACACCGGGGTGCAGAACATCGGCACGTACCGGTGCCAGATCAAGGGTCCGCGCAAGATCGGCATGTTCATCGCGCACGTGCAGCACGGCCGCAAGCACATCGAGCTCAACAACGCGCGCGGCCAGCCGACGCCGGTGGCCATCGCGCTCGGCACGGACCCGAGCATCGGCCTCTGCTCGGTCGCCAAGATTCCCGTACGGCGTGGACGAGCTCGCGGTCGCGGGTGCGCTGCGCGGAGCGCCCGTGCCGGTGGTGCGCGCGCGAACCGTCGATCTCATGGTGCCCGCCAACGCGGAGATCGTGATCGAAGGCCTCATTCGCGCCAACGAGACCGAGTGGGAAGGCCCGTTCGGCGAGTTCACCGGGTACATGGGGCCGCGCTCGCAGTCGTTCGTGCTCGACGTCACCGCCATCACGCATCGCCACCGGCCGATCTTTCAGGCCTTCCTGAGCCAGATGCCGCCGAGCGAGTCGAGCACGATTCGCGGCTACGGGCGCGAGGCAGCGATTCGCCGGCATCTCCTGGATCTCAAGCTTCCGGTGCGCGACGTGCACCTGCTGCATGCAGGTGGCGCGTCGGGCTACCTCGCCATCTCGATCCGCAAGGAATATCCCGGCCAGGCGCAGCAGGTCATGTTCGGCGCGTGGGCCGTCGATCCGACGCTCGGCAAGTTCACCGTCGTGGTGGACGACGACATCGACGTGCGCGATCCGTTCATGGTCAACTGGGCGTTGAGCTTCCGCGTGCAGCCGCAGAAGGACACGTTCGTCGCCCCGTCCACGGTGGCCGGCCGTCTCGATCCGTCGCAAGCCGCGGAGGACGTGCCGCAGCAGGACGACAGCCGGCGGGTGTCGAGCAAGATCGGCATCGACGCGACCAGGAAGCACGCGTACCCGCCGATCGCGCTGCCGCCGGCGGAGCATCTCGCACGGGTGCGCGCCGCGTGGAAGGACTACGGCTTCTGACGCGACCCGGCGCCACCGCCCGCGAGCTCGCCGGGGTCGATCGCGGCGCGATGCCCGAAGCCTTGCGCGTTGTCCACGAAATGGACCGCCGTCGGACGCAGCTCGTACCAGCGGATGCGTGCCAGCGCGGCAGCGATGGCGGCCCCCCGGCCATCGCCGCCCGCGATCACCGGAAACTTGGCCGCATAGAGTTTCCGTACGTCGGCAACGCGTGCTCCTTCGACCACGTGCACCGTGCCTTCGAGCTGCACCCCTTTGACGCTGCGCCAGTCGCGGTAATCCTCCTGCACCGTCGCGGCGACGCGCGGGTCCGCATCGAGCCGGCGCGCATGACGGCTGCGCGGGGACGACAGGAAATACAGCGTGAAGCCATCGTTGACGTAGAACACGGCTGCGGCCCACGGCTCCGACGTCGCGAGGGTGACGACGTGGTGCGCGTCCAGGTACGCGAGAACGGTGGCGCGCAGCGCGGCGTCGTGCGCGGAACCCTGCGCCGTCGTCATGGCGTGCCCGCGTCGCGCATCGCGCGCTCCAGCAGGCGCACTTCGGCCCTGACGATGTCGGCGATCTCCGCCTGCCGCTCGGGCGTCATGCGGCTCTTGATCGCGCCGACGCTGATCGCCGCGAACGGATGGCCCCACCGGTTGACGATCGGCATGCCGAGCGAGCTCGCTCCGGGCGTGATGTGGATGTCGTTCAAGGCGTAACCCAGCGTCCGCGCGCGCGTCAGCATCCGCATGAAGGAGGGCAGGGTGAGCCGGTTGTACGACGTGAAGCGCACCGCGTTGGCCGCCACGATCTCGTTCACCACGTCATCGGGCAGCAGCATGAGGAGCGCGAGGCCACCCGCACCCGCACCCAGCGGCCGGCGCGTGCCGACTTCGAGCATCAGCGCCTTGATCGGGAACGACCCCTCGCGCCGGTCGAGACAGACGGAATCGTAGCCGCTGCGCACCGTCAGGAACACCGTGTCGTGCGTCTTCTCCGCAATCCTCTGCAGCGACGCCCGGCAGATGTCGACGAGGTTGAACTGCGGCGCTGCCGCGAGGCCGAGCTCGAACACGAGGGGACCGAGGTAGTAGCGATGCGATGCCGCGTCCTGCATGACGAGGCCCTCGTCGACGAGGCACTTCAGGATGCGGCGTGCCGTGGAGCGCTCGAGATGGGCGTGCTGCACCACCTCGGACAGGCGCATGCCGGTGCGGCTGCGCGAAGCGATGACGCGCACCAGCATCGCGGCGCGCCGGATGCTCTGCGTGCCCTCGCGCGGCGCGAGGGATGCGGCGGCAGTGGCAGCCAACTTGATTCCGATCAGGCTTGGGAACGATGACCACATTGTGAAACATTTTGTGGAATGCCGCACCTCCCCCGGCGGGGATCGCGGTGCTAGAGTCGTTTCGCAGCACATGGTCGAGCAACGGATGAATGGGCGGCCGACCCCCGCGGTAATGTGGCCACAATGTGGACTTCCAAGTCCACGGCCAGGGAGGCAAAGATGCGCAGACTCATCGTCGGCATCACCGGCGCGACGGGCGCCATCCTGGGCATTCGCCTGCTCCAGGCGCTGCAGCAGGGCGAGATCGAGACGCACCTCGTGCTCTCGAAGTGGGCCATGCAGACGATCGAGCATGAGACCCCCTACACCATCAAGGACGTCCGGGGCCTTGCCAGCGTCACCTACGAGGCCGCCAACATGGGTGCGGCGATCTCGTCGGGCTCGTTCCAGACCGAGGGCATGGTGATCATCCCGTGCTCCATGCGCAGCCTCGGCGCGATCGCGCACGGCACGGGCGATCATCTGGTGCACCGCGCAGCGGACGTCGTGCTGAAGGAGCGGCGCAAGCTCGTGCTGGTTGCACGCGAGATGCCGCTCTCCGAGATCCACCTCGAGAACATGCTGAAGCTCGCACGCATGGGCGTGACCATCATGCCGCCCATGCCTGCGTTCTATCACCACCCCGCGAGCGTCGACGACATCGTCGACCACGTCATCGCGCGCGTGCTCGACCAGTTCGGCGTCCCCGCCGATTTCGCCCGGCGCTGGACCGGCGAGATGCGGCTCAGGGTGGCACGCCTCGAGCCCCAGCGCTGACAACCCACGAGCCAGCACCGTCCAATGGAGAGAATGCGATGACCGACATCACGGCACCCGAACGCAGTCCGTCCGCGAGCAAGGAACGTCCGGCCGGCAAGTCCGCCACCAAGGACATCACCAGCCTGCGCGCGACGCTCGAATGGCTGCGCGCCGAAGGCTGGCTCATCGAGACCGACAGGGAAGTCGATCCGGACCTCGAGATCACCGGGCTGCAGAAGCACTTCGACGGCAGCTATCCGATCCTCTTCAACAAGGTGAAGGGCAAGCCCCACGCCCGCGCCGTGACGAATCTCTTCGGCGACATCCGGCTGATCGAGAAGATGTTCGGCTTCGATGGCCCGCGCGACCGCACGCGCAGGATCGCGCAGGCGATCAACAAGCCGCTCAAGCCGGTGGTGATCGAGCAGCGGGACGCGCCGTGCCAGGAGCACGTCATCACCGACGATCTCGACGTCAACAAGTGGATCACCGCGATCCGCCACACGGCGCTCGAACCGGAGCTCACCATCGGCTCCGGCATCCGCTGCATCTACGGCGATTACTTCGACGGCGGCGGCGACATGGGCTACAACCGGATGAACTTCCGGTGGGGCAACGTCGGCACGTTCCAGATCTCGCCCGGATCGCACATGTGGCAGGTCTACACGCAGCACTACGACGACGACAAGCCGATCCCGCTGACGATGTGCTTCGGCGTGCCGCCGGCATGCACGCTGCTCGCCGGTGCGGGGTTCGACTACGTGATCCTGCCGAAGGGCTGCGACGAGATGGCGGTCGCAGGCGCGGTTCAGGGATCCCCTGTGCGCCTCGTCAAGGCACGCACGGTCGACGCCTACGCCCTCGCCGATTCGGAATACGTGCTCGAAGGCTACCTGCATCCGCGCGACAAGCGCTACGAGACGCGCCGAAGCGGAGAAGGCCGGCGTGCAGGGCAAGACGTTCTTCCACCCCGAGTGGGCCGGGTACATGGGCAAGGCGTACAAGGCGCCCACGTTCCACGTGACCGCGATCACGATGCGGCGCCCGGCGAGCAGGCCGATCATCTTCCCGCTCGGCGTGCACACGATGGACGACAGCAACATCGACACCACCGTGCGCGAAGCGGCGATCTTCGAGCTGTGCAATCGCCTGCAGCCCGGGATCGTGCAGGACGTGCACATTCCGTACTGCATGACCGACTGGGGCGGCTGCATCATCCAGGTCAGGAAGCGCAATCGCATCGAGGAAGGGTGGCAGCGCAACTTCCTGTCCGCGATCCTGTCATGCTCGCAGGGCATGCGTCTCGCGATCGCGGTGTCCGAGGACGTCGACATCTATTCGATGGACGACATCATGTGGTGCCTCACGACCCGCGTGAACCCGAAGACGGACATCCTCAACCCGATCCCGGGCGGGAGGGGCCAGACGTTCATGCCGGCCGAGCGCATGACGGCAGGCGAGAAGGCGTGGACGGCGTCGAACACGCAGTTCGAGGGTGGCATGGGCATCGATGCCACCGTGCCTTACGGCTACGAGCAGGATTTCCATCGACCGGTGTATCCGATCGACCGGGTGAATCCCGCGGACTTCTTCGATGCGCAGCAGATCGCCACGATGAAGTCGCGGATGGCCGGCTGGGTGCTCTCGCTCGCCCGCACGGGACGTTGACGCGCGGGTGAGCGCGCCGGGGAGGCGCGATGCTGCAGGGATGTCGCGTGGTCGATTGCACGACCGAGCTCGGCTGGCTCGCCGGACGCCTGCTCGCCGATCTCGGCGCGGACGTCGTCAAGATCGAGCCGCCCGGCGAGTCCGACATCGCGAGCACGGCGTGGCAGGCCTGCAACGTCAACAAGCGGCTGCTGCGCCTCGACGTATCCGTGCCATCGGGAGCGGCGAACCGCGATCGACTGCTGGCGCTAGCCGACGTACTGATCGAGGCCGGGTCGCCCCGCGATGCCGCGTTGCTCGATCCCGCGGCGCTGCACGAACGTCACCGGCACCTGGTACACGTCTCGGTGACGCCTTTCGGCCGCAGCGGCCCGCACGCAACGTGGCTGGCGTCGGACCTGGAGCTCATGGCGGCAGGCGGCGCGATGTCGCTCGCGGGAGAGCCCGGCGGCAAGCCTGTCCGCGTCACCGTTCCGCAGGCACGCGCCTGGGCCGGGCACGCAGGCCGCCTCGGGAGCGCTCGTCGCGCTGCTGCATCGCGACAACACCGGTCAGGGACAGCACGTCGACGTTTCCGCGCAGGCCGCCGTGCTGATCGCGCTCGCGCACGCGCCGACTTTCGTCGATCTCGCCGACGACGTTCCCCGGCGTTGCGGCGCCTTCATCACCGGCCGGACCGTGACCGGAGCGCGCCTGCGCGCCTTCTGGCCGTGTCGCGACGGCTACGTCAATTTCGTGCTGTACGGCGGGCATGCGGGTCGGCGCAGCAACGAGCAACTCGTTGCCTGGATGCGCGAGGCGGGCGCCGATCCGGGGCCGCTCGCCGCGCTCGACTGGCTGCGCTTCGATCCGAAGTTTCTGAGCCAGGACGAGGTGGACGGGATCGAGGCGCCCGTGGCGCGATTCTTCGCCGGCCTCACCAAACGCGCGTTCCTCGAGGGCGCGAGCGCACGCGAGATCCTCGGCTATCCCGTCAACACGGTCGCCGACATTGCAGCCGACCCGCAACTCGCGGCCCGCGAATTCTGGGCGGATGTCGCCATGCCCGACGGCAGCACGGCGCGCCATTGCGGCGTCTTCGCGCGCATCGATGGCCGGCGTCCGCGCGTGCGTCACGCCCCGGGGAGCGAGGTCGAGCTCGGCGCGCTGCTGCGCGAGTGGGCGCGTCCGGCCGTGAGCCGCGTCGCTGCGGCAATGGCGGAGACGTCGTGAGCACCGTCACGCAGGCACTCGCCGGCGTCAAGGTGGTCGAGTTCGCGAGCTATGCCGCGGGACCGCACGTGGGCAAGGTGCTCGCCAATTTCGGCGCCATCGTCGTGCACGTCGAGTCGAGGGGGCGCCCCGACGGGTTCCGCGTCGAATATCCGCCCTTCAAGGACGCCATTCCGGGCGTCGACCGCGGCGGCTGCTTCGCCTACTTCAACGATTCCAAGTACGGCGTCACGCTGGATCTCAAGAACGAGGCGGGACTCGCGCTCGCGCGACGGCTCGTCGCGTGGTGCGACGTGGCGATCGAGAACATGCGGCCCGGCGTCGTGGAACGGCTCGGGCTCGGTTACGACGCCATGCGCGCGCTCAATCCCGGCATCGTGCTCCTGTCGAGCTGCAACATGGGCCAGACGGGGCCGCGCGCGCAGACACCGGGTTTCGGCTCGCAGCTGTCCGCGCTCGCCGGCTTCTGTGGCCTCACCGGCGAGCCCGACGGTCCACCGATGCTGCTGTACGGGCCCTATATCGACTTCGTCGCGTCGACGATGAGCGTGTCGGCGGTGCTCGCGGCGCTCGTGCGCAAGCGGGCGACCGGCGAGGGCGCGTGGATCGACGTCGCGCAATACGAAACGGGGCTGCTGTTCGTGGCCGATGCGCTGCTCGACTATCACGTCACCGGGCATGAAGCCACCCGCGCCGGCAACGACAGTCCCGAGGCCGCTCCGCACGACGCGTATCGCTGCGCCGATGCGTGGATCGCCCTGTCCTGCTGGTCCGACCGCGAATTCGCCGTGCTGGCGCGGCTCCTCGGCCAGGGTGCAATGGCCACGGACCCCGCCTATGCGACGCTCGCCGCGCGCCGCCGCAACGTCGCGGCGCTGAACGCGACGATCGAAGCGTGGTGCGCCCCGCAGTCCGCCGACGCCGCAGTGCTGGCGCTGCAGCACGCAGGCGTCCATGCCCATCGCGTGAACGGCGTCGACGATCTGCTGCACGACCCGCAGCTCGTGCACCGGCACACGTGGCGGCGACGGCGCCATGCGGTCATCGGCGACCAGACCTACTGCTTTCCCGCCTTCGATCTCGATGCGACCCCCGGAGACATCACCGCGGCGGGCCCCCGCCTGGGCGCCGACAACGAAACGGTATTCCGCAACTTCATCGGCCTGACCGAGGCCGAGCACGCCGCTGCACGTGCGGCGCACGCGTTCGATTGAACCAGGGAGACGACGATGAGCGACACCATGAGCAACGTGATCGGCAATGCCGTCGTCGACGCGCCAGCGCGACCTGCGACGCCGGAATTCCGGGTCGCGTACGACGACCTGCGCGGCTGGATCGCGGCAGCGGAGAAGCTCGGCGAGGTGACGGTGGTCAAGGGCGCGTCATGGCAGAAGGAGATCGGCATGGCGGCGGACCTCGTCATGCACTCGGACGCTGCGCCGTGCCTCGTGTTCGACGCGATTCCGGGATTCCCCAAGGGGCATCGGGTGCTGGTGAACTTCTTCGGCGGCCGGCGCAAGAACATGACCCTCGGCTTCCCGCCTGACGTACGACCGACTCGAGCTGTCGCGCGCCTTCCTCGAGCATTACCTGCGCGACATGAAGACGGTTCCGCACGAGTTCGTGGACGATGGTCCGATCTTCGAGAACGTGATGATGGGCGACGATGTCGACGCCACCGCGTTCCCGGCGCCGCTGTGGCACGACCACGACGGCGGCCGCTACATCGGCACCGGCAGCTTCAACGTGACGCGCGATCCCGACGAGGGCTGGGTGAACTGCGGCACCTACCGGGTGATGCTGCACGACAGGAACAGCGTCGGCTTCTACATCTCGCCCGGCAAGCACGGTCGGGTGCATCGCGACAAGTACGAGTCGCGCAACGAGCCGATGCCGACCGCCATCGTGCTCGGCGGCGATCCGCTGACCTTTCTCATGGCCTGCAGCGAGGTGCCCTACGGGGTGTGCGAGTACGACATGGTGGGCGCGGTGCGCGGCAAGCCGGTGAAGGTGGTGCGCGGCAGGATCACCGGGCTGCCGATCCCCGCGAACGCCGAGATCGTGCTCGAGGGCTTCGTCCATCCCGGGAAGCGGCGCAAGGAGGGTCCGTTCGGCGAATGGACCGGCTACTACGCGAGCGACGTGCGCGACGAGCCGGTGCTCGACATCAAGGCGATCTACCATCGCAACAACCCCATCATCCTGGGTTGTCCGCCGCTGTGTCCGCCCGACGAGATGGCGCGCTACCGTGCCGTCACGCGCTCGGCGCTGCTGCGCCAGGAGATCGAGAAGGCCGGCATCCCCGACGTGCAGGCCGTGTGGGCGCACGAGGCCGGAGGCGCGCGCATGCTGCTGGGCGTCGCGATCAGGCAACGCTATCCCGGCCACGTGAAGCAGGCCGGCCACGTCGCGGCGATGTGCCACGTCGGCGCCTACGCCGGCAAGTACGTGGTGGTGGTCGACGAAGACGTCGACGTTTCGAACCTCGACGAGCTCGTCTGGGCCATGGTCACGCGCTCCGACCCGGCCACGTCGATCGACCTCATCAAGGGCGCCTGGAGCACGCCGCTCGATCCGCGCCTCGAGCCGGGGGAGCGTGCCGCCGGCAACTTCACCAACTCACGGGCGATCATCGACGCCTGCCGTCCATTTCACTGGCGCGACCGCTTTCCGAAGGTGAATCGGCTGAGTCCCGAGGATCTCGCGGAGGCGCGGGCGAAATTCGGGCACCTCATCGCCTGACCGCGCCGGTACCGCCTCGGCGAGAGACGCGCGAGCGCAGCAGGCGCACCGCCACCGCCGGCCGGGCCGCGGCCTCACGTTGCAGCGCGATGCTGCCGATAAGGCAGCCTCGACGTCCGCGATGGGTGGCCATGGCTGCTGTGACGCGTTCCGGTTCGGCGAGGACGGCGCTGGTGCTCACCGGCGGGGGTGCTCGCGCCGCGTACCAGGTGGGCGTGCTCCGCGCGATCGCGGAGCTCGCGCCGAAGCGCAGCCCGAGCCCGTTCGCCGATCGTATGCGGCACCTCTGCGGGTGCCGTGAATGCGGCCGCCATCGCCGCCGATGCGGGCGACTTCCGGCGCGCGGTGCGGCGTCTCGTCGGCGTGTGGAAGGATTTCCACGCCGGTCACGTCTATCGCGCCGACTTCGCCGGGATGGCGCGCTGCGCGGCGCGCTGGCTGATCGCGCTCGGCGGCGGCGGACTCGGACGCAATCCCGTCTCGCTCCTCGACAACGCGCCGCTCGCGGAACTGCTGGCGCGCCATCTCGACCTGCACGGCATACAGCGCTCGATCGACAGCGGCGCGCTCGATGCGCTGGCAGTGACGGCGTCGGGCTACAGCTCGGGCCACTCGATCTCGTTCTACCAAGGTCACTCGCGTCTCGAGCCCTGGCAGCGCGCCCGACGCATCGGCACCCCGGCCACCATCGGCATCGAGCACCTGATGGCCTCGGCCGCGATTCCGTTCATGTTTCCGCCGCGGCGCATCGGCGACGAGTATTTCGGCGATGGCTCGATGCGCCAGATCGCGCCGCTCAGCCCCGCGCTGCATCTCGGCGCCGAGCGCGTGCTGGTGATCTCGGTCAGCCGGCGCTCGACCAACGAGCTGGTGCGCAGCCGCGGCTATCCTTCGGTGGCGCAGATCGCCGGGCATGCGCTCAACAGCATCTTCACCGATGGCCTGGAAGCCGATCTGGAGCGCCTCGATCGCACCAACCGTGCGCTCGCCCGCATGCAGCCGTACGCTGCCGCGACCGGCCTGGGACTGAAGCACATCGACTGCCTCGTACTGTCGCCGAGCGAGGCGATCGACCGCATGGCCGTGCGTCATCTGCACGCCTTGCCTCGCACCGTGCGTTACTTCCTCGGCGGGATCGGCGCGACACGCCGCAGCGGCAGCAATCTCGCGAGCTACGTGCTGTTCGAGCGCCCGTTCTGTCGTGCGCTGATGCGGCTTGGCTATGCCGACACCATAGGGCGGCGCGACGAGATCGCGGCGTTTCTCGGCCTCGATGTGCCGCGTCTCGAGCCGCGGCCGCTCGCGGCAACGATCCCGCCATTCGCCGCCGCGAGCGTCGAGCGCGCCGCGGCGTAGTCCCGCTCGCCGGTATCAGCGCGGTGGCGTGCCGCCGGGAACGCCCGTCGTCGCTACGACGGGCGCCGTCGGCGACTCGTTGACCGTAAGCTGGAACACATCCGGCCGGCTGTAGTGGCCGACCACGTCGAAATCGAACTTGCCGCGGCCGATGTCGTGCAGGTCGAGCGTGGCCGTGAGGATGGTCTCGCCATCGAAATGGGGGCCCGCGAGCACTTTCCCGAGCGGACTGATGATGGCGCTGCCACCGCGCATCAGCACCGCATCGGCAGCATCGCCGAGCGACACGCGCACGCTCGCCGGCATGTCGCGCTTGCGCAGGAACTGGCACGCCGTGAGCACGAAGCAGCGGCCTTCGAGCGCGATGTGCTGCATCGTGGGCAGCCACGTGTCGCGGTCGTCCGCCGTCGGCGCGCAATAGAGCGCGACGTTCTTCGCGTACATCGCCATGCGCAGCATCGGCATGTAGTTTTCCCAGCAGATGACCGAGCCGATGCGGCCCCACGGACTGTCGACCGCGGTCAACGTCGAGCCATCGCCGAAACCCCAGATCATCCGCTCGAGCGCCGTCGGCATCAGCTTGCGGTGCTTGCCGAGCAGCGCGCCGTCCGGGCCGAAGAAGAGCACGGTGCAGTAGCACGTGCCGTGCTCGCGTTCGATTACGCCCATGACGACGTGGACGCCGTGCGTGGCGGCCGCTTCGCCGAGACGCTGCGTCTCGGGTCCCGGCACCTCGATCGCAGCTTCGAGATACAGGCGAAATTCCTCGCGGCCTTTCGGATCGCGGGCGCCGACCACGAGGCCGTAGTTCAGCCCTTTCGGATATCCGGTGATGAACGCTTCGGGAAACAGTACCAGCCTGGCGCCGGTCGCGGCGGCTTCGGCGATGAGGCGCACGGCCTTGTCGACGCAGGCCTCGGTGTCGAACGGAATGCTGCCGGCCTGGACGACAGCGGCCTTCAGCGACGATTGCGGTTCGGTCATGGCTGCTCCCGTGCCGTGCAGGCGGGACTGCGTTTACCCGACGACCTTGATCTCGTTCTGCGCCAGCGCGCTCATCAGCCGGCGCACGTGGTCGTGTCCCGTGGTCTCGACGACGCACACCACGCGCACGGCGGAGAGATCGGGGCCGGAGAACGCGCGGTCGTGCACGATCTCCTTGATGCTCGCGCCGGTGGAGGCGATGGCGTCGGCGAGGCGCGCCAGTCCACCGGGACGATCCTTGATCGACACGGTGAAGCGCGTCAGGCGTCCGTCGGCGACGAGGCCCGTCTCGATGACGCGATCCAGCATCGTGAGATCGATGTTGCCGCCGGAAAGGATCAGCACCACGCGCCGCCCCTTCAGCATGTCGAGCTTGCCGGCGAGGAAAGCAGCGAGCGGGGTGGCGCCTGCGCCTTCGACGACGCTCTTCTCGAGCTCGATCAGCCCAGGATCGCCAGTGCGATGCTTGCTTCGTCGACCGTCACCGCGTGGTCCACCACGCTGCGCAACAGGGCGAACGGGAGCTCGCCGATCTCGGAAACGGCAAGGCCATCGGCGAGCGTGGGCTCGACCGGCACCTGCGTCGGCTTGCCGGCGCGCAGTGCGGCGACGAGGCAGGGCGCGTGCTCCGATTCGACCCCGACGACGGTCACCTGCGGGCGCAATGCCTTGATCGCCGTCGCCATGCCTGCGATGAGTCCGCCACCGCCCACCGGGATCGACCACGGCTTCCACATCGGGCGCTCTGCTCGAGCACTTCGAGCGCCATCGTGCCCTGGCCGGCGATCACCGCCTCGTCGTCGAAGGGGTGGATGAACGTGAGCCCTTCATGCCGGGCAAGCCGCTCGGCCTCGACGCGGGCTTCGGCCACATCGGCGCCGTGCAACACGACCTTGGCGCCAAGCTGCCGGCAGTTCGCCACCTTCACCAGGGCAGCGAACTGGGGCATGACCACGGTGACCGGAATGTGGAGCAGGCTGCCGTGATAGGCGACGCCCTGCGCGTGATTGCCGGCCGACGCCGCGATCACCCCGCGCTGGCGCTGATCGGACGTCAGCAGGAGCAGCGCATTGCGTGCCCCGCGCTCCTTGAAGCTGCCCGTCCGCTGGAGGTAATCGAGCTTGCAGAAGATGTGCGCGCCGGTGAGCTCCGACAGCGGTATCGATTCCACGCACGGCGACAGATAGACGCCGCCGGCGATGCGCTTGCGCGCGGCTTCGACGTCGGCGAGCGTGATCACGCGTGCGCTAGAACGGAATCTGGATGCCGGGCTTGGTCTGGTTCAGCACGCGGCGGAACTCGCCCTTGATGCGTTCCAGCGCCTCGGGCGTGTCCGCCTCGAACCGGAGCACCACCACCGGCGTCGTGTTGGAGCCGCGCGCAAGGCCGAAGCCATCGGGATATTCGACCCGCAACCCGTCGATCCGGATCACGTCCGTCGCACCCGGGAACTGCGCGCTCACGCCGAGCTGCGCGACCAGCGCGTGGTGCTCGCCTTCCGCACACTGGATGCTGAGCTCCGGCGTCGCGAGTGCGTTGGGCAGGGCGTTCAGCACCGCCGACGGGTCCGCGTGCGCCGACAGGATCTCCAGGAGCCGCGCGCCGGCGTACAGGCCGTCGTCGAAGCCGTACCAGCGCTCCTTGAAGAACGTGTGACCGCTCATCTCGCCCGCGAGCTCGGCACCGATCTCCTTCATCTTGGCCTTGATGAGCGAATGGCCGGTCTTCCACAGGAACGGAACTCCGCCATGCTGCTCGATCCACGGCTTCAGCTTACGCGTCGACTTGACGTCGTAGATGACCGTGGCGCCCGGCTTGCGCGACAGCATGTCGGCCGCGAACAGCATGAGCTGGCGGTCCGAGTAGATGAGCTGGCCGTCCCGGGTGACCACACCGAGTCGATCGCCATCGCCGTCGAAGGCGAGGCCGAGATCGTGCTTGCCCTCGCCGAGCAGACGGACCACCTCCCGCAGATTTTCCGGTTGCGACGGATCGGGATGGTGATTGGGAAAATGCCCGTCGACCTCGCAGTACAGCTCCGTGACCTCGCAACCGAGCCGGCGATACAGCGCCGGTGCGTACGCGCCCGGCACGCCGTTGCCGCAGTCGACGATCACGCGCAACGGCCGCTGGAGATGAATGTCGCCCGCGATGCGGTCGATGTAGGCCTGGCTGATGTCTTCGGTGCGATACGTGCCCGCGCCATGCCGCAGCTCACCTGCTTCGATGCGCCGCCGCAGGGCCTGGATCGCTTCGCCGGACAGCGTCTCGCCGGCGACGACCATCTTCAGGCCGTTGTAGTCGGGCGGATTGTGGCTGCCGGTGAGCATCACGCAGCACTGCGTTCCGAGGTGATGCGCCGCGAAGTACGTCATCGGCGTGGCCACCATGCCGACGTCGATGACGTTGGCACCCGACGCGCGGATGCCGTCGGAAAGCGCCCCTGCCAGCTCCGGCCCCGACAGCCGACCGTCGCGGCCGATCGACCACCGTGTCGCGTCCCGCCTGCAGCGCGAGCGAGCCGATGCCGTGGCCGATGGTGCGCACGATCGGTGGCGTGAGCGTGCGGCCGACGATCCCGCGGATGTCGTAGGCCTTGAAGATTTCGGGAGGCAGCGTGATGTCGGTCATGCGATGGCTCTGACGATGGTGGTCCCGCATCATGCGTGCCGCGCATGCCCGGACCGATTGGATCGAAGCGCAGCTACCGCGCGCCGGCAAGCGCGCTGCGCCGGAAATGATGTCGGGTGCGTCGGACGGGCACGCGCCATCGCGCGCCTGCGTCAGGCACCCTGCTGGAGGAATTGTAGCAACCGGCGTGGCAGCCACCCCTGTCGACCGGGGAAGGGCCCCGACAGGAAGCCCACGTGACCGCCGCTCTGCGGCTGCTCGAGGAGCACGTCACGGCTGACTTCAACGGGACCCGGGAGCGATGCCGCCGGCACGAACGGGTCGTTGCGGGCGTTGAGCACGAGGGTGGGCACGCGGACCTCGCGGAGCCAGGGCTTGCTCGAGGCGCGGGTCCAGTAGTCGCTCGTGCCGGCGAAGCCGTGCAGCGGCGCGGTGACGACGTCGTCGAACTCGTACAGCGACCGGGCGCGCCGGATGCGGCTCGCGTCGAGAACGCCCGGAAAGCGCTGCGCCATCGTCATGCTCTTCGGTTTCAGCGTTTCCAGGAAGTGCCAGGAATAGATGCGGTTGAAGCCGCGGTCGATCGCCATGCCCGCGCTCATGAGATCGAGAGGCGTCGAAACGGCGGCCGCAGCGCGGACCTGCGATCGCGCGTCGGATCCCGCGCGTCCGAGCCAGTTGAGGAGTGCGCTGCCGCCGAGCGACACGCCCACCGCGTACAGCGGCGCCCGCGGCGCGCGTGCGCGCACTGCCGCGAGCAGCCCGGCAATCTCCTCGTGGTCGCCCGAGTGGTAGGCGCGCGCCGTGCGATTGATCTCGCCGCCGCAACCGCGGAAATGCGTGACCACGCCACGCCAGCCGAGATCGACGACGTGGCGCATCAGGGCGCGCGCGTAGTGCGAACCCGATCCGCCTTCGAGGCCGTGGAACAGCACGACGACCGGCGTCGCATCGTCGGCCGCTCGCGGCGCCTCGTCGGTCCAGTCGAAATCCCAGAAGTCGCCGTCGGCCGTCTGCACGCGCTCGCGCCGGTATCGGATCGGCGCACGCGGCAGCAGGAACGGATAGATGGTCTGGGCGTGGCCACCGACGAGCCAGGCAGGCGCGCGATACGTGGAGGCCGGCGCGGCACCCGCGCGCGTCATTTCTCCATCGCCGCGTCGAGTCGCTCGACGATGGTCCGCAGCACCTTCACCCGCGCGTAATGCTTGTCGTCGGCCTCGACCAACGTCCATGGCGCAAGCTCGGTGCTGGTGCGATCGACCATGTCCGCGACCGCCTTCTCGTAGGCGTTCCACTGCTTGCGATTGCGCCAGTCGTCGGGCGTGAGCTTGAAGCGCTTGTACGGCGTCTTCTCCCGCGCGCGAAAGCGCCGCAGCTGCTCGTCACGGCTGATCTGGAGCCAGAACTTGACCACGACGATGCCCGCCTCGCACAGCTGCTCCTCGAACTGGTTGATCTCGTCGTACGCGCGCATCCAGTCGTTCGGGCCGCACAGGCCCTCGACCCGCTCGACGAGCACGCGGCCATACCAGCTGCGATCGAAGATGGTGATGCCGCCGCGCGGCGGCACGTGGCGCCAGAAGCGCCAGAGATAGGGATGCGCGCGCTCCTCGTCGGTGGGCACGGCCACCGGCACGATGACGTAGCAGCGTGGATCGAGCGCTGCGGTCACGCGGCGAATGGCGCCACCTTTCCCGGCGGCGTCGGCGCCCTCGAACACCGCGACGAGGCCCCGCTTGGCGAAGCGCTTGTGGCGCGTGAGCTCGTCCAGTGCGCCCTGGTACTCGGCGAGATCGCGCTCGTAGGCCTTCTCCGGCAGCTTGCGCGTGAGGTCGAGGCTGCGCACGAGCTTGACGTTGTCGACCACGCTCGGCGCCGGTGACGCTGCCGTCGTCGCCGGGGCGCGTGGCTTGTCCGCCGCGAGCGTGCGGCGCAGGGTATCGAGCACGACCTTGCCGATGGTGAGATTGCGGTAGTGCTCGTCGGTGCCTTCGACCACGCACCACGGCGCCGTGGCGGTGGACGTCTCGCGCAGCATCTCTTCGCACAGCGGCCGCGCCTTGCGATAGCGCCGCTGGAAGCGCCGGTCCTCGGGGCGCACGCGCCAGGCGGTGCGCGGATCGGCTTCGAGCGCCGCGAGACGGCTCTTCTGGGCCTCGCGCGAGAGATGGATCCAGAACTTCAGCAGCACCACGCCTTCGTCGGCGAGCATCTGCTCGAATGGCCGGACCTCCTGCAGCCGGAGCTCCATTTCCGCGGCGCCGATGTGCCCTGCGATCCGCGCATCGAGGATGTCGCCGTACCACGCGTCCATGAAGACGGCGATGCGTCCCGTCGGGGGCAGGGCCCGCCAGTAGCGCCATGACAGCGGACGCACGCGCTCCTCCGGCGCGGGATCGCCGAACGCGACCACGCGCATGTGGCGCGGGTCCATCCACTCCGTGAGCTTCTGCGCCGTTTCCGTGCGTCCGCCGCCGCCCACGCCCGTGAGCAGGATGAGGAGCGGACCGCGACCCGCCTGGGCGAGATCGTACTGCGCGTCGAGCAGCGCTCCACGCAGCGCGGGCTCTTCGCGCTTGTATTCGCTCTTCGAAATGCAGTGACCGACTTCCGCCGATTCGAGCATGAGGGTTCCCGGGGAGTGTGTCGAACTCGGACGGTGCGGGCGACGGCGCGCGCCCGCCCGCCGGCGACGCTAGGCGGCGTCGCTCACGCGCACGCGCCGCTGCCGTACCGCTTCCGCCAGATCCTTCAGCACGTCGATCGTCGTGTCCCAGCCGATGCACGCATCGGTGATCGAGACACCGTACTGCAGCGGCTGGCCCGGCACGAGATCCTGCCGCCCGGCGTTGAGATGGCTTTCGAGCATGAGGCCGATGATGCGTTCGTCACCGCCCGCGACCTGGCGCGCGACGTCGCGCGCGACGTCGACCTGGCGCTCGTGCCGCTTCTCGCTGTTGGCATGCGAGCAGTCGATCATGAGACGGGCAGCGAGGCCGGCACCCGCGAGGCGCTTGCACGTCGACTCCACGCTCTCGGCGTCGTAGTTCGGTTTGCTGCCGCCGCGCAGGATGATGTGGCAATCCTCGTTGCCGGCGGTGTGCACGATGGCCGAGTGGCCGCCCTTCGTGACCGACAGGAAGTGGTGCGGGGCGGACGCGGCCTTGATCGCATCGACGGCGATCTTCACGTCGCCATCGGTGCCGTTCTTGAATCCGACCGGGCACGACAGGCCCGACGCGAGCTCGCGATGCACCTGGCTTTCCGTGGTGCGCGCACCGATGGCGCCCCAGGCGATCAGGTCGGCGATGTACTGCGGCGTGATCATGTCGAGATACTCGGTGCCTGCGGGCAGCTCGAGATCGGCAATCTCGGTGAGGATGCGGCGTGCGAGTCGCAGGCCTTCGTTGATGCGGAAGCTGTCGTCGAGACGCGGGTCGTTGATGAGGCCCTTCCAGCCCACGGTCGTGCGCGGCTTCTCGAAGTAGACGCGCATCACCACCACGAGATCGGGCTCGAGCTCGCGCTTCAATGCGGCGAGACGCGTGGCGTAGTCGATCGCGGCGTCGTAGTCGTGGATCGAGCAGGGCCCCACCACGACGAGCAGGCGATCGTCCGCGCCGTGCAGGATGCGATGGATGGCCTGGCGCGCACCGAAGGTCGTCGCGATCGCGCGCTCGGATGCGGGAAACTCGCGCAGGAGGTGCGCCGGCGGAGCGAGCTCGGTGATGTCCTGGATGCGGGTGTCGTCGACGCGCAGCCGGGGGCCGCCCGCGGGGGGCAGGATCGCGCGCGAGCGATTGGTGGCGGATGTGGGCACGGCAGCTCCGGATAACGCAACTTGCAGTAAAAACAATATATTACGCCACCGTCAGCCAAACTGCCAGCGGTGCACCAGCCGTAATGTTGCACCGCGTTAAGTATTTTTGCGACACCCGATCGAGGCGCGTCATCC
This sequence comes from uncultured beta proteobacterium, assembly GCA_963734575.1. GTDB lineage: Bacteria > Pseudomonadota > Gammaproteobacteria > Burkholderiales > Casimicrobiaceae > CAIWHR01. The sequence goes on along the minus strand of CAVTHT010000012.1, from coordinate 38,814 downwards.
AAATCGTTGCGCCCCTCGTTACGGATGCCTTAGACTCGCCTTCAACGTCGCTCCCCGGGGGCGGCCGGCGGTCCCGAAGGTCACTGGGCTCGCTCAGAAGGCACCGTGCCATCCACAAGGAGATCGACATGAAACGCCTGCTTGCCCTCGCCATGATGAGCGCGTTCGCCGTGGCTGCTACGCCGGCCTTCGCCACCGAGAAGGCCGCCGCCGCTGAGAATTCCCAGCAGAACAAGATGAAGATGTGCCAGACCCAGGCCGGCGAGAAGAAGCTCGAAGGCAAGGACCGGCAGGCCTACGTCAACGACTGCCTCAAGGCCAAGCCCGAGAAGAAGGAAAGCAAGATGGCCATGTGCAACAAGAAGACCGCGGGCCTCAAGGGCGACGAGCGCTCGAAGGCGCAAAGCGAGTGCATGAAGGGCGGCTGATGTCCTGACCGTTTCAGATCCGGTCGGATGATCTCCTGTCCATCCGATCGAGACTACAAGGCCGCGTCCGGGCAACCTGATGCGGCCTTGTTTTATCCGGAGGGCGCATGATGGTCCTGCGACACCGCGTCGCGGATTCCACCCCAAGCCGAAATGTCCCGCTTCTCCCCGCCTTACAGCCGCACCGCGCGCCGGCCTACAGACTTTCGCCGCCACGCCGCTAGTTTGACCGGGGGCACTCAGGTGCCTCTCCCTCCCATGCCTCGAAGAGCGGTGCACACATGAAAAAGCTCCTGATCCTATTCGCAGCGATTGCCTTCTGCCTGACGGCGGGGCTCGCGCGCGCCACCTATCACTCCTACGAGATCGTGGAGATCTACTCCAACGCCGACGGCACGGTGCAGTTCGTGCTGCTGCACGAGTACGCCGGCCTCAACGGGCAGGATCTGCTGGCAGGACACATCCTGACGGCGACCCATGCCGGCTTCGCCAAGCAGTTCACGTTCCCGAGCAACCTCCCCAGCACGAACACGGCGGGGAAGTACGTGCTGATCGCAACGCAGGGCTATATGGACCTGGTCGGCAGCGTGCCGGAATTCACGGCCGTGCGCCCCGACTACGTGATTCCCGACCAGTTCCTGCCCACCGACGCCGGCGTCGTCAACTACGCGGGTGTGGACGAGGTCGCCTACGGCGGTCTTCCCACCGACGGGATCATGGCGCTGTACACGCCGTCGGATGCTGCCTTCTACGGTGCCAACAACGTCGCCCGCAACTTCGCCGGTTCGTCGGTGACGCTGCCGGCGCTGGCGGTCACGGCCGTCGAGTTCTACAACGCCTCGCTCGACCATTACTTCATCAGCAATTTGCAGCCCGACATCGATGCGCTCGATACCGGACGCATTCCCGGCTGGTTCCGCACCGGCAACGCGTTCTTCGTGTTCTCGAGCGGCGGCGGCAACCTGCAGCCCGTGTGCCGGTTCTACATCCCCCCCGAGCACGGCAACTCGCACTTCTTCTCGGCGTCGCCCGCGGAGTGCGCCGCGATCTCCAGCCGCATCGGCGTCGACCCGAACTACAGCGGCTACATCCTCGAGACGTCGTCCGCGTTCTACACGGAGTTGCCGGACACCAACAGCGGCATCTGTCGCAGCGGCACGATCCCGGTGTATCGCCTGTGGAACGGCAGGGCGGACTCCAATCACCGCTATACGACGGACCTGCGCGTGCGCAACCAGATGCTCGCGACCGGCTACATTGCCGAAGGCTACGGGCCCAACGCCGTCGCGATGTGCTCGCCACGCTAGCTCACCGGCTGACGTGGCGCTTGGCGGCGATCAGTGCTGCATCGCGGTCTGGTAGTGAAGCCGCTACACCGTCCGGATTAGCCCGTCCGTCGGGGAGGCGAATGCATTCCCTTCTGCGTTAATGAGCAGGTTCCGGCAACTGCCGGGACCTACCTCAACCACAGGAAGGGATATCGCATGAAGCTGCGCATTGCACTGCTCGTTCCGCTGGTGCTTGCATCGATTCCGGTGCTCGCCGCCGATCCGGCGCCGGTCGTGAAGCCGGTCGCCAAGGCCGAAGTCGTGAAACCCGCGACGCCAACGGCGCAGAACTCACCGAAATCCGACGGACGTTCCGCGGCGGGACCGGTCAAGGTCGGATCGCAGCAGGACCGCATGCGGGAATGCAACAAGTCCGCGACCGGCAAGAAGGGCGCCGAGCGCAAGGCCTTCATGAAGTCGTGCCTGACGACGCACAAGGCCGCCTGAGCGCAAGCGCTGCGCGCGTGCTCGGCGAGCACGCGCGTCCCTGGCAGCCCGGCCGTCAGCGATCGGCGGCCGCGGACGCGGTAGCGTTGCGAGAGGGTGGCGCCGCAGGATGCAGCGGCAGAGCGAGCAGCGTCCACAGCGATGGTTCGGCGGCCGCGCGCGCGCCGCCGGCTTCGCGAACGCCGAATTCGATCGCCTCGTGCCCGAGGCGCGGCTGCGCAGTGAACGTTCCGAAGAGCCGGTCCCACCATGGCATGACGGCGCTGTAGTTGCTGTTCGTCTCCGCGTGCTCCGCCGAATGATGAATGCGGTGCATGTCCGGGGTCACGACCAGCAGACGCAGCGCACGCTCGGCGCCGGTCGGCAGGCGGACGTTGCCATGATTGAGGAAGGATACGATCACGTTGAGTGTCGTCCACGCCAGGACGGCGGCGGCCGGGACGCCCGCGATGACGATGGTCGCGAGCTCGACGACCGTAACCACGGCGACCTCGCCCGGATGATGGCGCAGGTTCGTGCCGGAGTCGATCTCCAGATCCGAATGGTGAGTCTGGTGGAATCTCCAGAGCAACGCGCTTGCATGGAACAGCCGGTGCATCGCGTACCACGTCGCATCGAGCACCACCACGCCCAGCACCACTGCGATCCAAGCGGGCAGAACGACGACGTTCAGCAGTCCGATCCCACGCTGGGCCACCCAGTTCGCGCATTCGATGCCGGCGATCGGCACGCATACCCAGATCAGCAACATGCCTGCGATGGCAAGGGCCACGTTGTTGCGCCAGCGCCGCTGCGACGCGCCCGGGGCGCGACGCGGGGCCAGCGCCTCCCAGCAGGCAGCGATGGCCAGCGCGCCGATCCAGGAATACGTCTGGATCTGCGGCTGATGGGCGAGGAGCCAGTCGGCCATGCTCGCCTATGCGGGGCGCCGTGTGGTCGGGCGGTTCACTTGCGCCGGTTGCGCAGGGCCACGATGACTGCGACCACCCCGGCCACGCCGAGCAGCTCGATGCTGCCCGGTTCCGACAGCGGTCGCGGAGCAAACGGTCCGGCGAGGGCGTTCCAGGACGCCAGGGCAAGGACCGACGCGTACAGGTATTTCTGCATTACGCCTCCACTGGGAACGTGCGGGCGCAGATGCGCCCGGTCGCGAATCGACTATTTCCTGCGGTTTCGAATCGCCACCACGACGGCGATCACCCCGGCGATGGCGATCAACTCGAAGCTGCCCGGCTCCGGCAGCGGTTGGGGTGCAGCGGCGACAGCGAAAACATGACCCGACGTGAGGGCAGCGAGCGCACTCGCGATGCGTGCTTTCATGACCAGCTCCTTCTTGTTGGACGGGCGGACGGCGGTCGCGGGAGTCCCCGACCACGCGGTGGGACTACTTGCGGCGGTTGCGCAGCGCCACGACTGCAGCGACCACACCAGCGATCGCCAGCAATTCAAAACTGCCCGGCTCCGCGACGTTATTGACCGGAACGAATCCGGCAGAGGCAGTCGCGGACGCAAGCGCCGTCGCGAGGGCTGCAAGCAAAGACTTCATCGATCCTCCCAGCTGAGCGCATCTGTCTCCGCCCTGTCGCCAGTGCGGAGGGAATTTGAGTTCACTTGCGGCGATTCCGGATCGCCACCACGACGGCGACGACGCCGGCGATGGCCAGCAATTCGAAACTGCCCGGGCTCGGGCAGGTTGCGCGGAGGTACAGGGGTACCTGCGTATGCGGCGGCGGATGCGAGTGCAGTCAGGGCTGCGACGGCGAGCTGCTTCATGAGCACCTCTGGGTTGCCAATGTGACCGCTGGGACGATGCGGAACGAGCCTACCTGCCGGCGCCGCTTACTTCCGGCGATTGCGAAGTGCAATGACGGCGGCGACAACGCCTGCGATTGCGAGCAGTTCGAAGCTGCCCGGTTCGGCCAGAGCGCGCGGCGGAACGGCACCGCCGGCAGCTGCGGAGGTGGCGAACCCTGCAAGGCACGTCATCACTGCGACAAGCAAGTGCTTCATGCTTCCTCCCTGTCTGATTTGCGGCCGACACCGTTCGGCGACCACCCGGCGGTCGCGCGAGCGGGCCGATGCGTGGCTATTTGCGGCGATTGCGCAGCGCGACCACGACGGCGGCGACGCCCGCCATGGCGAGGAGCTCGAAGCTGCCGGGCTCGGAGATGCGATTGACGACCCCGGCGGTGGCAAAGGGCGACGCGGCAAGGAGCAAGCAGAGCGACAGGAAGGACTTCATGACGACCTCTTGGGGTTCGTGACTGGCGGGTCGGGTTCGGCCAATGCAGCCGAGGTGGACCGGGTAAGCATTAACCGCGCCGCGGGACGTATTGCCAGTAATTTCATTGGACTTAGCGTGGCAGGTCCACGCCTGCATCGACGGCGCTGTAATCCCCGTCGACACGCCACACACCCGGGAACCGCGGCGCGGAACGGTGCGCCCCACCCCGTCCGTGCACCCGGTCGCGTCAGGAGACCCGCCGGATCAGCAGTCCCTTGAGGTACTCGCCTTCGGGAAAGGCCAGCCCGACGGGATGGTCGACACTCGCGCCAAAACGGCGCTCGACCACGGCTTCCACCTTGGCATCGATGGCGGCGCCGGCGACGATCTTGCGAAAGAGATCGGCGTCGATACCGCCGGAGCAGCTGAACGTCGCGAGCTGTCCGCCGGGGCGCAGGAGCTTCAGGGCCCACAGGTTGATGTCCTTGTAGGCACGCGCCGCGCGCTCCGCGTGATGGGCGGTGGGGGCGAACTTGGGCGGGTCGAGCACGATGAGGTCGAACGTCGCCGCGCGATCGCGCAGCCGCCGCAACTCCTCGAAGGCATCGGCAGCACGCCATTCGGTGCGATCCTGCGCCAGCGCGGGGTTGCGCGCGACGTTCTCCGCAGCCAGCGCGAGTGCATCGGGCGAGCTGTCGACCGAGAGCACGGCCGTCGCGCCGCCTGCGAGCGCCGCGAGGGAGAAGCCGCCGGTGTAGCAGAACACGTTCAGCACCGACCGACCATGAGCGCACGCACGGATGGCCGCGCGGTTGTCGCGCTGATCGAGGAAGAATCCGGTCTTCTGCCCGGTGGCGATGTCCACGCGGTAGCGGATGCCGTCCTCGAGCATCACCACCTCGGCCGGCGGGGTGCCTTTGATCGCGCCCGTGCGCGCCGGAAGCCCTTCGAGCGTGCGCACGTCGGCATCAGAGCGCTCATACACGCACGACACTCCCGCAGCTTCGAGGAGCGCGGCGACGATCACTTCCCGCCAGCGCTCCGCACCGGCAGCGCTCAATTGCAGCACCACGACGTCGCCATAGCGGTCGGCGATCACGCCGGGCAATCCGTCCGACTCGCCGTGGATCAGGCGACATGCGGTGTGTTGCGCGTCGAGCAGCGGCCGGCGCGCGTCGACCGCAAGGCGCACGCGTCGCTCGAAGAACGCGCCGTCGACACTCTCCGTGGCGTGGAACGTCCATGCCCGGGCACGGATCTGCGAGGCCGGGGAGTACGCGCCGCGGCACAGGAACGTTCCGTCGTCAGCACGTACCAGTACCGTGTCGCCGGACGCCGGATCGCCGTCCATGCGCGCGATTGCACCGGAGAAGATCCACGGATGCCGGTGCCGCAGCGACTTGTCGCGCTCCGGCTTGAGATGCAGCACCGCCAGTGCGTCGTCCCCGGCTGCGGCGGCGCGCCCGTCTTCGCGTGCACCGCGTGCAATGGCGCCACGACGCGCAGGCTGCTGATCGGAACGTGCCATGACGTTACCGCGCGGCGGCGCCGCGCGCCTCGAGCAGTCGCACCATCGGCGCGTAGCCGCGCGCGTTCGCGAGCATCAGGGGCGTGCGTCCCTCGCGATCGGGTAGGCCGAGGTTCGCGCCGGCACGCACTAGGGCGTCGAGCGTATCGACATGACGCGGTCCGCCGTCGCCGAGCACGATGGATTCGATGACGGCGGTCCAGCCGAGGTTGTTCACGTGGTCGAGCGGCGCACCGGCGCGGATGAGCGTACGCACGACGTCCGCGTGGCCGAGATGCGCCGCGGCGATCAGCGCGGTGCCGTCGTAGCGGCTGGTGATGTTGCCGGCACTGCAACCCGCGGCGAGCGCGGCTTCCAGCGTCGGCACATCGTTGGCGACCGCCGCGATGGTCACGATGTCGTAGCGATCGTGCTCGAGCGCGTTCGGATCGGCGCCACCGGCCACCAGCATCTTGAATGCCTGCGGCTTCCTCGCGTGAGCGGCGACGTGCAGCGGGGTGCGCCCGTAGCCGTCGCGTGCGTTGGGATCCTCGCCGGCACGCAGCAGCGCCTCCAGCCGGGCAGTGTTGCCTTCGGCGGCGGCCGTGAAGAGGCCCCGATAGGCGGCCATCTCCGCCTGCGACGGCGCGACCTGCGCGGACGCGGACACCACGAGTGCGAGCGCCATGGCAAACCCGTAACCGAAGCGCGTCGACCCGCCCGCATGCCACGCTCGTGCGCACATGCCGGGACGGCGCCGCGGGTGCATGCAGGCTGCGGCATAGCGCAGTACTGCTTCGTTGCGGTGTGGCATGCAGTTCATGGCGATCGGTCTCGACGTGAGGTGGAATGACCGGCGCATGGTAAAGGGAATCGCACCCCAGCGCGCCTGGACGGCGCGACGGCGTGGAAGCCGATACGCGGTGCGGGTGTCAGGGGAGGTGCCGCGGCCGCTGGCGGCGCCATGCCGCCCGAAGGCGTCACGATCGGGTGTATGGTAGTTCCCGTCACAGCAGACCGGGAACGACGTGGCCGAGGGCAAAGGCGAGGATGGTGCCGCGGGGACGGAGCGCTCGTCCGCTGCGATCACCGCCTTGCTCTTCACCGACATCGAAGGCAGCAGCCGCTTGTGGGAGCAGGACTCCGAGCGGATGCGTCCGGCGCTCGCGCGGCACGATGCGCTCGCACACGCGGCGGTGACGGAGCACCGCGGGCGCATCGTCAAGATGACGGGCGACGGGATCTACGCGGCATTTCCAGATCCGCTCGCGGCGTTGCGTGCGGCGGTCGAGCTGCAGCTGGCGCTGGCGGATTCCGTCCACACCGCCGGTGTCCCGTTGCGTGCGCGCTGCGGCATCCACGTGGGCGTGGTGGAGCAGGCGGAGGAGGACTTTCACGGCAGCCCCGTCAACCGTGCATCCCGCATCATGAATGCGGCGCACGGCGGGCAGGTTCTGCTGTCGCAGGCGACGGTCGATCTCGTGCGAGATCGCCTGCCGCGCGACCTCGCCTTGCTCGACCTCGGGCGGGTCCGCCTGCGCGACCTCTCCACGCCGGAGCATCTGTACCAGGTGCTCCATCCGGAGCTCCGGCGCGAATTCCCCGCCTTGCGCTCGCTCGAATCGACGCCCAACAACCTGCCGCAGCAGGTCACGTCGTTCGTGGGCCGGGAGCGCGAACTGCATGCCATCGCGAAGATGCTCGCGAGCTCGCGCCTGGTCACGCTGACCGGCGCCGGAGGCATCGGCAAGACGCGCCTTTCCTTGCAGGCTGCGGCGGATGCGATGGACGCCTTCCCCGATGGCGTGTGGCTGGTCGAGCTCGCGGCGATCACGGACCCGCGGCTCGTGCCCCAGGCCGTTGCCTCGGTGCTCGGTGTCAAGGAGGAGGGCGGCACGGCGCTCGTCGACGCGCTGCTGCACTTCGTTGCCGACCGCAAGCTGCTGGTGATTCTCGACAACTGCGAGCACCTCGACGAAGCGGCCGCCACCATCGCGCGCCAGCTGCTCGCGGCCGGCGCCGACATCAAGGTCCTGGCATCGAGTCGCGAGCGGCTTGCGCGAGCCAGGCGAGTCGGTGTTCCAGGTGCCGTCGCTTTCGGTGCCCGATCCCGATCATCCTCCGCAGGCGAGCGCCCTCGCGCAATACGAAGCGGTGCGCCTCTTTCGCGACCGTGCGGCGTCGGTGCGCACGGGGTTCGAGGTCACCGCGCGCAATGCGTCGGCGATCACGAGCATCTGCCATCGCCTCGATGGCATTCCACTCGCGCTGGAGCTCGCGGCCGCGCGCGTCCGCGCCATGTCCGTGGAGCAGATTGCCGCGCGTCTCGACGATCGGTTCCGGCTGCTCACGAGCAGCGATCGCACTGCATTGCCGCGGCAGCAGACGCTGCGGGCACTGATCGACTGGAGCTACGACCTGCTCACCGAGGCGGAGCGCCTGGTGCTGCAGCGGCTCGCGGTGTTCGCCGGCGGCTGGACCCTGGAGGCGGCGGAAGCGATCGGCCGCGGCGGTACGATCGAGCACGATGACGTCCTCGACCTCCTCACGCGTCTCGTCGAGAAGTCGCTGGTGGTGGTGGAAGCCGACGGTGACCGCTATCGGCTGCTCGAGACCGTGCAGCAGTACGCGGCGGAACGCCTGACACAGGCCAGCGACGAAGGCGCCGCGCGGGAGCGCCACCTGCGCTACTACCTCGAGCTCGCGGAGAAGACCCGGCCCGAGCTCATCGGCCCGGAGCAGCGCGCGGCGCTCGCACGTCTCGACGACGAGCGCGAGAACCTGCTGGCTGCGCACGCGTGGTGCGCGCATGCCGCGGACGGCAGCACCCTCGGCCTGCGGCTCGTCACCGCGACGCGCCGTTACTGGATGCTGCGCGGCCTGCTCGATCTCGGCTGGCGAGTGACGCTCGAGGCGCTGTCACGCCCGGGCGCGGACAGCCGCTCGCTCGCGCGGTGCAATGCATTGTTCGACGTCGGCCAGATCGGGTCCTGGATGGGACGCTACGCCGAATCGCAGCGTTACCTGGAGGAGAGCCTGTCTATTGCGCGCGAGCTCGGGGACAAGCACGCCATCGCGGTCGTGCTTCAGCCGCTCGCCATTACGGAGCTGGGGCAGGGCGACGCGGCCGCGGCGCGCGCGCACCTTGCCGAGGGACTGGCGCTTGCACAAGAGCTCGGCAATCGGCGCGAAGTGGCGGCGGCCCTCAACGCCCTCGCGCAATTGCACCGCCAGGACGGTGACCTCGCCGCCGCGCAGCCGCTGCTGCGCGACGTGGTGGCCATCGGACGCGAGCTCGACGACCGGCAGATCATCGCCATCGGCCTGCTCAACCTCGCCATGGCGCTCATCGGCGGCCGCTCGACGGGCGACGCGCGGGCGCTGCTGCTCGAGGCGCTTGCGATCGCGCGACAGACGGGCTCACAGCCGACCGGGCTCAGCGCACTCGAGGTGTGTGCGGGCCTCGCGGCCTCGACAGGTGATGCTGACCAGGCGGCGCGTTTCTACGGCGCCGCGCAGGGTCAGCAAGGCCAGACTGGCCTGCAGCGCGACCCCGCCGACGAGGCGTTCCTGGCACCGCTCGTCGAGAGTGCCCAGGCGACGCTGGGCGCCGAGCGCTTCGCCGCGCTGGTGAGCGCGGCGCATGGCCTTGGTTATGACAAGGCTCTCGACGAGGCCCACGCCTGGCTGTCAGGCGTGGGCAAGTGACGGCGCGCGTCGAGCGTGCGAGGGCGCGCAATCAGTTGTTGATGATGAACGGATCGAGCTCCGGCGTATCGACCAGCCGGATCGAGTATTTAACCGCCTTGCCCTTCTCCGTCATGGCCTTGTTGGTGCACTCGGCCACCTTTGGCGCGCGCCGCGCGCAGTCGAAGCCCTCGGCGCCCGCCTGGAACACGATCGGCGGTTCGGCAAACTCCGCGCCGGGACCGCTCAACACCCACTGGATGCGATTGCCCTTGCCCGGGCTCGTGCCGTCCACTTCCAGCAGGTCGTAGTCGACCCAGGGCGTGCACTTGAAGAAGGAGCACCACACCGACGTGACCTGGATCACGCAATGGGCGGGATTGTCGTCGCCGGCCTGGCAGTGCTTGCGTGACGCCGCGCCGACCTCGGACGTGCGGTGCGGAACGGACTGGCAACCCCACACGGCCATCGCGACGGCCGCAGCCAATAGCAGCGCTCGATTTTTCATGACACCCTTTCGGAGATCGCCCGCGCGATGGCACGTGCCGAAGGGCACGTGACGCGTGGGCGGAGCAGGTACGAACTGTGTTGTTGGTTGTGAGCTCTACCCGTATGAGGCACCGTTCCCCGAATGGGGCGGCCCGCAAAGTGTACGAAAATTCGGCGTGGCGTGGTTGCGCCGTTGTGCCGCGCCGGGACGCCGCGGGCGCGGAAGCCCGCAAGACGACAGGAAGATACCGATGTCTGCACTGCTGTTCCACATGGTGGGCGGCGCGCCCGATCCCGTCGCTCCCTTCAGCCACGCGGTCGAAGCCGACGGCTGGGTGTTCGTCACGGGACAAATGCCCTTCACCGAGACCTCGAACACGTCGGCCTATCCCGAGAGCATCGAGGACCAGACGCACCAGGTGATGAAGAACCTCCGCACCGTGCTGCGTGGCTGTGGCCTGACGCTCGCCGACGTTGCGGCGGTCCGCGTGTTCCTGCGGCACTTCGACGACGACTACCAGCGCATGAACGCGGTGTACGCGAGCTACTTCGCCGAGGGTCGACGGCCCGCGCGTACCTGTATCGGCGTCACCGGTCTCGCGCGCGGGGCGCGGGTCGAGATCGACATGATCGCGCGGCGGGGCGGTTCGACGGCGCCCTGACCTTTCCGCAAGCCGCAAAGGCCTAATCGGTCCGCTTCCGCGGCGGCGTGACTTTGCGTTTCGGCGTGATGCCGCGCTGCGCGAGCGCATCGCGCAGCAGATACTCGATCTGCGCATTGACGCTGCGCAGCTCCGCCTGGGCGAGGCGCTCGAGCTCGGTCCACACTGTCGGATCGAGGCGCAGCAGGAAGGCTTTCCTGTCAGCCATCCGTGGAGGTCCGTGGCCTCCGGAAACGCACGGATAACGCGATCCGGCATCGCCACCGCGAGCGACAGGACCCCTGTGTGGACCAGTGTCATGTAAAGGAGGCGACGCGCGGCGGAAGCGGCGAGTCGGTCCCGAGCACGATGCGGGTGGCGACCACGACCGCCAGCATCAACACCGTCCAGCACAGGCGTCGCATAACGGATCGGGCTCAGCCGTATAACGTCCCGGTGTTCACCACCGGCTGAACTTCGGACTCCGCGCAAAGCACGGTCAGGAGGTTGTTGACCATGGTTGCGCGGCGCTCGTCGTCGAGCTCCACGACCTGCCGCTCCGAGAGCTCGGTCAGCGCCATCTGCACCATCGACACCGCGCCATGGACGATCTTGTGGCGCGCGGCGATGATCGCCTCGGCCTGCTGCCGACGCAGCATCACCTGGGCAATCTCGGGCGCGTAGGCGAGGTGTGTGAGCCGCGCCTCTTCCACGATCACACCGGCTTTCTCGAAGCGGGCCTCCAGCTCGTGCACCAGCGCCTTCACCACGATGTCGGCGCTCGCGAGCAGCGTCGGCTCGGCGGTGTTGCCCGTGATCGTCCCATCCGCATCGTCGTAGGCGAACGACGAAGCGAGGTGCCGCACCGCCGCCTCCGCCTGCAGCTTCACGTAGTTCTCGTAATTGTCGATGTCGAAGAAGGCCTTGGCCGTGTCGTCCACGCGCCAGACGACGACCGCGGCGATCTCGATCGGATTGCCGCGCTTGTCGTTGACCTTCAGGCGCTCGCCGTTGAGGTTGCGCGCCCGTAGCGAGATCTTCTTGCGTGTGTAGAAGGGGTTGGTCGCGCGCAGGCCGGGGGTGCGGGTGGTACCGCGGTAATCGCCGAAGAGCTGCAGGATCGCCGCTTCGTTGGGCTGCAGGGTGTAGAGCCCGACCAGCACGAGCAGGCTGGCGATGCACAGCGCAATGGACACGAGCAGCGTACCCAGGCTTACCCCCTCGCGGTACGCACGAGCCGTCGCGATCGCGTCGTAGAAGAAGTAGATCGCCAGCGCGAGGAGCAGCAGTCCGACGAGAAGCGCGAAGAAGCCGTTCCAGGTCGTGACCGGTTTCTCCTCGTGGGTGTCCTTGGCGAGTCCGGCGGTGCGATCCATCGTGATCTCCTCGGCGATCGTTGTATCGCGATGATATCACCAAAATATCGCATGGCAAGAGAGCCGCTTCATCGGCCGCCACTGCTTGCCACCCACACCAACCTTGCCGCTGCGCGCCGTCGGCCTAGGTCGTTCGTCGAATAGGGTGCCGGCGCGCGCGGTGCTGAACTGCGGCACGGGCGCGAAACGCGATTCCAAACCAGGCCGCGCGCAGCGCACCGAGCGTGCGCGCTAGCAGCAATGACAGGTGGAAGAGCGCAGGCAGATCCGTACGCTGCATGCCAATCAACACGATTCACGATGCGTTCATCTTCATTCACTCTCGCGGATCTGTTTCATCGCATCGCTCGGGGCACGGCGACTGTCCAGGCGTCGCGCGCCAGCCGCGCAGGCACGCGCTGCGTTCGCGGCTTGCGTTCTGTGCGCGGTGGTGTCGTCGCAAGCCGCCGCAGCACTCCTGAGCCAGTCGATCAACTTCGGCCGCATGGTCGACCAGTTCGTCGGGGCTCCCGCGAGCGGGCTCTACGCCACGGCAACGTCGGGTCTTGCGGTGAGCTTCACTACGCTTACACCAGGCACGTGCGCCATCACGGGAACCCGGTTGGCGCCACTGGCGGAAGGCGTGTGCACGGTGCGCGCGAGCCAGCCGGGAAACGCCGGCTATGCCCCGGCGGCGAACGTCGATCAGAGCATCAATCTCTTGCCCGTCACCTCGGGCCCGCTGTTTCAGGTGCCGGTGAACTTCGGCACGGGTCTCTTCCCCGACGGGATCGCCGCTGGTGATTTCAACGGCGACGGCAAGCCTGACCTCGCCGTAGTCAACTGGTCCGAGGGGACCGTTGCGGTGTTGCTCGGCCAAGGCAATGGCTCGTTCGCGCCGGCGGTGTCCTATGAAACCGGCGTGGGTCCCATGGCGGTCGCGACGCGCGACTTCGATGGCGATGGCCGGCTCGATCTCGCCATCACGAATCTGCTGAGTCAGGACGTCACGATCCTGCTCGGCAAGGGCGACGGCACGTTCCGGAGCGCCGTCAGCGTGCCCGTGGGCGTGGCGCTGTTCGGGATCGCCGCCGCCGATCTCGACGGCGACGGCAAACCCGACATCGTGGTCACCAGCGGAACCAGCGGCGACGTCGTCGGCCAATCGGCGGTTGTGCTGCTGGGCAATGGCGACGGCAGCTTCCGCGTGACCGCCGTCTTGCCGACGGGCGCGAACCCCATGGCCGTCGTGGTCGCGGACATCGACGGCGACGGCATTCGCGACCTGATCGTGGCCAATGCCGACGCCAACACGGTGACGGTCGCGCTCGGCAGTGGTGGCGCGCAGTTCCGAGCCGGTACGGAGTATGCCGTCGAGTGGTCGCCGCAGGCCGTGGCAGTCGGGGACCTCAATGGCGATGGCCGCCTGGACGTCGTGGTCGCCAACGCATGGAGCAACAGCATATCCGTGCTGCTCAATGCAGGCGCCGGCCGATTCGGGAATGCAGCGAGCTTCGCGGCGGGCACCACGCCGGCTGGCGTCGTGCTGATCGATGCCGACGGCGATGGCAGGCTCGACGCGGCGGCGTTCGACGAGCTCGGCGATGACATCGTGGTGTTGCCGGGCACCGGATCCGGCGGTTTCGGCGCGCCATTGCACTATGGCGTCGCCACACAGCCGATGGCGATTGCGACGGCTGACTTCAACGGTGACGGGCGTCCCGATCTCGCCGTCGCGGGCGGTGCAGCGAATGTTGTCTCGGTGCTCCTGAGCAAAGGGGGTGCGAGCGGTCCGGGCACGCTGAGCATCGCCGCAGGGAACGCACAGACGACGACCGTCAACACGGCGTTTCCGGTCCCGCTGGCGGTGACCTTGCGCGACGCCGCTGGTGCGCCGGTCGTGGGCGCATCGGTGACCTTCGGGGCACCCGCGACCGGTGCGTCTGGTGCGTTCGGCACGATCAGCTCCGTACAGGCGCTGACATCGTCCAGCGGCATCGCCACCGCGCCGGCGTTCATCGCGAACGGGGGCACCGGAACGTATTCCGTCACGGCGACCGTCAACGGACTCGCCGCGGCGTTCACGTTGACCAATGTGGCTGCGGCGACGCCGCCGATATTCACCAGCGCACCACCGCCGAATGGTGTCTTCAATGGCGCGTACAGCTATCAGGCGACTGCATCAGGATCGCCGGCACCCACCTTCTCGGTCGGGGCCAACGTGCTTCCTCCCGGCCTCTCGCTGAACACGACGACAGGGTTCGTCTCGGGTTTGCCGACGATGACGGGAACGTTTGCGGGCATGCTGCTGGCTCGCAATGGCGCGCCGCCAGATGCTGCGCAGGCCTTCGCCATCACGATCTCGCCAGCCTCGCAGGCGATCACCTTCGGTGCGATAGCCGACCGGCCCGTCGGTAGCGGCGCCTTCGTCGTGACGGCGGTTGCCAGCTCGGGCCTGCCGGTTGCCTTTGCGTCGGTGACGCCCGCCCTTTGTTCCGTAAACCTTGCTACGGTGACCCCGCTCGCGGCGGGCACCTGCACCGTTCGCTCCTCACAGGCAGGGAACTCCAGCTACGCGCCGGCGCCCACGGTGGACCGCAGCTTTTCGGTGACGCGCGCCGCCCAAACGATCACCTTCGTCGGGCCGAGTGCAGTGACGCTGGCTGCTGCTGCGGTCGCCGCTGAGGCTACGGCGACCTCGGGCCTGGCGGTCACGGTCACCAGCCTCACGCCGGCGATCTGCATGACGAGCGGGTCATTGGTGCTCGCGCGGGCCGTCGGCACCTGCGCGTTGCGCGCGGCGCAGGCGGGCGACGCGAATTTCCAGGCGGCGCCCAACGTCGATCGCAGCTTTCCGATCCAGGTTGCATGGCAGACGATCACCTTCGCAGCGCCTGACGCCCACGGACTGGCGGAGTCACCCGTGCCGTTAAGTGCGTTCGCCGGATCGGGCTTGCCTGTCGTCTTCGCCTCACTGACCCCGGGTGTCTGCACGATCGCTGGCGCGTCTGTCCGGCTGCTCGCGATCGGCACGTGCACGGTGCAGGCGAGCCAGCCTGGAAATTCCAGTTTCGCCGCTGCCCCTTCGATCACGCGCTCATTCCCGGTTGCGACGGCCGTCTTTCCGCCCGATCCGGTCGCAGCGACGGCGCCGATCGTCGAGTACGTGACGCGTTTCGGCGGCTGCCGCCGCGGATCGCAGCGGCAACATCGGTGTTGCGGCAGATGGCGCCGCCTGGGTCGCCGGTTCCATCGCATCCACGGATTTCCAGGGCGTGAACGCCGCGTCGTTCACCAATGCGGGCAAGGATCTCCTGTTCGTCTCGCGCATCGCTGCCGACGGCGGGCAGCCGGTGTTTACCCGCGTGGTGGGCGCGCGCTCCATGAAGGTCCTCGACTCCGGCGGGCTGAGCTACCCCGGTGCCGATCTCGTGGAGGCATTCGCGCTCGATGCCGGCGGTAACGCCTATCTCGTCGCCTATGCGTATCCGATCGATCTGCCGACACGATCCGGCGCATTCGGCGTCGCGGGCCCGAAGGTCGTTTACAAGGTTTCCGCTACCGGCGTCGTGCAGCAGGTCGCCGGGCCGCTCGACCCTGCCGTGCAGACGGTCCGTGCGCTCGCGGTGGATGCCACCGGCAGCATGTATCTGACAGGCGTGGCAGGCGCCGGCCTGAGCACCACTTCCGGGGCTGCCATCGGCGCCGCTGCGGCCGGCGGTCCCTATATGGCGAAATTGTCGGCGACCGGCGCGACCATCTACGCGACGTATTTGACGCTGAAGGGCACGCGACCTGCGGGCGTGCCTCGCAGCGATCAGTCCACCTGGGACACCCCCAGTACCGGATATGCGATCGCGGTGGACAGCGCCGGCAACGCGTACGTCGCAGGGCAGGCACTCGCCACCGACTTTCCGGTGACCTCCGGTTCGCCGGATACGGCCGACACCCAGAATCGCGACGCATTCGTGGTGAAGGTAGGTCCCACCGGGCAGCTGCTTTTCGTCGCCCGCCTGGGAGGACTCGATGCGGAGCGCGCGACCGACGTGGCGCTCGCGCCCGATGGATCCGTAATCGTCGGCGGCAAGACTGCGAGCTTGCCCTTCGTGGGCGCGAGCAGCTTCCAGACTGGAGTGGTGTTCAACGCCGGGACCGTGCTCGAAGACCGCGAGACGGGTTTCGTCGCCCGGCTTGCGCAAGATGGAAAGTCATGGCGCGCGGTGGCGGCGATCGGCACTTCGGGTGGCAGTCTCGTGCGGGATACGGGTTCCGAGCCGTACCCCGTGAAGCTGGCGGTGGACCTGTCCGGTGCCGTCTACGCCTCCGGGACGACATTTCCGAACCGATCCCTGCCGCTCTTGCAGAATCTGGCCGGCACCGCCGTGTATGGCGCGTTCGTGATGAAGATCGCGCCCGATCTCAGCACGTTGCGTTACTCGACGACGCTGGGCACGGGGACGCTATCGGGGCTCGCCGTCGACGCCTTCGGCAATGCGTATGTGTCTGCGCACGATGCCGACGTGTTCGTCGCGAAGCTCAATGCGAGCACCGTGCCGCTGACCCTGACGGCGGACGCCAACCCGGTGACGGCGGGTCAGAACGTCACGCTGCGCGCAGTAACGGCCGACCCCCGATATGCGGGAACGATCGAATTCACCGATTCCGGTCAGCTGCTGGGTAGTGCCCCCGTGGCAAGCGGCAGCGCAACGATATCCGTCAAGCCCGCCGCCGGCGTGCATCGCTTCCAGGCGCTCTTTCGTGGCGAGGGGCCGTTCGGGAGAGGCACCATCGCCCAACTGATCGGTGTCGTGAACCAAGCGAGTGGCGCACCGTGAAGCGCACGCAGCGGTTGGTCACACTGGCGGCGTGGATAGTCATCCTGCTCATCCAGACAACGGCCCTCTCGGCCGCCGGACTGAACGTAACGCTCGCAGTACCGAATTGGACCACCACGTATGTAGCGCCCGCCGCGCCGGTGCTTTACGCGACTGCCGGATACGCGGCGTACCCGCCACCCGCAACGGTGGTACGGGTGGATTTCTACGATGGTGATGTAAGGATCGGTTCCGTCAACGCGAGCAATGCCGTCGGGGGCGGCTACGCCCTCGTCTGGGCCAACGCTGCGATCGGGCCACATTCGATTACCGCGAGGGCAACCGACTCGCTCGGTGCCGTCGCCGATTCCGCGCCCGTCCGGATCCATGTCATCGGTGCCCGCACGCCGCCGGCGGTGAACCTCACGGCGCCCGCAGCGGGGCAGACCTTCACGGCCTCGAGCGTCGTGCAGCTGCAAGCATCGGCCAGCAGCGTGCAAGGCACGGTGCAGCGCGTCGAATTCGTCGCCGGGACGGCGGTGGTCGCCACGTCACTTTCGTCACCATTCTCTGGCATCTGGATCAATCCCTTGCCCGGTGAGTACGCCGTGGTCGCCCGCGCCGTCGATGAGCTCGGTGTCACCAGCCTGTCGGCGCCCGTGCACATACAGGTGCTTCCACGCGCCCGTCCGCCCCAAGCGGTGATCATCAGTCCGCTCGCTGGGAGCGCGCTCGTAGCGGGCACGCCGCTGACGCTCGTGGCGAGTGCGCTCGCGCCGGATACCGACTTGGCGCGGGTCGATTTCATGAACGGCTCGGTCCTGCTGGGGTCGGCGTCGGCACCGCCGTATCAGTTCGTCTGGAGCGCGCCACCGGCGGGCGTGCTGTCGATCACCGCGAAGGCCTACGACACACTGGGCAACACGGGCGCGTCCTCGCCCGTAGTCGTTACCGCCACGGCCCCAATCCTTCCCCTTGTCGGCCTCACCGCACCGACGTCCGGCATGACGTTCATCGCCCCCGATCCCATTACTCTGACCGCATCTGCGAGCACGCCGCGCTCCGGTGGCCGGATCGCGAAGGTCGATTTCTACGATGGTGCAAAGCTGATCGGAAGCGCTGCAACCGCGCCGTTCACGTACTCATGGGTGGGGGCCACGGTGGGTACGCACGCTATCACGGCCAAGGCGACAGACGAGCTTGCAGTCGTCGCGACTTCCGCCGCTGTGAGCGTAACGGTTGTTGCGAACAAGGCTCCCACCGCGGCACTCACCAGTCCCACGCAGGGTTTCGTGTTCGTCGCCGGGCAAACGATAAGTCTTGGCGCGACCGCGGCCGACAGTGATGGGTCGATAGCCAAGGTCGAATTTCTGAACGGCGCCACGGTCGTGGCTACCGCTACGACGGCGCCCTATACGTTCGCATGGGCAGCAGTTCCCGTCGGGACGTACGCCGATCGCGGCGCGCGCGACCGACAACCGGGGCCTCGCCACCACGTCGTCGGCGCGCACGGTGCAGGTCGCCGCGACGAGCATCCCGACGGCGACGCTGTCTGCGCCGTTGTCCGGCGCCGCATACGCCCAGGGGCAGCCCATTGCATTCTCAGCCGTCGGCACGATGCCCGGGCGGACGCTCGCCAGGATCGAGTTCCTTGCGGATGGCCTGGTGCTCGGCAGCGTCCCCTATAGCGGACCGAGCACGGCGACGGCGAGCTTCAACTGGACGGCGGCCAGCCTCGGTTCGCACTCGGTCGCTGCGCGCGCGGTCGCCACGGACGGAACGGCGGTGACGTCGACCGCGACGCCCGTTGTCGTTCGCGATCTCACCGTGGAACTGTTCGAGCCTACCGGAGGCCAGGTCTACGTCGCCCCCGGTGCGATACGGCTCACGGCCTTCGCGGGCGAAACGGGAACCGCGATCAAGCAAGTCGAATTCCTGCGGGGAGCGACGGTCATCGGCACGGTGCTTACCCCGCCGTACACGCTGGATTGGACGGGTGTGGCTGCGGGCGTCTACACCCTCGCAGCGCGCGTGACAGACGCGTCGGGCCTCCTGCTCACGTCGAAGCCGGTGACCGTCCAGGTTGTGTCCACGCCATCACTCGCGATCGACGCCGGCACGGACGGCGCGACAGTGGCCGACGACAACGTGCTGATCGGCGGCACGCTGCTTGCGCCGGCAAACAGCGCGATCAGCATCGGGGGGCAGCTCGCTGCTCTCGACCCTCAAGGCCGCTTCTTCGCGAACGGCGTGAAGCTTCAGCCCGGCACCAATCAGCTGACGCTCACCCTCATGACGGCCGACGGTCAGGCGGTGACCAGGACCATCTCGGTGAACAGCACGTCCGCGGCGCCGTTCACCGTCTCGGTCGATCAGCAGGAAGGCATGGCGCCGATGAGCGCGACCATGAACATCACAAATCGAGGCGCCGTGCCGTTCCAGCGCATAGAGATCGACACCAACGACAACGGCACCCCGGAGATCACGCTCGCGTCGTTGACCGATGGGGCCGCCACCGTCGCGCTCACATTTACCACGCCGGGTGTGTACGTCGTCCGGGTAACCGTTTTCGATGCATCGAACAAGGTCATCTACCTGACGCGACGCAAGATACACGTGTACGATGCCAAGGCACTCGGTGCACGTGTCAGTGGCGTATACACCGGCATGCTTCGACGTCTCGCGTCGGGTGACATAAGCAACGCCGTCAACGCCATCACCGCGACGACACGGGACGTCTACCGCAACTTCTTCACGGGCGTGGGGAGTGCCCTGCCTGCAGTGATCCAGAAGCTCGGCCGCATCAGTGACATCACCGTCACGGAGAGCTATGCGGACATCTCATTGCAGCGCGATACGGCCACCGGTCCGTACGAGAGTCACGTTCTTCTTATCAGGGACAGCGATGGGATCTGGCGGATCGATCAGATGTAGCGCGCAATGGCGGTCCGCCGGTTCGCGATATGTCTCCATCGCGCTCATCGCGTTCGTCCTGACGTGCTCGCACGCGGTGTATGCCTTGAAGGTACGGTCATCGACGGAAGCACCGGGAAGCCGCTCGAAGGCGTCTACGTCATTGGCGCCTGGCACGTTGGGGGTGGATTGGTGATCGCAAGCACCAGTTGCGCAAAGGTCGACGTCGTGGCCGCGAAAGGCCGACACACGAGCCACGTTCTTCAAGGACGCCCATGAGACCTAAGGGATCGATCAGATCAAACATGTCGATAAGGCGCGGCATGATGCGCTTGGCTCATATTGCCCTCGCAAGCGTCCTGGCTGTGCTGCCGGGCGCTGCGTTTGGATTGAAGGGTAGGGTGGTAGACGGAACCAGTGGTCAACCCATTGCGGATGTTTACGTCTTTGGAGCTTGGGAGGTAAGCATCCCGTTTCCTGTCCAAGCACGCTCTGGATGCGCGAAACTTGACCTAACAAAATCCGACGCGGCTGGCAACTACAACCTTCCAAATCACTCTGGTCATTGGCTCGCTCAATACTTTGGATCTGAGCAGTTGGACGTGTATTTGTATCGCCCGGGTTATCGGCTGGTCGGTGACCTGGTCAAGTTCGGGGAAGACAGCGTTATGAAGGCTGATTCTTCTGTACCGGCCGAGCGCATTGGATACATCCGCCAAGTGATGGCAAGGGCGGATTGTGGGCAGGACTCCGAAAGCATCGCAAATCGACTTAGGATCTACCGTGCGATGTATTCGGAAGCCCGGCAGCTCGCGACTTCGCAGTCAGATAAGAAGCAGCTGAATCAGATCTTGTTCTGGATTGAGCTGATTGAGGTAGGCCAGGAGCAGGCGCTGGCGAACTTAAATGCCAGGGAATCAAGCCGATGACGACTAGAGCCTTGCGGGTTAAGAGCCTGAGCTTGCTAGCGTTAGGAATGATGTGCACGTCTAACGTCCAGTCTTACGAGATTGGCACTCACGCAAGAATTACTTTGGAGGCCTTTCAGCATTCAATTCTGATGACCGACGCTAGCATTCTCGGTCACCTGGGCATCCCGTCTCTGCAGTACACCCTACTTGGTAGCGCCTACTATGATGTGTTCGCTTTGGAGTCAAAGGAACGATTCGCGCAACCGTACGATATCTCGAATTCTAATATGCCCGGCGCGCAAGAAAAGGGAGGAGACGCCCGAGTGGCATTTCGGGCTACTGGTTGGCTGATGCGTGGCGCCATTCGCGAGGACGATGGCGGTCCGTTGGTTGGGGGTCTAATTGTTGGGAATCCGCAAGACGATCCCTTTAAATCGTTCAATCGCTTCTGCAACCACTTCTTCGACCCACTGCATAACCTCGCGCTTACCGACAATCATGCGCGGCCGATATGTGTGAGCCAGGATACGTATGGCTCCGCTCCTACGTGGGCGAGCGGCGCTCTGGATGCGTTCGCGCCGCCGGCTCTAATGGTTATAGACGCTTCGCGACGCAATCATTTTTCGGTGACAGACGCGCGCGAGGCTATGTGGCGGGCTCTCACGGGTCGGGATAAATCGCTGCAGTCGGCGCTTGCCGATAATGGCAGAGAACGCAAGGCCTATTGGGCCACGACGTTCCGCGCACTAGGCGATGTGTTACATCTCAACCAAGACATGGCCCAACCGCAGCACACGCGAAATGAATCGCACGGGACGAGCCATGCCTCGGATTACGAAAGGTACATTGATGGGCGGGCAAAGGGGGCGCGGTCGGTGACTCTGGGGAACCTATTGAATGGCGCGCTACACGTAACCACCAAGCCATTGGCGAGCGATTGACTACGCCGGCTACCCAATCCCGCGCTTCTCCCACTACAGCAAGTATTGGAGCACGGCCCCTGGCCCGGGCTCGCTTGCCGGAAGGGGGCTCGCCGACTACAGCAGCCGCGGGTTCTTCACGCCTGCCTCGATCATCGGCAACACGAGCTATCCGTCGCCCGCGCCGGCCGCCAGCTCATACGCGGTGCAAACATTCACGGCCGCCAACGGAAAGCGCACCGATTACCTGATGGGCACGGTATACGACAGCTACACCAAGTCGGCTTCGAGTCCGGTGAAAATGACCCGCAAGAGCACATGGCTGGAAGCCGTCGAGGCTGCCGGCGTCCTGGCGCCATTCCCGTTCTATGTGCTGGATCCTGCCATCTACGACGAACGCGCGGCTCTGCTCCTGCCGCGTGCCGTTGCCTATTCGGCGGGCCTGCTCGATTACTTCTTCAACGGACGGTTGCGGATCAGCCTTCCCGACGAGGGCGCGTACGCGCTGGCCGATCAAGCGACTTCCGCAGGCTTCACGGTGGTCCGGCTGAAGCTCACGAACGCCACACCTCCGCTTCAGGACGATGGCGTGTCGGTACCGCAGAACCTCTACAACGGGACGGCGGTCGCGATCGTCAAATACCACCGGAACACGTGCTACCGCGCGGATCTCAATGGTGAGTATGGCTCGCCGTCGAAGTCTCCCTTTCACTTGCCGCGAGAACAGCCGCCCGACCTAAGGTTCACTCGACATCGACGATACCGACGAAGCCATCGTGGTATCGAAGCCGATTACCTTGTCCTTGGATGCCGGGAGCGACGAAGGCACTTGCCTTCGATTTCGCGGGCTCGCCGATTCCGTTCGGTGCAACGGATGTCTACCTGCAGGTGGCTTACCGCGGCGCGGTAGGTCCGAACGTCACGTCGGCGGAACAGGACGTCGTAATGGTTGGCACCAAGGATGTTTCCGAGCCGACGTACTTCGATTACTTCAACGCGAGCGATTACATCCACATCGGCGCCCGCGTGTACACGCGAGCGCAGGTGGCCGCGAGTCAGGCGTTGCTCGAGCAAATTCAGCCACGGACGTGCCTGACTGGCGCGATCGGCAGTCGGCAACTCGTCGCCTCCTGTCTCACACCGCTTACTTTGGACATTCAAATTGAGCTTTGGCGCACTGACGAATCCGTCGGTCCGCGCGGTCGGTCTGCCGAGCCGGCGTTACCTGCGCTTCGCCGTGCTCACGGATACCGCGACCGCGATCACCAAGAGCAAGGCCCAGACCGGCGATTCCACGCCGCCCTTCTGGAACGTCGCCGCCCTCCCGATCGCCACCGATCCGTCGGATCGCAGGAAGGCGCTCCTATACCAGCAGACGACTTGCCTTCCGCTGGACCCCATGGATGTGCCGGCGACGGAGCACCAATTGCATTTCGACGTCGATCCGCCGAACTATCACTACGACGCCATATCCTGGCTGCGCGGCGTAGCGGGGTACGTACAGGCGTCGTGCGTACTCAACGGCGACGGGTCCGCCCCGGGAAGTGCTTCCGACGACCGAACGACCGTGATGTCCGCGCTAAACGGCGGAGCAGGGGAGACGGTTCCCTTCGCGATCGTTGTCAACCCGGCATTTCTTTCGCCGTAATGCGCTAACCGTGAACACTCGTGGCCCGGTGGTCAGGCCACTTGACCGCGCCGAAGCCCCGGCGTACAGTCCGCTCGCGAGTGACACCGCCCGCTAAGAAGGTCGCGCACCCGCCGCCCGCCAAGGGCGCACGATGGAGGAGCGCGGGTGCCACTACAGGCTGTCGAGCCGCTGCGGCTGTATCGCCAGATCGCGGGGCAGATCGCTGCGCTGATCGAGCAGGGCGAGTATCGCGTCGGCACCAAGCTGCCGGCGGAGCGCGAGCTGGCCACGCTGCTCGGGGTCTCACGCACGTCGGTGCGCGAGGCGATCATCTCTCTCGAACTCGCCGGCCTGGTCGAAGTTCGGGTCGGCACCGGCATCTTCGTGCGCGAAGCGCCCGGCACCCGCGCCACGCCGCTGCTCGCCACGGCCTCCAACGATTCCGGCCCCGGCCCGTTCGAGCTGCTCTCCGCGCGCGCTGTCATCGAAGGCGAGATCGCCGCGCTCGCCGCACGCCGTCACACCAAGACGGAGGTGCGCGGCCTGCGCGCCACCATCGAGCGCATGCGCGTGCATGCCGAGGATTTCGTCGAGCGCGATGCCGCCGATCGCGAGTTCCACGAGCGCATCGCCGCGATGACCGGCAACGGCGCGCTCACCTGGGTGGTGTCGAGCCTCTGGGACCAGCGTCGCGGCGACCTGTGGACGCGCACCGAAACGCACTTCCACACGCCGGCCCTGCGCGCGAAGACCTTGCTCGACCACGAAGCCATCGCCGACGCCATCTCCGGGCACGATCCGGATCGTGCCCGCACCGCCATGCGTCACCACCTTTCCCGCGTCGCCCGTGAGTTCCGGCGGCGCATCGAAGCCGAAGGCGGCCCACGCAAGCATGCCGCGAGCACACCGGCCAAATCCCGTCACTTCGCTGCACGCGCGACGGCGAAGGCATGACATGACAGCGACAACTTCAAGCACGTCAACACCGACCCGCCCGATGCGGCGCGCGTCGTAATCCCCGAAGGAGGAACGCCATGCACGTGAAGTCCGACCCGAATTCCACTCGCCGCCTGGTCCTGCGCGGCACGGCGGCGGCGCTGTCCGCAGCCGCGCTGCTGACGACCGGTGCGTACGCGCAAGTGCCGGCGATGCCCAAGAGCCCGGTGACGATCAACGTCGTCGACGTCGCCGGCAATCTGGCGCTGACGCAGGATGCGATCGAGGCCTATCAGAAGAGCCACGGCAACGTGGTATCGAAGATCAACTTCACCAAGGCGCCTGCGCCCGAACTGCCGGGTAAGCTCAAGGCGATGCAAGGTGCGGGCCGCAGCGACATCGACCTCGTGCTCACCGGCACCGACTTCCTCGCCGCCGGCATCGAGCAGGGCGTGCTGATGCAGATCCTGCCGAACTACAACGCCAAGTTTCCCAACCTGATGGCGAACTATCAGGCGCCGGCAGCCGAAGATGCAGGAGCTCGCGGGCAACTACGGCGTGGCGGTCACGTTCATGCCCGCAGGGCCGCTGGTCGAGTACAACCCGGACAAGGTCAAGCAGCCGCCCACGACCCCCGCCGAGCTGTTGAGCTGGTGCAAGGCCAACCCGAATCGCCTGATCTACGCGCGCCCCGCGAACTCGGGTCCCGGCCGCACGTTCATCATGGGTCTGCCGTATCTCCTCGGCGACAAGAATCCGAAGGACCCCGTGAACGGCTGGGAAAAGACGTGGGCGTATCTCAAGGATCTCAACAGCTGCATCGAGTACTACCCGACGGGTACCGGCGCGGTGATGAAAGAGTTGGGTGAAGGGTCGCGCGACATGACCATCACCATGACCGGATGGGACATCAACCCGCGCGTGCTCGGCATCGTCCCGAAGAGCTACAAGGTCGAGCCGTTCAAGGGCATGACGTGGATCAACGACGCCCACTACATGGTGATCCCGAAGGGCGTCGCACCGGAGAAAGTGGCTGCAGTGCTCGACCTGATGGCGTATCTGCTGACGCCGCAAGCGCAGGCCTACACGTACGACAAGGGCTACTTCTACCCGGGCCCGGCGGTGAAGGGCGTGACCCTCGCGATGGCGCCGCAGGCAAGCCAGGATGCGATCAAGGAATACGGCCGGCCGGAATACGAGAAGTGGCTGACGCAGTTCCCGCACACGCAGTCGCTGGAACCCAAGGCGCAGGTCGAGGCCTTCCGTATCTGGGACCAGCAGGTGGGTGCGCAGAAGACGAAGTAGCAGGTCGCGAGCGCTGTTGTCCGGCTGAAGCCGGACCTACGAGCAGTTGACGCGGGTCCGGCTTCAACCAGCATGCACCTGGAGATGCTTGCAGGTCAGGCATCAGGCTGACACTGATCACTGTTGTGGGTCAGGCTTCAGCCTGACATGCAGGAGAGTTGCAGGTCAGGCATCAGGCTGACACTGATCATGTTGTGTAGGTCAGGCTTCAGCCTGACATGCAGAACATGCTTGCTCCCGATTCGCCCCCGTCCCCTGTCCGAGCCTTGTCACTCGCATGAAACATGACTTCAACGAACTGAAGCTCGAGGCAGTCACCCGGCGCTTCGCCGCTGCGGGCGGCACCGCGTTCAACGCCCTCAACGAGCTCTCGATCACCATCAAGCGCGGCGAGTTCATCGCGCTGCTCGGCCCCTCGGGCTGCGGCAAATCCACGGCGCTGAATTGCATCGCCGGCTTGCTGCCGCTATCGGGTGGCACGATCCATCTCGACACCACGCGCATCGACACCCTGCCGCCCGAGCGTCGCGGCTTCGGCATGGTGTTCCAGAACTACGCGCTCTTTCCGCACATGAGCGTCGCACGCAACATCGGCTTCGGGCTGAAGATGCGCGGCCTGCCGCAATCGGAGATCGCTCCGCGCGTGGCGCGCGCGCTCGACGTCGTGCAGCTCAAGGGCCAGGAGCACAAGCTGCCGGGACAGCTTTCCGGCGGCCAGCAGCAGCGCGTCGCGATCGCCCGCGCCATCGTGATCGAGCCGCCGTTGATCCTGATGGACGAGCCCCTGTCCAACCTCGATGCGAAGCTCCGCCTCGAGACGCGCTCCGAGATCCGCCGCATCCATCGCGACCTCGGGCGGGCCACCATTTACGTCACCCACGACCAGGACGAGGCGCTGTCGCTGGCAGACCGCATCGTCGTGATGAAGGATGGCGTGGTGCAGCAGATCGGCACGCCGCGCGAGGTGTACGCCCAGCCCGCGAACCTGCACGTGGCACGCTTCATGGGTTATCGCAACGTCGTCGAATTGCCCGTCGAGCGCGAGGAGGGCGATCGCGTGGTGCTCGGCGGCCCCGACCTCTACCTCACCGGCCTGCGCAAGCAGGCGCTGGTCGATGGGCGCGCCGTGGTCGCGATGCGTCCGGAGGAGATCACCGTCCTGCCGCGCGGCGTGACGGGCGACGGCATCAACCTGATCGAGGGCACCATCGACAACGTCGAGTACGGCGGGCGCGATTCGCTGCTCGACGTGCTGACGCCGGCTGGCGTGCGCCTGCACGTGCGCGCTGCGGGCATGCACAAGCCGGGGGAACCGGTGCGCATGCAGGTCGCGGTCGACCGCGTGCTGGTGTATCCGCATGAGTAGCGTCGCCACGCCGGTGTCCGAGCGCACCGGCGAGAAATTCTCCGGGCCGATCGCGCGGGCGCCGTTCGATCGCAGCCTGCTGCTGGTCGTGCCGGCAGCGGCGTTCATGGTGTCGCTTTTCATCTACCCGTTCCTGTACGGGTTGCTGCTGTCCTTCGAGCCGAAGGAAGGTGGCGCGCTCGCCAACTACCGGCACTTCTTCACCACCGACAATCTCTGGCCGACGATCTGGACGACACTGCGCCTCGCCTTGCCGGCGACGCTCATCAACGTCGGCTTCGCGCTTCCCATCGCCTACAAGATGCGCATCAAGTCGCCCTACCAGCGGTGGGTGACGACCATTCTCGTCGTACCGATCACCCTCGGCACGGTGCTGATCGCCGAAGGCATGCTGACCTACTTCGGACCGAAGGGCTGGCTGTCGCAGTTCCTGCAGTTCTTCCACATCTACGAAGGCCCGATCCGCCTGACGCACAACTACTGGGGCGTGCTGATCTCGCTCGTCATCTCGGGCTTTCCGTTCGCGTTCCTGCTGATCCTGTCCTACATCACCGGCATCGATCCGGTGCTTGCACGGGCGGCGGCAACCCTGGGCGCAGACAAGAAGGCACAGTTCCGCGAGATCTACCTGCCGCTGCTCGCGCCGGGTCTCGCCATGTGCTTCTGCCTGTCGTTCGTGCAGGCGTTCTCGGTGTTTCCCTCGGCCGTGCTGCTGGGCTCGCCCGCAGGACCCACGCGCGTGATCTCCATCGCCGCATACGAGGCCGCGTTCGAGCAGTACGACTATTCGCTCGCGTCGGCGATCGCCATGATCATGGGGGCGGTGCAGCTCGTCATCGTGGCCGCGGTGCTCGGCCTGCGCAACCTCTTCTATCGAGGTCCGGTGGTGGGAGGCAAAGGGTGAGCAATCTCATCGACCGCGCCTGGCGCGGCCTTCTCCTCGGCCTGATGACGCTCTTCGTCATCAACATCGGCCTGATGATCGCCGCGGTGGCGACGAGCTCGTTTGCGCGCCGCTGGCTCGGCACGTGGCTGCCGGAAGGCTGGACCACCACCTGGTACACGTCCGCGTGGAAGGAGTTCCAGCTCGATTCGGTGCTCTGGGTCACCGTCGAGGTCGTGTTCGCCGTGGTGTTCCTCGCGCTCCTGATCGGCGTTCCCGCGGCCTACACGCTCGCGCGCCGCGACTTTCCCGGCAAGCGTGCGCTGATGCTGCTGTTCCTGCTGCCGCTGATGGTGCCGCCGATCACCTATGGCATTCCGCTCGCGACGGTCCTGTACCAGGTCCACCTCGCCGGCACGATCCATGGCGTGATCCTGGCCAACCTCATTCCCGCCGCGCCCTTCGTGATCCTCGTGATGACGCCGTTCATCGAGCAGATCGACCCCAACCTCGAATCCGCGGCGCGCGTCTTCGGCGCGAACACGGGCAAGATGTTCTGGCACGTTCTCGTGCCGTTGCTCGGCCCCGGCATTCTCGCGGCGTCGCTGCTCGTGCTGGTGCGCACCATCGCCATGTTCGAGCTCACCTTCCTCACCGCCGGGCCGGACTCGCAGACACTGGTGGTCGCGCTGTACTACGCGGTGTTCGCCGCAGGCGTGCGCGCGCCGCAATCGGTCGATGCCATGGCGATGATCTACATGGCCGTGACACTCGTCTGGCTGCTGATTGCGCTCCGCTTCGTCAATCCGACGCAGCTCGTGTCGCGCGTCAAGGAACATCCGCAGACCGCCTGACGCGATGCACACGCTGTCCTTCTCCACGCTGACCGATGTCGCTCCCGCCGTGGCCCGGCCGCGCTACGATCCGGCGCGAGTGGACATCGGCATCGTCCATCTCGGCATCGGCGCGTTCCACAGGGCGCACGAGGCGGTAGTGGTCGACGACGTCCTGACGCACGACGCGCGCTGGGGCATCTGCGGCGTGAGCCTCCGTACCGCCACGGCCACGCGCGTGCTCGCCGCGCAGGACGGCCTGTACACGCTGCTGATGCGGAGCGCGGAGGGCACCACCGCCCGCGTCATCGGTTCCGTGCGCGAGCAGCTCTTCCTCGGCACGCAGCGGGACGAGCTCATGGCGCGCTTCGCCGATCCCGCCGTGCGCATCGTGAGCCTGACCGTGACGGAGAAGGGCTACTGCCACGATCCCGCGACCGGCAAGCTCAACGTGCAGCATCCCGAGATCGTGCACGACCTCGCGCACCGCGAGGCACCGGTCAGCGCGCCGGGCGTGCTGGTCGCGGGTCTCGCTGCGCGCCGCGACGCGGCGGCGGGGCCGATCACCGTGCTCTGTTGCGACAATCTTCCGCACAACGGCAGGACGGTCGAAGGCATCGTGCTCGCGCTCGCCGATCTGTGGGATCCGGCGCTGCCCGACTGGATCGGCAGTCACGTCACGTTTCCGTCGACGATGGTGGACCGCATCGTCCCCGCCACCACCGAGCGCGACATCGCCGAGACCGCGCAATTGCTCGGCGTGCACGATGCGGCGCCCGTCGTCTGCGAGCCGTACTTCCAGTGGGTGATGGAGGACCGCTTCGCCGGCGGACGTCCGATGTGGGAAGACGCCGGGGTGCAGTTCGCGAGCGATGTCGGGCCGTTCGAGACGATGAAGCTGCGCTTGCTGAACGGCAGTCACTCGACCCTCGCGTATCTCGGTTTCCTCGCCGGCCACGACTACATCTGGCAGGCGTGCTCGGATCCGCAGCTCGGCACTCTCGTCGAGCGCCTGATGGCCGAGGAGATCGCACCGACGGTGCCCGCTCCGAGCGGTGTCGATCTCGTCGACTATCGCCGGCAGTTGTTGCAGCGCTTTCGCAATCCGGTGCTGCCGCACCGCACGCAGCAGATCGCGATGGACGGCTCGCAAAAGCTGCCCCAGCGGCTGCTCAACACGGTGCGCGAGCGGCTCGCCGGCGAAGGCTCGATCACCCATCTCGCGCTCGCCATTGCCGGCTGGATCCGTTACGCGAGCGGCACGGACGAGCAGGGCCAGGCCATCGCCGTGTCGGATCCGCTGGCGCCGCAGTTCAGGGACATCGTCGCGGCGGCTGGCGGCGACGCCGTGCGCATCGCGGCAGGCTTTCTCGACCTCGCCGCGGTGTTCGGCACGGATCTCGGCAAGCACATGCGCTTTCGTGCGGCCGTGACCGCCAACGTCGTGTCCCTGTTCACGAAAGGTGTGCGCACGACTCTCGCCACGCACCTCGCGATGTCGCATTGACACTGCCCCGCGACGCGTCGCGTTGTCAGGCGTTCGGCCCGAAGTTCCAGCACCGTCGGTACCGCGAATGAATCCGCTCCTGCTCTTGCGCCCGCGCGTCGTGCATGCCCTCGCTGCAACCGGCATTCTCTGCGCGTCGCCGGCATTCGCTGCGCATCCGCTGGCAACCGACGACACGGGAACCCAGGGCGCCGGGCATGTCGAGCTCGAGCTCGGGGTCCAGCGGGCGAGCGGGGACGGGGTGCGCGTCTCCGAGCTTGGTGCGCAGGTCACCGTCGGTTTGAGCGAGACGTTCGACGTCCTTTTGCGACCGGCGGGACTGCAGGTGTCCGGTGGCGAGAGCGGGACGTCGCGCGGCTTCGGCGACACCGACATCGGCATCAAGTGGCGTTTCGCCGAATTCGAGCCGGCGAGTCTGGCCGTGCGCGCGGACGTGATCGTCCCGACCGGCAACGAGGCGCGCGGACTCGGGGGCGTCGGCACCCTGTACCGCGTGCTCCTGATCGCCACGGCCGAGCTCGATGCGTGGGCCTTGCACGCGAATGCGGGCTACACCCGCGCACCAGCCGACGATGACGCGCGACGCAACCTTGGGCTTTCTTTCGGCCGCGGCCGTCTGGTCGCTCAACGACGCCACGCGCTTCTCGCTGGAGCTCACGGGTACGTCGCTCGCGGAGCGCGACGTGCGGCGCTGGGCGGCGGCCACGCGGGTCGGGGCGATGGTCAACGTGACGCCCGCGCTCAAGCTGGATGCGGGATGGGAACGACGCATCAACGGGCTGGGCCCGGTGTCGATCCTGCTCGCCGGCGTGACCTACCGCTGGTAGGCGCTGCACCCGTCAAGCAGCCAGCGCGTCGGGCCCTCAGCCCCGGCGCGGCTTGCGGTCGGATGCGGCTGGCTTCCGCGCGTTGCGTCTGACGGGGGTGGCGGCGCCCGCCGCAAGATGCTGCCCGAGCGCGGATCGTCCGAGCGCCTCGATCCACCACGTCAGCGCCTTGCCCGGCTTGTCGCTGCGCCACACGGCGTAGACCCGGCCGAGCGGACGCGCGTCCTCCACGCGCCGCACGACCAGCCGTCCGGCGCCGATGTCCGTCGCGGCGAGATGCGCCGGCACGAACCCGCACCCGAGGCCGAGCACCTGCGCGGCGATCTTGCTCGGCAGGTCCGGCACCGTCAGCGTGTCCTGGCCGTCGAAGAGGCCCACGCTGCGCGGCGGCAGGTGGCGCGAGCTGTCGGCCGCCACCACGGCGCGATGCTGTCGGACGACGTCCTGCGGGATGGGCTCGGGAACATTCGCCAGCGGGTGCGACGGCGCCACCGCGAACACGGCAGTCACCTCGGCGATGGGCCGCGTGCGGTAGCTGCCGCCGGGCGGCGGCTCGCCCCACGCGCCGAGCACGAAGTCCGCCCGGCGATCGAGGAGCGCATCCCAGGCGCCGCCCAGCACTTCCGTCGACAGGCGAAGCCGCGTGTGCACGCCTTGCGTTCCGCAGTGATCGTAAAAGGCGGCGACGAGTGGCCACACCGCCGCGATGGGCACGATCGAATCGATCGCGATCCGCAGCTCGCTCTCCCAACCGGTGGCCACCTGGCGAACGCGGTATTCGGCCTCGCCGGCGGCCTGCAGCAGCCGCCGGCCACTCTCGAGCAGCTCGCGTCCCGCGGGTGTGAGCAACGCTCTTCGCCCGCGCCGGTCGAACAGCCTGACGTCGAGCCCGTCCTCCAGCGTGCGCACCGTGTAGGTGATGGCGGAGGGCACGCGATACAGGTCGGCGGCAGCGGCCGCGAAGCTGCCCTTGCGGTCGATCGCGTCCAGCACGGCGAGGGCATCCAGCGTCAGGCGCATGTTCAAATGATTTGAACGATCAAGCCGAAATTATTCGCTTTTTCTTGCGCCGCGCCAATCCTATAGTTCGGCTCATCGAGCGAAGGCGCCTGAGGTCGGTGCGGGCTCACGAAATGGAGAGGGCGATGATCGAGTTGAGGAGATCTGAAGATCGCGGCCATGCGCGGCACGGCTGGCTCGATTCGCGGCACAGTTTTTCCTTTGCCGACTACTACGACCCCGAGCACATGGGCTTCGGCCCGCTGCGGGTCATCAACGAGGACCGCGTGCAGCCGGGCATGGGCTTCGGCACCCACGGCCATCGCGACATGGAGATCATCAGCTACGTGCTGGAGGGGCAGCTGGAGCACCGCGACAGCATGGGCAACGGCTCGGTGATCGCCCCCGGCGACGTGCAGCGCATGAGCGCGGGCCGCGGCGTGCAGCACAGCGAGTACAACCCGTCGCGTACCGACGGCACCCACTTCCTGCAGATCTGGATCGAGCCCGCCGAGCGCGGCATTCCTCCCGGCTACGAGCAGCAGCACGTCGGCCAGGAGGAGAAGCGGGGCACGCTGCGTCTCATCGCAGCCCCGGAAGGCGACGGCGGGGCCGTGCGCATCCACCAGGATGCGCGCGTGTACGCCACGGTGCTCGACGGCGACGATGCGGTCTCGCATGAGGTCGCCGAAGGTCGCCGCGCCTACGTCCACGTGGCGGCCGGCACGGCACACGTCAACGGCGTGCGCCTCGCCGCGGGCGATGCGGCAAAGATCACCGGCGAGCGCGCGATCCGCATCGATCGTGCGGAAGCCGCCGAAGTGCTTCTGTTCGACTTACCTTAACCTTTCAGGAGAGCATCATGGAAAAATCGCAGGACACTCTCGCGCTCATAGGGCGCATCGCGCTGGCCGCGCTGTTCGTGTGGTCGGGCTGGGGCAAGATCAGCGGCTTCTCCGGCACGGCAGGCTACATCGCCAGCCAGGGACTGCCGATGCCGGAGGTGCTCACCGCGGGCACGATCTTCGTGGAGCTCGTGCTGGGTCTCGCGATCGTCGTGGGCCTGAAAACGCGGATCGCGGCGCTGCTCATCGCGCTCTGGCTGATCCCCACGAGCTTCCTGTTCCACAACTTCTGGTCGGCGCCCGCGGACCAGGTCATGATGCAGCAGATCAACTTCATGAAGAACGCGTCGATCTTCGGCGGGATGCTCTTGCTCATGGCGTTCGGCGCCGGGCGTTACAGCGTGGATGGAAATCGCGCGGTCGCGTGATCAGAGCTGATTGCGCATGAGACCGGTATCCACCCTCCCGGAACACCCGCGCACTTCCACATAGCCAGCGATTGCCCGCGGGGACCGGAGCGTCCACTGCGCTCCGGCTCAAGCGCGGGATCTCTATCTCTCCGGTCGTTCGCCGGCAGAACGCGCCTCGCGGCCGGTGGGCCGGGCATCTCAAGAATCTCCCGGAAATCTCCGGAATCCCTGATCAAGCTCAATGCGCGCACGTGGCGCGGGGCGGACAATTTTATGCTCGCGCCTCGCGTTTGGGCTCGCGGCCGCGATTTGAATTCGGGGCGCAGTGCGGAAGTCATTTGCCACGTAATGCTTCATTTGAGTGATCGCGAACGCGTACGCGACGTTAATTCATGCGCGCTTCACTCCGTGCGGTTCCCTCCGGGAGAAAACTGCAACTCTTACCGATAGTTATACATTCCCGCGGCTCTAGACACAAGCCTGAAAATGGAGTTTTATAGCCGCCCGCTTATTGGGAATCTTTACAACTGTCGTTGTGGAATTTGGCTACTGAAGGTCAATCGTATGATTGCAGGCTGAAATTTTCACAGGCTGGTTTCTTGCTTAGGGGGTAAGAAGCCGGAGTCGTTAGTCCGGTTCAAGCGCGTGTTGTTCTCACTTGCTGCACCCGCAGGGGGGGTGTGAACCTTGCTCATTAATGATCGGACTGGTAGCGCTTGGTGTTGCGTCCGCTGCCTCCGCGGCCGGCTACACGCTCACCACAGATTCATCGCCCAACGGTTGGTCAGGGAACGGACGCGTGAATCCGGGCAGCTTTTCGGACACGTGGAGTCTTTCGATTCCCTCCGCTCTCCAATGCGACGGGTAGCGTGCAGACATGGACCGTCGCCAATGCCCGGTTTCGAGTGCAGCGCATCACCGACTTCACGGCGGGGCTGTACAACGCGTCCGGACCAGTCGGAAGCTCCTTCGCCTCTCGTCGGGCGGGAGCCTACTGATGCGTTCAGCGTTGCTGTCGCCCGGCGATTACTGGGTTGTCGTATTCGGCATTGCCGACGGCGGGATTCGTGCGCGCCACACCGTCGCCCTGAACAACAGTCCCGTGCCGGAGCCGGAGTCGTACGTAATGCTGCTCGCAGGCCTGGGCGTTATCGTCACCGTCGCGCGACGACGCCTCAAATCCTGACCCCCGGTGCTAGTACCCGGAACCCGTCTGGTGCAAAACGGCGGGTTTCTTGCTCGATGATTTTAAGATCTGTTGATTACCGTCACGACATCCTGAAAGGTGGGCTGTCACTCGTCCGCGTCATCGAGGTCTACAAGGATCCCGCGGTCGTGCTGCTGTGCCTGTTCGGCTCAGCCTGGCTCTGGGGTGACAGGATCGACGGGTCCTACATGATCCTCGGGCTCATCGCCTTCTCGATGACATTCCCCGGGGATATCGGTCTGCTTGATCGCCCGCGGCGTGTGATACGCATGGTGCTGATCAATTGGCTTATCGTCGCCAGCATCCTCTTCGTGTTCGGACAGGTGACTGGCTACACTCGCCTCTTCCCCGACGCGGTCCTGTGGACGTGGCTGGTGAGCACGCCGCTCATGAAGGTGCTCACGCACCAAGCGGTGCGCTCGATCCTGCCACGGTACATGGCGGTGGAAGGGAAGCAGAAGACCGCGGTCGTGGCCGGCGTCAATGAAATCGGGATCAAGCTCGCACGCCAGTTCCTAGAGAATCCCTATCATGGCACCCGCTTCGTCGGGTTCTTTGACGATCGTTCCCGCAGCCGTCTCGCCGAGTCGCTGGGGAATCTGCCATTGCTCGGCGATTTGAAACAACTGGCCGCTTTCCTAAACGTCAACCGCACCGACCACCTGTACCTTGCGCTGCCGATGGCCTCGCAGCCGCGGATCCTCGCCTTGCTGGACACCCTGAAAGACACAACCGCATCGATCTATTTCGTGCCCGATATTTTCGTGACTGATTTGATCCAGGGCCGGATGGACGAGATTGGCGGCATGCCCGTCGTTACCGTGTGCGCGACGCCCTTCACCGGCTTCAATGGCGCGACCAAGCGGCTCTCGGATATCGTGCTATCGCTGCTGATCCTGACGCTCGTTTCGCCGCTGATGCTGGCCGTTGCCATTGGGGTGAAGCGTTCGTCGCCCGGCCCGATCTTTTTCAGGCAACGACGCTATGGCCAGGATGGGCGCGAGATCATCGTCTATAAGTTTCGCTCCATGCACGTGTCCGACGACCCGGCAGACGTCAGGCAGGCGGAGAAAGACGACTGCCGGGTGACCCCCTTCGGAGCCTTCATCCGCCGGACCTCGCTGGACGAGCTGCCTCAGTTCATCAACGTCCTCCAGGGCCGAATGAGTATCGTGGGCCCGCGGCCGCATGCGGTCGCGCACAACGAGCAGTACCGAAAGGTCATCAAGGGCTACATGGTCCGGCACAAGGTGAAGCCAGGTATCACCGGCTGGGCGCAGGTCAGCGGCTTGCGCGGTGAAACCGACAACGTCGACAAGATGCGGCAGCGAATCGAGTGCGACCTCGACTACCTGCGGCGCTGGTCCCTGGGCCTCGATCTTTGGATCATGGCGAAGACGGTGTTCATCGTGCTGCGGCCACCCTCACCCGTCTACTGAGTGGCAACGAGCCCAACCCGCTCAGCATGAAACGCCATGACGACCTCGTGCGCCCACATTCGATAGTCGACGTCGCCAGCAATGGCGCGTCGTCGCTGCGACGGGCATGACTGGCAGGTACGCGCGCCATGCCGCAACGTTGTCCTTTGCAGTCATCGCGATGATGTTCGCTCCGTCGTCCCACGCAGACGAAGCGGATGCCATCCACTATGTCATCGGGCAGGCGTGACTTACGACAGCAATCTCTTTCGCCTCCCGTCGGGAGTTGACCCACCACCGGCACTGACCGGCGTCGACAGCACGTCACGTAGCGATTTCATCTCTTCCACATACGGTGGCATCCAGTTCGACAAAGTCTACAGCCGGCAGCGCCTGCGCGCAGACGTCACGCTCACGCGCTACGCATACCTGACGTATCGAACGCTCGACTTCACCGGAATCGCGGGTCTTGCCACCTGGGACTGGACCGTTGGCAATCGTTGGCATGGCGTCATGAATCTGCAGCGCACGGATACGCCAACGAACTTCGCCAGCCAGGGTGGATTCACCCAGACGGTGAACCGTTATGAACGGGCTCGCCGCGAGCGCCGACTACCAATGGCATCCCGATTGGTCGGCCGGAGCAGGGATCGCCGAAGTCCGTAACCGGTACAGCGGCAGGAGCGATCCGTTCAGCAACTACGATGCTACGGTCGCGGACATCCGGCTGGCATACGCACCGGCGACAGGCAACCGGGTGGAGATGCGTGCCCGCAACACGGACGGACGCTATCCCACGCAAGGCGCGGAGCTTCCCGGCACGCCAGGCTCTGGCTTCCGCCAGGACGACGTTGAGCTCGGCGCCGACTGGGCTTTCGCGGGCCATAGTCGCCTGACGGGGCGAATCGGGATGACGGCGCGGCGATACAGCGGTATCGCGCTCGCCTCGCGGGACTTCAGCGGCCCGACGGGACGCGTGGCGTATGCGTGGGCGGCCACCGGCAAGCTGAACTTCGATTTCCTGCTGCGCCGGGAAATCGGCGCCCAGGAGGACCTCAACGCCAACTATGTGGTTACAAGTGCGGCGTCTCTGACGCCTACCTGGGCGTTCTCGGAGAAGATCAAGGCGCACGCAACGGCCGAGATCCGCAAGCGGGATTTTCGAGGCGATCCGGGGATCGCCACGATCATCATTCCCGGCGGCGTCGACTTCACCCAGTATTACAGCGCAGGTGCCGAATGGGCTCCTACGCGGAGCCTGCGCGCCACGATCACGCTCGCCCACGAGGTGCGAACCGGCGACAATCCTGGCCACCCGAACTACCGCGCGGACACCGCGGCGGTTAACGTGCAACTCCGGTTCTGAATGCCAGAAGCGATGTCATGTCACACACCCGTTCGAGCAGCGTCACTGTCGGGTACGGCTCAGCTGGCAACAAAGCTGGATGCCGTTTCACACGGGCTGACGGTTGATCGATCGCATAGGACTCCAGCGACTCACTGTGGTCACGTTCTGGTGCTGCTGTGCTTTGGCGCGGGTATGGTCACCGGCTGTGGCGACAAACATGCCGGCGACGGTGCCACGCAGGTTGCCGCCAGGGTGAACGATTACGAAATCTCAGTTGATCAAGTGAATCAGGTTATGCAGAACGTCGGCCAACTGGCCCCAGAGCAGGCCAGGCGCGCCGCCTCCGAGGTGCTGGAGCGCATCATCGATCAGGAGCTCCTGGTGGAGCAGGCGAAGGACAGGAAGCTTGACCGCACCGTGGCTGTGTTGCAGGCGGTCGAGTCAGCGAAGCGCCAGATTTACTCGCGGGCATATCTGGACGAGATCATGTCCAAGGTAGCCAAGCCGGAGACTGCCGAGATCGTTGATTTTTATGTCAAGAATCCTGATCTGTTCAGCAGACGCAAGATCTATACGATCGAAGAGCTCGGTGTACAGCCGGACCCGGATGCAGTCAGCGCCCTTCAGCAGCGCGTGGCAGCGGCAAAAGGCTTGGATGAGGTCGCGGCATGGCTGCGCGACCGCGGAATTCCGTACCAAAGCAGTGTCGCAATCAAACCGGCGGAGCAATTGCCACTCGACGTGATACCGCGACTGGCGAATATGAAGCCTGGTGACATAACGACGCTTACCGCGAGTGGTGGGTCGGTAGTCGTTCGCATCGTCGATGCACGAGCACAACCGCTCGACCTGAAGGCGGCGACCCCGTTGGTGGAGCAGATCATCACGACCCAGCGCCAGACACAGGTCGCGCAGGCGGAACTGAAGCGCCTGAGAAGCGACAGCACGATCGAGTACGAAGGAGAGTTTGCCAATGCCCACGCTGCTCGGAATATCGGCGATGGAACTGACGGCAAGGAGCTTTCGGCGAACCCGCAGGAGACGAAGCGCCTGGACGACATGATGCTGAACAAAGGCGCGGCCGGGCTGAAATGACGATGTTCAGCCGACTTGCGCCATGGGGTGCATCCGAAACGGCCCCGCTCTAACGAGAAGACTGTGTTGAAAAACCAAATTCTGAGAACCCTGTTTGCCTGCACCATCGTGCTGCTCACATTGAGCGTGACGCAGGCACAAAACGGGACCAATGCCGAATACGTGCTTGGCGCCGGGGACATCGTGCGCATCACGGTATTTCAGAACCCCGATCTCACTACCGAAACCCGGGTTTCCGAAGTGGGTACGTTGAGTTTCCCGCTGATCGGCAGCGTGCCGGTCGGCGGCCTCAGCCTCTCGCAAGGCGAGAAGAAGATCGCTGACATGCTGCGCGAAGGCCGCTACGTGCAAAAGCCGCAAGTCACCATTCTGCCGACACAGATCCGCAGCAGCCAGGTGGCGGTGCTGGGGCAGGTGAATCGCCCTGGCCGCTACCCGCTCGAGACCGTCAACATGCGCCTCTCGGACATGCTCGCCACGGCAGGTGGTGTCGCCACCACGGGCGCGGACACGGTAGTACTTGTGGGCATGCGCGAGAGCG